>DAIUEW010000058.1:0-38115 GCA_036844925.1 Candidatus Sulfotelmatobacter sp.
GGCTTCACCTCAAAGAAAGGAATGAAAGTGTCAACAATCCACTGGACGAGTACATCCACTTCTCAGGATGACGCCAAGGAGATAGAATAGTTCGGGCCGCCCTGCTTGGACAAGCCAAGTCAAACCTACAGTACGGCACAGGACGGTGGAGATCTTATGTCCGCACGGGCCGACTACTCCGCCAAGACCGATACGTACAAAGGACATGCAGCGGTATCGTGCTTGGAGGGGGATTTGGTCGCCCGCGCAGCAATAGATAGTTTACTGAAGCTTAGGCCGGCTTTCTGGAGAGATCCAACGCTTCGATCTATTGCCGGACAAGTATTGCTAGCCTCCTCGGAACAGGCCCTGACGGAAAACTGGGGGAATTTGCGGTACGGCGCAGTGCGGATCATCGCTCTCAGCGAAGTGTGTTACAAGGATCCCCGGTTGGATGCCGCTGTATTTGCCTACTTACCTCCGTCCACACCGATCCCATTTGTAGGACGGATGATCGAGAATGCCCTGCGTGACATTCGTCGCGACCATCTTCACCATCGATTTGCAGATCAATTGAGAATCGCGTCCGCTGAAATTGACGAGTTGAACCATATCGGTGTTGCGCTGTCGGCAGAGCACGAAATCCCCAAGCTGCTGGAGATGATTCTGACCAGGGCGCGCCAAATGACTGCTGCCGATGGCGGTTCGATCTACTTTGTGGACGCTGCGCAAGATGATTTCTGGTCTTGCTCGCCGGAGTCACACCCGGCAATTACCGGTTCGATTCAGGAACTGGAAATTGACTGGCGGAAGCCTGTTGTCACTTCACGCCCGGCGGCGTTACGGTTTATGTGGGCACAAAACGACACCGTTTCCGTTCCCTTCGAGCAGACAACGGTGGAGATCAGCAATGCCTCCGTCGCTGGTCACGTCGCATCTACCGGCGAGAGTGTTCAGCTGGACGACGCCTACGACCTTCCTCCTGGGCTCCCCTATAACATCAATCGCGATTTTGACGCGAAGCTCGGCTACCAGACCAAGTCGATTTTGGCGGTGCCCATGTGCAACGAGAAGGGCGAAGTAGTCGGGGTGCTGCAACTGATCAACTCGAAACGCAATCCTGGGGCCAAACTGACTTCCCGCTCTGCCGTGGCCGCGCAGGTGGTTCCATTCACGCTGCATCATCGAAAATTGCTCCTATCGCTGGCAAGCCAAGCGGCTGTGGCACTTCAGAACAGCCGTCTGCTAGCTTCCATCAAGAATTTATTTGAAGGCTTTGTGCGCGCTTCGGTGGTCGCCATTGAAGAGCGTGACCCCACAACCTGCGGGCACTCTGCCCGGGTAGCCCGGCTGACGCTGGCTCTGGCCGAGGCAGTCAACCGCACCACGACGGGCCCGCTCGCCCACATTCATTTCACGCCCACCCAGAAAAAAGAGTTATGCTATGCTGCGCTGCTGCACGATTTCGGCAAAGTTGGCGTTCGCGAAGACGTACTGCTGAAGAAGGAGAAGCTCTATACTGCGCAACTGGAGCTGCTGCGCCAACGGTTCTTTTTTGCCAAGCGAACTGCCGAGGCTGAGTTGCTGCGAGCGAAACTGGAGCTTTTGCTGGCCCAGGGAGAGCACGACTACAATCAGGAGGCGCAGCAAGCCGACGTCCGTTTTCAGAAATACTGCACCGAACTCGATGCGCTCTGGGACTACGTACTGCAATGCAATGTGCCCTCGGCAACTCCGGAAAGCGTGCGTGCCCGGCTGGCAGAGGCCGCAGCGCGGACTTATGCCGATCTGGACGGCATTCCCCAACCGCTGATTACCGACGAGGAAATCCGCCTGCTCTCGATTCCTCAAGGCTCGCTAGACCCGCTCGAGCGCGCTCAAATGGAGGCCCACGTAACTTATACCGTGCGCTTTCTCAGCCAGATACCGTGGACGCCGGAGGTCTGTGGTGTCATTCCTATTGCCGGCGCTCATCACGAAAAGCTGAACGGCTCCGGCTATCCGCACCGACTCTCGGGAGACGATATTCCCGTGCAGACACGCATGCTGACCATTGTCGACATCTTCGACGGAATAACCGCTTCGGACCGACCGTACAAAAAAGCCTTCAGTCCGCAAGAGGCCCTTGATATCCTGCGTGCCGAGGTGGCCGCCGGCGCCATCGATCCGGACCTGTTCGAACTCTTCGCAGATCTGGTACGTCAAGGTGTGCATAAGGCCGAGTCGCAGCAGCCGGGTTCGGCCTTAGCCGACAAGCAAGCAGTGGCCTAGCTATTTCGCAGCTCTCGCCGCTCCGCCGGGCGCAAATTGAGTTGCACGTTTTCCATAAGCTTACGCATCGAAGTTGCGGAAGGCACGAATGTCGGCTGCGTACAAAGACAACAACCAAGACAATTCCGGCGATGATCTACGGCTCTACGGCACACCCTCTACCGGTCTGTGGGGGTATGCGTGGACAGGCTGCCAGGGAGATCGCCATCCGGATCGCTGTCTACACTGTGCTGGAGCATTTTGAGCGGCCGCGCAAAATCGGCAATTTTCCCGGAAGCGGCGAAGCATTGGAGGAAATCTCCGAGGGTGCTAACGCCCTTGCGCAGGACTCGTGGTTCATGGTTACCGCATGTTCAAGCTGACGTAAGAAAGTCATAACAGCGACTGAAGGGGCAGGTGCGGGAGCAGCTATAGGCGCTGCTCCCGCCGTGTTGGTAGGGGACTAGGCAGGATGAGAGGCGGGACTCATAGCGCGGAACCGACAGCAGCTTGTTGGAACACCATTGTTTCGATGGCGGACTTCGCGATACTCGCAAATTCCGCAAATCGCGTTCATAAATCACCTCGTAGGAGCCGGCGCTGCTGGTCGGCATCTGCTATCGCATCTGACTAAGGCAAGTCTGGTTCCAGACGGAAAGGCGTGTCGCTTGTCTACGAAAGCATTGAAACTATTGCTTGGCGCCGACAGAGAGTTAGGCCAGCCGAGTCGATCTGCTAACTTTCGGGGTAGGGGATGTATCCGGATGGATAGTCGAAGCCGGCGTATCTGCACGTATTGATCCGCCCCGGACCCGCCGGCTTGGTCCTTTATCAGTTGCTTACGTCCAAACTTCGTTTCGAGGTGGCGGAATCGCGCAGACGCTCAATCGGATCTTTGGCGGTCCCGCTCCGCCTCTGAGCCAATTCATTCAAGGGTATCCACCCGCCCTCGACAACATCCTCGCGCGTGCTCTGGCTAAGGAACGAGACGCGCGTTATCCATCGGCAAGCGGGTTCTCCTTACGATTTGCTGCAAGTTGAAGAACAGCTTAAGAGCAGTCGTGTCCGCGAGCACGTCCGGCTAATGAACTCAGGCGCCAGGTGGTGCAGGCCATCGCAAAGAAACAGGGCGGCCTAGAGGAAGCAATCCGGCTAGAGAACAGCAATAGAGCGCTGCAAGCCTCTCGCGATCAGCTGATTGCGGCAGCGTGCCAGCATAGAAAAGCTCAATGAGTTGCTGAGCCGCGCCGAGCGAGTGTACTCCGCCGAGGACTTGGAAGGCGCGAGGCGCGTGGATCGTGCCTCGCCAATCAGGGCGCACGGTGCAGTTTGCTTACCGAAAGTTGTCCGGCATGTTTACCGCCGGAACAGCGTGCTTCCGGGCTCGGAAAAGCGCTGGGTACCCACCCTTGCGGGCGATCCGGTAGCTTTGCCACCCGTTCGCGATTGCGAGAGCTCTCCACCTCCGTTGTGCTCAGAACTAGGCGATCGGCTATGCGGGCCATATCTTCTTGGATAGATCGAGCAGGCCTTATCCGCGAAATCCCCCCTGCGTTGAGTCTGGCGCTCGCGTTGTATGTGCCTCGGCAAATTGAGGATAAGCGACATGCACGCTCTAGCGGCGCCGAACTCTAACGACTGGCAGCGCCCGTGCTTTTCCAATGGCTGCGGAAAACAAAACCAGCTTGCGGAGTTAAGACAATGTCCACCACCACCGTTCTAGTAAAGAAACCCAATTCAGCCCCGAGTGTGCACAACCCCTGCAGCCCCGGGCTTTCAGCGTTCCTCATTGTAGCGGGGGACATTTTGGGATTCGCGCTGTTGTTGGGAACATTATGGGTCAATCCGTATGTCTCCCGATATGCTCCGCCCAATTGGTGGTTGCAGTATTGCCCATTCCTGCCGCTGTTTCTGATGCTTTACTGGTTCTTCGATGTATATCCAGGCATCAGTATCAGCCCGGTCGATGAGATCAGGCGCATATCGCTGGCGAATGCCGGCGCCTTCAGCTTTCTTTCGGTGGCACTCGGACTGAGGCGAGCACCCCTGAGTTCACATTTACTTTGCCTGGCCGCTTTTGTCGGCGCATGCGTGCTGATACCTACGATTCGAAGCATAACCAGGCGAATCGGAGCGCGATGCGCCTGGTGGGGCTATCCGATCGTACTGTTTGGGGAGGGAGACAAATCGGTATCGGTGCTGCGCAAGCTAAAGGCTGATCCACGCCTTGGCTTACGCCCAATCGCGGTCGTTACTGATCGCGGTTTCCACGAGCAACTGGAAGCGATTCCAGTCTGCCACTCCGGGGCGTTGGACAGGATGGTTTCCTGCGGCGTAGAGCATGCCGTCGTAGTCGCTACCGACTTTTCTCAGTCGCAACTCGTCAAAGTACTCGAACGCGCAGGCGAAGCTTTCCCTCATCTGGTCGTGATTCCAGATACAGATTTTCTGGGAAGCGTTGAGGCGTATACGCAAGATCGGATGGGCGTACGCGGGCTTCAAGTACGAAACAATTTGTTCCACGCCGGTTCTCGAATTGCAAAGCGAACGATCGACTTGGGTTTTTGTTTGGCGTTGTTGCCGGTAGTGCTTCCCTTGATGGCGGTGATCACGGTTCTGATCGCAGTGGAATCAGGGTTCCCCGTGTTCTATTCCCAGAAGAGGTTAGGACAGGACGGCCGCACTTTTCATATCTGGAAGTTCCGAACCATGGTGCGGAACGCCGCAGAAGTTCTGGAACGCTCGCTGGCAAGCAGCCCCGAACTGCAAAAAGAGTGGGCCGAAAACCAAAAACTTCGAAACGATCCGCGCATCACTCGAATTGGGAAGGCGCTCAGAAAGGCCAGCTTGGATGAGTTACCCCAGCTCTGGAACATACTCAGGGGCGAGATGAGTCTGGTTGGCCCGCGCCCCATCGTGCACGACGAAATAGCCAAATACAAAGCAGCCTACACCCTGTACACCAAAACAATTCCCGGCCTGACTGGACTATGGCAGGTGTCCGGACGCAATCACACGACCTATGCCGAACGGATCACCTATGACTCCTACTATGTCCGCAACTGGTCCTTTTGGATGGATATTTATTTGCTTGCCAGGACAGCGACTGTTGTGTTCACCGGCGATGGCGCTTATTAGGCAAATGACAAGCTTTCCGAGAAGAGGTGAATTCATGCAAGCTCGTATCTTATTAGCGTTTTGCATTCTCAGCCTGGCGGCTCTTAGGGCGGCCGCACAGTCCGAGCCCAACCAGCCTGCGCCGCCAAGCGACTCTACCCAAAGTTCGCAGGCATGGACGACCAACCTCGGCGATGAATCGGTCGGCACAGGAGACCTCGTTTACATCACCGTTACCGGCTCTCCCGAATTCACTCGTAGCTATCGGGTTTCGAAGGATGGCGACATATCGATACCGCTTGTCTCTAAGCCCATATCCGTTATCGGACTGGCGCCTGCCGCCATCGCGACTGCGGTTTCCGATGCGTTGATCCGCGACCGCATTCTGGTGGCTCCGATCGTGTCGGCGGCGGTGCTCCAATATACGAGTCGCCAAGTGACAGTGGCCGGAGCTGTGAACTCTCCGGTCATCATCGAGGCAACTGGCAATCTCAAGTTGCTCGATGCCATCGCGCGAGCTCACGGAGTTGCTCCCGACGCTGGAGGTGAGGTCATAGTCTCGAGTCTCGACAAAACCACAGGGAACAGAAAGTCGACTTCGATCCCGATCAAGGACTTGCTCTCCGGTGAGGACCAAAAACTGAATATTCCTCTGCACGGTGGCGAAGAAGTCCGCATTCCCGAGGCTGCCAAACTGTTTGTTAGCGGCAACGTAAAACTGCCTGGCGTCTACCGAATCAATGACGTGGAAGGCTCGTCCGTACTTAAGGCACTGGCTCTGTCGCAAGGTATTCTCCCTGATAGCACAAAGGATGCCTATGTGTATCGCATGGCCGCAGGCACCAACCAGCGCCAGGAAATCCCTATCCCGTTGCGAGACATACTGCACAGGAAAGCTGCTGACGTTCCGCTACAGGCAAACGATATTCTGTATGTTCCCGCAAGCCGCGGGCCTCACTTAGGTTCCATTCTCAAGGGTATGACCGGCTTGGGCCAAGCGGCCCTAATGCACCCATAACTGCAAGGAGTCTTAACGGCTAGGAGGAAGTCATGATCTACACGCAATCAAAAGATGAGTTGGTCCTCGGTAAACAAGCTATGAATGAACAGAAAGCTGGCTCCGAGGTTCCCGAGAAGAATTTGGAAGGTTTCACTCAAATCATCCCTCCGGTGAAGCGATTGACGTCAGTGTCCACGGCCGAGGCGCGGCGCAAACTGCGCATGGAAGCCAGGTTGGTGATTCTTGCCGGCATCAACAGGGGCAGGGTCGTCTGGCTGGACAAAGACGAGATCTTGATCGGCCGCGAAGAGGGATGTGAGATCTGTTTAAACGACGAAGCGGTCTCCCGCAAGCAATGCGCCGTGAAGGCCGACAACGGCTCGTTCCTGATTACGGATTTCACTAGCCGAAACGGTAGTTTCGTGAATGGGCTCCGGATACGCGAGAAGGTTTTGCAACACGGAGACAAGATTCGTATTGGCGCCACCGAGCTTGTGTTTCTAGAGAATGACGAACTGCCAACTTCAACCGCCGTAGAAGACAACGTTCCAAAACTAACCGATGGCATGCGGTACCCAGGATCGAAGGAGTTGGTGCTGGAACCAAACATTGCGAACAAGGTTGCTCCCTACCTTTCCCCGAGGGCAGTTCCCGTTCAGATTCCCGTGCCGGTGGCTCCTGCACCGACGGACATGAGCCCTATCGACGGCAGTGCCTCTCTGTCGCAATTTATCAAGATCGTACGCCGGCAGCGGTGGAAATTGATGGCGTTCGTTGCGGTTGCAACCCTGGCTGTCGTTGGTGTTCAGCTCATCGTGCCAAAGGTTTACGAAGCCACAGCACTGGTCAAAGTCGAGCGCCACACCGCGGGCGGCGTGGTAGGCCAGGAGGCATCTCAGGTTTCGTCCGTCGACGATATGGACCAGGTGATCGCGACCGAAATCGAGTTGGCTCAATCGGATCCGGTCCTCCGACCAGTGGTAGAACGTTATAAGTTGCTTCCGGTGAAATCGAAGAACTCTAGGAGCGCCTCGCAGCAGAACGGCGCAGCGCCAATCCGGTTGGATGCTCTTAAAGTGACCCGTTCACCCAGTTCTTATCTAATACGCATCTCTTATCGCGCCCACGACGCGAAATTGGCCGCCGATGTGGCCAATGCCGTGGCGCAATCCTTGTCCGAACACGCCAACGATACAGGAAAAAGTTCCTATGAAAAGCTTTCCACACTCGTTGCCCAGGATATGTCGGAGTTGCGCTCGAAGATGCAAGCCTCTGCCCAGCAATTGGGCGAGTATGAAAAAGAACTGAACATGGTAGATCCTGAGCAGCGGGTCACGATCCTGAGCGCTCGCCTGGGTCAGTTGAATACGGATCTTACGGCGGCCCAGGACGAGCGGATCCGGCGCGAAGCGATCCTAGCCCAAGTTAACAATTCCAACACCCTCGCCTCCGCACAAGCGGCGCAGGCGGCGGCGCAAGATCCACTGCTGAGCGAAGCCGTTCAGCGGCTAAATGTGGCGCGTCAGCAGTTCACTTCGGTGCGTTCCTACTATGCCGAGGGCCATCCGGAATACGTGAAGGCACAGAAGCAAGTACAGGAAATGGAGGCCCAGGTTAATGAACTCAAAGCACGAGCCAAAGAGCGAGCGGCGGCGGATTACGAGCAGGCACTGGGACGAGAGAAGCGCCTGTCCAGCGTTCTCCAACAGACCAAGGAAGAATCGGACAGTCTGAAAGCCCGCACTTACCAGTATGAACAACTGAAGAGCGAAGCCGACAACGACAAGAAAATCTATGAGGATCTGGCGACGCGAACAAGGCTGGCCGGCATCAACCAGCAGTTTCAGAACGCCACAGTTATGCTCGCCGGGCAGGCCCTGACACCGCCCGACGCCGTGTTTCCTAAACTGTGGATCAACCTACCCGTGGCGGTGATTCTGTCAGGAATTCTGGGTATTCTCATTGCGGTTTTTGCCAGTGTGTTGGACAACAGCTTCGCCGATGCAGAAGAAGCGGCGAGTCAACTTCGCGTTGACGTGCTTGCCGAAATACCGCACGCCAAAGGTCTGCCAGGTATCTCCCGCGAAAAAGAGCTTGCAGAGGATTCGGCTTTTGCGGCTAAGCTGAATGCAGCCTATCGGGAAGCGATTCGGAATCTGCGTGCCGCGCTGAACGGCGTGAGCAGTTATCGGCCAATACGAAGCCTAGTGATCACGAGCGCGGTAGCAGGCGAAGGCAAGTCGACCACCGCGGCTCAGTTGGCGCTGGCCTATGCGAAGACTGGAAAGAACGTGCTGTTAGTGGATGCCAACTTCAGCCGCCCCACCCTCGATCCTCGCTTGCTGGTGTGTTCAACTCCCAGGAAATTTAAGGTCGCCAGCACCCTTGGTTTTACCGAAGTTCTCAAGGGCAAAGCATCTTGCAACGACGCAATCATCCAGCTGGAGCAGCCGGGGTTATCTCTGTTGCCAGCCGGGCGGATGTCACGAACCGCCGCCGATCTCATTAGTACGAGAGCGTCTGCGGTATTAACCAAACTTTACCAGAATTTCGATTTGATCATAGTGGATGCGCCTCCGGTTCTTGCTGCCGCGGAAGCGCAAGAATTGGCCGCAGTGGCCGACGCTGTATTACTTTTGACCAAGGCGTCCGAAACTGTCGCAAAACAGGTATCGGATGCCATTTCGGTTCTGTCTCGCGCTCGCGCCAATGTAGTTGGTCTGGTCTTAAACCAGGTCAAGTCTAATGCTGTCGCGGACGCTCACGCTTCGTACCACTTGGGATCGACCGACTCGTTAATAGTGCCTCGTTTAAACGCCTGAGGACTCACATGACCTATCTAAAGAAACTTCGTGGCTACGGTTCCGGCACCGCGGTTCTGCTGCTCATATCGCTCGCGACCGGCGGCCTCTTTAAGTTGTCGGCCTTTGCTCGAGAGGCGTTCATCGCGGCACAGTTCGGGCTTTCTTCCGTTACGGATGCCTACTTTGGACTCCAGCAGTTTCCCCTCGCGCTCGCGAGCTTCATGTTTGGAGCTTTTTCGCTGGCTTTTACTCCCGCCTACGAAAACGAACACCGGCGACATTCTGGCAGTGTCGAATGGCTGCCAGGCCTGCTGTTCTATAGCTGCGTATTGGGCGCGCTTTTGACGGTGCTGATGCTAGTCTGTGCTCCTTACCTCTTACGACTGATTCACAGCGCAGATTCGAGAGAGGTTCGAAGCACGGTTGTCCTTCTCGGTGCTTGCTACCTTCCGATCATTTGGATCGGCATATGGAAAGGGATCTGTACCGCTCGTGGACGCAACTTATGGGCGACAAGCCTGCCCGGACTCCCCTATCTGATTATGACGGTCGTGCTGGTTGGTAGTTACGCGATAGGGCGGCTCAGCAACCTCAGCTTGCCTGTGTCCATGACTGCAGGTTTTACACTCGCTGGGTTGTACTCGCTTGTTCGCATTGGGAAATCGCAATCTTTGCTGCCACGGAGCTCTGCCGTGATCGCGATTTGGAAGGTTCCGGAGTGCCGACATTTCCTCCGGCAGCTCGCAGCGTCGGCCGTGGAGAATGTCGGCTTCCTCGCGAATCAGTCCTTCTTGTTGTATTTCCTCGCCCGCCTTGGCACGGGCGTGATCTCCGCTAACAACTGCGCGATGCGAATCGGAATGCTGGGGTACAGCCTGCTTTCGATGCCCCTGACTACACTGGTACAGGCGCGTCTCTGTTCAGCTGAGGATAAAGAAAGGCCAACCGTGTTCCGCCGATGGCTAATGGTACATACTACGCTGCAGCTATTGTTCGCGGTCGCCGTTTGTGCGCTTCGATTTCCTATCCTGCGCATAGTGTACATGCATGGAAAATTTGGCGGGACTGAATTGGCTGAAGTGGGCCACATCTTGCCCGCATGGATTGGCTATTGTGTGGTGATGTCCCTCAGTGAACTGTCGGCGAGCTACCTGTTCATACGCGCGATGGGCGTTCACTACATGCGAATTCGGCTCTGCGCTTACGTTGCAGCGAATCTCCTTCGTCTCGCTCTCGTTGGCACAGCCAGCGCCGCCACCCTGATCTGGTGCTCGGTAATCATCGAAGCTTTCGTTCTAGGGCTGAATTTGCGCACCTGCTTGACTGAATCTAAATCGAGGCTGCCAGTTTCGACTGCTATGGCAGCAGCCTCGGCGTCTTGATTGGACGACTGGCACGATGCGCGGCTATGATGTTTTGACGGACCTCACCCGAGGGCGAAGGAACGAAGACGAGGTTAAGGGCGTTGCCACTTCCCGCCGGGCAACTTGTATCCCCTATAATTAAGATGAATGACCTGCCGTCTACTCATCTTCTGACCAAAGAAGCCAAGGACTTAAGTAGCAAACGTGGGCCGTCAAATAGTGTTCCGATTTCGTAGGTCAAGAGAAACAATGATGCAGCAAACACGCCGGAGTGCTTATTGCATTCTTCGTACAGCTGTATGGATCGACGCTTAACGGTTGGAATCAGGGCAACGTACGCGACCAAGATACCCAACACAGAGCCCGCCAGAATGTCACTTGGCCAGTGATAACCCATGTAAATTCTGGGGACGAAGGTAACCAACACGACATAGGCAAACGCGACGGCGCCGACTCTCCTGCTTCGAAAAAATAAACCCATTGCCAGAGCGCTGAAGAGAGCGGCATGATCGCTCGGAAAGGAACTCCAACGAATGAATTGGTCGGCGTCTACATGGTATGGCCACTGAAAGTGCAGAGCTGGATCGAAAAATGGCCGCTCTCGGTATGGGAGTAGGTCTGCTAGGCCGCGAGCCACCACCATCGCTGGAACCACCAGTATCAAAACCGTCAGAAGAGTGGCGCGCGCATCGACCTCTTCTGGCTCGGTCCCTTGCTTGCCCTGTTCAAACAAAAAATACCAGTACACCGTCACAATGGCGATACCCTTAAGAAATTCCGAGCCACTGACATGGTAGACGGCCAAGTCGAACCAAGGCCAACGCCCGACGAACTGATTCACCCAATGCATCAGCGCAAAGTCGAGATGCATACTTCTTCTCCAATGAGGTTACTAGGCCTCACTTCCCCGATTCCTAACCGGGGGAATGGCTCACCTCGACGGAGAACTATAGTCGAGGCTACACTCCTTCGCAACGAAGACAACACCCGCCCCTCTCCGCACACTGCGTTCGATGAAATTTGCAGAGCGGATTTGCCGAGGCCCCTGCGGCTTCGTCTCCCGCAGTGGATCCACCGCGTTTTTTTGGCAGTTTGCATCGCCTTGGCTCGGCCAACGGTGGGCCACCGGTCTATCGGTCTATCCGATTCGATAGTCCGCCTCTTCGTTCCGATAGGTCTTGAGCGATATACCTACAACAAGTGCGGCTCTCCCGAGAGCACCCGTTTGGGTAATGTGTTGTAAATACGCGCATTCCGCTTGTGTCGAGCCTACCGTCCGCCGTTTGGATTTTTGGCAAGGTGGAAGCTTAACAGACCGTGATCGCGAACGGAAGTCACAAATCAGTAGATGGGCAGTTGCAATGAATCCAGAAATAGGAGACTCGCGGAAATACTATCTATAGCAAACAATGCTCGACGGGCGCTGTGCTAGCCGCCGCTGCCGCCATTGTTATGATCGCGGTTTTGAACATAGCCCTCGGCGAAACCCCCAGGTCTTAACAACGGCTCAGTTCACTAAAATCACAATTAATCCGTCAGTGAATTACTCAGAAGGACGTACATGAATGAATACGCCAGGCAAACTTAAGATCTCTTTCGTTTCCGAAGTGGCTGCCTTTTTCATACCTTTTCTTTTGGGCGTCTACTGGGCTCCGGTTGGGATCGCGATCGAACTCAAAGCTACCTTGCTACGATGCGTAATTGCCGGGCTATCAACCCTACTGCTCGTATTCTGGCTGCGTGCGCCGCTCACGCGAGCGGAAACGAGGTTTGCAGCCCTCTTCGGTCTGCTTGCGCTGCTGCTCATAGTTCCGTGTCTGACGGCGAGCGACTCGGCGCGAGCGTTTAAGGACCTGCTGAAACTCGTCCTGCTTTTCGCTGTGGGTCTGGCGATGGCACGGGCACTACGGCACGGTAGAACCGCCAGAGCGTTTGGATATGGCATGCTACTTGGCAGCACCGTGACTTGTGGATTGATCCTCTCCGCCTATATCCGGCACATGGGACTAACCCTTCCAACTTATCAGGGGCTTCGCATTCTCAAGGAGGTGCTTAGTAGGGGTGAAGGGTTTCCTCTGAATCCCATCTCTTTCACGGCGATTTTCATGTATTTGATTGGTTTGTGCCTGGCACCTCCAAGGGCGCTGACGTGGTGCCTGGGAGTTTTTGTGTTCGCCGTCTCGTCATTCCTGACCGGCTCCCGCGCGCCACTCGGCATCCTGTTGTTGAGCGCGATGGTCGCGACCGCGTTGCATTGGCTCCGGGCCCCATCGTTTGTGTTGCGAGTATCGGGGTGCGTAACCTTGCTCCTGCTGACCGGTACCATCTGGGCTGCTGTCGTCACGACTGATTCACGAAAAATGGTAACCTTCTCCGAGGGACGAACCGTCCTTTGGTCGGTGGCGTGGTCCAAGTTTCTGGAAAAACCGCTCTTTGGTCACGGGTACGAATCCTGGGAAGATGACTTGCTCCCCCGTATTGCCGGAGGCGAATATTTTCACACTTCAACTTCCCTCATCAGGGGTGGCGCGTACCACAACCAATACATCACCCTGCTGGCTGAGGAAGGCCTCGTAGGCTACGTGCCTGCGATGGCAATCGTGTGGATGCTGCTGCGGTGTTGCCGCTGGCTCGCCTGGAGAACCTCGATTCCCGCAATCAACCGCTACATGATCCTGCTGGCGTGTCTCTTCATGTTGTTGCGTGCCGCCGTGGAAGTACCCGGACTGTTCGGCTTCGCCAACGATCCAGCCGACTATCTTGCCTATTGCTTCGTGGCAGTTGTAGTGAGCCGAATGTCACTGCATGAAGATAGGCGCCGACTCACTCCCCGCGGGCTTACCAGCGAACCGCAATTTTCCATGGCGGTCTCCGCCTAAGAATAGCGGCGACGTCGGATGCGGCTCTTGACAGAGATCGTTCAAGGTGTGATAGCAGGGGTGTTAATTTATGAGAAAAGGCTCCACATATTGTGAGGTCAAAATGCTTTATGCCCTATTCTTGTCGGCAGTCGCTAGTCTTGTCTTTACAGGCAACGCATTGGGTCAGCAGCCACACCCAGATAGGGCGGCACCTCCGCCGCAAGCGCAAGGGTACAAGCTAGTGTTCGCGGATGAGTTCGACAGACTTGACCTCAGTCCGGACGGTCGGGGAATGCACGAGTGGTACGAGGGGATCTGGTTTAACCACCAGCACGCATCGCGAAAAAATATTTCCGTGGCTAATTCGATTCTCTCTTTGAAATGGGAGCGAGGACAAGGGGCGCTAGACACCAGCATTACGACTTTTTCCCCTCACGCAGGAAACTATGCGGCCTGGCGCTACGGTTATTTCGAAGCGCGCATGCGGTGGGATGTAGTCAAAGGCACATGGCCTGCCTTCTGGCTGATTCCGGTGGAAGATGCAACCGGCCAGGATATTTATAATGGCACGAAGGAGTCGGGCGAAATCGACATCTTCGAAGGTCAAGGCGACCACCCGCATGTTTTCTATGGCACCATTCATGATTGGGTGAACCTCCATGATCATGCCAACCGAAACAACTTTTTTGCTCTCCCCGGTAATGTGGATTTGTCCCAATTCCACACCTACGGTCTGCTTTGGACGCCCGGAAAAGTGACTTGGTACCTGGACAACCAACCGCTGCACTCAGAGAGTACACCTTCCATATTTGATCGCCAGAACTTCTTCCTTGTTCTCACCATGCAAGAGGGAGATGATTGGAAAGCTGGGAATCTGTCTGGCGTGACCGCACCCACGATGACGCTGAACGTAGACTGGGTACGAGTGTGGCAGCCGTAGGAACCACTTTCTATAACGCGCGTTGAGGCAGAAAGTGACTTGTTGTTTCCCTGGCAGGTAGCGTACCGGATAGCTGAGGTCTACCCGATTGGATAGCAAGGATCTTGATGTGCGCCTTCGCGCTTTGCTCGCCCACGAACGTCATTGCAGCCAAGTTTCTGCACCGGTTGGAGATACGCGAGGAGAGTAGCCGGACGGCAATGGTCCCACGAGTGGCACCGCATCTGCTCTTGTATGAGTGGAAACACGAACCGTGATCAAGGTGAAGGGAGAAAATGATCGGCCATGTCTGACGTTCACTGTGGTACTACTAGTGTTCTGCAGAGCGGGTCGTCGGCTGTTGCCAGCCCCGAGCCGCGCTCGAGTGGCTCCGGATCATTTCATAGAGAAGAACGCATTTTCCTGCACACCCCCGAGCCGTTCTCATCGGCGGCGTTGTACGTTGAAGCACTGTCTCGCGCGGTTACGGCCGAAGGAACTCCGATCCACATCGTGTGTCCTAGCAATCATCAGTTCCTGGAAGAATTCAACCGTAACCCCTTAATCACGGTTCACCCCACGATTGCACGTTCCACCGATGGCGAGCAGGGTTTTTTAGGGAAAGTGGTTGTCAACGTTCGATTTCTGCTTTCCTCGTTGGCCGTTTTATTTTGTGCTATCCGACGTGGCGATCTAGTGCATTTTCAATATAGCTTGCACTTGCCTTTCGGCGCACTCTTCTTTTTGTGCGCTCGGATTCGCGGCTGCAAGATTGTGTATACCGCTCACGATCCGCTTCCTCACAAGTGGAAGATGCCGAAGAAGCTGCGCTGGGTGGAGACAGGTGCGCTGGCGTGGATGTATCGCGTCAGCAACATCATCATTGTTCATAATGAAGTGGGAAGGCGCACGATCCTGGAACAGTTCGGCGAGAATAGCGCAAAGCTTAAGGTGATCCCCCAGGGCCCCTACGAGCTTGGCGCCGACAGGCTACCGATGCCCGAATCGGAGTATCTGGAAGTGCTTCTGTTCGGCGCGCTGCGTGAGAATAAGGGCGCTCACCTCGCCATTGAGGCCGTTCAGCAGCTTTATAAAGAGAACGTCCCGATACGCCTCACGATTGCCGGCGCCGTTCTTAACCGAAACGAGCAGAACTATTGGGAGCGCTGCCAGGAGTTGATTCGGAGATGCCCTCAGCCGATCCGCTTAGTCGAGGGTTTCATTCCCGACGAACAGCTTCCTGAACTGTTTGCCAGTTGCCATTGCTTTCTGCTCCCGTACACCCAATTCTTTTCGGATAGCGGTGTCGCATCAATAGCGCTGGCCAATGGGCGCCCAGTCATTGGAACCAGAGCAGGAGGGCTGGGCGCCTTGCTGCGGGCTTCCAATGGCGGTCTGGTGATTGAGGAAGCTTCTGCGGACGCGGTTGCCACCGCGTTGCGCCAGGCCGTTATTCTGGGCGAGCAGCGACTGGACCAGTTCGGGCGGGAAGGCAGGGCTTGGATATTGCGAGAGTGCGGCTGGCCGAAAATCGCCCGCGAAACCCTCCAGGCATACTCGGCTGAACTGGCAGCACCAACCGCAACCCCCATTGCCTCGATCCCGAAAACCGGGAAGGGCGACATCGTAACTAGTAAGCGTCGGTTTAATTCGGTGTAATCGCGTCGAGGTCGGAGTCCCCAAATGTCAAACCAGGCTTTGGGGCCCGACCCTGGGCGACCCTCGGCAAGAATCCGAAATAACCCACTTGTGTTCCTTCCCAAGAGCCTGCTGAAAAAACGATCTAACTGTGCAGCTCATAAACGCCGAGCCGGGTTGACGCGACCCAGCGGCGACGGCAATACACCGAGCTCCGCCTGAGACCGGCGAGATGTTCTTCAGCTTCTGACGTCTATCAGGTATCGATCTGAGGCAAAGCCCCGTTCAGGATCTTCATCATCAGGACGCTCGTCGCTACGCGAATGCGCTCCGTCCCCCTATCTAAATAGTTTGTCCGCCTTGACTTTTGGATAACTCAAAAGCGGATTCAGCGGGTGCACCTCCTACTCTCCTGTAATAAATCGGGCCTCAAGCGCCGGCACCGCTTGGACTTACACACCGCAAGCAGAACTGATGAGAAAAGGCGCCGGCTGGCAGGCCTCTTGCTTCTCTCATGAGCGAGACAAGTTCGAAAGGACAACAGCAATCACGACCATGACTACAACGCTGAAAGATAACGTTTCGCAACTGCATCAGGCGCCACAGAGCCTATCAGCAGAGATGGCAAGGAACGGTCTGGAACAATCCCACACGAAACGGCCCGGGCGGATTGTCATCCTTATCACGACCCTGACTTTCGGGGGCGCCGAAACGCAGGTCGTTCGCCTCGCTACCGAGCTGAAGACGAGAGGCTGGACGGTCCGCGTAGTGTGCATGGTTAAACCAACCGCGTACCTGAGTCAGTTGGAAGCGCAGCACATTTCGGTTCACTCGCTGGACATGAAACGAGGTGTACCGGACGTGAGGGCTGTATTCCGTCTCGCGTCCCTCATCCGCGACTTTCGACCGGACATTGTGCATTGCCATATGTTCCACGCGAACCTTTTGGGACGTGTCACCAGGCTTTTCTGCCGGATACCGGCCTTGGTGTGCACTGCCCATAACTTTAGAGAGACGTCGGAACAAGACGGACCCACCTGGCACAAGGAACTCCTCTACCGCATCACGGACCCTTTGGCAGACAAAACCACGATCATCTGTAACGCGGCATTCGAACGATACGTTCGCGTGGGTGCGGTGCCGCGTAGGAAGTTTCAGATGATTCCGAATGGTGTCGACACCGATCACTTCATGCGCTCGAAAAACCGGAGAAAGAACGCGCGCGAAGCGCTCGGCATTAGCTCCGAGTTCGTATGGCTCGCGGTCGGCCGATTGGTCAAACAAAAGGACTATCCGACACTTTTCCGCGCCCTTGAGCTGCTCAAGCACGAGCAATTTGTCCTTTTGCTTGCCGGCAACGGGCCCCTGGAAGAAAAGTTACGGGAAGAATGCAGGACGCGTGGATTGGAGAGACAGGTTCGTTTTTGTGGCGCCCGCGAAGACATCCTTGACCTGTACAGCGCTGCCGACGCTTTTGTGATGTCGTCCGAGTTTGAAGGTCTGTCGGCGGCCCTGCTGGAAGCGGCGTCGACAGGCCTGCCGGCAGTGGTCACCGATGTGGGTGGTAATGCCGACGTCGTTGCGGATGAAATCACAGGTTATATGGTGCCTCCGGCGGCGCCGAAACAACTGGCCGCGGCTATGCATCGGCTGATGGCTCTCTCGCCAGAGCGCTTACAGACGATGGGCGATGCCGCACGCCAGCTCTGTCACGAACAGTTTCGGATTGCAGCCGTGATGGATAAGTGGCTTGACCTTTATTCCACGTTCCCGCGGCATGCTCAAGTCGTTCAGATCAAAACAGCAAGTCAAAGTCGCGATTCCCAAGAGAGAGGCCCGGAGCAATCGATTCACACTGAACCGCAATCCTGCTTGTCGAGTCAGTCGGAGGTGACGCGATGAGCACTGCCCGTGCTAACTTCTCGGACCCACGCGGGAGCAACAACGCACTTCAAGCATCAGCCCAGGAATTCCAGGCGAGCCGTGGGCGGAAGCGTCCCGGTGCGCTGGTCATATCACTCGATTTCGAACTTCATTGGGGAGTTCGCGATTCCGCGCCCCTCGATGGCAACGAACGGGCCCGACTGTTGTCAGCGAGACGGATCGTCCCCCGTATGCTCGACCTATTCGAGGAGTTCTCAATTCACGCTACGTGGGCCACCGTCGGTCTTCTGTTTGCGCACTCCCGAACAGAGGTTGAAGCGTTGAAGCCCACCCGGCGGCCCAAGTACCGGGACAGCCGGTTGGATCCTTATCAGCAAACGCTTGGAGCGGGGGAGGCTGACGATCCCTTTCATTTTGCTCCAAGCCTGATTGCAGAGATAGCGAGCAGACCCGGTCAGGAGATTGCGTGTCACTCGTTTTCTCACTACTACGCCATGGAGCCGGGCCAAGATGGCGAGGAGTTCGAAGCCGACGTGAGGAGTGCGGTGGCCATAGCAGCCCAGTCGGGTCATAGCTTACGTTCCTATGTCTTTCCCCGGAATGAAGTCAATCCTGAGTACCTTTCGATTCTGAAACGTTTTGGGATCCTGGCCTATCGCGGAACGGAGCCGGCGAAGATCAAGCAGGCGCGTTCGTTTGACGAACAGCGGCGCCCGCATAGGCGGCTTGGTCGGCTCTTGGACACCTATCTGGACCTGTGCGGAAATCAGACGTGCCCATGGCCCCGAGACGGGAGACTTATCTCGGTCGCAGCCAGCCGATACCTGCGGCCTTACTCGCCTATTCTTCAGCCATTCGAAGCTTGGCGGCACGCGCGAATTGAACAAGCTATGAAGTACGCCGCCGAACGTGGCGAAGTCTTCCATCTGTGGTGGCATCCCGAGGACTTCTCCTATCACTGCGACGAGAATCTCTGTTTTCTGCGCTCCGTGTTGAGGACCTTTGACAGCTATCGCGCCCAGCACGGAATGGTTTCCGTCGGCATGGCGGAGATACACAGCACTCAGCCCATGTACACGTCGTAAAAGGACCTATATGAACTCGTTTAAGACCATAGAAAATGAAATTGATAACGGCTCTTCCGCGACCGACCTCAATAGCGGTAAACCTCGAATCCTGTACCTCGTTACTCGAGCCGAGCACGGAGGCGCCCAGACGCAAGTGCTCGACCTGGCATGCTCCATGCGACCTGACTTCGAGGTTAGCGTTGCCACGGGAGAAGAAGGCTGCTTCCTTACAGAAGCATGTCGCGAAAGAGCCATCCCTGTTTACGTATTACCCCATTTGCAGCGGGAAGTCAGTCCAATTGCGGACGCTCGAGCTTTCGGGGAGATTTGGCAACTGATCCGGAAGCTGCGACCGGATCTTCTCCATCTACACACCTTCAAGGCTGGTTTTCTTGCCCGGCTCGCCGGTCGAATACTCGGCATTCCTTCCGTATACACCATCCACGCCTGGCTTTATGGGACAGCGGCGGTATCGCGCTTCTCGAGTGCTCTGAGCGGCCCCTGCGAGCGCATGGCGGCGCGCTGGTGCGAACGCATTATTACGGTTTCCCGGGCTGGAGCGCGAATCGTGCGCGGGCACCGAATCGGATCTCCTTCCAAGCTTGTCACCATTCACAATGGTCTCCCGGATTGCTCCGAACGGGCCCGACTTTCACCGACCGAAACGCCTGTGATCACAATGGTGGCGCGGTTTATCGAGGGCAAGGACCACGACCTTCTACTCCGTGCCTTTGCCCGCATTCCCAAAGGACCGCGGCTTCGCTTGGTAGGCGACGGTCCTACTCGAGCCAGCGTGGAAAGCCTGGCACGCGAACTTGGCATTCAGGAGCGAGTGGATTTCCTGGGCAATCGCGACGACGTTGCTTCGCTCCTTGTCACCTCAGATGTGTTTGTTCTCGCATCGCGATCCGAGATGCTTCCAATCAGCATCTTGGAGGCGATGAGGGCAGGGCTGCCAGTGATCGCCTCCGATGTCGGCGGGGTTGGAGAAGCCATTGCGCATAATGAAAACGGATTTCTAGTGCCTAGCGGTTCTGTCTCCGCTTTGGCGCAGGCATTGACCGATCTGACCAACGACTATGCGCTTCGCCTCCGCATGGGCCAGGCAGGGCGCCAGCGCTTTACCGATCAGTTCTTGAGCTCATCCATGCAAGAACGCACTCGCTGCATCTATTGGGACGTGTTGCTAAGCCTTGGCAGACCTTGGAGAAAACGCAATGCTGCGGCGCCGGCGTCCATGGCCCCGCCTGCAAACTGGCAAACCGCTTAATCAGGATGCATGTGTGTCCAAAAAGATGGAAGCGCGCCACGACGCGGAGCAGCTCAGAAAAGGAAGGAAGAAAATGAATATCATGGCAACCACCACAACTCTGCCCCTCACCGCCGCATGCGGCGAACCGATCGGCCTATTCCATTCAAGCGGTGAAGATATTCCGCCGGCCGCTGAGAGCGATCCGGCAGCTAAGAACCTTGTGTTACCCGGGCGGGCGCGATGTCTTGGCCCGTCTTCTCTCGAAGGTGATGCCTTGTATGATGGGCATCGAGATTCGTTCCGACGCCCAAGTTGTGCGGGGGCTGTTCATTCATGGCACAGGCGTGGTCATCGAAGAAACAGCAATCATGGAAGACGATGTAGCTTTAGATCACGGGATGACACTGGCCGGCGCAGGCAAGGAGTAGGGCGCACACCACTCCACAATCGGCGACCACACCATCATTGGGCGAGTTGCCAAGGGTTTTGGGAAACATCACCCTGGACAAAAACCACCGTATCCGAACCTGGCACGGTGGGGTTCCGGGATATGCCTGACGCGTCCACTGTTGTTGTTGGCTTTCCCCGCCGCACTGTTTTTCAGAATGGCAGGCGGGTCTTGGCTGATTCCGAGCTGGACGATGATCCCTTCTCCGATCAATCCCGACTTTGCCGCGAGGTGACGCAATCTTGTCCCGATGCGGCACTGTGACCAGGTAAATCGCAGTTGAGTGGCAGCCTATCTTTGCGCCGTCTATTGAAATCAACCGCCCCACCATTTTTTAGACGGAAGCCAGCCAGCACCATTTCAAGCACAGTTATCAGAACTTGCTGGCTATGACTCGTTCTGTCGTCTAGGAGCGATTGCGACAGGGGAACGCGCACGTGCTGAGCAAAGTGCTCAGTTGTTTGCCCCCCCAGCAAACAAAAAGGGAACATTTCTAAACCATTAAGCAGGCAGCATTTCTAACGAAATACGACATGCTCAGACAAACCGACTTGACAAAGGAATGGGACTATTGTAAACGTTCGGAACCCCGTTGGGGATCCTCATCGTGTTCGCGGGAGAAAAGCTATGAAAAAATTGCTCGCATTCTCCGGGGTGTTCGTGACTTTCTTCAGTCTAAGCTTGATAAGTGTTTTTGCTCAGCAGCCTTTGACTGGCCCTTGTACCGTCCAGAGCGGCAAGCTCGCATGTGTAATTCCAGAGGAATATGGAGTCGCTTCGAATCAACCGATCAGTTTCAACGGCGCGCTGTACTCCTATGGGGGTCCCCCTGGCGTTAGGGATACCCACCCAGGTCATTTTGCGTCCGATTTCTCTACAACATTATCGCCTTTGACCGGTGACATCGCTCGGCAGGCCAACCTTCTGCCGCTCGCTTCTCCCTCTTCCGGAGTGCTGTTGACCTACGATCCCTCGCTCAAGACTTTCGTGGTCAGTACAGATAGTCTGGGACCAGTTCTCGGCGAACGCGGCGACACGATCGGACGTCACAAGCTATTCGTTGGCTTCAGTTACCAGTACTTCAATTTCGACCAAATTGATGGCATCAATCTGCGCAGCGTACCGGCGGTTTTTGCACACCGGCCAGACAGTGGAGATGACTCCCCGCCTGACTCACCGCACACCTGTCTCTCGTCCCCCTCAGCTAGTTCGGCTAATCTTAATGGATGTGCCTTTGTTCGCGACGCCATAAGCACGCAGAATTCGATAGCTCTCACAGTGAATCAGTACACGGGATATGTAACGTTTGGTTTGACCAGCCACCTCGAGCTTTCCATGGTGATTCCGTTCGAAACGGTTCGGATGAATGTTTACTCGAATTCGACGATTATTCTTGGCTCAGATGGCTCGTGGAAACCAACGGCAGGCAGCCCTGACGCTTTATTGTTTAACCAGAACCTGGCCAACCCGCCTGCAAACGGGAATCCCTACTTCTTTCACCTGTTCAAGGACTGCCCCAATACGAGTCCGGCGGCGGGTCCGTCCGGTCTTGCTCCTCAATGTGTGAACCACAGGTTTCCAGATCCGAACTGGCTAGGTTCAACCTTTTCCCCCTCGACCGGGTTAGTCGCCGTGACGCCCAATGGCAGCAGCGCTGTCAACTCTGCTTCAGGGATTGGGGACGTAGTTGCGCGCGTGAAATGGAATGCTTGGTCCGGCGAACACGTGCGATTCGCGAGCGGCCTCGACGTGCGTTTTCCGAGCGGAGACGCCTTGAACTTCCTTGGTTCCGGATCCTACGGTGTAAAACCGTTCGTAGTGTTGTCCTATAAGGCGAGGGTTTCTCCGCATGTCATGGTCGGCTATGAGTGGAATAGCAACTCCATCCTGACTAGCAGACAAATTACTCTTAACAATTTTGGCGCGCCTCAGCAGCAGAACAAAGGTCTAACCACGGGTGAGAAGGGTTTCATGCCCAGCGATTTTCTCTACACCGCGGGTTTTGACGCTGGGATTACTAAATGGCTGACGGGTGCTTTCGACATTGTGGGAGCCAGATTCTTCCGCGCCGGAACAGAGGCGGTAACCAATCAGCCGTTTCTGGCGCAATGCACCTCTGGTTGCCATACTGAGCCCAGCCCCAGCACTGTGAGCCTCGCTAGTCTCGCTGCCAGTCCTGATGCCTCCTACAGCGTCGATAACGCGTCGATTGGAGTCAAGATCCGGCCCCTTCCGTCGAAGGCTTCCAAGCTTGTGTTGACTGCCAATGTTCTCGTGAGACTGGATGATAGTGGCCTGCACTCGAAAGCTGCTCCGTTGGTTGGATTGGGATACACGTTCTGAGGGGTACAGTCAGGATTCTACTTCTCTAGGCTGCTAAAAGCGGAAGGCCACAGGTTTGTTCGAGCTCACAAGAACAACCTGCGTTTTGGCGCCTCACTTGCCCTGCCCCAACACCTGCCGCCGAGCTCAGAACTCCCATAGCCTCTAAAGCCACGGCTGATGGAAGACGCGGCCGGGAGCGGCTATGCTATTTCCTTCCCTGCCCATCAAGGCAAGGTAGCGGACCGCACACACGCGCAATAACGAAGACCATCACTGAACATCATCAATGCGCCAGGTTCCGCTCGATTTTGAGAGCTTAAATACCGTGCGGTCTCGAATGCTCCGAGTGCTCTGACCTTTGGCGGTGTAGTCCTGAGCAATCACCGTCGTTGCCACCGCAGTGTCGCCACCAGCCGCAATATCGATCTGTTCGCGCTCGAGTTTCATATGAATAGAGCTTGCAGTAGCAAAGCTCGTTTTAAATTTGCTATAGCGGTCGCCCATTTTCGGCCAGACCTGCTGCAATGCATCAGCATCCCTGTGCTCGAACGCATCAATGTAGCGCTGGAGCACCGAATGAACCTCCGAACGAACCTCCTGGAAGTCGACGGCTGGTGGTAACGAAACCTTGGGCTGTACTGGGGGAGAAACAGGACGTGTATCCAATTGGGCCAGCTGTTGGGTTAATTGGTTTGCATCGTTTGCTGCCTCAGTTGCATGTGGGCCACCTGCCTTGGCAATATTTTCGAGGTCTGCGCGAACAGATTCCAATTCGCCCCGGTTGTTCGACCCTACCGCATGTTGGTACCGCTGCACAGCCTTCTGAAAAACCGCTTCCGCGTCAATTTGCGCCTGACGTTTTTTTTGCTCTTCGTCGATTTTCCCAGAGGCAGAGGTAACGTCCCCACCCAGTTGCTTGATTTTGTCTAACTGCTGGCGCGCCCCGGCAAGGTCCCCACTTCGAAGGCGAGTATCGATTTCGGCATTTAGGATGTCTATCTGCCTTTGACGCTGCTGTTTCAATGTTTCCTGTATCTTGGCGTTGACGGTGTCTCGCAGGGTCTCAGCCTCAGGCTTTCGCCTTCCATTGAGCGCAATAACTTGGTTCAGAAAATCGCCGGCGCGTTGGAGATCGTCGCTGCCGGTTCCTTGTGAAGCGCGTTGAGCTAAGGCGAATAAATGCTCTTCCTTTTCACGTGCAGGAACGACCTGATTCAGATAGCGCTGCGCCTCTGCCTTCCTCTGACCGCCGTCCCCGAGGTTGAGAATTTTGTGCAGGTCACTCTTGGCCAAATCAAATTTTCCGTTGTCAACTTGCTCGACAGCGTCTTGCCACCATTGTTCTTCGTTGCGCCGAAGCCGCCGAACGCCCTCGTCTTTCATTGCGGCGGAGATTCCCGCAAGTCTCTCCTGAACGGTGGCGTCCAGCGGACCCTGCAGCCCGGTAACGGCCCGAAGCAGGTGCTGTGCGCCCGCCAAATCATCTGCGGCAACCAGCTTGTCAGCGGCATTAATGGCCGCCTGTTGCCGAATCGCGATCGGATCGGGCTGCGTTTGCTCGGGCTGCCTTTGCTGAGGTATGGGAACGCGTGGGCCGTTGGACTTCGATCGATATACTGAGATACCGATCACCACGCCAACCGCGATGAGGCAGGCCGCAACTACGGTAGGATTTCTCCACAGCCGAGCGTTAACGAGCCGTGGTCTAGGCGAAGCAGGGTGGGGAGGGACGGGAAGTTCGGAAGTTCCGGGAGCTTCAGCAAGGCTGAAGGGATCCGCCATGGCTGGCTGCGGTACAGCCTCAGGTGCGGCTTTAACGATTGCAAGCTCGTCGTCCGTCCCAGGAGGATTCACCAGCTCCATCTCTGCCGCGCCTCCGTCGGCAAAGCTTTGCGGCGGCGCTTGGGGCTCGAGTTCTGCAATGTCGGAATTGGCTGTTGGAACCGACGAAGGCAAGTATCCCGGTGTTGCATGCTCTAAGTGTGCGTCGCCAACCTCCTCCACTTGGGGCTCGCTGAGCGAGGGGGCAAACCCGCCTATTCCGGAGGGAGGGGTCACAACCGATGTGGTCGTCTCGCTGATAGGTGATACCACATCGCTGGATTCCATTTGAACCGCCGGTTCAAGATCCCTCTGCGAGGAGTCCGCAAGATGTTTGGCGGCGCTAGTGGTACCGAGTTCGACCGGCTCCTGACTATTTGGAAATGCCGACCACGGCGCTTGCGCCAGCTTCGCTTCCCGAAGCGCGCTTATACGCGACGTAATCTTCTGTTTCAGAGCGTCAATTGAGGTTTGCAGTTTAGTATCGCCCCGATAGTGATCGGCAATCTGGGTTACCTCTCCCAAGATGGCTCGCAAATCACCGGTATCTGGTGCTTGTGTTTCATCATCCAGATCCAATTCCTTGCGTAACTCACAGGCAGGCCAGACCAGCTGACTCTGGGTAGGTTGTGGTTCGCTGTCCCGAACCTGCTCCTTGTTGCTCGATTCTCGCCGCTGGCTGTCTTGCCGCTTGCTCGCGAGTCCGGATCGAGCGGCGTCCAGCAAAAGCTGAAATTGTTCGTTTAGCTGAGGCTCGGCCTCCGCGGCCACGGGAGCAGTGGTCTCAAGCACACGCACGGCCGAGTCGAAGGAGCGAACCAGCAGCAGCACCCGGGCATCGCGCAAAGCCGCATCCAACCTGGCATTCGCCACTCCCCTCCGTCTAAATCTGATCTCCGCGGCCAGCAGGCGGACATCCGTAACATCCCCAAACTGCTCAAGACTCTTCTGCCAGAGAGCTTGGGCTTCATCCAAATCCGAGCGGAGAATGGCTGCTCGGATTTCCTCCTTGGCGAGACAAAGGGCTTGCCAGAACTGTTGCTTTTCTCGCGCCTCCGCCAAGGCAGAACGAAATTGCTCCGCCTTGCCGTATGGCTGAGCTTCCAAGAACTTGACCGCCTCGACATAGTGGCTTTGATACATTAGCCGCTTGGCATTGCTGATGGCTTCCTGAACATTACGGTTGAATTCTTCGACGTGGCGTCGGCTATCGGAGAGGATGATTTCCAGATCTTGGTCGGGGATCTCCTGTAAGGTAGCTTCAAGTAGCTGGATTGCCTCCTCGTACTTCTCCTCTGAATTTAACCGGTGAGCCTGTTCCGCAACTGAATCGACGCGTTGACGCTTCGCATGACTTGCCGCCTCATCCTGCGCAGACTGCAGCAGATCATCAAAGTCGCTCGACTGCAGCTCCTGGCGGGTCGCTTGTAGCAGCGATATGGCTTCCCCGAAGTCTCTGCGCCGAATTGCTTCTCTAGCTTTCTGGATGCATTCGGACTTTTTTTGCTCTATCCGCTCCCGCTCCACGTTTTCCCTAACCAAAGCGAGCATGGATTGCAAGCCTAATTCGGCGGGGTATTTTTCGAGCGCCTCCTGTAAGGTGACCAAAGCCGCATCAGCTTTGCCTTCCTTCACTAGCTTTTGTGCCAGGGAGATTGTTTCCTCGACATATCTGCGCTTCTCGCGGGCCGCAAGCTCCTTTTCAGCCACTGCCTTCAGCTTCTTCAGCCCGGGATCATCGGGGTAACTGCTGAGCCCTTCGACAGCGTTGGCACAGGCTTTGTCGTAGTCGCTCCGATTGAGCGCGTCTTCTATTTCGATGGTCAGGCGCTCGAGATCCCGCCGTCGCTTCTCCTGTTGTTGGCCGCTTAAAGCTAAGCTGGTGAGCTCCTGTAAGCCGGGAAAAGCGGAATCGATCAACTCCGCCTCCTTCAACAGTTCCAGCGCAGCGGAGAAACGGCGCGCAGAAATCTGTTTCCGGGCATCGCCTATATATTTCTGAAGTTTCAGCTGTTTGTGGCGCTCGGCGATCTCGCGCGAAATAGCCGCTTGTAACGCGCGCACCTCAGTGCTTTTTTCGTCTATGACGACTGCCTCTTCGACCGCCCGGCGGGCCTCGTCCAAGTCGCCGGTCTCCCGGGCCATCTCTGCCCGCTGCAACAATTCCCGTACTCTGTCGGAACGAGCTTTGTTTTCGCGGACCAAATCCCGGAGCCGAACGATTTCCGAGTTGGTTTTATCCAGCTCGACGGCCCGGTCCAGAAACACCAGCGCCTCGGCTAGTTCACCGCGAGTCACGGCTTTTTCGGCTTCGGACTGCAGCTCTCGTGCCTGCTCGCTACGCTGTTGCCTTTGAATCTCCTGTTGTAGCTCTCGCAGCATGTCATTTGCGCGAACGTTTTGTCGGTCGATCTTCAGCAGCTGCAGCAACTGTTCTTTAGCCCGGCTCAGCTGCCCGGCGGCGCGCGCCGCCTCTGCGGCTGCGAGGTATTCGTTGAGTCTTTCCCGCTTGAGTTTTTCGTGAACATGGGCGAGCTCAAAAGCCAGGTCCTCGGCTGCCTGAAAGCGCTGCTCTCGATCTTTAGCCAGCACTCGTTGCATGATTTCATCGAGGTCCGCCGGGTAGCCGGTGAGAAAGCGGTTCAGCGGCGGTGGTGCGTCATGGATGATTTTCAGCAGAGTCTCGCCCGTGTCTTTACCTTCAAAGGGTAATTTCGCCGTGAGGAGTTCATAGAGCAAGACCCCGATGGAAAAAATATCGCTACGCTCGTCCACGTTGCCGCCATTGATTTGCTCTGGCGACATGTACTGAAAGCTGCCCATGATCTGTCCCGGTAGGGTCATTCGATCGCCGATGCGGGCGATTCCGAAATCGAAAATCTTTACCCTTCCGTCCTGCAACAGCATCACGTTGGCAGGCTTGATATCGCGATGAACAATGTTGTGTTTGTGGGCGTAGCCGACGCCTTCGCAAACCTGGACTACAATGTCGAGCTTTTCTTCGAGAGACATGGCTCGTCGGGTACGGATAAGTGCATCTAGACTCTCCCCTTCGAGAAACTCCATTACCAGATAAGGGCTACCATCCTCCACGCCCAGGTCATATATGGTCACGATATTGGGGTGCTGAAGGTTGCCCACCGATTGCGCCTCGCGGTAAAAGCGATGTAGCAGTTCGGGATCATCCGCGAAAGCACCGGTTATCATTTTAATGGCCACGATCCGGCCGATGCCCGGATCCACGGCCTTGTAGATGACGCCCATCCCCCCTCGGCCAATCACGTCGAGGACGTCGTATTTACCGATCTTTTTGTATGCTGCCGACATAGAACCCGAATTGCCGAGAATGAACCCGACGGCCGATATTGCGAGATCCCCCGAACAAGCGCTCGAGGGGCATGACCTATTTTTAACAACCCGAACGCAGTTTACTACTATTACTGCTACGTACTCGTGCTCTTTGCAATGGGGTAAACGCTAATCCCACAAACCTGTGAATGCAAGTCCCTTGCTGAGAGGAGCTTACAGTTCCTCGGGGCTTCCGCTAAGCCCGCGTTAGCACAACTGGCGATAGGCTTGGCCGGACTCAGGCAAAATAAAAAAGACCTCCTCACCCACTCGCAACGACCCACCCGCAGCCGCTCCAGATGGTCAAGGCTGGCCCGCCGAACCGCCCGGGGACAGGCAACTCTACCAAACCATGTCAAATCCACGTATTAAACCCTTTCACTCTTGACAATGAGCGCAAGCGAGCAGAAACTTGTGGCCCAATTCAGGATGTTCAAAGTGGAAATTCCGGCTGAGCATCGTGGGCAGATGATGGATAAAAAACGATTGAGCGTTCTGGTTGTCGGAGGGGCTGGCTATATCGGGTCACACGCAGCCCGAGAGCTGCACCGAAGGGGTTACAACGCGATCATCTACGATAATTTGTGCACGGGACATCGATATCTTGCGGAAGGCTTTGAACTGATCGTCGGCGATATCTCGGATGCCGCTAAACTAAACTCTGTGCTACAGCATGTGGATGCTGTCATGCATTTTGCAGCACATGCTTATGTCGGGGAATCGGTATCTAATCCTCGAAAATATTTTCAGAACAATGTGGTAGACGCATTGTTGCTACTCGATGCGGTCATAGACTCAGGCGTGCGGAAGTTTATCTTTTCATCGACCTGTGCAACCTATGGAATACCAGAACTCGTTCCCATCACCGAGAAAACTCCACGTTTGCCAATCAATCCATACGGGGCTACAAAGCTGGCATTCGAAAACGCACTTGAAGCCTATGGTCATGCCTATGGATTGCGTTTTGTCTCGTTCCGCTACTTTAATGCTGCGGGTGCGGACGAGAGCGGAGAAATCGGCGAAGTTCACCTCCCTGAGACACATCTAATTCCATCAGCGTTTGAGGCAATCCATGGAGAACGTCGAGAGCTGGAAATTTTCGGCACTGATTACCCGACACCTGATGGCACCTGCATCCGCGATTACATTCACGTCAATGATCTCGCCGAAGCACACGTCTTGGGCGTTGAGTATCTCGAAAACGGCTCCTCAACGGCTCTGAATCTAGGGACGGGTCAGGGCAGTTCAGTGCGGGAGGTCATCTCCACGATTGAGCGGATCACATCGCGACGGCTGCCGCAGCGAGTTGCTCCGCGACGCGAAGGTGATCCGCCGAAGTTAGTTGCCGATCCTTCACTTGCCCAAAAGGTTCTCGGCTGGAAAGCCAGACGATCGTTGCACGACATCGTGGCGACAGCTTGGAAATGGGATCAGAGTCTTCGAAAAAGCATGGGTCCCACTCTCTAGGGCTCGCTCACCACAGCTTCTTTAGAAGTTTGATACCATTCGATCGTGCGACGCAGGCCTTCCTCGAAGTAGACAATCGGACGATAATTTAGATGACGTTCGGCTTGGGAGAGATCGGCGACGGAGTGTTTCACGTCTCCGGCGCGTTCGGGGCTGTAACTCACTTTCCCCTGGTAACCGGTTAGCTGCTTTACCAACTGGAAAACTTGGTTTAGGTCGATACGCACACCGGCGGCAATATTAAACACACGGCCAGCCACGTCACTTGCAGAAGCCGTGCAGGCTAACAGATTTGCCTCGACAACGTTGTCGACGTGCGTGAAGTCGCGGCTTTGTTTTCCATCCCCAAAGATCGTCGGTTGCTGTCCTCGAAGCATTTGGGTAATAAACCGGGCAAGAACTCCAGAATACGGTGAGGCTGGATCTTGGCGTGGTCCAAAGATATTAAAATACCGCAAGCACACAGTTTCCAAGCCGTAGCAACGATAAAAGGAAGTCATATAATGCTCACCAGCCAACTTGGCAACGGCATAAGGTGAGACCGGGTCGGGAAGCATATCCTCCTTCTTCGGCAGCAATGCCGAATCTCCATAGGCGGCCGAGGAGGCGGCGTATACAATACGCCGCACTTTGGCATCTCGCGCTGCAATCAAGAGATTAACGGTGGCATCGAGATTAGCTCGATTACTGCCAAGAGGATCCTTGACCGACGCTGGCACTGAAGGAATAGCCGCGTGGTGAAGCACGTAATCAACATCCTTGCAGGCTTTGCGCACGTGTTCGAGTTCTAGTAGATCAGCCTGGGAAAAATCGATTCGATCCATAATTTCGACCAGGTTTCCGAGCTTTCCGGTCGAAAGATTGTCAATGCCCCGGACATGCTCCCCATGGGCGAGTAAGGCACGAGCCAGAGTCGAGCCAATGAAACCAGCAATGCCAGTAATCAGATACGTTGCCATCCGCAGCACATAATAGCTGATAAACTGTTGAAGTGAAATGGCACTGACCGGCAACTGTTCAACCTACAATGCAGTTCCGATGGAACATCCTGTACTTTCATCGCGATAACTTCGAGGTTTCTGAATCGCTTCGGGCCAGCGGGACAATGGGTGTAGCTGGAACACTGACTGGCACTGGCACAGAGAACTCGGCAATACTTCATTGGAATGGAACTAACGCCATACAGTTCGCCCCGCGACGGACCCAGCATTAACGGAGTTCCGATGTTCGGATAAACGGAATCGTCGCCTATCGGCAGATACGTTGACGATGACCACGAGTGACGCGTTTACGGCACGCGTTTACGGCACATCTCTTCTGCCACAACCAGAAGCAGAGGTCCGTAAACAAATTACGGCAAGCCTCATCTCGCGATCGGCTTCTGTACGTCACCGTTAATCGCGGCCGCCTGGTGGATCCCTTCTACTGACCGAATCGTGTATTAGCCGCTGGGCAGCGTTCATCAGGTCACGATCATCTTGAAAGGAACATCCAGATGGTTTGGGCGTAAGCTGCCGTGGCCAGCAGCAGGCCTAGGCTGCGTAATGCAAACAATAGCTTTTTCATAAATCCTCTTCTGCCGATGGTGTAAGCGCAAGCTGGACTTGCTGCAAGGCCGGATCATTTTTTCAACGGCTTGAACAACATCAGCGCTTTCCTAGGTTGCAGGTTGGGTGCCAAAAGATAGTGGGCTGCGAGATATTTCCTCTGGGCTGCCTAACTCCCTGACTGGCGGTATGCTAAACAAATCTCCTCATCGCTGATCCGCAGAACGGGTTGCGAAAACCCATCACTCTAACCAAAAATCACAGTAGAACTTCACAGTTGGCAGGGCAATGCAGGAGTGTGAGGTGCCCTCTTTGTTCAGAACGTGGAAGGCCTTATTCCGCTTGGGAATCGTCCGGCCGAGTTCCCCTTGCGTGAGTCGAGCAGTTCACTCTATCCGAAAAGCTACGGGATCGTATCCGAATGGTGAAACCAGGATGGCAACGGGGAGTTGGCATCGATCTGAGTGGGGGGCCTTCCCGGAAAGCGCGTATCGCCTCTGGCGAAATGTGCATATCCTCGAGGCCCTGAAATCGACTCTACCACTTCAACCTCGCAGAAACGTGAGACAACCGCGAGTGCCAAGAGGATAAACGCAATAATGCAAATTGCCCAATTAGCAACTTGGACCTGGACCTCAGCAGCGCTTTTTATATTCTTCAGAACATCAACAAACCCATTCTGGAGCTGGCTGGCTTGTGCAAGAATGCCTGCAGCCTTCGCCTCAACCTGCGTTGCCTCGTCTGAGTACACCGGGTTGACTTTGGCTGAGGTTCCGTGTTCCATTCTGGATTCCACAGCATCATCAAGCTCCTCATCGATGTTTCGCAGCTGGAGGAGCAGAGGACCGGTGTCAATTTGATATTTGATCTGCCCTGGCATTCCGGCAACGATTTGGTTCACCTGTTCCAGCTCCAATTTGCAACTCCGCAATTTGAATCTAGTAACCGCAATCTCACACATGAACCCCTGGGAACCGCTGACAGCATTGCACAGAACTGCCTTATCGTGCATGGCCACCCGATCGAGCGACGTCTGAATATAATTCTGCATGGAGATCATTTCTTCCGTAGACGCAAGTGCAGCGATCACGTTCCTCGACCGATCATGACCTTGCGTGATGAGGTAACCTGAGAGCAACAACATCGCACCGAGCACAACGAATGTTCGTACGCGGTTATGGACGATTCGAGACACGCTAAGGAGATAGTGCATAACCCTGGTCCCTTCTGACGTTCCACGTTTGGAACGGAATTTCGAATTTCGTGCCAACTGCCGGCTGCCTTCATTCGCGCCATCTTCCGGAGGTGGCTCCGCCGTGTGACAATGCAGATCGTGGGCCAAAACCACAAACATGCAATTTGGTCGTTTTGCTTGAATCGTCTTATTGATTACTTGATGGGACGGTTAGCCCTTGCTCGGAGGAGATCCGAGGCCGCTGGGAAAATGTGAGCGACTCGTCCGCGACGCTATCTCATCAGATAGGCCCCGTATCTGACCAGATACAAATTGCCCGGGTTTACGTCCTTGGCGAAAGGAAAGTCAAACCAGGCGTAGTCTTGAAGAATGTTGAAGACCTCAGCTGTTTTCAAGTGAGGCAAGGTGGCATTGAGAATCGTGCAATATCCGACTGTTGAATTCTGAAAAGGGGAGTGTGAAACGTTGCTGCAGTGTTGAAAGGCGAGAAGGAATGGGAGCAAAGGAACTGAGTACGCTGCGAAAAAGCTCGGAGCATCTCCAGAGACACAGCAGAATGTTTCGAATCTGGCGTCGCTCCTACCGATGCTGCTAAAGAGCCGGATTCAGCGGACGTCCAACAGGGACACATACCAGCAGGCAACCCCGCAGCCCAAGTCACGACACGCGGAAGGTATGGCGGTGGGGTAGAAGTGACCCGAACGAAGTTATTCTCCCGGCGGCTCAATGGCGAATCGGCGCGAGATTCGCATTCCGCGAAGTCAGTCGCAGACGCAACTGCAGATTCAGGCACCGAGCATCGAAGGCACGAGCGTAGCGCCCCCGTCGTCAGCGCCACCTCCGAGCGGCCTCGTTGCTTCCGAATGACCGATCCGCGATCCCCAGATTGCCGTCGACGAACGATTTCCGACTCCTGATCAGAGGCAACCTCGAGTATCCAAGACAGCCTTTCGCTTTTTTTCTAGAAATTTCGCGATTTTGTCGGCATTTTCCGCCTTGACTCCCACTTCTTCCAGGGCTGAGCGAAAGTGCTTGAGGAACAGGTCGAAGTGCGCATCATTCAGACCGTGATCTCTGGCCGGGGCATGCGCAACATGAATGTCTTTGCCGGTGTACTCTCCTCCGCCGAGGAGCATGGAAATGAACATAACCTGCCGGGAGCGAAGGTGCGCCATGTCAGTTTGGCTAAAGAATTGGCGGAGGTTATCATCCTCCAGAACCTTCTGGTAGAAGCGTTCAGTAGCAGCCTTGACACTCTGATGTCGGCCGACCAGTTCATATAGGTTTTCAATCATGGTGCCCTCCCACCTGCAGCAAAAACGACGTGGGTCGCGCTCAGCAATGAAAGTTCATTTGCCCTCATTCTAGTTTTCTTGGAGGTCCAGTCAACCCATTGACCGCCGATGAGTGCAATCGCGATATTACGACAGTTGATTCCATCCGGGGGAACCATGGGGCGAAATATATCTGGCCAAGCTGCGTAAGAGCGGCATGCAGTGAGCCACTCGAGATCTCAATCAGTCCCCCGAAAGGCTCATACATCTCCACGATCAAAAAGATCGCGCCGGACACTGACAAACCCGCGAAGAGCAAAGACATTGGGCGGCATCGTGCTGTTGGCGATTCCTTTTACAGCCGTTCGCAGGCACTCATGATCTAGTAAACCGTAACGCTTATGGGCGCGGATGGTATGCCGTTCGCCACCACCACTAGCGAGCTCGCCCCCTCTTCAATCCGCATGGGCACGTCGAAGTGTGTCCGCACATGCCGCGCGCCGGTAGCCACGCCCATCGTGCTGTGGTCGTGGGTTCTTGCGTAAAACACGTGATTGGTCTTGTTGTTGGTAATTCGTACCAGAGGATAATTCTCCGCGCATTGAAATTCGTCTCCAAACGCGCAAGCCTGCGACAACCCATTGAACTGCGTGCCGCCGATTTCGTACGTCGAGCCACGAGTGAGCTGATGACTTTCAATATGCGATATCGTTGGCGCCCAAGAACTCTGGTAGGTTCCTGAAGGCGTGTAAACTTGCGTTGGGTAGCCCGCCGCCACCACCGGTGGGAGACCCCCCGCTAGCACTTCACCAGTAGGGAGCACCAGGAGACATCCCAAATACGTATTCGTACTAGTGGTGAGGGGGAAGTTCGTCCCATCAAACTCATAACCCCACCCGGAATCGCCTTCCACCAATACGTTGCCATCCGGCAGCAGGACGGCAAACGAGTCGCCCGCGTTGTCGCCGTATCCGTCCGTGGTTGGGAAAACCGGACCCACCGTCCAATTGCCCGTGAGCGTGTCGTAAATGGCGGTATTTCCAGGGTCGCCGAAGGTGTTGTTTGTATAAGATCCGGTAAAGAATACTGTGCCATCCGGACGGAGGATCGCTGGGCCAATTTCTCCAGGCGGGTAATAGCAAACGCCGTCCGGGGGATAGGGGATGCAACCGTCGGGCGACGGCGAATGCAAATCGACGATCGTGCTGCCAGCTGTCGCCCAGTCTTTCGTCTTGGGCGAATAGATCTCAGAGTTGGGAGCATTCAACACATCCGCTGTAATAACCGTTCCGTTCGGTAACAGCGTCCAGCCCTCCTCGGCGTTGAAATCGCTTTTCCCCGTCGCATTTATGTTGATCCACTTCATAGTCTTTGGATCGAGTTCAGTCACTTGTTCGGTAAGCTTGGGTCCTAGCAGAAACTTACCGTTCGGAAGCACAACCGACGGCGAATCTCCGATATAGTTCACGTTTTCCGGCGGTTCCACTGCAGTCCAGCGATCGGAAGTGGGATCGTAGATGGCGCCTTGATTGGTGAGCGTGAAAACGAAATTGATGCCAGTGTATTCCCCACCCTCAATGAGTAGGTGCCCATCGGCCAACACCGCGGAAGCAGAAGCATAGGGCGCATATTCAAGATTGGCGAGTCGCTTCCAGGTCCCATTTACGTAGCTCCCGTTGATATCGGGCGTGAGCTTCCACCAGCGTGCAGGATTGATATAGTCCTGAGCCACGACCGTGCCGTCGGTCATCAGAAAGGCGAGGTCGATTCCGTCCTTCGGCTGGTTGACAAGCGGAGTCAGAGTCTGCGCCTGCGAGGGGGAAGAAATGACCAGCAAAACCACCGTGGCGGTCAGCAGTTTTGACAAGATGCACGATCCTTTTCGCGACATTGGGAGACCTCCCTCGATCGGCTTATGTTTGGCAGTACAGGACGGAGCTGGAAACAGCTCTTTACCGGGCGAGAAATTTACCCTTTCCGTGCCAACTTGTCAATGTGAATGTTGGAAGCCGCCCGCGTCCGAGCGCGCGCCGCTTACAAAGATTTCTTCGCCCTCTCTAAAGACGCCGACCGGACATCCCCATCCTGCCCAGAGCGTTATTGACCTTCTGACGCACGCCTTCAGGCAGCAAGCACGAAACGGGGACCTGCGGGCGGCGGGCATTTGCTACGACGCTCGCACCACTCCGCAGTCGGCCGTTCATGTCGAAGATCCGGCGTACCAGGTGGCCAAGATCCGGCTCAGAGAAGCGCGCTTCCATGCACCTGCCCCTTCGCCCTATCCATTTGGCGTGTTGTCTATCTGATTACTTAGTGCAGAGCGTGCAGACTCTCAAGTGCGGCTCGGCAGGCTCATGTTTGCTGAGCCGCCTTTACGTTCTGTCAAAAGGATTGAGCCTTACAAACGTAATGGCAGAACACCTTAGCAGTGTGGTTATTCGCGTGCTGTGTCCACTGTGCGTCGGGGTACGGACGTTAACCGCGTAGATTGATTGATTCGGCGTCGCTCTAGGGCGCTAATGGAGCACAACTCGGCAGCACCGGAATTCAAAAAATCCGGCTTGATTGGGAGCGGAGGCAAACAATCCCCCGCCCAATATTGCGCTCATCAACCAGTATCAATAACCGCCGACATGAGAAGCGACAGATCAAACTGGAATGTCAGCGTAAACAATTAGCGGCCGTCCGCTTTTCCGAACGGGATCATGCCCATGACTGGGTTCACACCACGAGGAGCATTTTGTTATGAAGTCGAGAGGGTCTCCCTACGTACGTGCAGTTCTGCTTTTGATCGCTTTCAGCATCGCGGTGGGCTGTTCGAGGGCTCCGAATGATGCGCAAATTGCCAACCATATCCCAGCCAAGATTAAAACCGATTCTGGTCTACAGGGCAAGCAACTCGCGGTGCAATCCGCCAATGGTTCGGTGACACTCTCAGGAGTTGTCGACAACCATGCACAGCGCGAGGCTGCGGCCCGCTATGCGTCTTCCGAGCCGGGGGTAAAGCAAGTTGTGAATAATTTGGAAGTCGCGCCCTCGACGCCAGCAGAGAGCGCACAGACCGCACCGCCAGCTGCCGAAGAACCTAAACCGGTCTCTCACCACCAGAAGAAATCGCGCAAACACGAGGATGATTCCGCTTCAGGGTCGCCGCAGGAAGTGGCTCAAACTCCGCCGCCCGCCATAACCCCGACTGTGGCGCCTGCGCTACCATCCGCGCCGGTCGCTCCGCCTCCACCTCCGCCACCGCAAAAAGTTACGATCCCGCAGGGTACGGCTCTGGTGGTTCGATTGGTAGAACCTATCGATAGCGATAAGAACCAAGTTAGCGATATATTTCATGCCACGCTCAACAATCCGATCACGATAAACGGCGAAACCGTGGTTCCGTCCGGTAGTGACGTTCAGGGGTATCTCGTGGACGTAGAGAGTGCGGGCAGATTCGCCGGTCAGTCGCGAGTCATTTTGCAGCTGGATAGCATCAACTCCGGTGGACAGACCTACAATATCCAAACCGATCAGTACAAGAAGCAAGGCAGCCCCCGTCGCAAGAACACGGCGGAGAAGGTCGGTGCGGGTGCGGGAATCGGAGCTTTGATCGGAGCGCTCGGCGGTGGCAAAGGCGCCGCTATCGGAGCAGCGGGCGGCGGGCTCGGCGGCGGTGTTCAAGCAGCCACCAAGGGCCAGCAGATCAAGCTGCCGTCAGAAACGGTGCTGAATTTCACCTTGCAGGCGCCAGTTACCGTGGTGGCCACCAACCAGGGACCCAATGCCGGACGCCAGAAACTAGACACCAATTAAGGGTTCTGCACGAAGTAACTGTAATCGAAGTCGATTATAGGTATTACGCGGCAATCAACGATTGAATGAGTTTTTCTCTTCTTAACCCGCGATTCTGCTGTAACCATCCGTGATCGATGGCGAAATCGTCTGTCTCGACCGTCGTGGCCGACCACAGTTCAAGGATCTGCCGTTCCGTCGTGGTCAGCCGTGCTTCTACGCATTCGACTTGCTGATGCTCGATGGGAAGGATCAGCGGAACGAGAGGCTGGTCGATTCGCAAACAGGAGCTGCGCCGGCTTCTGTCACGCATAGCGGAAGCCTCGCCGCTCAAGTATGCAGATCATGTGGATGGTTCAGGAACCGCGTTGTTCGAGCACGTGTGCAAGCTTGACTTGGAGGGCGTAGTCGCGAAGCAGAGATCATCTCCCTATATCAGCAGCCGCGAAGAGTTGAGCACTTTGCAGGTGTTCCATGGGAAAGTACTGACCACAGTGGTCCGCTCTTCAAGCACATCATCGGTCTACACGGGGCTGCAACCCCGGCCAAGGGGTCAATGAGTGTTAACGAGATTTTGCAATAGTTTGCTTCCCATCCATTTGATTTATTCAATGATTTAGGGATCATCTCGTAGTCGTTGCGCTCACCGGAGCACCATATTTTGTGCCTCCGTGTCGTCTTTTATCCGTCAAGATTTCCTAAATAGACCACACGGTCCACCTGACCCAAACCCCGAAAACTGGACCATCTAGAATGTGAGTTCTCCCAAACCAAG
>DAIUEW010000059.1:0-37689 GCA_036844925.1 Candidatus Sulfotelmatobacter sp.
CTTTTCTGTCATGGACAACTGGTCGGCGAAATCATTCCCGAGGTTTGGATGATGGATCACGCCCACCTGCGTGGTACCGTGAAAAGGGAGCAAGTCGGCGAAATGACGATTCTGACACCAAATTTGCGACCCGCCTCGATCGCGGAGTGATGACAAACCACTGATATACGGAACGGCGCGCGCGTGACATCTCTGAAGGAATTTAGATGTGAAGTCTGTGGACTGGTGACCACTAGCCCCATCCACTGGTTCGTGATTCGGTGTGGAGATTCCGAGCTTACGGTGTACCGGTGGAATTCTGAAACCGCCAACGCAGCCGGAGCCAGGCACTACTGCGGTGAAGCTCATGCCGAGGTGTACATCAGTCGTTGGTTTGACTCGGTGTGCGCGCCGCCGAAGCCAAATTTTATCTAGCGCTCGCCGATGAGTCATCAGCTTACAAAACACTGAACTGCGCGGGCCCAGCCCTTTTCGTCGATTTACTCTTTCATCGCAGCTATGGCAAGAATCGGCAGGTCTCGCGGCAGTGATGCACGTTCGGGGGGACGGGGAGTCGGATCAATAACCAATGGTGAATATGAGCAGACTGTCTAATAAAGTGGCAGTAGTGACGGGCGCGTCCAAGGGCATAGGCGCTGGGATTGCAACGGCCTTGGGAGCTGAGGGCGCGCGCGTGGCCGTGAACTATTCCTCCGACCGGGAAGGCGCCGAGCGCGTCGCTCAGGCGATCACCGACAACGGGGGTGAGGCGATCGCGATCGGGGCCGACGTGTCCAAGGCCGCAGATGTCGCGCGGTTATTCGAGGGAGTGCATTCCGCGTTCGGAAGACTGGACGTTTTGGTCAACAACGCCGGCGTATTCCGCTTCGGCGCCTTCGCGGAGATCACCAAGCAAAGCTTTCACCTCCACTACAACATCAACGTTCTCGGGGTGATTCTCACCGTGCAGGAGGCGATCAAGCGGTTCGGGGCCGACGGCGGTAGCATCATTAACCTCAGCTCTATCGTCGGCTCGCATCCGGTGCCGGGAGCTCTGCTGTACGCTTCCACGAAAGGCGCCATCGAAACACTGACCAGGGGATTGGCTCTTGAACTGGCGCCACGCAAGATCCGGGTCAACGCCATCGCTCCCGGTCATACAGAAACCGAAGGAAATGTAGCTGCGGGGACCTTTGATGGTGGTGCCGGCGCCGTTCTAGCCGCGAAGACGCCGCTCGGCCGGCTCGGACACGTCAGTGATATTGCCCCGCTCGCGGTATTCCTCGCATCAGACGAAGCAGCTTGGATCACCGGGGAGGTCATTCGGGCCGCAGGCGGCCTCGTTGTCGCCACCTGATGGCACGTGCTGATCTCGCAATAACAACGCTGCAACACAGAAAGGAGAATACGATGCAATTTCAGAGTGACTACTTCAATGCTTATCACAACCTAAAGCTGACACGAGATGACAAAGGCGTGCTGGTTGCTGAAGTCCACACCAACGGCGGGCCGTGCATTATGACCGCGCAATCTCACACGGAATTTGTCGATGGGTTCTACCGGATTTCGCAAGATCGCGCGAACAAGATCGTAATCCTTACGGGCGCCGGTGGGGAGTTCATTACTGATGTCGACTGGTCCTCCTTCGGCAACGCCGCCGATCCCGGCGTTTGGAGCCAGGTTCACGACGAAGGTGTTCAGGTGTTGGAAAACATCGCCAACATACGCGTCCCAGTCATCGCGGCAATCGAGGGACGTGCTCACGTGCATTCAGACTACGCGCTACTTGCCAGTGTAATTGTGGCGGCAGATGGCGCGACTTTCCAGGATGTGGCCCACTTCTCCCAGGGCGTTGCGCCCGGCGACGGAATTTTCACCACGTGGAGTTATCGCGCTGGAGCGGGACGAGCGGAGGCGTTCCTGCTCAATCCACAGCCGCTCACGGCGCGTACTGCACGCGAATGGGGAGTGGTTGCCGAGGTTGTGCCGAACGGTAAGGCGCTCAGTCGGGCGCGGGAATTGGCCGAGCTGTACCTGAAGGCTCCGGAGGTGACCCGCCGAAACACACGCATCCACTTCATTCAACCGTTGAAGGAGCGCATCGTGCGAGAAGTTGGCTATGGATTGTCGCTCGAGGGAGCGTCAGCGGCTGACCTGGTCAAATCAATGCAAGCCAAGAGTGAGCCTATTGCTCAGAAAGGAAAAGTTGCATGAAGCGCATTGAAAGGCGGGTGGGCCACCTCTAACGATGTTTGTGTGCAGCACTCCCACGGAGGGTGCCCCATCCTTGCGTTTTTTTTGCAAGAGCCTGCCCTGAGCTTGTCGAAGGGGTGGGTGGCGATGCTGCCCGCGCTATTTTGATTTGTTGTGGCGGCGTGATCAAACCCACTTGGCGCGGCATTTCCGACTCCCGCCCTTCGCAAAGTACGCGAAGGACAGGGCACCCCGCTGTGGTGACGCCGCCGAGATCAGAAGCTTGGGCCACTCGCCAGCCTAAACAGACCGCGCACCTGCCCACTCTTTTAAGGATTAGGTTTCATCTGATAGCGCTTTTTGCAGAAGGCTACGAAGGCTTTTCCAGGAAAGATTTCGATACCCGCTCCCACCGCGAGAAATATGCCCCACTTGAGAGCCTCTCGCCGAGATGCTTCTAGCCATCTGGATTTCATCTCTGCCGCGCTCCAAGCGGAAAGGAACGCGCCCCCCCAACAAGGATGTTGGGGTGGCGGCTTGAATGCCGCCCCTCTGAGACGAAGGAAAAGACGGAGATGCCTAGCTGGTTCCGATGTAGATGTGGGTACGATTTCGATCATTGCAGCTTGAGACTCGTGGTTGTTGAGTCCGACAAACCTGAACCGCTCCGGGAAAATTGTCTTCGCTAGAGATCGGGAAAGGTACAATGTCTGTGATTATGCGGATGATCCTGGACATCTTCGCGCAAATCTTCCGCACTCTGTGGGCGCACAAGCTGCGCTCGTTCCTCACCATGTTCGGCGTTGCCTGGGGTGTGGGATCGTTGCTGCTGCTGGTCGGTTTGGGCGAAGGATTCCGCTCGGGAAACAAGCGTGGGCTGGCCGAATTCGGAGAAAACATTATGTTCATTTTTCCCGGCCGCGCCCCCGTGGTTGCCGGCAGTATGAACTCCGCCCGCAATTACCTGCTTACCTACCAGGACTATGTGGACATCCGCGCGGAAGCTCCCCACGTTCGCAATGCTTCGCCCGTCCTCTCTCGCGATGATATGCACGCGGTGAGCGAATTCGCCAGCGCCAATGGGCAGATAGTCGGCGTGGAACCGCAATACGATGGGATCCGGTATCTTCCTATCCAGCAGGGGCGCTGGCTGAATGGCCTAGACGAAGCTCAAAGACGCAACGTCATCGTGCTCGGCGACGAACTGACGCGGAACCTCTTCTCCGGGCGACCCGCGCTGGGCGCAGCCATCCTGCTCAATGACGTAAGGTTTGAAGTGATCGGCACGGTGAAGCGTATCGGCCGGGGTGACGACAACCTTACCAACATGCGCGGTTACATTCCCTTCCAGGTGATGGCCACCTTCTTCCCGCTCAAGGGTGAAAATCATCAAAACTCCATCTCCCTCATCAACTATCAGCCGCGCGTGCCGGCGGAGCACATGCTGGCACGGAAAGAAGTGCACAAGATCATCGCCCGTAATCACGGTTTCGACTACCACGATGAAGACGCCTTCGAAAACCTGGACACGGTTGAGCAGGCCGAGATGATGGGCAAGATTTTCGACGCCATGAACATGTTCCTGGGCACGGTGGGACTGGTGACGCTGGTCCTGGGCGCCATTGGCGTCATCAACATCATGCTGGTGGCGGTCAGCGAGCGTACTCGTGAGATCGGATTGCGCAAGGCTCTGGGAGCCACCCACCGCAGCATTCTGCTCCAGTTTTTTCTGGAAGGAATTCTTCTTACCTTACTGAGCGGACTGATCGGAATGGGGCTGGCTGGCGGGCTGATGGCGTTGCTGGGTACGCAGCCATCGCCGGGGAATTTTGATCCTCCCAAGCTGGTGCCGGCGTCGGCGATGCTCGCGATCGGCTGCTTGACGCTGGCGGGCGTAGTTGCGGGACTCTATCCCGCGCGCAAGGCCGCCATGCTCCAGCCGGTGGAAGCGCTCCGGCAGGAGTAGAACCTGGAGTTTAAGACCAGGTTAAGAGGGCCAGGTTAAGCTTAAGTCGAAGGGGAGAGTCCGTGTTGAGAAAACTCTTAACGGCCATTTCGTTGCTCTCCATCGCCACGCTGGTGCGCGCGCAAGTACCGACAACACCTCCGAAGCCCACGCTGATCAAGGCCGGTCGTATTCTCGACGTGCGCACTGGAAAATACCTCGCTGGCCAAGGCATCCTGGTGGAAGACGGCAAGATAAAGGAGGTCGCTGCATTCGCCGACTTACAGGCTCATCTACCGAAGGACGCGGTCACCGTCGATCTCAGTAAGGACACTGTGCTTCCTGGGCTGATCGATTCCCACGCTCATCTGCTCATGGCCGCCTCAGCGGCGGTCAATCCGAGCAACAACATTTTGGACGCGGTCGCTGGCGCGAGCGCTTCCCAACGTGCTCTCCTTGGCGCCCGCATGGCCCGCGAGGATCTGGAGGGCGGTTTCACGACCGTTCGTAACGTAGGCCACTCCGGCGAAGATGGCGATGCGGCGCTTCGCGATGCCATCGACGCGGGCTGGGTGCCGGGACCGCGGATCCGGGCCTCCTGCCGCAAGCTCACTCCACCGGGCGGTCAGGCGGTGCGCCTCAATCCCGCGATCGCCAAGAAAATCGTCGATCTCGAGTTTTTTCCGGTGGACAGTCCAGATGAGGCACGCCGAGCCGTCCGCGAGAATCTGCTTTATGGCGCTGATTTCATCAAGGTTGTCGCCGACGATGAGCCCCGTTTTGTAACTACGGAAGAGATGAAAGCTATCGTGGAGGAGGCGCATCGTTCGAAGGTGAAGGTTGCAGTGCATGCCACGACCGAGGCCGGCATTCAAACGTCGATAGATGCAGGCGTGGACTCCATCGAGCACGGCGATGCCGTCACCGACCAAATGCTCAAACAGATGAAGGACAAAGGAATCTTTTTCGACCTAACTGAGACTTTCGCGGGTGGCCGGTTGCGGGCGCTTGCGCAGAAATCGGTTGTTCTTTCGCCAGAGTACGAGCAAGGGTTTGCGCAATATGAGGAACTTTCGAACAGAGAAGCTCCGCTTCGCGTACAGAAAGTTTTAAAGTCCGGAGTGAAGTTCGCCATCGGGTCAGACATGTGGTTCGACTATCCGGGCAAGACTCGCGGCCAGGCAACGGCGACCATGTTCGCGTCGCTGCGCGAGCTGGGAATGCCTCCGCTGGATATTATCCGTGCCGCCACATCGGACGCGGCAGAACTATTGGGTTGGCAGGATAGAATCGGCGCTATTGAAGCAGGTAAGCTCGCCGATCTTGTGGCGGTCTCCGGTGATCCTATGCAGGACATCACAGAGCTTGAGCGAGTGAAGTTCGTGATGAAGGGCGGGGTAGTGGTCAAAACCGAGATTCACTTTAAGAACTAAGGAGTTCGACCGGGGGTTAACAGGGATGTTCCGTGATTTGCTCCAGGAAGCCTACGGCGCCATGCGGCACAACCGCCGACGTACCACCCTCACAATGCTCGGCATGGCTTGGGGCATAGCCACGGTTGTGATGCTGCTGTCTTACGGCAACGGCTTCGGGCAGGCCTGCGCCAACATCTTCGCCAACTTCGGGACCAAGCTGATGATCCTGGTGCCTGGCCGCAGCTCGATGCAGGCGGGCGGCCAGAAAGCCGGCGTGCTCCTACGCTTTACGCTCGACGATGTGGACACGCTGACCACCAACATTCCTCAAATCGCTCAGATCACCCCAGAAGCCGACAAGCAGGCCAACATCCAGTATGAGACGCGGACGTTCAACTTCAACGTCACGGGCAACTATCCCAACGTCTTTTCCATCCGCGCGCTCAAACTGGCGCAGGGCCGCTTCTACAACCCGGAAGATGAGATACAGCACGCCCGCGTCGCCGTCATTGGCTCCGAGGCCAAAGAAAAGCTTTTCTCCGGTCGCAACGCGTTGGGCGAACGAATCCGCATCGATGGCCTTAGCGTGGAAGTTGTCGGGATTCTAAGCCCCAAGATGCAGGCCGGCGACGACAACATTAACCGCATCATTTACATCCCCTTCACCACCATGAGCGACGTTAAGGACACGCACTACCTCGGCTCTATCTGGTTCAACTATGAGACCCCTGCCTACGAAGATCTGGAGCACACGGTGCGCTCCGTGCTGGCCATAGAACATAAATTCAACCCCACCGACCGGCGTGCCCTGTATGTGTTCAATCTCATGGAACAGGTCCATCAGTTCGAAATGATTACGATCGGCCTGAAGATTCTGCTCGGTTTCATCGGTACGCTTACGTTGGGCATTGGCGGAGTTGGCCTCATGAACATTATGCTGGTTTCTGTAACGCAGCGCACTCGCGAGATTGGTGTGGAAAAGGCGCTGGGTGCGCGCAGGAGTCACATCCTGCTTCAGTTCCTGGCCGAATCTCTGACCATCACTTTCATCGGCGGCGCGCTGGGAATCATCCTCGCCTATGGGGTTTCGATTTCCGTCGGAAGGCTCACCCTATACAGCGCGATGGCGAAGAACGCGGAAGGCGGCGACGTCCGCCTGGTCATTGCTCCGGGCACTCTGATCGTGGCCACGCTGATCCTCACTGCCGTAGGGCTGGTGAGCGGAATGGTGCCAGCCGTCCGCGCCTCGCGCCTTGATCCCATTGAGGCTCTGCGGTACGAATAGCCGAGGTGGCGAAGCCGATTCGAGTCTCATTGCATATTTGCTTGAGCAGTGAGAAGTGGCCGCCGCGATGTTGACGCGTCTTGGAGTATGTGGACGAGGCCTAGACTTCTGCGTGCCCAAGAGCCCATTGCAGTACCAGATTCCCACGTCCGGAGGCAACAAGATGTTGAGCTACCGGTCTGGGCCGGGTGAACCGCTCTGGGAAAAGACGATTGGGCAGGTGCTTGATCAGACTGTACAACATTCGGGCGACTGTCTGGCCCTAGTGTCCCGTCATCAATCGAAGCGGTACAACTGGCACGAATTACGCGATTTGGCGGATTGCGTTGCGCGCGGGTTGTGGTCGCTCGGGATCAAGCCCGGAGACCGCGTGGGCCTGTGGTCCACCAACTGCGTCGAGTGGGTGATGGTCCATCTGGGTTGCGCCCGTGCAGGAGCGATCCTGGTGAATGTGAATCCGGCTTATCGTGCACATGAACTGGCATTCACGCTTCGCAAGTCGCAAATGAAGGCGCTATTTCTGTGGGAACGCGACAGCCGTGCGGAGTATGCGCAGATCCTCGAAGAGGCGCGACACCGTCAAGCGCTGCCGCTCGAACACGTGGTTCGATTCGGGACGGCGGTGTGGAACGACTTTCTGGGATCTAAGTTCGAAGTACCTGTATCGATCCAACCAGAGGACGTTGCCAATATCCAGTACACCTCGGGTACCACCGGCATGCCCAAAGGAGTGATGCTGACGCATCGCAATCAGATCAACAACGGCAGGTTGCTGGCGCAAGGTATGCGTTACACGAACCAAGATCGCATCTGCGTTCCCGTTCCGATGTACCACTGTTTTGGGTGCGTAATCGGGACGATGGCGGCACTGGCGAGAGGAGCGGCGATGATCCTCCCCCATTGGACTTTTGATGCGCGCGCCACTCTCGAGGCAGTAGAGGCGGAGAGTGCCACATCGCTTTATGGCGTACCCGCCATGTTCATATCCGAATTGGGTCTCCCCGAATTCAAGAACTTCAATCTGACGAGTCTGCGCACAGGGATGATGGCAGGTGCACCATGCCCCGTAGAGGTGATGAAGCGGGTGATGACAGAGATGCACTGCCCGGAGTTGACAATCGCCTACGGTCAGACGGAGAGCACTCCTGTGGTAACGATGTCGGCAGTGGATGATCCGGTGGAGATCCGAGTCTCGACGGTTGGTAAGGCGCTGCCGTGCACGGAAATGAAGATCGTGTCACCACGGGATGACAGCACGGTGCCGACCGGCGAGCGTGGGGAGGTCTGCGCACGCGGATACATGGTGATGAAGGGTTATGACGGCGAGCCTGAGGCGACGGCGCGGGTAGTGGATCGCGAGGGTTGGCTACATACGGGAGATATCGGTGTGATGCGCGAGGACGGATACATTCACCTCACCGGCCGAGCGAAGGACATGATCATCCGCGGCGGAGAGAATATTTATCCGCGGGAAGTGGAAGAGTTCTTGTACACGCATCCAAAAGTGGCCGAAGTACAGGTGGTCGGGATCCCAGACGAGCGCCTGGGTGAAGTCGTGCTCGCATGGATACGATTGAAAGCAGGCGAGAGTGCCACGGAGGACGAGGTCCGCAAGTTTTGTGAAGGCCAGATCGCTTACTTCAAGGTTCCTCAGCATATCCGGTTTGTGGACGTGTTCCCGATGACGGTGACCGGGAAAATTCAGAAGTTCAAGATCCGGGAACTTGAAACCAAAGAGCGTGGACTCGAACGCCTAGCAAAGAGGGAGACGGCGTAAGAGCAGAGCGGGACATCAGTATGCGCTCCTTGTGCTGGGTGCGATGTGGCAGGAGTCAATTCCGAGGTTGTTCGATCCAGAGTATTCGGCGGTTCCGCCAGAGATCGTCGAGGCGGGGACTAGCCGAAATTCCATCGTACCAGCACGAACCCCGCCTCCTGATATTACTTCTCAACGCCGCTCCTATTTTTTGGCCCACATCACCGGTACCGTCTGGCTGGCCCGAGCCTCTTGGACCACTTCACGCGCCAAGGCGGGATCGTAGATCAGGACCATTCTTAAGTCCGCGAGCACCAGAGAATGCACGCAGAGTTGTCCGTCCTTTTCTTTCATGAGGATCGCACTTCTCTCAGTGCTTGTCTTCTCGCTGTGGAGTCTGCTCATAACGATTGCCACAGAACGACCCTCGCGGGTGCGGATGACAGCGAACCCTGGGGGAGCGATGGATTCGATGGTAATCGTGTAGTCACCCGGCTGGAGAATACTTTCGCCCCAGCGGGTCTGAGCTGTCAAAGTGAACTTCAGGACATAGGATGAGAGGCCTACCTGGGCATGCGATATCCCAACAAGGAACAGGCTCATAAGCAGAGCTGCCAACAACCCTTTGCTTCCCGGAACTCTGTGATTTCTTCTCATTGTTATTCTCCTTTCGGCCTTTTTCGCGTGGGCCGTCGAAAAATCCCTCTATACATAGCGGCGAAATGCATTGTCGGATTTGATCATCGGTGGAGAAAATAGTTCTTAAAAACGGGACAGCTCTTCCTTTCTCGTTTGATCGCTGAAATGGGAAGGAATGGGCTACTCACCCAGGTGCTTCCTCGCGAGGCTGCCGGGGACGGCCGGCGAAGGCCACCGGCCATTCAATCAGATGCTTCGCCTCCGTCCCATCAGTCAGCCTTACCGTGCGAGATCTGGCTCCCGACAGAATTCGTTTCCTTTAGTTCTCGCGCACTTCACGATGAATGGACAACGTTGCTCCGTGGTTGGGAGATAGCAAATCGTGAGCAAACATCGCCCTGGAAATTTACTCGTCTGCGCAAGTCACATGGTTGTTCCAGTCCACAAACGCCCCCTGGGGGTTGTCCCGCCAAGCCCAGACGTGAAGCTCAAAAAAGGCAGGTATATTGAACCGATTGGGGCTATCGACGTATTGGAAAACTTGCCCCTCCAACACCGGTGGAGTGTTGTTGTTCTTGGTCAGCCAGGGTTCAGCAAACACGATGAACTCAACGCCGACCAGCCGCATCTTGCCCTCCTTCGACGGCTCGTAGATTAGGGCCTGAGGGTGTGAAGCATCGATCTCGCCCGCGCTGAGGAGTGTGCCGTTCACGTAGTGCACGCCCATCGCGCCATGGTCTTGGCCGGTAACGCAGCCGAGGAACGGGCCGTATCCAGCTGCAATGGCGTTGTTGATATCCAGGTACTGCGTCGTGGCCTTTCGAACAATCTCAACGAGCTTACTGTGGTCTCTCTGTCCCGCTGGCTGCATTTCGTGCTGAGCCAAGGCCAAAGACGTAAGGGCCAGAAAGACAACCAACAGCACGGACATTTTTGAAGCGACAAACGGTATCTTCTTCATGTTGTGACTCTCCTTGTGTTTCTTGCGAGGAAATTACTTGATTCTGGTTGGGAGGATTCATAAGCCCCCTACGTATAAGGGCGAAAAACATTGGCGGATTTGATCACCGGAGCGGAGAAATAAGTCTTAATAATGAGACAGCCCCCCGTTCTCAGCGTTTGACAGGCGAAATGGGAACGGATAGGCTACTCACCCAAGTACTTCCCACGCGGGGCGAATCCGTGGCGCATCGGCCTCCGAGTCAGATCACGCAGCTCTTGCAGCGCTGGCGGGATGGCAACCGCGAGGCCTTGGACGCGCTCCTGCCCTTGGTCTATGAGGAATTACGCCGTCTGGCTCACCGACATTTGAGGAATGAGCGGGCCGAGCATACTCTGCAGAGTTCAGCGCTCGTGCATGAGGCTTATTTGCGACTGGTCGGGCAGGATTTCCCGCAGTGGGAGGGCCGCGCGCATTTTTTCGCAATTGCGGCCCAACTCATGCGCCAGATCCTGGTGGATTACGCTCGCCGCCATCGTGCCTCAAAACGAGGAAGCGGCGTCTGCATGCTCACACTCGGCGATGTGGAGGCCCTGCCCCAGCGCAAAGACGTCGATGTCGTTGCGCTGAATGATGCGCTGAATAGCCTGGCTGAGATCGATCCGCGGCAGAGTCATGTAGTTGAGTTGCGTTTCTTCGCCGGCCTTTCGTTGGAGGAAACCTCTGAGGTAATGGGGATTGGAACCGCGACCGTGCAGCGCGATTGGACCGCGGCCCGTGCCTGGCTGCATCGGGAGATTTCCCGGAGATCCAGTACATGAGTTTAGAACGCTGGGAACGGACCAAAGAAATCCTGGAGCAAGTGCTGCGGCTGGAGCCCGAGAAACGGCAAGCCTATCTTGACTCATCGTGTCGCGGGGATGCCGATCTGCGCGGCGAAGTGGAGTCTTTAATCAATTCGCACGAGGAGGCCGGAAGCCAGTTCCTGGGTGCAGCCGCGCCGGATATTCTGCAACTGACCCCGCCGCGCACTCTCTCTTCCGGCACGAAGATTGGGAAGTATGAGATCGTTGAGCAGCTGGGCGCCGGCGGGATGGGCGAAGTGTATCGAGCGCGCGATACGCACCTCGATCGTAATGTTGCGATCAAGATTCTGCGCCCCGCATTCTCCGATAATGATCGGCTGCACCGCTTCGAGCAGGAAGCACGCTCGGCTTCTGCCCTCAACCACCCGAATATCGTTACCATCTACGAACTCGGACGGGACGGTAGCAGTCCCTACATCGCGATGGAGCTCGTAGAGGGGAAGACGCTGCGGGAGCTGCTCGTCTCAAGCTTGCTGCCAATTCGAAAGGCAATTGAAATTGCGGTGCAGGTCGCTGAGGGCCTGGCTAAGGCTCATGAAGCTGGCATCACGCATAGGGACTTAAAGCCCGAGAATCTGATGGTCTCTCACGAGGGATTGGTCAAGATCCTCGACTTTGGCTTAGCGAAGCTCACATCGCCCAAGGTAGCGCCATCGGATTTGTGCACCACGTCCCTGACTCCATCGGGGCTGGTTCTAGGAACAGTGGGATACATGTCCCCGGAGCAGGCCGACGGCCGGCGGTCGGATTTCCGGTCAGACCAGTTCTCGTTCGGCTTGGTGCTCTACGAGATCGTGACCGGAAAGCGCGCCTTTCGGAGAAGCACGGCAGCGGAGACACTGGTAGCTATTCTCCGCGAACAGCCCGAACCGATGGGCTCACTAAATCCCGAGGCTCCCCCGCCACTCTGTTGGGTGGTTGAACGCTGTCTAGCGAAAGAGCCCGAGAAACGCTACTTCTCAACCGGCGACCTGGCGCGCGACCTCGCGGCAATACGAGACCGCCTCTTGGATCTTCAGCAGCGGCAACCCGCGACTCGTCCAAGCAATCTGCCGAACCCGGGGAGCGCATTCGTCGGACGCGATAAGGAGCTGGCCGCTGCCAAAGAATTGTTGCTGCGACGAGATGTGCGTCTCGTAACCGTGACGGGACCGGGCGGAATCGGCAAATCGCGTCTCGCGCTGGAGGTGGCACGGGACGTGGTGAAGCACTTCCCGTCAGGCGTTTATTTTGTGCCACTCGCGGGGGTTAGCGATCCGAGTTCGATCGCCATCGTAATCGCGCAGACGCTGGGCGTTCGGGAAACAGGAGGTCAGACGCAGCTTGAGACATTGAAGAAATACTTGCAGAATTCTCTGAGCGCACAAATGCTTCTGCTGATTGACAACTTCGAGCATATGGTTGCGGCAGCACCGATGCTGGCCGAACTGATGGCCGTGGCGCCCCATCTGAAGCTTCTGGTGACCAGTCGCGCTGTGCTACACGTGTACGACGAACACGAGTTCCCCGTGCCACCGCTCGCACTGCCGGCTGCCAAATCCTTACCTCCCCTCGAAGTACTGTTGCAGTATTCGGCGATATCCCTGTTCATAAAACGCGCTGCAGCCGTCAAGCCGGATTTCAGACTCAACGAAGGCAACGCGGCTGCTGTGGTGGAGATCTGCTCGCGTCTGGATGGGCTGCCGCTCGCCATCGAGCTTGCAGCTGCCCGCACCAAGCTCCTTTCGCCGTCGGCCATGAGGACGCGGCTGGCGAGCCGCCTGCAGTTGTTGACTGGTGGCGCAAGGGACCTGCCTGCCCGACAGCAGACCATTCGGCAAGCAATTGATTGGAGCTATGACCTGCTGAGCGCGCCTGAGCAGAAGCTATTCAGAAGGCTTTCTGTTTTCGTAAGTGGGTGCACTTTGGAAGCAGTGGAATCGGTGTGCGACACGAAACAAGATCTGGAATTGGATGTGCTCGATGGGATGGCATCGATGGTGGACAAGAGCCTGGTACGGCAGATAGAGCAAGCGGACGGGGAGCCGCGCTTTGTGATGCTGGAAACGATTCGCGAGTATGGGCTGGGAAAAATGTCGGAGAGCGGAGAAGAAATGCAAACCAGGCGAGCCCATGCCGCCTACTGCATGGTGCTGGCGGAAGAGGGGGCTGCCGAGAACACTGCCGCCGACCAGACTGAATGGCTAGACCGGTTCGAGTTGGAACATGACAACTTTCGCACGGCCCTGGAGTGGCTCACAGAAACAGGCGATGCAGAATGGGGTTTGCGCCTGGGTGCAGCACTTTTCCGCTTCTGGGAGATGCGGGAGTATCTAGCGGAAGGCCGAGACCAACTCGGAAAACTGCTGAAACTGCGAGCGGCCGCGGCACCAACCAATGCGCGCCTACGCGCGCTTTTTGCCGCAGGAGTCCTGGCAGGGGAGCAGGGGGACTACGCTGTCGCCGACGTACTTCTTAAGGAGAGCTTGGAGATCGGACGGTTATTAGAGGACAAGCGAGGCATCGCGGTGTCGCTTAATGCCCTGGCAGTCACTGCACGCGACCGTGGCGACCTGGCGGCTTCGCGCGCGCTCTTCGAAGAGAGTCTGGCGAAATGGAGAGAATTGCACGATGCTCTAGCGGTTGCTCGCGCACTTAGCAATCTTGCGAATGTGGTCAAACTAGAGGAGAACTACACACACGCGCGCTCGCTCTACGAGGAGTGTCTATCGATCTTTCGGGAACTGGGGGACAGAACAGGTGCCGCCTGGGCGCTCAACCACCAGGGAGATGTGGCGCGTGACCAGGGCGATTCTGAAGCGGCGCGATCGCTGTATGAACAGAGTTTGGCGACTTTTCGTGAGCTCAACGACCGATGGGGAATTGCCGGCTCACTTGCCGATTTGGGGAACCTCGCTCGGGAGCAAGGAGACTACAGCGCGGCAGATTCGCTCTACCGGGAAAGCATAAGAGTCTTCCAATCGCTCGAACACAAGCGGGGGGTCGCGCGTCTGCTGGAATCCTTCGCGTGCTGTGCAGCGGCGCAATCGGAACCGGATCGGTCGTTACGGCTGGCAGGCGCGTCGGCGGCACTGCGCGAGAGCATTGGCGCTCCACTCACACCTGCGGAACAGGCGAAACTTGAAAGAGGTCTGGACCCGGCACGACGGGCTCTGACTACCACGATGGGACGAACCGTGTGGCTGGAGGGGTGGGTAATGCCGGTCGAAAAGGCTATTGAGGATGTCCTCAGAAACACCTCTGGTCAGCGGTAGGTTGCAAGTCTCAGGACTGAGCCCATTGAACGCGGCACGCAAACGAGACGAGAGAAGGTGGTTAATGATTCAGGTTTACTCTGCCGTGGTAGGGTCAATCAGCCGACGCACGGCGGAGATACGATTCGCCGGCAGGCCTACTCGTTTTGCGTGTTCTCGGATCATTGCCTCGTCGGGAGCGAGGTAGACACAATAGACCTTGTCGCCCGTGACATAGCTTTGCAACCACTGAATCTCAGCACCCAATCCCTTGAGAACAGCCACGGACTTTCGAGAAACCTCCTGTAGTTCAGCATCGGATAGATTTCCGGCTCCAGGTATTTCTCTCTCGATCACGAACTTGGGCATGTGCTAACCTCCGTAGAACGCATGCTAGCAAGTGGGTAGATTTGGTACAAGAGGGCAAATCGCTGGGCTACAGGAGCTGTCTACGATTACCCAGGATCAGTTTTGGAGACCAATATGGATCTTAAGTCGGTTCAAAAACCGCTGAAGGAACAATATCGCAACGATCCCGACAGTTCTCGAATCACGCTCAAAGCGAGAGGTGGCCAAACTGAGACCCCGATTGCATGCTCGGTCGCCATCGGACGTGCTATGTATCAGGCCCAAGCACACGCGGGTGTAGGAGGCGCGGGCACGGCAGCTTGTTCCGGCGATATGCTACTTGGAGCTCTGTCGGCCTGCGCGCAAATCACCTGCCAGATGGTTGCCGCGGCCATGGGAATACCGATCGAACGGATTGAGGTAACGGTCGAAGGAGATTTGGACCTTCGGGGCACGCTCGGTATCTCGAAGGACGTGCCGGTCGGCTTTCAGCGCATTCATACCCGATTTGAAATTGTCGCTCCTCAGGCGACGACCGAGCAATTGCGCGCATTGCGCGAGAAGACAGAACAGTATTGTGTGGTCATGCAGACGTTGAACCAATCGCCAAAATTGCAAACTGAATGGGTCGGTGTGCAATGATCGCATTGCTTACAAACCGCGGCGTCGAGAGAAATACCTCCCCACTTATCGCGAAGTGTAGAGCTGTTCTATGCTTTCCCTCCCGGTAAGAACCGGGCAATCCCGAAGTAATCCCTCCAGATTGACTCCGACCAACGCGCTATTTCACCGAGTCCTGCCCGAAAGAATTCATCGAGGAAATCGAACGCAAAGACCTGCTGAAATTTGCGGTATCTCTCCGCGATGATAAGAACCAGGCTCCCCGCAGTTGCTGGACAAGTTCGCAAACGTGATGTCCTCCCTCAAGGCAAACGAGATCCGCGGACTGGGGGGCGCGTCACTTGCGACATCTTCGGTCATGATCAGAACTCGTAGTGCAGAGCAAGGGTAAGAATGTCGGCATGAAAGGTTCGCGGCGACGTGGGTCCGACGGGGCCATCTTCGCCGTATCCGTAATAGTTCCAGCCTCCCTTCCAGGTCCATCCCGGGTGAAACGTCCAGGCGAAGTTGATAAACGGCGACTGGTATTGGGACTGGAGCGATCCGGGAACCTGGCGGGGGTTCAGAAATTCGGTGGTGCCGTCGACGGCACTGATCTGGTAACCGACGCCGGCGCGTAGCGTCTTGACCGGGACAAAACTGAAACCGAACGATCCGTATTCCGAGGGAGCATCATAGTAGCCGGTGCCGAGATTGGTGTTGGTGCCGCAGTCCGCAGGAGCAGCGCCCGCACCTAGTCCCGTTGGAGCGGGAGTTGCTGCGTAGCAAAAGGTGGTTCGCGAGAAGACGTCTCCGTAGCCGTAGTTAAGATCGAACCCAAAGCGCGGATTCGGCATGATCGCCGCCCCCAGAGATACGCTCCGGATGTGGTCGAGATGATTGACGAGAGTGATGTTGTCTCTTCGTTCGAGATCATTGAAGGTTCCGGCGATGGTGGCCCACTCTTTCGGTTTGTAGCGCGACTGGATATGGTAGTGATAAAGCTGGCGCGGGCTGATCTGGGTATAGGCCCGGTCGTCATACGACGCTTCGAACTTGGCGTTGAGCCGCCATTGGCGAGTGGGTTGCAAAGCGACACCGAGTATCCCTGCGTTCTCAAAGATGGGGAACGTGTAGGAGGTTCCGTTGGGCAAGGCATCGGTGGAAAGGGGCATGACCCAGGTGATATCGCGCTCCTGATAGCGATAACCGAGCGAGATGCTCGCCGTCGAGAACGGCTCCCAGGTCGCAGTCAGGGTGTTGGTTTTTGTCTTCATGCCCATGAACGTTGGAGCGAAGGTTGGCGAAGGCGGTTGAGCCGGGCCCGGAGGCAGCAGCATGGAAGTACCGAGAAAATCGACCTCGTTAAGATTGGCAAGAGCAGGTTCGCGGAAATCCACAAAGTCGTACTGGTCGGCCAGACTGAATTTCTCCGAAATCTGCCAGAGGATGCCGAAGTCCGCGGACACATCGATTCTCTTTCCGTTCGCGTAGCCGGTCGTGTTGAATACACGCTTCCCCATATTGTCGAGGCCAACGAATAATTCGTTGTAGTCGGGAAGGTTCATCGTGCCTCCCGTGTAGCGCACTTCGCCATTCATCTGAACGTTCTTGATACTCGAACTCTGAAAGCGGAACTCTTCGGTTGGCATAAGAGTGCGAGTTGGTGCAACACGGGAATACTGAAGGTATCCACTGCAGGTAGCGTTGGCGGTAGGTGGTGTGGTTGAACTACTGACGATGGGCGGATTTCCATCTCCGCAGCTCGGTGGCACTTGATTGTCAAAGCCCAGGGTGACGGGCAGTCCATTAGCGAGTTGTAGGCCCAATCCGGCCAATCCCCAGTTTGTGTCGCCTTTGTAATGCGTCACATTCTCTTCGTAGGTGAGCATCGTCTTCGGAATCGGTTTCCAGTCCATAGCTCCCATCCAAGTGTCGGTGCTGTTCCTCCAATTCTGCAGGTAGAGCGCCTCGGCTCCATTATGTTGCGAGCTATAGCTCGGACCTTCATCGGTGTTGTGCGAATATCCGGTGCGGAAACTGAGCTTTGAAATGGGGAATAACGTCAGGCCCACATCCGTCATCCGGCGCACCGTGTTGAACGAGTGTGGCGAACTTGTAACTTGAGGAAAGGTGTAGCCGTTCGAGGTAACGCCAGCCGGGACCAGCGGGTTATCGAGCAGATCGTAATCGAAGTACTGGCGGTCGCGGCGGAAAAGTCCCTGGAATCTGTAAACTTTGCCTTTGGACATGCGCAACGTAGTCACATCGTAGGGATCGCCACCATAGCCGCTGCTGCTTTCCATCAAGTCATCGAAGAGGGGATGGTATGTATTCGCCACAGCGCGCATGTCAAACGTCTGGCCCAGAATGCGTGGTCCGCTCTGCAGATTGACCAGAGTGTCATACATCGCGCCGCTACCCGAGGAATTGACGACGCGGCCGCCCAGATCGAAGGACTGGTGGATGGTATAGCCATCCGCAGTGGTTTCTTTCGGCTGGGGGTCTTGCGTCTGGGCGCTGGCGGATAACAAGAGGGGCGCCAGGGTTAGCCCGGTGCGACATGCAACGAGAGCGGGCCGAAGCCATCTGGCGGCCGCGCGATGAGGGCGAAAATACTTCATGGGTTACCTCTATCCGAGAAGATCTGTCACCTGAAAAAGTTGAAGGTCGCATTGGAGCCGTGAATTTGACTGTGGCAGTTGGTACAGGGTGTGTACTGCGCAGCCTGGTTGTGTACCGGCCCGCCCTGCTCGGACACGGCGTTGGGAAATGCTTTTAAGTTGGTTGCCGAGTGGCACTGCAGGCAGAGCGTGTTTACATTGCTGACGTTCAGCAGCCGCGGGTTGGGGGATCCGTGCGGAGAGTGGCAGGCGATGCAACCCTCGGCTTTAACCACGGGATGCTCAAAGGCAAATGGACCCGCGGTCTCGGAATGGCATTTGGTGCAGATCGCGTTTTGATCGGCGGTCGACTTCAACTGCTTGCCTTTGAAGGTGCCATGCGGATCGTGACAATCGCTGCAGGCCAGCAAGCCCTCATCCACTTTGTGATGGAAGGGTTGCGCGAACGCCGGCTTCACGTCGGTGTGGCACGAGTAGCAGAGCTGAGGCTGCGAGACTTTGAGTAGATTGGCTTCGCTCTTAAAGGCATGTGCACTGTGACAGTCGGTGCAGCTGACTTTGGCGTGGCCATGTGCAGAGCGCTCGAAGTTGGGATGCGCTCCGGCGTGGCAGGTCAAACAGCGCGAATTAGCTTCCTTCGCGGATGCGTTTTCGAAGATGAAGATTTTGCTTTTGTCCCCGCCGCCGGCAACGTGATCGGCGCCCGGCCCATGGCAGCCTTCGCAACCTTGATGGGAGGGGCCTGCTTTCTTATCCAGCGTGGTCTTCCAGTGCGGCGTCTTCGCCCAACTGTTGTAGAGATCTTCGTGACATGTCTTGCATGTGTCCGAACCTACATATTTTGAATCTTCAGCCGACGATGCAGCGGTCTTTTCTTTTTCTTTTGCCGGGCTGCTGGATGCGCCACCAGATTGAAGGTTCTTTTCTCCCGCCGGCTGCTGGGCTTGACTCATGCGGGAGGCCGAGCAGAACAGACATAAGAAGGAGAGCAGACCGAAAAATAGAACTCTGCGTTTCATCCACATGAAATGCTTTCCTCCTGATTTCACAAGTTCGAGGCTATGCGGCCGAAAACGATGGTGAACCACGGATAATAAGAGCGAGCATAACGCCACTGCTGTCCAAAACTGCTCACATTTGGTGAGAAATAATCTCGGACGTCCTTAAATGGGAATGTGCAGTTAGATGGGAATGGCGCTGGGAACAACGCCACCTGCGCGTCAATCGCTTAGCGTGGGCCAGGCTGACGCGACATAGGGAGTCAGATCGCAAGCGGGATTACAACGAGGAAACTGAAAAACTAACTCTGGGACAACTACAGGCCCGCCGTAGCAGAGTCTTTTCAGCACTCTGTGAAGCGGCGCCGATGTGAGTGCTGCGTGCGTTCCGCATCAAAATACACAATCGCGCGAATCGATTAGAGGTCCAGGAAGGCCCGGAGCGAAGTCAGATCGTCACTGGTGCGAACACGAAATCCAAGATGCTTCATGATGACCTGCATCGCCACATTGTCAGTCAACATTTCGGCCGACACTCGGCTTAACTTTTCATCTCGGGCGATCTGGACGACACGGCGCAGCAGTTCGTTCCCCAAACCAAGTTTCTGATATTGGTCTGAAACCAGCACAGCAACTTCTGCTTCATTCCCGGCATGAAGTTTGTTCATACGCCCGACGGCGATGATCCTGCGCTCTCCCGTGACTGGATCGGTGAGCTCAGCGACCAGAGCCATTTCCCGGTCGTAATCGCCGAAACAAATGCGCAGGAGTCGCTCATGCGCCACCCGCCGGCTCAGGCTGAGGGAACAGAAGTAACGCAAATAAACGCTTCGATCGGAGAGCGTCTCGTGAAACTTGACCATGAGCGGTTCGTCTTCGGGGCGGATCGGGCGGATGCTCACTGGATTTCCGTCCTTCATGGTCCAGGACCAAACATACTGCAAAGGATATGGACGGATGGCGGGCTTGGGCAACTGATCGAGAGTTACGGTGGGACCGTGCAGCACGATTCTGGCATCGAGGGCCAGAAGGCGTTCCGGTGAAGCCAGCAGCGGATTGATGTCAATTTCCGCAATCCACCGCTGTTCGAGAACGAGCTGACTGAACCGGACCAGCAGTTGCTCCAGAGCGGCGAGATTGACCGGCATGCGTCCACGGACTCCCTTAAGCGCGGCGAACACTCGTGTCTGCTCCATCATTCTCTGCGCGAGCGTCGTGTTCAGTGGAGGAAGCGCCAGGGCGCGGTCGCGATACACTTCGACCAGCTGGCCGCCCGAGCCAAATAATATGACCGGCCCAAACTGTGGGTCTATGCTGCTACCTAGAATCAATTCGTAGCCATCCAGCCTTACCATCCGCTGCACTGTGACGCCTGAGAACTTGTCCGGGCCAGCTTTCTCCGTTACCGAGGACCGGATGGCGCGATAAGCAGCACGCACCGAGGCTTCGTCTTGTAAGTTCAGTTTGACTCCGCCAACATCCGTCTTATGCGTGATGGTTTCGGAAAAAACCTTCAAGACAACCGGAAAGCCAATTTCCGAGGCAAGCCGAGCCGCCTCGTCTTCGCCGGCCGCGATGCGCGTTTCAACCGTGGGAATGCCGTAAAGCGACAACAATTGCTTGGATTCAGGCTCGGTGAGCAAAACGCGACCCTGGCCTCGTACATTCTGGATGATTTGCTCGACCTGATTGCGGGACGCGCTCGTCATCTCAGACTCTTCAGTAAGCGTGGGAGTTTGGTAGAGTCCGCGCAGATTGTAGGTATACCGCCACATGTAGGTGAAGGCGCGCGCTGCGGTATCGGGAAAAGGAAAGGTTGGAATGCCCGCTGAATTCAAAGCAGCCTCGCCGGAGGCAATGCTGTTTCCTCCCATCCAGCTTGCGAGGACCGGCTTGCCGCTGCCCTTGGCATAGGGCTTCAAACGTTCTGCAATCTGCAAAGGGTCGGTCATTCCTTGCGGGGCTAGCACCACCAGGAGGCCATCACTGTTGGGGTCTTGGGAGGCAATTTCGAGGGCGCGAGCATAACGCTCAGAATCAGCGTCGCCGAGAACGTCAATGGGATTGTTATGACTCCAGTGGGCTGGCAGGAATTCATCCAGGCGACGCAAACTCTCCGAGGAAAGATCAGCCAGCTCTCCGCCATTTTCCACTAGCTCGTCGGTGGCGAGGACAGCGGGTCCACCAGCGTTAGTAAGGATTGTGAGGCGTGGACCTTTGGGGCGGGGTTGCCTGCCGAGTACTTCCGCCATATAGAAAAGGTCCGCGATATGGTGCACCCGCAGAACTCCGGAGCGGCGGAAGGCTGCATCCAGGACTTCGTCGCTACCGGTGAGCGCTCCCGTATGTGAGGCGGCCGCGCGCGAGGCCTCTTGCGAACGCCCGGCTTTAATCACGATGATGGGCTTGGTGAGTGCAACTTCGCGGGCCGCGGACAGGAACGACCGCGCATCGCCCACGGATTCCATGTAGAGCAGGATGCTTTTGGTGTGCGGGTCGTCGCCGAAGTGGTAGATCAAGTCGCCCCACCCAACATCCAGCATCGAACCGGTCGAAACAATGGCGCTGAAGCTTACTTGTTCGCGGTGGCTCCAATCGAGAACTGCCGTCAGCAGAGCTCCGCTCTGACCCAGAAACGCGACGTTGCCCGCCTTTGGCGCTTCTTTGGCGAACGTGGCGTTCAATCCGACCGCCGGGTTCATGATGCCCAAGCAGTTTGGTCCAATCAAGCGCATGGAACCGCGGCGCAACTGCTCTTGAATCTGCTGTTCGAGGGCAATGCCTTCCGCACCACGTTCCTTGAATCCAGCAGAAATCACGACCGCGGATTTGACGCCGGCATCCACGCACTCTCCGATGAGTTGCGGGACCGTTGCTGCGGGGGTGGCAACTACAGCCAAGTCCACGTGGCCGGGGGTGTCGCGAATGCTCTTGTAGGCTTTGACCCCCAGCAATTCCTCATGCTTGGTGTTGACGGGGTACACGGCACCTTGAAAGCCATGCAGCAGGTTCTCCAAAACGGTTCGACCTACCGTGCCGGGACGATCGGTCGCGCCGATGACAGCCACCGAATCCGGACCGAACATTGCGTCCAGGCCGTATTTCTGGGGTGTTGTCCCTTTCTTTTGATTCGGTGCCTGTTCCGCGAGATCAGCCTCAAGTGAATTCACAAAAGCTCCTCACCACTCAACCTTGCCGCGGCGAAAACCGCTGGTCAATGATAGACCATCGGCGAGCTTTGCATTTACTTCAGGCCTCGAGCTTCGGGTACTGTCCTTCAGTTCAACCGCGAATCGTGAGCACGGGACACGGAGCGTGCGCCACCATATATTGGGCCGTGGTATGGGCCAGGTGCGTTACCGCAGTCACCGCTCGATGCGTCGGTCGCACGCCGAGAACAATCAAGTCTGCCGCCCGATCTCGGGCAACTTCCAGAATCCGCTCCGCAGGCGTAGCGAACTGCCGGAGGTGGCCGAACTCGACCAGAAATTCCATATGGCACCATGGCTGGGCTTCAGTTGGCGCTAGTTCCTTGAGACGGCGCACCAGCGATGCCGTAACTTCCTCCAGGTCCGGGATGGTCTCGGAGGGTTGCCCGACGACGTGCAGCAATGCTAGTTGTGACTGATCTTCCTCAGCCAGGGAAAAGGCATAGGGCAAGGCAGCCAAAGATTCCTTACTAAAATCTGTTGCGAACAGAATTCGCTGAAATTGGCTTTGGCCGATCTTCATACCGGGCACGTTTGGTCCCACAATCAGAACGGGACAGGTAGCCTGCCGGAATATCTTCTCAGCGACCGAACCCATCAACAGCTTGCGGACGGCCGTGCGGCCATGAGTGCCAACCACAAGCAGATCGATGTCATACTCGCCGAGCATCCGGGAGAGGGTTTTCCAGACATCGCCTGTCCCGAAAAGTGTCTCGTGCGGCACGCCTCGGAGCTGTTCGTCAAGACGGGCTGTTATTTCCTGCTGCAATTGTTTCTCTTCTTGAATATGAGCCGGCCACAAATCTGGCGCGGTGACGAGGTAATCTTCCGAAGGCACGATGTGGGCGCCGTATAGTCTCGCCCCGTACTGACGGGCGATTGCCGAGGCATATGGCAGCGCTGCGTTGGAATAAGCAGAGAAATCTGTAGCGAACAAAATGTTTTTGAGCACGATCCGCTTGCCGGCTTCGAGGGTTTTCATAAAGCACCTCCAAACGGTTTGCTTCACTATCCCATTTGCGGCCGAGGGCCGCTGTGCGCAGCATCATTAGTGCCCGTGATTCAGATCACCACGGGTCGGGAGGACATAAGAAATTGGAAACCATCTCATAAATAGTACGGAGCAGCAAGTCAAGGTCCCTCAGGGGCTAAAGAGTGTGCGTGAGAACTCGTGCCGTCCCAACGGGACTCGCTCCACTTTCCCACTTACCCCCGCACTTACGTGCGGGGCTATCACATGCCGTCCCTGTCGGGACTGGAATGCGGCGGTCGGGTACCACGTCTTCGCCAAAAATTCAGTTCTCACGCACCCTCTAAAGCCCTCGTCTTTATTGGCTCTGGTTTCCATTGCTCTCAGTTACTAACTGTCAAGACGGGGCAGTTGGCACGGTATATAACCTCATGGGTGAGAGCCCACGGTATATGGGCGGCCACCCATGGAGAGGACGTTCGATTCGCACCCATGACGATCAACTCGATTGTATGTATGGTTGCAGTGTCCAAGATCCCTTCCGGCAGAAAATCCGTTGCGGCCACATATTCTGGCCTCGCCGCTAGATTCGCGGTGGTTGGAATCAGTTCCTTCAGTTTTCTTACACTCTCGTCTCGCATGGTTCGCTGCCACGCTATAAATTGTTCAGCAGCATAAGCAGATGGGCCGTAGGAGGCAGGGCCAGGAACAGTAACCGGCATTGGCGGCACCATGTGCAGAAGTACGAGCTTTGCCTGATAGTCTTCCGCCAGCGATAGAGCATACGGAAAAGCCTTGGCGGAAGCTGGTCCGAAATCGGTTGTGAACAGGATCCGCCTGAACTCGACCGTGCCCGAACCTGCAGGCGGGACATGTGGACCAATGGTGAGCACCGGGCACGGAGCCAGGCGCAGAACCTCTTCTGCAACAGAACCAAGTGCGAGCTTCTTCAGTCCTCCCCGTCCACGGGTGCCCAGCACCATCAGATCTACATTCTCCCGTTGAATCACGGAGGCGAGAACGTCCCACACTGCACCTTGTTTAAGCAGCAGGTGATGTTTTAGATCATTCATTGGTGCTTTCTCGCCGCAGTGCTTCATCTGCACTTCTGCTTCGAGCCAGCGGCGGTTCAGTTCCCGCGGTAATGGTTCTAGCGGGATTGGATCACGCGGCTCCGGTGGAATTGCATGCACGACGGAGACAGTGGATCCATATCGCCGCGCAATTGCAAGGGCGTACGCGAGTGCCCGCTCTGAGGCATCCGAAAAATCTGTGGCAATCAAAACGTGCTTGAATCCGATGCTCTGCTTCTGATCGCTTATCTGCGCAAGCGCTGACATAAGTGCCTCCTGTATGCGTCAATGAGCAATTGCCTCGGACGATGCAATTGGCGCACGTATCTACCATCGACCTTACTATTCCGGTCCTCAAAGTGATGTGAGCGGGATCACGGACTGAGAGTGACCGTCGTCACGATGGGGTGCGCCGCCGCAAGCGAGACATCGCATTTGGGCTGTGAAAATGCCAAAGCAAATTGGAGCGCGAAGCTTCACGGGCGCTCGAGATCGATGATCGCTTAGGACGGCTGTCTTGCGTGGACAGAGGCTCTGTACGGAGAAATCCGGGCGGCGTGCTATCTCTGCGTGATTCCAATCACACGCAGCGGTGATGCTGATCATCGCGTGTTTAGCAGTTCGAGATCGAAAATCACTATGGGGAAGGTTGAGAGTTGCCCCAGAGCGGAATCGTACGGTCGAGGGTGCAATGGGGAGGGCGCGATGAAAGGCACGATCGAAATTCGGGAGCCGGAAGTTAAAGAAGCCCCGCAGGTGCAGCGGCCGGCTGTGGCGGATTCCGCTCTAGAGCGCCTAATGACCGCTCCGGTGCAGATCCGGCCGATGTTCTCAGACAGCTTGCTGCGGTATGAAGGGCAGAAGCGCCGGCAGACATGGGCGACGCTGGGATCGTTTGTTTTGCAGTGCCTGGTGATTATAGGGTTGATTCTATTGCCCCTGTATTACACGCAGCAACTGCCGACGGCGCAATTGCTGACGTTTCTGGTAGCCCCGCCACCGCCGCCTCCACCCCCGCCAGCGGCGCAGCAGGCCACAAAGATAATAAAGCAGATTCAAAGTGACCTGCTCTCCGGCGGACAGCTCCGGACGCCAACTAAGATTCCGGAGAAAGTGCAGATGATCAAAGAAGAAGAAGCGCCGCCGCCGATGCCTAGCACAGGTGGCGTGGTAGGAGGCGTACCGGGTGGGATTCCGGGCGGTCAACTCAATGGAGTGATCGGAGGCATCGTCAATGCTACCTCGAATCTCGCGTACATACCCAAGTTGCAGCCAGTGGTGCCGCAACGGATTCGTATCTCGCAGGGCGTAACGAGCGGGTTGCTGATCCATAAAGTGGAGCCGCCATATCCGCCGCTAGCAAGGTCCGCCAGGATTCAGGGGAACGTTTTACTCAAGGCCATCATCGACAAGGAAGGCAACATCCAGGATTTGCAGTTGGTGAGTGGACATCCCATGCTGGTCCCGGCGGCTATTCAGGCTGTTAAACAATGGCGTTATCGGCCTTACCTTCTGAACGGGCAACCCGTCGAGGTGGAGACCACCATCACAGTCATCTTCTCGTTAGTCGGTTGAGGATGGTGAAGAGTCATTACGAATTGGACTGCGGAGGTATCGTATGTCAGTCCTAGAATGCAAGCAAGAAATACCTGAAACCAAGAAACACGGTGGCGCGATCCCGGTGAAGAACGTCCTGTATGCCACGGACTTCTCGGCCACCTCGGAGTTGGCGCTTCCCTACGCGACTGCGATCTGCCGCCATTTCGGGAGCACGTTGCACATCGCGCACGTTCTCTCCGACACGAATCTGCTACTCATGACCGGCGGTGTCGACTACGTCTCAGTGGGCACTGTCTACGAGGATGCCCATACGGAGGCGCAGGCGAAGATCCAGCAAGTCGCGAGTCGCCTCGGTGAAATTCCGCACCTGACCTATGTGCGGCATGGGCGGGTGGCGGCGAACCTGAACATCATCGTCGCGGAAAACGGAATCGACCTGATCGTGGTCGGAACCCACGGCCGCACGGGATTGGGAACGCTGCTACTGGGCTCGGTGGCCGAGGACATTCTGCGGCACGTGCCCTGCCCGGTTCTGACCGTCGGACCAGGGATCTGCGGCCGGGCCAAGCTGCCGGAATTTCACAGCAAAGGCAGAGAACTGGCTCCCGTCGAACTGGAGCTGCGGCACATCGTTTATGCCACGAACTTCACTCCCCAGTCATTAACGGTTGCGCCAGTCGCGGTTGCGCTAGCCGAAGAATTTGAGGGGCGGCTCACGCTGATGCACGTCATTGAGCAGTACAACCTGGAGGACCGTCTAGGGCCGATTGAGGATGGCGTCCGGCAGTTGCAGGCAGTAGTGCCGAAGGATGCGGCGCTGGCGTACGCGCCGGAAATCGTGATGGAATTTGGTTCTGCCTGGCAATGCATCGTGAAGACGGCGGCCGAACGCGAAGCCGATCTGATCGTACTGGGAGCGCGTCCTGCCGCTGGCACAGCGCACCTGCCTTGGTCGACTGTGCACCGGGTCGTGGCGCACGCAACCTGCCCGGTCCTGACCGTGCCCACCGGGGCCTGAGCCCGGCCGTTTGACGATGGGGAAGGGTTTGCGGTGACCGCTAAGAGGCAGTTGATCCGTCCCAAGCTAGTTGTGTTTTTTCACCAACAGCAATCGTACATTGCTGTGGCAGTGGCCATCTATGCGGCTTTGTGGGCTGTGGGAATCCGTGCCGCGGTTGGACCGCTACTCGTCTATACCCTTTGCCTCTGTAACTTCACCGTCGCACTGCAAGATCGGTTGGATTCCTTTTGTGGCCAATGTCGTCCGCCGCGCCGATGGCTGATCTTCGCCGCCTTCCTCCTCGTCCTGAGTCCGATTTTCGTCATGGTCGTCAACCTCGTCGAATATCATCTGCTAAAAACGCGAGGGCAATCCTTATGGCAGTTCCTGGAGTCGGGCTGGAAAATGCCTCTCGTCGCCACTGTGATCTTCGGCATGTCCTCGCAGCTTTACCGGACGACACGATCACGATTGGAGCTTCAGAATCGCGAACTGCAGCGGAAGATCGAAGTTGAGGTGGCAGAGCGTGACCTGCAGGGACAGGAACTGCAGCAGGCGCGGGAGATTCAGCAATCCCTTCTGCCCAAGGAGATGCCGCATATTGCGGGCTTCGAAATTGACGGCGCATGGGAACCCGCGCGGGTGGTGGGCGGGGACTATTTCGATGTCATCAAGCTCAGCGCCACGAAGCTGGGGATCTGCATTGCCGACGTGGTGGGCAAAAGCGTCTCGGCGGCACTGCTTATGGCGAATGTGCAAGCGAGCGTACGAGCCTTCGCGTCTGAGGCTTCTTCTCCATCTTCGTTGTGTACACGGGTCAACTCAGTTCTATGCGCCAACATCGCATCAGGCAAATTCGTGACGCTGTTTTACGGCGTGCTTGATGCGGAACACAACCTGCTGCAATACACAAACGCAGGCCATCCGTGTCCCATCCTCATGGGCGCACGCGGAGAGTCGAAAGAACTGGAGAATGGCGGGGCGCTGCTCGGAGTATTTCCGGATTGGAAGTATGAGGATTCGGTGGCCCGACTTGCGGCAGGCGACCGCCTGTTGCTGTTCACCGATGGTATTACGGAAGCTTCAGGAAGAGATGGCGAAGAGTTCGGGGAGGAACGGCTCATCCGCCTGATGCGGGCTCATGCGGGGGAATCGGCATCTGCGTTGAAGGCGACCTTGCTGACGGAGGTTAGAAGCTTTTGCGCGTCTCAATTCAGCGATGATGCAACCCTAATTGTTGTTGCGGCGTTGGATGCTAGTGATGAGCACGGAAGCAAGCCCACAACAACGCATCACGACGACAATCTGCTCGTACACACTTCGTGAATTGAGCGCTGCTGCGTGACTTCGCGGACCGCTCCCAATAACGCGCCGCCGATTCAGCCATGTTCCGGAAGTAACGTGCCCAGCCCTGCTCACAATGGTCTGTGATTTCGCTCACTGCCACCTCCAGCCGCTTCCACCCACAATCAAAGAGTGATTCGCTAGCGGAGCACTCGTGTTCAAGATCATTCACGCACAATTTATCGCCCCCGGAATTAAGCGGTTCATCCTCGAAGCTCCTCGCATCGCCCGCAAACAGAAACCCGGCCAGTTCGTGATTCTGCGTATTTACGAGGAAGGCGAGCGGATTCCCCTGACCATCGAGAACTCGGACCCAGCCCGGGGCACGATCAGCATTGTGGTGCAGTCGGCCGGAAAAACTACGCACCTGCTGAATTCGCTGAAAACCGGCGATCACATTCTCGACGTGGTCGGGCCGCTGGGAAAGCCCTCGGAAATCGAGAAGTTCGGCACCGTTGTTGTAATAGGCGGAGGGGTCGGCACGGCTATGGCGTATCCCTCGGCGGCGGCGTTCAAGCGCGCGGGCAACCGCGTGATCGCGATCATCGGTGGGCGCAACAGGGAGTTGGTAATTCTGGAACAGGAGCTGCGCGCGGTCAGCGATGCGCTCATGATCACCACCGACGACGGCAGCTATGCCGATAAGGGCTTTGTTACCGACAAACTTCGCCAGCTGATCGAGAACGGCACCCGCATTGACCTCGTGCTGGCAATCGGACCGATCCCAATGATGAGAGCCGTAGCGGAGATGACGCGCAAAGAAAACATTCGCACCGTGGTCAGCCTGAACCCGATCATGATCGACGGCACGGGGATGTGCGGGGGCTGCCGCGTGCTGATCGATGGCAAGAGCGAATTCGCCTGCGTGGACGGACCCGAGTTCGATGCGCACAAAGTGAATTTTGAAGTGCTGGTGCAGCGTAACGGGATGTACCACGACGCGGAGCAGAGGTCACTGGCGGAGTTCCAGCGAGCGACTGCAGAGAAACCCGCGGTTCAGGAAACCCAAGGTCGCGAAACCCAAGCTTGCGAAATTCACACCCGCGAAATTCAGGAACCGTGCGCAATTGCGCCAGGAGGCAAGAGGTGAGCCCGGTTGCGAAGAAGACTCTCAATCCACTTTCCATGAAAGAGCGCATCAAGGTTCCGAGGCAACTGATGCCCGAGCAGCCGGCTGACGAGCGGAACAAGAATTTCAGCGAAGTCAATCTCGGCTACAGTCCGGAACTGGCGCGGCAGGAAGCGCTACGCTGTCTGGAATGTGCCAAGCCGACCTGCACCGACAACTGCCCGGTGGGAGTGAAGGTGAAGGAGTTCGTGGAGCTGATTGTGGCCGGCGACTTTCTGGGCGCGGCGGCGAAGATTCGCGAAGACAACGTGCTGCCGGCGATCACCGGACGAGTTTGTCCGCAGGAAGATCACTGTGAAGGCAAATGCCTGCTTTCGAAAAAAGTGAAGCCGCTCGGGATTGGCTATCTGGAGCGCTTTGTCGCGGATTACGAGCAGCGCATGGGCACGCATGTGCTTCCTAATGTGCAGCCGACAGGAAAGAAAGTTGCGGTCGTGGGCAGCGGGCCGTCGGGCCTCACCGTTGCCGGCGACTTGATTCAGAAGGGCCACAAGGTGCGCGTGTTCGAAGCGCTGCACGAACTGGGCGGAGTGCTGGTCTATGGAATCCCCGAGTTCCGCCTGCCCAAGCAGATTATTCGCGAGCAACTCAACTACATGCGGGAGATGGGTGTGGAGTTCGAGACCGACGTTGTCGTGGGCCGAACGGTGACGATCGATGAACTTATGCACGAAGAAGGATTCGACGCGGTCTACATCGGCACCGGCGCAGGGCTGCCGCAGTTCATGCGCATTCCCGGCGAACATCTGAACGGCGTCTACTCAGCGAATGAGTTTCTCACACGCATTAACCTGATGAAGGCGTACAAATTTCCCACCTACGACGAGCCGATGCTCGACCTGCACGGCAAGGATGTTGCGGTGATCGGAGGCGGAAACACCGCGCTGGACGCGATCCGCTCGGCGCTGCGGCTGGGGGCGCGCAAAGCCTATGTCATCTACCGCCGCAGCGATGCAGAGATGCCGGCGCGAGCCGAGGAAGTTCACCACGCCCGGCAGGAGGGCGTCGATTTCCAGATGCTGACCGCGCCTGTGGAATTTCTTTCCGATGGCAAGGGCTGGCTGACGGCGGCACGATGTGTGCGCATGGAATTGGGCGAGCCGGACTCTTCCGGCCGCAGGCGGCCGGTGCCGATCAAGGGCTCGGAGTTTGATTTGCCGCTGTCGGTAGCGGTCATGGCGATCGGGACTACGGCGAATCCCATCGTGCAGAGCACCACGCCGGGCCTGGGTACAGACAAACGCGGCTACATTCAGGCCAATTCCGAGACGCAGCGCACTACCCGCGAGGGTGTCTTTGCCGGCGGCGATATCGTGACTGGAGCCGCTACGGTCATTCTCGCCATGGGCGCCGGCCGCCGCGCCGCCAAGTCGATTCACGACTATCTGACGACCGGCCAATGGTGAAGTGCCCCAGGCGCATTCTTTTTCTGGCCTTTCTGCGCTTTCATCTTGTCGAGGGGTAACTGCGTCACAGAGCAAATCGTCACAGAGCAAATCGTCGCAGAGTAAATCGAGGATGTGATCTCGGTCACTTAACCCCGAGACGCTTGTCACTGTCCGCCAAACCCCTCCAAGGCTGTAATGAGAACAGGGAGCGCGGTGCAGACCGACGCGAGAGAAATTTCTTTCCAGGGAGCAGCAAATGGTAAATGACAATCTGGTGAAATGTCCGGTGTGCGGTGGTTTCACGCACGTCGACAAGCCTGAACTGCTGGCGGCGTTGAATGATCCGAAGATCCGCGAACAGGTTGAAAAGTATGTTGCGGAACTGTTGCAGTCTCCGGCGGGCGAACTCGCTGTCGTCGCAACTGGACAGCCGCAGGGCCGGGACTTCAACAAAGATGTCCACAAGTGGAACCCGAATGTGCCCGTGTGGCGGCGGAGCCCAAAGGAATAGTGCCGTTTGCCGTGAGCGCGATCGGACGTGCTGCATGAGTAGCTGTGTGCCATAACAGATCAGAAAAAAGACTAGGGAGGAAGCAATGATTATTACCAAGCAACAAGCTTTGGATTACCACAGCAACCCGCAGCCGGGAAAGATCGAAATCACTCCCACCAAGCCCTGCCGTACGCAGCGCGATCTCAGCCTGGCCTACACGCCGGGTGTGGCCCAGCCTTGTCTGGCCATCGAGAAGAATCCGCACGACGCGTTCAACTATACGGGGCGCGGCAATCTGGTTGCGGTCGTCACCAACGGAACCGCGGTGCTCGGCCTGGGCGATATTGGAGCGCTGGCGGGCAAGCCGGTCATGGAAGGCAAGGCCGTGTTGTTCAAGCGGTTTGCCGATGTGAACGTCTTCGACATCGAAATCAACACGCATGATCCGGATGAGATCATCAAGGTCTGCCAGCTTCTCGAACTCACCTTCGGCGGCATCAATCTCGAGGACATCAAGGCCCCGGAGTGCTTCTACATCGAGGAAACGCTGCGCAAGACGATGAAGATTCCGGTGTTCCACGACGACCAGCATGGCACGGCGATCATCACGGGAGCCGCGCTGCTGAATGCGTTGGAGATTGTGGAAAAAAATATCGCCAACGTGCGGGTTGTCTTTAATGGCGCCGGCGCAGCGGGCGTTGCCACCGCCGAACACTATGTACGGCTGGGCGTGAAGCACGAGAACATTATTTTCTGCGACACCAAGGGCGTTGTGTTCCGTGGCCGCAAAGAAGGCATGAACAAGTACAAGGAGCGCTTCGCTCAGCAGACGGACTGCCGTACTCTGGCGGACGCGATGCGGGGCGCCGATGTGTTTGTGGGATTGTCGGTGAAGGGCGCGGTCACGCAGGATATGGTGCGCTCGATGGCTCCGGATCCGATCGTGTTTGCTATGGCGAATCCCGATCCCGAGATCACCTACGAGGAGGCCAAGGCCTGCCGCAGTGACATCATCATGGCAACTGGTCGCTCCGACTATCCCAACCAGGTCAACAACGTACTCGGCTTCCCTTTCATTTTCCGGGGCGCGCTGGATGTGCGTGCCACCGCCATCAACGAAGAGATGAAACTGGCGGCTACCCGGGCGCTGGCCGCGCTCGCTAAAGAAGACGTGCCGGATTCAGTGTGCCGGGCTTTTGGCGTGGAAAGGCTGAGCTTTGGCCGTGACTACCTGATTCCGACGCTGTTCGATCCACGCGTGCTGGTATGGGAAGCCTCCGCCGTGGCCGAGGCCGCGATGCGCAGCGGTGTGGCGCAGGAGCCCGTCGATCTTGCCGTTTACCGCGAGCAACTGGAGCGCAGGCTCGGCAAGGCCCACGAGATCTCGCGCACCATGATCCACAAGGCGCAGGCGCATCCCAAGCAGGTTGTATTTCCGGAGGGCGAGAATGAGAAGATCCTCCGCGCCGCTCACTCTCTGGCCGAAGAAAAAATCGCCAAGCCCATTCTGCTGGGCGATCTCGCCACGATTCATGCCCGGGCAGAGGAACTGGGCCTGAACCTCGAGGGCATCAGGATTGTCGACCCGACGGCATCGGCACTGCGCGAGGTCTACATTCAGGAACTGTTCCGCTTGCGGCAGCGCCGAGGCGTAACCCTGAGCGAGGCACGCGCTCTCATCAACGACCATAATGTATTCGGTTCGATGATGGTGCATATGGGAGATGCGGATGCGCTGGTCTCCGGCGTCAGCCAACCATTTCCCGATACTATTCGTCCGGCCCTGCAAATCGTGCGCATGCGGGAAGGCCTGCACAGGGTCTCCGGCTGCTACGCCATGATCACGCGCAAGGGTGAGGTTTACTTCCTGGCGGACACGAGCGTGAACATCGAACCCACCGCGGAAAACCTTGTGGAGATCGCGCTGTGCACGGCGCAGATGGCGCGGCGTTTCGACATCGTGCCGCGGGTTGCCATGCTTTCGTTCTCCAGCTTTGGCAACGTCGACCATCCCATCTGCACCAAGGTGCGGAAAGCTGTGGAGTTGCTGCACTATGCTGATCCAACACTGATTGTGGACGGAGAAATTACCGCCGACGACGCGCTGTCACCGGAAGTGATCGAAAAATCGTATCCGTTCAGCACGCTGAAGGGCGGCGCTAACGTCCTGATCTTCCCCGACCTCGCCTCGGCCAACACCGCGTACAAGCTGCTCGCGACGATCGGAGGGGCGGAGACAATTGGTCCGATCCTGATGGGAATGAGCCGTCCGGTACACGTTTTGCTCCGGAATGCCCAAGTGGAAGACATCGTGGCAGTAGCCGCGATTGCGGTCGTCGATGCTCAGGAAAACGAAGCCGATGTTCAGCTGCGCCGGGCGGAGGGGCGGACGGAGCCGGTGACAGTGTAAGGCTGAAAATCCGGGAGGAAGGTATTCATGTCAACCGTATGGAAGTCGCGGTATGCGTTGCGGACGCTTCGAATCAAAAGCTCTACGATCCGAGAGCTTCTGAAGGTCACGCAGCAGCCCGAAATGATTTCGTTTGGCGGAGGCCTTCCCGCTCCCGAAGTGTTCCCGGTGCAGCGGTTTGAAGAAGCTTGTCACACCGTTCTGGAAGAGCACGGTGCGCAGGCCCTGCAATACAGCGCTACTGAAGGCTACGAACCGCTGCGCGAGATGATCGCAAAGAACATGGCCCGCTACGGCATTCTGGCCAAGGCGGAGAATGTACTCATTACCTCCGGCTCGCAACAGGCCCTCGATCTGATTGGCAAACTGCTGATCAATTCCGGGGACCGTGTGCTGGTAGAGGCTCCCACGTACCTGGGTGCGCTGCAAGCTTTCAGTGTCTATGGCGCACAGTTTCTTACAGTCCCGATCGATGATGACGGGCTGCGCACCGACCAACTGGAGAGCTCGCTGCGCCTGAGCCCGAAGTTCATGTACATCCTGCCCAACTTCCAGAACCCGGCCGGAGTGACGCTCTCCGAGGGGCGGCGGCATCAGTTGATATTTCTGGCCGATAAGTACGGCATCCCCATCATTGAAGACGATCCTTACGGGCAGTTGCGCTACGAAGGAGAACACCTGGCGCCGCTGGTGGTACTCGATCGCGAGAACTTGCGCCGCGACAACGGTTTCACGCTGGGCAATGTCATCTACCTGAGCACGTTCTCCAAGACTCTGGCGCCGGGAATCCGCCTGGCCTGGATTGTCGCTCCTCCGGATGTGGTCAGCAAGTTGGTGATGCTCAAACAGGCGGCGGACTTGCATACCGCAACCTTCAACCAGATGGTGGCCTACGAGGTGGCGAAGGATGGCTTCCTCGACCAGCACGTCAAGCGCATTCGCCAGGTATATCGTGAGCGGCGCGACGTGATGCTGCAAGCGCTGCAGGAATTCTTTCCTGCGGAGGTTACCTGGACGCATCCCAAGGGTGGCCTGTTTCTCTGGGTTACGATGCCCGAAGGAACCGACTGCCGATTACTGTTCCGGGCGGCATTGGCCGAGAACGTTGCCTTCGTTCCTGGCGACTGTTTTTATGGGAACGACCTTGCTGATGGCTGCCGCCACATGAGGTTGAACTTTTCTCATTCCGAGCCGGAGTTGATACGAGAGGGTATCCGTCGCCTTTCTGTGGCGGTCAAGATGCATCTGCGCACTTCTCACGCGCCGCTGGAGGTCGCAGGCGGAAGGCGCTGAGACCGGAGTGACGCCAGTCACACAGTGGAGTGATGGCAGCTACGGCAACTTCACCCGCTTCGCGCCATACTAAAATCTGCTCGGGAGCGCGGCAGGCGCCAGGAAAGCTGTACGAGAGGCTTGCCGCCTGCGAGGTGCTGTATGACGGGAACGATTCTGGTTGTTATTGCTGTTCTTGCGATCGCGGTGGGATTGTTCGTGTTCCGCGCCATTCCAGGCGTGCGGGCTTACTTTGAATACCGGGGGAAGCGCCTCATCACCTGCCCGGAAACTCACAAAGCTGCAGCGGTCGACGTAGCGGCCGGCGAGGCTGCGATCGGTGCCTTTCTCACCGAGCCAACCCTGCACCTGAAGCAATGCTCTCGCTGGCCGGAGCGGCAGGATTGCGGCCAGGAATGCCTGCAACAGATCGAAGTCGATCCGGAGAACTGTCTGGTCTGGAATATCGTTTCCAAGTGGTATGAAGGGAAGAAGTGTGTGTTCTGTCACAAGACTTTCGGCGAACTCCGACACCTGGATCACGCGCCGGCACTGCTCGACGCAGACCACAAAACTGTTGAGTGGAGGGAATTGCGGCCGGAGCAGCTTCCTGAGGTGTTCGCGACCCACTGGCCGGTCTGCTGGAATTGCCATGTGGCTGAAACATTTCGCCGCCTGCATCCCGAACTGGTCACCGACCGTGAGAGGGAACCAAGCCGGCTGCGGTAGAGTTCGATACTCACACTTCGGATCTGAGGCTACAACAGACTGTCTCACCAACAGTCTCGTGAAGGGCACGGCTTTAGAGGCCGCGGAAATGTCTGATCCGTCTCATAAATTAGGAAAGTGAAACGGAGGGACCCTCAGGGGCTAAAGCCCGCGCCGGTTCTGAAGGCTCTACGCGGCGCTGAAGCGCCGCTCTTCCACCTGCTTTACATTCCTGCTCATTTCACTGTGACGCCGGTCACAGCTAGCCGTGCCCTGTGCCATAGCTGGATCAGGACCGGAGGTCGAAAATAAGTAGTAATAGTTACGAGGGGCAGCGAATGACCCCGCCATCTATCAGGTCGCAAACCGCTTACGAGCGGCCATTTGGGGGCGGAGAAGCGATGGCGGAAAAGATAAACCTCGCTGCATGGGGGGAAGTAAAGATGTCCTGGGAACTCGATTACAAGCTAAAGTTGAAAACGCCCGATGAGGCGTTGCGTTGTGTGCAGTCGGGAATGCGGGTCTACATTCAGCCGGGCTGCGCCGAACCTGAGACTCTGGTAGAGGCGCTGATGCGCCGCGCGCCCTTTGTGCAGGACGTGGAAATCGTTCACATGATGACTATGGGAGCGGCCCCTTATGTGGCTCCCGAGATGGCAGGGCACTTCCGGCATAACGCCATGTTTATCGGCCCCAATGTGCGCGAGGCCATCAACGACGGCCGGGCCGACTACACGCCGATCTACCTGAGCGAGATTGAAGGGCTGTTCGAGAGCGGCGCCATGCCCATTGATGTGGCCCTGCTGGAACTCTCGCCTCCCGACCCGCACGGCTTCTGCAGCTTCGGCGTGGGTGTGGATACGTCGCTCACTGCAGCCAAGTGCGCCCGCTACGTGGTGGCGCAGATCAACGATCAGATGCCGCGCACCTTCGGAGACAGTTTCATTCATGTGAGCGAGCTTGATACGGTCGTGGATTCCTCCCGGCCTCTGTGCCCCATGAAGCTGCCCCAAGCCACCGAGATGCATAAGGCCATTGCCCGCCAAGTCGCAGGTTTGATTGACGACGGGTCTGTACTGCAGACGGGCATTGGCGGCATCCCGGATGCGGTGCTGCCGTGCCTCATGGATCGCAAGGATCTCGCGGTTCACAGCGAACTGGTGTCGGACGGCGTGATTCCTTTGATCGAAGCGGGCGTGATCACGGGGGCGCGTAAGAACTTCAAGCCGCGGAAGATCATCCTGGGATTTGCCATTGGCACGAGGCGGTTGTTCGACTTCGTCGACAACAATCCGATATTCGAGTTCCATCCAACCGCCTACAGCAACGACCCCATACTCATTGCCCGCAACGACAACATGGTGGCGATCAACTCAGCGCTGCAGATCGATCTTACCGGCCAGGTGTGCTCCGATTCGATCGGAAGCCAGTTCTATAGCGGCATTGGCGGGCAAGTGGACTTCCTGCGCGGAGCATCGCGCTCCAAGGGGGGCAAGCCGATCATCGCCATTTCGTCGACTGCCAAAGATGGCGCGATTTCCCGGATTGTGCCCATGCTGAGCCCCGGCGCGGGTGTGGTTACTTCGCGCGGGCTCATCCGTTATGTTGTTACAGAATACGGAGTCGCGTATCTGCACGGCAAGACCATCCGCGAACGGGCGCAGGCGTTGATCGACATTGCACATCCCAAATTCCGGGAAGAACTTTATGAGTTCTGCGAGAAAACCAAATGGCTGCAGCGGCCTCTAGCCGCGGAAACGGTGGTTGCGAGGTGAAAAATGGCAGGCCAGGCGCGCGGTAAAGTCACAGTCGACGTCGAAGAGTGCAAGGGATGCGGGCTATGTGTGGAGTCCTGTCCACCCAAGTGCCTGGAACTTGTACCGGAGCTGAATTCTTATGGAGCTCACCCGGCGCACTACACAGGACAGGACTGCACCGGTTGTGGCATCTGCTTTTATTGCTGTCCGGAGCCGGGCGCGATTACGGTCTACCGCATAAAGGGCAAGGGAAAGGCGTTTGCAGCGGTACAAGGAGGCGAACATGCGGCAGCTCTGTAAAGGAAACGTCGCGGTGGTGAAGGGCGCGATCCTCGCCGGATGCCGAGCGTACTACGGGTATCCGATTACTCCGGCCAGCGAAATTGCCGAGGCTGCCGCACTCTACTTTCCTCAGATCGGCGGGACTTTCCTGCAAGCGGAGAGCGAAGTCGCCGCTATCAACATGGTTTACGGGGCAGCGGCCGCAGGAGTCAGGGTCATGACTGGATCCTCGGGACCTGGTCTCAGCCTGATGCAGGAAGGTATGTCTTATCT
>DAIUEW010000060.1:0-35978 GCA_036844925.1 Candidatus Sulfotelmatobacter sp.
AGGTGGGAGGCTACACGCGCGAAAGCGGGAAGCTTTTCTACGTCCACGAAGAGTTCGCGGACGAAGGGAAGAAGCATGCAGATTTATTTTAGCAGGAGTGGGTTGAGAGGAAGCCGGCAAGGTTCGCTCCGCCGGGCGGGTGAAGGCGCCCGTCTCCACACGGTCCTTCCCAGTCAAATCGTCCTTATAGTTGCCCACGCAGCAGAGGGCGCGTTAAACACGTTGGGCCGCCTGATCCGTTGATGCAGATTTCGCCGCCGGGGAAGGTGCGGACGTCGAATCCGGCCTGACGAAGGCGGGCGTTCGTGTTGCGATTTTCTTCGATTGCGAGCAGGCGGTTGTTGCCGAGTGCGAGGACGTTGCAGGCTAGTGTGTCGCGCTCGGAGGGATCGATTTCGATGAAGTGAAATCCGCGAGAGTTGAGAAGTTCTGCGGTTTCGACCGCAATCCAGGACAGATCGACGAGAGCCGTGCGATCGTTTAGCAGGCTGATCAGAGACATTAAGTGCAGACATGCGGATGGGCCTTGACCATGGGGCAATGGCGCGGAGAGAACCTCGACGCCTTTGGGTGCGAGTAGATCACGCATTTGGTAGATGCCGGCGCGGTTGGTGCGATAGCCGTGGCCGATGAGCAGTGTTTTCGAATCGAGCCATACCATGTCGCCAGCTTCGGTGGTGCCGGGAGCAAGTATTTTGGCCAGCAGAGGAATTGAAAAACGCAAGCAAAATGCACGCTGGTGCTCGCCTTCGGAGACGCGATTGGGTTTGCCGGGACGCATTACGATGAGGCCAAAATTGGTGGGCAGCGAGGCATCGTGAGCGTAGACGGCGTCAAGCGAGAGTTCATTCGATGGGGCGAGTTCGATGACTTCCGCGCCCGCAGCCGCGAGTTGACGGCAGAGGGCATCGTGTTGAGTCTGCGCCTTTTCGAAATCTGGAGCATGGCGGAAGCCGAGCTCGCGCCACGATGCGGCCTGCTCGCGGCGATTCCATCCCGCTGCACGGGGCGAACAAACCAGCACTCGCTCGAGGGCCCCGACCATCGAGTGTCCGTTGAAATGTACTTTCGTCATCGCCTCTGGCATGTTGTCCTTCCAAGGTTTTGAAGCTGCCGCTCCTGGTAGGAATCTATATGGGCACTATGGCAAAAGCAACGTGGGAAGGCGCAGTGCTGGCCGAAAGCAATACGACGGTAGAGGTCGAAGGCAATCAGTATTTTCCCCCGGAGGCGATCCACAAGGAATATTTCAAGCCGAGCGACGCACACTCGGTATGTCCGTGGAAGGGTACGGCGAGTTATTACGATCTTGATGTCAATGGAAAACTCAACGCCGGCGCTGCGTGGTTTTATCCAGAGCCGAAGGCGGCGGCGAAGCAGATCAAGGGATATGTAGCATTTTGGAAAGGAGTGAAGGTGGAGAAGTAAGGGTATTACCCCACCTCAGGGGCTGAAGCCCGCATTTATAGCAGAATATTTGTCGCAGCGCTGGAAGCGCTGCGCCACCCCAAAGCCCACCACTCAAAGCGCACTAATCCTGAGAGCGCCGACACGAGCGCGGCACGCTGCGGCGACAAAGAATAATCTCCACAAGCTAAGTCGGCGGGTTGTCAGAACTCGACGTGAGCTCGGAATGACGGTACGAGCACGGGGCCGCGGTCGCGGTTGTAACCGGGGTCATTAATATGTTGCAGGCCCGGTGCCACATAAATGCCGCGCCAAACGTGTACGGTGTAGTAGGACTCAACGATATTCTCACGGCCGTAGTTGAGTCTGCCGTCGCCCAGCAGGAAACCGAGGCCGCCATCTCCAAGATAGGTTTGATGATACTTGGAAATTGCGTTGGAAATGAAGGCGATACCTGCGCGATCCTGTTTACGGTGCCACCAGGCGCCGCTCGCTCCCAGTCCTTCAACGAAAGTTTGATCCACTTCGGTATAAGCGAAGGATTCGGTCTTGCCGTTATCCCAGCCGAAGCGAGCAAATGCGGTCAGGTAGCGAGTGAGATTCTGCTCGAGATTGATGCCGAAGCCATATTTGCGCGTGATGTGCCAGGGATGGCCGGTGATTTCGGGAATGGGCGTAATGCCCGACTCGAAGTTGGCGATGGCATCTCGATAGATGCCCATGTTGGCGTAATTGGTATAGGCCAAAAGGCGGATTACTCCGCCTTTTTTCGGAATTACTCCGTGACGTAATTCGTATTCGAAATTCTCTGCGTGCGCTTGCCAGGGGCGCCACACCAGATCGATTCCGTTTGCGACCTTCGGCATTAGAGCTTCGGCGACCCGGAATCCCCAGTTGCGATCTTCGTAGTCTGCGGTGACGCCGACGGTGTAGCCGCGAGTGTCGGCCGCGTAATCCCAAGCACCGTTGTTGTCGGTGGTCCAATTAATGAACTGTAAGTGAGTATCGGAGCCGACGGAGTTTATGTCGAAGAAATCGGGCATGGCGAACTTGCCGAAGCGGAGTTCAAGGCGGCGGCGCGGTAGTTCATCGAACAGCGAGAGATAGCTGCGCTGGTTTTCTACTTTATCCTTGCTCAGGGCAAACACTTTGTGAATCATGGCGCGCCCGAGGTAAGGCGCTTTGCTCAACAGAGGATTGCGGACGATATCGAGATCCGTATTGCCGGCAAGACCTAAACCGGTGCTGAGAGCAGCTCCGCCGGCCTCTTCGATATCGATCAGAAGCTCGGTCGAACTATTAAGGCGCACTCCGGTGTAGAGCGTTACGACGCGGGAAGTGGCTTTCTCATAGTTGGGACTCAAACTGTTCGTGCCGCTATAAGCGGCATGGAACGGAGGATGAGTCTGGAAAATGAAGTTCGCCTGCCCGGAGAGCCAGAAGCGTGTGTTCTTGAAATGGGGAAACATTGCTTCGACGTCGTCAGCCGGCGGCGGATCGAGCGGGTCGGGCGCGGCCTGGGGGACGGAATCCGACTTAGCCGAGGAGGGCGCGTCTGGCTGTTGCGCCCGCGCGGGGAGGGCCGAACCAAGAACGGCGACAACCCAGAACACAAGCAGCAGGCAGCATGCGCCGCGACTGACGAATTGGGCTTTCCAGTTCATTGCTTCCGGCTTCCCCGTGGTGAGTTAACTATAGTTAAGTATATCGAAAGCCCATGGCTTCGACGGCTGGCGAAGCATCCAAATGTCGAGTGAACAGTTCGCCCAGGCCATCGAGCCTACGCACCGCTCGTTAAAGGAATGTTACATACCTGAGTGCTCTCAGCGGTCCTCAACTGCCAACCACTGCATGCGGAGTTCACGGTTGCCGCTTCTGCCGGTGACCACGACCCAGTTCATGCGCAGAGGTTGCGGTTCCGTGGGTTGTTCCTGCCACGGAGCGGAAACTTCGTAACGAATCACGCGCGCGAGCTGTGTCGTCGCCATCGCCATTGGTTGTGTGAGCAAAGTCATGCAAGCCATTGTTGCCGCCCTCCTTTCTATAAGTTGTCAACCATCTCCTTTGATGTCCTGCTTCGACGAAAGCCGTAAAGAGTTCGTAAACATTGGCCACAAGCTCTCGAATGAATCGCGTTGCCGTAGAGCGCAGACGCAGGTGGATGCGCGGCCGGTGTCTGCGCCCGAGTACTTCGATTTTGCGCTAAGGAAGAAGCGTGCCCTGCGGCACGAGCCTCGATCCCGCTGTCTTCAGTTGTTCGGCCAGAAGAAACAGAGGTGAGGCGATAGGCAGGATGAAGCGTATCGTGACACCTGACCGCTGGTTCTACACCGGAATGCCGCCGGCATTACCCGGAGGCTCGAGTTCAAACTTTGTGTTCATACGTCCTGGTTCGGTTCCGGTTCTCGCGGAAGCTCTGGATTTCCCGCTAAAGATCTTATAGCATACCCCCCTAGGGTAAGCGCAAGAGAAACTACGAGGAAGACGAAAAAATGCAGGATAAGATTCCCGTGATTTCAAAAGAAAAACAGAAGCTTCTTTTTCGCATTAAGCGGATACGCGGACAGTTTGCAGCGGTTGAGCGTGCGCTTACGGCTGGAGATGAATGCGCAGATATTCTGATGCTGCTGGCTGCCATCCGAGGCGGCGTGAACGGGTTGATGGCGGAGATTCTGGAAGATCACATCCGCCTTCACATGATGAATCCGGACCACGAAATGGAATCCCCCGAGGAGTTGGGCGAGGATTTGATCGGCCTGGTGCGAGCCTATTTGAAGTGATGGGAGGTACCTCGACAAACAAAAATAAAGAGAAACAAAAAGAAAAAGGACAGCCCGGAGCCCCCGAAGCCGTCCTTAAAACCCTCCCGGTTAGAAGGGATCTGTATGAGTGCAAGTTACCTTGGCGATGTTGCGCAAAGATGGCAGAACAATGAATATCTGGTTAATTTGTTGGTCACTGCGCTGCTATAGTAATCGGTTGTCGCGTTTGACTCGCTATCAAACACCGCTGACTACGGAGCAAAACGATGCCGTCCACACTGTCCCGAAAAGTCGAGCAGTCGCGGCGATTGCAGCAGCGTGCCGAGAGCATGATTCCCGGCGGAGTGAACTCGCCGGTGCGCGCCTTTGGTTCCGTCGGCGGCGACCCTCCGTTTATTGTGCGCGGGAAGGGCTCGCACATCTGGGATGCCGATGAGAATGAATACATCGACTACGTCGGCTCCTGGGGACCCCTGATTCTCGGCCATGCTGCGCCCGACGTGCTTGACGCGATCTTGGGAGCCGCCGTCAACGGTACCAGCTTTGGCGCGTCGACGCCAGTCGAGGCGGATTTGGCGGAACTGGTGCTGGCCGCATTTGCGCCGATGCAGAAGGTCCGGCTTGTGAGTTCCGGAACCGAAGCTACAATGTCGGCGATCCGACTGGCTCGGGCTTATACCAAGCGTAAATATATTGTGAAATTCGAAGGTTGTTACCACGGGCACTCCGACTCTCTGCTCGTGAAGGCCGGTTCAGGAGTGGCGACGCTGGGCATAGCGGGGTCGGCGGGCGTGCCCGAGGAGTTCATTCAATTCACACTGGCACTGCCGTTCAACGACATCAAGGCCGTGGAGTACGCCTTCCAGAAATTCAAGCATCAGATTGCGTGCGTGATTGTCGAGCCGATCGTGGGCAACATGGGATGTGTTCCCGCGGCGGACGATTATCTGGTGGGCTTGCGGCTGATTACAGAACGCGAAAAGTCAGTGCTGATTTTTGACGAGGTAATGACGGGATTTCGCGTGGCTTACGGAGGGGCGCAGGAACTTTACAACATTCGTCCTGATCTAACAACCATGGGGAAGATCATTGGCGGAGGGTTGCCGGTGGGCGCCTACGGCGGGTCGAACGAGATTATGAATCTGGTGGCGCCTCTCGGTCCGATGTATCAGGCGGGGACGCTCTCGGGCAATCCGCTGGCAATGGCGGCGGGATGCGCGATGTTGAAGCATCTGCGTGATCACAAAGAGGAGATTTATCCCCGGCTCGAAAAGATGAGTGCAGAACTGGTTGAAGGTGTTGCCTCGACCGCGAAAGATGCGGGTGTACCGCTGTGCTACAACCGTGTGGGCTCGATGTTTACATGGTTCTTTACGCCGGGACCCGTGACGGATTGGGATTCTGCGTCGAAGTCGGACACCGAAGCTTTTGGCAAATTTTTCCGTGCCATGCTCGACAAGGGAATCTATTTGCCGCCGTCACAGTATGAAGCCGCATTTCTGGGAGCCACCCACACGCCTGAAGATATACAACAGACAATCGCCGCGGCGAAGCAGGCATTCGAGAGGTTGGGGGATAAATAAACTTCAGCACAGAGGCACCCTTCGGCTCCGCTCGGGCAGGCTCCGACCGGAGAAAATCGTAGACTTGAAAACCTTATCTGACAGATGATGGCAGAAGGCTGGCGGCTGAGCTTTCCATCATCTGCGGAACGGTTACGAATTCATAGCCTTCGGTTTTATAGCGGGTGAGCAGGTGATCCGTGGCGATCACGGTTTGGCAACGGTCTTCTCCCATTTTCTTGTGTCCTCCATCGTGCAGCAGGATCACGTCGCCGCCACGAACCTGTTGAGCGACCTTTCTCTCAATTACTGCGGCGGGCGGAGCGTTCCAGTCGTAGGCGGTAACGCTCCACATGACTGTTTTCAAGGCCAGTTCGCCTGCCAGGCGCAGTACGGCGGGGCGGCGGCCGCCAAAGGGAGGACGGAAAAGATTTGAATGTCTACCGACAGCATCTTCCAACGCGGCACGACAGTCGGAGATTTGCTTACGGATTTCAGCTTGGCTTTTCAAAGTAAGTAGCGGATGCGTGAAGGTATGGTTGCCGACGACATGGCCGGCGTGGACTATTTCGCGGACAATTTCCGGACGCTGCAGCACGTAGCTTCCGATCACGAAAAAAGTTGCGTTAATGTTGTGTCTCGCCAGGACGTCGAGTAGTCGCAGTGTGTGCGGATCATTGGGACCATCGTCGTAGGTAAGCGCAATCTGGCGCGTTCCGGACGCTGCTCCGACGAATGTTTTCCCGTACCACTGCCCGCCTGGCGCCATGGACTGATAGCCGGCGGCAACCGCCGCGGCGCCCGAGACAGCTGTGAGAGCAAGGCCGAGCATGAAGGGATTGTAACCGCATTGAGTATTTGAGTAATTTCGTAATTGACTAATTTGAAATCTCGATAGTTGCAGGAGTTTCTACAGTCCGATTACCGATCGCCCAATTCTTGCTGTTAACTCTTCCCTCAATTGCCACTGGGCGCTATCCGAGATATCCTGCCCCTTCCGAAATATTGCGACGACATGGCTAATCTCTTTGAGCTTCCCCGCTACATCGCTGTGGAAGGTCCGATACGAGTCGGCAAAAGCACCCTGGCTGGCATGCTTGCGGAGCGGCTGAACGCGCAGCGAGTGATGGAACCCGAATCCAATCCTTTCCTGGGCGCTTTTTACGAGGGCGAACTGGGCGCTGCGTTTCAGGCGCAGTTCACCTTTCTGGTGCGGCGCTTCGAGCAGTTGCATGCCCTCGATTTGGGACCGCGTTCGCAAAAGACAGTGGTTGCCGACTACATTATCGAAAAAGACAAATTGTTCGCCTGCCTTAACCTTACAGACCAGGAACTCGATACTTACAACCGATACTACAATCACTTTCGCGAGCAATTGCCCACGCCGGACTTGGTCATCTACCTACAAGCCACGCCCGAGGTGTTGAAGAAGCGGCTGAAAAAAAAGAATGCGCCCGGCGAGCGCGCTGTCAGCGACGAATATCTGGAAGAAGTGGTGAAGGCCTACGAACATTTCTTCTTCCACTACACCTCGTCGGATTTGCTGATCGTGAACACCTCAGATATTGATTTCGTCGACCGCAACGAGGACCTGCAGGAACTGCTGCGCAAGGTCACAGAGCCGATTAAGGGGACGCAATACTTTCTGCCGTTGGGCGGTCAGGAAGCAGTGGGTGCGTGAAAAGTGCCCCGTGACTATCGGCATGACGTGTCGGTGTCATTTTCTCGGCAAGCGATCTAGAAGACTGTTTGGGTCGGGCGGTTGATTGTTTGCTTTGTCCATCTCGTTCTTGAGCGTTTCCGAAATGTGATGGGGCGGAAGGTGGTTTGGTGATTCCTGCTTAGTTTCTTCGGTTTTCATTGAACTGCTCCTTCGAGCTTTGGAATGTCAATCTATTAAAACTGAAGATTCGTAAGTTATTGAATTTAATGTACCTGCGATATCGCAGCTGGTACGTAAATACCGGCTGGCCGTTGTCGCTTGTCAAGCGTAAGATTGTTCGAGCATCCACGAAGATGCTGAACAGGCTCTATCCGGCCGAGCCGGAGGGGCACTGGAGGACATCATGAGCATTACCCCGATTGGCGGGCGTCTCCACGACGAGCGTTTTGAGAAATCCCGCCTGAAGGTCACCACTGCTTCCCTAAGGGAACTCAAACTCCGTCACGAACCCATCACCTGCCTGACCGCCTACGATTACGCGACCGCGCGACTTGTAGACGAGGCCGACATCGAGATGATTTTGGTGGGGGATTCGCTAGCGCAAACCATCCTTGGCTATGAGAACACGCTATCCGTCACCGTGGATGAGATGCTGCACCACGTGAAGTCCGTGCGACGCGGTGTGAAACGGGCTCTCCTGCTGGCCGACATGCCTTATGGGTCTTATCACGTTGACCCCGAAAGCGCCCTCATCAACGCCACCCGCTTCGTGAAAGAAGGTGGCGCAGAGGTGGTAAAGATTGAGGGCGGCGAAAAGCGCGCTGACGTGATTCGCCGCATCATCGATGCCGAGATTCCTGTAGCCGGACACATCGGACTGACGCCGCAGTCGGTCAATGTGATGGGCGGTTATAAAGTGCAGGGGAAAAATCTCAGCGAGATTGAGCAACTCATGCGCGATGCCATAGCGCTGGATCGTGCAGGTGTGGCTTGCATTGTGCTGGAGGGAATTCCGCGCGAAGTGGCGGCGATGATAACCGCGGAAGTAAGCACACCGACGATCGGGATTGGAGCTGGTCCGGAGTGCGACGGCCAGGTACTGGTGTTCCACGATCTTTTCAATCTGACGTTTGCCCCGCCGGCAAAGTTTGTCCGCCGCTACGGGGATGCAGCCACACTGATCAGCCAGGGCGTGCAGGCGTTTCGCGCCGATGTGAAGTCTCTGCAGTATCCGTCGGATGAGGAGTCGTATCACTTGCCGAAGGAGACGAGGGCAGGGTTGGATACGGTGCTGGCACGGAAACGGGCGATGCAGCGGTGAGAAATACTTAGCCGCGGATCTGCACGGATCCGACGGATAAGGCTCGGAGTGGGACTTCAATCGCAACCCGCGGCGGTGCTAATCTATACGTATCGAGGAGGTAGTATGACGAGCCTCTTGCCCGCGTTTTTCTTCCCTATTTTCGGCTTCGGCTTTGTGATGTATTTTCTGCCTTCGATCATTGCTCTTGCCCGCAGCAAGCGGGATATTACCGGCATCGTGCTGCTGAACTTCTTCCTGGGCTGGACCATGATCGGATGGGTGGTTGCTCTGGTTTGGGCGGTGAAGACGGACGTGCCAGTGGTGGTGCGGTGAGTCTGTCCGGGGCTGCGAATTGCTCGCAGACCTGCATAAGAGTTGTCGTTGGATTTGTATTGGTGATGAGCTTTTCCCTCGCCGCATGCTCGCGGCAGAGCGCACCGCCTGCACCGGACGCGACTTCTTTGCTGCAGTCGATCGCCCCAGCCGATGCCTCGAAGTATCCGTCACTGCAAGAGTCCAGGCACTGGAGCAATCCGTATTTGGTAATCCGCGCGGATCGCGTGGGATTGCTCACCGGTATCGCCGCGAATGAAGAACAGATCCTGAAACCAGAAGAGATCTTGAATGCCCTGGCGCAGTTGCCGGCATCGGCGTGGCCTTACGGGCGGGCAGTCGCGGTTCTTGTGGATGAAAAACCGGCTACTCCTGAGCCGGACAAGATCGCGCTTCGACGCAATCGCGGAATCGTCGAAGGTGAGCTTGAGAATGCGCAGGTTGCCATTCGCTGGATCCCCACAAGCTGAGAGCAACAACCCGGACGGGCGATCCGACATAATGAAAATCCTAAAAACCGTTGAAGAAATGCGGGTCTCATGCCGCGCCGCTCGAGTTGGCGGCAAACGGCTGGGATTTGTTCCGACTATGGGCGCGCTACATGAAGGGCACTTGTCGCTGGTCCGAGCCGCGAGGGCATCGTGCGAGATAGTCGCAACGTCTATTTTTGTGAATCCAAAGCAGTTTGGTCCGAATGAAGACCTGAAGAAGTATCCGCGAAATTTCGAGCGTGACCGGGAGCTTCTGGAGCAGGAAGGCGTGGAGTTGGTTTTCGTGCCGTCGGTGGAGGAAATGTATCCCGCCGGCGCCTTGACCTGGGTTACGGTGGAAGGGCTGAGTGACAAGCTGGACGGGCGTTCGAGGCCCGGGCATTTTCGCGGGGTCACCACGGTGGTAGCTAAGTTGTTCAACATCGTTGAGCCGGATGAGGCATTTTTCGGGCAGAAGGATGCGGCACAGGTTGCGATCATCCGCCGCATGGTACGGGATATGAACTTTCCCGTGGAAATCGTTGCCTGCCCGATTGTGCGCGAGGCAGACGGGCTAGCGATGAGTTCACGCAATGTCTATCTCGATTCGCAACAAAGAACACAGGCGCTGGTGTTGCATCGCTTGCTGCTGAGTGTGAAAAAAGCCTGGGAGGCGGGCGAGAGAGAGACAGCAGCACTAAAGGCCGCAGGTCGCGAAGAAATTGCGCGGGAGAGCTCGGTCCGCCTCGATTACCTGGAGATCGTTGATCCCGACAACTTGGATCCCGTCGAACACGCTGGGAGCGGAGCGCTGGTGGCAGTGGCGGCGTTTGTTGGAGCGACGCGGTTAATCGACAATATCGTGCTTGTCTAATCTGCAGGATAAGATGTTCCGCACACGGCCTGCTCAACGGAAGCAGCGTCCAGCGCCTGAAGGCGCGTCTATAGGGTGTCGGCTGTCCCGATACGAATCCGAGCCCGCGTGCGCCCTCGCTCCCGACTATAAAGGAATATTTGTGAAGGCACGTTGGGATGCGAGTATTACATGACGCTAAGGCTGCGGGCCGAATGAAGTGGTGGGTCCGGGGGAAGTCGTGGCCGAAGTATCGTGAAGCACTAACCGTTGGCGCACCAAGCTTTCCACTTGCGACCAGAGGTGGGGATCGCACTCGCTCTGCATGTGGTCGGGAGTAAAGACGCGGTCGAACCAGGAGGCTTGCGGGCACTGTACGGGATCTTTGTGGTAATCGATGCGGTAATTCCCCAGAATGTCAGTTCTGGCTGGGTCGGCGGCCATGATTTCCGCCCGGCCATGGACGAAGCCGTGGGGCTGATAGAAATTTACAGCCTCAGCGACGTTGTCGGGAATAACTGAATCGTTCTGCCACAACTTGGCTACGCTATCCACTTGAACGGTGAGCAAGACCGGGACGCCATCCCGCCGCAAATCGCGGGCGAGCATGACGGCTGCTGAGGCTCCCCAACTCTGGCCGAACAGGACGATACGTGCCCGAGCCTTTTCTTCCGCGGACAGGACGCCGTCACGGTCGACATCGAGCAGGCGGACAATTGCCTCATAAGCCTGTTTGCGGCGCCGGTTTTCAAACACCCGAATGAAAGTGCCCGGAGGGGCGGATTGACGGATCCGCTGGGCGAGCTGAACCGGGCCGTGATGCAAATTCTCATGCCCGACGAAGCCACCGACAAAACCGATCACAATGTTCGCACGAGCCGCAGTGGTTTCAGAGTGAAGCGCCTCGCCGTCGAGAGCTCGCGAGATTGATGGAAAGGCGGTTACGAGAACTACCAGCGAGATGACCAAGGCACGAAATGCAGCAAATCGACGCATGCCGTTCTCAAGCACTTCAGATGATTCATTTCGAGGGAGGATGCTGCAAAAATTTGCGATCCGTTTGCATCGCTCCTAAGTAGGGGTCGGCTAGGGTCAAAAGCCTCTATCCATGAGGCTTGCGGCTGATTTGACCCGGGTGACAGTCTACACCCATTTGTCAAATTTCGGCGGCGGTTCAACCAAAAGATTCCGTGGGAAAGACGATAAAGGGTCGCTTGCTGAGCGGACAGGGGCGGCTATCCCCACGCATCGCGGAAAGCACTAGAAGCCATCTAGCCATCTCATAAATGTCCGGAGCAGCAAGTCGAGGTTCCTCACGGGCTAAAGCCCGGACAGAAAAAAAACGGCTTATCGCAGCGCTAAAGCGCTGCGCCACCCAAAACCCGAGTTTTTCCGTAACCACTGGAACGTCGTTTCCCGAACCCATTTATGAGACGACGACGGCTTCTATTCTTGTTCCCGGTTGGTTTTTCCGGCGGACACGAATGGGTTTCCCGCCAGGAGGTAGCGTAGAGGCCGGTCCGTGGCTTTGCTGATGCCGATGCGTGGAGTGATCCGGATGCCGCGGGGGCGAAAGCCATCTTCTCCAATCCACAAGCCGGAACGTGGGGAAGTGAGATCGCAGCCGTTATCGCGAGGACGGGTGATGCCGAAAGCTTCGGCCAGGCGGCCGGGGCCGCTGGTTAGTTTGCGAAGATCGCGGGGACCTTGCAGGGTAATGCCTCGCGCGTGTGCCATTGCTTCGATTCCAACGAGCGGTTCGAGGGCGCGGAAAAGGACTGATCCAGCTTTTCCCTCGCGTTCGCAGGAGACGTTGAGGCAATAGTGATTCCCATAAATGAAATAAACATAGGCGAAGCCAGGGGGACCGAACAGAACGGAAGTGCGGGAGGTGTTGCCGGCGGCAGCATGGGCAGCGGGGTCGCTTTCTCCGAGATACGCTTCGACCTCGACGATGCGAGCCGACAGGTGCAGGTTTTGAGAGTTGCGCACCAGGACCTTGCCGAGAAGTTCGCGGGCTACGCGCCGTGGGCTGCGAGCGAAGAATGCACGATCCACAGGATCAAGGCTTGGATTCAAGCTTTCGCGCATTGGTGATATTTTCGGGCTTATCGTGGATGGTTGCGGCTCCCACGGCGATTTAGACTTCCGAAATGCCAATCGCGCCTAGGCTGCGCCTTTCGCCGATTCTTTCAAGTAGCCGAGCACCTCTACCGCATGGCCTTCCGGCTTGACTTTGGAAAAGATGTGCAGGATTTTGCCGTCTGGTCCAATGATGAACGTGGTCCGGACGATACCCATGACTTTCTTGCCGTACATGTTCTTTTCTTGCACCACGCCAAACGCGTCTGCGACTTTTTTATCGGCATCCGCCAGCAAGGAGAAGGGTAACTTGAATTTGTCCTGAAACTTCTTCTGCGCCTTGGGCGTGTCTGGGGATATGCCAAGTAACACGGCGCCGGTTTTCTGCATCTGTTTGTAGGTATCGCGAAATTCACAGGCCTCGACGGTGCATCCCGGAGTGTCGGCGCGAGGATAGAAGTAAAGCACCACTACTTTACCGCGAAGGCTTTTCAGCGAGATCTCTTTTCCATTCTCGTCCTGCAAGCTAAACTCGGGAGCCTTATCATTGATGTTCATGAGCAACTCGTTTCTTGGGAAGTCAGGGAAAGCGGCGTCGGGCACTTCGGCATTGGCCGGACGAAGGACCGGACGTCCGATCTCCAGAAAACTCTTATACCGCAGACTGGGCCCGATCGTCATTGTCATTCTAGCGCTGTCTGTCTTCGCGCTTCAACAGAGCGAGGCACAAGGGAGGCCGGAGCTCAAGCGGCCAGAAGACGCTACTCAGGAAAAGCCCGCTGAGACTAAGAAGAAAAAAAATGAAAAAGGGCCGCGAGCGGTAGGACTCTTGCAGCTCAGCAGTGGCAAGGCCACCTTAATCCCGATCGCTATTCTGATCGATGGAAAGTTTCACGACGCCAGCGTCTACAAGGCGGACCCGGTGCCTATGGCGCTGGAAGGCGGGACGGTTTACGAGGTCGAGCAAACGGGCGAATCGCAGGGACTGTTTACAGTCAACGGGGCGCTGCATAGCAAGAGGCCTGGCGCAACGAGTCCGTGGCTGGGGTCAGGATCTTACGTTCTAAACGGAGCCGAGCCTACGAAGAAGACACGCAAAGCGGAAGACATGCCAGTGGGATTGGATAATAGCACTGACGCCCCGCCGCGGCTGACCAGGGGGAGCGAATCGAAAACACCGGCGCCTTCCGGCCCGGGTTCTGCATCCACACCCGGCAGTTCCCCAGGAGCGGGATCATCCGAGAAGCCTGGGACGTCGCAGCCGGCGAGCGGTTCGTCTGCTGGGGCTTCCGGCCAAGATGCGCAGAAGACTACGACAGCATCGACTCCCGCGGCGGATCAAGGTGCTAAGGGGCAGGCCGTGCCTGGACAAGCGTCACCTGGACAAGCAGCGCCGAGCCAAACATCTCAAGGTCCAGCATCTCAAACGTCTTCGTCTCAAAGTTCATCGACTGAAGGTTCGGCATCCCAGGGGCAGGCTTCGGGGAACTACTATCGTCCGACACTTCGCCGAGGTAAGCCGACGGACACTGCGCGGCAGGAAGAAGAAAGCACGCCGAAAGTGAATAAGAGTGGTTCGCCAGCGACGGCGGGTGCGGCCACTCAATCCCCGGTGCAATTCGTGCCGGCAATTTCCGATGCTGGCGGGCCTGATGCACAGTCGTACAAGTTCTTCTGGAAAGAAGGCGAAGAAGATGAGCGACGCCAACAGATGCTTGCCCTGGCGGCGGATGAGGTGCGGGCCTATGTGACGGCGCGAGAGAAAGGGGCGATTCCGGCCAAGCCGCCTGCGAAGAATGCTGGTGTGAAGGCTGGTCCAACGGCCCATAAACCGGCGGCAAAGCCAGCGCAGCCTGTGTTTGAGAACACTCAGTTTCGCGCCTTCGATGTGTGGAAGAACGGCCAGGTGGTGATGATCTTGTGCGCGGAAGCGCATTTACCTCCCACGACAGGGGCGGCTGCAGCCCCGGAACTGTACGACGTGGCAATCGCGGCGAGAACCGATATTTACGGCAACTTGCGAAAACTGTATTCCGGCGTGACCGACAAATTTCACCTTGACGTGACTCCGCGTCTGGAACTTATTGACGCGGTGGATGCGGATGGAGACGGTCGCGGAGAGTTGTTGTTCCGTGAGACGACGGACGCTGGCAGCGGATACGTGATTTACCGGGCGACTGCGGATAAGTTATGGAAGATGTTCGACAGTCTGGGGGCGGAGTAGAGGAAATCAGTTCTCAGTTCTCAGTAAAATTGCGCGATGTACCCTGGGAATCGGCGGGCCTAGGTTTCGCGTCTAGGTTTCGATTCCGACGTAGCAGACGCGCCCAACCAGGTAGTCGGAGGCTGATTTGCCTTCTTCCATGTTCATGATCTCGATGGGATAAGCCTGGTTGTGCGGACGAAGGATGAGTTGATTGCCCGCAGTCTCCACATATTTCACCGTGCAACTCCCGTCCTTGAGCACAGCGTACATATTGAACTCGCCCTTGCGATAGGGCTTGAGTGAGTTGTAGTGGCGGTCGATTAGGAGTGTGGCTCCAGGCAGGAGGCGAGGGTACATGCTCATGCCTTCGCGGGCGTCCGCCTTGAGGAGGACGAAGCGCTCCCATTGTTCGCGATCACCTTCGATTTCGGGTTTCAGTTTTTTAAGAAAGCTTTTCTTGAACTTCAGAATTTCTTTGACGTGCATGCTGGTGAGAAGAGGGTGGGTGGCAGCGATGGTTGAATCAGTCAGGAGGACATTCTGGAATTCGTCGTCGCTGGGAGGCAGGATCGAAGCCCGCTTGTTGACCTCGGAGGGATCGAGCAGATCGAGGACCGAAAGATGCTGGACGGCGAGTACCCGGTCCATCCCCTCAAGACTCAAGCCGCGCTTGCGATTCAGGAAGTTGGAAATGTGGGCCTGCTTAAAGCCGGTCTGCTGAGCCAGGCGCAGGCCGGTCAGATCGCCTTCATCAATTCGTTCCCAAAGAGCATTGCGCAGGTTGTCTTGTAGCACGCGGAATTTCATGGCTTGGAGTATAGCACGCGGGATATAGCCAAACGCTATTCGCCAACGTTTTCCACAGCCGCAATGGTATAACGACCTTGACGATGACTATGCATTTGACACAGAGGAAGCGTAAAATGCTCGTCGTCACCAAGGTTTTACAAACCTTGAAGATGATGAAGAGGTGTGTCCAATGCATCCCGCAGCTTTGTGGAAATGGCCCGATTACTACTGGAACCTGTGCAAGCATTTCGGAATCGAGTGCTACAAGACATGGAGGTGGGAATTGGCAGCCTCCGTGCTCGTAGGATTCTTTGTTGCTCTGATCGGTGGTCAGTGGAAGGATTTCAGGACCGCATTACTTGCTACCGGATTGACGCTAGGATGTTTCGCAGCATGGCACTTAATCCGTGTGCCTTTCGTGCTTCACAAGAGCGTACATAACCAAGGGGAAAATGAAGCGCCTGCTCCCGGCAATCTCGCTGGAATATTCGGGCTGATCGTAGTCGCGGGTGTATTTACCGGCGGATACGAATTGGCGCTTAGTCTGTGGAATGCTAAGCCGATTGGAGAAATTAGAAGCGTGTTTCCGTCGATCAGCCCCGTAAAGATACCAGAAGCTGTTTCGCCTCCGCCGATACAACAGGAAGGTGTTCCCGCAATACCGCCAGAACAGATTACTCCTCCGAAGCGCTTCATCGACAAGACACCGCAACAGCTTATGGCGCTGTTTCAGGGGCGCACGATGCTTCAGGGCGACAGGCTTATGCAACCGTTCAAGAGAACGTGGATTCGTACCGAGGGGCATATCACGATGGTCGGAGCGAGCGACAAAGGAACTACATTCGTCGTCCTTAGTAGCTCTGGGACTACCGTGGAGTGCCGTTTTCAGGCCAAGTGGACGATGCCACTGGCGCGCTACGATAACGGAGACACGATCAAGATCAGCGGATGGATTTTTGAATCGCAAAATGGCCAGCAACTTTACTTACGGGATTGCGAACTGCGTTAAGAGAGGAGAAGCGAGGTCATGAAGGTATTGTGGCTTAATGACTCACTGGTTCTGAGAGCCGAAAACGCAAAAGAAAAGCAGGCCCTTGCGGTCGTGTATGAATCATTAGAGCCGAAAGAGCCTGCCGATGAACCTAGCAAAACGCGCGTCGGAGTCGAGACTACAGATTTTTCAACAGCGTGATTGCATTCTGGGATTTATATCCGTTCGCCTTATTGAACGGCACAACGAATAACCTGTCTTTTTCATTGTGCAGGAACTGCCACAGGTAATCACAAACGTCCGGGGCGGAGGAGTCCGTATCGACACCCCATACGGAGTCCTGAACATGCTTAGCGCCAATTTCATCCAGTGCTTCGTAGAGTGGTTTGTAGTTGTAGTCTGGCTTGCGGAGGTCATAGGAAATCAGATATACGGCCATCGCGGCTCGCTTTCTGAGGGAAGACCAACGTTATACCACAGATTGCAGCGGGGCCGCGCAGTGTTCGGATTTCGTAACAAAATCAAAGTAGTAAACAGCGCGACTGCGAGTCTACGACAGACTGTGAGCGTAGGGGGCAGAAGGAGCAGTCTCTATATGCAGTCGCAGTTCTGTAGCAGTTCTTTGAAAACTTGGCTGACAACGCTGGTAGTGGTTCTAATTGTGATGGGCTTGGCGCTGCTATTTGCAGCGCGGACTTGAGGAAAGACCAATGTTATACCACAGAAAGCAATTCGCAATTAGCGATGAATACCGGAGTTGGAATCCTCGCGGAGCCTCCCAACTTTATGGGTGCGGTTACAGACTCCTGTTTCCGAACTCCGGTTGAAATGAAGTTTCACACATGAAAGAAAGGCCGTTACCACAAGGATGAAATTGTTACGAAAAACGAACAGGCGATTTCCCTCGCGGGACGCAGAAACCGCTTGTGCCATCGGATGCGTTTGGTGGTATAACGGACTGCGAAGGGTGGCGGAGGCTGGGTGAGTCGAACACCGTTCCTCGCGGGGAACTGCGGATTATAAGTCCGCTCCTGGTAAACCGACCAGTCAGCCTCCCGCCATCCCGAATGCTAGACAAAGAAAAGTCGAAGATGCACTAACTTTCAGCAAAACGGCTGTGGATAGTCTGTGGATACTCTAGGAAAACGCTATTTATCTGTGGATTGTAACGTGGCATTAAACATGGGTACTAAGAAAAGCCCGAAAAAAAGGACGCAAGCTAAGCCAAAGACGCGGCTCCGCGTCGATAAAGACGTATTCGACGGAGTTTTAGAGAAATTGATTCAGTCAAAGCCTGTGAAGCGTGCGTGATCTAACGATGGGCGGCAGCATTAGCGAGAGCGTCTGTTTTCTTCGCAAGTTCCTTTTGTTGTTCATGCTTGGAGTATAGGAATACTCCCACCAAAGAGGCTAGAGCGGTAAGGATGGCAGCCAGACCCTCTCCACTTTTTCCTTCATGCACCAAGAACATGCCGCCGATGACCACAGTCATAGCAACGATGAACCCCAAAATCGTACCTAAGCGCTGGGCTGCGACGTTGGAATGGATGACGTGTTTTTCCAGACCCTGCCTGTGAGTGTGTTGGTTTTCGGCCATTGCAATAATCCTCTCGGCGGCACCCGGCAAGATTTGGTTATATCGCTCAAGTGCGTCTGGAGGCGGAAGTGGACCGGAAAAACTGGCAGCCTGAATGCGTAGTTCGGTGCTTTGAGATCGGACCATTCCGCGATTGCGGTCTTTGCGGCTCACAAAGGGTCGCGGCTTACTTTACAGGTTGGGATGTCTCAAGTTCCACTTCCGACATTGCATCGTTGATGTCTTCACCCACAACGCGCCAGTCGGAAAATATTGCTTTCGCATCGGCTTCCTGGCCACTACGACTGACATTGTAACTGTCGTACAGTCCATACCAATCGAGCAGACGGCCAGCACCCGATGTGAACGAGGGAGTCGCAACAAGAAAATCGGATTTGATTTTGTTAATCATGTCTCTACCGTCTTGAGATGCGACAGCGAGCCAAAGGGTTCACGGTCGCAGTCTCGTTGTCAAGATCACCAAGGTCACTGTCCCAAATCGACCACCTTTGTCTCACGAACCACGCCTGATGTAAAGGCAAACCTTTGGGAGGGCCTAGAACGGTACTCTGAGAGGAACCAATCATGCACCCGGTTAATAGTGATTGTATCGAGAAAAACGTGACATAGAAAAGGCACGAATGTGCCGAGTACTACTTAACTGCATGATTCCATTGTAGATAGATAACAAAAATAATTGATCTCCGCTTTCATGCTGGCCGAACGAACGGCGTAAACGCATTCTGCTCGATCAGCTTCGCGTAGGGCATAGGCTTTACGCCAGCCATCCTGCTCACGGTCTGCTCGAACAGTTCCGCATCTTCCCGCCGATTGAACCTGTAAGAGAACTCGTTCAGATAGCGTTGTAGATGCTTTATCGAAAGCTGATGATACGTGCCTATCACCGCACGCTTGAGGAGCGAAAAGGAATTTTCAACCGTGTTGGTGTGGACTTCGCCGCGCACGTATTCGCCGCGACCGTGGCGGATTGTGGAATGCTTCGCGTTGCGAAACTGCGTGATGCGAAAGTTGTAGGCTCCCGCATCATCCGTCATGATCTTTTCGACGCCTTTGTCTACGTGCTGCGCGATGGCTTGGTAGAGCGTCCCTTGCCTGTTGTCTTTCACTTGGACGAGCCGAAGAGGACCGCCGCGCTGCCGGATTCCGAGCACTACGTCTTTGTTCTTCAGTTTGTTTTTGTTGCCCCTCTGCTTTCCCCCGATGTACGTTTCGTCAATTTCCACGGTGCCTGTCAGCTTGAGGCCGTCTGGATCGTTCATGGCTTCGCGGATGCGGTGAGCTAAATACCATGCCGTCCGGTAGTTCACCTTCAGGTGACGCTGCAATTGCAAAGCAGACATACCCTTTTTCGCGTCCACCATGAGCGCAATTGCCATGTACCACTTGTCGAGCGAGAGATGGGAGCCGTTAAAGATCGTGCCAGTCGTAGCAGAGAATTGCTGCTTGCAGGTAGGCTCTAGGCACTGGTAAAGCTGTGCCCGTTTGTTGTCGGATTTCTTTGTGACCTTGCGCGTGATGCGGGAGATTTCCTTCGATCCGCAAGTGAGGCAACGAACGCCATCAGGCCAGCGTTTTGCTTCAAGGTAGGCCAAGCACTGCTCCTCGGTTGCGAAAGCTTTTGTGACTTCTATCAGCTTCATTTGTCCATCCCCAAGATGAAGTACAGTATCATTGCGATTAGGCCAGCCGACGCGAACAGCAAAGCGAGAATAGCGGTAGGATTCAGTCTGACCATGAAGAGACTATATGCTCAAAACGGCATCTGTGTCAAGTGCATAATCATCACCTTGACTGCAAAACTTGGGAGCTATACGATTGCAACATACTATAACCCAAGTAGTTTTCAGAGATTATTTATCCATGAACAGCGTGGACAACTGCAACGAAGGAAAGAACTTTATCGAGTTCCGCCGGAAAGTGCGGGCTGCCGAGGTGCTTTCCGCAGCTATGGACCACTTGTTGAAGACGCTGCACTTCAGCGGTCGGATCTCGGTGGTGGTACAGAACGGCCAAGTGCTCAAGTCCGGCTATGAAGAAGGGTTTTTTCGTCAGAGCCAAACCGGTTCCCGACGGGAACAAGGGACTGCGGTCGAACCATAGCAAGGGGCAATCAGCTTACAACTTTGCCGTGGGCGCGCAAGGCGACAAGGCCACCCAGTAGATTCAACAATTAAATAGCTCAAGCAGGCCATCGTAAAAAGAAACGAGCCCTGCGTTCGGAGCCGCTTGAAGAGCGGCTACTGGCGCAGGGAATTTTTTTGTGCCGCGAGCAGGGTGCAGAGCCCACAGGAGAAATGCAGATGAAGGCAGGGAAAAGCAGGCCTACGAACGATGAGTCTTTGGAGCTGAAGTATTGCGAACGGTGCGGCGGATTGTGGCTGCGTCCAATAAGCAGCGGACAAACCTATTGCGTGGCTTGCTCGCGTGAGATGGCTCAGCTGCCACCCTCCTCGAGCGAGCCGGAAAGAGAGAGGGTGCCGCGCAAACAGCGATCGAAAGTGCATGACAGCGGCTGCGCAGGTTATCGGACCGACATGATCAATCCTGAACCTTTGGGAGGTTTGGCATGACCGAGTTCATTCATTGGATCGAAGCACAGGCGGACGAACCGGACCCTGCGATTGGGGCAACCACCATGGCGGAATTAATCTCGCCGCAACAAGGTGAGCTCTCCCCACAGGAGTCTTCCCCGAGGGGCGTTTCCTGGCCGGATTTGCCGATAGACACTATCACGGCGCGAACGGCGGCCGCGGATATTGAAGATTTGGAGTTGAGGGAGGAGGAAGATTGGGACCGGGATCCGGACTTGTGGCTCTACCGAAGGAAAACAACCGGGTTGCTGCGGCGGTATATGCAATGGTCGCTGGAGGCAGGACGAGTGCCGTCTCTGTTGGGGCGGGAGTTATTTCGCGCGAAGATTTCGGCGTACACCTCAACCACATTTGAAGCGCGGGTGATCGTCAGGTAAACGAGACACTATGAATCTCCTTAAAGTTACCAAGACGTTTACCACGGAAGACGCGGCGTTGGACTATCTGATTAAGCAGCGTTGGCCGAAGGGCGTTCGCTGCTTGGCTTGCGACCACGACAAGGTTTATACGATTGCGACCAAGGGTAAGACGGGTAAGCCTTGCCGACTGTTTGAGTGTGGAGAGTGCAAACTGCATTTCTCAGCAACTACAGGCACCCTGTTCCACGATTCTCACTTACCCCTGCAGAAATGGTTCATGGCAATGGCACTCATGGCGGAAGCGAAGAAAGGCATCTCCGCTAATCAAGTTGCCAGACATATCGGAGTCCAGTACAAAACTGCTTGGCATCTCTGCCACAGAATCCGCAAGGCAATGGAGGAATTAAATACGCCTCCATTAGGCGGTCAGGGACAGGTAATCGAGATTGACGAAACCTACCTAGGCGGAAAGAAACTCCGCAAGGGCGTCAAGGCCGGAAAAGATGCCAAGATTGCCATTCTCGGAATCGCAGAGCATAACGGGCGAGTTCACTTGCAACGAATCAGCAATGCTAAAGCTGAGTCGATTCGTCCAGTTCTGGACAAGACGCTCAGCCCGAACGCCAGCCAGATAATTACGGATGCAGCGCCCGTTTATTCCGCTATCCTTCCAAAAGAAAAACACAAGGAAGTTAATCACAGAGAGGAATTGCGAACGCTCGGAGAACTCTCTACTAAGACTATTGACGGCGCGTTCTCGTTATTCAAACGTGGCGTAATTGGCTCTTTCCACCATCTCAGCGAAGACCACCTAGATTCCTACCTGCAAGAGTTCTGCTGGCGTTACAATCGCCGCCACTTACAGCAGCACATGTTCGAGACGCTGACTCAGGAACTAATGACTAAAAAGCCCCTGACCTACCGTAAGCTAACCCGCGAAACATTCTAATTCTAGGATCGCTCTGGGAGGGCGGGTTTATCTGTACCGCCCCGCCCGACTAGAAAGAAGAAAACTTAATATGAACGGTAGTAAATCCGAGCACCGCCTCAAACGGTGCATGGGAGTGATTGCGGCTGTGTTGAACAGCCTCAACACGTTGCTTCAGGTCATTCTAAAGGTTGAAAACCTTGTAAAGCACCTGTCGCATTAGTCCAGTACCCCGCCCTTGCTTAAAACAAGGGCGGGAATTTTTATGCAGTTTTCTTCTTAGGTTTCGATTTCGATCTGGGTGTTCTGATATCGGCCTTCGGTAGTGGCGGGGTGTCCAGCATCTTCCTCAGCAGGGTATCGAACTTCGATTTTTCCACTACAATTTCATCGGTCATAGTGCTAAGTTTACCAGCATGACTGTTCACAAAGTTCATCTCTATAAAATGTGCCCCAACCCGAAGTGCAAAGACCACAAGCACTTTCTTAATGGGCCAACCACCGTTCCCAAGCACTGCCCAACCTGCGGAACGGCGACAATTACAAAGTGCCGCAATGCAAGATGCGGCAAAGAATTATCGGACCTGAAGGACGCCCACGCCGATTTCTGCGAGTTCTGCGGTGATAGGTTGCACACTGCGGCTTAGGTAAGGTTGTTTCGTCCCGCACTTGCCACAATAGGGGTGAGGGCCGCTTTCCCACGGAAAGCCTGTTCCGCATGAGTAGCAAAATTTGATTTGTTCCTTCGTAATTTCTTCGCTTTTGGTGGTCATTTTAATCCTTACTGTTTGACCTCGTAAATCGCTGCATTAAAACGATTTAGCATCCTAAGTCAAACACATAATTATTAAAATAAAGTTAGAAAAATGTCCCAAACACCGTTTGCAATATGATATAATGGTTATATAGAGTTAAGTAATAAGCAATAGTTATCGAGGGCGCGCCGAAGAGCGCGCCTTTCGTATTTTGGGGAGTAGCTTGACCATATCGCCCTTCACGGTGTTGAGTCCCCCGTTGATTTTGCCAGGGAGATTTGTTTACGGGCGTGCCGCGGGATAGAAGAGGGCGTCAGCAGCTTAGTGGAGGCGAGGGTGGGCATAAAGAAGGCGACGGTCAAGGAAGGAAGGACAGCGAGAGAGTCAGTCCAAGAAAATACTGTGCCGACAAAGAAGCCGGTGGACGTTGTCCAAGCCCGGGAGAATGTGGCGGACCTGGTAAGAAACTCGGCGGCAGAGATTGCGATGGGGATGATCGAAGGGGCGAAGGCCGGGCAACTGGCATCGGCGAAATATTTGTTTGAAGTCGCGGGGCTATATCCAGCGACTGAGGAGACGGAAGTGGAGAGGGCGGAGGATTCGCTGGCTTACACGCTGCTAAAGCGCATGGGGCTGCCGACCGAACCCGTGATTTCCGAGAACATTGCAGTAGCAGCAGCGCTGACCAGAGGCGCGAGAGATGCAGCGCAGAAGACGGCGAGTGTTCCACCGGAAGATGCCGAACGCGAGGACGAGAGAAGTGCGGCCTCACTGCAGATTACGGAGCAGAAGCCGCGAAGTGGCGGTGATACCGTAGAATGAAGAAGATCTACGGTACGAAACAGCCAGGACGGCCATCCTCACTATCGATTTCACCGCGGCTAGAGTCGCGTTGGAAAATGCGGTTTGAAGCTGTTCCGGGGGATGGTAATTCTGTCCTCAAACTCCTCAGCAACCTTGGCGCGGGCAAAAATGCCCGTGCCGCACGACGCAAGGCAGGGATGGACATCACGTGGGTGACCGACCGGATTGCGGTCGGAGGTGGAATCTGGAACGCGGACAACATGGCGACCGTGTCGCGTGCGGGGATTACCCACATCATCGATATGCAGATTGAGTTTGACGACACGCCACTGGCGCAGCCGCACGGAATTTCCGTTTGCTGGAATCCGGTGGACGACGACTTCGAACCCAAGCCGGCCGAGGTGTTTGAGCGTGGGGTGGAGTTTGCGCTAGGGGCATTGGAAGAGGAGAGAGCGAAATTGTTTGTCCATTGTGCGGCTGGAGTACATCGAGCGCCGATGATGACGCTGGCGCTGCTAGGCGTGATGGGGTGGGAAGTAGAGGATGCGATGGATTTGATCGAAGGGCGAAGGCCGGCTGCGGATTTTGCCGAGGTTTATGTACGGAGCGTGGAAAAATTTTTGAAGGGGCGTCGGTAAGGGAGTTGTGATCGGCCTTCGGTTGTCTAACGCAGTTCAGGAGACGGAGCGAGGCCGGTGATGGAAACGGCTCGCAAGGTCAACTGTGGTGCAAGTTAGCAGAAATCTTTCGACTGCGGTGGTGCTTCGCGTTCGCGAAGCACCACCTTCGCTCAAGATGACAGACCTGGTTTGAGGGAGGAAGTATGTTTCAGAGATGCCGCCCGGCGGGGCGGCTTTTTTATTTGGTGCTGGCGGTGGTCGTTTCGACATGGAGTGTCCGCGTTTCCGCGCGTGAAGGACTCTCTGGAGCGAGCGCAGGAAAGTCAGCAACTCCCCCAGCGGCGAAGCCGGCTCCGGCAGAACCTTTGCCGCGGGCGGCTTCGCCGTCCCCCCAGAGCGGCCTGACGATGACCAGTGTGGTGGACAACGTTTATTTGGCGAACGGCTCTCCGGCGCAGGGGGTTCTTGTGATTACCTGGCCGGCATTTCTGACGGCGAATGGGACGGCGGTTGCGCCCGGAGTATTGAATGTAACGCTGGGAACGAACGGCGCGCTGAATGTGGAACTGGTGTCGAACGCAGGAGCTACGCCGGCGGGCGTTTATTTTACTGTCGTCTATCAACTTGGAGCTGGTGAGGTAAGAACCGAATATTGGGTGGTACCTACAAGTTCTCCAGCGACGCTGGCGCAGGTGCGAACCACGCCGGGATCGGGGACAGCGACTCAACCTGTGTCGATGCAGTATGTAAACACGGGGCTGGCGGTGAAGGCGAATGACAACGCTGTGGTGCATCTTACTGGGACAGAAACGGTGACGGGAACCAAGAGTTTTGTTGTGCCGCCGAATGTTCCGACGCCGGTGGGCACGACGGATATCGCGAACAAAGCATATGTAGATTCTTCCGTGGCAACAGTAGGAGCGGGAAGTTTTCTGCCGACTGCGGGTGGGGCGATGTCGGGACCACTAACTTTGAGCGGGAATCCGACGGCGCCCTTGCAAGCGGCAGCGAAGCAATATGTGGATGCGAGCGCGGCGGCGAAGGCTAATTTGGTAAGCGGCCTGGTGCCGACGAATGAACTTGGAAGCGGAACGGCTTCAGGTTTGAACTGTTTGCTGGGGAGCGGGGCGTGGGGTCCATGCGGATCGAGCGCGAACGCGACGGCAATACAAAGCGTACCGGTAGCGTCGAGCGCGCCTGCAAACGGGCAGGTGTTGGCGTATTCCTCGACGGCGGGGCAGTATTCGCCTGTGACTCCCAGCGGAGCGCCGGGCGGAGTCGTGAGTGGACCTGGGGCCAGCCAGAACATTATCCAGCCGGTGGGGACACAGTTAAGCGTGAACAATCTGAGCGGGATTCGTTATGTGACGGGGACGGATAACTGGAGTGTGAGTCCGAGCGGAAGTCTGACCGGCGGAACGCAGGCGACGGTGACACTCTCCCCTTGTCCTTCGGGAATAGACACGAGCGGAAGCTCGATGTACTTCGTCTACCTTAGCGGACAAGGGACGCCGGAGCCGGCGATGGTGACGGGCGGAACATGCACGAGCGGGGCCGCGACGGGGACGATCGTGTTCACTCCGAAGAACGCGCACTCAGCGACTTACGTGCTTGGGAGCGCATCAAGCGGGATACAGGAGGCGATCAACGATGCCTGCGGCGTTCCAAATGGAAGCGGGGGGAATCCGAACGCGCGCGTGGTTCTTCCAGCGACGGGTGCGACCGGGAATGCGCTGCCAGTGTATGGATCAATTTTTGGACATTGCAGCCGGGCATTGATTGAAGGAGACGGAACGCTGCTTTCCTGCTCAACCCGCGACCGCTGCGTGGTGTTGGGTGATTTGACGAACTCGAATCACTACGGGGGAATTACTCTGCGGGGAGTGAACATGACCTCGACAGTGAACTCGGATGGATGCCAGATCACGAATACGCAGCGGCTATCGAACGTAGTCACGATCACGGTAGCGTCAGGGTGCAGCACGATTCAGACCGGAGATCTAGTCAACATTAATTTCACCGACTTACCAAACTATTGGGGAAGTCATGGACCGGTTACGGTTTCTGGGAGTTCCATTACTTACAGCCAGACCGCGGGAAATCTTGCTTCAGCGGCAAGCCCGGGGACGATTGCGATTCAAAATGCTGCAATCGAGGACAATGCTCTTCCCGGAACAATGGAAAACATCAAATACAGTTCCGCGGGCGGGGGAAAATTCAACCAGTTTTTTGTGGTCGACAACGACCAGGCATCGACGATTCGGAATTTTGACAACGGGTCAAATTCGCTGTTGTGCACGGCCAACCATTGCGGATCGTTTGTCTATTCGGCGGGAACGACGGCGGCCACTCCAGTGCTTTGGCTGGACAAGCTGAATATCAGCGCGCAGTGCGGCGGAAATGGAGTGACGGTTTATGCAAACAACAGTACTCACATTACCGATAGCGTGATTCAGGGCTTTGGGATGTGGGGCGTGTACACGTCCACGATCTTAGGCAGCTTTGGCGGAACGCAGATCGATAACGTATACGACGAAGAAGGTGCGGGGCCGTGTCCGAACCCTTACTTCGGAAATACATTTAGTGCTGCTGGGATCATTTATTCATCGGGAGGCGCTCCTTTGTTGGTGAGAGGCGGGGAGCAGCCGAACGGGTGGATGCCCGAGTTCGCGAATACAGGTTCGACTCAATACAACTATTACGTCGTGGTGCATGACTCGACGGGGGGTACAAGCTACCCTCTGTACGCGGGCTACGCGTTTAGCAGTGGGAGCGGAAGTATTATCGTGCAGTGGCCGCACGTTGCGCCGCTGGGGACCGTGACCTACGATCTGCTGCGAATGACACCGGGGACGCTGGGGGCGGATAGCGTTGTGTTTCCGGTTCAAGGGGCATGCAGCGGCGGAAGCCCGACGGCTTGCGGCAGCGTGGCTACTAACCTAGCGCAGTGCAGCGGATTGGTTTGCACTTACACGGATAGTGCCGCAGCCAGTACTGCGTCCTACGCGATTGCCACACCAACTTGGTTCCCGACGCTCAATTTTTGGCCGGGAGGGCTGGTGTTGAATGGGATTGGGACGCAGAATGCGGGTAACCTACCTTCCGCGTTCCTGGATACGGACCAAGGAAGCGCAAACAGTTCGGCATGGATTTCAGTTGCGGGTTTCTTGCGTCCGACAATTTATGCGCGTCAGTGCTCCGGTGGAGCGCAAGTGGCCTATGGGGGAGCGTGGATTCAGTGTCTGGATGGGGACAGTCACGGGAACTCGTTCGCCCCGGTTGGTGCTTTGCTGTTGAACAGCGGTCCGAATGCGGGGGACCAGGCGGCGGGACTCAAGGGGAGATTGAACTTTGCGACGTCCCCCGCGGATGGGATCAATCAATCGCACATCGTTACGTTAGTGGATTCGAATCCGGCGAAGACGCTGGCTACGACATTGAACCGACCTCCGAATGATGCTGCCGACACCTACATTGGACTGGATCAGAGCGCAGGGGGCAGCCCGCGGAATTTAGCGCAGCTGGCGTTTGGGGCTCCCGTAGCGATTTCATCCTACATAGGAAACGCCGGGGATAACGTCAGCTTTCTGGAGCGGCTTACTGCTGGGGGGAAGACGTTCAATGTCCCAGTGACTGTCAATGGAAACTTGACGGTGAGCGGAATCTGCACCGGCTGCGGCGGAGGCGGTGGAACAGGGACGGTAAACAGCGGAGCTAGTGCGCAAGTAGCAATGTATCCGGCGAATGGAGCAGCAGTGAGCGGGGATGCAGGGCTGACGGATAGCGGCTCTACGTTGAACTATTCGGGAAGCAACGGAATCTCGGCAGTGGCAGGCAACTTCAGTGGGAACGTGACGGTCAACGGGCAGCTGCTGGTAGCGGGACCGTGGATGGTGAGCTCACCGATTCCCGGGTCGGCGATGGCGGCGGCGGGAGCGGGGACATCGGCCCTTGGAATCTCGAACGACGGAAACTTCTATATTTCGGCTAGTGCAGGGACGCCACAGAAAGTGGCGACGACGGCGACGAGTTCCTATTTTTCGAATCTCTTCCCGGAAGATGCGAATGACCTCGGAGAGTACAACGGGACGACTGCACAAAACCTGCACATATATTCCAGTTACACCAATAGCTCGACGTGGCAACGGACGTCACTGGGGTTCGACACGACAGATAGCTATGCAGTATTGCGCAGTGAAAATTCGACATCGGGAGCAGCGCCAGGATTGGGCTTTTGGATCAACAGCGGGTTGAAGTGGGTGATCGATCCGAGCAGCAACCTGAAGCCGTGGGCCGATCAGACATACAACGTGGGGACGTTCAACCCGGCCGGAAGCGGCAGCGGATTGAGGCCGGGGACGGTTTACGCGGCAGGGAGTCCTACGAGCAACAGCGGATTCGAGCTGGGAAAATTCGCCAACGACAGTTACGAGATTTGCAACGACACAACAAATGGGACGATCGTGAATGGGCTGGCTGTGCTCACTGCGGCCGGTTGCGCGGCGAAGTCTGCTAGTGCGCTGACCAGCGGGGCTATTGGAGTGGTAATTGCCAACGCTGGAACCTCGGGAGTGGCCACACTGGCGCATGACGGGTACGCGTATTGCAGCTTCGACGCGACCGCAACTGTCGTCGGCGACTACGTTGTGCCCTCAAGCACGGCGAACAGCGGATTTTATCCTTTGTGTCACGATGCGGGAGCGACGCAGCCGACGGGGACGCAGGTGTTGGGGCGCATAATGCAGGCGAGTTCGGGGAGCACAACGGTGCAAATGTTCCTCGGTATGCCGGGTTCCAATGTCAGTACCAGCGCATCGTATTCGATCCCGTGGTTTACCGCGAACACAACGGGAACGGCAATTGCGTTCTCTAGCACCGCAAATAAAGCAGAGCTGTGGGGAGTGGTGTTAACGGTTCCCCTGAGCACGACGCAGGTCACGTATTACGTTTCAACAGCGGACAACACGAGCAACACGTATGACATCGGAGTGCTGAGTAGCTCGGGGAACATCGTTGCGCACATTGGGAACACAGCAGGAACGGTGTTCGCAGCCAGTGTGGGCTGGAAGAACTTGAGCTGGGCCGCGAGCGCGACTCTGCAGCCGGGCAAGTATTATTTGGCGGTCACGAGTAGCTGCACGAGTTCCTGCGCACAGATTTACGGCGGGAGTTCCGCTGGGTTCACCTTCGTAGGTGGGCCCGGTGGGACTGCGGAGAGCGTAACAGCGGGTGGAACGCTGAATAATGGGATCACTATTCCGGCGGATAATCCGACGGAAGCAACGATCATGGCTTGGGAGATTCATTAAGGTTCGGGGCGGGCATAAGCAAGGGCTTGCGAGCTGCGCTCGCATGGACAGCCGACGGCGACTGTCCCACATGAGTTGTATGAGTTCCACACACATTCCTACAGTTCCAAGAAGGAGAACATCATGAGCAACAGCATCAACCCTGAGGCGGCACAACCAACCGCGACACTAGCGTTTGAGCAGAGTGATCGAAACCCGACGGTTACGAAATGGGGCGGAAGGGCTGCAGGGGGTGGGCAGATCAATGCTCCGGCATCTTCGAAGAGCATGGTGACGCAGCCTGGACCGGCAATCTCTCTGATGCAGGACTGCAGAACTATGACACAGGAGACATCACGGATGGGGTTGAGGACGACGCTGAACGAGAGGGATAGCTTGGGGCGTTAGAGTTCACGTTCCAAGAACGTATCGATCCAGAGCCATTGGCGAAAGCTGGTGGCTTTTTTTGTTGTGGCAGGAAAACCTACACCACCAGGGACACGAAGTTGCACGAAGGAAGTTTTAAAAACATGAGACGAATTTTTATCATCGCGCTGCTGATGAGCCCATTGGGGACACAGATTTGGGGCGCGGCGGCGTTCGCGACGACTTACTACGTGAGTTCCAGCACGGGGAGTGACGCGAATAGCGCAACCTCTGCCTCGACGCCGTGGCAGACGATTGCGCACGTCAACGCGCAGACGTTTCAGCCGGGAGATTCGATTCTGTTCAAGCGGGGGGATGTTTGGAACGAGAGTCTGGCACCTGCCTCCTCGGGCACTTCTGGAAGCCCGATTACCTTTGACGCTTATGGCACGGGGACGGCGCCAAACTTAACGGGATATTATGCGGTGCCATCTTCAGCATGGGTGTTGGTGACGGGGAATGCATGGAAGGCGCCATTGCCCGCGACTTACAGCACAATCAACTTTTGTTTATTCGGATCTATCTGGGGGCAGAAGGTCGCGGCGGCAACAGCGAACTTGACGGACCAATGGGACTTTTATCTGGCCAGCGGTTATGTGTACGTTTATGCCCAGACGAATCCCAGCACTTTTTATAACGAACCGATTGTGCCGATGGCATTAAGCAATGTGCCTGTGATTAATATCAACGGGCAATCGTGGCTGACGTTCCAACATTTTCTGGTGAACTGGTTCGATCAGTATGGCGTGTACGTGCAGGGGACCAGCGATCACCTGATATTCGCGAACATGGAAGCTGACTCGATGATTCCCCAAGGGACGCAGCCTCTTGGGTTCTACGTTAATGAGAGTGCGCCGGGGCCGGGCGATATCAAGATTTATAACGCGGAGGTCAGGCAAAACGACTACGGATGGGGGCAGGCAAACGATCGCAATTTACTGGGACGATTCAGCACACAGGCGTTCAGCCTTCCCCGGTTAGCGCGAACTCAGGATTATTTTCTGCGGTTCTACGACAGCTCTTCCCCGCCCCGGTACTCGCGTTACGCGGCGGCACTGCATGTCGACTATCCGCTCTGAGAATTCTGGCAATGAAGGGATACGAGTATGGGAGTCACCGATAGGGAATTGGCGCTCCACGCGATCAACAACGAATTCCAGCGAGAGGTGCTCGACAAGCTGGTACGACTGGAAACAAAGATGGACACGTTGATCGGAAACGGGCAACCGGGACGGATCAAGCTGGTCGAAGACAAAGTTGCAATCCTCGAGCGCAACGATTTACGAAACAGCTTTCATAACCGGCTGGTAAATGGAGCCACCAGCGCGGCGATCAGTGCGGCGATCGCGCTGCATAAATACTGGCTTAAGTAGATAACTTAATTCAACAAGCAGTAAAGAGGAGAGCTATGAGCACGACACCGAGCACTACGATCGTTAGCAATCTGAAGAGTGCAACCGCATCCACCGCCAACACCCTGAAAAGCGCGAGCGCGGGAGGAATTGATATGGCCGGGATGCTGGCTTTAGCCTTGAGTAAGGCCAACGAATTGAAGGTTTGCCTAACGCTGATCGTCAGATCTACGGACGGGGCAGATCCGAACTTGACGGCGCTCAACAACATTCTGGCAAGCCTGACTTAAGGCGAGCTGACGAAGTGAACCGCTACGAACGCCGTTAACGGAGGATGAATATGGATTTTCTATCTCAATTGCTACGAGGGATTGCGTTTGTTCCCGCTTTAGTTAGTGCGATCGAGGGGCTTTTTGGTGGCAAGCTTGGATCCGATAAAAAAGATGCGGCGATGTCTTTTTTGCAGAATGCACTGGCGATGACAGATGCCGTGGCCAATCGGGAAATCACTGACCCTGTCAAGTTCAAAAGTGGGCTGTCCCTCGTGATTGACGGGACAGTGCAGTGTTTAAATGCCTCGACCTGGCTCAGGCAGCCGACCGTCTCAGGGATCCCACCCACCGCTTGATCGAGCTAGCCGACTTCCTCCGTCCAATTCTCTAAGGTCTTCTTGACCAGAGCCATGAACTGGTCGGCGACAGCACCGTCGATGAGACGATGATCGTAGCTGAGCGTAAGGTGGACGACGGAGCGGATGGCGATCGAATCATTGCCTTCTCTGTCAGTGACGACCAAGGGCTGCTTGGTGATCCCGCCGACCCCCATAATTGCGGAGTTTGGCTGATTGATGATGGGCAGACCGAAGACCGCACCGAACTGGCCGGGATTGGTGACGGTGAAAGTGGAGCCTTCCACCTCCTCGGGCTTGAGTTTTTTACTGCGGGCGCGTTCGCCGAGATCGGTTATGCCGCGCTGCAGGCCGAGGAAGTTGAGGTCTCCGGCGTTCTTGAGAACTGGGACGATCAGTCCCCAATCAAGGGCGACAGCGATGCCGACATGGATCTGGCGATGGTAGCGGATACTTTCGCCCTCAATCGACGCATTGATAATCGGCCATTGCTGGACCGCAATGATGGCAGCGCGTACGAAGAACGGCATGAAGGTGAGGCGGACGCCGTTCCGCTGCTCGAAAGCATTCTTGTGTTTGGCGCGCAGGCTAACGATGCGTGTGAAATCCACCTCATACATGCAGTGCACATGAGCGCTGGTGCGGCGCGACTCAATCATGCGCTGAGCAATAATTTTGCGCATGTTGGTCATGGGAACGAGGTCGCCGGGATAGGCAGCCGCAGCTGGCGGAGCGGCCGGACGCGACGGAATGGACACAGCTGTCGGCTGCTGAGTCGGGGCCGCCGGAGCGCTCGTTGCGGCCGCCGGGCGCTCGATGAAGGCCATGATGTCTTGCTTGGTGATGCGGCCGCCGAGTCCGGTGCCCGAAACTTGCGACAGATTGATGCCGTGCTCGCGAGCGATCTTGCGGACGAGTGGGGAAGAGCGTGCCTCCTCTTCGCCTTCTTCGGCTGGCTCCTGAGCCGGAGGCGGTGTAGCGCTGGCGGCTGGTGCCGGTGATGGCGCTGCAGCTAATTTCTTCGCTTCTTTCTTTTCGGCAGCCGCTTTTTCTGCAGCGGGTGCTTCAGGGGCTGGAACGGGCGCCGACTTCGCAGGTGCTTCGCCATCGGAGGCAATCGTCCCGACTATCGTGTTCACGCCGACCGTCGTGCCTTCGGAGATTTTGATCTCCTGAAGCACTCCGGAGGCGGGTGCAGGAATTTCTGCGTCGACTTTGTCTGTAGAGATCTCAAAGAGCGGCTCATCGCGCTGAACCTTATCGCCAGGCTTCTTCAGCCACTTCGTAATAGTGCCTTCAACGATGGATTCGCCCATCTGCGGCATGATGATGTCAGTCGGCATGATTTCCTTCCGAGGCCCACGGTTCGGGACAGAGGGCCGGATGCAAACGGATATTATAAACGGGTGGGGAACTTGTGTTGAATGTTCAGGTCGACAGTCCAATTCAAAGGCATGACGGGTGGCCCAAATAACGAAAGCGGCGGAACGGCCGACACTCCGTCACCCAAATAACGTTATGACGTTGGTTCGTAAGTATGGAGCACGATGTTGGCTCCCTAGTCCATAAGCGTTTGTGACTGTTATCGTTTTTCAGAACGAATAAGGGACAGACCTGCCTCTGGTGCCAATTACAAGCCCGTGCGTAAAGTGCATACTTCCGTTCTTTTCGACGCCTCCTACTTTTTTTCGTCCTCGCCGCTTGGAGCCGGCACGCCGAAGCTGGTCTTCCAGTAGTCCTGAACGGCAGGGGGTAACTTCTCCAGGTGCGACAGCAAGCTGGTGATCTTCCACATATCCTGCTCGCTAAGAGTTTTTTCCCATGAGGGCATGCCGGTGTAGCGGACTCCGGTGCGGATGGTGTAGAAGACGTGCCACTCAGGATCGTCGGGCGGATCGGAAATGAAATTAGGCGCGGGCGGATAAAACGACGTGGCAAGAGAGGCCGGCTTGCGGTCGAATCCGCCGTGGCAGAGAGCGCAATTCATGGTGTAGAGCTTCATGCCGTCTTCAAAGTTCTGGTCGCTGGGCGGGAGCGGATTTGTGACGCGGGGAGCATGCCGCTCCATGGATGCGTCGAGGGCTCCGTTTGCGATGCGTTTCTCGATGCGAGGCGGGGCGACGTTCGCGTTTGTTGGGATAAAACCGAGCATCGCGACGCCGAGCCCGCCGAGAATGAGTACGAGAATGGTTACAATCACACCGAGTATAAACTTACCCATCGGTTCCTCCGGGAGAATCTATTGTGGCAGAAGAGTGGTTGAGGCGCTAGTTAAGTCACGGTGAAAAACCTTGCTTCGTGGGGCGGACAGCCGAGAGCTTGCCCTAAGCCTGTCGAAGTGCCTGCCCTGAGCTTGTCAAAGGGGGCCGCTATCCCCGCTTGTTTCATCTTCATTCGAATATCAATAAGCTTCTAGTTTACGGGCCTCGCGGACTACGTCACTGACTTTGGGCAGGTAATATTCCTCCTGCGGAGGAGAGAACGGAATCGCCGAGTCGAGTCCGGCGATGCGGAGGATAGGGCCATCCAAATCGTCGAATGCCTCTTCGTTGATGATGGCCGCTATTTCGCCGGCGAGGCCTCCGGTGCGGGAGTGCTCGTGGAGGATAATCACTTTGTTTGTCTTCTTCACGGTCTGCGCGATGGCTTCGCGATCGAGCGGCGAGACGGTGCGCAGGTCGAGGATCTCGAGATCGATCCCGTCGTTCTTGAGAACTTCGGCAGCCTCCAACGCAGTGTTGACCATGGCGGCATAAGTAATAATGCTCAGGTCGCGGCCTTCGCGGGCGAGGCGCGCTTTGCCGATGGGGACGACGTAATCGTCCGCAGGAACTTCACCTTTGATGCGGCGATAGAGATATTTGTGCTCGAAGAAAATGCAGGGATTGTTGTCGCGAATTGCAGCTTTGATCAGGCCCTTGGCGTCGTAGGGCGTGGCTGGGCAAATGACCTTAAGGCCAGGATTGTGGACGAACCACATCTCGGGATTCTGCGAGTGGAACGGACCGCCGTGGACGTATCCGCCGCTGGGGCCACGTAGGACGAGCGGGGCCGGAGCTCCCCAAAGGTAGTGCGTCTTCGCAACCATGTTGGAGATCTGGTTGAAAGCGCAGCCGATGAAATCCATGAACTGGAATTCGGCGACCGGGCGCATGCCGGTGAGCGACGCTCCAAAGGCTGCGCCAACGATGGCTGACTCGGCGATGGGGGTGTCAATGACACGCTCAGGGCCGAAGCGGTCGATGAAACCATCAGTGACTTTGAAGGCACCGCCGTAAATGCCAATGTCTTCGCCGAGGCAGAAGACGGTTGGATCGCGGTCCATTTCTTCCCAGATTCCCTGGCGAATAGCTTCGAGGTAGGTGAGGAGCATAGAGTTAGGTCTTAGAGTTCTGCAGCGGATTCACGCGGATTTCCACGGATTGTTCTATTTCAAATGCACGGCAGCGTCAGTCTCCTTAAACCCGCCCGTTCTCTTCTTCACTTTCGGCATACCATACTTCGGCTTGATTTCATGACAGCCTTCCTCGCAGAAAACGCCACCCTCCGCGGATTCCGGCGTCGGCATGGGCGAGTTCACGGCGATCTCGCGCTCGGCTTCGATCACCCGCTCAACCTCTGAAATCAAATCCGCATTCTCTTTCGCGTTCAGCCACTTCTTTTCTTTCACCAGATAGTTCTCAAATCGCGCAATCGGGTCACGCTTCTTCCAGAAATCGAACATCGGCTTGGGCACGTATGCGGCGGCGTCGTGGATGGCGTGGCCCTTCATGCGCATCATTTTGGCTTCGATCAGCGTGGGGCCTTCGCCGCGGCGGGCGCGTTCGACTGCTTCGCGGGCGCCGTCGTAGACTTGGCAGGCGTCGGTGCCGTCGACGATTATGCCGGGGATGCCGTATCCGATGGCGCGTTCGGCGAGATCTCTGCAGCGGTACTGCATCTCCGACGGCGTGGAGTAGGCCCAGAGATTGCTCTCGACGATAAGCACGAGGCCGAGATTCTGCACGGCGGCGAAGTTGATGCCTTCGTAGGTGACTCCGGTGGACTGGCCCCCGTCGCCGATATACGTCATGACGGCAATGTCGCGCTCCTGAAGGCGAGCGCCAAGAGCGACGCCGGCCATCACCGGAATGAGGTCGCCGAGCATCGAGATCGGCGAGACCATGTTGCGCTTTTCGATGTCGCCGAAGTGCGAGGTGCCGTCGCGGC
>DAIUEW010000061.1:0-35800 GCA_036844925.1 Candidatus Sulfotelmatobacter sp.
GGACCTGTAAGCCGAATTCTGTCCGCCGGATTGCTCCGGCGCGACGGTCATTCCTCTGGGCCACGCATCGCTGCGAGGCTCTAGCGACCTACCCGAAGGTTGGACGCACCGAGCCGGCACGTGCCGAATCTTGATTCGAAAACCAAGCCCCGGCTCCCTTCCTATTTGGTCTTGCTCCGTGTGTGGTTTGCCCTGCCCGTCGCATTGCTGCGGCGGCGGTGCGCTCTTACCGCACCTTTTCACCCTTACCCGCACCCGTGAGGATGTGGGCGGTATGTTTTCTGTGGCGCTTTCCGTCGGACGGGCTTGAACCCGGCCTCCCGGACGTTATCCGGCACACTGCTCTGCGGAGTTCGGACTTTCCTCTCCCCGCGTCCGCAGACGCAGGAAGCGACCGTCCGGTCCAGCTGCCAACAGAACCATTATATGCGATGGGGCCGGGCTTCGGGCGGAGCCCGCCCTGAGCGAAGTCGAAGGGGCTATCGGGCTTCGGTTCGAGCGCTAGCCTCTCCAATTACACAATCGGCTGGCTACTTCCCAGCCGCTCCAGGAGTCTCTTGCTGGTAGACTTATCGGCAAGCGGGTCGAGGTGAAGTTCGTTTTAGCCGGGGCCCGAAGGCCGAAAGCTGAAGCCCGCGCCATGCGCATCCTCGAAGCCATCCGAATCGCATTCCAGTCGCTGTGGGTGAACAAGCTACGCTCGGTGCTGACGCTGCTTGGCGTGGTGATTGGGGTCGCGGCTGTGATCGCTGTGGTTACCTTTGTTTCCGGCATCAACGATTATGTGGCGCAGAAAATCTTTAATCTTGGTGCGGATGTTTTTCTCATCTTCAAGGTATCGCCCGCAGTTACCAACGTCGACCACTTCCTCGAAGGCGAGAAGCGCAAGGACTTGACCATCGATGACTACCAGGCAGTGGCGGACGCGTGCCGGCATTGCGAACTGGTGGCAGCGTCGACCAAAGACGAAGGTGGCCATGTGAAGTATGCGGAGCAATCCATCAGCGACACGCTGGTCCGCGGCATCACTCCCGCGATGGCAACGATTCTTGATACCGACCTGGCTGCTGGCAGAATGCTCAATGAGACGGACGTAAGCAATCGGTCTCCGGTAGTGCTGATCGGGAATGACATCGTCGAACACCTCATGCCAGGTATCGATCCCCTGGGAAAAGAAATTCGCATCGACGGATGGACTTATCAGGTGATTGGTGTAGCCAAAAAGAAAGGGACAACGCTCGGGCAGAGCGCCGACAATTTTGTGATGATTCCCATCACCGCCTGCCTGAAACAGTATGGTTGGCACAACAGCACCCTGCGGATTTCAGGAAAGGCCGCCAGCGGAGGCGTTGCACTCGACGAAGCAATCGGCGAAGCGCGCGCCGCTCTGCGCGCCAAGCGCCATGACCAGCCCGGGGCCGACGACAGTTTTGACATTGAAACCAATGCCAGCTTGCTCGGCATCTGGACCGGCTTCAGTCAGACCTTTTTCATTGCAACCATCGGAATAGCCTGCATTTCGCTGGTGGTCGGCGGCATTGTCATTATGAATATTATGCTGGTGTCGGTGACCGAACGCACGCGTGAGATCGGAATTCGCAAAGCTCTCGGGGCGCGGCGCGACGACGTGTTGCTGCAATTCCTGATCGAGTCCGTTACTCTGGCTGTCACCGGCGGCATCCTGGGGGTGTTGTTTGGCGTGGCCATTGCTCTCACTGTTACTTTGCTGATCGGAATGCCTTCATCGATCAAAATCTGGGCGGTCGCGGCAGGATTGATTGTGTCGGCCAGCGTGGGAGTATTTTTTGGCGTCTATCCCGCGCGCAAAGCGGCGAAGCTCGATCCGATTGTGGCGTTAAGGTTCGAAACCTGAAGATCGTTATTCGCATTGGTAAACACTTGTCATTACTTGTCATTCCGAGCGAGCGAGGAATCTGCTTTCTGCCGGCACCGGTAAGAGCAGATTCCTCGCGCGATAAGGCCGTGCTTCAGAATGACAACGCATTCGATCATCCATGATTCACAAAGGCATGATTCACAAAGACGAATTCGGTGAAATCGTGCAGATGGCGACGGACACGATTCGCGGCAACAAGACGCGCTCGGCGCTCACCGTCCTGGGAATCGTGATCGGCGTCGCGATGGTGATCGGCGTTTCCTCCATCGGCCGCGGACTCGACGACAACGTGCGCGATGTAGTCGCCAGCATCGGTTCCAACGTAATCTTCGCCTATCATATGGAGCCCTTTACCTTTGGGCGCCCCACCGAAGCGATGCGCATGCGCAAGAAGCTGACGTTCGAGGACGAGGAGGCGATCAGTCAGCTGCCGCATGTGAAGGCGGTCTCCGCGGGGATTCGTTTCTTCCGCCCGGAACTCGGTGTGGGAACCTTCGCCGTGAAATATGAGGATCGCAAGGTTAAAAACACGATACTCGAAGGCGATACGGCTTCGGTAAAGGACGTATTCGATTTGGTAATGGCCTCCGGGAGGTGGTTTACCGAGGGCGATGACGAGCGGCATGCTACGGTCATTGTTCTCGGCCATGACACGGCGGAAGAACTGTTTCCGGTGGAGAATCCGCTGGGAAAGGAAATCAATATCGAGGGGCGATTGTTCCAGGTAATCGGCGTTTTGGCAAAACTCAAATCGGTGTTCGGAGGAGGAAAAGATCCCAATGACAATCGGGTGTTTTTTCCGCTGACTACCTTCAAAACCCTTCACCCCGAATTGAAAGATCACTGGATCAGCGTCAAGGCCACGTCCCATGACGACATGCCGAAAGCCATTGACGAGATTCGCGAATTACTACGGCGGCGGCGAAAAGTTACCCCCGATAAGCCCGATGATTTTGCCGTCTTCACGTCCGATTCAATCTCGGACGTTTGGAATCAGCTCACCGGTATGTTGTTCATCGGGGTATTCGCAGTATCGAGCGTAGGCTTGATCGTTGGCGGCGTAGGCGTGATGAACATTATGCTGGTGAGCGTCACCGAACGGACGCGCGAAATCGGCGTTCGCAAGGCGATTGGCGCGCGTAAGCGCGACATCCTGTTGCAATTCACTTTGGAGGCGATGATTCTCACAGCCGTCGGCGGCGTGATTGGGATTCTGCTCGGCGCGACAATCGTGTGGGTGATTCCGGAGTTGTGGCCTTCGCTGCCTGCCCACATGTCGATGTTCTGGGTGGTCTTCGGCTTCACTTCCGCCGCTGCCGTCGGGCTTATCTTTGGCATCTACCCCGCATGGAAGGCGGCCAACCTCGATCCGATTGAGGCGCTGCGTTACGAATAGTGTGGCCTGCGCTTGCGCATGATTCATCTCATCCTCAGAACAGTTCAAATCGTCGCAGGCGCCGGAATCGTCTCTAGCTCGCTCTATTACCTTCTCTGTCTCTGGAGTGCGGCAAAGTTCCTTCGCGAGCAGAAAATTGGAAGTCGATCCAACTCTCCTCATTCGGACATCCAAACCGTACCAAAGTTGCTTCCCGTTTCGATTCTGAAACCGCTCAAAGGTACTGATCCGGAAATGTATGAAAGCTTTCGGAGTCACTGTCTGCAGGATTATCCGGAATACGAAATCATCTTTGGCGTGAGTGATCCTGACGATCCTGCAATCGAGTGCGTGAATAAATTGCAGCGAGAGTTCCCAGACCGTAGGATTCATTTGATGGTCTGTCCGAGAATCCTGGGCGCAAATGTGAAGGTCAGCAATCTGGCGCAAATGTTGATGGCGGCACGCTATGACCGGCTGATTGTTAACGACAGCGACATTCGCGTGCAGCCCGATTATCTACGCCGGGTGACTGCGCCACTGGCCGACCCGCGAGTAGGAATGGCAACTTGCCTTTACCGCGGAGCGGCCAGCTTAACAATGGGATCGCGTCTTGAGGCGCTTGGCATTTGTACGGATTTTTGCCCGAGCGTATTATCTGCACGCCAACTGGAAGGCGGCATTCGATTTGGATTGGGTTCCACTCTGGCGTTTCGCCGAGCCGAGTTGGAGAAGATTGGCGGCTTCGCTTCCTTCATCGATTATCTTGCCGATGACTACGAACTGGGAAAGCGCATCGCCAGCTTGGGGCTGACTGTAGATCTCTCCGATGTTGTAGTGGAGACTTTCCTCCCGCCTTACCCGCTGCGCGAATTCCTGGCTCATCAACTCCGTTGGGCGCGTGGCGTCCGGGACGCGCGTCCCCTCGGTTACTTCGGTCTGGTGTTTACATTTGGGCTTTTGTGGGCCTTGCTGGCAGTGGCCGCGAGTCGCGGCGCGCTCTGGTCCTGGGCAACGTTGGGCGTCACGCTGGTTCTTCGCCTTGCAGTCAGCTTAATGGTGGGCTGGGTTATTTTGCGGGACGATCAAGTGTTGAGATATGCGTGCCTCATTCCTCTCCGGGATTTAATTGCGGTGGGCGTGTGGATTGCCAGTCTTGGCGGACACATGGTGATTTGGCGCGGAGAGCGCTTCGAGGTTAAGGACGGGAAATTAACCCGGATGCCGCCATAGCGGGTTGGGGATGCTCAAGGGTCTGAGCGGCCAGGGGAGAGGCCTTGACGTCTTCGTAATCGAGAACCGCGCGTACTTTTCTTGCGAGTTGTTTCAAGGTGAAGGGCTTCTGCAGAAAATTCCTTTCGACGTCGATTACCTTGTGATCCACCACTGTTTGGCCGGGGTAACCGGAAACGAATAACATCTTGGTTTCCGGACGTAGCCTCTTCAATTCCGTGCCCAATTCTCCACCGCTCATCTGGGGCATGACGACATCAGTAACCGCCAGGTGAATTGTGGTTGCATGATTCCTGGCAACGGATAAAGCATCAACACCGTTTCTGGCTTCCAGAACCATGTATCCACGCAGGCTGAGCGATTCAACCGCTGCCCGGCGCAGAGCGTCTTCATCCTCAACCAATAGGACAGTCTCTGAACCGCTGAACAAATTTTCCGCCTCAATTTCTGGGGCGTCGATTGCACATGGGTGGTCCGGCACGCATGGCAGGTAGATCTTAAAGGTCGTACCGATCCCGGGTTCGCTGTAGACCCAGACAAATCCATGATTCTGTTTGACGATTCCATAGACCGTGGCTAGGCCGAGTCCAGTGCCCTTTCCAGAGGCTTTGGTGGTGTAAAAAGGCTCGAAAACATGCGACAAATGCTCCGCAGGAATACCCCTGCCGGTATCGGTCACAGTTAGCAGAGCATAGCGGCCGATGGGGATGATGGCGCGCTTGTGGTCAACGTATTCTTGATCGAGCTGCACGTTGGACGTTTCAATCGTGCACCGCCCCCCTTGCGGCATGGCATCCCGGGAATTGGCCGCGAGATTCATCAAAATCTGCTCAATCTGTACTGGATCCAAACGAATTCTCCCAAGACCCTCGCCCGCGATAAAGCTGAGTTCGATATCCTCTCCTATCAGGCGGCAAAGGCCTTTCACGATTCCACCAACCACAGGATTTAGCTCAGCGACGCGCAGGGCTTGCGGTTGTTTGCGACTGAAGGCGAGCAACTGCCGCGTGAGATCGGCGGCGCGGTGGGCGGCCGAAAGAATCTCCAGAAGCCGCCCCTGCGTGGAGCTTCCGGGCACCACCGAATCGAGTGCGAGTTCGGAGTAGCTGGTAATGATGGTGAGCAGATTGTTGAAGTCATGAGCGATGCCCCCAGCCAGTTGGCCAATCGCGTCCATTTTTTGCGACTGCAGCAACTCTGCTTCGATGCGCAGTCGTTCCGTGAGATCGCGGCCGTTGGAAACAAAATGGGTGATCTTTCCTTCCGCATTGCGGATGGGACTTACGCTCTCCTCCGTGTAGTAGAGTTCACCATTCTTCTTGCGGTTCACCACGATACTGCGACTATCGTCGCCGTTGCGAATGGTTTCCCACAACTCGCGGTAAAGAAGCGGCGCCTGCAGCTCCGACTTCAAAATGCTTTGGCTCTGGCCTGCGAGTTCCTGCAGAGAATATCCGGTCACCAATTCGAGAGAGGGGTTCACATATTCAATGACGCCTTCGCTATTTGTCACCAGGATCGTGTCGGCAGAGTGTTCCACCGCGCAAGAAAGCTTTCGCAGGGATTGCTCCGCCGCTTGCCGCTGCTGCTGCGTCGAGTGCAAGTTGAGCGCGCACCGGATCGTTCGCACCAGATTGGCTCCGGTGAGCTGCGACTTCTCCACGCAGTCGTAGGCGCCGGCCTGGATGATCTCAGCAACCGCCTTCTCATCGGCGTGCTCCGTTAGCATGATGAAGGGCGTGGCCCCTCGCGTATGCAGAAATTCAGAGAGGAGCTTGGTCGCTGCGGCATCCTGGGTTTCATGTTCAAATAAAACCAGCCCATAATCACCACGCTGCAGCATCGCCTTTGCGTCCCCCAGGGACCGCGCATGATCCAGCGCGACCGGTAAAGAATCGTGATTCCGGTTAAGAATGTCCCGGAGAAGAAAAAAATCCTCCTCCTGGCTTCCGACCAGCAGAACCCGCAAAAGTGATGGCTCGATTTGGATCGTAGCTGACATGAGGGACTTGTTCGATACTCTCTTCTCTCATCGGAGGGTTGCCGTCGCGGGTTCGCGCTATTGGCAGAGATACAACCCTTGAGGTCCGCAAGGAATCCCACTCTGGGAGTAGTTCCGTTTGGGATGGGATGGCTTCGCGGGTTCTCCATCGCCTGGGGACATGGAAAGAAATTTCTCCCCACTGTTCATAGTTGTTGACCATCTCTAACCTCGAACGTCCAACTTCCAACGGCGAGTTTCGCCGGACGCAGATTGGATGAATCGGGGAACAATTGCCTCGGTTCCAACGTATAGGGATAAAGAGCAGCATTCGGTGGTACGGGGGGCGTAATCGGAGGATTTATGCACCAGGTGGCAGACGCGGTGAGAACCATCCCCAATAGCGGAACTGGACATGTGGAAGAAGTCGTGCGGCAGGCTCACGATGAGTTGCGCCAGCTCCTGCAACAACGGGCCGAAGTGATGCGCCGCATTGGCACTATCAAACAGACTATCGCAGGCCTGGCCAATTTGTTTGGCGACGGCGTTCTGAGCGATGAATTGCTGGAACTGGTCGACCGCAAAAGCAGCGGCCGCCAGCCTGGTTTCACGAAAGCCTGCCGTATGGTTCTGATGGATGCCAACCGCCCCCTGAGTGCGCGCGACGTGTGTGACCGGATTCAGCAAAAAGCTTCCACTATGCTGGAGCGGCACAAAGATCCCATGGCTTCTGTGACGACGGTGCTGAATCGTTTGGTGGCGTACGGAGAGGCCCGAGCCGTGGTTCTGGACAATGGCCGCCGCGCCTGGCAGTGGGTTGCTGATTCAGAGTCGGAGTTGACACCGGAATTAGAGGAGCCAACTCAGCAATAGTGCATTAACTGCTGTTTGCTTCTGGTTATATGCGTTGGAGGAGGTGCGCCGATTCCATAATTCACTCCTTCCCACAAATTCTTTATTCAGACTTTTCAACTCCTCGACGCTCGCACGTCCCGCACTTTCTCAGTACTTTGGTAACTCGATCACACACCTTACCAGCGTTATTCTTGCCTTAATCTACCCCGATTATTAACCCACGCAGCTTCCAATGGGAGATTGCGCGGATTTATCTGTGGGATGAGGCACGGAACTATGTCTACGAAAATCGGCCACTTCGAAATCCTGAGTGAACTGTCAAAGTCCGCCACTGGCACGGTTTACAAAGCCAACGATCCGCAGACCAGCCAGACCGTTGCTTTGAAAGCGATTCTGCTTTCCGCCTTTGGCGAACGCGCTGGCGAGTTGGAGAAGTGCCTTCTGGCAGAGGCAGAGACTACCAAGGCTCTCAGCCATTCCAACCTCACGCCCGTTTACGGCGCGGGAGAAATCGATGGCCAGTTTTGCGCCGCGATGGAATACATCCAGGGCAACAGCATCGCCACCATGCTCGCGCGGAAAGAAGGATTTTCCATCTGGGATTTGCTCGATATCGGGAGACAGGTATGCAGCGGCCTCGATCACGCGCAGTCTCACAATGTTTTTCACTACAGTCTGGAACCCTCGAAAATCATGTGCGGCTGGGACGGCACAGTCAGGATTCTGGGGTATGGCGTTTCCAGCGTTGGAAGGTTTACTGATCAGATGCCCGCTGTCCCGTCGATCCTGCACTACATGTCTCCAGAGCAGGTTCGCGGCGACAATATCGATTTGCGCTCGAACCTCTTTACCCTCGGCGCGATATTTTACGAGATGGTGACCGACCAACATGCCTTCGAAGGAGAAGATCCGGAGTCTTTGCGCCGAGCCATCATCGAAAGTACCCCCGCAGCTCCCAACGTCGTCAATCCAAAAATTCATCCTGTGTTAAGCGATCTCATTATGAAAGCACTCTCCAAGGATCCGGGAGAACGCTATCAGAGCGCAAGAGAACTGCTCGACAATCTGGAGAAGTGCAAGGAATCCAAAGCCCCGGTGGCCAAGCAACAAGCAGCGCCAACCACGAGCGTGGTTGTTCCGGATGCAGTCAAGGCGGCAACACAAGCAAAATTCATCGCCTCAGCGACTCCATCCGCCGCCCCGAAACCGGCCGCCGCCGCACCGAAACCGGCCACCGCTGCCCCACCAGCCCAGGGAAAGCCCGCTGCCCCCAGCAAAGCGGTAGCGGCTTCCGCAGGTGGCCAAGCAACGTCATCGACACAAAACTCGCTAAAAGTTCAACCCGCCGCTCCGTCCACGAGCGTGGGCCGCAAGCCGAACCTCGGCGCCCCATCTGCCTCTATGTCGGCGGCTGGCCTCGAAGAGCCCGCGGTAAATGCTCCTCAAGTAGCGGCGCCCAAAATTAATGTCGATCCCATGATGGCGGAAGATGGTCCCTCGCGAGCTGGCGCGGTTAGCTTCTCGGAGATGACCGAATTGCCTCCGCTCAAGGAGTCCTATAACGAGCCAACTCCGCCCCCGCCGGTGTTCGAGGAGCAAGCTCCTCACTCGACCGGAGCGACGATGTATGACGGGGTTCAGGAAAAGCCGAAAATTCAGCCTCGGGAAGTAGCCGAAAAGGCGATTAAGGAAATTAAGAACGTTCCGCCCCGGCTGATGGTTTACGCGGTTGCCGGCGCGGCAGTACTGATTCTCGTTATTGCGATAGCTCTGGTGATGCACGTCAACAGCTTGAACAATGACGGCGATTCATCCCGCTCTGCTGCCGCAGAAACAGTTCAGCCAGCGCCGAGCCAACCTGCTGTTCCGAGCCAGCGTGTTCAATCGCAAGCCGAGCAGCCCGCTGCTTCAGCCCAGCCCCAACCTCCAGCCGAAAGTGAAGTGCAGTCCGCTGCTCCTGAGGCTGAAGCTACGCCCACTCGCGGATCGGCAGTGGCCACTCGGGGCAAGGGCCCAAGGAGAAAAATGGCGGCAGCACCGATGGCTGCCGTGGTTGTGCCGGGACAGATGGCGGTCGATTCCACCCCTCAGGGTGCGCAGGTGCAGATCGACGGAAGAACCGATCCCTCATGGGTAACTCCGTTCAGCCTGTCGGGCTTGACCCCGGGTCAGCATTCGATCACCGTCAGCAAGGCGGGTTACAGCACCGATACCCGCGCCGTCGACGTGGTTTCCGGCAGCAAATCTTTCATCGTGAGCCACCTCGCTCAACTCATGGCAACTCTCGCAGTCTCCAGTACTCCCGCTGGGGCCAATGTTTACGTGGATGGCAAGGATACCGGCAAGCTCACTCCCGCGCAGGTGTCCCTGGACAAAGGCCAGCACGTGGTGCTGGTGCGGAAGTCAGGCTTCATTGACGAGACCACGAACGCCCAGTTCGTTCTGGGCCAGACCGTCAGCTTCTCGCCAACATTGCGGTCGCTCGGCAATGTCGACGACATCAGGACCGTCGGAAAAATGAAGAAACTGTTTGGCGGCAAAGAAACCCAGGGCATGGGTACGGTCAGCATCAAGACTCAACCCAAGGGCGCTCAGGTCGCAGTGAACCAGCATATGTTGGATAAAGAGTCTCCCGTCGACTTCGTCCTCGATCCCGGAAACTATATCGTCGATATAACCATGACCGGCTACGCCCCTATCCACAAAGTCATTACCGTTGATAAAGGAGGCAAAGCCGTGATCGACGAGGTCATGCAAAGGGAGTAGTTAGACCGCCCCTTGTTTTTGAGCGAGCGCACTCCAGGTGCCGATTTACTTTCTTTTAACAATTCAGCAACCGCCCTGAAACATCCTCCTACTATATTTTTCTGCGCCACTGGGGAAAGAATAAAGACAATCGGCCACCTCGCGCGCTGCAGAGGGTGGACCTTGCTCACCAGGGCGGAGGAAAAAAATGTTTGACAAGCTGAAGACGTCCGATGCCCCCAGGAGAATGATGGCTTTGCTGCTGGCAACGACCATTGCTCTGGGACCGACTGCCATGCCCGCCTTCGCTGCCTCAAAACCGGCCCCAAACCAAACACGAAAGCTGAGCCGCCCACCGCAACACCCATCAAGCACCTGGTTGTGATTTTTGGAGAAAACCGGTCCTTTGACCACTATTTCGGCACCTATCCGAATGCGCTGAACCCTAAAGGCGAACCGCAGTTCCACGCGCTTCCGAATACACCGACCGTGAATGGCTTCGGCAACGCCCTCCTGAACAACAATCCAAATCTCAACCCGGCGAACGGCAGCGGCGCCGCCAATCCATTCCGGTTTGACCGTTCGCAGGGAAACACGCAAGATCAGGATCACGACTACCTTGCTGAACAGCTAGCCTTCGACGGTGGCGTGATGGATCTGTTCCCCGCAAATACTGGAAGCGCAGGGCCGCCACCTAGTGCTCCGCCGCCGGTGGTGCTTACTAATGGCATAGTGATGGGCTACTTTGATGGCAACTCGGTTACGGCCCTGTGGAACTATGCCCAGCACTACTCAATGAGCGACAACTCCTATAGCACCAATTTCGGCCCTTCTACGGTTGGCGCTATCAATCTGATCTCAGGCCAGACCAACGGCGTCGTGGCAAGTGCTGGAGGTAACGGTGCATACGTGGCTGACGGAAACGGCGGGCTGACAGTGATCGGCGACCCCGATCCGCTCGGGGATGTGTGCTCCGGCAGCGAGCAGGCGCAGATGGGCGGGAAGAATATCGGAGACCTGCTCAACGCAGCCAATATCACGTGGGGTTGGTTCGCGGGAGGTTTCAACCTGAACATCGTAAATCCGGACGGCAGCACGAACTGCGGCCGTCAATCAACCTAGACGTTTTTTCCCGCTATCGGAGCGCAGAGCGATTACGTTCCCCATCACACTCCATTCCAGTACTACGCATCGACCGCGAATCCGATACATGCACGCTCTCCCCAAAGAACATTTCTTGCCCGTGGACCACACAATTCACGGGGCGGAGGCTGATAAACCGGTGGTCCGCACCGTGGTGCACCTTCATGGGGCGAAAACAAGGCCGGAGAGCGACGGGTATCCTGAGGATTGGATTGCCCCGGGGAAGTCCTCGTTTTACTTCTACCCGAATCAGCAAGACGCAACCATGCTGTGGTACCACGATCACGCGTTGGGAATTAATCGGCTGAACGTCTACGCGGGATTGTTTGGGATATTCTGCATTCGAGACAGCGTAGAGGATGCGCTTAATCTGCCCAGGGGCAAATACGAAGTGCCGCTCGCTCTTTATGACCGGCTGTTGACGCGAGATGCCCAGCTTCTTTATCCCGTTTCGCCGGACCGACTGTCTCCCTGGATTCCCGAGTTGATGGGAAACGCCATTCTGGTGAACGGGAAGCTTTTTCCTTATCTCGAAGTCGAGCCAAGAAGATATCGCTTCCGCGTGCTGAATGCTTCGAATGCCCGCTTCTATCACTTGTCGCTTGTCGATAGTGCCTCTACCAGCAACGTGCCATTTCACCAGATTGGCACGGACCAGGGTTTGTTGCCAGCGCCGGTTCCGCTCACTCGCCTTCAAATCTCGCCGGGCGAACGAGCCGATCTCGTCGTCGATTTCACTGAACATAGGGGAGCGCAGTTGGTTCTCAAGAACGACGCCGTCATCGTCATGCAATTTCGCATCTCTCCGGAAAAGGTGGCAGATACGAGTTCTCTACCGCCCGCCTTGCGGCCGGTTCCGAAGATCCCGGAAACGCAGGCCGTGCAGACCCGCTTGTTGACGCTCGACGAGTACGTCAACAAGTCGGGCAATCCGGCGATGTTGCTTCTGAATGCTTCGCATTGGAGCATGCCGGTCACGGAAAAGCCCGTGCTGGATACCACCGAAATCTGGTCACTGATTAATCCCACCAATGACTCCCACCCTATTCATCTGCACCTGGTGCGCTTCCAAATCCTCGACCGCCAGCCCTACGAGCCCTGGCTGTTTCAGACCAAGCGTCAGCTGCACTTCCTGGGGCCGCCGGAGCCGCCCGACCTGAATGAAGCCGGGTGGAAGGACACGGTCCAAGCCCATTCTCGTATGGTTACGCGGATCATTGTGCCCTTCACAGGCTTCACCGGCCGCTACGTGTGGCATTGCCACATTCTTGAGCACGAGGACAATGAAATGATGAGGCCATACGACGTAATCGCGGCGACCAAGCCTTAACCCGTAGCCGACTATTTTTTATTGACTTCGAAGACTGAGGATCGCAGGTGGTTTCACCCGGTTGTGAGATGTCTGCTTTTGAGACTTAGTGCGGAAGCTTGAAGTTCACCGTAATCTGCGTCTGGATATCCACCGGCTCACCGTTGAGCAGATACGCCTTATATTTCCACTGCTTCACTGCGTCGAGTGCGGCGCGAGAGAGCTGCGAATCTCCGCTGAGAACTTTAACCTCGGAGATGTCGCCGTTTTTCGAGATGGTGGCCATCAACTGCACCGAGCCTTCGATGTGCAATTGCAGTGCGCCTCGCGGATAAACTGGCTGCACCTGCTTCACCAGGAGTCCCCGGGATACTCCCTGCGAGACTGTTACCCTCTGTAAGACTGGGGTCGGAGCATCGCTCGGCCCCATGAGATTCGGGAGTGTTCCAGCCTTGTCCTGGGCAATCTCGGTCATGCTCAAAGCCGGGGCATCGGCGGTTGCTACAGGTTTCTCGACCAATTGGGAATGCTCGCTCTTGACGACGATTGGCTCAGGAGCCGGGCTAGCTGCTACAGGCTTGTTTGCGGCGGGAGCCAACGCCGATGGTTTGGATGAATCTGCGGTGATGACTTTAGTCGGTCGCGCCGGCAGGCTCGCAGAGTTCGCCGGTGTTTGAGGAATTGGAGTTGGAGTTTCGGGAACAGACGGCGCAGGGGCCGGAGTCGAAGCCGCATTTGGAGCCACCTGCGGAACCGCAGTCGTTGCCGGTTGCCCCGCAACATTTACAGGAGCGCTTGGCGTCGCGATGAAAGATCCTCTTTGCGTCCAGGCCGCATAGCCAGCGGCTACAACTACAACCGCTGCAACCACAGCCCTCAGAGCTTTCTTGCTTCCGCCACTTGCAGGCTTGGTCTCTTCAGCAACTGTGCCACCGAATGTAAGCGTGGGCGCACTCGCCGAAGCAACATCGCTTGAAAGGCTTTTTTCGCCGGCGTCCGTTTTGATGGCTTCAGTTGCCGGGTGGCTGATTACTGCAGATGGTTTCTCGCCAGCAGCGGCAACAGCTTGCGACTCGCGCGCGGGAGCAGGAGCGCTCGCAGCGAAGCCTCCGGACAGCTTGCGCTCCGCGATCACAGGCGAGGGAGCGGCGGAAATGATTTTCGGCGCAGATGACTGCGCGGGAGGCGCCGTTTGGCGTGAAACGGCAGATTCCGAGGCGACAGGTTGTGACGCGAAAGGCTGTGACACGATAGGATCGCAGGCTTCCTCGATAAAATCCAGGGTCTCTTCGTCGATCTCAATAGGAGCGGAGGCCATCACACTCGGCTGCGGTGCCGGTTTCTGCGTGAAGATGCCGGGTGGGGGCGCGATTGGCGCGATCGGCGCCACTGGACGCGGGCTAGAGGAACTGAGAATCTTGGCTACCGGCGAGGGCTTCGCAGGCGCGGGCGCGGACACTGCAGGCTTCACTACCGGCGTTGCGGCCGAACTCCCCGGTTTTGCTCCTTCATTTTTTCGCAACAGTCCGCGGGCAACCCGTAGCGTTCCCTTCGCCTGCTCGACATTGATAGGCTTGGTGAGAACAAGATTGGCGCCGATTCGGAAGGCCTTCGCAACTCCCGCTTGTCCTTCCACCACCGCAACCGCCAGGGATGACTGATTATTGGGCGCATTGCGGGCGCTCTTGAACAGCAGCGTGGCGTTCTGCTCGTTGTCGCAATCAACCACCACCGCATCGAAACGTACATTCATTAGTTTCTTGACTGCAGCGAAGGGTTCGGTACACGGAATGACGCTGAAGTCGAGTTCGCTTAGAACCTGGGTTACGGTGCGAGCGGTCTTCTCGTCGGGACAGAATAGGAGTGCTTGGTAGCCCATATCAATGTCATCGTAGGTACACCTGTAAGCCTCATCAAGTTACCCTAGTAATTCCGAAAAGGCGCCTTCGCCCTTGCCAGAATAGGCTTTTGGCGGTTCAGCGTTTCCTGGTTGCGTCCTGCGGATACAATGCGAGCCATGCGGATCCCACTCTGGCTCAAAGTGCTTTGGACGGCGGGTGTCATTGTGTGGGCACCGCTTTACTGGCGGCAATACGGCCTGCAGAATTTTCTTTTTTTCTGCGATCTTGGAAATATCTTTATCGCGATCGGTCTCTGGCTCGAGAGCCCGCTAATATTTTCATGGCAGGCCGTCAGCCTGCTGTTTTTTCAGACTTTATTCATTATCGACTTAGGGGCCGCTCTGCTGAGTGGACGACATCTGATCGGCGGAACGGAATATATGTTCGATCCACATATTCCGCTGGCGATACGACTGCTTAGCTTGTTTCACGTCGTAACGCCGCCGTTGCTGCTGTGGGCGATTTCGCGCCTGGGCTACGACCGTCGAGGTTGGAAGCTACAAACGTTCACCGCATGGATTGTAGTGCCGATTAATTATTTCTGGCGGCCGCAGTATGATGTGAACTGGGCCCGCGGGCCCTTTTTCCACGAACAGAACGCCGTACCCGGGCTCGTGTATCTGTTCGGATATTTGATTATTGTGCCCGCGATCGTGTACTTCCCGACGCATTGTCTCCTTGTGCGGTTGACGCGGTCTTGGCAGGCGAGATCTTAATCATCCTTTCCCGCATTCATTGCTTGTTTCGCGATGGCCCGAATATCCTCTTTCTGCGATGGTTTTGATCCCGGATCGCCACTCAAATAAAGGGTCTGCGATGGCTTTGCCAGCCTGGCTTCTGAGTCTTCCACGAACTTCATGATGCGCAGCAGCAGGCCTTCCCGGACGGCAGCGAACTCATTGAAATCCTGCGTCAGCACGTAACACACAAGCTCCACATTGATCGCGGCAGAAGCCAACTCTATAAGCCGCACGCGAACGCTCTTGCTCTCGATCTTGGGATCGCTCTCTACGACATCGGTGATTTCCGAGAGCACTGTGCGAAGATGATCGGAGGATGTATCTAAATGAAATCCGAGCACTGTCTTGAACAGCATCTTGTCGCGGCGGCTCAGGTTCTCGACATTGATGGTCGCGACAGTGCCATTCGGTATGGCCAACAGCGTTCTTTCCTCCGTCCGCACTCGAGTGGAGCGCAGTCCGATATCTTCTACCGTTCCGGTGCGATCGCCAAAGCGGCAAACGTCGCCTACGCGAATCACTTCATCACCCAGAACCGAAACGCCGCCAAATAAGTTCGCGATCGTCTGCTGCGCACCGAAGCCAATCGCTAATCCTCCGATACCCAGGCCAGCCAGCGCGGTGCGCATGTCGAAGCCCAGTATGCCGAAAATGGAGAACACCGCCATTACGAAGACCAGCCCCTTCACGATGCGTTCGCCCAGTAGCATGAGCGAGCCGGTGCCTCCGTGCCCGCGCGCCAGAGCCCGCTTGCGCACACGCTGCAGGAACCAGCGAATCACTCGCCAGAGAATCCAGTTGACTCCGATGATTTCGGCGACAGTCGTGACTTCCACGTAGTAGTGGCGTTGCAGCAGAGGCATCCGCAGGTAGCCAGCCAGAATGCGGTGAATAAGCGTTCCGAGGAGCAGCCATGCCGGCCCCGAGACGGACCGCCATTGCGCCATTTCAGGCTGTCCTTGCTTTCGCATCCACCGGCGCAGAGGAAATCCTAGAACCACCAATACCAGCCAGCCCGCCGCGGCCGCCACTGGAATTAGCAAAATTAGCGCGAACCATTGCCAGAGCGGCATCCCCGCGAGCTGATGTTTTACTACCCATGCCGGCAGTCGCGTTTCTACCTGCCGAGCCTCGACTTGGTCGTACAGTTCGGGGACTTTAGTCAGAGTGTTGGAATCGATCAGCCAGATTTTGCCTGCGCTGGGATCGGAAACGCGCACCAACTCCAGTTGCGCGTCCACGTCGCCGGACGACATGGTTCCCAGCTTTTGCAGGTTGGGAGGAACTCCTTCCTGCGGCGTGCCCTCGGGCCGGCTGCTCACATTTTTTAAGCTGCCGGCAAAGGCGCTGTCCATCACGGCTTTCAGCTGTCGCGCCAGAGTTTCGCCTTCATACTGGCGTCGAGCTGGGCTCAACTGCAGATATTGGTCGGCGATTCCGTACTTGCCCGACTGCGCGGCCTCAAGAAATCCGAAGACGGTTCCATAGGGCGTGTCACGCCCCAGCGAATCCACGGGAGTTTTTACTGAATCGCTCGCGGGTGCCTGTGGCTGCAGGAGTTGACCTAACGCGCTCTGCGCCGAGGAAGGCATGCACATCGCGAAGCTCACGACGAGAAAGCGAATTGCTCTGAAGAAATTGGATGACAGATAGGACATGGTCTTATTCCGCGAACAAGCCCTGCGCGGACACGAGGGTGCGCCTCCAATGAAGTTTATTGTAACGGACTCGGTTCGCCCAAATTTGAACCGAGATTAGAGAACCTACGCGCGTTTAGGGCGGAATACGTCCGTGCTCGTGCCATAGAAAACTTCCGCCGACTCCATCACGGTTTCAGAAAGAGTGGGATGCGGATGAATGGTCATCGCAACATCGTGAGCCAGCGCCGCCATTTCGATGGCTAACACGCCTTCGGCAATCAACTCTCCCGCACCAACGCCGACGATGCCAACGCCCAGCACGCGCTCGGTTTTCGGGTCGATGACTAGTTTGGTCATGCCCTCGGGACGGTCAAGAGTAACCGCGCGGCCGGATGCGCCCCACGGAAATTTTGCAATCTTGATCTCGCGATTTTCTTTTTCGGCGTGAGTTTCAGTGAGGCCACACCAGGCAACTTCAGGATCCGTAAACACAACGGCGGGAATCGCATTGGGTTCGAAGGCGACCTTCTTTCCAGCGATAGCTTCGACTGCAGTGCGTCCTTCGTGCATAGCCTTGTGTGCCAGCATGGGTTCGCCAATCACATCGCCGATTGCGTAGATGGACGGATCGGCGGTCTGCAGGTGCTTATTCACTTCGATGAAACCGCGTGGGCCAACATGCACTTGGGTGTTTTCGAGCCCGGAGATCTCGGAGTTCGGCTTGCGGCCAACGGAAACCAGGACTCGATCGAAAAGCTTTTCTCGATTATTATCGTTCACCGCCGCGCCTTCGAAAGTGGCACGAATTCCCGCGCCGTCTTCTTTAAGAGAAGCGACAGTAGTGTTCAGCAGAATCGCCTCGAACATTTTTTCCAGTCGCTTGTGCAGGGGCAGAACCAGATCGCGGTCCGCGCCCGGAAGCAGTCCAGGCAGCATTTCCACCACCGTGACTCTGGTGCCCAACGCGGCATACACAGACCCCAATTCGAGTCCAATGTATCCACCGCCGACCACGAGCAAACTGCCGGGTATATCTTCAAGGTTAAGAGCGCCGGTGGAATCCATTAGGCGCGGCGAATCGAGCTTGAGTGCGGGAATAATGGCGGGGCGCGATCCAGTTGCAACAACGATCCGGTCGAAGCTGAGGACGGTTTCGGTTGCAGCTGCTTTGCTAATCCGCAGAGTGCTGGAATTTTCAAACGCAGCTCGGCCCTGAATGTATTCCACGTGGCGCTGCTTGGAAAGTATTCCCAATCCTCCCGTAAGCCTTTTCACCACACTTTCTTTCCAGGTACGCAAGCGAACGAGATCGATCTTTGCCGGAGGAAAATCAATTCCCCAATTCTTCGCCTGCTGAGACTCTTCAATCAGCTTGGCGACGTGAAGCAGTGCTTTGGAAGGAATGCAGCCTCGGTAAAGGCAGACGCCACCTGGGTTCACCTCAGGATCGATCATCGTAACTTGCATGCCAAGATCGGCAGCGAGGAATGCCGCGGCGTAGCCGCCGGGGCCCGCGCCGACTACGGCGAGGCGCAACATCGCGCTTCCCTCATTAGGTTGATTTTGCGACTGATTGGGAGTGTCGTTCATGAATTGAGTTTGGCGGATCTTTTAAAATCCGGCCTATTCAGGATCTCGCTTCAGCCAGCTATCCTTGAACCGAAAGCAGGAAGGGCTGCTCGAAAGCCTCCGCGACCCACCTGAGAAAACGCGCGGCATCGGCTCCGTCAATGAGGCGATGATCGTAGGAGAGCGAGAGCGGCAGAATCAGTCTCGGCTCGAACTTTCCGCCGATCCACTCTGGCTCCATGCGCGAACGCGAAAGCCCGAGAATGGCAACCTCAGGATGATTCACAATCGGTGTAAATGCCGTGCCTCCAATACCGCCGAGGTTGGTAATTGTAAACGTCCCGCCTTCCATATCGGCGAGCGTTATTTTCTTTTCCCGTGCCTTCTGCGACAGTTGTGATAATTCGACGGCGAGCTCGACGATATTTTTCTTGTCCACGTCGCGAATTACCGGCACTAGCAAGCCCCGATCCGTGTCGGCAGCGACCCCGATATTTATGTATTGCTTATAGATAATCTCTTCCTTCTCCATGTCGATGGTGGCGTTGAATTGCGGGAAAACCTTTAGCGCCGCCGCACAAACCTTCAGTGCGATCGCCGTCACCGTCATCTTGCCGCCAGCCTGTTCGGCCTTGGGCGCAAAGCGGGCGCGCAAGTGCTCGAGTTCAGTGATATCGGCGCGATCCTGCTGCGTGACATGAGGAATCGTGTTCCAGGATTCCGCTAGATGTTCCGCCGTCTTGCGGCGAACGCCGCGCATGGAAACGCGCTCGATTTTCCCCCACTTGGTGAAATCCGGAAGCTGCGGCGCGACGAAGTGTCCGGCGCGCGCCGGAGCCTGCGCGGCTGTTGCAGCGGCTGCCAGCACGGCTTTGGCGTGGGCTTTGACATCGTCTTCACTGATGCGCCCGCCCGGGCCGGTGCCCTTGACTTCGTAAATGTCGACACCAATTTCGCGGGCCAGGCGGCGCGTGGACGGAGCCGCCGGAATGGCTTCGCGATGCTCGGTTCCGGCAACCTTGCCCAACTGCGCGGGCATCGAGAACGCCGCGGGGCGCGGCTGCGGCTGATCCGGTGGCAGCGCCTGTTCTTCGGTCTTACCCTCCGCACGAATTGCCGCCTGGAAGGCGAGGCGCGCGCCATGCTGACCGGAAACATGCTCCACGGGACGGCTCGCAGGGCGGGTGGTTTCTGCCTGCAAGGTCGCAGCAACCTGCAACGTGAAAATTACCTGCCCAACTTTAATCTTCTCGCCCTCTTTTACCTTCACTTCGTTCACAATGCCGCTCACAGAAGAGGGAACTTCCACCACGGCCTTGTCAGTCTCCAGTTCCATCACCGGCTGACCTTCTGAAACTTTGGCGCCCGGCACAATCATCAAGCGCACCAGATCACCCTCCGAAATGTTCTCGCCCAGTTCTTGCAGGCGAAATTCGCTGGGGGAGGGATCGGTCGACCGCGTTCTCTGCGGCGCACTCGCGGATTCTGATCGCGGCTGAGCTTTCGCCGCCGCGGCGGCGGCCGATGCTTGCGTGGCAGGAGCAATAGAGCTTTTCGGGGACGCTGTCGTCTTTCGAGTAGTTTCGGTGGCGGCGGACGTACCATTACTATCCGCAGTAAAAATCACCTGTCCGACCCTGATCTTGTCGCCTTCTTTGACCAGAATTTCTTTGATTGTCCCGTTCACCGATGAAGGAACTTCCACGACAGCCTTATCAGTCTCGAGTTCCATCACCGCCTGGCCCTCGGACACGGTTGCGCCCGGCGCGACCATGAGCCGCACCAGGTCGCCCTGCTCAATATTCTCACCAAGTGCTGGGAGCTTGAATTCGATCACTACGCCGTCCCTTTATGCTGACAGAATTATTCGCGACTCTACGCCTAACTTGTCGCCGGGTTCAATTTATCCGGATTGATTTCCAGGTCATGAACTGCCTGCTTCACGAGATCAACGCCTACTTTCTTTTCTCTGGCTAAAGCGCCCAGCGTTGCCAGCACTATATGCTTCGCATCCACTTCGAAGAAGTCGCGCAACGCGGCCCGGCTCTCGCTGCGGCCAAAGCCGTCGGTTCCCAGGGAAACGAGTTGTCCCGGAACCCATTTCCCCAGAGATTCCGGCAACACTTTCATGTAATCGGATGCGGCGATGAACGGTCCGGGCGCATCTTTCAACGTCTGAGTGACGAATGGAGTCCTCGGGGAATCGCCAGGATGCAGCATGTTCCAGCGTTCGCAATCGTTGGCATCGCGATAAAGTTCTTTATAGCTGGTCACGCTCCACACATCCGCGGCAACGCCGTATTTCTCCTGGAGAATTGTCTGCGCTTTCAACACTTCGTACATGATGGTTCCACTGCCGAGCAGTTGCGCACGCAGTTTCGCATGCGGGGCATCCGATGCCTTGAAACGGTAGAGGCCGCGCAGGATACCTTCGCGCACGTTGCGGTCCTTCGGCATTTCCGGCATGGGAAGCGGTTCGTTGGTTACGGTCAGGTAATAGAAAATCGACTCTTGATCCACATACATGCGCTTGATGCCATCTTGAATGATGATGGCAATTTCATACGCGAACGCAGGATCGTAGGCCATTAAGTTAGGAACCGGAAGCGCAAGCACGTGGCTGTGGCCATCCTGATGCTGCAGGCCTTCGCCGGCCAGTGTGGTTCGTCCCGCGGTGCCACCGACGAGAAATCCGCGGCAGCGCATGTCCGCGGCTGCCCAAATCAGATCGCCAATTCGCTGGAAGCCAAACATCGAATAATAAATAAAGAAGGGGATGGTGTTGATGCCGTGGTTGGCGTACGCCGTGCCAGCTGCAATGAACGAGCACATCGCGCCAGCTTCGGTGATGCCTTCTTCAAGAATCTGTCCGTTCTGTGCCTCCTTGTAATAAAGAAGCGTGTCCATATCGACCGGCTCATAAAGTTGTCCGACGCTTGAGTAGATGCCGACCTGCCGGAACAAAGCCTCCATACCAAAGGTGCGCGCTTCGTCGGGAATGATGGGAACAATCAGCTTGCCCAACTCCGGATCGCGCAGCAACTTTCCCAGGAGCCGCACAAAAACCATCGTAGTGGATGCTTCGCGCCCCTCCGTCCCTTTATAGAATTCCTCGAGGTGCGACTCGGGCATGGGCTTCAGTGGCGAAGCGAGCACCTTACGTTGAGGCATGTAACCGCCCAGTTGTTGGCGCCGCGCCTGCATGTACTTGATTTCTGCACTGTCGTCAGAGGGCCGGTAGAAGGGTGCGTTGTGTAGTTCGTCGTCTGGAATCGGAATGCCAAAGCGTGAACGGAACAGCTCCAGCTCATCTTCGTTCAACTTCTTTTGCTGGTGAGTAATGTTCTTACCTTCGCCGGCTTCTCCAAGGCCGTAGCCCTTGATCGTCTTGGCCAGGATGATCGTCGGAGAGCCGACATGGTCCACTGCGGCGCGATACGCAGCGTGCACCTTGATGGGATCGTGTCCGCCCAGACGCATGCGCGCCAGTTGCTCGTCGGAAAGATGCTCGACCATTTTCAGAAGGCGAGGGTCGGTACCGAAAAGATTCTGGCGGAAGTAGGCTCCGCTCTCGACAAAATATTTCTGGTATTGCCCGTCGCTGACTTCTCCCAGGCGCTTGACCAGCAGCCCGTCGCGGTCGGCGCGAATCAGGCTGTCCCAATCTGATCCCCAGACAACTTTGATGACGTTCCAGCCTGCGCCACGGAAAATGGCCTCGAGTTCCTGAATGATTTTTCCGTTCCCGCGCACGGGGCCGTCGAGACGTTGCAAGTTGCAGTTCACCACGAAAATTAAGTTGTCGAGATTCTCGCGCGAAGCCAGTGTGATCGATCCGAGCGCTTCGGGTTCGTCCATTTCGCCATCGCCCAGAAACGCCCAAACTTTGCCTCCCGTTGATTCCTTCAACCCGCGATTTTCCAGGTAGCGGATAAAGCGCGCATGATAGATCGCCTGAATCGGCCCCAATCCCATCGAAACCGTGGGAAACTCCCAGAAATTCGGCATGAGCCAGGGATGGGGATACGAACTGAGTCCACCACCCGGCTTCAGTTCGCGGCGGAAATTTTCCAGCTTCTCCCTGGGAATCCGGCCTTCGAGGTAGGCGCGAGCATAAATGCCGGGCGCGGCATGCCCCTGAAAATAAACGAAGTCGCGGTCGCCGCTTTCCGTTTTCGCCTGAAAAAAATGATTGAAGGCAACTTCATACAAGGTGGCAGCCGAAGCAAAAGTGGAGATGTGTCCGCCAATGCCTTCCTGAATTTTGTTGGCCCGCACCACCATGGCGAGCGCGTTCCAGCGCACCAGGCTCTTGATGCGACGCTCCATCTCCTGGCTGCCGGGGAACGGCGCTTGTTGCGGAGACGGAATCGTGTTCTGGTACGGAGTGGTTGCCGAGAAGGGAAGATTCACGCCCGCGGCTCGCTTTGCGTGCAGTGCGAGTTGCTGAATCAGCCGCCCGGCGCGAACCGGCCCGCCCTTCGAGAGAACGTAATCCAGCGAGTCAACCCACTCCCGTGTTTCCAATACTTCTAGACCGTCAGTTTCCGTCTGAGCCACGTCTGATATCTCCGTTGGATGAAGGCGAATAGTCCATGATATTCAATTGCGCGGAATTTTGCTGGCCGAGGGTCCAAGTCCAGGCGTTCTACAATGTAAAGTCCGGTTCGAGGCCGGCGTCGACTTGAGGCCTGCCTCGACCGTTTGGATCTCACGCTCGCCGTTTCGGGAGGGTTCTCAATGTTGCGCATCACACTTCTCGTATTAATTGTTGTGATTATCATCTTCCTCCTTCCGCGGCTGATTTCGGGCTCTCGCGCGGCTGCTCCGGTTGCGGGAAGCTCCGCCCCAGATTTCACGCTATCCTCGCAGGAAGGCACTCCCGTCAGCTTGACGGATTACCGCGGCAGCTGGGTTATCCTGTACTTTTATCCTAAGGATCAGACTCCCGGTTGCACGCGCGAGGCCCACAACTTCCAGGTCGATCAGCAAAAATATGCCGACCGACACGCGATGATTTTGGGCGTGAGTGTGGATAGCGTCGACTCTCACAAGAAGTTCTGCGCAAAAGAAGGACTGAACTTCAAGTTACTAGCCGACAGCGACGGCAAGGTCAGCAACGCCTACGGTTCGCTGACGAACTTTGGAATCGTAAAATTCGCGGCCCGGCACACTTTTCTGATCGATCCTAGCGGTAAGGTTGCCAAAGCATATACCAGGGTCGATCCCGCGCGGCACAGCGAAGAAGTTCTCGCCGCCCTTGACCAGATGCAGAAGCAATCGTCGACCAGCGTAAACTGAATCAATGAGCACAGCGGTACGGCAATCTGGCGTGCGCGAACGTTCTCAGAAAAGGACCGCTTACCGCTTCCCGCCCGGCTTCCAGCGTAATGTCCTATGGTACGCATTCCGCAAGGTGCGTCCGGCAAATCCAATCTTTCTTTTCCAGCATCTCAACCAAACTTACGGCGACATCGCACATTACAAGCTTGCTCATAATCACATCGTTTTCCTGAACCATCCCGATTACATTCGCGAAGTGCTGGTGGTGCAGAACGACAACTTCATTAAAGAACGCACGGTGCGGCGCACCAAGATGTTGCTCGGCGAAGGGATGATTACAAGTGAAGGCTCGGTGCACCGCGCCCAGCGGCTCGCGGCGCAACCTGCTTTTCACCGGCAACGTATTGGTGAATATGCCGCCATCATGGTGGAAGAGGCTGCGCGCACGCGTGACTCGTGGCGCGGCGGTGAGCAGCGCGATATCGCTGCGGACATGATGCACCTCACACTGAACGTGGTGGCGCGGACTCTGTTTGCAACCGATTTGCGACAGGAAGTCTCTGAGCTTGCCGCTGCCATCAACCGCATCATGAGTCGCTACAATTTTCTGATCATGTTGCCGGCGGCAGAATGGCTGGTGCATCTGCGTCCGCCCGGCCTCGCCGCGTTTGTCCGGGAGCGGAATCGAATCGACGCCGCGGTCTACCGCATGATCGACGCGCACTGCCGCAGCGGTCGAGATCGCGGAAGCCTGCTCGATCTGATGATTGCCGCCTCTTCCGCCGACGATATACGCTCCCGCAAATCCTTGCGGGATCAGGTCATCACAATGTTTCTGGCGGGTTACGAGACTGTTGCCAACGCGTTGTCGTGGACCTGGTATTTGCTATCGGAAAATCCGGATTGCGAACTCAAGTTTCATTCCGAAGTGGACCGCGTGCTGCAAGGCGACCTGCCTTCCTTCGAGACTGTTCCTCGCCTGCGCTATACCGAAAACGTGATGGCAGAATCGCTCCGGCTCTATCCTCCGGCGTGGGCCATGGGCCGTTATGCCCGCAACGATTTTGCTCTGGGTGAGTTTTTTCTTCCGGCGCGAACCACCGTGCTGATCAGCCAGTTCATTACGCACCGCGATCCACGCTATTTTCCTGATCCGCTGCGCTTCGATCCCAATCGATTTTCGCCGGAATCCAAAGCCCAGCGTACAAAATTTACCTACTTCCCCTTCGGAGCAGGCGTACGGCAGTGCATCGGCGAATCATTCGCATGGATGGAAGGCGTTCTGATTCTTGCGACGCTCGCGCAGAAATGGAAATTAAAATTAGTCCCAGGGCACCAGATTGAGCCGCAACCGCTCATCACCTTGCGTCCAAAATACGGAATGTGGATGCAGGTTGAGCCGCGCTGACGGGCTTATCGATTCCCATTCGCATTTTTCGGATCAGATAAATACATATCTGCGACATGCTCGGCGATCTCATCGGGCTTTGCCTCCGCCAGATTTGCCAGCACAACTACCGTCAGTTGATCGTTCACATAGCGCGCGATTGCGGTCTTAAATCCCTGCCACGCGCCATCGTGGCTGATCACGCGGTGGCCGTGCCGGTCGCCGATGAACCAGCCGAAGCCATAACCGTCATTGTTTGGATGTCCGTTTTTCAATTTTGCAGGCGTCCACATCTGGTCGAGGCTCGATTGCTTCAACAATTTCTCGGTGTACAACGCCGCATCCCACTTCGCCAGATCGAGAACGGAAAAATAAAGGCTTCCATCGGCCGTGGTGTTTACCATGGGTGCGACCCATTCCTGGTTCTTGAGTTCGCCTTTCACCAGCCGGTAACCGGCGGCTCGATTCGGAATAATATCGGCCTCACTGATGATGCGTGTCGTGTGCATGCCCAGCGGCTGAAAAATCCTCTGTTGCAAAAAGTCTCCGTAAAATTCTCCGGTGACACGATGAATCAGAATCCCCAGCGTCAAGAATCCGAGATTGCTGTAATCCCACTTCGTTCCTGGAGGGTAGGCCAGCGGAATTCCCTCCACTATTTTCAACAGCTCGTCTTCCGTCCAATCCTTGCGAAAATCGAATTTGTCGGGATAATCGCCGAAACCAGCAGTGTGGCTCAGTAGTTCACGCACCGTCACTTCATTCCAATTAGCCGGTGCGTCCGGAAAATACTTGGTGAGCGGATCGTCGAGCCCCACCTTCCCCTCCTCGACCAGCATCATTACTGCCGTCGCGGTGAATTGTTTTCCGACCGAGCCCGATTGGAAAATGGTCTCCGGCTTCACCGGAACCTGCAATTCCACATTGCACAAACCGAATCCCTCAGCTTGTACGGTCTTTCCGGCTCGCGACACCAGAAGTGCCACACCCGGAATATGCTGCTGTTCCATTTCGCCACGCACATACTTGGAGACATCATTTGAAATGGCGGAGGAGGCTTGAGCCCACGCGACCGGGAAACCGGAGTGCCCAACGCCGAAAACGCAAATGAGAATTGCAAATAACGGCCGCCAGCAGAGTCGCCTGCAAGAGTTGATTGTCATGAAGTGAGGTCAAGTGCCGCACCAGTCTATGGTTTGGCTTCGGGCCTATGCAAGGGTGCGTTAGTGTCGAGTATCGAAGTTGTCAGCGGGATCTCGATCTGAAACTTGGACCCTTTTCCCGGTTCGCTCCGCACAGTAATGGATCCGTGGTGGAGTTGAACGATCCACTGCGCAATGGCAAGCCCCAGACCGGCGCCTCCGAGTTCGCGGCTGCGTGCCTTGTCCACCCGGTAGAAGCGTTCGAAAATTCTGGCTTGATCAGCCAGCGCAATGCCAATGCCTGTGTCTGTGACGCTCACTACTGCCCGGCCGTGTTTCTCTTCGCCCAACAAAGTAACCTTTCCCGGCGAGGACGTGTACTTTAGGGCGTTGTCGAGCAAGATGTCGATCACTCGGCGCAAAGCGTTCGCATCTCCCATAACCGGCATGTGCTGAACATTCAAATGCTCCTCGAATTGCAAACTGCGCAACGCCGCAACTTGATTCCACTTTGCAGCGGACTCCCGCCAGGTCGGCAGCAAATCGATGGGCCGAAGGTCGAGCGCTTCGCGGCCTGAATCGGCGCGAGCCAGAGCCAGGAGTTCCTCGAGAAGTGTCGCTGTGCGCTCGGCTTCGTAAAGAATGTGCCGCAGCGTTTCTCTGTACTCGGCCTCATTCCGCGTCCGCCGCAGGGCTAACTCCGCCTCGGTGTGGATGAGCGCGATCGGGGTTCGCAGTTCGTGCGATGCGTCGGCCGTAAACTCTGTAATGCGCAAAAACGCGGATTCGATCCGCCCCAGCATTTCGTTTAGCGTATCGGAGAGGCGCTGTAGTTCGTCCCCAGTGTTTAACTGTTCCAAGCGGCTGCTGAGATTGTTTCCGGAGATCGTGCGGGCGGTGCGCGCCAGTGCGTCGACCGGCGCCAGGGCTCGACGGCTCAGCCAATAGCCGCCCCCCGAGGCACCCAACAGCAGGAGGGGCGCGAACATGAGCAAGTAGCCGCGGAAGGCGTCGAGAGTCTCAATTTCTTCATCCAGGGAACCTGCAATTTGCACGACGAACACCTGTCCGCCGACTTCGACTCTCTCACTCAGGATGCGAAAGGGGTTCTTTCCCAGCTTCCGATTCTGGTAGTGCGGTTTGTCCAGGTGATTTACGGGGATTTGCGGAAGCGGGTTTTCGAGGAGAAATCGAGAGCGGTAGATGAAATTTCCATCGGCCGCACTGATTTGCAGATAATCTTCCAAGTGTTCGATCTGATAGTCTTCACTAATTTCTTTCTGCAGCTGAGCCGTGGGCTCGCCCAAGCGGGCTGCAAAGAATCTCTGCAAACCTTCTGCCTGGTCTTCCAGCGGGGCGTCGGCGATATCGTACAAATTCTTCCGCAGGATGAACCACATGCCTGTGCCGAATATCAGTTCGCCAACAAAAAAAATCGCCAGATACCACAGCGTGAGCCGCAAGCCGATGGAGAGCCGTTTCATGCAAGCGGCTCCACGCGGATCATGTATCCGACGCCGCGCACCGTGAGAATCAGTTTCGGCATCCCTTCACGATCCACCTTCTGGCGCAATAGCCTGACAAAAGCGTCAAGAGTGTTGTCCTCAATTTGCCGGTCAAAGCCCCAGACCGATTCGATCAAAGTGTGCCGCGGCACCACTTTTCCGGCGCGATACATCAACCGCTCCAGCAGATTGTATTCAGTGCGGGTCAGAGTGATTGGGGCGCCCGCGCGCGAGACCTCGCGCGATTCGGGATCGAGAATGAGGTCGCCGACCTGTACTCGATTTTGTGCCCGCGGAGTGGCACGGCGCTGCACCGCGCGCAGCCGCGCCAGTAGTTCGTTGAAGCTGAATGGCTTCGTGAGATAGTCGTCGGCACCCGCGTCCAGGCCGCGCACCACGTCTGGGACCGAGTCTTTCGCGGTAAGCATCACTACCGGCGTGGCGATTCGCTCCCGACGCAGTTTCTTTGCCAGCTCAAAGCCGTTCATCTTCGGTAACATGACGTCCAGCACGATTGCATCAAACTCATAGGCGTGCGCCAGTTCCCACCCTTCGCCGCCGTCGGATGCGCACACCACCGTGTGACCTTCTTCGGTCAGGCCGCGATGCAACAGCTCCAACATGCGAGGTTCGTCTTCGACGATAAGCAGCTTCACAGGGTCTGGTTTACCACAATCGCGCCTCCGAGAAATCCGCAATTTTTCATTTATTCATCGCAACCTGAAGATTGAATGAAGGAATGGATGGATGCGGGGATGCGCGAGGACGCAACAAACAATCAGCCGTCCGCAAGTAATAACTGCCTGAGTACCGAGGAGCGGACTCCTAGCGCTTACCCCCGAGGTCGGAGCCGAACAGCCTTTGCAATTTGAATTGCCCTTCCACCGTAATCCGTACTGCACGGCTGTGGCGAACCGGAGCAACCCACTTCAACTCGCGAAACCTACCGAACAATGCTGAGCCGAGAGGCCCGGCCAGATGGTGTCGCCGCTCCGTCCAGTCGAGGCACTGCCGAGCGAACTTGGGATCACTGGCCTGTCTTTGGCTCACATCAATACCGAGCTGCCCAAACCAAAGCCGGCCGTTTCTGGTCACTCGGTAACACCGGGGTTCCTGAGCGACAAGGACACGGAGATCTTGAAGCTTGCGGACTATTCTAACTGCGATTTCTCCCGCCAAATGGGAATAGCAGCTCCGCGCGTACGAGAGCCCGTTCATCTGCTCATCTCTCGTAACGCGCTCTACGACGTGTTTTGGATGGGGCGTAATCGCCAGAAGCGCTTCGATCGCGTGCGCTACTTCGGCATTGGCAATTCGATAGTATCGATGGCGTCCCTGCTGTTCAACCGTAAACAGACGGCCGTCCACGAGTCTCGCCAAGTGACTGCTAGCCGTCTGTGGCGTTACATTGGCGATCATCGCTAATTGCCCCGCCGGAAGGGCAACGCCGCCGATAAGGGCTAGGGCAATTGCCGCACGTCCCGGATCGCTCAACAAAGCGGCGGTGTCGGCAAAGCTTCGGTTCACGCGAGCAAATATACCTCACCGGAGTGGAAGATACTTCGATGCAGCTCGAAACATCATGCGTCGATTGCGGGATAGGATTTCTTGTAGAGCCAATATGATTACCCTAAGCATTCGATACACGATCAATCCGAACAAGCTGGCGGATTTCAGAGCATATGTCGAGGCAGAGCAGGAGCCAATCCGCCGCAGTGGTGGCAAGATAGTTGGATATTTCCTGCCAACCGATTTTGCGGGAACGACCAATGAGGCGCTTGGACTGATCGACTTCGCCACGCTTGCCGTCTACGAACAGTATCGGGAAGCGCTGGCAAATGATCCGGAGCACATGAGAAATGTCGCGAAACTCGAACAGACCGGCGCAATCGTGGCTATGGACAGATCTATATTCCAGCCACTTCCTTAGCGCCGGGACCTATTGCAACCCGGACTGGGTCAGCTTCACGGCACAATGTGGGTTTGCCGCTCCGCCCGACACACTGCAGTTTTGCCCATTCACGGATCCCGCCGCAAGGGTCGAGAAGTAGATGTTTGTCCCGCCGTTCGACACTTGATTGTCGATCACGATCCCGCTGGTTCCTCCGAGGGCGCTCGGGGTCGTCACGCAACTCGATGTCGGTGCGCCCGTGCAGTTCGGTGTGGTCAACGAACCTGTAATCGTCGAGCTTTGCAGGTATCCGTCGGTGCTGCCCACTCCGAAAAATAATCGATCGGTCGTGCCGTCATAAAACTCGGTCAGTGGAGAACACTCATCACCGAGCGTGTTGTCTATCACAAATGACGATGAACCCGTTGAGGTGATCACGTGATTCGCGAATGGGAACATATACATCACTGGTTCGGCTGGTGCGCCTCCCGATTCTAGGAATCCGCATGCCATCAGGTGGCCCGAGGTTGTTCCGTTCAACCAGAAAGCATTATCGAACGTTCCCGAGTGTACATTGTTCCCCGTGCAGTCTCCTGTTCCGCTCGCGGACCCTAAATCCACCGTGTTGGCTTTTGACGGCGCACCGGTCGAGAAGGTGGCAGAAAGCTGAGTAACCGCACCACCGATACCCTGCACATTGCTGCATCCGGTAAATGCAAACACCTGGTCCGTCCCGGGATTCGCCGGATCGCTGAGTGCATATGGCGGATCTACAATGCCCGTTCCCGGTCCTCCGCTGCCTGTTTGTCCATTGACGAAGGCCCACCCGATCGTCTGCTTTGCAGCGTAGGTTTTGCCTGGGCTGGTCAGGCTGACCGCATACAGATATCCCTCGCCGTCGCCGATAAAAATCCTGCCGGCGGTGTCATCGACAACCGGACCGGTCAACACGTTGTTGTATTTATTATTTGAGACCGTGACCGGCCAGTTGCTCGCATCGTTGACCAGCGCCGGTGCGCCACCACCGAATACCGGCGTGATCTTGTAGAGCAATCCATTGTCCGAGCCCACATATGCTGTATCCGTGGTGTAATCCACCCATGGCGAGGAATTCGAATTCGTCGCGCCGGTTTCGATGGTAAGCGTCGTCATGCAGTTTGCTGTTGTTGGTGTCGTGCATGAGGCCGGAGTCTGCGGACTCAAGACCGTCCCCGCCGACGCAGGCGGCACCGGAATCGGACTTGGCAGGACCAGCACGTGGAAGTAGGATGCGCCGCCCGTGCTCTCCACGAAAGCCACTTTCGTTCCATCCATCGATAGCGTTGGTGACGTCTTGATCTGGCCCCCGGTTTGGGTCACAGTGTTGTAGGCGAACGCCACCCAAGGCGATCCGCTATTGCAGGGAGTGGTCCCTCCCGTATACATGTTATTGATCCCGACCAGGTTAGCCTGCGTCCCGGAGGTCACGGTCAGTCCGTATAGGATGTAATCGGAATTGCAACTTTCCGTAGTTATCTCAAACTGATATTTTGAGGGAAATTGGTTCTGCGGCACGAACCCGTTTTCGAGCGAAACAGCCCAGTCGATCCTGGGCCTGGGCCTGGGCCGCACCACTGGACGACGCCAGAGTTCCACCGGACCACGCCAGCGTTCCCGCCAGCGTTCCGCGGCCACTCGTCGCATCACCATGTTGTAAACATACCGCGGGTCGCGCTCTCCCGCCGCCAACACATCGTCGGCGCGCATGCCCGGCATTAGCAGATGCCGTGAGCTCCAGTCCGACGGATACCCCAGATGCGCCGGTTCCTGCCTCGTCTCCGCTGCGGTCTTTTCCGTCGCTGCCTGGCCCCAGAGCGGAGCGCCCAGCAGGAGCAGGCCAGCCGCCAGGCAAAACCAACGCAACGCAGACCCTCGCATTATTTCCTCCTAATACTTGTCCCCATCGTGCCACTATGATGTTCGCTCAAATATTGAGGAATCTGAACCTTACTTTCGTAACTTAATGTCATTCCTTAGGTGGTGGGCTGGTGGGTAACGTGCATGGGGAATTACCCCAATAAGCGCTAACTTAAGGCGGTATTAGTTTCCGGTTTGCCCGTCACCCGCCCACAATCGCCCCATAGCTCGGTCCAAGCTTCCGCTATTGCGATCATTATTTGGTGAGCTTCGCAGACCAGTTCAAGATGACCGACATCGGAACGGTTTCCGCTTGCTTTAATTGTGTGAGGATTAGAAATCGCTGGCCGTCCCGGCTTACGTCATAAGCGAACAGGTCATTCGTGGAGACGGGCTGCCGTGGAGTGGTCTGGAAAAGAGCGGCCGGCGCACCAACATCGAAATTGGCTCCGGTGGTCACTGGTGCTGCCATCATTTTGCCGTCCGAGGAAAGATAGAAAAGCTCTCTGCCGTCTCCTCGCCACCGGGGCTGCTCTCCCCCGCCGATCGAGACTTGCCACTTGCCTCGTGGCTCCGGGAACGAGGTCACATAAATCTCCCACTTCCCAGTCTCGTTCGAGGCGTACGCGACCCATTTTCCGTCGGGCGAGAATTGGCCGTTCCTGACGGTGGCAGGCGCTTTCAGGAACAGGCTGGTCTTGAGCTCCGGAAGGGTCACGAACCACAAGTCCGTTCCCCGGTTGTACAGGATGTACTTTCCGTTTCTGGACCAATCGTTCGGATGCTTGTCGTGGTCATCCTGCACGATGCCCCTTTCTTCCTGCGAGCCATCGGAGTTTTTTATATTCAGGTCGAAGGTGAGTAGTGGATTCGAGCAAAACACCAGCTGTGTACCGTCAGGGCTCCAGACCGGCAGCACGTGAGTGGAGGCATCGAAGGTAAGCCGCTGGGCGCTGTTGCGCTCCAAATCATAGGTCCAGACGTGGGCGATCATCTGACTCTGGCTCTCCATGTCGGCCTTGTCCATGGCCACCGACCTTCCGTTCGGAGCCAGGGAGACGTTTTGATACACATCGGGCTTGCTCACCACCCCCACCTCCTTCCCTTTGCGATCGAACCAAACCGGTTGCGAAAGGGCGACCGCGCTGCCGCCTGTCTGAGCAATCAGCAGACCGTTGTCGGAGACGGCAAATACGGCTCTTCGGACCAGTGGCTGATACGAGATCTCGGTCAGGATGGTTGTCGGCTCTCCTGCCAATGCGAATCGCTTCAAATCGAAGCGCTGGGCAAGCAATGTTCTTCCACGGAGAAATAGCAAGTATCGAGGGGCGGCATAGGACGCGTTCGCGGTCGCTTCCACCACGAAGTGCTTCTCGTTGGAGTCAAGCGCACCCAAGAAGATGGCGTTTGTACCTCCTTTCCCTCCGCCAAAATTGGCGGCTAGGTATAGGTAGTGCTTTCCATCAGGCAGAAAAATGGGCCAGCGATGACTCTGCTCTCCGCGGCTCCCATCCGGTTTGGTGATAGGTGCAGGCGTCCCGCCGGAGGCCGAGACGCGATACAGGCCTTCCCCCAGCGCCGCATCAGGCGTGAAAACAATCACGCCGTCCCTGTTCCACGTACCGCCCCGGCCCGAGGGCGCATCCGAAATCGTTTGCACCTGGCCACTTGATACCCCCAGCTTCTTCAGTTTTCCGTCGGCGAAGAAGGCCAGCGATCGTCCGTCGGCGGACCAGAACGGATAGCTGGCGCCTTCGGTGTCAGCAAGACTGTTGGCGTTGGGCGCGCCCAACTCGTAAATCCAGATCACATTCTTCCGTGCAGATTCCAGATACGCGATGGCAGCGAGGGTGTGGCCGTTTGGAGCCAGAGCCATGTCGCGGACGGGAAAAGGGAAAGGCGGCGAAAAATACATCGTTTGTTCTGGCTGCTTGGAGTTTTGCCACCAAATCGTCCCCACGATCAGAACGACGGTCAGGACACCGGAGACGAGCCAAGCCAGCGCTTCTCGCGTCTTTTTTCCATCTCCCAAGTGACCAGTACCGGGCGCGTGTCCGCCACTTTCAATAATCCAGTTCAGTTCGCTTGCCAGGTCGCTGGCGCTCTGCCATCGTTCGTCGGGATCTTTCGCCAGGCACTTCCTCACAATTCTTTCGAGTGCAGGGGGCGTGAACGGCTGGAGTTGGACGATCGGCGGAGGTTCCGCGGTCAAGATTGCCGCAATCAAACTCGCCCGGCCCTTCCCGCTGAACGCCGGCTTGCCCGTGGCCATCTCGTAGATCACTTCCCCCAGAGCAAAAATATCTGTGCGCGGATCCGCCTCTTTGCCTTCCAATTGCTCAGGCGCCATGTACTGAAATGTTCCGATGATGGTGCCTTCCACCGTCAGCTTCGCCTGGTCTGCCGTCATCGCCGTCAGGTCTGCGGCCAGCGGGGCCGGGCCCGACTCCTTCGCCAAGCCAAAATCCATCAGCTTGGCCCCGGTCTTGGTCAGCATGACATTGGACGGCTTGAGATCACGATGCGTGATGCCCATCTTGTGGGCCTTGGCCAGCGCATCGGCAATCTGCACCGCGACGCGGACCGCCTGCTCCGGTGACAGAGGGCCTTTGATCAGCTTATGTTCCAGCGTCTCGCCCTCGACCAGTTCCATGACCAGAAAGTCCACCCCGTCCTGATGACCGATGTCATGCAGGGTGCAAATGTTGGGATGAGAGAGTCTTGAGACGGCTTTGGCTTCGCGCTCCAGCCGCTGCCGTAAGGAGAGATCAGAGGACAAATTGGCGGGCAAAACCTTAATGGCTACATCCCGCTCCAGCCGCATGTCGCGAGCACGGTACACTTCACCCATGCCGCCTGCACCAAGCGGCGAGACAATTTCGTACGGACCGAGTTTAGTCCCAGAAGTGAGCCCCATGCGTTGCGCGTCATTATAGCCCTGTGAGCAGGTTGGCGCGGATGCGACGATTCTGGACGGCTGGTCGGCTAAACGGAAGTTGTCCAGAAATGTGCTTATGACGAGTTACTGAGCCAGTGTAGACAGCGTGCGCCATCTTGTCATCGGGCGCTTCCTGTCAGATGCCCGCATACCACGCGTAGCCACCATCAGAGTTAGCACCCCCCAGACCCTTGCCGAACGGTCTGAGGTTGTCCGTCAAAGTCAAGCGATTGATGTATTTCACGCTCTTATAACCGAGCTGCCGCGGGACTCGCAGGCGGACGGGGCCTCCGAACGGCACGGGAAGTTCGTTTCCGTTCATGCGGTGGGCGAGAAGCGTTTGTGGGTGCAACGCGTCCGCCATGTCGATGCTCTCCCACCAGTCAGGTTGGATCGAGCGGTATACAACGTAACGCACCTGGGGCAGCGCGCCAACACGGTCCAGGATGTAAGAGAGCGGCACCCCGGTCCATTCGGCGATGTAAGTCCATCCTTCTTCACAGCCGATCATGGTGATCTGCGTACTGGTGGGGAAACTCCTGATCTCTGCCAGCGAGAACGAGGCCGGCCGCGCCGCCATCCCGTCCACAGTCACCCGCCAGTCCACGAAACTGGCTGCCTGGAGTCGTTTGAATTCATCGCCCAACGGATCGACTTCATTGGCGAACGGATTCTTCGAAATCTCGGTGCGGGAGAATTCACGGGCCATGGAATGGCGGGTCAAAAGTCGCTGAGCCGCGTAGGTCAGCGTTTCTCCCGGCCCGTAAAATCCTCCCGCGTCCGGCGGGATGAGCCCATGATGCCGCGCGACTTTGGCAGCAACGGCAATCCCAGATGCACCGGTCGCCACAGCCAGCCCCGTGATGATGAATTTGCGTCGAGAGATATTGCTCATAACTTCACTCCGTCGGTGGGGTAGCGCGGCCGGTGATCATGGCGCGCATACGATTTCGAAATCCCGCAACAAAGAGCATCAGCACGTGAATCAACAGGAACAGCACAAGGAGTATCGTCACAAGGAAGTGCAGGCTCCGCGCCGTCTGCTGGCCTCCCAAGAGCCGAACGGCCAAGGGGAATTCCGAGGTGAATCCGAACGACATGGCCAGCCCCGTCCAGATCATCAACGGGAACAACACGAAGATCACGAGCAGATACGTGAGGCGCTGCAGCACGTTATACGACCACGCTTCTTCCTTGCCCGGCCGCTCAAAGCGCAAATGTCGAACCAGCGAACCGCCAAGCTCCTTGATGGAAAGGTCAGAAGCCGCGGGAAATAGATTGCGCCGGAAATGTCCTGCCAAGAAGCCGAACAGCACGTAGAACAAACCCGTCCCAACTGCAAGCCATGCCGCCTGAAAATGGAGATAGCG
>DAIUEW010000062.1:0-33739 GCA_036844925.1 Candidatus Sulfotelmatobacter sp.
CGGCTATGGATAGCAGCAAGCCGGCGCAGAACATCCAGGATTCCTTCCTGAACACAGCCCGCAAGGAGCGGTTGAGCATCACCATTTATCTGCTGAGCGGCGTTAAGCTGACAGGCCGCATTCGCTCCTTCGACAAGTATTCCGTCGTGCTCGAGGCCAACGGACAAGAGCAATTGATCTTCAAGCACGCCATTTCCACCATTGTGATTGGCCGCACGGGGTCGCATAGCGCACACTTGCCCCACCCGGAAGCCAAGGTGGCGGCCGCGGCCGGGGCTACCTCGCCGGTAGCGGCTTCAGCGGCGAGCGCCTCGGGCTCCGAAGGGTAAGGCGTTTCCGGTTTGCGCAGTTCTCATCCCAAGAAGACGCGCGTCCGCACGTTCGAAGGTTCACGTGTGCCTCTGGGCGCAGCTCCCGGCCCGGAGAATGTGCGCCCGGAAGACGATCTGGAACGTGCCTTTCTCATCGGCATCGACGTCCGCACGCGCGGACGATCTGCGAAGAGCCAGGTTACTGCACAAGCACAGGCGGCGCGTGATGCGGCGACGGCTGCGGATATTCCTGCGGTAAAGTCCAGTCCATCTGCCTCGGTAAGGCCGGCGAGCAACAAGCCCAGCGTGCCGGAGTTTGATGCGGATGAGTCCCTGGCCGAACTGCGCACCCTCGCGGGCAGCGCGGGTGCGAACGTCGTTGGCGAAATTCTGCAGCGCCGCGACCGGTTCGACCCTGCCACTTTGATTGGGGCGGGTAAGCTCGAGGAAATTGCCGGAGCGGCCGCGTCCGTGAATGCTGACCTTCTTCTCTTCGATCACGATCTCAGCGCTTCGCAGCAGCGCAACATCGAAAAAATCGTGAAGCGGCGTGTGATCGACCGCACTCAACTCATCCTCGACATTTTTGCTCGCCATGCGCGCACCCGCGAAGGCCAGTTACAGGTGGAGCTGGCGCAACTGCAATACCTACTCCCGCGCCTTGCAGGCCGCGGCGTGGAGATGTCGCAACTCGGTGGCGGCATCGGCACGCGCGGACCCGGTGAAACTCAGCTCGAAACTGATCGCCGGAAAATTTACCGCCGCATCCGGCACGTCGAGCACCAACTGGAGAACGTAAAGCGCATTCGCGCCCAGCAGCGCCAGCGCCGTGAGTCTGCTCCAATCGCGACCATCGCGCTGGTCGGCTACACAAACGCGGGCAAGTCCACGCTGTTCAATGCGCTTACTCGGGCTGCGGTGCTGGCCTCGCCGCGCATGTTCGCAACGCTCGATCCCACAATCCGGGCGGTGACGCTGCCCTCGAAGCGCAAGGTGCTGCTTTCCGATACGGTGGGATTCATTCGCAGCCTGCCGCACACGCTGGTCTCGGCCTTTCGCGCCACGCTTGAAGAAGTGCAGCGCGCATCGCTGATCCTGCACGTGTCGGACGCCAGCAGCCGCCTCTCCGCCGAACAGGATGCGCAAGTCGAGATTGTCTTGAAGGAACTCGAAGCAGAAAAAAAGCCGCGCTTGCGGGTGATGAATAAAGTTGATCTGCTCGATGTCGAGGTAGCCGAGAGTTTGTTGCACGATTCTTCGCGAAACGGCGATAACACGGTTTACGTATCCGCGGCAGAAGGCACAGGCCTTGACAAACTGCTGGCGCGCATCGATGCCATGATCGAAGAAGACCACGTCAGCCGAGTGCACCTGCGCGTCCCGCAGAAAGAAGGGAAGATGCTGGCCCTTCTGGAAGCCAAGGCCCGGATTTATTCGCGGACTTACAAAGACGGAGCAGTCGAGTTAGAGGCGGAGGCGCCGGAGTCAGTGGTGAGGAAACTGAAACATTGGCTGGTGGGCCCAAAGTACACCGGCTAGCGGCCAACGGCTGCAATTTAAATGGGCCGGCAACCAAGAAGCGGTGACAGTCCTTGGCTATCGGCCCATTCGATCCTGAATTGGATCGGAGGTGATACTTCTATGCTAGTCCTCTGTACCGAGAAGTCAAGGATTAGTTGCATCTTTCTGCATCTCCAAGGGACAACCCGCGATTTCGCCCCATTTCGACACCTTCGCATGCCCGAAAACTCCCTAAAAAATCAGCCCCTGCGTTGACATAAACTCCCTCGGACGTTAGACTTAACAGTTTTCATAGCCCTCATTTTCCTGTATAGCTGCAATTAATGGAGCAAACGCTACGACAACTAGGGGAATTACTGCTCGGAGCGGTGCCCACAGTAATTCTGCTGGCACTCCTGTACGCGCTCTATGCGACCATCGTGCACAAGCCTCTGCAGCGGGTGCTTGCCGATCGGCGCGCCAAGACCGAGGGAGCGTTCGAGAAGTCGCGGGCGGACATGGCCGCGGCTGAGGCACGCACATCCGAATACGAGCAGCGTTTGCGCGAGGCGCGAGCAATTGTATTTCGCGCGCAGGAAGCGCGGCGCAAAGCGGCGCTCGATGCGCGCACCGCAGCTTTGAACCAGGCTCGCAACCAGGCTCACGCGCAGGTGGAGGCGGCAAAGGCTGACATCGGGAAAGATCGCGAGGCCGCGCAGGACGCTTTGCAGGCCGAGGCGCAGGCCTTGGCAACCGAGATCATGCGCCGTGTGTTGCAGCCGGCCGGAGCAGGACGTTGATGCCTCATCGCTCACTGTTTCGCACCTTAAAGTCTCGCGGCTTAAATCTCCATTGCTGCAAATCGCGCGAACCGATTGCGCAAGCGGACCAAATGGTTTTCTTGAGAAAAATCACAAGCCCGTGTCTGCTGATGCTGGTCGCCTTGAGTCTGGCGGGAGCGCCCGTTTCGGTTTCCGCGCAGGAACCGCCGCCACAGTCGGCACCGCTGGCGCAAAATCAGCGGTCCCATGAATCGTCAAAGGAGCCCGGTTTCGGGCGCCAACTGACGCACAAAACCCGTGAAGCCGCCGGAGAAGAGAAAGATGACAAGGCCGAGTTCAAAGAGTCGCCGTCAGTGCAGTTCCTTGCAAGGCACACGGGCCTGAGCAACGGAAATGCTTACCTGTTGAGCATTCTGCTGAATTTTGCCGTGATTGCCGGATTGATCATCTGGGTTGCTCGCAAGTATCTGCCGGCCGCATTCAGCGCGCGCACCGCGGCGATTCAGAAGGCAATGCAGGAAGCGCAGAAGGCCGGCGAAGAAGCGCGCCGCAGATTGGCAGAGATCGAATCGCGCCTGATGAAACTGGACGGCGAAATAGGCATGATGCGAAACGCCGCCGAGAAAGACGCAGCAGCCGAAGAAGCACGAATCCAGGCGGCGGCTCAGGAAGATACACGAAAAATCGTGGAATCGGCGCAGCAGGAGATCGCCGCCGCTGCCAAGGCGGCGCGGCGCGAATTGACTGCTTATGCCGCTGATTTGGCGATCGGTCTTGCAAGCAAGCAGATTCATGTCGATGCCGGAACCGATCAAGCGTTGGTAAGGAATTTTGCAGGAGAACTGGGCGCGTATTCAGATTCACCTGCTTCCGATTTGTCTGGCAGAGGATCTGACATATCTGGAAAGGGAGGCCGCTAGCGTATGGCTTCGGTCGCCAGCACCTACGCTCGCGCCTTTGCGGATGTGGTTCTAGACGAGCATCTTGATGCGGATCGTTCCGTTGCGCAGTTGCGCACGATCGCGACCTTGCTGAACGAAAGTTCGGACTTGCGTCGTGTGTGGGAAAATCCCGCGATCCCCACCGATCAGAAACGCCGCGTGCTCGACGTAATTGCCGAGCGCGATGGGATCTTGACGCAAGTGAGGAATCTTGTCGCGATCCTGATCGATCACCGGCGCGTGCATTTTCTAGAGCCCATTATCCGGCAACTGGGGAAGGAACTCGACGCGCGGCTGGGATTCGCCGAGGCCCAGATCGTCAGCGCTCGCGAATTAAACGACGCAGAAAAGCGCGAGTTCGAGGCGCAGGTCGCGAAGCTGACCGGAAAGAAAGTGCGCGCTCAATACGAACAAGATGCGTCGCTTCTCGGGGGCGCAGTCCTCCACCTGGGCAGCACAATTTACGATGGTTCGGTCAAGGGCCAGTTGGAGAGGTTGAAAGAAGCTATTAGCTCTTAGCCTTTAGCTCTTAGCTTGACCCTATGCGGGTTAAGTTTTGAGCTAAAAGCTAACAGCTAAAGGCTAAGAGCTGATTCTATGGCACAGATCAAGGCAGACGAAATTACAAAACTGATCCGCGAGCAGATCGAGAACTACGAATCGAAGATCTCGGTGGACGAGACCGGCACGGTTATCACGCTGGGCGACGGCATTGCCCGCGTATATGGACTCGACAAGGTAATGGCCGGCGAACTTCTTTCCTTCCCTCATGACGTTGCGGGCATAGCCATGAACCTGGAAGAAGATCAGGTGGGCGTGGTCATCCTCGGCGAATACACGGGGATTGAAGCAGGCGACGAAGTGAAGCGCACCGGGCGCATCATGAGTGTGCCCGTCGGCGACGCCATGATCGGCCGCGTAGTCGACTCGCTCGGCCGCCCCATCGACGACAAAGGTCCCATCGCCACTGACAAATTTATCGCCCTCGAGCGACTGGCGCCGGGCGTCATTGATCGCCAGCCCGTGCGCGAGCCCATGGCCACCGGACTGAAGGCCATCGACAGCATGATCCCGATCGGCCGCGGTCAGCGCGAGCTGATCATTGGCGACCGTCAGACGGGCAAAACCGCGGTTGCCCTCGACACCATCATCAACAGCAAGGGAAACGACTTGATCTGCATCTATAACGCGATCGGACAGAAGCGATCGTCGATTGCTCAGGTGGTGAAGATTCTGGAAGATTACGGCGCGATGGAATATACCATCGTGGTCGCGGCGTCGGCGTCAGAACCAGCGCCCATGCAATACATTTCGCCTTACGCGGCGTGCGCAATCGGCGAATACTTCCGCGACACCAAGCGCCACGCGCTGGTCATTTATGACGATCTATCGAAGCACGCGGCCTCCTATCGCGAAATCTCGCTGCTGCTGCGGCGTCCACCGGGACGCGAGGCTTATCCCGGAGACGTGTTCTATCTTCACTCGCGGTTGCTGGAGCGCTCGGCGAAATTGAGCGACAAGAATGGCGGCGGATCGCTGACCGCGCTGCCCATCATTGAGACGCAAGCGGGCGACGTTTCCGCCTACATTCCGACCAACGTGATATCAATCACGGACGGGCAGATTTATCTGGAAACTGATTTGTTCAACCAGGGCGTTCGTCCGGCGGTGAACGTAGGTCTTTCGGTGAGTCGCGTCGGCGGCAGCGCACAGATTAAAGCCATGCGCCAGGTTGCTGGCACGTTGAAACTGGAACTCGCTCAATACCGGGAATTGGCAGCATTCGCGCAGTTCGGTAGCGACCTCGACAAAGCGACGCAAGCGCAACTCAACCGCGGACAACGGCTGGTCGAACTGCTAAAGCAGAACCAATTTTCGCCACTGCCGTTCTCCAAACAGATTCTGATCATCTTCGCTGGCACCGGAGGATTCCTGGACGACCTTCCCGTCAATCAAGTCCGCGACTTCGAAAAAGAGCTGTACGAGTACGTCGAGGCAACCGCCAGCGGCCTGCTGCGCACGATCATGGAAAAGAAAATTCTCGACGACGGTCTGAAAGCGCAGTTAACCGATTTAGTCAAGCAGGCGAAGCAGCAGTTCGTGTCCTCAAGAGAAGCGGTAGCGAAATAGGCTCTTAAGCTTTTAGCCTTTAGCTCTTGGCTTGAATCGCTGCATCGTAGGAAAAGGCTGACGACAGGTTTAGCTAAAGGCTAAGAGCTAATAGCCAATAGCGGGTTTCCAATGGCCAACATTCTCGATATTCGCCGCCGTATCCGCAGCGTGGTAAACACGCGGCAGATCACGAAGGCCATGAAAGTGGTCTCGGCGGCAAAGCTGCGCCGGGCGCAGGAGCGCACTCTGGCGGCGCGTCCTTACGCGCAGATGTTGACGAATGTCCTGAAGTCGCTGGTGGCGCGCGCTGAGATTTATGATCCGGAAACAGGCGAGGTAAAACATCCCTTGCTAGCGCAGCGGACGGAGAACAATATTCTTCTGATCGTTGTTACCGGCGACAAGGGTCTGGCGGGGGCTTTCAGCGCCAATATCACCAAAGCAGCCACGCGTTTTCTCGAGTTGAAGGCGAATAAGAATGTCGATATCGAGGCGATTGGCCGCAAAGGGCGCGATTTTCTGCGCCGGCGCTATCCCTCCGCGGCAGTGCAGGCCCCCAGCCTGGCCGAGTCCGAGGAATCGCTGGAGAAACACCCTGAAGCGGAGTCTGCCGGGCGCGCCGGACCGATACAAATCACGGGTGAGCATGTCGGTATTCTCGGCAAGCTGGAATTTTCGCAAGCCCGCACCTTGGCAGAAAGCATAATTGAGCGCTACGAACGCGAAGAGATTGACTCGGTCTACGTAGTTTTCAACGAATTCAAATCCGTGATTGCGCAGCGCCTCGTTGTCGAACAGATTCTTCCCATCGAGCAAGTTGGCGAGCAGGCAGTACGCTTCGCCGAAGAGATGACGGAAGAAGAAAAGAAAAGAGCGAAAGAGGCGGCAGTGAGCGCAGGCGTGGGCTTGCGGCGCTCCGAATCCCAGGCCGACGAGGCCGCGGCGCAATTCGGCACGGCGCAAGTGGATTACATCTACGAACAGCCGCCGGAGGAATTGTTCCGCGCGCTGCTGCCAAAATATGTCGCCATCCAGATTTTCCGCGCCTTGCTGGAATCAGTCGCCGCCGAGCATGCCGCGCGCATGACCGCAATGGAGTCGGCCACCAGCAACGCCACAGATATGATCGACTCCCTGACGCTGGCCATGAACCGGGCCCGGCAGGCCAAGATCACGAAGGAGATTATCGAAATCGTGAGCGGAGCGGCGGCGATGTAGTGAGCACTCAGCAGTTAGCACTCAGCACTCGGCCTATAAGGCTTGTTGCCGGGCGCTAAGCTAAGGTGCTTGGGCTGAATGCTGATTGAATGCTAAGGCTTGAACGCCAGGAGCTAGCAGATAGAAGCTGAATTTATGCCAGAAAATATCGGACACGTAGTTCAAATCGCAGGGCCGGCAGTGGACGTGCAATTTTCCGAAGGCCACCTGCCGCCTATCTATGAAGCTGTGAGAGTGGTGAGCGACGGGTTCACCGTCCCGAGCCCCGTGAACGTAATTCTTGAAGTCCAGCAGCACCTGGGCGAAGGCCGCGTGCGCTGTATCGCCATGGAAGCGACCGAGGGTATGGTGCGCGGCATGAAAGCCATCGATCAGGGCGGCCCGATCTCGGTGCCTGTAGGTCGTGGCACGCTCGGACGCGTGATGAATGTGATTGGCGAACCAGTGGATCAGCTGGGCCCGATCGAATTCAAAGAGAGAATGCCGATTCACCGCCTGGCGCCGGCTTTCGACGAACAGGCCACGACCGCGGAGATGTTCGAGACCGGCGTGAAAGTCATCGACCTCATTCAACCGTTCTTGAAGGGTGGCAAAATCGGCCTGTTCGGCGGCGCGGGCGTGGGTAAGACCGTCGTCATCATGGAACTCATCAACAACGTCGCCAAGCAGCACGGCGGCTACTCGGTTTTTGCGGGCGTGGGCGAGCGCACGAGAGAAGGTAACGACTTGTGGCTGGAGATGACGGAATCGGGTGTGATTAAGCCCGGCAAGCCCGCGGAGTCGAAGGCGGCGCTGATTTACGGTCAGATGACGGAACCGCCGGGTGCCCGCTTGCGAGTAGCCCTCACCGGACTTACGGTCGCGGAATACTTCCGCGATGCCGAAGGCGCAGACACGCTTCTCTTCATCGACAACATTTTTCGTTTCACGCAGGCAGGTTCCGAAGTGTCTGCGCTGCTCGGCCGCATGCCGAGCGCGGTGGGCTATCAGCCAAATCTGGCAACGGAAATGGGTGAACTGCAGGAGCGTATCACGTCCACTAAGAAAGGCTCGGTCACTTCGGTGCAGGCGATCTACGTTCCCGCCGATGACTTGACCGATCCTGCTCCAGCGACCACCTTTGCTCACCTCGACGCGACCACTGTGCTCTCGCGCGCACTGACCGAGATCGGAATTTATCCCGCAGTCGATCCGCTGGCCTCCACCTCGCGCATTCTGGATGCACGCATCGTCGGGCAGGAGCATTATGACGTTGCGCAGTCGGTGAAGAAGACGCTGCAGACTTACAAAGACCTGCAGGACATCATCGCGATTCTCGGTATCGATGAACTCAGCGAAGATCAAAAACTAACCGTGGCGCGCGCGCGAAAGATTCAGCGCTTCCTCTCGCAGCCGTTCCACGTTGCGGAGCAATTCACCGGCGCAGCCGGACGTTACGTGAAGATTGCCGATACGGTGAAGGGCTTCAAAGCGATTGTCGACGGCAAGTACGATGACATCCCCGAGCAAGCGTTTTACATGAAGGGCCCGATCGAGGAAGTGTTGGAAGCGGCAGAAAAGATGAAGACAGCGGCGTAGGAACAGACGCCAGACCTCAGACCTCGGACATCGAAGGTTTGCGGAAGTCTGCGGTCCGAGGTCCAACGCCGGGTTTTGCATGTCAGATACTTTCCAACTCGAGATTGTCACGCCGGAGAAAAAAGTGGTAGCCACACCGGCGGAAGAAGTGCAGATTCCCGGCAAGAACGGCTATCTCGGCGTTCTACCCGGTCACGCTCCACTCATCACCGAACTCGCTGTGGGCGAAATTACCTACCGGGCCGGCGCTGAAGAGCAGCGACTGGCCGTGGCTTGGGGATTTGCCGAAGTGCTACCCGATAAAGTAACAATCCTCGCCGAAACTGCCGAGCGCCCATCCGAGATCGACGTCGAGCGCGCGCGCAAAAGTAAAGACCGGGCCGAGCAGCGGCTCACCAGCGGCGACATCAACGTGGATGTGGAGCGCTCGCTGAATGCGCTGCACAAAGCGGAAAATCGGCTGGAAGTCGCGGAAAAGAAGCTGTAGCCGCTATCGATTTCAGCTGTCTCAACTTCTTCTGGGGGATGCATGCGTCGTCTCTTGGCTCCGCTCCACCTGTTTTCGGTCCTTTTAGTAATAGCGGGTTGGGTTGTAGGTCAGGAGAAAAAATCTGAGCAGCTGCCTTCGCCCCGGGCCACGCCACTAGTTTCTCCCGATATCCATCCCGACGGTAGCGTAACGTTCCGCTTTCGTGCGCCCAACGTGAGAGAGGTCAAGCTTGCTCGCGAAGGAGCCGCGCCCGTCGAAATGCAGAAAGACGATCAAGGCGTTTGGAGCGTAACAACAGCGTCTCTCCAGCCTGCCTACTACGGATATTCTTTCATTGCTGACGGCGCACGCTCGCTCGATGCGTCCAACCCCTCGCTCGTTCCGAATCTACTTTCTCCGGGGAATTTCGTCCATATTCCCGGACCGCCCTCGCTGCCTTGGGAATTGAACGATGTGCCGCACGGAGAAATTCATCACCACTTCTATAGGTCCACGGTTGCGGGTGATGATCGCGATTACTACGTGTACACTCCGCCGGGCTACGATGCGGCCGCGAGGAAGACTTATCCGGTACTTTATCTTCTGCACGGATTCAGTGACGACGCCAGCGGATGGACGGCGGTTGGACACGCCAACGTGATCCTCGACAATCTCATCGCTCAGGGAAAAGCCAGGCGCATGATTGTAGTGATGCCTCTGGGTTACGGGACCATGGAAATGATCCGCTTAGGCTGGAATGCTTGGAGTCACACCGAGGTGCGGGATCGCAACTTCAACAAGTTTAGTGCCGCGCTGCTGACCGAGGTCATGCCACGGGTGGAAAACGAATACCGGATCACCAAAGATCGCAATGCGCGGGCGATTGCCGGGTTATCCATGGGCGGCTCGGAATCGCTGCTCACCGGGCTGAACAACCTCGACAAGTTTTCCTGGATCGGCGCTTTCAGTTCCGGTGGTATTCCCGACGAGTTTCAGAAGGATTTTCCCGCGCTCGACGCAAGAGCGAATCAGCAACTGCACTTGTTGTGGATCGCGTGTGGAACCGAGGATCGTCTGATCACGATCAATCGCAATCTCCGAGAATGGCTCAAAACCAAGGGCGTGAAGGAGACCGAGATCGAGACGCCCGGCATGCACACCTGGATGGTATGGCGGCGGAATCTGGCGGAGTTCGCCGGGCTGCTGTTTCGATGATGTAGTCCGATAAAACAATGACGGCTGGCCGCCTACGGCACCCTCACCGAATCTCGATTCTCCGACGCCACATACCTCACCGCGGCGGTCCGCTCCAACTTGTCCCACGCGAACCTTCGCCCTTCCAGCGCGCGTTTCAGAGTCTTGAACAGCACCACCGAGAATAACTGCCGGTAAGCGAAGCGCTGCAGCCAGACCTGGCTCAACAGCCAGACATCTTCCTTGTCATCGGGACGCCGCCGCTCCAGCGCGAATGCCAGCGCTGAGGCCAGAAAGTCAACCACTAGAAATACGAAGAAGAATGCAACCAGTTTATGAAAGCTCGCCGGGTCCGTGGAATCGGGATGAAAATGTTTCTGGATGAAATACCAGACAGCGCCAACAGCGAACATGATATCGATCAGCGGCGACACAAGCGGCAGCAGAATCTGGAAGATCACAATGTTCGGCAGCGCCACAAAACCCAGGGCTCCTTTACGCGCAAACACGCCGCTGTGTTTATAAACCGCCTGCAGAATGCCGAAAGACCAGCGAAAACGCTGGCGCATCAGGCCATTCGCATTAGTCGGTGCTTCGGTGTAAGCCAAAGCCATATCTTCGTACTCCACGCGGTAGCCGCGGCGTAACAGAGCCATAGTGAGATCGGCATCTTCGGCAACGGTGTCAAGCTGGTAGCCGCCCGCTTCGCGCACAGCGGAGACGCGCCACGCCCCGATCGCTCCCGGCACCACGCTCACCGCGCCAAGAACGTCCAGAGCACGGCGCTCGAAGTTCTGACTGGTGATGTATTCAAGTGCCTGCCAGCGCGTCCACAGGTTTACGCGGTTGCCCACCTTGGCATTGCCCGCAATGGCACCGACCTTCGGATTGATGAAATGCGGTACCAGGCGCGAAATGGCATCCCCGGCGATGATCGTGTCGGCATCGATACCAACGAAGAGCTCCGCATCCTGAATATGTTCAATGCCGTAGTTAAGGGCGGCAGCTTTGCCGCTATTAGCCTTCGTGAGTATTAGTACTTTTCCGTGAGCTTCCTCCCTGGCAAAGGCGCTGCGCGCCACTTCCAGCGTACGGTCGCGCGACCCATCGTCGATGACGATTACACGTAAATTCGAGTAGTCGGAATTAAGCGCGGCACGCACCGTACGCTCGATCACCTTCTCTTCGTTGTAAGCTGGAATCAGAACAGCAACCTTGGGCCTGTACGAAGCGACCTCGGCCGGTTTGCCGAGAATCTTCTCTTGCAGGCGGTCGTACACAGCGGCCGCACCGATGAACAGTAAGCGCCCTGTCATGAGGATATCGCCGATGAAAAAGATCCATGTGATCCCCACCACCGCCGCGTCAAAGAGCCAGAAGCCAAGCCGGTCGAGGCGGGCAGCCCAGCGCTGGCCGGTAGGCAGGGGAGCCATCACGTCGGCGCGAGTCTTGCCGAGCAGGTCATAGACGGGCGCGATTTCAAGGCCGCGGGCTCGGATGCCGTCAATAATCATCGGCAGAGCACGAACCGTTTCCGCGCGATTCCCGCCCCCGTCGTGCAGAATAATAATGTTGCCACAGCGCAAGTCGTTCGGACCGCACGGCGGCAGATGTGCCAGCACGTATGCAGAAAGTTCTTCGGCGCTGTGCCGTGGCTTATCGCTCCAATCGTTGGGGTCGATCCGGTTGCCCACGGTGATATAGCCCAGGTCCTGCGCAAACATGAGCGGCTTCACCTGGTCGGCGGTGTCCGGTTCCTCGTCAATCGCGTACGGCGGACGCAACAATATGGTGCGTACTCCCACCAGGCTGGCGAACAGCCGTTCGGTGAGATTCAATTCCACCCGCATTTGCGTATCTGTGATGTTGCTTACGTCGGGATGCGTGAAGGTATGGTTGCCGATGGTGTGGCCTTCGTTGTAAATGCGTTTTGCCAGGCCGGAAAACTTATCGGTCTGAATGCCTATGAGAAAAAATGTGGCAGGGGCATCCTCTTGCTTCAGCACATCGAGAATCCTGGGAGTCCACTCTGGATCGGGACCGTCATCGAAAGTGAGCACTACTTTGTTCTGGCTGTAGCCGTAACGGGCGACCCGAAAAGGCTCTGGTGAGGTTTGAAAGTTTTCGTCCGTGATCAGCTTCGTATTGGCGTCGATTGTAAGATCGCGCGTTCCGTGCGAAGGCCGGTCTTCGATGCGCAGAATTTCGCCCTGACCCTCCATGTCCACATCCTGACCCGGAGGAACATCGCGCAGTTTGTCGGCAGCGCCAACATCGCCGGGCATGTCCCACACGCGCCACAACGAACGATCCTCGCCACCCAGCCGCCACAAAGCGAAAGTCTGAATGCCCAATGTCTGCGCGGCCCGCATGTGGTTTAACGCCGTAACCCCGTCCAGAAACCAGACGTCATGGCGCAGGCTGCTCTCATCCAGATAACTGAAGTGAGGATTCAGCGCGTCATCGTCGAAGGTGACATCTTCATCGGAATCGCGCGCCGCGAGCCAGGCTTCCTGCACCGAAACGCTGTGATCTTTGGCATCGGGCGGTAACTTCCTCTTCTTCGGCTTGAGCACCCAGTCATAGCCATAGTTGGCGATCGCACAGATGATCTTATCCCGAGGAATCACTTTCACCGCGAACTTGAGGTTCTCCACGAACCAATCTTGGGACGCGACCGGCCCCGACGCTGCGCCGGGATAATGTTCGTCGTAGTTCATCACAACCACGCCATCCGCCGCCCCCGCGATGGCGGGATAATCGAATTCTTCATTGTGCGCGGGCGCGCTGACATAAAGTTTCATCCCGCGAGCATGCAGGTCTTCCGAAAGCTCGTTCAGAAGCGCAACGTAGCCGGGCTGACCCAGTTTCAGGAAGGCTTCAAAATCCACCATCAGCCCGCCAAAACGGTCTGATGAAAGAAACAGCCCGACCTGCTGGCGGAAGAGAGCGCGGGCCGTTGGATTATTCAGAAAGCCTGTGATTCCTTCCGCCCACTCGGTGCCGTCGAAGTTGTTCACCATGGGGAAAACTTCCATGGCTGGGTCTTCGTCTTTGAGAAAAGGCATTACCCGGTCATCCACCGGACGAATGTGATTGTTTTGCAACACATCGAAGAACTTGTTCGTTTGGTCGTCCACGCCCTGTAGTCGGCCATCGGGAGTCAGTACGTGGAGCCAGTCCGGGTACAGCAGGTCAATCTGCCGGGAATAGTCGCGGAGCGAAGAAAAACTAGCGGCGTCCCAGGGAACATAAAACGCCGCGCGGATGCCTTCGTCCTGGTTCAATTTAACTTCCGACGGGGCCAGCTTCGACTTGCGATGAGACCGGCTCGCCAACTTCTTCTGGCGCTCGCGGGCTTTCTCCTTCTCATTTTCCTTCAACGCCTTGAAGGCACGCTTCTGCGGCGAAAACAGCAACTCGGGCAGGCGCTCGTCCCGCAGCGTGGTGTAAACGAAGAAAATAATCAGCGCGGATAACGCCGCAACCACAGTATCAACGAGGCGTCTCAAGCGCTTCCAGCGGGCGCGACGCGGATCATAAAAGATGGGTTCAGGCATGCAGGGCTAATCTTTTATCGTATGCCGTGCGCAGCAGACGGTCAATTCTCGGGCGCACTATGCTCCGATTGTCATCCCGAGCAAGCGTTCTTTGCGCCGTGAGGGATCGGGGCTAGCCGCGCGAAGCAGCCTGCCCTGAGCTTGCCGAAGGGTCGCGTTTCTTGCGACGCAATAATCGCGCGTCTGGCTCGCATCCTCGTAAGGCCTGTAAGGTCCACCGCGCAATGCACAAGGTAAGAAACAGGGTAGAGGTAACATCCGTGGGTATTAGGATGCATTTTCCCGGCTCCGGGATGACCGCAAACGCGTATATTCTCAGCGTGCTGGAACTGGTGCGGAAGAATGCTCGGTTCTTTCTTGGGGCAAGCCTGGCGGCGCTGGCGCTGCGGCTGCTCTTTGTGTTTCGCTTTCCTGCCAACGTCGATGATTCGCGGCTTTACGCCGATATCGCTACGAATTGGTTGCGGCATGGTGTTTACGGCATTACCGATTCTGGCCAGATCGTGCCGACCCTATCGCGCATGCCGGGATACCCGGCGTTTCTGGCGGCGATTTCCGCCATCTTCGGCTTGAACAATTTCCGCGCGGTGTTGCTGATTCAGGTTCTGTTCGATCTGGGGACATGTTTTCTGATCGTTGATCTTGCGCGCCGCTTGCTCTCCGAGCGAGCCGCGAAAGCGGGCTTCCTGCTCGCCGCATTGTGCCCATTTCTCGCCAACTATGCCGCTGCAGCTCTCACTGAAACACTGGAAATCTTTTTCACGACGCTGGCCCTGGATTTTGCAGTTTGCGGACTTGCCGATCTTCGCGATGTCGACCGTTCTAATCCAATTCAAGCTTCAGGCACATGGCTCGCCTGTGGGCTGTCCGTCGGAGCGTGCATCCTGTTGCGGCCGGACGGCGGCATTTTGTTCGGCGCGGTGGCCGCGTATTTATTTCTGCTTTTTCTACGATGCTGGAGGGCAAAGCGAAAATCAATATCGACTTCTGCTCCACACTTGATTCCCATATTCCGATCCGGAATAATTCTGGCGCTCGGAACTGTCGCTGCCTTAATCCCCTGGACGCTACGCAACCTGCATACCTTTCATCGTTTCCAGCCGCTCGCGCCGCGCTACGCCAACGACTCAGATGAATTTGTGATGACGGGATTCAATCGTTGGACCAAAACCTGGATCGCCGATACCGCCTCCGTCCAGGAAATTTACTGGAATGTGCCGGGTGCAGCCATCGATATCAGGCGCCTGCCACGGCGCGCCTTCGATTCTACGGGGCATGATTCGCCTGGGCACGATTCGCCTGGGTATGACTCGAACGGGCGTGACTCGAAAGATCAGCGCCAGGAAACTGAGCAACTCTTCGACGACTACAACCAGGATCACGAAGTCACTCCCGAACTCGACGCGCGCTTCGCCGCGCTGGCCGCCGCACGCATTCACTCCGCGCCCCTGCGCTACTACCTTTGGCTTCCGGCCCTTCGCATCGCCGACATGTGGCTGCGCCCGCGCACCGAACTGTTGCCTTCCGACCCGCGCTGGTGGGAATTCGACGACGAACGTCCTTGGCTTGCAGTGAGCATCGTCTTCGGTCTGGTAAACTTGCTCTATGTCGGAGCGGCCACCGCCGGACTGCTGCGCGCCCGCCCATTCTCCGGCATTGGATTGTTCGTTCTATTTCTCACCATGCGCTCGCTCTTCCTCGGAACGCTGGAGAATCCGGAGCCTCGCTACACACTCGAATGCTATCCCGTGGTCATAGTCGCAGCCGCAGCGCTCCTCATCAGTCAGTCGAATAGTGGCAAATCGAAGATCGGCAAATCCAATTGTAATGATCGAAAACCCGCATAAACAGGCTCCCAAATCTGGAACGGCATATGTGAAAAGCCGTATTTAAACGTTTTACGACCACCGAACTACTGAAGATTCAGCTTGAACATTGTGGCCTGATAGTTGCACAATAACGCCCCATCAGGTCCCCAGGGTCTCGAATCCGTCTCTATTTTCCTGGGAAAATACATGCGAAAGGCAACGCCTGGCGTGAAGGGGGCTCTATGCGTTCTGGTGCACGTGTAGTTCCTGTATTGGTTTTTCTGGTCGTCACTTCTCTCTCGTTGAGCGTGAACTTCTTGATGCCAGCCGGCGTGACCCAGTCTGCCACCACATCGATTCGAGGCGAAATCTCTGACGCCAAAGGTTTGGTGGTCTCTGGAGCTACCGTAACCTTAAGCAATGCGGCCACCGGATTTTCGCGCACCACGAAAACCGATGGTCAGGGAGTTTATCAATTTCTCGAGATTCCCCCCGCCGCCTATGTGCTGACCGTCGAGGCCGCAGGTTTCGCCACGATGAAACGCGAAAACGTGGTGCTGCAGGTCAGTAGCCCCGCCACACTGAACCTCACCGTGCAGGTGCAGGGCAGGTCGGTGGTGATCGATGTTACTGGCGAAGCGCCCATGGTTAACACCCAGGATGCGACGTTAGGGAACACCTTCAACTCCCGCCAATTGATGGATCTGCCCGCAGAGGGTCGCGATCCAGCCTCCATTCTCAGCTTGCAGCCGGGCGTGGTCTATATCGGCAGCACCACGACTACTCAGCAAGACAATGACAGCCGCGGCGGCGCGGTGAATGGAGCGCGCAGCGATCAAAGCAACATTACACTCGATGGCTTGGACGATAACGATCAGTTGGAAGGCTATGCCTTCCAGGGGGCCATGCGGGCTACGCTCGATTCATTGCAGGAATTTCGCGTGACCACCAGCAACTACGATGCCGCCTCCGGCCGCTCTTCCGGCGCGCAGATGAATCTGGTCACCAAAAGCGGAACCAATTTCATCCATGGCTCCGTCTACGAATATAACCGTCCAACGTTCGACGTGGCCAATGATTGGTTCAACAAGCAATCGGAGTTGGAGGCCGGACTCCCCAACATTCCGCAGCACATTCTTCGCAATACATTCGGAGGTACCGTCGGCGGACCCATCAAAAAGGATCGGTTGTTTTTCTTCGCGGCTTTCGAAGGCCAGCGCACTGCCGAACAGCAACAGACGACCAGGATCGTGCCTACCGCAAGTCTAAGAGAAGGCATGATCAAGTATTTGTGCAATCCTTCGGATCCCAACTGCGCGCTGGGCTCGCCCAATGCTAACGGTGTGACCGTACAGAATATTGCCGGTTTTGCGCCGGACTACGTCGCCACCTTGACGCCGGCCCAGTTCGCCTCTCTCGACAATCCTCCAACGACTGGATGTGGCAGTCAGATCCCGCCGACTTGCCCGCTGGGACCGGGGGCTAACCCCCTGCTCGCCGACATCGGCGGTGCCAATCCCAACGCGTTGTTTATGCACTATCCCTTACCCAACTGCACGGCGTGTGGCAACGCTGTCAATGGCAGCGGAGACGGTCTGAACTCGGCAGGGTTTACCTTTCCCGGCAACGACCCCATCAGACTCGACACCTACATCTTTAAGCTCGATTACAAAATTACGGCGAATGGCAACCATTCATTGTTCGTGCGCGGCAATTTGCAGAACGATCACCAAGCCCTGCCGCCTCAATTTCCGGGGCTTCCTCCCGACGACGTCGTTACCAATAACAGCAAGGGAATTGCCGGCGGCTACACCTACATCATCCGCAACAACCTGATCAATAATTTCCGGTACGCATTCATCCGGCAGGGGTTAGGGAAGAATGGGCTCAACAGTCAGAACTACAATACCCTCCGCGGCCTTGATGATACTCAGGCCCTTAGCCCCACCGACACTCCCACTATCCTGACTAACGTTCCAGTGCACAATTTTATTGACGATGTCTCGTGGACCAAAGGCACCCATACCATTCAATTCGGCACAAACTGGCGATTGATTCACAACAACCGTCAGTCGAATGCGCAGAACCTTTCGTCGGGTTATGCCAACCTGTATTGGATGAGCCCGTCATTTATCTCAAACAACGGAGTGAGTTTGGACCCAGCTCTCGGCCAAAATTTCCCGCTGGTTGACGTGCCCTTTGAAGCCTCTTACGATTTTGCGGCAACGCAGCTGGCGGGTTTGATGAGCCAGGTGTACACAGTTACGAACCAGGACAAGAACGCCATCCCGATCCACAACGGCGATCTCGTTCCTCGCCACTTTCACAATTTCGAAGGTGAGATGTATTTACAGGACAAGTGGAACGCGACCCCAAATTTGACCATTACTTACGGGCTGCGTTATTCGCTTCTGCAGCCCCCCTACGAGGCCGACGGCAACCAGGTATCGCCCACCATCGATATGCATCAGTGGTTTGAGAATCGCATCACCAACATGTACCAAGGAGTAGTGGACCAGCCGCTGCTCAGTTTCGACCTTTCCGGCCAGGGGAACGGCAAGAAGCCTTACTGGGCTTGGAATTACAAAAACGTCGCTCCAAGATTTGCGATTGCCTACGCGCCGCACGCAGATAGCGGCTTCTGGCGCACCATTTTGGGCGATAAGGGAAAGAGTTCCATCCGAGCGGGTTATGGCATTTATTACGACCATTTCGGCGAAGGAGTTGTAAACACTTTCGATCGACAGGGTTCCTGGGGCTTGTCAACCACCATCAGCAATCCGGCGGGCGTTCTCGGCGTCGACACAACGCCACGCTACACCGGCTTGTTGGGCACGGCTAATCTTCCTCCCAGTGGCGGGGTTCCAAGTCCACACGGATTTCCCTACACGCCGTCGGTAGATCCCAACACCTACGGGCTGGCGATCGCCTGGGGGATTGACGACAACCTGAAAACTCCGTATTCGCACGTGGTGGACTTTTCTCTTACTCGCGAACTGCCTCACAGCTTCGTCATCGAGGCGACCTACACGGGACGCTTTGCCCACCACCTGCTGCAGGAAATTGATTTGTCGCAACCGCTCGATCTCGTCGATCCAAAGAGCCACATGGACTACTTCGCCGCCTCGCAGATTTTATCGAAGAACGCGTATGCGGGGACTCCTGAAAGCGCCATGGCAAAGATTCCGTACTGGGAAGATCTGTTCCCGCAGGCAGCAGGAAGCGCTGGCGCGTCCCTCGGGGCCCCGGGGACTCCAGCCTGCGTGAACAACCCCAACTCCACAACGTGTCCGACCGCCACGCAGAATATTTATGATCTCTATTATTCAAACCTCGGCAACGAGACCCTCTCTCTGGAGGATCTGGACGCATTCTGTTTTCCGGCGTGTGCCGGAACCGGTACCAACACCGTCGGCGGCGCTTTTGTAGGTCCGCTCGGTACCCCATTTCAGTACTACCAGCCTCAATTCTCTTCGCTCTATGGCTGGCAATCACGCGGCAACAGCAATTACAACGGCCTGCAAATCTCTTTGCGGCACGCCATGGCGGCTGGCCTGCAGTTCGATTTCAACTACGTGTACTCGAAGTCGATCGACGTTGGCTCGAATGCGGAACGCGTGAATGGATTCGAGTCGAATGGGCTGGCCTTCAACAGCCAAGTGATCAACGCTTTTTCTCCCGATCAGTGGCGGGCCCCCTCCGATTTCGACACGACTCAGCAGTTCAATGCGAATTGGGTATGGGATTTGCCCTATGGTCGCGGCCGTCATTGGGGAAGCGGCGCTCACAGCTTTATGAACGCAATATTCGGGGGATGGGGCTTCAACGGCCTTTATCGTTGGACCAGCGGATTCCCCTTTTCGGTCGAAGCTGGCAATGGATGGTCCACCGATTTTGAGTTGGAAGGTTCTTCTGTTCTGACGGGACCGAAACCGAAAACCGGTGTATTCATCGAGGCCAACGGCAGTCCTACAGTTTTCAAAAATCCTGAACAGACCATTACCTGCTCCTGTTCGCCGGGTTCAGCGGTGGGCGTCAATACCTTCCGTCCGACTTACGCCGGCGAAGCCGGGCAGCGCAATAACTTCCGTGGCCCGGGCTATTTCGGGATCGACGCGGGCCTCTCCAAAATTTGGAGCGTGGGCGAGCAGAAGACAATCAGGTTCGCTTGGGAAGCGTTCAACGTTACCAATTCGGTGCGATTTGATGCCGCGGGCTCTCTGATAGGCCAAGATCTCGTCAATATTACCGGCTTCGGCATACTCAATACAGAGTTAACCCAGCCGCGTGTGATGCAGTACTCGCTCCGATTCTCATTCTAGGCGGGGAGAGATCAACGAGGGACGGCGTCTGCCGTCCTTCTTTTTCTCGGATCTTCTGTGCGAATCGGACTTGTGAAGCACCAGACTGCTTACCCCAGTGGTGAATCGCTCATGCGAAACCGGGTGCGGACGTGCTCGGAGATTAGTTCAATGGCGGGACGGTTGGCCACCGGGTCGGTCTGCGCCAGATACTTCATGGCTTCCACCAGCAGGCGCTGGCCGTCGACATAGCGAGGATCGGAGGTTCGCTGCCGTTTTCCGGGACGACCTAGTCTGGGCGGGACGGGAATGGTGAAAACTTTTGCCATGTATGAACTCGAATAATCCTAGGGCAGTATAGCGCCCCCCGCAAGTTTTTTAGCACAGATTCTTGTGCTTTAGTTTCAATCAGTTACCCGCGAGGAGAGACAAACTTCGTCTTGCTGGTAGTCTTCAAACGAAACACGTCGTTGCCGATTTTTGCCTTCAAATTGATCCCGGAGTACTTGGCCAGACGGGAGTCACCTTGGGTTTGTATGAGCTTCTGTTGCACGGAGATACCGTTGTCCAAGCCGATCCACAAAATGATCTGCGGAAAGTTGCTGAGCGTTTTCGCGTCTCTGGGAATCAATTGGAGTTTTGCCGTAGGAATGTTGTCGATCGTCTCCTCACCCTGATAACTCACGTCAAACCTTTTTTTTAAATCCTGGCCGCTGCCCCCAAATCCCAGAACCAGAAAGCTTTCGACCTGTTCACGGTTTGCGCCTGCCGAATACTCCATCACCTGCTCAATTTTCGGCTGGTACACTTGCAGCTTGCCGTTCTTGTAGAGCACAAACTTGCGATCAGGGTCCTTGAACTCAGCCATCATTTCGATTTCTTGTCCCGACTTCCGGTAATAAACGGTCCCCGTCTGAGTGTCGGTTTCGTCGACTACTTTCTGATACTGGTTGAAAACAAAATCGGCTTGTGCGGTCTGGAAGTGAGCCGCGGCATCGTCCATTTTCTGGAGGACCCTGTCCAGCTTCGCAGCTTGCTGATCCTGTGCCGCGAGCGAGCTCAGCAGCATGAGCCAGAGGACGCCGCCAGAAATCGCGATCACAAATGTTGGTCTCACTATTTTCGCTTCGCCCACACTCGATATTCCTGCACGTGGCCCTTCGGGTCGGAGACTCCTTCGTACTTCACGATCGAAACTGCGCCGGAAATCGGCTCGATGATGTGTTGCAACTGCTCGCGGAGCGCCGCATCGTCCGCAGGCGAGATTGTGGAAGCCTCGATCTGATAAACCAACCCGCCCGCGCCGTCAGAAGTCACAAGTACGCCGGTAGGATGCTGGATCAGTGGTCCAGGTTTGTCGTTGAAGTTGATGACCCGGGGTGAGAAGAAGACAAAGATCAGGATCAGCGTGACCATGATGTCGTAATGCAACGTGCCACGCTCGTGCTGCCAGAGAATATAGCTGCGAATTGTGCGCAACGCGCCCTTCATCGGTAGGGACGGCGCGCCCGTTGCGGTCGTGCTGATGTGCACACTTTGCAAGTCTAGCCTCTAGGTTTCAAGGTTTCAACGTTTCACGTTTCAAGGTTCCATAGTTCCATGCCCGAGCACGAGGACCTTGAAGCCTTTAAACTCTGAAACTTTGCAGTCAAAAGCTTTTCTTCGTAATCCTCTCCGCTCCCACATAATCCCGCAGCGCCTCGGGAATCACCACGCTGCCATCGGGCTGCTGGTAGTTCTCCACAATCGCGACCCACGTCCGGCCCACCGCCAGCCCGCTCCCGTTTAGCGTGTGCACGAACTCGGTCTTGCTTTTGCCTTCCGGACGATAGCGGATGTTCGCCCGCCGCGCCTGGTATGCTTCAAAATTCGAGCACGACGAAATCTCGCGAAACAATTGCTGCCCTGGCAGCCACACTTCAATGTCGTAAGTCTTCGCCGAAGCCGCGCCCATGTCCCCCGTGCACAACGCCACCGTGCGATAGTGTAGGCCGAGTTTCTGCAGGACCGTCTCCGCATTTCGCGTCAGCTTCTCGTGCTCCTCGTACGAATTTTCCGGCCGAGCAAATTTCACCAGCTCTACCTTTTGAAACTGATGCTGCCGGATAATGCCGCGCACATCTTTTCCATACGATCCCGCCTCGCTGCGGAAGCATGGCGTGTACGCCGTGAGCGAAATCGGCAGCCGCGCCGCGTCGAGAATTTCGTCACGATAGAGATTCGTGACCGGAACCTCCGCCGTCGGAATCAGCCAAAGATCTTTTTCTCCATGGGGCACGCGAAACGAATCGGCGGCGAATTTGGGTAGCTGTCCCGTCCCATACATCGACTCGGAATTGACGAGGTACGGAGGCAACACCTCTGTGTATCCATGCTCGCGCGTGTGCAGATCAAGCATGAAGTTCGCCAGCGCGCGTTCGAGCTTCGCGCCCAGATCCCAGTAAACCGCAAAACGCGCTCCGGTAAGCTTCACCGCGCGTTCCAGATCCAGCACGCCGAGCTCCGCACCCAGATCCCAGTGCGGCTTGGGCGTGAAGTCAAACTTCGGGGGCGCGCCCCAACGCCGCACTTCCACATTCTCTTCAGCGCTATGGCCGACCGGCACGCTTGCGTGCGGCAGGTTGGGAATTCCGGCAAGAATATCCTGCAGGCGGGCATCAAGGTCAGCCGCAGTCTTTTCCCGCGCCTGAATCTGCTCGCGCAAATCCTTCGTCTCGGCTATGGCCGGCGCAGCATCCTGCCCGGATTTCTTCAGCTTGGCGATCTCGTCCGAGGCTTTGTTCCGCTGAGCTTTCATGGTCTCGGCCTCGGTGATGGCCTGCCGCCGCTGCGTATCCACGTCGCGGAAATCCTTCAGCACCGCAGCCGGATCGGCGCCGCGCTGCCGCAGCATTTCTTCCACTCGAGTCAGATTGTCACGGACAAAGTTTAAGTCAAGCATAGGAACCAACTACTTTATCGGAAACAGGGAAGCGAATGCACGCGCCGCTGACTACTAACCACTGCAGTTCACGCTCCCCTCGCGGTACACTACAACCTCATGCCTCCATCCCCCAACGACAGCGCCGACCTCTGCGTCACCTTCGCCGGCATCGAGCTCAAAAATCCCATCATTGCAGCCAGCGGAACCTTTGGCTACGGCATCGAGTTCGAGGATGTCGTTCACCTCGATAAGCTTGGCGGATTCGTCGTCAAAGGCCTGTCCCGCGAAGCGATGACCGGCAATCCTCCGCCGCGCTTATGGGAAACTGCCGCTGGCATGTTGAACGCCATTGGCTTGCAGAACATCGGCGCAGCGGCCTTTCTCGCAGAGAAGATGCCCAAGCTTCAGCAGATAAAAAATACCGTCGTCATCGCCAACGTTTTCGGTTTCGCTCGAGAGGACTACGAACGCACCATCGAAATTCTCAACGACGGAGAGGGCATCGCGGCTTACGAACTAAACGTCTCCTGCCCTAACACCGCCCACGGAGGCATGCAATTCGGCAGCGATCCGCGATCCCTCGATGAAGTGGTCAGCACCGCGAAACGCGCCGCTCGCCGGCCCCTGATCGTGAAACTTTCGCCCAACGTCACCAGCATCGCGCAGATGGCCTACATCGCGCAGGAGGCGGGCGCCGACGCCCTCTCGCTGGTTAACACTTTCGTCGCCATGGCCATCGATGCCGACACGCGCAAGCCGCGCATCGCCAACGTTACCGCCGGACTCTCCGGCCCAGCCATTAAGCCCATCGCGCTGCGCATGGTCTACGATGCCGCGCATTCGGTGAACATTCCGGTGATCGGCATGGGTGGCATTTCCATGGCCGCCGATGTTGTCGAGTTCATGCTGGCCGGCGCGACTGCTGTGCAGATCGGCACCGCCAGCTATTGGGATCCCTGCGCCACCGAAAAGATTGTGGACGAGCTCCAGAGCTGGTGCCAGGATCATGAAGTCGCGCGCCTCGCAGACCTCACCGGCGGCATGATTTTGGAATAGAAAGTCTGATTTGCGGCTCGAGAGAAGAAGACAAGAAGAGACAGAAGAAAAGTCCTTGGGCGATGGACCAGCGGTTCTGCTTTCGCCGCTGAGGGACGTTCCTCAACGAAATGACGGAGTCCCAGCCTGAACTACCGCCCATGCGCGTACCAGATCGAGCCCGGAGACTTGAAATTGCTCCCCTCACCCCACACCACGTGCGTGTTTCCAACATTGTCGATTGCCATCGAGAAATAATCGCCGAAGGGGAATTTAAAGCCGTTGGGCAGAACGTAATCGTAGCCCCGCGCCGGACTGGAAAGCTGCGCCTCGGCCGACCACGTTGCCCCGCCGTTGATCGAGCTGCGAGAAAAAACGTTCCACAACGGAGCCTGCCGCATGTCCATCCACGCAATGCGCACATCGCCCGCGACTCCGGCGGTAATCGCCGGAAAACAATGTTCCACCTGCTCTTCGGCGGAGGAAACATCGGCCTTGGCTGACCAGCTCGCCCCACCTGTCGTCGAAGACGAAAAGTAAATACGCTCTGGGTCACCGTGCGCGGCACCAGCGTTCCACAACGCATACACCGTTCCCGCTGAGTCGGAGGCCAGCCCAATCTGCGCTCCCAGATATTCCGGCTCGCATCCCTGGGCGGCGCAATCCGGCGGCGCACTTGAAACGTCCAGCAGGGCCGTGTTCCAGCTTCGGCCGCCATCCGCGGACCGGCTCACGAAAATGCTCACCGGATGCGTATTCAATTCCTGCCGCGCATAGGCCGTCCACGAAAAATAGACGCCGCCGCTAGGATCGACTGTCGCCCCACCCGCCAACGACCACCCCGGCTCCGGATTCGGATTCACCTCGGCCGAAGAAAAATTCTGCGCATAGTCATGCGAGGCAGCCACCAGAAAGTGCTGCTCGTGATTAAATCCTACGTATACATCGGCGCCGCGCACTGCCAGCACTGGCTTGTCGGCATCCTCGGGCGAGCGCTCCGCTACCGCAAAGTACCAGGTGCGTCCAAAGTCCTGCGACCTTGCCACCATCACGTCGTGTTTGTTGTTTTGCAGCCACGAAGCGTAGACGGTCTGCTTGTCGACAGGATCGACCACAATCTGCGGATCAAACTGGCCGGTGGAAGAAACCAGCAGCGGATGCGGTGCCTCCCAGGACAATCCATTGTCATTGCTGACCTGCAGAGCAATCGTCGGCGCGGTGCAACCTGGGCAATCACTCACTGCTCCGTACTGAGGAAACAGAATATAGATGTGTCCGCGCCCATCGGCGCTCAGCGCAGGTTCCCACTGATCCCCCGTGCCGTAGCCAACGCGACGTTGTGGAGTAAAGCCAGGAACCGCCAGCGCCGCCTGTGCTGTGGCCAGCGCCAGGAACAGAAAAACGGCAGACTTTTGCACACCTCCGCGGCTGGTGTTCGAAACCACAGACTTCTCCTGGAGACACTACTGCGAAAACCTGCCCGCACTTTACAATGATCTTCGCGAAGCGTCAATTGCCCGATAAGGCCATAGGCGAGGCGGGGAATAGGGATTGGGGGATAGAGATTTATGTGAGGGCAGCCGCCCCCGGCTGTCCATCGAGCGAAGCTCGATCGCTTTTTTCTCCCCGACGTGACTTTCTGCCCGATTCGTCATCTAATAGAAGCGCGTCAGACCGGTGGAGGAATTTCCTGGCGCATCGTTAAGGAGGCGAGCACAATGGAGAAAGCCACATTCGCAGCAGGATGTTTCTGGGGAGTCGAAGCAACTTTTCGCGCCATGCCGGGAGTGCTCGCCACGCGCGTCGGCTACACCGGCGGAAACACGGATAGTCCCACCTATAAAGAAGTTTGCACCGATCGCACCGGCCACGCCGAGGCAGTGGAAATCGACTTCGATCCCGCCCAGGTTCGCTACACCGATCTGCTGAAAGTATTCTGGGAGAACCACGACCCCACGCAGCTCAACCGCCAGGGGCCGGACTGGGGCACGCAATACCGCTCCGCCATCTTCTTCCACACTCCCGAACAGCAAGCTGCGGCGCAAGCTTCGAAGGAAGCGCTGGAAAATGCGCACCGCTACTCCAAGCCGATTGTCACCCAGATAGTCCCCGCAGTAACCTTCTATCCAGCCGAGGACTACCACCAGCAATATCTGGAAAAGCGCGGCCTGGCTAGTTGCCACATCAAGGTGTAAGGGAGACAACTGTGGTGGATTCAGGTCTCAAGCCGCCGTCAGCAGCATCGGCTCCCCCTTGGTGATGACCAGCGTATGCTCATAGTGCGCCGACGCACTGTGATCGGCCGTGACCATCGTCCACTTATCCCGCGCCACGAACGCCCGGCCGGATCCCGCAGCGATAATCGGCTCAACGGTAATCACCAGACCTTCGGTGAGAATCTGATTGGCTTCCGGATCGGCATAATTCGGCACTCGAGGTTCTTCATGGATGGTCCGTCCGATGCCATGCCCTCCCAGATCGCGAATCACAGAGAATCCGCTGCGCCGAACCTCGCGCTCAATCACTCGCCCAATCTCCCACACGCGGAACCCGGCTCGCGCAACCAGCATCGCTTTTGCAAAAGCTCGTTCGGCGCATGCCACCAGCCGTTGCCGTTCTTCCGATATTTCGCCTGCGGGAACCGTAACCGCCGCGTCCGCCATGAATCCATCTTTCTCGATGGTGACATCGAGCTTCACCAAATCGCCCGCCAGCAGTGCGCGCCTGCCCGGAATACCATGCACCGCTTCATCGTTGATGCTGATACAACTCACTCCTGGAAACTTGTAGACCAGAGCCGGCGCCGATCGTGCTCCGTGCTGCCTCATCACGTTCGCGCCCACTTCGTCGAGTTCACCGGTAGTGATTCCCGGACGCACCGCACTCTTCATAGCGGCCAGCATAAGGCGAACCACCGCCCCCGCCGCCCGCATTCCGGCTAATTCCTCCGGCTCATTAATAGACATGGGACTCCCTCAACGACATGATATTCCAATGGCCGGAATTTTAGGCGCCGACAGGTTCTCTCGGTCCAAAGAAGAAAAGCAGGACAAATCCGCCAACGTAAAACGGAAGACACTGCTCAAACTTGAAGCCCATAAAGCGCAGGATCAGGCCAAACACCGCCAGCGCCTCGCACAGCGCATAGGTGGCAATGTAACCGCTCTTCCAGTGATTCAGAGTGAGCACATCGTCGGGATGCGACGCCAGGTTTTCCGCGGAGCGTAGTACCAGAGTCCGCCGGACCACGAAGACCACGCCCACAATCGCTACCCCTACGGTCGTGAAGACGTAACTCAGGGAAGGGTCCGCCGCCCGGGCTCGAAAGCCCACAACTTCGCCCACGACAGCATAAACCAAAATGCTGCCCATCATAGCCCACTGCACGACGCGCAGTGTTCTTATCGTCCCCCTCATTGTTTACATTGTCTCGCCACTGGCGAGGAACCGTTGGGGATTTGTGAGGAATTTTGCGGAGGGAACCCTCCTAGGCAATATCCGTGGGGCCCAGAGGCCTCGCGCACTCAGAGACCAGTTGTTGATCAGATCATCTGTTGATCTTACGTCCCCGTGATCTTCACGCGAAGTTCTTCCGGCAAGCGCTCGCGAATTTCCGGCGGCAGCCGGTCATGCACGCGCCGAGCTCCCTGCCTCGCCGCATCCAGCACGGTTACGGGAGCGGGTGTGGCCACGGCGACTACCAGCCAGATCAGCGCAGATAAGGCAAAGCCTGCCAGGGCCGCAATCTCCAGCCAGAACGCATGCCGCGGGCCAAAATGCCGGATCACACCAAACGCCAGCAGGAACACGCCGCCCGAAACCGACGCCAGTACGATGAGCCCCACGTCGATGATGCGGTGCATGCGCTGCCGGCTGCGGCAGCGTTCGCAAGCCGCGAAATGGCTTTCGTAGTCGCCGCGCATCTCCGGCGCCAGGCTGGAAATGTCATACCTCCAGCCCGCCAGAATTTTGCCTACTATGGGATCAATGCACTGCTGACTCATAAGGAACTACAGCGACAGCTTACAGCTGGATCGGCGGCAAGACTTCTGACTGCACCGCTACCAGCACGCGGCTCTGGAAGAGTCCGCCCCGCTCGGCCAGTGCCTTTTCCGCCTCTCTCCGCGCTATCTCTGGGTGGTTGTTCTGCTCAGAGAGATGCGCCAGCACTACAAAGGCCGCACTATTATCATAGTCCCCGGTAAAGAAATCCGCGAGTTTCTCATTCGACAGGTGCCCCACGTTACTCGCCACCCGCTGTTTTACCGCCCACGGATAGGATCCCCCACGCAACATTTCGACATCGTGATTCGACTCCATGATCAGAATGTCGGAGCCCCGCAAGTGATCGCGAACATTGACCGGCAAGTACCCAAGATCGGTAGCCACGCTCACCTTGGTCCCTTCCACGCGAAACGTGAAGCCAACCGGATCGGCGGCGTCGTGCGGGATGGTAAACGGCTTCACCTCAATATCTCCAACCTGAAAGCGATGTCCGGACTCGAAGCGCTCGATTTTCTCAAGTTTCGGACGCTCCCCATTCACCGTTCGCATCGCCCGCGCCCAGGCCGCGTGCGTGGCCCCCGTCATGAAAACCGGGATGCGCAACTTCTTCGCCAGTGTTGCCAATCCGTAAACGTGGTCGGAATGCTCGTGCGTAATCAGAATCGCCGACAGCGACTGCGGATCCTCGCCCAAGGATTTTAAGCGTTTGAAGGTCTCCCGGCAGGAAATTCCCGCGTCCACCAAAATCCTTGTGCGCGTACTCGCCACCAGCGCACAATTCCCCCGGCTTCCGCTTGCCAGCATCGACACCGTTACACACATGCACAAAAGCATACTCGCCCCCCCTGTAGATTGGGAGTAACTTTTTAGTTATCCGATACCTTGGGGTAAGGCAGTGATCAGTGTTCAGTTTCGGGATTACGGTTTCTTTCTGATCACTGACCACTGATTACTGCTTCTCCCGCAAATTGTCTATCGCCCGCCGCATCACCGCCCCGCCATAAGCTCCCGCCATCCCTGGCAGCGCAGTAAGAAACGACCCATAAACCTGGCCTCGCGTGGGTTTCACGGCCATGACCAGATAAGCCGCCAGTTCGGCGACAGGAACAAAGACCCCCACAAGCACTACCCACCTCCACGGCCAGCGTGGACGTAGCAACCCGAGCAGCATGCAAGCTCCCAGGACCAAAAGCGCCGTAAAAAGCAGATCGTTCACAGCGACGTCCACGAACCCCGTGCCCATCCCAGCAAGCGCCCCAAGCATATACATAAGAGCATCGCTCTCCGGCGCCGAAACTGGTTCAGTCGTCATTCATTTAGCCTTTTGAATGCGTGCAAACGAGAAGAGTCCAGCGCTGAATGCTTACGGCAATGTGGAAAAGCAGTTGAGCGCCGTACCATTGATGCGCGCAGTGACGTGGAAGAGCGGCGCTTCAGCGCCGCGAAGGCGCGCGCAACGTGGCGGGCTTTAGCCTGTAGTCCTTTTTCCCAGGTTTTCACTAGCCACTAACCACTAACCACTGTACTTATAAAACCCTCGTCCGCTCTTCCTTCCCAACCACCCCGCATCTACCATCTTGATTAATAGCGGACACGGCCTGTACTTCGGATCGCCCAACCCCTCTTGCATCACCCGCATAATATCGAGGCAAACGTCGAGCCCAATAAAATCCGCCAGCGTCAGCGGTCCCATGGGATGCGCCATCCCCAGCTTGAACACCTCATCGACGGCCTCCGCCGTTGCTACGCCTTCCATCACGGCATACATGGCCTCGTTCAGCAGCGGCATCAGCACTCGGTTCGAAACAAATCCCGGCGCGTCATTGACCTCCACCGGCGTCTTGTCGAGCCGTAGCGCTAGGTCACGAGTTTCAGAAAATGTTTCCGGCGAGGTGGCCAGCCCGCGAATCACCTCCACCAGTTTCATCACCGGCACCGGATTAAAGAAGTGCATCCCGATCACTTTGGCCGGACGCTTGGTCAGCGCCGCGAGTTTGGTAATCGAAATCGATGAAGTGTTCGAAGCCAGAATCACTTCCGGCCGCGCCAGCCGGTCCAGATCGCGAAAAATCTCCGTCTTGATCCCCAACCTCTCCGTCGCCGCTTCCACGATGAAATCGCACTCCTCCAGCCGGGCGCGTACGGTCACCGGCTCGATCCTCTTCAGCGCCGCCGCCTTGTCTTCCGCCGTGATCTTGGTCTTCGCGACCTCGCGATCGAGATTCTTGGTGATGGTCTCCAGCCCGCGTTCCAGAAATCGCCGCTCCACATCGCACAGAACTACGCCATACCCGCTGCGCGCAAAGACGTGCGCAATGCCGTTGCCCATCGTCCCCGCGCCCACGACTCCCACCCGCTGAATCTCCATAACGTGTGCCCCTGTGAAAACGTTCGAGTCTACCACCCGCATTCAGTCCCATGGAACTTCGCATTCAGTCCCATGGAAAAAGAACGGTGGCCCAACCTTGCGGCACTCCTGAAATGGGTGCCCACTCTTGCGCGTTCTTTGCGCAAGGGTGGGAGGCAGTCAGCCGACAGCACCAAGCGTTTGGCACGCTTCCTTCTCATCCCCACCCCCGGCGTATCATAAAAGGTCCTCGTCATTCCCACTTTTTCAGAAGGCCATCGTGTCCATCAAAACCATCATCGAACCGTTCCGCATCAAAAGCGTCGAACCCATTCGCTGGACCACCCGCCAGCAGCGCGAACAACTCCTCGAAGCCGCCTACTATAATCTCTTCCTTCTGCCCGCTGACGACGTTCTGATCGACCTGCTCACCGACTCCGGCACCGGCGCCATGTCCACGCATCAGTGGGCCGCCATCATGGAAGGAGATGAGAGTTACGCCGGCAGCCGCAGCTTCGACCGTTTCAAAAATTCCGTGCAGGAAATCTTCGGCTACAAGAACGTCATCCCGACCCACCAGGGTCGCGCCGCCGAGCGCATCCTGTTTTCCGTCGCCTGCAAAAAAGGCGACATCGTCCCCAACAACACTCACTTCGACACCACCCGCGCCAACGTCGAGTTCGTCGGCGCCGAAGCCGTCGATCTCCTCATCCCCGAGGGCCACCAGCCGAGCTTATCTCATCCCTTCAAGGGCAACATGGACGTCCCCGCCCTCGAAGCCTTGATCCATCGCGTCGGCCGCGAGCGTGTTCCGCTCGTCATGCTCACCGTCACCAACAACTCCGGAGGCGGACAGCCCGTCTCCATGGAAAACGTCCGTCAGGTCAGCGCCGTCTGCAAGCGCCACGGCATCCCGCTGTATTTCGACGCTTGCCGCTTCGCCGAGAATGCCTGGTTCATCAAGCTGCGCGAAAAAGGTTACGAGAACAAAACTCCAAAACAAATTGCGCAGGAAATGTTCCGCTACGGCGGCGGCTGCACCATGTCCGCCAAGAAGGACGGTATGGCCAACATCGGCGGCTTCCTGTGCACCAACGACGACCTCCTCGCGCAGCAGGAAAAAGACCTGCTCATTCTCACCGAAGGCTATCCCACTTACGGCGGACTCGCGGGCCGCGACCTCGAAGCCATCGCGGTTGGTGTGCAAGAGGCACTTGAGGAAGATTATCTGCGCTACCGTATCGCCTCCACCGCGTATCTCGGCAATCACATCGCGTCCCAGGGAGTGCCCATCGTGCAGCCGCCCGGCGGTCATGCCATCTATCTCGATGCCCGCGCCTTCCTGCCCCACATTCCGCCCGACCAGTTTCCTGGCGTGGCGCTGGCGGCGGAGCTTTACCTCGAAGGCGGAATCCGCTCCGTTGAGATCGGCACGCTCATGTTTGCCGCCGCCGCGCAAATGGATCTGGTGCGCCTCGCCATTCCCCGCCGCGTCTACACCCAAAGCCACATCGACTACGTCGTCGAAATCATTCTCGAAGTTTGGATGCATCGCGAACGCATCCCCGGCATGCGTCTCACTTACGAGGCCCCATTCCTGCGCCACTTCACTGCGCACCTGGAGCCCACGCCAGTGGCGGCAACCGCACGCTCCTGAGCTCCGCGCTACATTCGGCACGCAGACAATTGGTGAGATCGTGATCGGCCCCTGGTGCCGCGGCGGAAGGTGAAAGCGGAGGATTCTAGCGTTTTGCAGTGAATGAGCTAAGCGGAGACGCAACCACGCCTAAGACAAATCCGGCCAGCCAGCCGATCGCGATACAAAGGCTGCCTATCATGACCGCAGTTACAAGCACAACGACAACGGACTCGATCATGTCTGCTACATCTGTCCAGCCGAGAACGTGGCTGGTCGCCATCGTGTAGGTTCCATAGAAAAACCCGGCAACACCGCCCAGGGATGCGCCGATGCGCGCAAACTTCATGATCCACTCACTATAGTTGGCCATAGTCGCCACTCCCCTTTGTTTACGCTTCCAGTTAGCCTGTTCTCAGCGCGGCCGCGATCAAAAGAGTCAGAAGAGTCAGAACTGCGACCGAAGCCGCAAAAACGCTTGAGAGAATAATTGTGAATGGGTTTGCGCGTCATAGCAGACTTCCTTCGTGGACGGAAGCAGGAAACCATGGTCGAGGTCGGCCATTCGACTGCGAGCGTTCCGGCCTCGATCTGCCAGACCTGAAAGACGAATCGTCAACGCCAAAACAAATTGCTGGAGAAGCCGGCGTTCAAAGCTCCCGCCTCAGGGGGTGTGCACACCGCAGTGGGTCTGCTCTCCGATGAGACGAAACCTTCCAATACCTCACACGAACGAGAGCGTCCTGTCAGTGACGTGGGTCACATGTCGATGTTTGACGATTCGCCAGGAACCACCAGGCCAGGCAATGTTCCCGCGTGGTTACTTCTGTCCCTTAGGAATGGATTACTGCCGAATTAGCGCCATCTCACCACCGATCCCGCGATCAGCTCGCCCCTCGCCCAAGGTGTAAAATATCCAAGTAATTCTTACTGTTTAAGACTCCCAGGCTTGAACGCTTGAAAGGATCACCCCATGGCAACGCTAGAAGCCCCCGTGCGGCTGCGCACATCTTCCCACTCTGGCCCGTTCATTAATGAGTCCTTTTATGATTTCCGCCACGAAGACAATGCCCGCAAAATGCGCGCCGCCATCGAGCGTATACGCGGGCAACTCGGCCGCGAGTATGACCTCATCATCGGCGGCCAGCGCATCAAGACCCCCGACAAAATCAAATCACTGAATCCGTCGAAGCCGTCGCAGATTGTCGGCATCCACCAAAAAGCCGGCAAAGAGCACGTGGAACCGGCGATGAGCGCCGCGCTAAAAGCATTCGACTCGTGGAAGAAAACTCCCATCGAAGAGCGCGCCGGCCTGCTGTTCCGCGCCGCCGATCTTCTCCGCAACCGCAAAATGGATTACATGGCCTGGCTCGTCTTCGAAGTCAGCAAGAACTGGGGCGAGGCTGACGCCGATATTTCCGAGACCATCGACTTCTGCGAGTTCTATGCGCGCGAAGCGCTTCGTCTCTCGCAAGCTGAAACTCCGGTGCAGCTCCCCGGCGAGCACGACTCGCTCACCTACATCCCGCTGGGTGTTGGCGCAGTGATTCCTCCATGGAATTTTCCCTGCGCCATCATGGCCGGGATGACTCTCGCTTCCATCGTCAGCGGCAACACCGTAATCCTGAAGCCCTCAAGCGACTCCCCCACCATCGCCGCAAAATTTATGGAGCTGCTGGAAGAAGTTGGCCTGCCCGAGGGCGTAGTGAATTTCTGCCCCGGAGCCGGCGCCAGCTTTGGCGATGCCATCGTCGCGCATCCGAAAACGCGTTACGTCGCTTTCACCGGTTCCCGCGAAGTCGGACTGCACATCAACAAAGTTTCCGCCACGCAAGCTCCCGGCCAGCACTGGATCAAGCGCACCATCCTCGAAATGGGAGGCAAAGACGCCATCATCGTCGACGCCGATGCCGATATCGACTCTGCCGTCGAAGGTGTCGCTCAGGCCGCATTCGGCTTCCAGGGCCAGAAGTGCTCGGCCTGCTCCCGCGCCATCGTCGACGAGCGCGTCTACGACAA
>DAIUEW010000063.1:0-30176 GCA_036844925.1 Candidatus Sulfotelmatobacter sp.
CGCTGCCGCCCTGGCTTCGGCATCAACGCGCTCTGCTTCTATGCGCTTGACCGAAATCTCGCGGGCGTCTTCTGCCGTTTGTACAGCTTCGCGTGACACCGAAATAAATGACTTCTTGTCGATGTGCTTGCTAACGGCATATTTGTCAGCCTGATCCATCAGGCGGACAGCATGCTGATAGCTGTCGCTGGCGTACTTCTCGGCTCCCTCAGATTGAGCGATGCGCACCGCATTGCGCGCCTCAAAGAATTCTAACGGCAACTTGGCATTCATGACGACCGGGTCGAATTTGTAGCCTGTTGGGATGTAGCCACCCCGTTCGAGAAGCTCATATTTGGCATTCACCGCCTGGGTAGTTCCCACCGTATCCTCGCGAATGACGTTCTCGAGCACCACCACGTTGCTGGGACGCCGCACGGCATAATAAGGCTCCGCGGTGACTATCAATGCGAATGCCTGAAGGTCCGTGGTGACATCCAGCTTGCTGCTCTTGCCACTCACCAGTACTTCACCCAGGTTCACTGACCGACCCTCGGGCGTAATCGCCCACATGACGTAGGTCAGGTACTCATTGCCGAAGGTCGTGGGTTTCTCCAGTTCGTGAAATTCAACTTCAATTGCGATATACCCCTTCTTGCTTTTGACTCTGGCTTGGGCGTGGGCTGCGGGCATCAGTTCCGTGCCTTTGAACCCCAGGGTCGTAGCTCCCCCACGGTTCCGATAATTCACTGCCTGCACTGTCCGACTGACTACAGTCACCCGGAACGTGGGCGTCTGATTCATGGGCTCGACGGCCATTGTTGTTTGGGTCTGCTGAGTAGCGGCAGTTGAATTGGTTTGCGACTGCGACGGAGGGGGCATGGCCAACGCGGAAGCCCCCAGAGCCATAAGGGATGCCAAGAAGATTCTTATGATCTTCATAATCACACTCTCCTTTGGATGGATTCTTCATTACCATGCTCAAAGTTGACGATTCAAAATACTGGTCAAAATTGATCAAGCCGGCTTCTGGCTGCGCGTCCGCCCGCCTGAGAAGTGGAGTCAGGTCGGCGCAGGCTCAGGGAGCAAGCGGAGAAGAACCGCCGGTCAAAGCGGCAGTACGAGATGCACGCTGGTGGACGAGTCTTTCTGGTGATGCGAAGAACACATTCCTAGACGGATACACCGATGCCATGAGCCGCGTCAGCAACAGGCTATTTACCGAGTGCGCAGATAAAATGAAAAAAATGGAAATGTGGTAGTGGAATGTCAGGAATTGGTAGAGTCTCGATAGTCACCTCGCCGGGACCCACTCGGCGTTACCGCTGTCAGGGTCGGGGATTTAACTACGACAGCCCAATAATGTACGCAGTAGAGAACAGAGTTGGGTGGGCATTTTGGCTTCTGAAACAGTCATTTTACCCTTTCGACTATGGAGACAGGCTGGCATTCGCCTCGATGACCACGCGGGAGCCAGCAGTCGGGCGTCAGGCGGCAGTCCTGATTCAGCAACTTTCTCTGCTGATGCCACCAAAAGTGCTTCGCGTTCATGGCCGCATCATCAGGCTTCGTTCCAGCTTCGTACTCGCCCGAGAAGTCGAACCGCCACGTGCCCTGCCAATCCTCCATGGGCATGTTGATCGACCGCAGCGCGTCACGCACTTGGTCGAGCCAGATTTCGTATGCGTCAGCCATTCCCACTCATTGTACAGCCGCAGGCGCTAACGACGTATCATGGCATCCGACCATTGCGTCACGGAGTCCCCAACATGACCTTGGACGATTTTCGTCAATCGCTCACCGCGACCGAGCCGCCAGCCGGACTCACGCTCGCCCTCGCCGGATTATGGTGGGATGCAAAGGGCAATTGGACGCGAGCACACGACTCCGCCCAACAGGACGAGGGCAGGGATGGCTCGTGGGTCGATGCGTACCTGCATCGCAAGGAAGCCGATGAGGGCAACGCGGCATATTGGTACAGTCGGGCGGGCAAGCCCGTTTGCAAAGAACCGCTCGATGCGGAATGGCTCAGCATTGTGAAAGGATTGCTGGGGTAGATCGACCCGACCCCTCTTGCGACGCGGAAGTCTCCGAGGCGGTCAACCTCGGCGTCCGTCACTCGTCACCAACGTGGGGGAGCCCACGCAACATGCTTCGTCCGACCCAGCATCGCGCTCCAACAGTGCAACAGTCCTATTTTTCCCCGTGCAATTGCTGCGCGAGGTAAGTGCCGACACCCATTTCCTTGATGGAATGAAGCTGAGCGTCCAAGAAATCCGCGTGCCCTTCTTCGTCCTTGAGCATGCGCTGAAATAACTCGCCTGATCCGTTGTCCCCAGCTTCGGCACAGATGCTCATAGCGGAGTTGTATTGGTGTACGGCGTCTTCCTCGTCCTTGAGGTCGCCTTCGAGTTGCTGTTGCACATTCGCGCCAATCTTGGGAGTCAGAGCGACATCCACCTTTGGCGTGGCATCCAAGAACACGATGCGTTCGATGAGTCCCTCGGCGTGACCCATTTCCTCGATTGCCCGCCTCTTCAGGTAGTCGCCTATCCGCACGTATCCCCAGTTTTGGCAGGTCTCTGATTGAACCATGTACTGAACGATTGCGGTCAATTCAGAAGCGAGAGCTGCGTTCAATTGCTCGATCACCTTTTCGTTGCCGTGCATAGTTTTGCCCTCCGTCGTCCCCATTTTGCGACCTTGGACAGCAGGGACGATGTGACCCAGCGCACAGGGACGTGGGAGTCGGGCAATCGGCGATCACGAGAGCAGGCCGGAGGTAAACTTAGCGCGTTATGCGCAAGCGCCTAATCACGCCGATTTCGCAGGATGCTCCGCCCCACGACGAAGGCTGACTGGACCTCGACGATGCAGCCGTGGTCGAGGTCACATCGGAAGAGAAGAAATATCCGGTCGAGTCTGCACTGGTCTCGGGAGAAATGCGCGGCTGCCTTATTGCGGCCTTGCAAGTAGAGTCGGTTCGCTTCACTGATTTGCGCGATTTCCTCTCGCAACTTTGCGATGCGTTCTTTGACGGGATTCTGCATGAGGATAGGCTAGCACCGCAAACCCGGTGGATCGCAGTCGCAAGGCTAAGTTTTCAATCATTGACCGGGGTCGCGAGTGCAAGCGCCCGGTTGCGACATCTAAGAGTTCTGGACGCAAATGATGCCCAAGGAGTTCCGTATGATCACCCGAATCTGGCATGGCGCAACCCCCGAATCCAAAAGCGACGAGTACCTGACTCTGATGCGAACGGTCGCCATCCCCGATTACCGCTCGACTCCCGGCAACAAGGGAGCCTACGCGCTGCGCCGCATGGAGGGCGATGCCGCGCATTTTTTGATGGTCACGTTCTGGGAGTCCGAGGACGCGATCCGCGCCTTTGCCGGAGACGACATCAGCGTGGCGAAATATTACGATTTCGACAAGGATTTCCTGCTCGAACTGGAGCCGTGCTGCACGCACTACGAGATGTACGACAAGTAATCCCTACCCTTGTGCGCGAGGGGTAGAAGCTCCATGTACTCATCCGCGCCTACGACCGTCAAAACGATCCGCACCGGGAACGGGAATCGCCGCCGCGTAGGATCACGCACGATATTCGGGGCGGAAAGCTGATATCTCTTCCCGCGAGTTCTGAGTTCGCAGCCTCCTGCCGCAAGGACGTTCTTCACCCACTCCGATTGGCTGCCGTACGTGAGCGCAATGATGAAGTCGTTCGATGCTCGAAAGACGTTTATGGGTGTACGGTAGACCCTGCCGGACTTTCGTCCGACGTGGGTCAGGATGCCGAAGCCGGGAAGCCAGCCTGCGAACAACCCGGTGATCCGGTTCGTGACGACGATGTTGATCTTCGCCAGCCATCGCTTGCGGAACCGCATCATGAGCACGCCCGTGGCGGCGATGGCGATGATTATGATGGCTGCGGCATTCATGGCTTGATGAAATCAGATGCGCTTGCGTTTATTCCGAGATGGCGAACGCCGTGCCGTGTCGGCGGTCACAAATTTGTGAGCCACGGCGAGCAAGTCCCGCAGGACATCTGGCGTGACGCGGGACAGACGAACCAGTACGGCGCTGTAGTTGAGATAGTGGTCGGTCACGTAGTAAACATCGGGAGCCGCTGCGAGCAGTTCGGCACGGTCGTCTAAACTGACGCGAACGGCAAGCGAACCCGGCTCAGCCGAACGATGAGTAGGCAGGCACGCCAGCAATTTTCCGCGAATCTTGAGCGCGGGTGCGCCGTATGCCGTGCTCTCCTCCACGCCGGGCAACGCCAAGCCGATCTTCCGCACCGTGTCGAAGTTGATTGCGGCTCGTGGCATACAGAGAGCGCGAACATCCGCAAGAAGATAATAGCTCGAACTGCTATTGCAGTTTCGCGTACTCGGTTTTCGCTTCTTTCAGGATGGGGATGTCGGGGTCGGCGTCTTTCCAAAGCGTGAGGAAATCTTTGTATGCGGCATGGGCCTTGTCCTTGTCGCCCGCGAGTATGTAAGCACGTCCAAGTTGCAGATGCGCCAACGCGCCGAGGGGGTAATTTCCCACCACCGCCCGATGATCTGTGAATTTCTGAAATTCAGCAGCCGCTTCGCTTCCATGGTTCAGTCGCAGATATGCCATTCCACGTATGTAGATCGGCACCATGGGTCCGTTCCCGCTCAGTTCAAAAGCAGGCGTACCCCGCAGGTATTCGACTGCTTTCGCTGGATTGTTGCGGATGATTTCGATTGACGCCCGCGCAGTGGGAAGCCAATAGTGATTCAGCAGAGTGTCCACGGGAGAATTCCGGGCGAGTTCGGAGACCATTTCTTCCGCTTGACCTGAATCACCCGCACGCGCCAGCACGACGGTGGCTTGCATCCTCAGGTCCCGCGAACTGACCAGCGACAAAGCCGACGCGGATTGCCTGCGGGCACCCCGAGCATCGCCGATTTCGGCTTCCCACAGCGCGGCGTTCATTCCCCAAAGGGCCGCTCTTTCTCTTGCGCCTCTCTGTAAGGCCGCATCTATCGCCCGTTGCGTGTACTCCCGCGCTTTTGCAATACGCCCGTAATAGGCTTCAGTGTTAGCTTGCAAAGAGAGCATGGAGTCCTCGGCTTCGGGCTTGCCGCTCGCCTGCTCCGACTGGCGTGCCATTTCTGCTGTGTCACCCTCCAGAAACGCCAAACCGTATCGCGCCTCAAGCAGAAATGGATGATCGAGTTTGTGGGTCATCGCTTGTTGGTAGATAGCCTTCGCTTCTCCCCTACGGCCCAGCGCCGCATAGTCACCCATTACGCTGCTGTAACAGGTACCCCTGTTTGGGTCGAGTCGAATACATTCGAGACCTTGGCTCAAGGACTTTTCATAAATGCCAAGCGCAGCGAAAGTAAACGCCCCTGACTCTCGGGGCTTGGCATCCATGGGATAGGATTGGCTCCAAAGCTCGGCCGTCTGGACACCCTTCTCGAACTCCCCAGTGACGAAGTTGTGGTAGAACAGCGTGATGGCGAATTTCTCCCGTTGGGTCACCCGGTCGCTCAACTCGTATGCTCTACGGGTGTATTCCATGGACAGGGCTGTTTCACCTCGATTCTGGTAAACCACCCCCAGATAGCCGTAGGCGACCGCGAATTTCGGATCGAGTTCAACCGCACGCTTTAGGAACGGAATGGCCTCCGTGTCCCCTTTTTCGGCGTAAATCTTCGATCCCGTGGTATACGCCTTCAGCGCCTCCAGCGACAGCGTGGTAGCCTCTGCCAGTGGAACATCAAACTTCTGCACCGTCGCCAGCGATTCGCCCAACTCAGTGCGCAGCTTGGATGCGGCCTTGCCCAGCGCGTCCAGCACCTTTTCCTTGGCCGCCGCCGTCACCTGCTCCTGCGCCAGCGTGTCCCCGTTCTGGCAATTCACCGCCTTCAACCCCAGCACAAATTCGCTGCCCAGACTGCCAATCGATCCAGCAATGTGAGCTTTGCTGCCCGCCCGCTGGCAAAGCTCGCGGGCTACCTCGGGCGTGAGTCTCGTGCCTGCCGGAAGTGTCATCAGTTGTAACGTCTTCGCGACTTCGCTGTCGGAGAGCACATTGAGGAAAGGCGATTGCCGCAGGGAAACGCTTAGCGCCGTCTTCAGCGTGTCGTCGAACACCGCATCGCCCGTGCTGTTGGCAAAATCTGCGAGAACGATGGTGTCTTTGTCGGTCAGTGGCTTGCTTTGACGCGAACGATAGTAAAGAACGCCCGCCACAAACAAGGCGACGGTCAGGATGGGAGCGGCAATCTTCCAAAGCTTAGCAACCCGACCCGCATGAGCCGCTGGCGCGGCCAGCGTGCCTGAGCTTGCCACCGCGCTCCGTCCGCTCTCGCTGTCCCGCTTCAGGCGTTGCAGTTCAGCCCTCATGTCTGAGGCGTGCTGGTAACGGAGATTTCTGTCCTTCTCTAGTGCCCGGTTGATGATGTCGTCGAGCTTGGGCGGTAGGTCGGGATTCAGTCGCACTGGCGCAACGGGTGCTCGGTTCAGAATGCAATCGAATATCACTCCTGTGCTTTCGCCATGAAAAGGCAACGCCCCGGTTGCCATCTCGTAGAGAACCGCGCCAAACGAGAATAGGTCTGTCCGTGCATCCAGTTCCTTGGCACGCACCTGCTCAGGCGACATATAAGCGATGGTTCCGACTGCTTGACCGGGACTAGTCAGGTGCTCTTCCAGCGTCACTGTCGAAGCGGCGGTCGCACCAGCCTCTCCCACATTGCTGACCGTTGGCGTAACCTTTGCCAACCCGAAGTCCAGAACCTTTGCGTGCCCGCGCTTCGTGACGAAGATGTTCGCGGGCTTGATGTCGCGGTGGACGATGCCCGCTGAGTGCGCGGCATCGAGCGCGTCAGAGATTTCGATAGCAAGCGACAGCACCGTCTCGATCTCCATCGGCTTGCCACCGATGCGATGCTTGAGCGTCAGTCCGTCCAGAAACTCCATGACGATGAAAGACCGACCATCTTGCTTTCCGATCTCATGGATCGTGCAGATGTTCGGGTGGTTGAGGGCGGAAGCAGCGCGAGCTTCGCGGCGGAAACGTTCTAACGCTTGCAGGTCTTGGGCGACATCGTCAGGAAGGAATTTGAGCGCGACGAATCGTCCGAGGGAAGTATCCTCAGCCTTGTAGACTACGCCCATGCCGCCGCCGCCCAGCTTCTCGATGATTCGGTAGTGCGAGATGGTCTGTCCGATCATGGGTGGGGCCGGGACTCAGGGTGCAATGTTAGGAGTGCTGCGAACGGGAAGTCAACGAGAGCTTAAAGCATAGCCCTCGCTTGACAAGCTCCTGCGATGAGCGGAGAATGCGGTTCACTCAGAGTGAGTGCCAGCCGTTCGCTCACAGCTACGCAGTGCTCCATATCGACGCTGTCACCCACCCTTTATTGATCTAGCGTTCTTATTCTTCGTTCTCATTGCTTTTCTGTACTCGAAAACTAGGAGGTAGCCTATGGTCGAGCGATGGCGTCAACTCTGGCTGGAAGACAATGGACAGGACATAGCTGAATACGCGGTGATGCTGGCAGTCATTCTCGTGCTCGTGGTTGGGACGATCCGCTTGGTCGGAAGCAACGCGAACAACGTGTTTTCGAATGTTGCAAGTTCCATTCAATGACCACAGATCAGCGGATTGGCATGGTAAAATGTCCGCCTTTGGGGCGTCAGCAATGAGTATCAGGGTGCCGGGAACCGACTGTCTTCGTCTGAAACTGCGAATCATGAGCGACGGAGACCTGTGGGGGTTGTTCGTTCATCACCGGGAGGAGTGTTCACACGAGTTCTGGGAAGAAGTGGAGAACCGTAAAGCTGCTGGCACTTTGTCGAAAGGCAGCCCGTTCTGGACGAAGGGGAACATCGGGAGACATTTTCACACCCGAAGCTCCTGCGACAATTCCAACCTGATTGAACTCACCCGCGAGGAATGGGAAGCCCGAAGACGCCGGAAAATGCTTCGACTTATCACACCCTAGAGACGGAGCGAACGGCACTCGCACAATCTCATCGCTCATGCTGTCATTGCAGCTCCGCGTACTCGGCTTTCGCTTGCTTCAGGATGGGGATGTCGGGGTCGGCGTCTTTCCAGAGGGTGAGGAAATCCTGATAAGCGGTTTTCGCTCCGGCGACGTTGCCGTCCATCGCATAGGCACGACCGAGTTGGACGTGGGCTAACGCCCACTCAGGTGCGAGTGACGCAACGCCCCGGTTGGCCACGATTCTTTGAAACTCCTCGGCAGCTTCTTTCCCTTGATGACCACTGAGGTAGGCGAGGCCGCGAATATACAAAGGAAGAAAGTTCCAATTCCGCCCAAATTCATAACGTCTTGTCGGTTCTAGGAGTTTGATCGCCTTTTCTGAATCGCCCTGCGTCAATTCGAGAACAGCTTGTGCAATGGGAATATAAACACTCTGCACTCCAGTGTCGGAGGGATAACGGCGAGTCAGTTCTTCTATTGTAACCTTCACGTTCTTGGACTCCCCTCCAAGGGCAAGACCAATCGCCAGCAGAGGAAGGGTGGTGCGACTCCGGGACAGCGTGGCGCTGGAAGCGGCATATCCACGGGCCTCGCCGTAATCCCCCAGTTCTGCCTCGGTCAGCGCAATCATCGCAGAGTAGGAGGCTTCGTCGAAACCGCCGGGCTGCAAAGCCTGAAGTTGACCCTCCACTAACTTTTTAGCCTCCTTCAAACTGCCCTGTTGCATGATGCTCAAAATGACAGTATCCGAAATGTTGTTTTCCGCAGGCTGGTCAGCGTTCCATTGCCTCAAGCTTCGTATTGTGGCGGTGTCCCCCTGCAAAGCGGCAACTTCGTAAAGAGAGCCACGCACATCCGAATTATCCACTTTGCGAGCAAGCGCCTGATCAAGCACTGACTTCGCCTCATCCACCTGATTCAGCCCAAGATAGGCCCTAGCGAGGATTCCCGGAATGTACGGCAATTTGGGATCAACCCTCAGAGCCTCGTTGGACAGCTCGACGCTTTTCTGAAAGTCTCCGAGGTAATGGCTATAGTTGAAGGCAAGATCATTGGTTGCTCCTAAGTCACGCGGATATTCCCGCTTCCAGAATTCCTCGGCCTCCATCTCCTTGTCGAGTGCACCTGTCACCATCCAGTAGTACCCTCTGGTAATGTCGAGCTTTTCCCGCTCGCTCACGCGATCTCGCAGATTGTAAGCCTTGCTCTCGTAGTCGGCTGCACGCTCACTCTCGCCAAAATTGTAATAAGTTTCAGCAATTTCGTGGTAAGCTTCGGCAAACTGCGAGTCAAGCGCGATGGCCCGCTCAAAGAGAGGAATGCTATCCAATTCTTTCCCTGTTATTCGAGCCTCCACGCCCGCGCTGTAAGCTTTCAGGGCTTCAAACGAGGAGGTAGTGACTTCCCTCAAAGGCTTGTCAAACTTCTGAATGGAAGCGAGCGACTCCCCAAGTTTTTCTCGAATTCGGGAGGCTGCTTTTCCTACTGCATCCAAAACCTGCTCCTTACTTGCCGCCTGTGCCTGTTCGCTGGCAAGCAAGTCCCCGTTTTGGCAATTGAGGGCTTCGAGCCCAATCACGTATTGACTCCCCAAGCTGGCGACTGAGCCGACGAGAATCGCTTTGAGGTTTTCCCGCTGACAAATCTCCAAGCCCCGGCTTTTGGTCACCCGCTCGTCCGGTGAAAGACCCATGTACTTCAGGGTCTCGCGGACATGTTGCTCCGAAAAAAGGTTCAGGAACGGCGATTGCTCCAATTGCACCGTCAGTGCCTGTTTCAACGTCTGGTCAAAGACGGAATCGCCTGTGGTATTCACAAAGTCCGTCAACAATAGCGTGTCTTTGTCGGTAAGCTTAGTGGGCGGTCGATGAAAGAAGAAATAGCCGCTCACTGCCAACACCGCGAAGAGCGTGACTGCCACCACAGCTATCCATAAGCCGCGTCTGCGAGTAGAAAGGTCAAGCTGCCCAGTTTTCATCGCAAACGATTTGCTGGATTCCGTATCCCGCTTCAGTCGTTGCAGGTCGGTACGGATTTCCGAAGAGTGCTGGTAGCGGAGGTTTCGCTCTTTCTCCAGACACTTCGTGATGATCTCTTCCAGCTTCGGCGGCAAGTCGGGATTCAGCCGTACGGCGGGGGTAGGAGCCGCGTCCAGAATGGCTTTGAAGATGACCCCCGTGCTTTCCCCATGAAATGGCAACGTCCCAGTCGCCATTTCGTAGAGGACAGCACCGAACGAAAACAAATCAGTGCGTGTGTCTAATTCCTTAGCACGGACTTGCTCCGGCGACATGTAGGCGATGGTTCCCAGCGTTGCCCCCGGACTTGTCAAATGCTCGGCACTCGATTCGATAGTCGCCTGCGACATCCCGCCTGCTACCCCCATCGCCGCGCTCCCTACCGGGACAACTTTCGCCAGACCAAAGTCGAGAATCTTGGCGTGCCCCCGCTTCGTGACGAAAATGTTCGCGGGCTTGATGTCGCGGTGGACGATACCAGCAGCGTGCGCCGCATCCAAAGCATCGGCGATCTCGATACCGAGCGAGAGAATCAATTCTGTGTCCAGCGGACGATTGCCGATACGATGCTTCAGCGTCATGCCATCGAGATACTCCATGACGATGAAATGCTGACCTTCGCGCTCGTCAATCTCGAAGACCATGCAGATATTGGGGTGGTTCAACGCCGACGCCGCTTGCGCCTCACGCTGGAAGCGGGCAAGAGCTTGCGCGTCCTTGGCTACTTCATCGGGCAGGAATTTCAGGGCGACGAAGCGATGCAGCTTCACGTCTTCGGCTTTGTAGACAACACCCATCCCCCCGCCGCCCAGCTTCTCGACGATGCGGTAGTGGGAGATAGTCTGCCCCACAAACTGGGAAGATGTGCCCATTGGCGGGAATCATAGGACTGTAACGGCAAAGGGTCAATGAGCACAGCAAAACTCCAAGACCTGACGCCACTCATTGGTTTTCTTGGACTTGGGAGTTGGTGGTCAAAAAGGGCTACGCCGCGAGAGCCGCAAGCGAGTGATTCCATTAACCCAGAATTTCGGATTTGGATGGTCAGCCCGGTATACCTTTTGACCAGCCGTGCATTACATCGGCGTCTTACTGCGGCAGCCCCATCCTCCGCAACACGTCAGTGAATCGAGGGTCAGAGCGGAGATTGTCCCACACCGGATTGACTTTAATGAGGTTCAAACCCAAACGTGCCTCATACGCCTTGTCAAGCCACGCAAACGCCTGATCCCTGTCACCCAGCAGCGTATAAGCCTGCGCCACAGCGGCCGGGTCGTAATGTTTCGAAGAAGGGTTGCCGTTGATCTGAATTGTCGTTCGCAACACTCCCTTGTACCCGTCACGCTTGTAAGTTGCATCCACAGCACTCGCCTCTAGTCCTCTGCCGTCAAGCGTGAGCGCCTGCTCCAATTGCGCCACCGCATCGGCATGCATCAGCTTGATACTGTACAGGTCAAACAGGTTATAGTGCGCGAGGGCGGAGTTTGGGCGCACCTCAATAGATTTGTTCCACTGTGCGATTGCTTTGTCGTAGTCGCGCTGAGCCGTAAACGCCCATGCCTGAATATTGCTCGCACCGAGTGAAAGCGGATCGAATTCTTGTGCGAGTCTTACTTCCGTACTGGCATCCGGTACTCTGCCGACATTCAATAGGTACACAGCGTATTCAAGGTGAGCTTCTGAGAGGCTGGGATTCAGTTCAATCGCGCGTCGTAGCTCTGATTCCGCAAGCGCCCAGTTCCAAGTGATGAATGCTGCGTGTCCAAGGGCGACGTGCCCCTCGGCCAGATTGGAATCCAGATCAATCGCACGCTTGGCGGTGGCGATGGCCTTCGGGTAAACCTCCGTTCCGGGCAGGTAACCGGAGTGCCCAAGCATCGTGTACGAGCGTGACATTTCGGCATAGGCGGCTGCGTAGCCGGGGTCTTTATCAATGGCTTGCTGGAAGAAATCCATTGCTTCTTTCAGACTTTTCTCCGTTAGCTGATCCCAAGAAGAGCGCCCTCGGACGTAGAGCGCATAAGCTTCGGGATTCTGCGTCCCCTGCCGAGCAAATGTCTGCTGCTGTCCGCTGGACAGCTTGACCCGGAGTTTCTGGGCAATGATCTGCGCGAGTTCCTGCTGCAAAGGCAGAATATCGGAAGCCTTTCGATTGAATTCTTCACCCCAGATATGGCTGTCATCACTCGCGTTCACGAGTTCGGTGCTCAAGAAGAGATTGTCATTGTGCTGCACCAATCTCCCCGTGAGCACAGCTTTGACTTTGAGTTCCCGACCCACGGCCTGAGGGTCAATCTCCCTACCCTTGTAGTGGAATACCGAACTACGAGACATCACTTTGAGATGCGGAATTTGCGACAGGCTTTCGATCAGGCTGTCCGTGATGCCATCACTGAGAAACTGAGTATTCTGGTCGGTGCTGTTCGTAGTGAGCGGCAACACAGCGACAGAATCGATGGGGCCGGGATTACTTGTTCGCTGGTTGTAGTAAACGATTGCCGCAACCACGAGCGCACTGATAAAGAGAACAGTTCCACTGATTGCAACCTTCTTACGCCACCATCTTCGCTGCGGTACACCGACGATTCCGATTATTCCAGCCGATTTTCCCGATTCCGTGTCCCGCTTCAACCGCTGCAAATCCGTTCGCATGTCGGCTGCGTGTTGGTAACGCAGGTTGCGGTCTTTCTCCAGAGCCTTGTTGATGACATGCTCCAGCCCCACTGGAATATCTGGATTCAACCGAACGGCTGACGCTGGCGCACGATTCAAAATCGCATCAAACATCGCGCCCGACGTGTCGCCCCGGAATGGCAGGGTTCCGGTACACATCTCGTACAGCACCGCCCCGAAGGAAAACAGGTCGGTGCGGGCGTCCAGTTCCTTGGCTCGCACTTGTTCCGGCGACATGTAGGCGACGGTTCCCAGCGCACTGCCGGGAGTCGTCAGATGTTGCTCGGACTCGATGGTCGCCGCGCTCAGTGCAACGATCTCCGGCTTCAGGGTGACTTTCGCAAGCCCGAAATCCAGAATCTTCGCCTGACCTCTGTTCGTAACGAAGATGTTCGCGGGCTTGATGTCCCGGTGAATGATCCCCTTGGAGTGTGCTGCGTCGAGCGCATCGGCGATCTGGATGCCCAGATCGAGCACTGCTTCGATCTCCAGCGGCTTGCCATTGATTTGGTGCCGGAGCGTCTGCCCCTCCAGCAGTTCCATGGCGATGAAGGTTCGCCCATCGGACTCGTCAATCTCATGGATTGTGCAGATGTTTGGGTGGTTCAAAGAGGACGCGGCTTTGGCTTCCCGCTGGAAGCGGCTCAGGGCTTGTGCGTCGTGGGCGAGTTCGTCGGGAAGGAACTTCAGGGCAACGTGGCGACCTAGCTTGAGGTCTTCTGCTTCATACACCACGCCCATGCCCCCGCCGCCGATCCTGCTGAGGATGCGGTAATGGGAGACCGTCTGACCCACGGGCTGGGACGGCGTGGCCATTGACGGGAATGTTAGGTCGAAGAAAGGGGAAGGTCAACCTCCGCAGGACTTGCCCGCATACCTTCTGACGCGTAAACAAGCACGATGACCACCATCGACCCAATGCAGCCTTGGCGCAGCGTCAGAAAACCTTTTGCACGCAAAAAGACAACTCCCCGCTCAGGACTTCAGGAATGCTTGCAATTCTAGGAGCACTTCGTCGGGAGCTTCTTCCGGTAAGAAATGCCTCCCCGCGACCGCCTTCCCGTTCACATTATCGGCGCGTTCTCTCCAGACGGAGAGCACGTCGAAATACTTTCCCACTGCCCCCTGCTTGCCCCACAACGCGAGAACAGGACAACTGATCTTGCGCTTTAGGTCTTCCTCGTCATGTTTCATGTCGATTGACTCGCCCGCTCGATAGTCTTCGCAAGTTGCGTGAAGGGCAGCCGGATCGCGGTAACAGCGAAGGTACTCGGAAAACGCGCCTTCTCCCATCCACGCGGGTATTTCCTTGTGTGCCATATCGCGGAACATCATGTATTTGAGGTAAAACTCCACGTTGCCTGCAATCAGGGTCTCTGGAAAAGGCGACGGCTGAATCAAAAAGAACCAGTGGTAAAAAGCGGTAGCCACTTCATTCGTGACCCGATGCAGCAGGTCGTATGTCGGCACGATGTCAAGCACAGCGAGCTTTGTGATGTGGTCCGGATGATCGAGCGCCATTCGGTGTCCGACTCGACCGCCACGGTCGTGTCCCACTACCGCAAACTTCTCGAACCCAAAGTGGCTCATCAATTCGACCTGATCCAATGCCATCGCACTTTTCGAGTAGTTGGAGTGATTCTCACCGCCATCGGGCTTACTGCTGTCGCCATATCCACGCAAATCGGCGGCGAACACGTTGAATTCCGTCGCCAACCGAGGTGCAACTTTGTGCCACATCACGTGAGTCTCCGGGTTGCCGTGCAGCAGAAGCAGGGGCGGACCCTGTCCTCCCGAAATCACGTTGATGGTCGCCCCGGTGGTCTGGATTTTCTGAGACTTGAACCCTTTAAACATCTCAGCAGAAGGCGCAGCCGAGTTCTGGGGCTGACCTAGAAGGGGTCTCGCCGCAGTTCCTACTGCGGCTCCAGCCGCGAGTCTGAGGAAGGTTCGTCGGCTGTTCACGGGTCTTTCGGCATTGCTTGCAGAAACACAAAACTTCGATGTCAGTACCATTTATGCTCTCCTGTCATGAAGTAATGAAAGAATGAATTGAGCGAGGGTGAATGTCCTACGCCTATTCGTTCCGGAGAGGCTTGTCGATCAAGAACGTTCGACTCGCTAGGGTAGTGGAATCGAAGAAAGGCCACTCCTCCGGTAAAGGCATACGATCCCTCCCTCTTGGTTTGACGTTAATTACCGGAACGTCAGCAAGACCATCGGACTGGTCGGTGACGGTGAGTTGGGGAGTTTCGGAGGCATTCACGGTGAGATCGAAGTGAACTCCGTCTGGCGGCAGTCCAACGAAAATGAATCCCCAGAGCTTGTTGCGCCTGTCCGCTTCCCCGACTTGGACGTTTCTGCCTTCGAGCGTAGCCCGAAGCACGGCGGCATTGCGGCAGATGACCCAAATCACTCTTGCGTGGCGGGGCGAGGATACCTGCAATCGAAGTGTGCGCTCGCCACCTGTCGTCGAGTCCTCGATAGTTATGACAGCGGGCAGCGGAAGCGAGAGGTTAGGAGCGGCAGACTTCAGCACGGCATCTCCACCTGCCGCGCCAAAGATACCCAATTTATCGTTTTGCGGGTGAGTCGTTAAGAACTGCGCAGTCCAATCATCCGGTTTCTCGTCGAAGCTGATCCATGACGCCTTCCCACCGTCCCCATCAAGCCAATAAGAGATGCTGTCGGGCTTCGGGTGTTCGGTGTCGTAGCCGCTTCTCAAAGCGCCGACCGCGATGAAAACGAGAGCGATTACAAAAAACGCTCCGGGTAAAAGCATTCTATTGCGCGTCACTATTCTCACGATTGGCGCAGCCAGCAGCGCAAACAGGATCGTCGTTAAAATCCCCAGTAGGACGAAATTCTGGGCTGGGTCTACGGTCGTGATCCCCAAGTAGCCGATCAAAGGGACGAAAAGAGCAATGGCTGGCACCATACAAAACAGTCGTACGATTTTCAGTTGCTGCGAATCTGTCCGATTCAGCGCAACGTCATATCCCATAGCGAGCAGAGCGAAAATTAGCGGCCACATGATGAGGTAGGTTGCGCCCGATGCTAGAGCGTAGGTCAGAAGCATCAGTGCGCCACAGAAGAGAAACGCTCCAGCGGCAAAATTCTTGCTTCCAATCTTTCGAGGGAATACCGCGCAAATACCTGATGCGATGGCAGCCGCCAATGCGGCAAATGCGATGGCGTAGAGTTGGGCGTTATAGGCCGATGTGAATGAGCGATTCATTAGTTGCAGCTTCAGCAGCGCCAAAGAAAGAAAGGCAATTAGCCCACCAGTAGCGGTTGCCCCGATTATCCAGATCAGGAAGCCCAGCGCCACGTCGCGCACGGTCAGGACTTTCTGCCTGAAGCCAAGCAACACAACGGAGACAAGGACGAACACTGTTCCGATAAAAAGGGGCAGCCCCCACGCATCCGGGTAATGAATCACATGCCCGAAGAACGGGAAATAGATCACATTGTCTTGCGGGATGCGCTCCAGACTGAGATTGCCGAAGTGGCGAGCCAGTGGGAGTACGTAGTTGCCTAAATCCTGTAGGGTACGGGAATCAAGCTGGCTGAAGTTGTCTTGCATCGTATGGTACGAAGTTTGGCACCCAGCGGCACCAAGGCCCAGAACTGGCACTCCCTTTTGGGAAACTTGTAGGTGATCTCCGCTGGCAGCCCCGCCCGATAGTTTCGCGACTTCGTCGCCAATGGATGCCGCAAGAACATGCGGAAGTGCACGAGCAAACTCCCGAACGAGCCAGCCGTTGTAATGATCGAAGACGCTCATGGCTACTACTCCACACCCATTGCCGTCGGCTATCAGCGCAACTGACACGTCCTTGATCCACGGATGCTCATCCACAAACGCTTGTGCTCCCAGCCCCCCGTCTTCTTCGCCATCAGTGAAGACGTACACCAAGTCATTTGTCAGCGGTGCATCGTTTCGCAAGACCCGCAAAGTTTCGAGCAGAGTCACGACTCCACTGCCATTGTCACCTGCCCCCGGTCCAGTCGCTACGGAGTCATAGTGCGCCATGAGAAGCACCGCGCCTTTGCTGTTACTGCCGCTCATTCGCCCTACAACGTTCTGCACGACGCCTGACGCGTAAGGTGCTCCACCGATGTCCCATGAGGTCGCGGCGACCGCTTTCTGTACTTTTGGCTTCAAACCCAACAACTTGAGTTGCTCGACGATGTAATCGCGTACACCTGCATTTGCGGCCGAGCCAGTCGGATGGGGCTCGCGAGAGATGAACTCCAGATGCCTAAATGCCCGCTCGGCGGAGAACTGATTTGCCAATGCAGATGCGGGAACAATCGCGGGAGGAATCAAATAACCCAGAGCCAAGGCTGACACAAGGACAAGGAAGACGAAAGTCACCGATGCTTCCATGACTGAAATCGAGGAAGACGATGACATGGACACTCCCGATCTCTCCCCTGCAACTAGACCTTGGGCGTAGCTACACAAACCAAAGGGTGAGACTTGGGGCAGATTATAAGCCCTGCACCCCCGTTGTACAGGCGGATACCGACCATTTGTGCGGAGACAGCCCTGAAATCACAGCCGCCCAATCGCCGAAGTCGGTCACACCTGAAAGGAAAAAGTATCCAGTCCCCGTAAACAAGTTGAACGCAAAGGCGATGAGCATGAAGTATCGAAGAGGCATGGCTGCATTCTTGGTGCCGCGCAAGGGCAACCAAAACAGCAGAGCAGCCGCCAGATTTACTAGAGTTCCGCCCCCTCAACTAGATGTGAGCCGAATGCACTCGACCACGCGACCGTCGTGAGCACGCCGGATTTCGCCCCGGTCAACAGAGCCATCAGCCCGTGTCCCACGCCTTCATGGAGTACATTCGTCAGAATCGCGGCGATAACGCTAATCGCACAAATTGTCAGTACATCATCAGCCATCGTGGTAGGTCGCTCAGAATGGGAAGGAACAGGGGTAGTCGAGCTTTCGCGCATCAGTCCCTCCAGTTATTCGGAATACCACTCCGAATGCGGCGACCAGCCGCCACACTTGAGGCACTGCGTCGAGGTCCATTGGTGGAGGCACGCCGGGCAAATCCCGCCCGTTTCGAACGTATTCCACTCATGGCCGCAGCTACAAGACCACAGGTCATCCTTGCACGGCGTCCAAGCACAGAGCGGGCAACGGATGCGGGGGCCGGATGGTTCGTGGCTCTGGTCCTGATCAGGCTCGCGATCCACAACGACTGACGATTTCGCAACGTCGTTTAACATCGCGACGGATTCCTGCTTGCCTGCGAATCACGGGCGGTAGTAACGCCGTTCCGCCCGGTCGCTGCGCTCAAGATTTCGCCTGCATGAGCGCGTTGAATTGGCTGGAGGAAAGACTGGTATGGCCTTGCTTGGGGAGATTTGAATTAGGTTCCGGTGTTGAGTGCTTCCTTGTCCTACCGCCCAGCGACAGAACTCCAAGGGAACATCCCAAAATTTCGAGGGCAAGAAGGATAAAGACACTCGCATTAAACCACGCAGTCCAATCACCGGGCGCGACCATGAACACATTGTTTCCAGATGCATGCAAAAAGTGCTCATAAAGATCGGCACTCAAGGCAGCCAAAAAGAAAATTAGCGAGACCAAACCAATAAGCTTGTCGCTGAGCTTCCATAATGCAATCGATACGCCCCCATGTAGTAAGGTCAACAGACCTACTGCCAGCCAACTAACGCTGTTGTTTGGGGCTGGGAGTACGCTTGCCGCAAGAAACAGGTGCCAGATCGCGACGATCCAATGTGCAACGACAATTAGCAGGGCGAGAGTCCGTAGCCTTGTCATAGTTTGGTAATTCCTTCCTGATGGAGTTTGTCCTGTTCTGCGTTAAATTTTACACTCGGTTTCTCGCTGGGCTCAAAATTTCACCTACGGGCAGCGGATGCGGGGATCGGTAGGACCCTTGCTCTTCTCTTCGTCGAGTCGCGATCTAAAACAACTGACGATTTGGAGGCGTCGTTCATAAGAGGAGAATCCTCGCGAGGCGAAAAGCCGATGGTCGAGCTATAAGTCCATAGCTGTCTGGATCAAGGATGACTGATGTCGGGTCGAGGTCGGAAGGTCGGAAGCCAACGATTTACGGAGTCTTTGTATTGCAGATAACTCTCGCCATACCGCTGCTCCAAGAAGGACTCTTCCCAGAAGACCACGATTCCGTGCAGAGCGAGGAACAGAATCGCAGAAAAGAGCAAAATGGAAATGGACCGACAGAAGAGCGCCAACCCAAACATCATTGTCACACCCCCCAGAGACATTGGGTTTCGCACATAGCGGAAGGGACCAAAAACGATGAACTTCGTTGGGATCATGCCCGGTGTATTGAGCATTCCGCCGCAGAGTAGAACAACGACCCCGCCGACCACAAGCAGTACCATCCCCGCTGGTTTGAGCCATTCCGGCAGTCCCAAGCCGATTACGCGATCCAGCACTCGCAAGTGCAAAGCGGCCCAGCCCGCGACCAGCACTGCCGCAACGACTCGCAAGATCGTCCAGACAACAACAGCTATTCGGCTCACCTACAAATCCTTCTTGCGGTGGAGCTTTGTTTTCCCGAACTTCCTCCCGATCACGCCGAGCTTGATCTGGCGGTAGCGGGCGAGGCGGCCTTTGAGGTTGTCCTTCGATGCTGGCATGTTGCACTCCTTGGGGTGTCGAGTGGGGCGAATCTAGCAACTTGCCTGCTCACCTGATCTTCTTGGCGTGGATTTCCTGTCCGTCCCAGCGATGATAGGTGTAGCCCGTGACATGGCCCTGAGCGTCACGGACAAACGTCACGCTTCCTAGATCATTCTTCACGAAAAACGTCTCAGACCCTAACGGAACATACTCTTCGTCCATATCTTCGCCGAAGTCTGTCCATAGCTTCCCGTTTTTCACCGACACGGTCTCCGCCTGATCCAGCGGACGCCACTCATATTGGCCAACATACTCTTTATAGACGCTTGTATCCACGGCAACCCGCTTGTGGAAATTTACAGGCAGATTACCCCACTGCTTCGCAATGAGCAGCCACGAGCCATTTTGCTTGATGTACGTCTCCGTATAACGCTGTTCACTGATGATATCGGCATCCGTAAACTGCTCGTGTAAGGTGAGGCGGTAGTTCAGTACGGCTGTACTGCCGTAGACGTGGACGACATAGTCACGCGGATTCACTCCGTGTTCGTACGCAAGGGGCAGCTTCCAGTGTTCCGTGATGTGGGCCTTGGGATTCGTATCAAGGACTCCATCGTCGTCGCTGTATATGCAATCATCCGCTACGAGACGGGAGTAGGTCGCGTAGTCCCGCTTTTCACCAGCCTCCACGCGTGCCTTGTGGGCATCGAACACTTCCTGTTGGGCGGGCGAGAGCTTCGATTGGTCTGAAGCGCAGACCGTTCTGGCAGGTAAGCAGAGTGCAACCAAAAGGCAGGTGAAGTAACGCATATTTTACCCTCGGTGAACGAGCGGTAGACCCAGCAGTCAGCCAGCATTCTACTCCTTGCAATCCTCTGGTTCCTGCAAGATGGGGTGAGGGGAAGGTCAACACTTGTGCTTGGTGCGAGTAGAATCTCACATCACCAAACGGAGGGTATATGGGGATTCATGCTCATCTTGCGGCGTTGCTGCTTCTAACGACGTTGCCACTACCCGCTCAGACCACACCTGCTGTTGCACCAAACGCGAACAAGGCCCAAGCACCAACCCCGAATGCGAAGCCAGTGCCAAAACAACCCACCTCAACGGTCTTTCAGGCGGACGAAGGTGACCGCTGGATGCTACTTGGTGACAAGCCGCTTATCTTCAAGGTCGATCCCGCCACCACTGGGTCGGACGCACTGGTTGTTGGGACAGAGGAGATGCCACCGGGAAACAGGATTCCGACCCACAAGCATCTCTACGAAGATGAAGTCATATTCGTCCACAAAGGTGCGGTGCGGGTCACGTTGGCTGGACGTGAATACGACGCGGGAACGGGAGCCACGGTTTTCATCCCGCATGGAAACTGGATCGGCGTGGCGAATGTTTCCAATGAGCCCGCCATGATTTTGTTTTTCTTTAACAAGCCTGCATTTGAGCAATGCCTGCGAGCAATGTCATCACGTCCCGGCGAAACATTCAGTATGCCAGTGCCAGAGAAAATGGCGGCTGTCCGAACCGAATGCCATGAAGTGATGAAGGAGTAATGCCCGCGATGGAGTTAAAATCATCCTCGCCAGCGGAGGCTTCTATGAATTACCTGCTTGTACTCTCCATAGCTCTCGCAGCGACCATCGCGGCTATGCCCCAAGCCTCGCCCGACGAAACCGCTGTTCGGAACATCATTCAAGAAGAGATCACTGCTTGGAATTCCAGCGATGCCGCCGCCTACTCGCGTCATTTCGCTGCCGATGGCACCTTCACGAACATCCGAGGGGAATTCTTCAGCGGACGCCAACCGTTCATCGAAAAGCATGACAACCTCTTCAAGGGACCTTTCCACGGAAGTACTCTCAAGCAGGATATTGTTTCCCTGAAGTTCGTACGGCCTGATGTTGCCGTTGTGGAAGTGCTCACGTCAGTGACCGGAATTCAAAAGCTGTTTCCGGGGACGAATACCGATGACAAGGGACGCCTCCGTACACGCTTGTTGCAGGTCGTGGTGAAGGACGGAGGCGAATGGAGGATCACCGCCTATCACAACACGGATGTGAAGTCGGGAGTGCCAGTTCCCGATCCCCAATAGTATCTGGTCTCGAAACGCTGTCGAAGTATTCTTCGACGATCTGCTTTCTCCGCGAGAGTCGGTAGCGCCCGCACGTAGGCAAGAAATTATCGCAGATGGTTAGCTTCGCCGCTGTACACTTCAACTAGGAGCGCCTGCCAGACTCCGCACCTCTCTGATACCATTCCACAACGCCTACGAGATCGCGGCGACCGATTCCGTTTGACCGCTCGCCGCTTTCTGCTGGATCATTCCGACGGAATGGACGCCGAACAAAACATTGCCGAAATCGAATGGCTAGAGCGCACTTTCGCGGTACCGGACATCCGACCGCTGAGCCAAAGTGATCTCACGGCTGCGAATCGAAGGCACGATGAAATGCTCGCCCACAGCCCGTGGTTTCGGCTCTGGCAGCGGTATAGCATCTGCTGCCGACCTGAGTCCCCTGTAATTCGACTAGGGGAATTGGAGAGCTAGACCCCCGCATGAGGAGACTGCACCGCTTCGGGTATGTGCTGCTGGGGGAACTGGCTACCACTCGCCTCTTCTACACGCTCCATCGAGCAATCTATCGGCTGTCGGGGGAACGGATTTTCAGCCGCTCGGTGGGATGCCCAGTCGTTCTCCTCACTACAACTGGGCGGAAGAGCGGCGAGCACCGAACCGCTCCGATCTTCGGATTCCGAGAGGGAAAATCCATTGTTGTGGTTCCGTCCAATGCCGGGAAGAAGTACTACCCCTCGTGGTATCTCAACCTTCGTGCCAACCCTCAGGCAGAAGTCCAATTCGGATCGGAAATACGGCGGGTGAGGGCACGGGAGGCGACCTCCGAGGAGCGCGAGCGCCTGTGGCCGTTCCTCGCCAGTCAGTACGGCGGCTATCAGGTGTACCGAGAGCGCACAGAGAGGCATATCCCCGTCATCATCCTTGAGCCGGTTTGAAAAGTGCGCTCACACCCCAGCGGGCGAACACGCCGAGTCACTTCTCATACCAATCCGAGTGCGGCGACCATCGACTGCAAGAGAGGCATTGGGTCTCAGTCCATTGATGAAGGCACGGGCCGCGTCTCACACACCGCCGTCGTAGCAGACCCGTTCTACCTTTGCCCTCGGGATCGGCCACACAAGACGAGCGCCAGTGCATCCATGCGTGCTCGGCAGGTTGGACTTGCAGTCTCAAACCCCTCAGCCTCTTCAGTTCGCCTGCAAAATCAGCGAGACGTATCTCAAAGGCAATGTGATCAATGGTGGAGTTAGCTGCGGTCCCACGATAACCGGGGCTCGGATTAAAGGGTTCTTTGATTCGGCTGGCGTTTCTGTCCGTTAACAAGCCTTTTCGAGTTTTCTGCTACCCTTGCATACCAATCGAAAAGGAGAAACCCCATGCGAAAACCTCTTCCGATAATTCTGTTGTGTCTTCTTGCTCTGCCCGCCTTTTCTCAGGAAAAGCAGTCCTCCGACAATCCGTTCAGCGCCATCAACAAGCGCGGCTACGAACGGACAAAGGGAATCCTGCTTCGCTCGGCTGAAAAAATGCCAGAGGAGAATTACAGCTTCAAGCCCGTCGATACGGTACGCGCTTATGGACAGATCATCGGACATCTCGCTGATGCCCAGTATCTTTTCTGCTCCACTGCCTCCGGCGAGAAAAACCCTGACCTGAAAATCGAGAAGACCAAAACGTCGAAAGCCGATCTCGTCGCTGCACTCAAAGACGGATTCGCATACTGTGACAAGGTTTACGATGCCATGACCGACACCACAGCCACTCAGACGGTGAAGTTTTTCGGGAACGATGTGCCAAAATTTGCCGTGCTGAGTGTCAACATCGGTCACAACATGGAGCACTACGGAAACCTCGTCACTTACATGAGGATCAAGGGCATCGTTCCTCCTACCAGCGAGCAGGGGCAAATGCCCGCACCAAAGCAGGAGAAACCCGAATCACAGCCAAAGAAGTAATGCGAGTGTATGGGGGGCACTCTGCTCCGCCCGCGTCACCTAATTACTCCATGGCAGCTTCTCAATGTCTCCGTTTGGCGGCGGATCGCATTGGACGGGCATCGAGTCGGAATCGAGATCGTGTTGCCGGATTTCCTGCCGATCATGCTGATCGTGATCTGGCCATAACGGGCGAGGCGTTCTTTGAGATTTCCGTTTGTGCGTGCCACGATTACCTCTCCATCAGATAGCTAGCGGCGTGCGAGTCCTTATGTTGCATGTGTGCGAAAGCCTCATTCAGGACGGCAGCAAGGCGCAAGCCTGCAAGGGCGAGCCTCCGGTCAACGACCTTGATTTCCTTCTGGTAATAGCTCTCATCGAGTTGAGCGCCATCAGGCAACCAAGCCGATTGTGCATCCCTGTGTGACTCATTCGCCCAGTCCTCAGGGTTCCCGCTGGCGGTCAGGTGCTCATCTGAGATCAGTTTCTCCAGATGAGCGACGTATGCATCTCGTGCCATGCCCGTGTGCTCAATGAGTCCGGTGTCCCAAGCACCGTGCAAATTGCACGAATGCCGCCCGCACTCAGTTGAGCCAAATTGTGTAACGGCAACCCCGTTCCCGCCCGCCGCCTCCCCGATTGCATGCATTGGCTGATGCACGTCGCCGACGAAGTGAACGAGGAACTTTAACGCTTCGATGCGGTCGTCCCGTGACGCATTGGTGTCGGAGAGAACCTTTTTGAATAGTTCGATCCGATCCACCACGCAGTTCTGATGGTCGGTTGCCGCGCCCTTGTGTCTACTGTTGAGCAGGAAACAGTCCCGCTCGTCGGAAAATCCGGAGGCGTTCTTGGGAATATCAACAAAATGCCAGTTATAGGTCTCGTCACGGTCTGGTCGAACGTCGTCCGCCCAGTTCGAGATGGATGCGAGGCTCGCATCGCCGATCAGGGAGCGAATCCCATTCTTTGCGTTCTCGGTCAAGCGGGTCTGGGCTAGTGACGCTACAATCTCATGCCCTTCATGACCCCAGCCGACAAGCGTCGAGGGTATGAGCAATGTCAGGGCAACGACCGCTGCCGAGAGGGTGAGAGAACGTCTCATAGGAATTGCCTCCAAGTTAGGGCAGTCCCTTGGTGATGCTCAAGCCATCCCATTCCGAGGCCACCACTGGCGCAGAACCTTTACCCGGCTGACCACCCTCACCCGAAGATTCCGTACTTTATTCCTCAATAACTTGCAGGCGTGCTGGCGAGACCCTTTCGGGCTACCCCATGAGAAGCGTTGAACGACTCTGATTTTCTTCGTGTCTGAGATTGGCAGACGCCTTGCGTCTCTGGCCAACTTTAAGCAGCTATGGATTGGCACAGTCCGTAGCTTCGCGAACAGAGCATCACACGTAGGGTTTCCAGCAATGCGGTAACATTTCCCTTTTGGAGGCAGGCGTCCGCGTCCCTGAGTCGGTTGCACGGCAATCCACAGAAGCCGGAAACCATGATGATCGGCGTATCCGGGCTTATTTGTCTCAAGACTGGCGCTAATGGTCTTTCGCGTATTTCAGGATGGCAGTCCATGATCACGGCGTCCGCTGCGCACAACCGGAACAGGTCAATCGCTTCCCGCTCGTCTAACGCGATTTCAACAATGTACCCAACTGACCTTAGTGTCTTGACGAGTGTTCGTGATCCGCAGGTGTGATCGTCGATGACCAGCAGCGACGGCATTATCGGTAGACTTTACCTTACTGATCCGTTGGAAGGCAGTGACGGGAATCACAATGCGGGATTTTGTTTCGCAGCCAGATCGGGACGGATGATTAGGCAGCAGCCGATCCTTCCGGTATCTGCCCGGAACGATTTTCTTCCGCAAACGAATTCAACCGCGGTGGCGAAAGGGGCATCAGGTCGGTTGCCTCAACAGGGTTACCCTTGTCGATCTTTCGCTCCTCAAACAAAAGGCGTCTCAGCGTCCTCAGATCGTTGAGAATCCTGCGGCTTCGATTCAGAAGGAGTTCGAGCTTGTCCACCTTGTAGGCGGCGAGTCTGAGTGCATCCACACGGCGGGAACCAGTCGATTCACGCTGCACGTCCCGTTCAAGCTCACGTTTCGCCTCAGCCGCAGTCTCGGCAAGCAGAGCCACAAAATCGTGCGCACTCTCCAGAGTTTCGAACTGGTCTTCCATTTTGCGTTCTCCCGTCATGCCTCCAGCCACGCCCTCTCGATATCGTGGTTGTCTGCGACCTTTTCTCCCAGCATCACAAGAAGCGGCTGGCAAAGATCAGGCTGGTTACGGAGCAATGACTCCAAGGCGTCGGGTGTCCAAAAACCGAGTTCGGCATCCTCCGTCACCGTGGCAGTCATGCTGTAGTTGTGGCGGGTGATCGTCGACGGCAGACCCACTAAGGCACCTGCGCCATAGGAACGGGTTAGAGCCGAATCCACACCCAAGTCCAAGCTCAATTTTCCGCTGAGAACGAGAAACACGCCGGAAGCCTTGTCTCCCCTTCGGAACAGCACCGTGGACTTCGGCTTGCGAACTTTTTCGGTTCGCTGTTCAAGGACATACCGAAGATGCGCGGCTCCAGCCTCGCTAGTCATGAGGTCTCCCTCGGCGAACAGTTGACGGAGCATAGCAGAAATTGAAGTCAACGCATGTGATTGATCTCACAACCGACAGTGACAGTACGCACAAAGTTGCTGATTGACTGCCTTCGTTGACAGAAGGCACAATCTGGGGAATGGGTAGCTTCTTGTGCGGCGTGCTCGCCGCCAATGGTGGCAGATGCCCGCTTTCCGATTTGGCAGCCCGATACACCGACGAGCGAGCGAGCAACTTCGACATCTACCTCCCGAACCGGCCAACGACGGCGGCAACGATTAGCACGTGCAGGATTCTTACGCTGGAAAATAGCGGAAAAATCTATAGAAGTTTACGGTCGCCACAAGAACTAACACAGCAAGAACTGATGCGAGTCCGGTTTGCGTGCTTCGGTCTCTCGGTTCTCGAAACGAACTCATTTCCCTCTCCCCGGACCATAAAGGAAAGCGCCCCAGACTCAATCGAGTCGCGGGACGCATCGCCTGAACAGCCCTCCCTCCGAAAGCTGCTCACAATCACCGTATGCCTTGATACTTACCTTGGGAATGGCTCCAACGAGCTAAGGTCTGCACTGCTGGGCTAGCAAAAGCACACTTCGGTTCGGTGTTCATCCAGCTGGCCGCCATGCATACAGTAGCGACTGTATGCGCGCCTGCGGGAAACATTCTTTGTTTCCCTCTGGCCCCGCGAGAACCTTCCCCAAGGCACGAAAAAGTTTCCCGCTTATGTTCCCAGAGCGATCCCTTCTGGCTCGGTAGAAGTCGATATAGATCAGCGATTAGGAGATCAGGAGGCCGTTGGCAGAAGGATTGCACTGGTGAGCGCGGAAGGTGCCGTATGCTGGAATGCAACAGGAGTGAAGTTGTGTGACTCTCACCGCCCGGAAATCTGTATTGATCGTGGATGACAGTGCGTTTATCCGTCATGCGCTCTACGAGTTGTTCAGGCAAGAAGCGGACTTTGAAGTATGCGGAGAAGCGGAGAACGGAAAAGAAGGAATTGACAAGGCTCAAGAGTTGCGCCCCGACTTGATCGTGCTGGACCTTTCCATGCCTGTAATGAATGGCTTTGACGCGGCACGTGTTTTAAAACGGCTCATGCCTGCGGTGCCGCTGATTCTGTACAGTGCATTTGGGGACAAGCTCGCGGAGTACCAAGCCCGGTTAATTGGAATCTCGGAAATTGTCTCAAAATCTGAGCGCCCATCCGCGCTGATTCACAAAGCCCGAGGTCTTCTTTACTCCGCTGCCGCTTGAACTAAGGGGCACAGCGGTGCAGTTTCTCTAGCTCAGGCGTGGGTCGTTCCTTGCAGATCACCAGCCCCAGCATTGGAGGTAAACTGACGTTATGCGCAAGACCCTAATCACGCCGATTCCGCAGGCTGGTACGCCTGACGACGAAGGCTGGCTAGACCTCGACCGTGCAGCCGTAGTCGAGGTCACATCGGAAGAGAAGGAATATCCGGTCGAGTCTGCGCTGGTCTCAGGAGAAATGCGGGGCTGGCGTGCCGCCGATTCTGGCACTCAAACCATTCGGCTAATCTTCGATGAGCCGCAAAGACTTACACGCATCGCGCTCGTCTTCGAAGAAACCGAGACAGAGCGTACCCACGAATTCGTCTTGCGATGCTCTCCAGATGGCGGACGCTCGTTTCGAGAAATTGTGCGCCAGCAGTGGAATTTCAGTCCCCCTAACACAATGCGCGAGATCGAGGACTTTCGGGTTGACCTTTCAGGGATCACGGTTCTTGAATTGGTCATCGTGCCTGACATCAGTCGAGGATCGGCTCGCGCGTCGCTCAAGAGTCTACGCCTGCGTTGACTCTGGCGCATGGGATCGTTCGCAGGTAGCCAGACTTGAGTGCATTATGGAGCTTTGATCCAGAGATCGAAAATTTGGCAGGAAGCCTGTATCTAGTGGCTTCTGGTGACTCAAGCGAGGCGAATCAATGATAGCTCGAATTTGGCATGGGAAGACGAAGGCAAGCGATGCAGCGGCGTATCTCGCATATCTCTTCAAGTCTGGCATCCCCGCCTACCGAGCGACGAGGGGCAATAAAGGGGCGTGGGTTCTTCGCCGGATCGACAATGACGTAGCGCACTTCCTCACGCTTTCCTTTTGGGAGTCACGGGAAGCAATTGCCGCTTTTGCGGGCTCCGACATTGAGGTTGCCAAATACTATCCGGAGGACGAAAAGTACCTGCTCGAATTTGAACCTAAGGTGACGCACTACGAGTTGTTCCAATGAGTGGTGCTGGCGAAGCCATGTATACATTTCAGGAGACATCCACATGAGCGCATCTGAGAACAAGCAACTCATGCAACACATTTTTGGTGAGCTATCGAAAGGGAATTCCGAACCCTTCGTCGAGAGCATGTCCGATGACTTCCGATGGACTGTTACTGGCAGCACAAAATGGTCCAAGACATATGACGGGAAGCAGGCCGTCCTCACCGAACTCTTCGGGACATTGCGTTCTAAGATCAGCGGCAGGATTAGGACGACGGCGCACCACTTCATTGCTGAAGGTGACCACGTTGTGGTTGAGGCTCGCGGGAACAACACTACCAAGAAGGGGAGACCTTACAACAACACATATTGTTTTGTCTTCCGCATTGCGGAGGGCAAGGTGAAAGAACTCACTGAATACATGGACACAGAACTAGTGACAGCAGCGTTGGGGGACTCCGAATGAGATGCGGGTCGTCTAACGACAGCCACCTTTATAGCCATGTCGAAAACGGCATCGCCCGTGTTGGAGAGCGAGCGCGTTCACCCGCGCCGTGAATGTCGGCAAGCAGCCCTCCGAGCAAGTTACAGTCTTCCTGCTCGACCGCCCGGACGCGGTGCCGCAGCCGACCGAGGAACAGGTTTCGAGTCTCAACAACGCTCGCGGTGCGATATGATCCCTGCATGATCGCGGCTTCCTACAAACCCAAGAAGAAGTTTATGCAGTTGGCAATCGCGGAAGCCAAGCGTGCCCGTGACCGAGGCGATTATGCCATCGGCGCTGTCATCACCCGCGTAACGGACGGGCGCGAGGTAGTCATTGCCAGCGCAGGGAACCGGGTAAAGACCTCAGGATCAAGCAAACAGCCTGAGAGAGGATGGGGCAGTCAGTAGTTGCGGTTAACATGCGATTTCACGCTTTGCCCGCCGCTGAAGTCCAGCGCCTTTCATGGCGCACTGTTACGCCAGTTACGCAGCGGATCATCATCACTCCGCTCGTAACTGCTTTGTGAAATGCATCACGAAGTCATCGTCAAGCACCACGCTTGCGCCCTCTTCCACGAAACGATTTCGGTACGTAATGCCGCGAGCATCCGGGATGTAGCCCCGCTTCGCATAGAGCCGCTGAGCGGCGTTGTACCCCGGATGCAGTCCGACTCCGATCCCCACAACTCCCGAACGCCGGGCTACTTCCGCTTCTGCGCGGTCCAGCAAGCGGCTTGCGATACCTTTTCTGCGGTACATCGTGAGCACATTGAGGTCTTGAATCTCAGGAATGTTCAGGTCAGCAAATCCGGGGTAGGTAGGTCGCCAGTTTACCGTCACGTACCCGGCGAATTGCCCGTCAATGGTAGCGACGAAGCAGGTCCGAGTTCCCACCATCTGTTCTTGCAAGTACCGCTGGTACTGGGCCTCAGGCTTTTTCCACCCCATTTTCTTGAACGCGGCAGCGATGCTCGGCGGGTCGCTTTCTTCGAGAAGCCGAATCTGAATGGTCTCCGCGTTTTCCATATAACACTCTATGCCAACACCCGCCCTTACTTTAAACTGCACATTAATTGACGCAACAGTTGGGGCACTTTATCGCAGGTCCCGCCGAGCAGGAATCGGGTGCAAACTGGAGGGCGGTGGAGTTGCTTGCGCCGAAGTCCAGCGCCTTTCGCGGCGCACTGCTACGCCAACTACAGACTGCTTTAGGGCTCGTTATGCTGTCACCACAGAACGAATTGCATTCCATGTCATGACTCCACCTCCGATCAGCGCGGCGAGCGGGATGGGGTGGATCAACGGAAAACCATCACGGAACAACAGCCAGCCTGAGAACGTCAGAAGCATAGCCCCGCCTAGGAATTGAGCGAAGGCGGATAACCACCACGGCCTTGCGCGCAAGAACGAGGAGAGGAACCCCGCCCCAATCTCGGCGCATGCTATTAGCGGAGCCCACCACACGAATGTCATGAGCCCGGTGAACGGGCCTACCGTCGCGCCGTTGGAGAGAACGCCATGCTTCCAATCGCTCACGCGGATGCCTTGGC
>DAIUEW010000064.1:0-28078 GCA_036844925.1 Candidatus Sulfotelmatobacter sp.
GAGGCGCGCGCGGCTGCGTCAAGAATGGTACAAGACGGAAGGCGTGCGGGCGAAATCGTCAAGCGAGTCCGCCTGCTCTTCAAGAAGGGTACTCCAGACCGGGAATTGGTCGATGTAAACGAGATTATTCGAGAGATGATGCTTCTCCTGCGCAGCGAGGCAACTCAATATGCCGTGCTAGTTCGGACGGAACTCGCTGCAGACCTCCCTCAGATCATGGGAGATCGCGTGCAATTGCAGCAGGTGCTGATGAACCTCATGATGAACAGCATCGATGCCATGAAGGATGTGGATGGGACGCGCGAGCTCACGATCCAGTCGAAACGTGGCGACGATGGTCAGGTGCTGATCTCGGTGAGCGATACGGGTGTCGGGCTTCCACCGCAATATGCGGGCCAAATCTTCGATGCCTTCTTTACCACCAAACCTCAAGGCACTGGCATGGGACTTCGCATCAGCCGATCGATTGTGGAATCGCACGGCGGCCGCCTGTGGGCTGACGGTAACTCTCCGCGGGGCGCAAGCTTTCACCTCACCCTTCCCACCAAAATTGAGGTCCACGAATAGCTCCTACATCCGCCTCCACGATTTAGGCAGGTACTATGGCCTTCATACTAAGGTGTGATTGCGCCCTACGCCGCGGAACGATAGTTTTCAATTATGGCGGGTCAAAGGAAGGGAAAAATGGTCGCGATTGTCGATGACGATGAGTTGATGCGCAGTGCATTGCAGGGCATGCTGAAATCCGTCGGTTTGCCGTCACAGGCGTTCGCGTCAGCGGAAGAATTTTTGAAATCTGGCCAGCAGCAGCAAACGGCGTGCCTGATCGCGGATATTCGTATGCCGGGAATGTCGGGTCTGGAACTGCAGGCCAAATTGAATGCTGAACACTGCAGAATCCCAACCATCTTCATCACGGCACATGGCGACACAAAAATGCGTATGCAGGCACTGAGAGCTGGAGCGGTGGAGTTCCTGGCCAAACCGTTTGACGATGAAGTGCTGCTCGAGAGCGTTCGAGCAGCTCTGGAGAATTAGCCGATAAAGAGCGCGTGGGGCGCCAGGAGGTTCTCTGTGGGAGCTATCCAAAGATTCGGGAGTGGTGATCAGCCGTCTTATGAGCGCAGATTCGAGCAGGTGATAGGCTGTAGTCCTGCTCTGGAATCGGTACTCGAACAAGTCGAACGGGTTGCGCCCACGGATTCCACCGTGCTTATCCAGGGAGAAACCGGCACTGGAAAGGAGCTGATTGCCCACGCGATCCATAACCTCAGCTCGCGGTGCGGACGACCCTTCGTAAGGCTGAATTGCGCTGCCATTCCGCTGGATTTGCTGGAAAGCGAACTCTTTGGCCACGAGAAGGGCGCATTCACTGGAGCCATCGCGCAAAAGATTGGCCGTTTCGAACTAGCCGACAAAGGCACGCTTTTCCTGGATGAAGTTGGGGATATTCCGCCCGCGCTGCAGCCGAAGTTGCTGCGCGTTCTGCAAGAACAGGAGTTCGAGCGCTTGGGCAGCACCCGCACTCATCAGGTAGACGTTAGGCTGGTAGCTGCCACAAATCGAAATCTAATGGAGATGGCGAACCGGGGTGAGTTTCGCAGCGATCTCTACTACCGTCTGAACGTATTTCCGGTTCTGTTGCCACCTTTGCGGGAACGCCGCGAAGATATTCCCGCCCTCGTGGCTCACTTTGTCGAGATCTATGGCCGCCGGATGGGTCGCCAGATCGAACATATTCCTCCCGAAACAATGTCTGCGCTCGTGTCGTACGACTGGCCAGGTAACATCCGCGAACTGCAGAACCTGATGGAACGTTCCGTTATCCTTTCCAACGATGGCGTGCTTCCAAATTCTTTGTCGACGGCAGTAACGGTAGCTGTCAAAAGTTCTCCGACCGCAACTACTTTAAGGGACTCCGAACGCATTCTGATTCTGCGGACGCTTGAATCGGTTGGTTGGGTGATCGGTGGTGCGAAAGGAGCAGCTACGAAGCTTGGTTTGAAGCGCACCACCCTGATCCATAAGATGCAGAAGCTGGGGATTTCCCGCTCCTCTCACCAACCCTCCCCGGGCACGATCGGTCCAGGCACGCAAGAGCCGCTGTCGCAAGTGCAGTAGCACCAATGTCAACCACCGTTGCCCTAAGACCCGCCAAGAGGGCTCATCAGAGCAAATAGTGATGGAAGATAGATGATCGATGCGACAAGGAGTCGACGCGCAGCCGTGCTCGATCTGTGAAGCACGAATCGTGCTCCGTAGTACAAAAACCCTAAATTCAGGAGCAATACTCCAATGTCGCAGAGAATGCGTGGTTGGTCTCCCGCGGCTCGCAGGAGACTAATGAAGAACAAGGCCAGGAGCGGCAATACGGTTTGCAGACTCACAATTCTATCTCTCGCTTTGCCCTGAGGCAGCACGCAGTAACCTGCACGAGCGTAGTCCTCGCGGTACATCCAGGCAATTGCCATGAAATGAGGGAATTGCCACAGAAAGAGCAGGGCGTAGATGACCCATGCTTCCAAACTCAACCTGCCCGACGCTGATGCCCAGCCGATCAGCGGCGGCATTGCTCCGGGAAAGGCTCCGACCAGAGTACATAGCGGTGTTTTTCGTTTGAGCGGGGTGTAGAGAAACAAGTAAGACACTAGCGTTACGATCGCGAGCAGACTAGCGAGCGCATTCACGGCAATCGCAAGATAAACGCTGCCCAGCGAAGAAAGCGCAATCCCAAACCATAAAACCGCCGAAGGTTTCAGCCGGCCGGCCGCGAGCGGCCGCCGGGAAGTCCGGCGCATCTGCGCGTCGAAACGGCGTTCGATGTATTGATTTAACGTGCCGGCGCCGCTGGCGACGAGGAGAGTACCCAGGAGAGTGTGAACGAGCCGCAGCCACGGAAAGTGGACAAGTTGGCCTGGAAAGGCCAGATAGAAGCCAGTGAGCGTCGCAATAGCGATTAAGAAATTAACCTCCGGCTTGGTGAGCGCCCAATAATCCGATATTGCAGCGAGCCAGCTAAATGCGGGAAGTGGATGGGCTTTGCCTGCGCCTACCGGCAGAGTGCCAGTAATAAGGATAGGTTTGGCCGCCACGTTTAGAGCACCTCCGCCTCTGCACCGTTCCGCGAGTGTCCTGCCTCTATGTACGACGCAGCTTGGATTACCCCCTGCGAGTTCGAGGGAGAGAGCATCTGCACGGTGATAGCGACCGCTGGAATCAGATATGCGAACGTTACCCAAACCCACATCAGCGCGCCTGCGCATTCCTGGTCCTCAAGGGGGGCCAGACTGAAGAGCTGAGGAGTGGACAGATAGAATGGATAGACAAGTCGATTACAAAACACAAGGAACGCTGAAAGAATGTCACAAGGCAGCGTGGCAAGGAAGAGATACAAAGCCATGGACCATCGAGGCGACCGCGTCGCACTTGGCGAAGACTGCACGATGGGCGACCAGAACAAAAGGCCCGCCATCAGGAAAGACCCATCCTCAATGCTGTGCACCCAGTGGGACCGCATGCCCAACTGAAACGCAACCGGAAGATGCCATCCGATGACGGCCGCCGTGCCAGCCAGCCAACATAACACAGGATGCATAAGACAGCGTTCGAGCCATCGTGCCAGCAGACTGGCAAGGGGAGGATAGCCCTTAATGAAGAGCTTCGGTAGCCTGCACACCAGCGGAAACACGGGCGCTCCCGCTAGGAGTAGCGGCGCAGCAACTGTCATCAACAGAAGGTGCTTCATCATGTGAATCGTGAGTGACTGATGATCGAGTATTGCGAGGGGAGAAGCGACGGCTGTCCACACTAAGACGAGTCCGATCGTAAACGCGCCGAGCCGCCACCTGCCTATGAGGTCTGGGAAGGACCTACGAAGAGAAAACCAACCGCGCACGTAGACCAATGCCGTGGCCACGAGCGCAGAAGTGACGGCGAGGGAGAGGGACCACGACTGCATGTCAAGAGGCTCGGACATGGCTAGGTTCACCGTGGCGAGACCTCATTTGTGCCGAGCGTCATCGCTTGAGAAGCATTGCGGGCTGGCCTTTGATTTGCCGGGTGCAGGGTTTCCAGGAATGCCACCAGCGCGGTTGTCTCCGCCGGGCTGAGGTTTTTTCCGTAGGCTGGCATATTTCCCCCACCCTGGATCACCTGGCGGATAAGCTGGTCCTCGGTGAGGCTCAGAGCAACACTGTCCAGTGCAGGTCCGCGTTGACCTCCTTTGTCATCCAGCGAATGACAGTTGTGACACTGCTTGGCCTGGAAAACGAGAGCACCGTGGCGCTCCAATGCGGTCCGCCCTTGTAGGTATTCTGCCGGAATCGGCTGGCTGCTCCACGCATCCATCAGTGGACTCCAGGGTGTGTGCTCAGCTAGATGCGTCAGAGTGCCGAGGCTGACTGCGACCAGAAGAATCGTCAGCACAGCAATCGGTCTACGCTTCCAGCTCTTCTCGCCTTCGCCTGCGACAAACGGAAGCGCCAGCAGGACGATGATTCCAATAGCAGGGCCAATCAGCAGGATGGGCGTCTCGGCTGAAGGGGGCAGAAACGACAGCAGTGCATACAGCCATAAAAAGAAGAAGTCGGGATGCGGGGAGGTTTGAATAATCGTCGGGTCTGGCTGGCCGCCCGGGCCAAAGGGACCAAAGTGCACCGCACAGACCGCGATGGATAAAAGAATGAAACCGGAGAACAAAATGTCCTTCCACACCGCGTTTGGCACGAACGGCACACCCTGCTTATGCGTCAGTTCGTGATATTTCTGCATATACGTGGCGCGCCGAACGATTCGTCCCGGCATGGGCCACTCGTTGATCCCTAACTTCAACACCATCAGCAGGTGCAAGCTGACGAAAGCAATCAATAGTCCGGGAATAACAAAAACATGCAGCGCGAAGAATCGGGAGAGCGTTGCACCGGCAATGATCGGGCCGCCGAGCATCAGGTTGACAGTCCAAGGCCCAATCACTGGAACGCGACTTGCGATCGATGCGCCGATGCCTAATCCCCAGTAAGCGTCCTGATCGAATCGCAGTACCTGGCCTGTAAAGGCCATGCCGAGCGTCACCAGTAAGAGAAACACCCCAACGACCCAAGTGAGTTCTCTGGGAAACTTGTAAGCGCCGAAGAGGAAAACTTGCACCATGTGGATCAGGACAATCGCGACCATGAAGTTCGAGCCCCAGCCGTGCAGCGCTCGTATAAACCAACCCAGAGCGATGCCATGATTAAGGGTCTGGAGACTGTTCCAAGCCTCTCCCGCAGAAGGCACATAGATCAAAGCCAGCAGGATGCCAGTGACAATCTGGAGCATGAAACACGTAAGCGCCGCGCTGCCGAAAACATAAAACCAACTCGCCGTCTCGCGCGGAACGGGGTGCTCGGCCGTATCGCGAATCGGAGTGCCAAGTTGCAGCCGTAGATCAAACCAGTCACCGACTTTTTGGATCAGGCGCATGTCGGCTTCCCTCCCTCCTTATTTGCTACAGGCTGACCGGGAGTCGGCATTTCGCCCGCCTTGATCAGAAGTTTTCCACCCTCGACTTTGTAGTGGTACTGGAATAGTCCGCGCTCAGGAGGACCGGAGGCGCGGGAACCGTCCTGGTAGTAAGCGCCTCCGTGGCAAGGACACATGAAGAGACTTGACTGCGGAAACCAGCGAACGGGGCATCCAAGGTGTGCACAATTGATGGCAAAAACCTGGAAAGTCTGACCGTCAATATTTCGAACCCAGCAGGCAATGTCGCCGGTTTCACCGTCCCAGGCGTTGACGACTGGATTTTTGTAAGTGGCAAGCCGGGTCTGGCCGGCGGGAAATTGCTCTAGTCCGCCGAGTGAAAGCCACGACTCGTATCCAAATTTTTTTCCGCGGATCACCGGAGACAGCAGATAACGCACGATCGGCACGGCCAAAAAAACGCCGACGACACCGTTAAGAAATACCCCCAACTTCACAAGAGCTGCGCGTCTGGAAATTCCGTTTTCTGCATTCATCGAAATCCTCCGCTGTCCGGGTTCATCGAAGCAGTCGGATACGGCTGGCCTGGGAACTTTGGCCGTTGACTGGAAAGCCAGGCCACGACGTCGGAAACTTCTTGCGCTGACATGGGTCGGCCCTCGACGTCACCGCGCCAGTCGGGCGCACCCAATTCTGGCCGGCCTGCAATCACGATCGTTCGAAGTTGTTGGTCGCTTACCAGTGCGAAGTATGAGCCATTCACAATCGAGCTAGCCTTGCTTCCTCCGCGGCCGTCTGCTCCATGACACGAGGAACAGTACGTTCGATAGTCATCGGCGCCACGTTGTGGATCGCCGGGAGCCGGCGCTACATAAGGCGGTGGATTTTGATTGCCGACAGCATCAGGCCTCCCCCAGGATCGGATTCCTTGGACGAGGGCTTCAATCTGCTTGTCGGTGAGCATTCCGCCCGCACTCTGTGCAAACGCTGGCATCGGCGTGCCGGGCACGCCGTTTGAGGCGATGCGGCGAATCACGGTGTCGTCCGCAATTGCGAGGAAAACGGGATTGGCCAGTGCAATGGCGGCTCCGCCCTTACCGTCTACGCCGTGGCATCCCGCGCAGTTCTGCCTGTAGAGCACACTAAAGTTCACAATCTCATCGGGAGGGACGACGACGGAGTCTGGTAAAGGACGGCCACTAGAGTTGCTGCATGCAACGGATACAACCACGACAAAAGTCGCGAGCGTGGAACCGATCGCCTGGTAGTTCGTCACAGGGATTCGTCTCCCTTCTTCTCATTGGGCGGCAGCGGTACCTCGAATCCAGCACGGACAGCGAAAGGAAGATACTGCCAGGTTCGGATACGTTCCTGCCGGGACACTACGACGCCCGCGACAATCCCAAAGCCGACTTGAGAAAGCACGAACCAAGTCCAGTCAATCCGCTGGTTAAGCAGTGGGTTCATCAACTCAACAAAGCTATGGACCAAGCCCGACCACAGCACGGGCGCAATCAATCCGCCCATGAGAATCGGGCGTCGGGGAAACATGGGCAGCGTCGCACCGTAGAGCAGTCCGACGAGTAAGGAAATGAGCAAGTGGACAACGCTCGCAATGAGTAGGGAGTCCCATTGGAACGCCCCAATTTGCTCCAGGGTGTGCCTGCCAGGAAAAAATCCGGCTGCCAGGACATTGATTGCATACCACATCCCCCGCTGACTGATGACCCCGTACAACACCGCCAGAAACGCCATGGCAATACTTCCAGCCATGCCACCCTTTATCCCGGCTGAAATTGGGTAGATCTCCAGCGGCAGTCGCGCTCGACGCAGTTCTTGGGTCATCCATTCGACCGCCGCCACTCGTGAACGGCTGGTGCTGACGGGCACTGCTCTTGCGACAGCGGCCACTGGTACATGCCGTTCGTGCGGCAGGACGTCGCAGAACCATCCAATGCAGCCAGTCACAGCCAAGATTGCACCAAGAAAACTCACGGACCAACTCGTGACGAAACCCGCAAAAACCAATGCCAGGCCGAAGGCCAGAACGATCGGCCACGGTGTAGGCGCCGGCATTTCGATCATTTCTGTGTTGTCGGCAGTCCGCTCGACTGTAGGTATGGTCATTTTGTTTTCCATTCAGCGTCCAATCACATAAACGACGGTGAAGACCACGATCCAAACTGTGTCTACAAAGTGCCAATAGAGAGAGAGCACGTCGACGCGCTCAGCGTGCTCTTGCTTCAGCGCTCCGAAAAGCGTGAATGCCATCACAGTGGCCAGGCAGGCGAGGCCAACGACCACATGAAAGCCGTGCAGCCCGACCAGCGAGTAATAAGTGGTTCCGAATAAGTTGGTACCGATCGTCAGGCCATCCCTATAAATCAGACGGTGCCACTCCGATGCTGTTCCGAAGAGGAAGAGTGCACCGAGTGTAATTGTAAGAAGCCACCACGCACCAAAACTTCGCACTTTGCCGCGGCGAAGAGCTTTGCCTGCGAAATGAATCGTCAAACTACTGGAAAGCAGGCAAACGGTGTAAAAGAAAGGTGGCGCAAGAACGTCCCTCGGCATGGGTCCGGCGAGGCTCTTGCCAACGTAAAAGAGGTAGGCCACTACGAAGATCGTGAAGATCGCGGATTCAGCGGCGATCAAAGCATACATTCCTACGCGCCCACGACTGGGAAGCCTCCACTCGAGTTCGGTCTGGGGTAGCATCAAGGATGTCGTAGTCATCGTGCTTGCTCCGTTACTCGTACTTCCAGTCCGGATCAGCCGGATGCTTAAGGTCCCAGAGCGGGCGGCGACTCTTAACAACTGGGATCGATGCGAAGTTATAAACAGGAGGCGGCGAATTTGTGGACCACTCAAGTGTCCAGGCGTCCCATGGATCGCTTCCTGCGGCCTTGCCACGGAAATAGGACCAGAGCAGGTTTCCCAAGAAGACCAAAATCCCGGCTGCCTGGAAGAAAACTCCGATGGTCACAATGAAATTCCACGTATCCCAACCGCGCCCCGGTTCGTAGGTGTAGATTCTTCGAGGCATGCCCAGCAGTCCAGGGATATGCATAAAGTCGAAAGTCAAATGAAAGCCGATGATGAAAAGCCAGAAATGCACCCTACCGAGCGTCTCGTTGTACATCTTCCCCGACATCTTCGGGAACCAGTAGTAAAAGGCCCCGAAAAGACAGAAGAGAATGCCCCCGACAATTACGTAGTGAAAATGCGCAACCACGAAATATGAATTTCCCAAGTGCCAGTCGAAGGGGGCCGCACCCTGCATGATCCCTGTAAGACCGGCGATCAAGAACTGGAAAAGAAAAGCAATACAGAACAACATCGGAGTCTTGAACTCAATCTTTCCGCCCCACATCGTTGCCAGCCAGTTGAAGATCTTGATGCCGGTCGGAACAGCGATGGCCATGGTCGAGATCACGAAAAAGTTATTGGCAGCTGAACTCATACCCACGGTAAACATGTGATGCGCCCACACACTCATGCTGATGAACCCGATCGCGATCGTGGCCCCCACCATCACTGGGTAACCGAAGATCGGCTTACGGGAAAACACCGGGATGATTTCTGAGGCGAAAGCGAAGGCTGGGATAACAAGGACATAGACTTCGGGATGTCCGAAAACCCAGAAGAAATGCATCCAGATCACCGCTGAACCTCCAGCCTGGGTGTCAAAGAAATGTCCGCCAAGGTAACGATCCACCAGCAGCATGATCTGAGCCGCCGTGAGCGGACTGACCGCAAGGATCACCAAGCCGGCCATTACGAGGTTGAGCCAAGCGAACAACGGCATTTTGGCTAACGTCATTCCCGGGCAGCGCATGCAGAGGACGGTAGCGATGATATTGACCGCCGTGCCGATGCTGCCAAAGCCGGAGACCAGCAGCGCTAGGGTCCAGAAGTCCGTGCTGTGACCCACTGAAAACGTCCGCGAAGTCAATGGTGCGTAGGCGAACCACCCCACGTCGGGAGCGTTTCCCGCTCCATACAGCCCGTTGGCACCCACCAGACTGAAATAGAGAAGCAGGCCACCGAAAGCGGTCATCCAGAAACTGAAAGCATTCAGGCGTGGAAAGGCCATGTCCCGCGCACCAATCATGAGTGGAATCAGATAGTTTGCGAATCCAAACAAGACAGGCATGACCACGAAGAAGATCATGGTGGTTCCGTGCATCGTGAAGAGCCGATTGAAGACCTGAGGCGAAACAAAGTCGTTGTGCGGGCGGATAAGCTGGATGCGGATGACAGTCGCCTCGATCCCGCCGATTACAAGAAACACCAGGGCATAAAGGATGTACAGAATGCCCAGCCGCTTGTGATCAACGGTCGTAACCCAATCGTGGAGCCTGGAGACAACAGGACGCGATGCTAGTTCCATTCTCGGGAGTGCGAGGGCATCAGTCGACATCGGGCGATCTCCTCAAAGTCTCCAACAGGGTGCTCAACGAAGCGTCTCCAAGTAGGCTGTCAGTGCGTCTAGTTCCTGGTCGTTCAACTCCATAGCTGGCATTAAGGAACCAGGCTTGATCGTGTTCGGATCGCGAATCCAGCGCCGGAGATTTTGAGGAGTATTAAGCGCCGCGCCGGCCGCAATCGTGTCGCGACTCATCAAGTGGGTTAAGTCCGGACCGAATCGGCCGTTAGCCACGGTGCCCGACACCGCGTGGCAGTTGATGCAGGCGGTTGTCTCGAATATCCCTTGTCCCTGAGAAGCGGTGGCACTTACAACCGCCGGCTGGCGTTGCTGTCGAATCCACCGGTCAAATTCATCCTTCGACTGGACATAAACACGCAGCAACATCTTGGCGTGTTGGGTCCCGCAGTACTGCGCACATTGGCCGAGGTAAACTCCGGTCTCCTGCGGGTCGATCCACATAGTGTTGGGGTGGTTGGGAATCAGATCAGTCTTACCAGCCAGCCGTGGTATCCAAAAACTGTGATCAGTATCGGCGGATAGCAGCGTAATGAATGTCGGGGTCGGATGGCCCGGGTCAGTTATGGGTACATGCAGCTCATTTGCCGTGACTACGCCCAGTTCTGGATAACGATACTCCCACCAGAACTGGTGACCGATCGCAGTAACTGCAATTGCATTGCCGGGCGGCGATGTTTTCTGAACGGTGGCAATCACTCGTGCTGTCGCCATAAACAATGCGACGACGATGAGAATTGGAATGATCGTCCATGCCAATTCCACCTGATTGCTGCCGTACACCTGGGCAGGTTCACGGCCGTCGTCATTTTTTCTCTTCCTGAACTTCACGACCGAGTAAAGCAGCAATGTAAAGACGACTAAGAAAATGGCTCCGGTGACCGCCAGGACAAACAGAGACAACCCGAAGATCGATTTGGCTGGGGTCGACGCGGGAGAAAAGATGTTTGTCGGGCTCAGCGGTGGGGTAGGGTTCGACAAACCCGCAGAGTTGCAGTTGACCCAAACTAGAATCTGCGAACCCAAGACGCGCCAGTTGATTGAGCCACGCGATTGCAATTGGTCTCCTTCTTCCTTCAGCGTGAATGGCAGCAAACTAGAATCGGCGTTTCTTCACCGATCTGCTAGACACTTACAACTCATCCAAACAACGCCTATGACCCTGCCAACCTGGTTTCCTCCGTGGGTCAGGACTTATGCCTCGGAGTCCTGGAATCCAGTGTCGCAATCATTCTTTGAGCCGCTAACGGGACGGCCACATGCCCAGACAGAACGATCTGCCTTGCGGGAACTTCGTGTCCGTAAATCTGTTTGTTGGCGCCATTATCGGGACGAATGGTCGATCCCTCGAGTGAGACCCCTACAAACGCACCGCGGGCGCGGGAATAGCTCAAAATGTCCGCGCGCAGGGTGGCATCTGTTTCTGCCGAGGCTGTGCGACCGACAGGACCTGCCGCAACTGACGCATCGGCTCCAAGCTTCACCTTGCTGGCTAGAATTCCGCTCGCGCCCCGCTCATTCATTACCAGCAGCACAAAATCTGTTGCCTCGCCCCCTATTTGGAAGCCGAAGCTCCCGCCCTCGAGAGCCATCATGGTAGGCGCTCCCCACGAGCCTCTAAAGTCTTCACCTCTGCGACAGGACATCGCACCTCGCCCATAACTTCCACCAACAATGAAAGCGGCCTTCAAAACGGACGGAAAAACAACCACACAATCGGCCTTGTCGAGCAAGTCCTGGGGGATGTCGTCGGGAACATCCAGAATTTCCTTCAACACGGTGCCGCTGTTCTCCAAGCGGTTCTCATCTTTTTCCTGATCAGCTGCGGAAGCTGAAGAGGAGAGGATGGGCAGAACTACGAGTAAGATGGTCAGCAGGTATGTAGTTGATTTCTTCATGACGCTTCTCCTTGTGCGGTTTCGAGTGACCCCATAAGATTCTGCTATGGTTTTCGCCGGCTTGAGCAAGCTACAGACCCTGCCCGAGGCTCTTGTTCACCAGAACTTTGATATCTACGTGACGGTTGAGTTCGCGACCATAGGGGGCCTTGTTGCTGACAGCCGGATGGGTGGCTCCATAGCCGGCCGGCACGAGAATCCGCCGCATTGGGATATTTTTCACTTCCCGGAAGTACTGTGCGACGGCGGCGGCCCGGTCTTCGCTGAGCTTCTGGTCAGCCTCTGGGCTTAGAGTATTGGAACTGTAGCCTGCAATCTCGATCATGTAGCGATCCAGTGATTTGGCAATGTCAGCGAGATTGTCGAGATCTTTCTTCGCCTTTTCGTCCAGGACAGCTGAATCCCAGGCAAAGAAGACGTCAACCTGGAACTCGTTCTTGTAGTCGTCCAACTCCGACACGCGCTTGTTCAGCATGGATACGGCTGTCGCATCTGCGCCACCGACTGCAGTTGCGACTTGTGCCTCTGCATCAGCCCGGTTAGCTGAGACTGTTGCCTGATCTGCTGAGGATTGCGCTTGTGCTGCCGCAACAATACCTTGCTGGGCCGCACTGTTCGCCTCTTTTGCAGCCTTTCTGTCCGCCACGATCTCTTGCTGTTCGGCCACTGCAACTCCGAATTCGTCGGGGCTGAAGGATATCTTCTCAGCTTCGAGTCGACCCTTGGCATCGCCTCTACCTTCAGCTTCTATCGTTAGGCCCGGAACCAGAGCCGTTACATCCATATCAGTGCGGCGAAAGAACTGCAGATGGCCTTTCTTGCGTTCAATCTTTGTGTTGTCGGTGATGTTCACGACAACGAACTGACCGGACTTCTTGTCTTTGATCCGAACTGTGTCGCCATTGCGCGACAGAATCACGCCGGTAACTTTGACTTTTTCGTTGACGGGAATGTCAGACGCTGCGTAGAGCAGCGTCCCCAACAGAACGACGGAAATTGCGCGGCACAGCGCGGCACCACTCCATTTGCTAATCGTTAGTTTCACCGAACTTCCTCCGTAATCTTTTCAGGCCGGCGGCCTCACGCAGCGAACCGTTGCGTGCAACCTATACGGCAAGCGCCGTTTGGCGTTCTCGCTTAACACATGCAAAGCGCTGGCCAAAGTGCGATTGAATCGCAGGCGCGCCGGAAGTCATTAAATGCAGGGAAATTGAGACCTGCTAGATTGCTACTTCAACTGAGACGCCGGGACCAACGTCCGCAGTCCGACATGCGTGTCATCCCGTGGTCATCGCTTCTCGAATATGCGAGCCAACCAGAGCGGCTTCGCCAGGGTCAACGGAAGAGTGAGGTTGGACGACGGTGATCCCACGAAGTCCAGTGTCGATTTCAGAATCTATCCGGCTACCTCCATGTCGCCTGTCATTGGCGAAGATGGGAGATGAGATTCCTGAGCCATTGGCTTGAGAACGTGTCCAACCATACACTGGTGTGTTTCCATTCCAAGAAGGTCGTCCGATCGAGGCTGTGAGTGGAGCGGAGCGAACTTTGCCACGACGGATGTGCGCAACGTTCAAGTATTCGTCAGATGTAATTCTTCTGGCAGGGATTTGCTGGCCTCGGCGCATGCGTATCAAGTGCGGTTCCAGTAGGACTTACCTGCAGATTAACCTGCAAGCCGCACCGAGCGATCAGCCGCGATACCTGCAACTACTTCCATCCGCCGCAACACTGCAGAGAAGTCCTCCTCTTCACCGCCAGCCAACTCCTCGGAATTCACTTGAAAGGCAGCTTCTGTTGCCGGCATGGGAATCCGCGCTTCGGCTGCTGTCTCTAGAATCAGCTTAAAATCTTTGTTCATCAGGCGGAGAGGAAACTGCGGAGTGTAATCGTTGATCGCGATCCTCGCCAGCTTTCCCACATGAGCCGGGGCGATCACAGCTGTCTGTGATAGGACGTCGAGCAAGTACTTGCGATCGAGGCCAGCTTTTTCCCCAAGAACTACGGCCTCGGCGATCGCTTGCATGCCTAGACCCAGCAGTGTGTTGACGACCAACTTCATCGTTGTCCCTGAGCCAGGACCGCCCAGCAGAAAGTATTGCTTTGCAACGGACTGGAATATGGGCTGGGCAGCGCCGAAAAGTTCGCGGCTTCCGCCTGCAAGCAGCGTCAGGATGCCTTTTTTGGCGGCGGGAGTGCTGCCCGAAATCGCAACATCCATTACCTCGATGCCGCTTTTCGCGCCCAGCTTGTGCAGTTCGCGTGAGCTTTCTGGGGAGATCGTGCTCATCTCGAGCACGACGGTTCCTGCCCGTGCCCCAGCAAAAAACCCCTCAGCCCCGGTATAAACGGTCTGTACTGCTTCATCATTGGTCAGACACGAAATAAGCACATCGACGCCGTGCGCGAGTTCAAGAATGTTCTTCGCGACAAGGCCTCCGTTTGCGGCCAGTGCTTCTGCTTTAGCGGGATCTCGATCGTATAACTCGAGGTGGTATCCGTGATCCAGCAAGCGTCGTGCCATGAGGCTTCCCATATTGCCGAGGCCAATGAATCCGACCTTCACTTGATCTGCAGTCAGACTTTTCATAGACGGTATTTCCTCCGTGATAAGACTTTTACTTCCGCGGCCGGTCGCAAACGCAGTTTGAGGAGCTGTTTCTTGCCAGAGGAAGAACTATTTCGCTCTACCCAAAACGCGAATGTACTTCACCAAAGCGTCGATTTGGTCCTTAGTCAGCCGAGTTCCGAAAGGAGGCATGTTTCCTCGTCCTTCAGAGATCACGCCAGCCAGTTGCGCATCGGACTGTTGTTGAACCGGCGCCGAGTGAAAATCCGCGGCATGTAAACTCTTTCCCACTGAGCTTCCACGTCCGTCCTGGCCGTGGCAGGAGACGCAGTTCGTTTTGTATGTGCTCGCTGCCGAGTTGTCGGTGGGCTGTCCGAGCCCAAGGCTTGCGGTCGCTGCCAAGAAAGTTGCAATTGCTAATGTCATCGCGAGCCGTCTTTCAGGCATAGAATTCACATCTCCAGACAAGTGTCTATAGACCGCACTTGTGCACTTGATCTGCCAAAGGTGGGGCTGAACCGAACTGAGGAAATATGCAAGTTCGGCCAGGACCACGACAACGGAAGCGCTCAGGGGGTGACGGCGGGCCGACGCGTGTCGAAAGATGGACTCAATAATCTGATCACCGCGATCTCAGAGGTGAGCCTCATCGCAGCCACAACAAGTTGCGGTTATACCAATGCGATCGCGGATTGATTTGGTATTTCTATTGCAGCTCCATGGATGCAAGTCAGGTCTAAGTCAGGTCTAGTATCCAAGAGAAAGTACGGACGAGGTGAGAGCAAATGTCGACGAGACGAAGATTCCTCGGTGTTACAGCGGCAACCATGATAAGCGCCCGAATCGACAGGCAAGCATGGGCGGCTGACGCAAAGAACAGCGTTCCCCTCCGCATCCTTGGGCACACGGGCGAGAAAGTCTCGATGGTGGGCATTGGTGGGTATCACCTGGGCAGGCCCGGAGTGGATGTAGAGGAAAGCATACGCATCGTCAGGACTGGCCTTGACCAGGGCATCAACTTCCTCGACAACTGCTGGGATTACAACGGTGGAGAAAGTGAACTCCGCATGGGGAAAGCGCTGCGCGACGGCTACCGCCAAAAGGCATTCCTGATGACGAAGATCGACGGCCGGAACAAAGCGACTGCGGCAAGCCAGATCAATGACTCACTGAAACGACTACAGACCGACCACATCAATCTATTACAGTTTCACGAGGTCATTCGCGACACAGACCCCGACCGCATCTTCGCTGCCGGAGGCGCTCTGGAGGCGGTGCTGGAGGCGAAAAAAGCGGGGAAAGTCCGGTATATCGGATTCACCGGTCACAAGAGTCCCGATATCCACTTGAAGATGCTGGCCACTGCGTCGGCTCATCAATTCACCTTTGACACCGTGCAGATGCCTCTTAACGTGATGGACCATCATTTCGACAGCTTTGAGGCCAAGGTGCTTCCTGTTTTGCAGAAGCAAAACATCGGAGTGCTGGGCATGAAGCCTATGGGCGATCCCTTCATTCTTCACAGCAAAACCGTGACCCCGATCGAGTGTCTGCATTACTCCATGAACCTGCCGACCAGCGTGGTCATCACTGGATGCGATTCGCTTAAGATCCTGCAGCAGGCTCTGGATGCGGTTCGCAGTTTCCAGCCAATGGGAAAAGAAGAAGTGGCAACACTGTTAGCGAAAACCGCGAAGGCTGCGCAGGCGGGTGCCTATGAAATGTACAAGACTAGCCACCACTTCGACGGCACTTACCAGAACCCGCAGTGGCTGGGGTAAAGCACGCCATCACTTTCCATCAAGGCCCCGTTCACTTAAAAAGACAAGGTCGACCTTCTCCGGAGGATGACGTGGATCTAAAGCTTACTGGCAAAGTTGCACTGGTAACGGGGTCTACTGCAGGAATCGGCTTTGCGATCGCCAGGTCACTTGCGGTTGAGGGTGCTCACGTCTACGTGAACGGACGTACGCAGGAGCGCGTGAGTGCAGCGATGGCAGCAATCCGATCGCACGCTGCTAAGGCCGAGGTGGATGGGATTGCGGGGGACTTTTCGGATTCAGCCGGCGCGCAGGCGGTGATTGCAAAACTGCCTGCGGTCGACGTGCTCGTAAACAACGTCGGAATTTTCGAGCCGAAGCCGTTTACTGAGATTCCCGACGAGGACTGGTACCGCTTGTTTGAGGTCAACGTCATGAGCGGAGTGCGACTGGCCCGGCACTACCTCGCAGGAATGCTGAAGAAGAACTGGGGCCGTATTATTTTCATTTCCAGCGAATCAGCAGTGCAGATTCCGGCGGAAATGGTGCATTACGGAGTTACCAAGACTGCACAAATTGCCGTGGCGCGGGGGATCGCGGAGTCGGTGGCTGGAAGCGGCGTCACGTCGAACAGCATTCTTGCGGGGCCGACGGAGTCGGAAGGCGTGGTCGGCTTCGTCGAGGCAATGGCGAAGCAGCAGAAAAAGTCCCAAGAAGAGGTCCAGAAGGAGTTCTTCGAACATGCGCGGCCAACGTCTCTGCTGAAGCGCTTTGCCACCGTGGATGAAGTTGCAGCGATGGTGACATTCGTGGCCAGCGAGCTTTCTTCAGCGACGAACGGAGCAGCGCTGCGAGTGGATGGCGGCGTTGTGAGGGCGATTCTCTAAAAGCGAAAAATAGATCAGATCAAAGCTGGGATCTCGGGCCCAATCCCAGCCGAGCCCTGATGTGCTTGCGCACGCAATTCCGCCACGGTTTTCGTCACTGCTAAGCCCGCCGGAACAGCCGTCTCTTATCTCGATGCAACTAAGTCCGGAACCTCAGCGAGTCTTTCGTACTCGTCGTCGGTGAGGCGGAACGTTGCCGCCGCGACGTTCTCCTCGAGATGTTCGACCGAACTGGTTCCCGGGATGGGCAGCATGATCGCGGATCGCCGCAGGAGCCACGCCAGGGCCACTTGCTTCGAGGTCGCCTTACGCGCGCGTGCAATTTCGTTGAGCACTTCGCCGGCGACCCTGCCTGCGCCGAGAGGAAACCAGGGTATGAACGCAATCCCGTTGCGCTCACAGTAATCCACCACATAATCCCATTCGCGGTCGGCAAAACTGTAGCGGTTCTGCACCGAAGCGATTGGAACGATTTTGCGCGCCCTCTCGATATGTTCCCGGGTGACGTTCGACAATCCGATCAGTCGAACCTTCCCTTCGTCTCGCAGTTCCGCCAGAGTTTCAACGGAGGCCTCAAATGGGACGACCGGATCCGGAGTGTGTAGCTGATACACATCGATGCGATCCAGTCTCAGCCGCTTTAGGCTGCCTTCCACCGCTTCTCGTAAGTGATCAGGGGTTGCATCATGGGTCCATTGGTTTGGCCCGGGACGATTCCAGCCGCCTTTCGTTGCGATGACCAATCCCTTTGGATAAGGAAACAGGGCTTCGGCAATCAACTCTTCACTCACGTAAGGACCATAAGAATCCGCAGTATCGATGAAGTTGACGTCGAGTTCGACGGCGCGACGCAGAACCGCGAGCGCAGCTTTCCGATCCTTTGGAGGACCCCAGATGCCTTCGCCAGTAAGCCGCATCGCCCCAAAGCCCAGACGATTAACGGGAAGCTCTTTGCCTAATGAAACCTGTCCAGCCAATCTTGCAGAAACATCTTTATTATTCATGACAACCTCCAGAATGATTGGTTTAACGTCTCCATCGTGCTCACATACGCTGTAAAGCAAAAAAAATTACATGCCCAAGTCAGGATTGCTTCCCCAAGTCGGTTCGTGAAAGCGGCAGCTCACGAACCCTCTTGCCAGTCGCGACATAGATGGCATTGCAAAGCGCCGGAATAAACGGCGGGACACCAGGCTCACCCACCCCCGCCGGCGGCGCATCACTCTCAACCAGGTAGACGTTGGTCTGATATGGCGCCTCGTTTATACGGGCAACGGGGTAAGTGTCGAAATTCGATTGCTCAATCACGCCGTTCTTGGCCGTGATTTCTCCGCTTCGCGCGACACTGGTTCCGAATACGGCGGCGCCTTCGAACTGTGCTTTCGTGACCTCCGGATTCACCACCAGTCCTGCGTCTACAACTGTGTCAACGCGTGGAATTCTAACGTCTCCCTGGTCGTTCACCTCCACTTCAACCACGGTCGCAACATAGGTGAGGAAGCTGCGATGGGCCGCAATGCCCACGCCGGCTCCCTTGCCCAGTTTGCGCTTTCCCCACCCCGACTTCTCCACAACCATCTCCGTGACGCGCCGCAGACGCCCCGTTTCCCACGGGTATGTGTCGTAGGCTGCTCCATAATTTGGATAGTCAACTCCAGTGAAGTTCAGCGTGCGGGGTTGGCCAATCAGGTCAAGCAGGTAGTCGGCGGGATCGCGTTTGGCGCGATGCGCGAGTTCATCGCTAAAAGTTTGTACTGCGAACGCGTGATATATATTCGCGACCGAACGCAGCCAGCCGATGCGAACGTGTGCCTTCACCGGACCATTCTCAATACGAAGGTTCGGAATGTCATACGGCATATCTGTCCAGCCCTGCTGCAGATGGCCCGGATCTCCGTACACCGCGTTGACGTCGAATATGGACGTGATCGGGGGAAACACCGAGCGCTGCAGCCATGCCACCGGCTTGCCTTTGGAATCCAGAGCGGCCTTCATGTACATCGCCGCAACAGCATTGTAGTAATCGAACTGGATATCGTCCTCGCGGGTCCAGACAACTTTCACTGGACGCCCAACTTTGTGAGACAGGACGGCCGCCTCAGCGACGTAGTCCGGCTTAGACTTCCTTCCGAACCCGCCGCCCAGAAGTGTGACGTGGCAGATCACGTCCTCTTTGCGAATGCCAAGTTCGCTTGAGACGATCGCTTGCACGGCTTGCGGATTCTGCGTAGGCGCCCAGGCGTGAACTTTACCGTCTTTGAACTCCGCCAGCGCTACCATCGGCTCCATCGGGGCGTGGGCGAGAAGGGGAACGTAGTAATCGGCTTCATAGGTCTGAGCCGTTGAAGCGAATGCCTTGTCCACGTCTCCTTGACTGCGAATCACCTTTGCTGGCGTTCGGGCGCCTTCCTGCAATTCCTTCTTGTACTGATCCGAATCGTAGGTTTCGTTCGGGCCGTTGTCCCAGTCGATCTTGAGCTTCTTACGGCCCTGGAATGCGGCCCACGTGCTGTTGGCCAATACAGCAACGCCACCTAGAGGCTGGAAGGCAGGAGGAGGCTTGAACGGATCGACGACGACGGTTCGGGATACGCCGGCCACTTTCAGGGCCTCGGCACTGTCGACCGTCTTGATTTTGCCCCCGAGTACTGGCGGATGCTCGATTGACGCGTACAACATGCCCTCGAGATGAGCGTCCATTCCATACACTGCCTTGCCCGTGACCAGATCGGTGAGATCGTAGCTGGTCATTCCCTTGCCGATGTAGCGCCAGGCGCTCTTCGGCTTCAGTTGAACTTCGTCCTTCTTGGGCACAGATAGCTTTGAGGCTGCCGTCGCGAGTTCGCCGTATCCCAGGCGACGTCCGGATGAAGAATGGACCACCGTGTGGATCTCCGTCTGACACTCACTCGCGGGCACTCCCCACTGCTGCGCCGCGGCGCGAATGAGCATCAGCCGCGCTGTAGCGCCGGAGAAGCGTACTACATCAAAAAAGCTTCGGATCGAATGCGAACCGTCCGTGTTCTGATCGCCGTATCGCGGATCGCCGATCGCCTGATCAATTTTCACGCGCTTCCAGTCGGCATCCAGTTCATCGGCTACCACCAATGGCAAGGATGTGCGAATTACAGTGCCCATTTCCGAGCGGTGAGCGACAATCCAGACGGTCCCGTCGGTCTCGACACCCACAAACACATTGGGATGAAGAGTGGCCTTATCTGCGTCAGTCTGCCCATCGTCAGTACGCAGATCGTTGGACTGCTGTCCCCACAATATTTCAGGCGCGTAACATGCGCCCAGGACGAGCGCTCCCGCAGTAGCCACGCCCTTCAGAAACCCACGCCGACTTACATTTTCAATCGCGCTCATGCAAGCTCCTTCGCGGCAGCCTTGATTGCCGCTCGGATGCGTTGATAGGTGCCGCAACGGCATATGTTCGCGGCCATGCCGTCGTCAATATCTTGGTCGGTGGGCTTGGGCTTGGTTTTCAACAAGGCGATGGCCTGCATGATCTGCCCCGACTGGCAGTAGCCGCATTGCGGAACGTTGAATTGGATCCACATCTTCTGGACGGGATGGAGCCCGTTGGCGCCGATATCCTCAATCGTCCGGATTTCGGCTCCCGCCAGGGAACTCATAGGAGTAATGCAAGCACGTATAGCGTCGCCATTCTTGTGTATCGTGCAAGCTCCACATAGCCCGACGCCGCAGCCAAACTTAGTGCCGGTCAGACCCAAGATATCGCGGAGGTACCACAACAGAGGCGTATCCGGGTCATCGTCGAAGGAGTGCGCTACGCCGTTTACCTTGAACTGAATCGCGTTGGCCATATTGCTGCCTCGATAAAATGCAAGCCGCACTGGGAGCGGCCTGGCTCGTCTTCTCACTCATCATTGTTTCTGAATCGGTTTCTGCATCGCTTTCTGAATCGCCGCCTGCGCCGACCCTTCCAGAGTCGCTCCGTGCTCGTAAATGAGACGGTCCACTGAGAACGCACCGGCGCCCTTTACGATCACGACCAGAGCCAGCGCGATCGCCAGCAGGTGGTATTCGTATCCGTGGCCTTCTTTGTCGCCAAACCAGTTTAAGAATAAGCCGTATCGAAAGTGAACAGTAATTACCGCGCCGACCATCGTGAGCGCGATGACCAGAGCGGCAACTCTGCTAAATAGCCCGACGATCAGTCCGATTCCACTGAAAAATTCCCCGGCGATCACGACAAAGGCCAGAGTCGAGGGAAGGTGAAGATGTTCGGTGAACGTGCGCATGCTGCTGGCAAGACCGGGCCCGCCATACCATCCGAGCATCTTCTGAGCGCCGTGCGCGAAAAAGATGAATCCCAGCACGATTCGAGCAGTCGCGACCACCCAATCAGCGTTTGTACTCGCAAGAATCTCTACCATCGTTCACTCCCCCTCCACCACGGTCGCATCGAATGTGAATGCTCCGACTCCGCTGTTTGCGCGACGAACGCTGTCTATGCGGCTGAAACGTGTCAGTAAAATGAGGAGCACTTCGCCTGCCATCCGATGCTATGGAGAATGTTGTCTCATGGGCGCAATCGGCGTGCTACGGTAGCACGATCCCGCCCATGTGTCCTGTTGTCGACGCTTCTTGACAGCAGTGTCGAAATGCGGACTGAGCCGGACCGCCAGACAGGCTGAAAATTGTACTCGGTACACAGATAGAAGATGCAGATAGAACCTGCGACTGCGAGCGATATCGGAATCAGGAAATCGTGGCCGATGCGCGTGAACTCGACGATGAGGGCGATCGCCGTGAGCGGCATCTTCATGGATGATGCCAGAAATGCTGCACTACCGATGATTGCGAAAGCTCCGAAAGCTGCACCCGGCCAGGCATGATTCCATAGGCTGCCTAGAACGATTCCAAGCAAGGCGCCGATAGTCAGACCTGGAGTCAACAAACCGCCTGTCGCACCTGCACGGAGAGCGCCAAGAGTGACCACTAGCCTTAACAACAACAGTGTGGCTGCGAGAGGGATCCCGAGTTCGCTGTCAAAGCCCGTCTGAGCCAATCCTTTTCCGTTGCCGAGCAGTTGCGGAAACGGGATCGCCAGCAAACCGATCGCTGGAAAGACCACCCCGCACCATAATGGCAGCCGCCAGTTTTTGGGAGCATGCGCGCGGGCTGTTCTTGTTGCGTGCACAAACCAGTAAGCACCGAAGCCAAATACTGGTCCCGTTGCGATCGACCAAAGTACAAGAGAAGGGGAAATCGAAAGAGAGGGAAGAGCGTACTGAGTTGCATTGCCCAATCCAAACCAGGCGACCACCGTCGCGATGACACAAGTAGCCAGAGCAGGTATCAGAGCGGCCCAATTAAAGGTGCCGAGCAACACCTCAAGAGTAAAAAGAGTTCCACCTAATGGAACGTTGTAGATTGCAGCCAGTCCGGCGCCTGCCCCGCACGCGATCATGATCCGGCTGGACTCTGGCGACAAACCCACGCGCTCAGACAGCCACGTAGCAAGGACGGCGCCGACTTCGCGCGGCGCAACCTCTCGGCCGAGGGGCGAACCAAGCCCCACGGTGACGATCTGAAGGAGGCCGTGTGCGATTGTCGCGAGAAAGGGCATCCTAGGTCCCTTTCCTTGAGTAGCCTTTCTGATGGAGACCAGAGGAGTACCGAATCGATAGAGTGCCCACCAGCCAATCCCCGCTATGCTCCCACAAGCACACAGCGCCACGAGGCGCCGGGCGGGCGAAGACGCTGCTGCTCCCTGCAGGAAACTCTCGCGACTGATGATCGCATGCAAGCTGTAGCCATAAGCGATGTGCTGTACGAAATGCAGCAGAAGGCCGAGCCCCATTGCGCCAAGCCCTGCAGCAATTCCGAGCGTCACGGTCACCAAAGCCATGGTCAGCCAGCGTGTGTCTCGCATTTCCTGCTGCTGCTTCCGAGTGACCATTGAACCTTCTACTACTATGCGTGAACGTTCTAGATTTGATTCGACATTTCGATATGCATTCGTCGAGGGAGCCCTGTAACGCAATGCAAACGCCGCTAGGCTAACGGAACTTATCCGCTAGCGATTGCATGTCGGTCTCCAAACTGTAGGTTCAGCGCAAATCCCTAGTTCTGTGATCTTATTTTGCTGCTACCGGACAGCAGGCTCGCGTTGGTCGCGCGATCAGACGGTCTTCCACGGAAGGGGGCTTAACCTTCGAAAACGATAGCCCAACGTTCTCGCACGCACTCCTTAGCTCTGCCACCCAGGGCCCAACTAGCTTGCCCTCCACGATCAACCGCCGCTCGGTGTGGCCTTCAATGATCGAGATCTTCAGCATGGGTCCTTTCCGTAACGTAGGGACATAGGCAAGGAGCTTGCCAAACCTCGCGCACTCTAAGTGCAAGGATCGCAATGCTGGTTTTCAGACTTGTTGCCGAGAGTTGAAATTGTCGAAGACTTCTTTGACTTCTGCGTCCCCCTCGGGATTGGGTCCATACAAGAGGCAGGAGCCCGAGCAATGAAGCCCGGGCCGGAATGGCAGGAGTCACGGGCAGGCGTAAAGGAAGAGTCTCAAGTCGCCAGCAGGTTCCTGGTGCTCGCGCCCGGGTGAAGAGTCTCGTCATCGTGCGCTTACTTCATGTGACCACCCCAACCGGGTGAACTTGGACTGTCGAACCTCAATTCGCAGCGTGCGACTGCGCACTTCAGATTCCCCAGTAATACGATTGTTGAACGGAAACAGGGCAACTATTGTCCAGTGAAACCAAAAGTATCCCAGATAATGCTCGATGCTGTGGCACAATCGAGCGGGTGAGAATCTTTCAGCCTCGAACGCGGAGAGAAGGCCAATGCAAGTTCGACAAATCTTCGGCAGCAGCGCGCCACGGGCAACAATTCTGATTCGTTTGCTGGTGGGATGGGTGTTTATGTCCGAGGGCATCCAGAAATTCCTGTTTCCGAGCGCCCTGGGCGTGGGACGATTTACTAAAATTGGCATCCCGGATCCACAGTTCTTTGCTCCATTCGTCGGCGTGGTGGAAATTATCTGCGGCGCAATGCTGATTGTGGGGCTGCTCACGCGTCTTGCCTCGATTCCACTGCTCATCGACATTTCGGTTGCAATTGTGACGACAAAGATTCCAATGCTGTCGAAAGCGGGATTCTGGAGCATGATGCACGAAGCTCGGACAGACTTTTGCATGTTGCTGGGTCTGATATTCCTCTTCATCGTCGGTTCCGGTACCCTGTCTTTCGATGAACGCCTTTCACGCTAGCGAAACCGTCCCCTCAGATAGTCACACCGCGCAGAGGCAGGTGTCGCTGGCTGAACTCGCACTCGTTTTCTTGAAGCTTGGCACGATCGCATTTGGTGGTCCAGCCGCCCACATCGCTATGATGGAAGATGAGTTCGTCCGGAAGCGACACTGGATTTCCGCAGCAGAATTCCTTGACAGTCTTGCCGCAGCTACCCTCATCCCCGGGCCCAGTTCGACCGAAGTTGCGATCTTCATCGGTCACAAGAAGCGCGGCTGGTCAGGACTGATTGTTGCAGGTTGCTGTTTTATCATTCCCGCTGCTGTTCTGGTTACTCTGATCGCAGCTGTCTACGCCCGCTTCGGATCGTTGCCGCAAGTTGCAGGCATTTTGTACGGAATAAAACCTGCAGTCATCGCCATTGCCTTGCAAGCAATGTGGGGCCTTGCTCGCAGCGCTGCAAAAACAAAGTTTCTCGCAGCCATCGGAGTGATTGCGGTTGTTCTCAACGCCGCCGGCGTGGCTCCGCTTGCTGTTCTTGCCATTGCCGGGATTGCTTCGGGTGGGTGGTTGTGGGTCAAAAGGCAAAGAGGTATTGCTCTGGCCGCCATTCCGCCGTCCGGATGTTTTGCTTTGCTCGTTGGAACATCGGCGGCGGCATCTGTGCACGTCACTATGCTTCGTCTGTTCCTTTCGTTTCTGAAAATCGGATCGATAGTCTTCGGAAGCGGATACGTGCTCCTCGCGTTTCTGCGAGAGGAATTCGTCACCCGCCTGCATTGGTTGTCGGAAAAGCAACTCATTGATGCAGTGGCCGTTGGGCAGTTCACCCCCGGCCCTGTTTTTACGACTGGCACCTTCATCGGCTACTTGGTCGCGGGAATCCCAGGCGCACTCGTCGCGACGGTGGGCATCTTTGTCCCTGGTTTTGTATTGGTAGCGTTGAGCGGGCCACTGCTTCCAAAGCTCCGGCGTTCCGCGTTGGCAGCAGAAATATTGGATGGAGTAGTGGTCGGGTCTTTGGCTTTGATGGCGGTAGTCGCTTGGCAACTAGGACGGGCCTCCATCGTGGACTGGCGCACATTCACTATTCTGATTGCGAGTGCCGTCCTGCTTTTGCGGTTCCGGGTCAACTCAGCTTGGGTAGTTGCTGGTGCAGGCATAACGGGTTGGCTCATCCAATAAGCCTATATCGGTTGCGTACCCGGTGTGGTGGTCCGTGATCTGAAAACCAAGGAAGTCATGAATGGCTTTGAGCGCGTCGGGATTTTCGGTCCTAATGCTAACCCTGCCAACAGTGGGCATTTTGCGCGGAGAAGCATAGGTTGGGTGTTCGTTCATTCTTATTTATTCCCCACTGTTCGTTCTCTATCATTCCCTGGAGTGCAATCGGTAAACGGACGTCTATTTGCGCAGTTCCGGAGTTGAAATTGTCTGGATGGTGTTGCGTTTCGTCTTCGCTTCAGGGGCTTTAAGCCTTGGCTTTGCGATAGAGGCGCAGCAGACGGATGGGCAAGAAACAAAAAGCAAGTCGGGTACAGGCGTCCAGAGCGCGATACCGACGGTAGTGAAGCCGATCAAGGCGCATTCGCGCAAGCGGCGGTCTTTGGCTTGGGGAAATGATCTGGTGCTCTGCGGAGTTGGTCCGGCACCAGAGGGTTGTGTAGTCGTCGATTTTTGTGCGCAGGCGGGAATCGATGACGTCCGGCCGGGGCGCGGAGACAATCACATCCCCGCGCAATAAGGAGTGATGCTTTCCCTCATAGACCGCAGAACGGTCGGCGCCCTCGAGAGTGGAGAGACTGGCGTCATAGGGCAATTGCAGGAACTGGCACACGCTTCGCATGACGGCTGCGGTGTCGCTCACCAGATCGTTGTATTGCACTTGGTGCACGGCAGCACCGGCTGCCAAGAGACCGTCGCATTGATGCTTCAGCACACGCGATCCAAGCAAGAATCGCAATGGCGTTCCGCGCTTGCGGAAGTAGCTGCTTCGGCTGGCGGCAGCCCGAATACCCGCTCCGATGGTTTCGGCGGGATGGCGCCACACGATGATGAAGCGCGCACGGGGAAAATCTTTTACTAGCTGCAGCAATCGGTCGTAGTAGTTTGGAGACTTGTCCCCCCAAATCACTGCCCCTTTGCGCCTCGCGTATTCCTGGTGAACCGCTTCGAAGGCCCTGGAGAATTCACGGATGTTGCCGGCGAACTGATGGCGATCTAGGCCATGGCGGCTGAATGACTGGTTCCAGAACTCCCAGCGGGCTGTCCAATCCCGCAAGAAAGGGGGCTTGAGAAAAACTGGACGCAGCAGGTGCAGATCAGCCTCATACATGAGTGCGACCTGTGGATGTTTATTTAGCAGCGCCCACAATAAGGAGGATCCTCCCCGCCACATGCTCACCACGAACAGAGGACCTGGGGCCAACTCCAGCGCAGTTTCTGTTGCTCTTTTGTTAGCCATGCAAAAGTTGTATTTGGAGGGGGCAGCGTGAGGGAGGGTTAGCCGTCTGCAGAGCACGCTAAGCGACAGCCTGGACCCGAACGCTCACATTGGCGTCTCCGAAAACCACCACTTCGTGTGTCCCAGCGCCGATCTTCCAACGGCCTAGCTCTTTTTCGACAACGACCACCGCGCCAGTATGCGGGCCGCCTTTGACCGGCACTTTGTCGCGGTCGGAGCCGGTGATAACGCTGGACGTGGCGAGCAGGTTGCGCACGTGGGTTACCACGGCGATGGAATTAGGGGATGCTTCCGCCAGCTGCAGCAGTTCTTTGAGGCGGTGGGCGTAGCGGCCGTAAAACTGATAAAAGGATTCGCCGCTGGGAGCCGCTAAGTCGAGGTGCTGATTCAGGAGATTCAGGAAGGGCAAAATCTCGGGAACCCGCTGGCCGCAGAATACTCCGAGATTCCAGGGGCGCAGGTCGCTAGTGGCGATAATCGGAGCCTTGGTTTGTTTACGCAAGACTTCGGCAGTCTGGCGGGCGCGCCGCAGGTCGGAGGAGTAAATGGCGTCGACAGTGTGCATGGCGCGGACCTTCCCGGCGGTGACGGCCGCTTCCTCCAGACCTTCCCCGTCCAAGGGGACATCGAGCCAGCCACGGAGTCGCTCGTCGCGACCAGGCATATTTAGACTGGTGTGGCCATGGCGAATAATCAGTAGTTTCCCCATACTCCGTCCTCCGGAGCGGTTTTGAACAAGGCTCCGCCCGCGATTTCTCTGGATTGCAATTTCCCGTTGCTTTCCGCGAGTGTTCAACCCGTGGCGCTCCCGGCGTTCCGCCTGCTTCTTGGGGCAGCACTTGCAGGGGTCAATCTCTGGGGGGGAATATGAACGCCGCGTTACATGTCTACTAATATAATAGACTTAATACAAATGCAAGCATTATTTCAAGGCCATTTGAGGGGATGGTATGGCTTGCGATTTCCGGTGTCGCATTGGCACTCAGCACTGCCTTCTGGTTTATCGCCTGGGATGAAAACAACGACGCAGGGCGGGACCAGATCACCACCTTTTCGTAGCAAGGCAAGTACTGCCAGGTTGGTCGCCATCTTTGATAGACCGCGGCTTTTTATGCTGGGCTGCAAACGACTTAAGGTTACTAAACGTGAACCCAAAACTAGCTCGGCTCGAAACTTGTTTCATCATCTATTTACGTTGATTAGGGACCGATTGCCAAGGGCCCGATCCGCGCCCATTAGTTCCGGTGGGCCGCGACGCAAGGCAACTAGGCGCATTTGCATCTGAGTCACGCTCACTTTGTGCGCACTGATCAGTGTGCTGCGAATCACAGCCTTGGCAAACTGAAAAATGTGCAACATTTACTA
>DAIUEW010000065.1:0-3054 GCA_036844925.1 Candidatus Sulfotelmatobacter sp.
AGGTCGCTGGCACGAAAGATGGTATCACCGCACTGCAGATGGATATTAAAGTTGCCGGCATTACCTCGCAGATTATGCGCGAGGCGCTGGCGCAGGCCAAGAGCGGGCGGTTGCACATTCTTGGCAAGATGGAAGAAGTGATAACTGCCGGACGCGAGAAGATTTCTGACTTCGCTCCGCGCTTCTATACCGTGCAAATTCCGGTCGACAAGATTCGCGATCTGATCGGGCCGGGTGGCAAGATGATTCGCAGCATCGTCGAGCAGACCGGAGTGAAGATCGACGTAGAGGATTCCGGATTGGTGAAGGTTGCGTCGAGCGATCAGGAATCGGCGGCAAAGGCGCTGCAGATCATCGGCGATCTGACGGCGACTGCGGAAGTAGGGAAGACTTATCTCGGGAAGGTTACAAGGCTGGCGGACTTCGGCGCGTTCGTCGAAATCATTCCCGGCACTGATGGATTGCTGCACATCAGCGAAGTGGCGGAGCATCGCATTGGCGACATCCGCGACGAGTTGAAGGAAGGCGACCAGGTGCTGGTGAAGGTGCTGGCTGTCGAAGGCAACCGCATCCGGCTTTCACGCAAGGCAATTCTGAAAGAGCAGCGCGCGAAGATGGGCGGAGGCGTTGCGCCCGAGGGCGCGCCCGCAGCAGTAGCAGCGGAAGGCGAGCCGGTTCCCGCGTTAACCGGCACGATGGTAATTGAAGGCGGTGGAGACTTCCCCGATGAAGCCGAAGGCGAACCCAACTTTAATCGGGACGGCGCGCCGCATGTGGCCAGCGGTGACCGGCCTCACGGCGATCGTCCGCATGGCGGAGATCGCGGTGGGCGCGGTGGACGTCCCGGTGGAGGTGGACGCGATCGTGGCCGCGGCGGGCGCGGCGGACGTCCTGGTGGCGGCGGACGTGATCGAGGACGCGGTGGGCCTGGCGGGGGGAGACACTAGAAACTTCATCGCCACACACGGATTCACACGGATAAATCAGGGAAAGAAAAAAGAGGCTACGACTTCGGTTGTGGCCCCTTCTGCGTGGATCAAACTCAAAACAACGCTCTGCCGACCGTCCATGCAAGAAAGCCGGAAACTCTCTGGCTTCAGGCATAATGACTCACGATGAAATTCTCCGATGACCGGCTGCTTCGGCTGATCGCAGTTTTTAAATTCTTTAAGGCCGCATCGCTAATCGCGCTTGGCATCGGAGCATTCAGGCTTCTTCATGAAGACTTGGGCCGTGTGCTCGAGCACTGGATTATGGCGTTAAGGCTCGACCCGGGGCAGCATTTTCTCGACGTTGCGCTCGCGAAAGCCTCCAATGTAAGTCCTGCACAAATCAAGAAAGTTGGCGTGGGAAGCCTTATCTATGCGGCACTGTTTTTAGCCGAGGGAACGGGTCTGTGGTTGCGCAAACGCTGGGGGGAATGGCTCACCGTAATCATTACGGGTTCCCTGGTGCCGATTGAGATTTACGAGATTTACCGGCATCCAAGCTGGCCGAAAGTGGTGGTGTTCGCGCTCAACATCGCTGTCGTCGTATACCTGATCTATCACATGGGCAAGCGGCCGCAGGCGTGATGAGAAGGTGCGTGTTTACGCGAGAAACTTTTTCATCGGGTCCCAATATCTTGGTTTCCATCCGGTGTTGAGACTGTCGAAATCTCCTTCGGGGAAGCCCGTGTGATCCAGAACGATTTTGGTTTTTGATCCCTCCGGTTTCAGTTCAAACTTTACGATTGAATAGACACCCGGATCCCAATGCGTGGGACGCCACGCCTGCACAATTCGCTGGTTGGGGATCAGTTCGATGTTTCGTCCGACGATCAGTCCGCCGAACGTGGTAAAAGCGCCACCTGCCTTCGGGTCGATCTCGGCAGACATGCCGGTGCAGGCCGCGAACTGCTTTGCATCCAGCAGCACCTGATAAATGCGTTGCGGGTTGGTTTTGAAGTCGACTTCCTGGTGCAACCACGTGCGCTTCGAGTCCACCGCTGTGCTCGGCGTCTCCTTCATGGTCTGCGGCTGAGTTTCTCCCCAAGCTTTTGCGGCTGCAACCGCACTGCCAAAAGTGAGAGCAATCCCGGCGATCACCTGCCTGCGATTGGGTATACGGAATGGAGCAGCCGGATTCGCTCTATCGCCCGTTATTTCTGTGGCCATCATTATTCCTCCTCGTCGTGCACGACCGTCACGGAATAAGAACATCAGTCTTGACTGTGATCAAGATAAATATCTCCAGGCGCTTCGTTGTGAGGAACGTAGGCTGCTGCCAGCTCCGGGCTCTCTGCAGGGTAATCGTATCGATGGGTAGACCCCAACGAGGCGCAAGCCGCTCCGTGTACAATGTCGACATGTCTTTCCGCGCGCAGGGAACTCCCAATGCCGCCAAACGCGGCCGTACTCCGCCCCCCGAAGAGACTTTCGAAGAAGCTGGCTTCCTTAAGGCTCTGGGCGAGAAGCAGAAGCTGGTGAGCGTTAAGCTGATGGATGGCCAGACGGTGAGCGGATGGATCGAGTATTACGACAAGAATATGGTGCGACTCACCCGCGAAGGCGCTCCCAATCTTTTTATTTTTAAGCACGAGATCATGTATATCGCCGAAGACGGCGGCAGGAAGAAGTGACTCGGGCTTTAGGCTTCGGCCCGAAAGGTTTGACGGGCTTCATCGCGACTACTGAAGCTACTGCTGCATCGCCAAAGCCCGAAGCCCGAAAGCCCAAGCGCAATGACATCTAATCACGACAGGTTTCTCCCCGCCATGTCAGGCATTGCGCGCGAAGCGGGCGCTTTGTTGATGCACTACTTCAGCCAGCATTTGAAGATCGAATATAAAGGGGACGCGGATCTGGTGACGGCTGCGGATCGTGCATCGGAGAAACTGATTCGCGAGCGCATTACGCAACAATGGCCTGGTCATGACGTTCTTGGGGAAGAGCAGGGACTCAATGATCAAGGCGGCGATTTCCGGTGGTACGTCGACCCGCTCGATGGTACGACGAATTTCGCGCACGGATATCCGGTCTTCTGCGTGTCCATGGCTGTGGAGCACCGGGCTGT
>DAIUEW010000065.1:3154-27886 GCA_036844925.1 Candidatus Sulfotelmatobacter sp.
TCGCGCACGGATATCCGGTCTTCTGCGTGTCCATGGCTGTGGAGCACCGGGCTGTCGAACACCGTGCGCACGGAGAACCACACAGACGCGTTGCTGCGGTGATTTACGATCCCACGCGCGATGAGTTATTTTCAGCTGAGCAGGGAAGAGGTGCGCACCTCAACGGCGAGACCATCCACGTTTCGAAAACGGCTGCGTTGCAAGAATGTCTTCTGGCCACGGGCTTTCCCAGCCACAAGCGGCACAAGAATCCGAATATTTATTTTTATCATCAGATCACGCTGCACTCGCACGGAGTGCGCCGGGCGGGATCGGCGGCGCTCGATCTGTGCAACGTGGCTGCGGGACGCTTCGATGGCTTTTGGGAATTTAATCTCAATCCGTGGGACACGGCTGCTGGGGTGCTGATTGTGGAAGAGGCGGGTGGCACGGTCACGCGCTTTGATGGCTCGCCGTTTGAGATGAACAGCCGCGAAACCGTGGCGTCGAACGGCTTGATTCACGAGGCACTGCTGCAGGAATTTGAGGAAATCTTTGCGGGGCGGGATTTGCAACCACTCCCCGATCCGCGGGAGTACAAAAGATGAATCGCAGAGCAGGGGAAAAACGGAAAAAGCCTTGGAAAACTGGACTGGACGCGGCCGCAGTGATCGTGCTTGGATCGGCAATTCTATTCGCCCATGCAGCCGACTCTGCGCCGGCTGCACCCGATCCGGCTTACGTGCAATCGTTCGACAAGTGGAAAGCCGACCTGATTGACGATTTAAAGAAGAGCTGGCTTCCCCTTGCTGGTTTGTATTGGTTGAAGCCGGGAGCGAATAGTTTTGGCAGCGACGCGGCGAATGCGATTGTATTTCCAAAAGGTCCGGCTCATGCAGGGGAATTCGATCTCGAAGGAAAAGATGTCACCATCAAAGTGCTTCAAGAGGCAGGTGCGACGCTAGCGGGCAATCCGCTGACCTCGGCGAAGTTAGACTCCGATGTTTCGGGACACGCATCCGTGGTCGAGATGGGTACTCTGCAGTTTCATGTGATCGTGCGCGGCGAGCGCGTGGGCATTCGCCTCAAGGAGGCCGACAGCGCCGCGGTTCGCAACTTCCATGATCTTATGTTTTACCCACTGGACATGAATTACCGGGTGACGGCGAAGTGGGTTCCGTCGGATGGGAAAAAAACGGTCGATGTGCCCAACGTTCTGGGCGATGTGAGCTCAACACCGGTGGTGGGCACGGTGGTCTTCAAGATCAACGGACAGGAACTGCGGCTCACGGATCTGGGTGGTAACCCATCGAAGGGGCTGTTCTTCGTTTTCAATGATCTGACGGCCAAGAGTGATACCTATCCCGGCGGCCGATTTCTGGAGACCGATCCCGTGGTCGATGGTACGGTGGTACTCGACTTCAACCGAGCTTATAACCCTCCGTGTGCCGTTACCCCTTATGCCACGTGCCCTTTGGCGCCGAAGGAAAATCGCCTTCAGGTGGCGATTGCAGCGGGGGAAAGGTTTGACAAGGCCGCGCACGCGCACCACTAGCTCCGGTCAGATCGACGGATCGGGCCCTCTTGCCGCGTTACAATAGTTGGGGAGTAGCGTGTCCGCTCGCGCGTTTCCCATCATCTTAAGTGCGCACAGGTTCAATGTGATCAACTCTCTTCTGGAACGCAAAATCGAAAAGCGGCCCGACCGGGTCCGGCTGCAAGGACGGATTCTTTTTCTCACCGAAGATCCCGAACTGATTAAGCGTCAGCTGGCGGGCGAAGACCTGCCGTGGGATACGAAAACTCCGGCGAACAACCCCAAGCTGCGCGACGATATTTCGACCGACGAAATCACTCCGGCGCACTACTGCTTTTATTTCGACGAGACGCTGGGCGAGATCCCGTACCTTGGGTTGAAGTGTGGCAGCGCGACGCCGATCGGACGAGGCGAGGTGAAGCGCGGCGGATTTGTGTGCGCGGTGAGCGGGAAGCGGCGGGGTAAGGGATCGAGCCGCGAGCAATCGCCGTACGCCGAAATGTGCGCTGGCATTCAAGTAGTGATCGCCGAAAATATCGAACGCATTTACAAACAGAATTGTCAGAACCTCGGTGTGTTGACTTCGACGGACTTTTCGCTGATCGACAGGATTCGCGGCGGGCAGGAAATTCCGCTGAGCGAGTTTACCGCTGGCGAAGATGAGATCACGCGTCAGGTGATCGAGTACGGTGGACTGTTTCCATTTAACGTGGCGCGAATGCAGAAAAAGGTTTTCCTGCCGCCGATCAAAAGCTTCGTGAAACCTGAAATCTCGGGAAAGGTGCGCCGTGACACTGTGCCTCCCATGACACTGGCCGAGAAAATCTTCGCCCGCCACATGATCAACGACAAAGGCGAAGTGGGCGTGGCTGCTGTTAAGCCTGGCGACACCGGTTTCGCGCAGGCCGACCTTCGCTTCAGTCATGAGTACGTTACACCGATGGCTGCCATCTTTTTCGAGCGCTACGTCGGCAAGGATGCGAAGGTCAACGATGCTTCGAGTATTATTTTCTTCCGCGATCACCTGACATTTCTCGACGAGGTGATTTCAGAGGAGAAAAAGAAACTCGGTTTGCTCGACCTGGCGACCCAACTGAAACTCAAGCAGCAGGAGTTCGCTGCCAGGCAGGGAATCAAGCTACATGGAGAATTGAAAGACCGGAAAGGATCGGAAGGCATTTGCCACTCAATTGTGCTGGAAAGCTACGCATTGCCGGGACAGTTGAATATTGGATCGGACTCGCATACGCCGCACGTCGGTGCGATTGGCTGCGTCGCTTTCGGAATCGGCACGACCGACGTGTTCAATAGCTGGATCACGAAGGATGTGCGCGTGAAGGTGCCGGAGTCGGTGAAAATCGTGATTCGCGGAAAGAAACATGCGAATGTCACGGCCAAAGATTTGATCCTGAAAATCCTGAGCCTCGACTACGTGCGCAGTGGCAAGGCTCTTGCGAAAGTGATGGAGTATGCGGGCGAAGCCATCGAACAGCTCAGTGTGGATGAGCGTGCCACCATGACCAACATGGCGGCTGAAATTGGCGGATTCACAGGCATCGTCGCGCCGGACAAGAAAGCGGTCGACTTCCTTGTCGAGCGGCGCGGCATGGATCGCAAGAAGGCCGAGGCGATGATCGGGGGTTTATACAGCGACAAAGATGCGCCGTATGCGCATGTGATCGAACTCGATGCGGCGGAAATTACGCCGATGGTCGCGACCCCCGGCGATCCCGGCAACGGAAAGTATGTGCGCGATCTGAACACACCTGTGCCGGTGGAGATCGCCTACGGAGGCACCTGCACTGCGGGCAAGAATGAAGATATGGATATGTATGCTGCCGTGCTCGCCGATGCGCTGAAGCATGGAAAAGGCATAGCCGATTCGGTGAAGTTCTACATCCAGTTCGGGTCGCAGGAAACGCGCGAATACTGCCTGCGCAAGGGATATCTGGATGTGTTTCAAAAGGCCGGGGCGATTGTGATCGAGCCAAGTTGCGGCGCCTGCATCAATGCGGGGCCGGGAGTCTCAACGCGTCCCGATCAAGTTGTCATCAGCGCCCAGAATCGCAACTTCCCTGGCCGCAGCGGGCCGGGACAGATGTATCTGGCTTCGCCTTTGACGGTCGCTGCCAGCGCGGTGGCGGGATATATCGTAGAGTACGAGCCGAGCGAGAAGAAGGAGTTGGTTGGAGCGTGAAGATTATTGAGGCTGTTCACGGGGCCAGTGGTTTGTCCCACGAAGCGCTCGTGACATAAGCGAGCAATGGTCGATGGTCAGCGATCATCGTTCGCGATCAGCGCCCTGCTAATCCGTTCCACGCCATCCGATGGAACAGGTCGTCCATCTCCTGAGGATCCGCCTTCATCCCTTTGCTAACCCACCAGTCCAGCAGCGAGAACAAACTCCCCGCCAGCGCATGCGCCTCGGCCGCTCGCCGCACCGCATCCGTCTCCATGCCCGCCATTTGCAATCGCTCGTCGATGGACCGCGCAAGAATTCCCCGTCCCAGCGTCTGCACATCGTTCAGCTTGCCTGACGTCACCAACGCCAAATAGAACTCGCGAACCTCACGCACGTGCGCGAAAAACTCCCGTACTGGCACCAGTCGCTTGCTGATGTCGCCATGCCGCTTCAATGCCGTCGAAAACATCTCCAGGAAATCCTCCACATCGCTCACGAACAAGTCATCCTTGTCGCGATAGTGTTCATAGAATGTTGAGCGCGCAACGCCGGCACGGTCGAGCACTTGCTGCACGGTAATGTCCTCGAAGTTCTTCTCATGCATCAGCGCGACGAGCGCACCGCCCAGCGCTTCGCGGGTGCGCAGAATACGCCGGTCTATCTTTCTCCGCGGCTTTCTTTGCGAATCCGCCGGCGGGGCAGCTTTTTCTTCGATTCGATCGGCGTTCATGGCACCACGCTTCCGGACATATCCGGCCCTTTTGTTTCGTATCTCCGCATCGCTCATCACCGATGTCTGATTTATGTATAGAGTGTCGTCATGACAGACGATCGTAAATCAGGAATCGCACTTATTGCCGGAGCACTTGGCGGCATTGTGACGATGGCTATTCATCCTACGGGAGCGGTCTCGCTTACAAGCGACCAAGTGGCGCACTTAGCGGTCGCCTCCGCCGCGGCGCATTCTCTGGCTATGGTTAGCTTTCTTATACTATTCTTAGGAACTTGCGGCCTCGTACGGCGGATCGCCGCTGCCGATCGCTTCGCCTTCGCTGCAGTCGTCACCTACGGGTTCGCATGCGTGGCGCTGCTCATGGCTACGGCGGTCAGCGGATTCATCGTCCCAGATATTATGCTCCATATGGTCCGCGATGTTCCGGCGAATGCCCAGCCGTGGAAGATCGTCATTTACGGCATCTTTCAGATCAATCAAGCTTGTGCACGCATCTACTCCATCGCGGCTTCCGTCGCTATTATTCTGTGGTCCGTTTCCGTTCTGCGCAACGGGGGCCTCGGCCGTGGAGTTGCCACTTATGGCTGCGTCATTGGCCCGCTGATCATAGCCGGTATCGCTATCGGCCATCTGCGGGTCGACGTTCACGGCATGACGATTATCGCGTTCGGGCAATCGATTTGGTTTATCATCGTTGGAGCGCAACTGTGTTCTCGATTGAGTAGCGCGCCACTTTCCCCCGTTTTGCCCTAATTGCGGCCAGGAGGGCTGTGCACGAGTGCTGCCGCTCTGCTAAGGGGAACATGCATCATTCGCTTCCCGCAAGTGGTTGAATTCAGGCAGCATGGCTGAAATCAGCCACTCTCTGTTCTGCAACTTTTTCTTGAGAGACGAGTTCAAATAGGTAGGCGCTTCGGAGAGGAGATAAAATCCAGAAGGCCTGCGGATCCGATGGCTTTGCGGTTGAGTGGCGGGTCTGGGATAAGGGGGTTCACATGCGTTACTTAAAATATTTGGCTTTAGCGGCGGTACTGATGGTTCCGCTGGCCTACTCACAAGCGCAAGTGGGAGTCGGCATAGGGTGGGGGCCGGGTTACGTTGACGGGCCGCCGGCATGCGATTACGGCTACTATGGATATTATCCTTACGCGTGCGCACCCTACGGCTATTACGGGCCTGACTGGTTTGCGGGCGGAGTCTTCATCGGCGCTGGTCCGTGGTATGGCTGGCGCGGTGGTTGGGGAGGCTGGCGCGGTGGTTGGGGCTACGGTCGTGGCTTCGGCCGGGCTGGTTTCGGCGGACGCGGCTTCGGTGGTCGCGGTTTTGTGGGCGGACGCGGATTCGTCGGTGGACGTGGATTTGCGCACGGTTCAGCTGGTGGCTTCCATGGCGGTGCAGGCTTCCACGGTGGTGGGGGCGGATTCCACGGTGGTGGGGGCGGATTCCACGGTGGTGGGGGCGGATTCCATGGTGGAGGGGGTGGATTCCATGGTGGAGGTGGCTTCCACGGTGGTGGCGGTGGACACCGGTAACCTTTTCTGATCCGGAGTCGTCGATCCGGAATCGAAACTGGGACGGCTGGCAGCGGATGCTGTCAGCCGTCTCTTTTTCTGCCGTTTCCCTTCCGCCCAGATTGCATCCCGCTCGCCAACATGGATAAATGAGGAAGCGGCCTGGAACCCACGAGCGTGGCGGCAACCAGCCAATAAATTTGTACCGCAGCGCGCAATTCTTGCTAGAATGTGCGGTTCGCGGAGACGCCGCGCTAGTAGTAAAATACCTGCATAGACCTCAGGAGACTCACACCCTTATGACTTACGTGATTGCCGAGCCCTGCATCAACACCAAAGACACCGCGTGCGTGGATGCGTGTCCGGTGGATTGCATTCATCCCAAGAAGGACGATCCCAAGTATGCGACTGAGCCGTTGCTCTATATCGATCCGGTCGAGTGCATCGACTGCGGCGCTTGCGTGCCGGTCTGCCCGGTTTCGGCCATCTTCGCGCTCGACGATCTGCCGGAGAAGTGGAACGAATTCACCGCGAAAAACGCAGCCTATTTCGGCCGCTGATTCGGGACGAAAAGCTGGCGTTGGCTTGGTTCGCAGGAATAAAGTTCGCGAGAATAAAGCCTTTCCGGCGATTCGGTTCTAAGGCATCCGCTGTATTGTCCAAGATCTGCGCGTCAGCTAATCTAGGTGAGTAAGATTCAAGTGGTTCTGGGCGATCATGGGTTAGCGTCGCTAAGGCGGCACTCGGACCCTAACGGTCGCCCGTGATGCTTTTAAAGCGGTCCGCCCCTCCCCCGAAGATTATCTTCTTTCCTTCTGATATTGGTTCATCCATTTACAATTTGAATTACGCTGGCCTACGGCCCTTTCCATGGCATTGATGGAGTCGGAAGCGATCGTGCTGCGCACCTACCCGCTGCGTGAGGCTGATTTGCTGGTCACGCTGTTCACTCGCGCGGAGGGCAAAGTCCACGGGGTGGCGCGATCGGCAAAGAAGTCGAAGCGGCGCTTCGGCGGCGCTCTGGAGCCGCTGACTTACGTGCGCGCATTTTACGACGTGCGGGAGCGGCAAGAGTTGGCGCGCCTGGATGCCTGCGAGGTGCTGGATTCTCCTCTGGCTACCGAGGTTAGCTATGCGCGGGCTGTAGCGCTCGCGCACGTGGCCGAGCTGTTGGATGAGTTGCTGCCCGATCGCGAAGCGAACGATGCCATTTTTCGGCTGACGCTTTCGGTGTTGCATGTTTTGGCTGGCCCCGATGTTTGGATGCCGGTGACATATTTCGAACTTTGGCTGACGCGGCTGGTGGGCTTTCTACCCGAACTGACCGAATGCATCGTTTGCGGCCGCAACTTGAACGGCAGCCGCGCCTATTTTCACGCGCTCGCGGATGGTCTGATGTGCACCGACGACAAGCGGCTGGCATCGTCGGAGATCTCGAGGGAATCGCGTGTCCTGGCTGCGCAGATGTTTCGCGCTCCGGTGGAAAGTTTTGCAGAAATGTCATGGCCGAAGGCGCAGGCAGCCGACTTGCGAAAGTTCCTGATTCAAATTTTGCAGCGACATATTGAGAAGAAGCTGGTGACGGCGGGCATGCTGGAGAAGGGCAACTTATAAGCGTCCACAAGGTGTTTAGGGGTTGATTCATCGATCAGTGTCGCATTTCGCTCCCGTCAAACTTTGTAAATTTAATTGGAGTTGTACCAATCTTGTACGGCCCGTCTGTCCGCCGATACTCCGGTCGGGCCGCTTTGGTGCGGTATGACTGTCGATCTCGGGGACCGTCATTAATTTGAATTTGGAGCTCCCTGGCATGTGTTCGCGGCGGACGTGGAGTGCAAAAGCATCGATCAGATCTTAGGCAAAACCCTCGCTTCCAAATCTCCACCCACAGACCGAACAGCGTGGGTTTCGTGGCCTAAGAGTATTGATTCGTAATGTGGGCTTCTCCTGAGACATGACTCATTAGTAGCACAGAAATGACGCCGTCGTCCGAAAACGTTTACGCTTTACCGCCGCACGTTCCTGGGGGTTCGCCCAAAATGGTGAAGCGGTGATATACAGGGTTTCGATCCAGAACACTCGTATGGCAAACGCTTCCTAAGAAGGCATATAGCCGCCGTACCACAGACAATTGAGGAATCAGCAATGATGGCAGCGATGGCATTGTTTCAGGCGACCAGGCTCGTGCATTTGTCTCCGGTTGATGTGGTCATTATTGCCTTCTACTTCGCACTCGTGTTGGCGATTGGTTTCTACCTGAAGAGTCGGGCCAATACGAGTGAGGATTTCTTCATGGCAGGGCGCGAAATGACGGCCTGGGTCGCCGGACTTAGTTTTCTTTCGGCCAATCTTGGCGCGTTGGAATTAATGGGTTGGGCTGGCTCCGCCTACCAATATGGCATCCTTGCTACGCATTGGTACTGGATCGGCGCGATTCCCGCCATGCTGTTTTTAGCGCTGATCATGATGCCGTTTTATTACATCTCCAAAACCCACTCGGTTCCTGGGTATTTAAAATTGAGATTCGGCGAGTCCAGCCGCGCTTTATCGGCGATTTCTTTCGCATTCATGACCGTGCTGATGAGCGGCGTCAACATGTTCGCGATGGCTAAGGTCATGCAAATCGTGCTGGGGTGGGACATCAATTTCAGCATTTGGGTTTCATCGCTCACAGTCGCCGTTTATGTCGCGCTCGGCGGGTTGAGATCGGCAATCTTCAATGAAGTACTCCAGTTTTTTCTCATCTGGGCTGGGGCCCTGCTCATTCCGATTCTTGGTCTTTATGAAACCGGAGGCTGGGGCAATCTGAAGGTCCTCATTACGCAGCGGGCATCGGCCCAGTACGTTCACCTCTGGTCGGGTTTAGGGTCCTTCACCACCAACCCCATGGGCATTCACTGGACAGGAATAGTGTTCGGCCTGGGCGCGATCATTTCGATGGGTTACTGGACGACGGATTTTCTCGTGGTGCAACGCGTGCTGACTGCCAAAGACCTGCGTAGCGCAGAGATCGCTCCTATCATCGGTGCGGGATTCAAGATGCTGGTTCCATTCATAGTCATTTTGCCCGGATTGCTCGGACTGGCGGTGCTCCCAGTGAAACTCACGGCCGAATCGGCGGTCACCGCCGGAGGCCACAGCTATAACGACGTTCTTCCATTAATGCTCGCTCGATACTGCGGCCCAGGGCTGCTTGGACTGGGGATTACCGCACTGATCGCGGGTTTTATGTCGGGCATGGCTGGAAACGTAAGCGCATTCACAACCGTGTGGACCTATGACATCTATCGCGCCCTGATCAAGAAAGACGCACCAGATCACCACTACGTAAACATGGGCCGCTGGACAACCGTGATCGGCGTTCTCATCAGCGTGGGCACGGCATATCTGGTCATGCAATTCGCCAGCATAATGGACTACGTGCAGGCACTGTTCAGCTTTTTTATTGCTCCTCTGTTCGGTACGGTCATCCTGGGGATGCTCTGGAAGCGCGCAACCGGCCCCGCTGGTTTCTGGGGATTGCTCTGCGGCACCCTTTCTTCCATCAGCATGTGGGCGTGGGTAAAGGTGGATCCTTCGGCGCTGCGGTACGTGGCTTTGTCGCCAAATGCAAAAGCCCTCGCGCAAGATATGTATCAGGCATTATGGTCCTTCCTGGTTTGCGTCACCGTCACCGTGGCGGTGAGTTTTGCGACGAAGCCGAAGTCTGCCGCGGAATTGACTGGGCTTGTTTATGGATTAACCGAAGTTCCCAGTGTTGGCGACCTTCCTCTTTACAAGAAGCCAATTTTCTGGGCAGCCGTGGTCATTGTGGTATTAGTGATTTTGAACGTCTTGCTCTGGTGAGACCTCCGGTAAGACAGTTTTTTCTGAGGGGGCTGGTGCAACATGCATGGCAGTGGCATTTCAATCTGGTTCTTCATCGGTTTGTCACTATTGGTCAACGGAGTGCTGATCGCTGGAGCGGGAATTTGGGAGTGGGCGCACCCACCCCTGAATCCAGTGGTTTTATTTCATCTTCACGCCAATTTGTGGTGGGGAGTGGTTCTCGCCGCGTTCGGGGCCCTCTACTGCTACAAATTTGTTCCAGGACGCGAGTCCTAGAACGGCGTGTTCGAGCAGAGGCTGTGATCGGCTGCGGCTTCGTAAGCCCTCACGAGAACCGCCCCGAAACCCAACGCGTTCGCTCCCATGCAGGCGTGAAGGGAAAGTCTGGACGCACCCTGACACTGGACTACCTTTCCGCCATACGAAAACTTCAAGCACTACAATAAGCCGTCTGTCACCGCGCACGGAAAGTGGACGAGACTGAGTATGCCGAAGTATGTTGTCGGAATCGATGTCGGCACGGGCGGCAGTCGCGCCGTAATCGCTGACGAGGGCGGCCGCATAGTCGCGTCCGCCACGGAAGAACACGCCGTCTTTGCGTCTCCAAAGTTCGGGTGGGCGGAGCAGCACCCCGAGGACTGGTGGCGCGCCGCGGGCATTGCGGTTCGCAGGGCTTTGGCCGAAGGGGACCTGCGCGGCGATCGGATCTCCTGTGTCGGTTTCTCCGGACAGATGCACGGCGCCGTTATGCTCGATGACGCAGGCAAAGTGGTTCGTCCGGCTCTGATCTGGTGCGACGTTCGCACCGAAAAGCAGTGCGAGGAACTTAACCGACGGATCGGTCCGGCGCGGCTGATTCAGCTTACGTGTAATCCAGCGCTCGCGAACTTTACCCTTACAAAACTGTTGTGGGTCCGGGAAAACGAATCCGAAAATTGGAAGAGGGTTCGTTCCGTAATGCTGCCAAAGGACTACGTGCGCTTCCGAATGACCGGAGAGCGGGCGACTGACATGGCCGATGCCTCCGGCACCCTGATGCTGGACGTCGCGCACCGCCGATGGTCGAACGAAGTGTTGCAAGCAGTGGAAATTGATTCGTCCATGCTGCCGGCTCTGCATGAGTCGCCAGAAGTATGCGGAAAGATTTCCACCGCAGGAGCCGCCGCGACTGGCTTGGCTGAAGGAACACCCGTCGTAGCCGGAGCGGGCGATCAGGCCGCGGGAGCTACGGGCATAGGTATCGTTCGTCCCGGCTCGGTCAGTGCCACGATTGGAACATCGGGAGTTGTCTTTGCCGCGACAGACTGTCCAGCACTTGACCCGCAAGGACGCTTGCACACCTTTTGCCATGCCGTTCCAGGCCGCTGGCATGTGATGGGCGTGACCCAAGCCGCGGGCCTTTCGTTGCGATGGTTTCGCGATCGCTTCCTCTGCGGCCAAACGAAACATGCCACGGATCTCTACGAGCAACTCACCGCCGAAGCTGCAGGCGTCGCTCCGGGCTCCGACGGATTGCTTTGGGCTCCATATTTGATGGGTGAACGGACTCCTTATCTCGACTCGAACGCCCGGGCGGCGTTGGTAGGCCTGACCGCATCGCACACGCGGGCTCATGTGGTGCGAGCGATCCTCGAAGGTGTGGCGTTTAGTTTGCAAGACACGTTCACCATCTTTCGCGAGATGAAGGTGCCGGTGACGAGCATCCGTCTCGGGGGAGGCGGCGCTCGCTCTCAGTTGTGGCGCCAGATTCAAGCGGACGTTTACGGTCGCGAGGTCGAACGAGTGGAAGCCGAAGAAGGCGCAGCTTATGGTGCGGCCATTCTCGCTGGAGTAGGCGCGCAGATCTGGCCCTCGGTTGATGCCGCTTGCGACGCGGTAGTCAGAGTACGCGATCGCGTCACACCGAATCCAGCAAGTGCGGCTGCGATGGCGGCTAGCTATATGCGCTACCGGCGAGTCTATCCAGCGCTAAAGTCAATTTTTCAATAAATGTACGAAGCCATCGTTAATGGAGATTGAAATGACAGAGGACGCGCGATATCAGCCCAAACCAGAGCACAGGTTTTCTTTTGGTCTGTGGACGCTAGGGAATCGTGGCCGCGATCCCTTCGGCGATTTTGTACGCCCGATGCTTCAGCCCGTGGACATCGTTGCCATGCTAGCCGAGGTCGGCGCATGGGGAGTGAATCTGCACGACAACGATCTGGTTCCCATTGACGCCACGCCCGCCGAGCGTGACTGCATCGTGCGGAAATTTTCCAAGGCCTGTAAAGACAACGGAATCGTCGTACCCATGGCCACCGTCTCTCTGTTCTTTCACCCGGTTTTCCGCGATGGAGCTTTCACCGCTAACGACCCCGAGGTGTGCGCCTACGCTCTGCAAAAAACCATGCGGGCAATGGATCTGGGGGCGGAGTTAGGCGCGAAGATTTTCGTGCTCTGGGGCGGTCGCGAAGGGGTCGAAACCGATGCTTGCCGCCGTGCCGACGAAGCCATCAAACGTCTGCGCGAGGCCGTCAACTATCTCTGCGAATACAGCCTCGACCGCGGTTATGACTACAAGTTTGCTCTGGAAGCTAAGCCCAACGAACCACGCGCGGATATCTACATGGCCACTACCGGCCACTATCTCGGATTCATTCCGACGCTCGACCATCCCGAAATGGTGGGTGTAAATCCGGAGGTCGCCCACGAACAGATGGCAGGGCTGAACTTCATGCATGGAGTGGCGCAGGCGTGGGAGTGCGGCAAGCTTTTTCACATCGACCTGAACGATCAAATGCCCGGCCGCTTCGATCAAGACCTGCGTTTCGGCTCCGCAAATCTGAAATCAGCCTTCTGGGTGGTAAAGTTTCTGGAAGATGTCGGCTACGCAGGATCGCGGCACTTCGATGCTCACGCCTACCGCACCGAAGACTACGACGGCGTACGAGAGTTTGCCAGCGGATGCATGCGCACGTACCTGATCCTCAAGGAGAAGGCGTGCCGCTGGAATGCGGACCAGGAAATTCAGGCAATTCTCAAGGAGATTTCGTCCGCTCCCGCTTCTAGTCCGGCGGTTGGACACTACTCGAAGCAAGGGGCCTCAGCTCTGTTGTCACACCTCTTCGATAAAGACGCCATCCTGAAGAAGCGATTGCCTTACGAGCGACTGGACCAATTGACGGTGGATATTTTGAGCGGCACACGATGATTCAGGTCAGCGCGAAAAGCAAGTGCGTTCTAAGTAGGAGTGGGTACCCCTACCTCGGTAGGGTTCATCTCCGAATACCGGAGGCTAGAATGAGCCTTTTTAGGGCTGCTGTGCTTCTTATCATGTGTGGCATCGCTCTCTCTGCTGTCGGGAGGTCTGCAACGCCACAGAACTCAGCAACGAAACAAGCCGCGCAGTCGGATGACATTCCCAAGTCCATCGCGGAAAGCGTCAGCGGCACGCTCCAGTTCGCGGAGGGGAACTTTCTCGGCCTAGCTGAAGCCATGCCTGAGGACAAGTATTCCTTCATCCCCGCAGTCGGCAAGTTCGACGGCGTCCGCAGCTTCGGCGAACAAGTGAAGCACGTCGCCTGCGCTCAGTTCGCCTTCTTTAACGAATTTGAGGGCAAGAAACCGCCCGAGGACTGCGAAAGGGGCGGCCACGATCCGGCGAAAACAAAAGCCGAGCTAATCAAATACCTCAAGGACTCCTTCGACTACTCCAACCGTGTCCTCGCTACGCTCACGGCTAACAACGCCCTCGACCGTGTCGAGGGCCGCTACGCCGGACCGAACACCAAACTGGGCATCTCGATCATAGCAGTCTGGCACATCACCGACCACTACGGACAGCTTGTTGAGTACCTGCGCTTGAACGGTATCGTCCCACCGTTCACACAGAAATACGGGGTAAAGGTTCGGTGACTCGTTTGGGAGACGGCTTTCCGACTTTCCGATCCTTCGAAATCCTCGTTTCGTTCGCAGCCGCGTTGCCGACGATTCTGTGATCCGCGCACCAAGACAGATAACCTCTTTCCCGTGCTGAATCGGCCTATGATCCTAAGAACGGTCAGTAGGAGCTACGCTCATGGCAGCGAATCAAGTAGTACTTTACTTCGAGAAGCCCGAGGATGCTTTGCTTTTCACTCTGGCCGCCAGTTCGGTAATGTCAGCAGAAGGGTCGCTCCACAGCAGCAAGGCAGCGGTCAGGGTTGCGCAGGAAATTTGCAAAGCCAGTCGAATCACGACTGAGGGAGCACTCAACATCACGTGAAGGGCGGCAAAATTAAAATGATTCGAAAAGCTGCGCTGCAAATAGGAGTCCCCGCGCTCCTCGCTTTCATTGCGTGGAATGCCTACCTTTTAGAAGGGATGCAGAAAATTACGGCACTCACAATGGAAAGCTCCACGATCCAAGCGGAACTCTCCGGTGTTTTGAGGGATTTGACCGATATGGAAACAGGTCAGCGCGGATTTCTGCTAACTGGCGATGCTACGTACTTGCAACCCTACTTCGACTCGAAGGGCAGGATCGCAACGGATTTTGTCGCCCTTCGTGCAGGGCTGGCTCGCTGGAGGGAGCACGAACAACCTCTGGAGTCGCAGTTAGAGTCTTTGGCTAGTTCAAAGCAGGCTGAGATCGAGCGCACGATTAATTTGCGCCAACAGGGGTACCGCCTTCGGTCATTCAGGGTTGTGGATACAAACGAAGGCAAGGAGTACATGGATAAGATTCGCCGGATTGTGTCCTCGCTAACGTCGTCGGAAAGCGGCAATTTCGCCAAACTCGACGGCGAAAAATCTGCCAAACTGAAGAAGTTTTTGTGGATCAGCATCGCTTCTAATTCCGCCATGCTTCTAATAGCAGTATGTTTGTTCGGGCTGATGAGACGGCATGGGCGAGTGCTGGAAGAAGAAGCCGCTAAAAGCAGAGAACAGCTCGCGGTGCGTGATTTACAGCTACAAAAACTAACCTCTGCCCTTTCCGGCCAAGCGCGCTCTGAGATCACTGCCATCAACACGATTTCAGGATTGCTGCTGGAAAACTACGGTTCATTTCTTCCCCGACAGGGGCACGAATATGCTGAGCAGATGAAGGAAGCGGCGGCACAAATTGAGCGCCTCCGACAAGACTTAATTGGCACCCCATGCTCCGAGGCAGCTTAGCAATCTCGCAGGGAGCGGATGCCGATGCCGCCCGCGTCCGGGCCTTGCGGCTTAAAAAGACTTCCTCTCTCTCTCTCTGGAAAAATGCCGACCCCGATATCCCCATCTTGAAGCAAGCCAAAGCCGAGTACGCAAAGCTGCAATAGCGACTCTCGTTAGCCAAGGAACTCATCGCGTGCTAATTCAGCAACAGTTCCGTGCGCAAATCATGATCCGGTTACATAAGCGCGTCACCGGAGGGTGCTTGATGATTGTCTGACGTTCTTCCTTGCTCGCCTGATTCCAGCCCGCAACCCTCGCGTGATGATGCTGGCATATCCCGCATCGTCCAGTGACGCCATCACTGTGGCCGCGATGCCGCCTGGAGTGGCCGCTTCCTCTAACAATTCCTTTAAGGGCAAATTTCCTCCGCGCCAGGCCGCAATCCCGTCGGAGAGCGCATGAGCGGCGGCCGCACACGCGCTCATGCGATTGAGTCCAATGGCTTCAGCCGCGTCGATCAGCGTTGCCAACGCGTGATACCCGTGACTGCTTGAGAAAGTAACGGTGAAGGCGTCAAACTGGTTCTCTGGGATTTCGAGTACTCCACCGACCAGGGCAAACAAATCCCTGACCTTCGCACGCGCGCCGCGAGATATATCGCGGCCAAAAGTCAGCGCCGTCAGCCCTCGGCCTGTGCGGCAGACGGGGCTCGGCATGGCCCGCGCCCATTGCACCGGCGCTCCCAGCCCGGCTCGCAGCTCGGAAAGAGGAACACCAGCTGCCAGACTCACCGCTGTGAACCGTCGACGAATTTTGCGCGTTCCGATTTCTTTTAGCAACCCAAGCACGGAATCTGGCCGCACGGCGATAATCAGCAGGTGAGCCGATTCCACGGCCCGATGCAGATCCGGTTCGACGGCTATGCCATACTGCCGCTTGAGTTTTTGCAGCTTTTCGGCATGCCGGTCATGCACGACGATGGGCTGACCGTACCCCGCCAGCCGCAGCCCCGCCAGCAGCGCGCCGGTGATACGACCGCCCCCAAGAAAAACAGTGGCCTTCACGAGAGTCCTGAGCAGGCCCGGTCGGCAGCTTCCACGAGCGCTTGCACATCGGCATCCGTGTGCGCCGTCGAGATAATCCAGTGCAGGCCGTTCGAAGGCGTCATATAGATGCCGCGATCAAGCAGCCGGTGTACAAAGCGCGAATAGAGCTTCGCATCCACGTACTTGCAGTAGTCGCGGTAGTCGTGGATGGCATCGCGTTCGGTGAAGTAGATTTGAAACATGGGTCCGAAGCCTTGCACAATCGCTCTTATCTGGTGCCGACGAAATACCTCCCGGAGGCCGGCAATGGCCGCGTTGCCCGCACTGTGAAGCTTGTGATAAGTACCATCGGCGTCGAGCAAATCCAGGTTGGCCGCGACCACTTTCATTGTCAGCCGATGTCCATTGAAGGTCCCGTAGTGCAGGACCATGTTTTCGCTCCAGCGCATGCGCTCTAGGATCGAACGCGGTCCCGCCACGGCTCCCACCGGAAACCCCGCGCCCAGGGCCTTGCCGAAGGTACTGAGATCCGCCTGCACGCCATAGTATTCCTGGCATCCACCGGGGGCGTAGCGGAAGCCGGTGACCACTTCGTCCAGAATCAGCATCGCACCACAGTCACGTGTGAGTTCGCGCAGGCGCTGCAAATATCCATCTCGCGGAAGGATGCAGCCCATGTTAGCCATAATGGGTTCGGTGATCACCGCAGACAGTTCGCGTCCGTGCTGCCTCAGCACATGTTCGAGCGCGGCCACGTCGTTCCACGGGGCCAGCACCACATCGTCGAACGTTGAAGGTGGAATGCCGTCGGAGTCCGGGATGCGCGCAGGGTTCTCCACGGGGCCCAGTTGCTCTGGCGGATGGCTGTGAGCGTTCAGGAGATAGGGATCGTACCATCCATGATAGTGCCCTTCGAACTTCAGGAATTTACGCCGGCCGGTATGGGCACGGGCCAGGCGCAAGGCGAGCATGGTCGCTTCGCTGCCCGTGTTGGTGAAGCGCACCACTTCGGCCGATGGCACCATGCGGCGAAAACGTTCGGCGGCCTCCACTTCCGCCGAAGTTGCAGCGGCGAAATGGGAGCCTTCCGCCATCGCGTTAGAAACGGTTTTGACCAAAGCTGGATGAGCATGCCCCTGAATGAGGGCGCCGAACGACATCATGAAGTCCACATACTCATTGCCATCCGCATCCCATACGTGCGACCCCTGGCCACGTTCCAGCATGATCGGGCCAGCGGTATACACGGTCGCGCCGCGCGAAGGCGAGTTCACGCCTTCGACCAGCGATTGCTGAGCGCGTTCAAACCACTGTTGGGAACGGCTGCGATTTTGTGTCTGGCTTGTTTCCATCATGGGCATTGAATTCATATTTGACATTCGATTCGTGCCACGGTTCAGTCCGCGAGCCCGCCGCCGTCCACCACCAATGCCGCGCCCGTCATGAAGGACGAATCATCCGAGGCCAGAAATAATGCCGCCTTCGCGATCTCGTCCGGGGTACCGATCCGCCCCAAGGGACGGTCCGCGCATCCCGCCAGATAATCCTCCCACTTCAAACCGCGCAGACGTGCATCCTCGGGAAGCATGGGCGTGTCGACATCGCCGGGGCAGATGCAGTTCACGCGTATGCCCTGCTTTCCGTGGTCGATGGCCATTGCCTTGGTCAACAGCACAACGCCGCCTTTGGACGCGCAATAGGCGACGGCAGCGTCGCCACCCGCAATCCCCCATCCGGAACTATTGTTGATGATGACTCCGCGATGCTGTTCGATCATGTGCGGTAAAACCGCCTTTGACATCAGAAAAATCCCCTTCAGATTGACATCCATCTGCAAGTCCCACTCTTCCTCCGTGCAGTCGATAGTGGTGTGCGGGTAGAAAACACCGGCGTTGTTGAAAAGAATGTCGACTCGATCGAAGACACGAAGGGTCTCGTCCACAGCATGACGGCACTCCTCCGCCTTGCGGACATCGGAGCGAATGAAAATAGCCCTGCCGCCGTCATTCACAATCCTCTCGGCAACGGCATGGCCACGCTTTTCGTTGCGGCCCGTGATCGTAACTTTGGCGCCCTCTTTGCCGAAGAGGATCGCCGTGGCCTCGCCGATGCCAGATGTGCCACCGGTGATCAGAGCGACTTTATCTTTCAACCGCATGCTCTTAACCTGACCCCGCCAGACCTCCGCCGTCCACCACCAGCGCGGCCCCGGTTATAAAGGATGCTGCATCACTGGCAAGATACAGTGCGGTTTGCGCGATCTCTTCCGGCCTGCCAACGCGACCCAGAGGACGATGGGCCGAGTCGGCGAGAAATCGATCCTCTGCCTCTCCCAATTGCCGCGCTTCGCTTCGCAGCATCGCGGTATCTGTGTCACCTGGGCAGATGCAGTTTACGCGAATCTTCTGCCAGCCATGGTCAATCGCCATGGCCTTGGTCAGCAGTACGACCGCGCCTTTCGAAGCGCAATAGGAGACGGCCCGCGGACCTCCCGCCAGGCCCCATCCAGAAGCGGTGTTGATGATAGAACTGCCTTCTGCCATTGCCATGATGGGGATTACTTCGCGGGACATAAGGAAGATGGATTTTACATTGACCGCCATCACCGCGTCCCAATCTTCCTCGCTGATCTCAACTATCGAGGCTCGGCGGATGATGCCCGCATTGTTGAAGAGAATGTGAATACCACCGAATTCGTGGACGGTGCGTTCGACCACGCGCCGGCAGTCTGCGGGGCGGGTCACATCGGCACGTTCAAAGATCGCGCGGCCGCCAGCGATCGAGATTTCGCGCACGACCTCCTGGCCTTGTTCCTGGTTCAAATCAACGATGCCCACTGCCGCACCCTCGCTAGCAAAGAGCAGTGCTGTCGCGCGGCCAATACAGCCAGCGCCCCCCGTTATGAGAGCTGCCTTGCCATAGAGTTGTTTCCCGGACATTATTCTTAACCCAGTTCAATCGCGGCGCGGCGATCCTCGAACGGTTCAGATTCGAAGGACTCTCCTAGTCGTTCCGGTGTGCAAAGTCGATAGTGACCACACACCCAGAGCAATTCTATGCTCTTGCTTGAGGCTCATGGAGACCCGACTAAGTAATAGCCGAGAATAGGTAGAGGCGAATAGATAGCGAATTTAATAAAATCATTCGCTATGGCCCAGCGTCCCGATTCACGTAAATCCGAGGTGTTGAGCGAAAAGGATCTCAACCATCTCCGGCACAGCCTGGCGCACCTGGCGTGACCGCAGTTCGAGACTTTTACGAGCGGGCTTACCAGGATTGTCGTCTCGTCTATAACCACCTCCCGAGCCCCCGACAAATGCAGAGCCCAGAAGCTATGCCCAAAGACGGGTCTCCCGACGACTGTTGCCCCGAAGTCGCCTCGAGGAACTCTCTCCTCGAGTCCGTTTCTGGATAGCTTCCGGCTAGCGACCATCCCGGAGTTGACGAATCGGGGTTCATGGAAGGTTCACGAAAGACCCTTTTATCGTCACCCGGCGACCGGGTTAATCTCTTACTCCCCGGTCCGGCCGGGCGCAGAACCAGGCCTCTTCTTCGAGAATTGCCCGCGCACGATGCTCAACAAAGCTTCGACCGTGGGATTGTCGTTCTGGCAACCATTTGCGTCATCCTACCTCCGGCTCCTTGGGCCTACACACGCGGAAGCGTCCGCCGCGCGAGCGGTTTCGTTCTGACGGGCGACCCAGAAGTAATCGGTTTCGTCCCGTCGAATTAGTACCGCGAAACGGGATTATCATCATTCATTCCCGAATGATCGACAGCAAAGAAACTGGTGAGTGCTATGGGGATGTTTCGCCGATCAACCTCATCTGTTCTAAACTGCTCTCGGCATGTGCTCCCGATGCGATGGACTCTTAGAGAGAAGGCGAGTGAACTCGCCGTACGAGTACCGTGATCTGATTCGCCAGATTCTCGAAACAGTCGAGCAAAGGACTTTCCATTTGCTGAGTGGAACGTGTCCGCTCGAAGAGATTCTTACCTCAAAACAATGGCCCGGCGATTACATTGTTCACGTCATCGGATGCACTACCTGTTCACATAGGTTCCAATTCAGCGTCGAGACGTACCATGGCGGAGGGGGAGCGTGGGAAGTCATCACTTCCCCATCGAGTTCAAAGGCGCAGTAGGTCAGTCATTGAGCGAAAAGGATTTATCGCCAACGGACAAACAATCAGAGTTGGGGCTTGAGGACCGTGAGTACACGTGTGACATGGGGGTGAGCCTTAGCCTGTTGAACAATTCGTAGGATGATGGAGCCAGCCCATGGTATGCGGTGCCCGTAGTGCTCCAGGTTCCCGACGCAACAGGCCGTGTCACGAGGTATCTTGCCGTACGTGAGAGCAAACGAAAACGTTCTTGTGGCCCGGTACAGCGCGGCATTGGTAGTGGCAGGCAGGCGATAGTCGCGTGAATAATGAGGGAGGAAGTTCATCCGCGAGTCGGCCTGGCCCTGATTTCGCTCGAAGGTCAGGGGCATTTTTCTGTCAGTAAGGTGCAGAGGTATTTGTACTTCTGAAACTCTCGCAAACGGAGCGGGGGTATCAAGAAGGTGGATCGGGATCTTCTCCAGAGGCAATGCTCTCTGCGCCCACAAGAAATGTGTGGAAAGCACCAGCAATTCGACCAACACGATCGGAGACAGGTGCCGGAATGGGAGAAATAAGCCGCGCATCGAATTTCCTTTTGCAAGCGTTTGCGGTCGGGCCAGCGCTTTTCTTTCAATCGCAAGGGCTCAAGGTTGGCGGAAGTACGGCGCGGTGGGTCTTTGTGGTTACATTAATTCTGGACAGTTCTCAGATCTGTGTCTGGTCAAAATTGAACACGACCCAACGGGGAAAAAGGCAAAGCGCGCGCGCCTGGATCACGGGCAATTCGAAAATAACCTTTGTTCTGCTTTGGCCTTCGGCACGTAGCACTCTTCGTGGACAGGCTTTCCATCGTCATTCAGCATTGCACACGTAACGCATTTGATTGGGCCTCAGGTATTGTAATGTCGCAATTCCTAAGCACTGAGCGGATAATTCCGCATCGTCCAGATCGTGCGCGTGATGCCCACGGCCCGGCGTTTACACCTCCAGAACTTGGTCGAGCGGTATGGGACTCGCCCATAAGGCTGAGGATGTGAAGCTCGGTCGCTTCGTGGCTCTCATGGTCCCGCCCAACGACCACTTATCACGCTACTCTATATCGACTTGGAAGGTTAGAGAAGGGTTACCGTATGCAACCGCGTACCATAGCCCATCCGCTCCCATAATGAAGTACACGTCCTGCTGGTAAAACCACGCCGGATATGCTCCTGCATAGAACCAATAGCCGCCGTAAGAGTACTCCCGGCGTCCGTTGTATTCGCGCCCACCAGTTGCCTCAAAGCGGGCATGATGGTTAGGACCAAAATGACTTTCGTTGTATTCGTGTCCGTACCTATCTTTTTGACCACTTCGTGCGTACTGGGTTTGTGATTGTTGTGCATGGCCCTTGCCTTGCTGTTGTTGGTGCTGCTGCTGACTCTTTTCCTGGTTCTGCTGAGTCTTGGTCTGCTGTTGCTGTCGTTTCTTTTCTTGTTGTTGCTGACCCTTGGCTTGTTGCTGAGCCTGTTTCTGCTGGTTCTGTTCTTGGCTCTTCGCCTGTTGCTCTTGCTTCTGTGGCTTAGCTTGCTGCTGCGTCTCCGGTTTCGCCTGCTCCTGCTTCGCAGGTTTTGCTTGCTGTTCCTTTTTCTGAGGTTTACCTTGTTCCTGCTTTGCAGCAGGCTTAGCCTGTTCCTCATGCTGTGCGGGCTTAGCGCTATCTTCGTGGTGCTCTTCCTGCGCTAAGGCGGGAACGGTGACCCCGAAAAGAAGTAACAACATTCCAATGATTACTGGCTTCATGTGGGTTTCCTCCAAAAACCAATGCCCGTTTGTACAGTCCTTTTTTGCCACCTTCTACAAATTAGTCGGCAGGAAACGATTCGAACGTTTATATTCAGTCGAATGCGCTGCCGTTTTCGGTGGCGACGGTACAGTGGCTTGTTCTGAATGGCGACTTCCGTGAGACGGTCTTACCCAACGTTCTTCTGTAGGCAAGGGCACGTCCGTTCATGAAAGCTCGACCTAGCCAGACAATACCCCGTGCGAAACAAACCGGTCTGTCCAATATTGACCAGTCGGCGTAAGGAGACTGCCACGTAAGCAGCGCGGCGGGGTTGACGGATTCGCCTTTGGACGACTAACTCCGAGCGGAGACCGAGATAACTGGGAGCGCAGAAGCACCAGAAAGTCAAAGCAAAAAAGGGATCAGGGATCAAAGTAGCTAGAGGGAACCAGCTCAGAACCAGATGGTTATGAGTGCAATGGGTATGTTACGCCAACTACGTTTACGTATTCCGCGCAGGATGCTGATTTCGATATCGTAGGTGACATCAGTACTGGCGAAACGATGTTCTCCGTGATATAAGCTCTCCGTCATGCCGAGCACTCGCCAAGGTTCCTTCCATTTGTTTCGGTTAGCTGGAATTGATGTCTTTCTGCACTGGTCTTGGTTTGTTGTGGCCGCGTTCGAAATCAGTGTGCGCGGACACCGTTACCCATCTATCGCTTGGAACGTGACAGAGTATCTGACATTGTTTTTCATCGTGACGCTTCATGAGTTCGGGCACGCGCTTGCCTGCCGTCAGGTTGGCGGAACAGCGAACAAGATCGTGTTGTGGCCGCTTGGAGGCGTAGCATACGTAGACCCACCGCCACGCCCGGCAGCCACACTGTGGAGCATGGCCGCAGGCCCCCTCGTTAACGTCGTCCTGCTTGGACTTTCCTATGCGCTGACGACCTGGGCGTGGCACAGCGGTTGGAGGCTGGCAGCGCCTCATGCCTACAAGTTGCTGTGGGCTGTATCCTTCATGAACCTAGGCTTGCTCATCTTCAATCTGCTGCCAATCTATCCCTTGGACGGCGGGCAGATTCTTCAGTCTTTACTTTGGTTCTTGCTCGGACGTGCTCGCAGCCTGAAGGTGGTCGCGGTGGTCGGATTGCTCGGCGCGCTTGGGTTGATTGCGATCGCCGTTTGGCTCCATTCTTTTTGGATCGGAATCATTTCTCTTTACGTGGTGATGAACTGTTGGACCGGCTTGCAGCAAGCGCAAATCTTGTCGCGGTTGGAGTCGCCGTCGCCGCCTGCACTACGCGGAAGGCTTGGGGAGGAATACACAGAGATTACTGATCCCAACGTTCAGTCACGCGTTCGCACTCTTCACGCGTCGAAAATAGCCTCTCTGCAGGATCTCGGCTTTCAGAGTTTCGCATTTTCTCTAGAATCGCTCCCTCCGTTTTCGGCGATCTCGAAGTTTCCACTCGTGCTCATGATGTTGCGCAAAGAGGTGCTGGTTTTTCCCCAACCTGCTCGCTTCGGAGTTGCCAATATTCTTCTGAGCCATTCCGGCCCAAGTTCAATTGCAACCACGACCGGACTAGGCATCAAATTTTACTCTGTCTTCATGGATGGAACGTTGTTGGTTTCTTCCACCTACCGTAGTCCCCTTGTGCCTAGTCCTGGCTCTCGAATCATCAAGAATCCTCATTCCCAAACTGCCGAGGATGCATGGCTTGCGCACAGGCAAAAAGCTGCAGAACTACGAGCGAGGGGGCTAGCCCCGCGCAGCCTCTCATCATTCGCTGACTACGTTGAGATCGAGAAAATAAAACTGGGAATGGTGATAGAGATATGAGGTTCACTGCCCCCTCGTCAGTTGTTGTAACCAGGCGTGACTGTTGAAAAAGTCCTTTTTTCTCAAAACAACCGAAATTCGGGGGATAGAAAATGTCTAGGAAAACTGAGATCGTTGTTCGTAGGGCATCCTAGCGCAAAGTTTTTCTGACCGTTTTGGAGAGATCGAGTTTTTCAACAGCCACAGGCGATTTCACTCGTTGACCCTCGATGAGTGCTATCGGGATGTTACGCCAACAATCACTTTGCGACACAGCCGACTGCTCGCAGTTCCCTTGACTTGCGTGTTTCACCCCCGTAACATTGTGCGCCTGCGGCCACAGCGATTTCCACCGACGGAGGAATAGCATGGCAAATCTGCGGTATGAACTTTTGCCTTTTTCTCGGCGGTCCACACGGAATCCAGAGCGCGTCCTTTACGTTCTGGCATTCATCGGGCTGCTCGTCTCCGCCGGCTGCGGTACGGGCAACAAGCTTAATCCCAATAATGTGTCCGTGTCCGTTTCACCGACAACTGCCACGACCTCGACGAACGGGCAGGTGCCACTGCAAGCTACGGTTCAAGGTCTCCCCTCCGGAGGACCGACGTCGGTCAGCCTTTGGACCATCACCGAGAACCCCAGCGACGCCGACTGCGCCACGGATGTGGGCATCATTCCTAAGGGACCTTGCCCTGCCGGCACGATTCAGATCGCGAGCGGCGACGAGTTGACCGTGACGTACTTCGCGCCCAGCACGCCGGGTACGAACCACGTTAATGCGGAGTGGGAAGATTTCGTTAATCTCACTGGTCCGCCAACTGCCATCAAGACCGGAACGTCAGTCATCTCTGTTAGCCCCTGAGTCCGACTCCTCACGAATCTAGAAACCGTTTTGAATACTGTCGTGAACAGGCGTTAGCGGTCATCGACCTGTCGATAAGTGTAACCGGGATTTTTCGTCAGCTAGCTGCGAGGTGAGGAGGTGGAGCGGGCACACCCGCGAGCCTTTTGGGGGCATCGCGAGTGGGCCCAGGGCAAACTATTTCATCGCTCCGCTCGGCATAGCCATGTCCGAATTAAAGATGTCGCATTCGGTCA
>DAIUEW010000066.1:0-27307 GCA_036844925.1 Candidatus Sulfotelmatobacter sp.
CCCCGGGAAGCGAGTATCCTCTTAGGTAGTTTACATAATACCTGTTATCGGACATTGACTCCGTCGACCGCCTGAACACTGCTCGAAACTCAGCCAAGATGGCTGCCCGCGCCGGGGCATAGCCGAAGGGTTCTGTGGTGCGCGCCCCCCCAGTTCCCCTTTTCTAACTCTTCTGCAAAACGATGATCAGATCTGCGGCTGGTTTAGGTCGCGTATGCGCAATTCCACATCGATTTTGGTTTCGAAGTGGACGACCGTTTCTGGAGCGTCAATGCAGTTCCTTATTTTGTGGGCGGCGATAACGGAGCCATCATTGCAGACGCCTGGGCGAGTGCGGAGGATTTCGGAACCAATACGCAGCTTGAAGTCGACATGTACACGGACGGAGGCAGCCGCCAGAGCACCGACTTCACCGTCGTCGTCTATTGATAGTGAGAGTCGGGGGCCAGCAGTTCGGTGTCCCGTCCTTCCCACAAGAAGAAGGACGGGGCCAACTGTGTTTGATCGTGCTCGTGAAGTCAAAGACCGGAGCGAGCCCCAAACACGGTCAAAGATGAAAAATGAAGAGGAAAGGCGGCGGACAAAGCATGCCCTGGGCCCGCCGAAGGATTGTCGCACGCACATTTGTTAGTGGCGAGTGTCGATGGTTTCTCCTTTCTCAACGAAGGCTTGCATCCAGGCGAGCACGCGTTGCCATCCCTGGCCATGGCTGTTGGCGGCGGCGGCGTCGCCGGCGAAACCGCTATGACGAATCTTGACCAAGGTTCCGGTGCCAGCCTTTCGCGGACCACTCGGGTGCAAGCCGTGGACGCTTTGAGGCTCAAGCTCCCAACGCACAACTGTTTTGAGGGAGGGAGTAAAGCTGGAAATCCAGGTGTGCACCAGCAGGCGGGGCGGATCTATTTCGAGATACTCGCCGTCAATACGAAATTGCTTGCCATCCGCGCTTACACCCAGGCTTGACCATTTCCCGCCTGGGTGGAGATCGGCCGTCCATTCAGTGACGCGATACATTCCTTGCTGACCCCACCACTGCGGCATCTGGCGAGGATCGGTGATGGCCTGAAAGACGCGCTCGGGCGGTGCCGCGATATGGATCTCTGCGAGAACGGTGTCCTGATCGGGCGTAATGGAAACGGTTGCCATGTGTGCTCCTTGTGGCGTTAGGAAATCAAGATCAAAGATCAAAATCAACAGCAAAGCCAAAGGCAGCGGACAGGAGTGTCTGCTCTCCATTTACTGTTCCACTTTGTTCTCCACAAACTTCTTGAGGCTGTCGAGTGCGCCAGGCCAGCCTCCGCTGTAATCCTTGCGGGCGGCGGGTTCTGACACGAGGCCGCTGTGCGTTACTTTCACGTGAGTTCCGGCTCCGGCCGGAGTTAATTCCCAGCGAACGACAGTGCGCAGCGATTTGTCCAGGTGCCAATTCGCGATCCAGGTATAAACGAGGAGGCGCGGCGGATCGAGTTCGAGAATCTCGCCGTGGCACTCGAACTCGCTGACGTGGTTGACGGCGACCGTGCCTTTTTCCGTGGTGTAGCGATAGCGGCCGCCGCGGCGAGCGTCCATTTGCCAGAGGTTGACGGGGCAGCTCGGGTCGGTAAACCAGCGCAGCAGTTCGCGCTCGTCGGTTAGGGCCTGGAAGACGCGCGCGGGGGGAGCGGCGATTTCGATTTCGGCGATGACGGCGTCGCTATCAGGGGAGATTACGAGTTTGCTTTGAGTTTCGGTCATATGCGTCTTGAGTTGTGTTTCGACTTTTACAATCCCCACTTCTCGCAAAACGACGCGAGAAATGGGGCACCCGGCTCAATTTTTCCGCGATTATTTTTGGGCGACTTCGTTTCGGTGCAGGTCGAAGAATTCCTTCATTTCTTTGCCGTGATCGGCGAAGGTCCAATCTTCGGTGTGATGGTTGGCGTCAACGATCGTGAAGACTACGCGCTGCATGTGGCCGGCATCAGGAGTAGCGAGATTTGTGGCGTCGAAAAAGTCGAAGGTGAAGGTCTTGCCATCAGGGGAAGCAGCGGCCTGCATGCGCGGCTGGTTACCTGCACTGCAGTAGTGAGTGAGGACGAGACGGTTGGGACCGTCGAGGTGGAACATGGAAATCATGCCCTCGGGGCCGTGGTGACCGTGGATTTCGCTCATGAGGGCGGAGCCACCCGCGGTGTCCCGGAAAGTAACTTGCAGAGGGTGGCCTTGGGAGTTCTTCCCTTCCCAGGAGCCGGCGAGGGATTTGAGTTGATCGAATGATTTCTGGGCGCCGGATTGCGCCAGCGCGGCGGAGGCGGCGATCAGAAGCAAGAGTGGCAGGGCGACGCGAAGCGACTTCATGTTAGCGATCTCCTTTTGAGGGTTTGGTATGCGATTTTGTAGCGTAGTACGGATTGGTTTCTTTGGCGTATTCGGCTTCGACAAAAGTCTTCAGGTTCGCGAGGTTCATCTTCCAGAAGCTGCGGTATTGATCGAGCCAGGAGTCGACGGCGCGCAGCGGTTCGGGATTGAGGTGGTAGACGCGATGGCGGCCCTCGCGATGCTCCCGCACCAGGTGGGCGCGGCGAAGCAGCCGCAGGTGTTTGGAAATGGCCGGACGCGAGACGGGAAAGGCATGGGCAATTTCTCCGGCGGGCTGGCTGCCTCGACGCAAGAGGTCAAGTACGGCGCGGCGGGTGGGATCGGCGAGAGCCTGGAAAGTGGTTTCCGAGGAATATGTAACCGAACGGTTCCGCATAATGCGTAACCTTACAGTTACGCAAACGGGATGTCAAGAGAAAATTTATTTGCCGCGATGATGCCGGTTTCTGGAGGCGAACAGTCAGACAATCAAGAGCAAAATCAACGGCAAAATCAAGGGCGGCGGACAGGAGTGTCCGCCCCACACGGGGCGATCAAATCCAGGAACGCCTTATGAACGCGGGTGTCATCGGATAGTTCGGGATGGAAAGTTGCAGCCATCACGCTTCCCTGCCGGACCGCGACGGGAGCGTTATCCTTGCCCTCGGTGGCGATAACTTCGACGGCGGGGCCGACACGCTCGATTTTGGGAGCGCGGATGAAGACCATTTCGAGCGGCGAGCCCGCAGGATTCTCAGGGACGAATTTACCTTCGCGGATTGAGCTGTCGATCTGGCGTCCGTAGGCGTTGCGGCGAATGCTGATGTCGATTGCGCCCAGGCCGGCTTGTTTAGGGTTTTCGATTTCGGTCGCGAGCAGGATTGCGCCGGCACAGGTGCCGAAGGTTGGCTTCAGGCGGACGAACTGCTTCAGCTTTTCGAAACCTGCTTCACCTAACAACTTCAGGAATGTGCCCGACTCGCCGCCAGGGATAATGAGACCATCGATGTGATCAAGTTGCTCGGGCTTTTTGATGAGCACAACTTTGGCGCCCAGCTCTTCGAGCCGGCGGCGGTGGGCGTCGAAATCGCCCTGCAGGGCTAGAACTCCGATGGTCATGGCGCGGTCGTTAGTCGTTAGCCGCTCGTCGTTGGCGAAGCGGCGCACGATTGGACTTTATATGGATGAGCGCGGAAGCAGCCGGGAGTCACAAATCGACACCCCTGCAAGCTATACTTCTCGCGCATTGCGAGTTGCATAACTGTATACGAGATTACTCATGGAGCTACGATGCGAACTTTGAACATTTTGTGTGGAAGTGCTGTCCTACTGACAACACTGCACCTGGGACATGCGGTGCATCACTTTTATGCTGGGGCATCACAAGGGGACATCCAGAGTCCTCTTTTCTGGACGGGCATGGTGACTGCGGGGATCGTGGGAGTGTTTTCATTCATCGGCGGTTGCTTACTGCTGCGACGGAGCCGCTGATTCGTTGCCCGACCCACGAGCCCCGCTTTCGACAAGGAGGAACTAAGCAGCTGCTTTTCCGTATCCTTTTACGGCGCGCTCCATGCCGCCGCTGCTGGCCGCAAGGTCCTGCTGATTCATGGCGGGACGCACGGTGAGGCTGGCGTTGAAGGCCAGGAACCACGGCTCAGCGATCGCCGGCAACTGTGAGGCATCCTTCATATCGAAGAATATGAAGCCGGTGCGCTGGCCATTGTCTTCAGCAAAATAGGCGGCCTCTGGCTTAAGCTCGTCCAGGATCTTTGTGATGGTTGCGCCCAGACTGCCGCTTCGAATTGCCGCGTTCCCAGATTCAACCGGGATTGAAACTTTCAGCATCATGCGCATGACGAACACCCCTCCCGAGGCGGAGGCGATTATACATGTCTTGTACGGGTTCGGCGCAAAGGCGTCCTTCTTGCCTCTAGCAGGCTGCTGAAAAACTCAATTTGCTTGGTCAGAAGTCCAGTCTGCGGCTAAAGCCGCTGCTGAAAACATGCCACTTATCGCAGCGCTGAAGCGCTGCGCCACCCAAAATCAAGGTTGCGGCCGAGTTTTTCAACAGCCTGCTAGCGGAAGAGGCGCATCAGGCCGGTGGCGGGAAGATCGGGGATTACGAATCGCGAGTCTTTTATTCCGGCAGCGCGGGTTAGAGCTTCGGCAGCCAGATATCCGCTGCGAACTGCGCCTTCCATGGTGGCGGGCCAGCCAGTTGCGGTCCAATCGCCGGCCAGGAAGACGCGTGCCCATGGAGTGGTCTGCGGCGGACGGTGGGTATCGATGCCCGGACGAGGTGAGTAAGTCGCGCGGACCTCTTTGATCACGGTGGACTTCAGGAGATTCGCCGCACGTGCCGCGGGAAAGAATTCGCGCACTTCTTTCAAGGCGAGGTCGACGATTTCGGTGCGAGACTTGTCGATGAGGCTCTTTGAAGCGCTGACGACGAGCTCAATATAGCTGCCTGAGCCCTCAGGGGCTAAAGCCCCATTTTTTCCGGCATCGTTTGTGGCACGACTGAAGTCGTGCCCTTCCCGGCCGTTTTCATCCCGGTCATTTTCCTCGGGCGACGGGTTGGTAACTTTCCCAACACGCTGCAGAAGGCGGGATTTGTGGAACATCCACTGGATGGTGCGGTCGAGAAGGACGGCGTGGTCGAGGTCGCTGATTTGACGATCGAACCAGAGGTGAATGCCGGTGATCGAAGACGATTCGAAATGGCTGAGGTTCTCTCGTAATGGCGCAGCTTGTGGAGTTTCGGGGAGCACGCGGCCAAGGTCTTCATAGGGCAGGGCAAGGACGAGGTAGTCAAACACCTCTTCCCTGTCGGCGACGCGAATGTGGACGCTCGATGAATCCGGCGCAAAAGATTCGAGAGAGTTGCGGAAGCGAATCTCGCCGCCGCGCGCACGGATGTAATCACCGGCGCGATTGTAGAGATCCGTCAAGGGCATGCTGGGAACGCCCATGTGGCGCGCCTCGGGAGACTTCATCGATTCGCGCACGACCTGTGCGGCGTAGGGGATCGAAATCAGTTCGAGATCTTCGCTGAGAGCACTGACCAGAATCGGCCTCCAGAAACGCTGGATAGCGTTCTCGGTTTGACCGTGGCGCAGCAGCCACTCCTGAAAAGAAAGTCCGGTATCGCGCTGGTCGTTGGTCGGCAGAGCGGGGACCGGCAGAGCGGTAAGGGTGAGAGCGGCGATGGCGCGCGAGATCACAAGCTTGTCTTTGGCGGAGAGAAATGGGAAACGTAGGAACGACGGGGCGGTGTGCAGCGGGGCGGGCAACGCCGAGGCGTGCATTACGCTGCAGCGGCCGCCGGGCTCGATGAAGGTCATCTCGTCATACCAGCGGATTTTGTCTTCCACGCCGATGCGGCGATAGAACTCGACCAGATTCGTGCAAACGCGAAACAGGACGTGCTGGCAGTTGTCGATGACTTCCCCGGTGCCGGGATGTTGGTAGGAAGAAGCGCGGCCGCCGAGATAAGGGCGGCGTTCAAAGAGGGTGACGCGAAAGCCGGAATCGGAGAGGGCGCACGCGGCGGCGAGACCGGCAAGGCCGCCTCCGGCGACAGCTACCGTTGGTGGAGCGGACTTTTGCGTCATGCGGGATTCTGGCACAGATTCTGGTGACCCGTTTCACTAACGACTTAACAGCAGGTTCCCCACCGGGCTTTCGCCCGGTTCGGAATGACAAGACTTTTTGCAGGTCCGAGATCACATCAGCTGAGGCGCTGGAAGAAACCTTTCCCGAGGATCCGCAGTTTTTCGCTGACGGTCAGGCTTACTTTGCCGCTGAAGACGTCGTACTGGCGTTCGGTGATTTTATCGAGAAGCTTGCGATAGATGTTGATCAGTACCCACAGTGCAGGTTGGCTATCTTCGGAAATATAGGCGCTCAGTTGATCGCCGGCCTGGTAGAACTCGCGGGCACGGTCGGCTTCGAAGGCCAACAAGGGGCGGAAGCGGGCTGGGTTCGGAGAGGAAAGCAGTTCGGCGGCGGAGAGTCCGAACTTGGCGAGGTCTTCCTGCGGCAGGTAGATTCGGCCCATGGCCGCGTCTTCTTTCACATCACGAATGATATTTGTGAGTTGGAAGGCGAGACCGCACTGCTCGGCCAGTGGCTCGGCGGTCGGATCGCGATATCCGAAGATGTGAATGCAGACGAGGCCCACGATTGACGCCACGCGGTAGCAATAAAGCTTGAGGTCGTCGAAGGTCTGGTATTGGACCGTCAGGCCTGGAAGCGCAGGAGTTGCGAAGGCTGGCTCATCATCATCAAAGCCAGCTTCTGGGTCAACCACATCCATTGCTGTTCCGGTAGCAAGCTCGTCCAGTAGTCCGGCGGGGATGGAGTACTCCCGTTGCGCATCGATCAAGGCCAGCAGAATCGGATCGTCGGTCGGTTCGCCTTGCTGGGCGCGGTGCAGGGCATCGAGCCAGTGATCGAGCGTGATGCGGCGCGCTTCGAGGCTGAGGGTGGGGTCGTCGGCAATATCATCGCAGCGGCGCATGAAGGCATATACGGCGCAGAGGGCTTGCCGCTTGCGCTGGGGCAACACGAGAAATGCATAATAGAAATTCTTCGCGCTGTTGCGTGTGATCCCCCGGCAAACGGAGTACGCCATTGCGAGCTGGGCGGGAGTGGGATTCCATGCGCTCAACACCTGCTGCGCTCCTGCGCTCATAACAGCTTCCCTAACGCGGCGCGCGCGACCAGTACAAGCTTACGCGTCCTGGAGATTACGGGACGGCGACCGAGGACGGCGAAGCCCTGGCGCTCGATCGCGTCCAAGATTTCCTGCCCACCGCGGCTGAAGAGTTCGAGATCCACTGCCAATTCCTTGTTTACCGTTTTCACCAGAGGCAGGCCGCGATTGAACCATTGGCGGGCGCGCTCCACTTCAAATTTCATCATCTCGCAAAATGCGGGCGTATTGCGGTTTTGCGCCAAGTCTTCTTCAGTCAGCGCGTATCGCCGCAGATCTTCCAGCGGCAGATAGATGCGGCCTTTGGCGTAATCAACGCTGACATCCTGCCAGAAATTCGCCAACTGGAGCGCTGTGCAGGTGTAGTCAGATAGCTGCCGGCGTTCGGCATCGCGATATCCGCATAAGAAAAGGACGAGATGGCCGACTGGGTTCGCCGAATAACGGCAGTAGGCGAGTACGTCGTCGAAGGTTTCGAAGCGTGTGATGGTTTGGTCCTGGCGGAACGCGATCAGCAGATCGGAGAACTCATGCTGGGGAATTTCGAACTTGCGCACGGTTTCGGCAAGCGCAACGAAAACCGGATGGCGCGGAGTGCCTGCGTAGCAGGCGTTTAACTCAGCTTGCCATTCATCGAGCAGAGCCAAGGCTGCGGCGGTGTCCCCGACTTCGTCGCCCAGATCGTCGGAAATGCGGCAGTAGGCGTAAACGTTCAGGAAATCCTGGCGAAGGTTCTTGGGAAGAAACCAGGTTGCGACGGAGAAATTCTCGTAGTGAGTGCGGGCCAGGCGGCGGCAATATTCGCGAGCTTCAATGAGCGAAGGCGCAATGTTCGGAATCGCGTAGGCGGCGGGGAGGCGGCTCCAGGCTGCTATCGAAGCAGTCGGCAGAAGTGGCGGATTGTTTGTAGCGACTTGAGTCACGGGTTTTTGAGTTTCGATTGTCCGAAGCAATGACCCTCAGCGGCTAAAGCCGACGTATCTTGTGGCCTTAGTGGCACGACTGAAGTGGTGCCCCTCCCAAAGCGCTTTGAAACAAGATCGGTGCGCGAGCGTGAATCCATGAGCCCCGAATCAGTGGCCGGGAATGATCGCGGTTTTGATATCGCCTCCGCGATTCAGCATGTGGCGGAGCACCTTTTGCAAGCTGGAGAGCGGAGCTTCGCCGGTGATGTAATCGGTGGGGCGGATTTTCTTGGCCGCGATCAATCCGAAGGCACGGCGGACGGTCTCCGGTGTGTGATGGAACGTGGCCTTCAGCGTGATCTCGGAATAGTGCAGGCGATTGGTATCGAGTTGCACCTTGGAGCCACTAGCGCATCCGCCGAAGAAGTTTACGGTGCCGCCTTTGCGGACCATTTCCACCGTCCACTCCCAGGCTTCAGGGCGGCCGACCGCTTCGATCACGACATCGCAGCCGCGTTTTTGCGGAGTGAGCGCGCGCACGGCATCGATCACGTTCTGCACTTTTGTGGTCTGCACGATCTCATGAGCGCCCATGTGCTTGGCGGCGACGACCTGTTCGTCGCGCTTCACCACAGAAATCACATTGCAGCCGATGGCACGCGCTACCTGGACAAACATGAGGCCGATGGGGCCGCCACCGATAATGGTGACGGTGTCGCCGATCTCGACGCCGGTTTCGTGCAATCCGCGGAGGACGCAGGCCAGAGGCTCGGTCATGGCGGCATCTTCAAATGTGACATTGGGCGGAATGACGAGCATATTCGCTTCCACGATGCGCCGCGGTACGCGGATATATTCGGCGTAGGCTCCGTTATTGAAGAGCAGGTCCTCGCAGAGATTTTCCTGATGCTTGGAACAGTAAAAGCACATCTGGCAAGGCGCTGAGTTCAGCGCCACCACGCGCTGCCCCCTCCTGAAGCTGAGGACACCTTCGCCGACTTCTTCGACCACGCCGGCCAGTTCGTGGCCGAAGAGGGCGGGGGGAACGATCATGCGGGCGTGGTAGCCGCGCTGATAAACCTTGAGGTCGGTGCCGCAGGTGAGAGCCACCTGAACTTTAACCAGGACCTCGCCTTTTTCGACGCGAGGTATAGGCACTCTTTCGATTTTGAGATCTTCCTTGCCGTACAGGACGGCAGCCGTCATTTTTCCATTCACTGCTGGCTTCCTTCCCTGGCTTCACGCTTCCAAGTACTGCCCGGCTGTATCACGATCTTCATCGACGCGGGCTGTGGATGGGCCGCGAGTTCCAACGCGCGGACGCTCTCCTGCAGCGAGAAGCGGTGACTGATCAGCCTTTCCAGATCCATCTCCCCATTCATCACAAAGCGAACTGATTCGTGTTGCAAATCTACAGACGCACTGTAGGAGCCCACGAGCGTTTTCTCATCCACGCAAATCGCGGCCGGGTCGACAACCACCTCGCCGCGCTGGGTTTGCGCAAACAACAACACGCGCCCACCGGGACGCGCAGCCTCCATCGCAGGGCGAATCAGGGCATTGCTGCCGACCGCCAAGATTACAGCGTCGGCGCCCCGTCCTTCTGTCTGCTCCCGCACAGAGTCGACCGCGTCGTGCTGAGACGCGTCGATGGCACGCTCGAATCCAAGGCTTTTAGATATTCTAAGCCTCTCGGGGTATAAATCGGAAGTAATAACCGAGGCCCCTGCCCGGCGTGCCAGTACGCTCAGAATGATGCCGATTGGACCTTGTCCGATGGTCAGCACAGTCTCTCCCGGTTGCAGGCGGAGGGCTTGAATTCCTTTCATGCAGGTGTTTACGGGTTCGACAAAACAGGCCTGCTCGAAGGAGACGCCGTCCGGAATTCTTAAGGTGCCATGCTCGACGATCCAATCCATCACGCGAACATATTCAGCGAAGCCTCCGCCGGAGGGCTCGAATCCAGCGGTACATCCTACCTTCTTATAGGTGGGGCACTGGGCAAAGGTCTTGTGCCGGCAGTAGTAGCACTCGCGGCAAGGGATGTGATGAAAGACGACGACGCGGTCGCCGGGCTGGAAATTTCTTACACCTGCGCCGACGGCGGCGACCATGCCAGAGGTTTCATGGCCAAAGATGCGCGGTGCGGAATGCGACCCGGTGGAGATTTTTTTGAGATCAGTGCCGCAGACCCCGCAGGTGTGGACGCGGAGCAGCAGTTCGCCGGGGCCGATTTTCGGGACAGGAACAGTTTCGAGGCGGACATCATTCACTCCGCGGTAAACGGCGGCCAGCATGGTCGCGGGAATCGACTGGCTCCGATCTACGATTGCGATTTGTCGAGCAATGCCCATCAGCGGTTCGATGAAATCTCCGTAGTCTTTGCTTCAAACGTCTCGGCCAGCGGTTGGTGGCAACGCGTTAAATAGTCACCCAGGATTCTTGCGGCTTTGCTACTGTTGCTCGCGAGCTGCGCCAAGCGGAGCCACAGCCAGGGCCGCACAGCCGCGTATACGGCGAAGCTCGCGGTGCGGAAACGGCCGTGGGCGTCGATGAAGCGGGCAGTCTCTGGCATCTCAAAATCTAACCCGTCGGAGATGACTTTAGTTGCGGTGAAGCGAATTCCGTGAGCGCGGGCGGCGGCGGCAACTGCAGCCGCTTCCATGTCTACGGCCTGCGCGCCGTAGGCTTGCGCCAGTTTCGCTTTCTGCTTGGGGCTGGCCACCGCCATGAATGTTATCAGAGTGCCCACGCCGCCTTCGATCATGACCTGACTGCCGTCGCGGGCATCGATTACGGTGGCGGGAGAAAAAATGTCACCGACGTGCAGGTCGGGGAGTAGGGCTCCAGCAAATCCAACCGACAGCAGCTGTGCAGGATGGTATAACGCGATTACAGCTTCGGCCGCCCGCCGCGCGGGCTCGACGCCTATTCCAGCACATACGGCCACGGTCTCGGCGTGCTCAATGAAAATGAACTTGCGGCCTTCGTACTCGCGTTCGACACGACGGGAGATTTTGGCCAGACCTCTGAGTTCACGTTCGAGGGCTGCCACGATAGCGATTCCTGATGCTGATGAATTCATCCCGGTGAGCCAATGTGCCCCGACGGCTAAAGCCGTTCTGAATCTAAGGCGATATAGCGGCGCTGCTTGAAGCCGCGCCCTTTCAAAACCACGCCACTTCAAAAATAGCGATGCGGGCTGAAGCCGCGCCTTTTCAAAACCACGCTCCTTAAGACTTCGCTGCTTCGCGGCGAAGGCTGCTGTCGAAGCGGATTTGCTCACGCAGTTCTTCAGCAGTCCTCAGGCATAACCGTTGGCGCGGAACCACTCGACGGCACGGCGGAGTGCGTCGTCCGGGGGGATTATTTTCCATCCCAGCTCGCGCTCAGCCTTAGCGGAGCTGGCCCACATTTTCTTCTTTCCCATGCGAACCGTTTCGACGGTAGCACGCGGCTCGCGGCCTAGGATGCGACCGGAGACGGTCTCATCGACCGCGCCAGCCAGATACGCAACAAAGTAAGGCAGCTTCACGGTGGGCGAGGGTAAACCGGAAATCGCGCCCAGCTTGTCGAGAATCTGCTTGAGAGTGAGATTCTCGGCGCCCAGAATGTAACGCTCTCCGCTCTTGCCTTTTTCCAGCGCCGCAATATGCCCGCGAGCGCATTCGCGAACGTCGACAAGATTCAATCCGGTTTCGACGTATGCGGGAAATTTCCCCTTCAGAAAATCCACTACAATCCGTCCCGTCGGTGTCGGCTTGACATCCCGCTCGCCCACTGGCGTCGTTGGATTCACCGTTACCACCCGCATCCCGCCACGGCCGGCTTCGAGCGCCAACCGCTCGGCCATAAACTTCGAGCGCTTGTAGTGACCGATCATGTCGGCGAGAGAAACCGGGGAATCTTCGTCGGCTGGACGGCCGTTTCCGGTGAAGCCAATCGTGGCGACACTCGAAGTGTAAACGACGCAGCGCACTCCATGCTTGCGCGCCGCTTCGAGAATTGCCCGAGTTCCTTCCACATTGGAACGATACATTTCCGCTGGATCGCGCAACCACAGGCGATAGTCGGCAGCTACATGAAACACTGCTTCGCAGCCTGCCATTGCCTTTTCGAGGGATGCCGGATCGCGCAGATCGCCGACGGCGGTCTCGGCTCTCAGACCGTCCAGATTCTTCAGATTGCTGGTCGGACGCACCAGCAGACGAAGGTCGGCGCCCTCCTCGGCGAGAATGCGAGCTACGTGAGAGCCTAGAAATCCGGTTGCGCCGGTGACGAAAGTCAGCATTCGGATGTTAACTTTTCGAGTTTCACAACAAAGATTCAAGCAGCTTCGAGCAAAACTTCAGCATCGTGAGAACGCCTCGCATTGCCGGAGACGATGCCGTGCAGGTATGGGGTCCTTCGCCTCGCTCAGGATGACAGCAATGTTATATCCCTCATGAAGCCCGAATCTCTGGTACTTGCGGGCGGCACGACTGAAGTCATGCCCTCCCGTTCGTGCCTCTCGCGGCGCGGCTAAAGCCGCACCCTCTCAAAGCAAAAGGCGAATGGCCAACCGCCAATTGCTAACTGCTAGTTTTCTCCATCACCTTGGCGTAGGTCGTCAGCGCGAGCAGCGGGAAGTACTGCCGGTAGAGATGATATTTCAGGTAGAACACACGCGGAAAACCTGTACCGGTGAAAAAAGCTTCATCCCACGATCCATCTTCTTTTTGCGTGCGCAGCAGATACGCAATGCCGCGAGCTACGGAATCGCTGCGCGTATCGCCGACAGCGAGCAGGCCCAGAATCGCCCAGGCGGTTTGCGAAGGCGTGCTATCGCCGACACCGCGCAGGGTTGGATCGTCGTAAGAGCCCACAGTCTCGCCCCAGCCGCCATCGGCGTTCTGCACCATGCGCAGCCACTCCGCCGCCTGCTGGACGCAGGGCTCGTGGTTATCCATACCGATGGCTTCGAGTCCGCGCAGCACGAGCGCCGTGCCGTAGATATAGTTAACACCCCAACGGCCGAACCAACTGCCATCCGGTTCTTGTTCGTCGCGAAGGAATTGAATTGCGTGCTTCACGGCTGGATGGTTCTTATCGTAACCATAGGTCGCCATCATTTCGAGAATACGTCCCGTTATGTCGACGGTTGCGGGATCGAGCATGGCGTTGTGATCGGCGAACGGAATATGTTGGAAGACCATCTGGTCGTTATCTTTGTCGAATGAAGCCCATCCGCCGTTCTTACATTGCATTGACAAGATCCAATCGATGGCGCGCTGCACCGACTCGCGCTGGTAGCGTCCGTTGGGATGTTCCACATGGCCCAGTGCCAGGCAAACCATTGCGCTGTCATCAACATCGGGATAAAACTCATTGTTAAACTCGAAGTACCATCCTCCCGGCTTGCCGGCCTTGTTCTTGACCTGCCAGTCGCCCGGGGTGCGCACCTGCTTCTGCAGAATCCAATCGGCGCATTTCACCATTCGAGGATCGTTTGCCGGAACTCCCGCCTCGCCCAGCGCGAACAGCGCATAAGCCGTATCCCAAACCGGCGAGAAACAGGGCTGCATGCGGAAGGTGTCGCCTTCTTCGATTCCGAGCTTTTCAAATTCGTCGAGGGCACGGATGACTTGCGGATCGTCGAGTGAATATCCCTGGCAGCGGAGAGCGATGATGGCGTTCATCATCGAAGGATAGATTGCGCCGAGGCCGTCGCTCATATCGAAGCGTTCGAGCATCCATTTTTCCGCGCTCTTCAGCGCGATCGAACGTAGCGGCCGGATATGGACTCGCTCAAGCCAATGCGTCAAGCGGTCAAGGCAGAGGAAGAAGTTGCGCCAGGAGACTAACTTCTTCGACCAGTGCAGATGCATGCGCGACTTCTGCATGCCGCCGACGAACAGTTCTTCCAAACCCATTTCGCGCGGAATTTTTTTGAACGGTTTTTTGGCGTAACAGATGGAAAGCGGTACGAGGATGGCGCGCGACCATGAAGAAATCTCGTAGATATTGAACCAAAACCAGTTTGGAAATAGAACGATCTCGGGAGGAATGGCCGGAACTGCATCGTAATCGTACTGCCCGAAGAAGCAAAGATAGATCTTGGTGAATGTATTGACTTCGGTTACGCCGCCGAGTTCGAGGATTTTCTTGCGGGCGCGCTGCAGCACGGGATGATCGGCGGAGTATCCTGCCAGCTTCAATCCAAAATACGCTTTTACTGAGGCGCTGATATTCGAGGGCCCCGCAGCGTAAATGCTCCAACCGCCGTCTTCGTTCTGATGACGAACGATCCAGTTTGCCGCTTTCTGAAAGCGCCCGGGATCGCCTGTTCCCAGTAGCGTGTGGAGCAGAATGTAATCCGATTCGAGAGTGGTGTCGGCTTCGAGTTCGCCGCACCAGTAGCCTTGCTCGTGCTGCAGAGAGAAAAGTAATTTTCGGGCGGAGGCAATCGCAGAGCCGACACGGCTGGCTAAGCCGTCGATTTTGCCAAAGCGAAGTTGCGGAGCGGAAGTTAAGTTTGCTTCAGGGGAGTCTATATCCATACAATCGATCTCCGTTGTAGCTGCTCCGTCTGCGCTCAACCGTCGCGGTGACCTACCCAACCGATCCGCAGGAGATCCCTCGCTCCGCCCGAAGAACGGCTGCGCTCGGGAACGTCGACGTATTCTCCGTTAATCCGCGGTAGCACCGGCCGGAGCGGCGGCAATGGCCTCGACAATCTCCGGCGGCAGCCCGAAACGTACGTTTTCCGGCATCACTTCGAGTTCCTGCACGTTGTCGAAACCCTTGGTGGCCAGAAACTTCATCGCTTCTTCCACCAGGCACTCCGGCGCCGATGCGCCGGCAGTCAACGCGATCGTCTTTACGTCATTCAACCAATCCGACTCGATGTCCTTATAGCTGTCGATGAGGTGCGAATTCGTCCCTAGATTTCGCGCCACTTCTACCAGACGATTGGAATTGGAACTGTTTTCCGAGCCCACAACCAGTAACAAGTCAGCCTCCGAGGCCACCTGCTTCACTGCGACCTGGCGGTTTTCCGTGGCATAGCAAATATCCTGGGCGGCAGGACCTTTGATGTTGGGGAACTTCTTTTTCAGGGCCGAGATAATGTCTTTGGTTTCATCGAGGCTGAGGGTGGTCTGCGTAAGGTATGCAACGCGATTCGGATCGGGGACGGTAAGCGATTTCACCTGCTCGGGTGTTCCGACAACCTGAGTGACGAGTGGAGCCTCGCCGAGGGTTCCGATAACCTCATCGTGATCATGGTGACCGATCAGGATCAGCGAATAGCCTTCTTTGGCGAACTTTACCGCTTCCACATGAACCTTGGTGACCAGCGGACAGGTGGCATCAATGACGCGCAGGCCGCGCCGGGCGCTGTGCTCACGCACCTCGGGAGAAACGCCGTGAGCGCTGTAGATGACGCGCTCGCCGTTGGGGACTTCGTCCTCGCTGTCGACGAAGATCGCGCCCTTGCCGCGCAGTTCGTCGACCACGAAGCTGTTGTGGACGATTTCCTTACGCACGTAAATGGGCGGGCCAAAGGCCTCAAGGGCGATGCGGACGACATCGATCGCCCGCACTACGCCGGCGCAGAATCCGCGCGGCTTTAGTAAGAGTAAGGTTTTTTCCTGACTGTTTGGCACTATCAAGCTCCCTACTTGTGATCGTCCCCAAGCTGTTTTAGATGCAAATTCGAACGCGGCTTGTACGGAAGGGTACACGAACCCCGTTGTTGGCGTAGTAATAAACTACTGGAAAGTGCCCTTCTGGTCAACGTAAGCCAAAGAAACGGCGGGGATTAGCAGTGAACGGCGGGAATTGGGGGTCGACCGGTACGGTGCATCTTTACCACAATCTTCTCACGCCGTATCCATCCGACTCAATCAAAGCGCACTGAGTACTACTCTCCCCAGCCTTCCAATCCCTCGGGGGGCAGAGGTTCAAAGAACTCCGGACCTATTCTGATCTTGCCCTTGAGTGCACCGGGCTTCCGATCACCACGCGTATGGTTAATCGCGACCAGGCGCACCACGGGCTGCTTTCCTCGTGCGATGAAAATTTCCTCGCCTTTGCAGGCCTTTTCGATCAGCCGGGAAAGCTGCGTCTTCGCCTTGTGGATGGTTACGGTTTCCATAGCGAAAGTATAGTAGCCACCCAATCCTAGCTAACCATGTTCGATGCCGTCAAAATTAAGGACTGTCGCGGCGCCTGCCCTTTACCCAGTCCACCGTTTGTTTCGCCTTTTCGTAGTCGCTCCGCGGAATCAGGATTGCACCATTCGCTAAGTAGACGACTGGATAAAGGACGCCCTTCTCATGAGTTCCTGTCCAAACGTTCCCTGTCCTGCGGGCGTCGAGTATCAGATCGCTCTTGGGAATCGGTGATTGGCCTTCGTAAGGGAGAAACACGTCCTCAAATTCGACCTTGCCCTTCACGTCTGTCAGTTTGCAGCGGTCAAAGTGCTCAGATTCGTCGAACCAGCAATCCAGCCATTCGCCCGTCGAGGAGATCTTAAAGGGAACTGTTCCTCTTTCGATATATAGCGCCTGGGCGGAGAGGCCGCTTGGGCGTCGAGGCGGACGTCCCGTCCACCAAACAACAACGACGGCGAGGAGGATCATCACTCCAACTATTCCGCCGATGACTTTGATAACTCTCATCGCATCGATTAACCAACTACGCGCTACCCGTTTGCCTTGATCATCTGTTCGGCGTGTTTGCGGGATGTGTCGGTCAGTTTGGCGCCGCTTAGCATGCGGGCTACTTCTTCGGTGCGCTCTTCGCCGACCACGGCGCGGATGCTGGTGCTGGTGCGGCCGTTGCGTTCCTTTTTCTCGACCACGTAGTGATGATCGGCGAAGGTCGCGATCTGCGGAAGGTGGGTGACGCAGAGAACCTGATTCTGCCGTGCCAGCAACTTTAACTTCTTGCCAACCGATTCTGCCGCACGGCCGCCGATGCCGATATCGATTTCGTCAAAGACCATGGTGCGCTGAGCCGATGTGCGCTGAGCCGATGTGCGCTGAGCCGATGTGCGCTGAGCTGACGAGTGGGGCGTGCCAGGTTTCGCGGACGAAGGCGTCCGCGCCGCGTGACCTCCATCCACACTCACCTTTAGAGCCAACATAACGCGCGACAATTCTCCGCCCGATGCGATGTGCTCCAGTTGCCGCATCGGTTCGCCGGGATTTGTAGCGATCAGGTAAACCACCTGATCGATTCCGGTTGCCGTCCAGTTCCCTTCTTCCTCCACTGTTGTTATTTCAATGCGGAAGGTTGACTTCATGGCCAGGTCGTTAATTTCGGCCTCGACTAACTTCTCGAGTTTGCGCGCCGCCTCATGGCGTTTTTTCGAGAGCGTTCGGGCGACGCGTAAATATTCTTCGCCAGCCCGTCCTAGCTCAGCTTGCAACTCGCGCAGAATTTCATCTTTGTTCTCGATTTCGGAGAGCTTGCGGGCCACGTCCGCTCCGAAATTGATGACGTCTTGCAGCGTGGGACCGTATTTTCGCTTCAAACGGTCGAGCAATGCCAGCCGGTCTTCGACTTCCGCCAGATGTTCGGGCGAGGCATGGATTCCGCCGGTGTAGTCGCGGACCGTGGCTCCGACATCCTCAACACTGATTCGCGCCGTCTCCAGCGCGGCCAGGGCTTCCTGAAATTTTGGCTCATAGCGCGCCAGCTCTTCAATCTGCTTCTGCGCGGAACGTAGCGATGCAGACGTGGAGGCATCGCCCTCGTAGAGAAGATCGAAGGCGTGGATGGCGGCGTTGTAGATCTTCTCGGCATTGGCAAGGACGCGCTTCTCGGTCTCCAGTTGTTCGTCTTCGCCGGCGTGCAGCTTGGCGTCTTCGATCTCGCGTTTCTGGAAGATCCAGATATCGACTAAACGCAGGCGGTCTTGCTCACCTTGTTCGAGGTCGGCGATGCGTGCTCGAATTCCCTTCCACTTCTCATACGCCGCGCCCACTGACTCGACCTGGCTTCCCGCGAATCCGTCGAGAAGCTCCAGACGCGCAGAGGCGTCGAAGGACAACAGCGATTCGTTCTGGGCGTGAATGTTTGCGAGATAGGGCGCAAGCTGGCGCAAGACTGAGACGGTTGCCGCCTGATTGTTTACGAAGACGCGGCCTTTGCCGCCAGCCGCGATCTCCCGGCGTACAATCAGCGACCCGTCTTCCAAGGATCCAGTTTCTAACGATCCGTCCTCTAACGATCTGTCTTCGGATTTGTCGAGGCCGTTGCGCTCAAGAATTTTCGCGATTGCAGCTTCGGCGCCGCCGGTGCACTCGAAGACCGCCGATACGACGGCCCGCTCCGCTCCGGTTCGGATCACATCGCTCGACGCCTTATCTCCCAGAAGCAGGGCGAGCGCATCAATCAGAATGGATTTGCCGGCGCCGGTTTCTCCGGTCAACAAGTTCAAGCCTGAGGCGAACTCCACCGCGGCGTTGTCGATGACCGCGTAGTTTTCGAGTCGCAATTCAACCAGCACAGACGTCCTGTGGATAACGATGTTTTGGAACTTTTGCGCAGCATAGCATGAAAGGGATAATGGTATCTGCTTCGTTCAAATGGCACGTTAGGATACACAGAAGTACATTCGCAAGGTTATGTTTCGGATACGCCTCGTTAGCCGGAGACCGCAATCATCTATAATCCGAAAAAAAGGAAAACTCTTAACCGATGCAACTTCCCTGCTTGCTTGCACTCTTTCTTGGCGGCGAGATTCTTGATTTGCTTTCCAGCACAGGCGCCGTCGCCAAGTTCGTGCTGATCACGCTGCTGGTATTCAGCCTGATCTCATGGGCAATTATTCTCACCAAGTGGAGCCTGCTTCGGCGTGCCCGCCTGCAGAGTGGACGCTTTCTGCGCGCGTTTCGCAAAGCACAACGCCTGCAGGACATCGCTACGGTCGCCGATCAGTTTCGTCCCAGCCCGCTGGTGGGCGTTTTTGAGGGCGGCTTTACCGAATACAAGCGTCAACTTTCCACTCCGACCGCGTCGCTGCGTAGTTTGACCGCGGTGCAGCGCGGGATGCAGATCGGAGCTTCGGAAGAGATTACGCGATTGGAGCGCAACGTTCCCTGGCTGGCGATCACGGCGGCGGTGACTCCCTTCATCGGCTTGTTCGGCACGGTGTGGGGGATCATTGACGCCTTCCACGGCCTTGGAACCGCAGGCGGAGCCACGTTGAGAGCGGTGGCTCCTGGAATTTCTGAAGCTCTGATTACTACGGCTGCGGGACTCGCCGCGGCCATCCCTGCCGTGATTGCCTACAACCTGATTGGCAATTCGATTCGCGTGTTTGCCGCACGCGGCGACGACTTTGCGCTCGAGGTTTTGAATGCGATTGAGAGCATTCAGCCGCAAGCTGCGGCCGAAGTGAGGCGCTGATGGCCTTCACTTCTCCAAACGGGCGCACCCAAACCGCTCTCGCCGATATCAACATCACGCCGCTGGTAGACGTCGTGCTTGTGCTGCTTATTATTTTTATGGTGACTGCGCCGGTTCTGCAGTCAGGCATTGAAGTCAGCGTTCCTAAGACTCGCACCGTAAAGGAAATTACCGAAGAGCGCACCGTCATTACGATTAACAAGGATCAGCGCGTCTTTCTGGGCAACGATGCCGTCAATATCAATGAAATTGCAGCCAAGCTCAAACAGAAGATTCGCGATCCCCGGAACCAGTTTATTTTTGTGCGTGCCGATGAGAACGTGCCGTTCGGCGCTTTCGCCACCGTGATGGACGCGGTCAAACAATCGGGCATCACCAACATCAGCATTGTCACCCAGCCCCTGGAACAAAATGGCGCGAAACGCTGAGATATTTTTCGAGCACGATAGTTGGGCGCGATCGCTGAGCTGGTCTGCGGGCTTTCACATGGCGCTCACGGCGCTCATCGTGCTTTACACGGCTGTGTTTACCGGGTCGCGGGGCGAGGGATGGGGTGGCGGAGGGGGCGGTTCGGCCATCGGCGTGTCGTTGGTGAGTTCGGTTCCTTTGCCTGCGCCAGCCGCGCAAACGCAGAATGTTCTGGCGAACGAATCCAAAGGTGTGACCAAGTCCGAGCCGAAGCCTGAAGTGAAAGAGCCCGACGCGATCGAGATCCAGGGCAAGGATACAAAAGTCAAACCGAAAAAGACGCCCACAGCGACCAAAGAGAAGCCCAAGCCGGCGCCCGAGGAAGAAACCAATCAGGTTGCATTTGGCGAAGGTGGACCGGTGAGCGGACCTTATGGGAGTTTCGCCGCCGGCGGTGCGAAAGGTGGCTTCGGCGTCACCGGCAGCGGCGGAGACTTTGGAACGAAGTACGCATACTACGTGCGGATCATACAGCAGAAGGTTTCCGACAACTGGTTGAAGTACGAAGTCGATCCGCGAATCACAACGTCGCAGCGTGTCTATATCACGTTTGACGTGGCACGGGATGGGCACCCTTTTAACGTGCAGGTTGAGCAGTCGAGCGGAGTGCCTTCGCTCGACGTTTCGGCGACGCGCGCCCTGCAGCGGATTGACACGTTTGGACCGCTGCCGCCGGATTACAGCGGGAGCAAAATCTCGGTGGAATATTGGTTCGATTACAGCAAAAAATAAAGTTGGACTATTCCGAAGCAGATCGGCATCGACTAAAGTGGCAGCCTGGAAAACTACCGTCTCTTTAATAAGGAAAACTGCACGCGCATCTACCTGATTATTCTTTCGGTTCCAGATAGTGACTATGATTGACTGTAACTTGCCAATGAGAACATATCGGACTGCGATATTGTCGTTTGCAGGACCTTCTTGTCCTGACCAGGGTTCCGGCTCCAGACTGATGGACGATGAAAATAGACGAGTTCCGCTCTCCGCGGTGATTAGCCCAATATTCTTGCGCGTCTTGAGTTTGCTTCTGTTTCTCTCGATCGCTCTTTGCACATCGTTCGCGCAGGATTGGGTTCGGACTGGTTCGGGTCTGGGCGTTGAAAAAGTGCGCCTGGCCGTTCCGGACTTCAAGCCTTCTACGGGCGATCCTCAGAACGCCGCGCTCCTCAAGGTATTCGACGATACCTTCTGGAACGACCTGGATAATTCCGGCGTGGTCGAACTTGTTTCCAAAAGCTTTTATCCGCTGCAGGTGCCCGGCCAGCCTACCGATGTTACGTTCGCGATGTGGAACGCTCCCCCGCCGAACGCGGCCATGCTGGCGTTTGGCAATCTTGGCGTAGCGACCGGGAAAGTAACGGTTCAGGGCTGGCTTTACGACGTCAAGAATACGGCCTCGCCGCAGGTTCTGGGCAAGCAGTATGCTGATGTGGCAACGGAAGAAGCGGCGCGAGTGATCGCTCACAAATTTGCCGACGAAATCATCTTCCGGCTGGGTGGCGGGATTCCTGGCATCGCCGAGAGCAAGATTTATTTTGTCAGCGACCGCTCCGGCCACAAAGAAATCTGGGTAATGGACTACGACGGCAGCAACCAGCGGCAACTCACCCATCAAGCGTCAATTGCGTTATCGCCGCGCATCTCGCCCGATGGCTCCCGGCTTGCATTCAGTTCCGTGACCAAGTCCGGCTGGGACATTCTGATGTATTCCATCGAACTGAACCGTCTGGTCAGCTTTCAGCATTTCGGCGGCGGGAATTTTTCGCCTTCGTGGTCTCCCGACGGTACGCGTCTGGCGCTCTCATCTTCCCGCAATGGCCACTCAGAAATTTATGTTTGCGATGCTTCGGGTGGCAATTTACGTGCAATGACAACCGGGAAGGGCCCGGACGTTTCCCCCACGTGGAATCGCAAGACCGGGGCACAAATTGCTTTCGTGAGTGGCAGCACAGGACTACCACAGGTTTACACCATGGAGGCCGATGGCACGAACCAGCAGCGCATGACGGACCAGGGATACGCGGTTTCGCCCAATTGGTCGCCGAATGGCCAGTTCTTGACACTTGCCTGGACTCGCAAGTATGGGCCGGGTGAGCCGGGCTCCTCCGACATCTACCTGATGGATATCGCCAGCAAACAGTGGGTTCAGCTCACGCATGATGGCGGACGCAATGATTTCCCGTCGTGGGCGCCAGACGGCCGACACATTGTTTTTCAGTCGAGCCGGTCGGGAAAAGAAGAAATATGGATGATGCTTGCGGACGGCACCAAGCTCCACCAGTTGACTTTTACGGGACGTAATTCGCAACCAAACTGGAGTTGGTAATAAGAGTCGGAATAAAAACACTTCGTTTGAACTCGAAGAATAAGGTTCGGGTTCGCAGGAGGAATTAAACGTGAAGAGGATCAACGTGAACAGATTCTATAGAGGTAAGATAGAGATGAATAGGATTAACCTGACGCGGCAAACCGTAAGAACGCTCGCAACCGTAATCGCACTGAGCGCGATTCTGATGCTGGGGGCTTGCAAGAAGAAAGCAGCTCCGCCCCCGCCGCCCCCACCGCCCCCACCGGCATCGCCTACCGCTTCCATTTCCGTGAGCCCGGATACGATTCAGAAGGGGCAGTCGTCGACCCTGAGCTGGCAGACGTCAAATGCCACCGACGTGTCGATTGACGGCATCGGCGCCGTGCAGGCTAGCGGATCGCAACAGGTGACCCCGAGCGATTCCACTACCTATCACCTGGTCGCTAAGGGCTCCGGCGGAACCCAGGAGGCTACGACGCGCCTCACGGTTACGCCTCCGCCGATGGCTCAGGCTCCTCCGCCTTCGCCTTCGGAAGAAGACCTTTTTGGGCAGAGCGTAAAGGACATCTACTTCGATTACGACAAGTCCGATATTCGTGTCGATCAGCAGTCTTCCCTGCAGACCGATGCGCAGTTCCTCAACCAGCATTCAGGCATCAGCTTTACGATTGAGGGACACTGCGATGATCGAGGTTCGACGGAATATAACCTTGCCCTAGGCGATCAACGCGCCTCGTCGGTGAAGAGCGCGCTGGTGGCGTTAGGAGTCAGCACGAACCGAATCAAGACCATCAGCTTCGGTAAAGAAAAGCCGTTCTGCATGGAGGACAACGAAGCCTGCTGGCAGCAGAATCGCCGCGGCCACTTCGTGTATCAGAAGTAAGTGATGGGATGGCCGGGGGCGGAGAAATCCCCCCCGGCTTTTTGAATTGTTCTGACGGTTATCTTCACAACCCGCAACGTTCCCGACCCGTCTAAAATAGATTTGGGGGAATTTCGCCTATGACAATAAGACGATGGTCCACTCTTCTTGCAGCGCTCTGCACGCTCTGGCTGGCGGTGAGCCCGGCCTGGGGCGTCAGCAAAGATATGGTTCAACTGCAAACTCAGGTTCAACAACTGCAAGAGCAGATGACCGCCATGCAGCGCAGCTTCGACGAGCGCATGGGCGTGATGAAAAATCTGGTTGAGCAGGACACGGACGCGGTGAATAAGGTTGCCGCCGCTCTTACGGGGCTGCAGAACTCGCTGCAAAAACAGCAGGGAGATTCTGCCTCGCACGTGGATCAGCTTTCAGGTCAAATCCAGTCTCTCAACGACACGCTCGACGAACTCAAGGCTCGGCTTGCCGCCGTCAGCAAGCAACTCGCGGACCTGCAATCATCGCAGCAAAGCGTCGCCGCCACTGACGCAGCGAAACTGGCGCAACAGCAGGCGATGGCGGCCGCACCTCCTCCCGATGTGCTCTACAACAATGCGCTGCGGGATTACAACGGCGACAAGAACGATCTCGCCATCCAGGAATTCTCCGACTACGTAAAGTTCTATCCCAATACCGATCTCGCCGGGAACTGCTACTTCTATCTCGGCGAAATTCAGTTTCGTCAGGGAAAATACGAGCAGGCGGCGCAGAGCTACGACCAGGTTTTGCAGAATTTTCCCACTGGGAGTAAATCCGCTTCCGCGCAGCTGAAAAAAGGGTTTGCCTTGATCGAGCTGGGCAAGCAGGACGATGGCGTAACCGAACTACGGCACGTCATCCAGCGCTATCCCAAGTCGAACGAAGCGCTGCAAGCCCGGGAGCGGCTGCGCAAGCTTGGAGTTTCGGCGACTGCCCGGCCAGGCCAATAAGTCTGCTCAGCAGCGGGAGTACGTACTATGAATAAAATCTCTGAAAACGATCCCGACCGCGCCAAAGGTGCTGTCGAAACCGAAGAACATCACCACGATGGAAACCTGGGCCTCTCCGAGCAACTCGGTCACCGCGACCAGGATCCGCAGATCAAGAATGCCGATACGGACTTCCCTGAGCCGGGCAGCAGCCCGGAACATTCGGGGGAAGACACACGGAAAGCATTGGCGAAAAAAGCAAGAAAAAAGTGACCAGGGGCCAGGGGTCAGGGAAACCTGCGAGACGTCCGTTGCCACTGCGTACTGATCACTAACCACTGAGCACTGATTCTAGATTGCCATCGCGCCGACTTCTTTTTCCACTTCCGCGGTGTCGACCATCACGATCGCGTCCCAGGGACAGCCGTCGAGGAAGCAGCCGTCGGGACCTTTGCTCAGGCACTTCTTGCAGCCGATGCAGAGAATGGGATCGACAGCGATGCGTCCGAAGGGCGTGCTGTCCTCGTCGGCGACCCAGAACATGCAGTCTTCCACGGGACAGTATTCCACGCAGGCAGGCGAGCCGGCACATCCGGTGCAGCATTCGGTGATGACGGCCAGCTCTTTCGGCTTCTTCTTGCGAGGCGTGGTCAGGCCTTTGGATCTGGGTTCGGCTTTCATTTCGTCGGGGACCATGCCGACGGCTCTGGTGGCGCCGGGTGCAGGAGGCATGGGGCGATTATAACCTGAATTCTGCGATTGTCAGCCTTGCTGTTTCGCTCCGAAACGGCACTGCGGCTGGAGCGACTGTGATATCCAGCACAATTTCCATGCGGCAACTTCTGCTATAGTGAACCCCTGCAAAGGAGCGCCTCATGGCAGGAAAAAGTCTGAACCGGGTTCAACTGATCGGTAATCTTGGGAAAGATCCAGAGATCAAATACACGCCCAGCGGCACGCCCGTCGCGAAACTCACCATCGCCACTAACGAAAGATTCAAGGACAAAGGCGGCGAGTGGCAGGACCGCACCGAATGGCACAACGTGGTGCTTTGGCAGCGCCTGGCCGAGATTGCGGGCGAGTATCTGAAGAAGGGCGGCAAGGTTTACATCGAAGGCCGCCTGCAAACCCGCTCCTGGGACGACAAAACCAGCGGGCAGAAGAAGTACATGACGGAAGTTGTGGGCAGTGACCTGATCCTGCTCGGCGGTCGCGGCGAAGGTGGCGGAGACTTCAAGGAAAGCTCGCGCGGCGCGGCGGCTGGCGGGGGCAGCAACTTCGACCAGCGCACGCCTGAACCCGAGCACCCGGGAGCAGCGTCAGGGCCGATTACGGATGAGGATATTCCGTTCTAAAGACTGAAGGCCCTTTTTGACCCTCCGGTCTAAGCCCGTGCTGTGATCTTAGGTCGGATCGTCCTCCTGCGAGACTGCTGTCATTTGCACAATGTCTTCTGAGTCGCCCGCCTCAAGCACCGGGATTGGCTTGAGGGGGGCACCTAGGCCTTGAAGGTCGCCGTACATTCCGCTTGTGTTCACGATAATGACATCCAGCTGCTTCGCACGCTTAGCCCAGTGTCTGCTTATCGTACGCTTCTCCTTTTCAAGATCATCCCTCATTTCGATGAAGCTACTTGCGATTGCCTCCACGCGATGCCGAAACTCTGGACCTGTCATGTAGTTGAAGAGCACTTCGATGTTCTCATTCTTGCTTGCGACCGCGCGTTTCGCCTGAGCCACTTCTGTCAGAGCGTGCCGCAGTGCCAGCACAAGGGCGGGGACGTATCTGTGCTTGGCTATCCATACGCCGTCTCTGAAGTCAAAGGAGTCTACATCTTCCGGTACGACCTCGGAAACCAGGACGGCAACGTCGGCTTTGGCCAGACGTTGATTATCCTTGAGCCTACCGACCCAGGCGTCGCTCCAGTTCTTCGTGTTCTTCGCTTCCCAAATGATCAGCCCGCAACAAAGTCCGGAACGAGAGTTCACCCGCTGCAGTACATCTGCGCCACGGACACCTTTTGGAACCTCAAGAATTTCGTCTAGCGGACAGTGATCCCGGAGCGTTTGATCAAGCTCGAGTTCCAATACCTCCCCCTGCATTTGCTGGGAGCCCTGCTCAAGCTTGCGTCGCATCTCTTCGTTGGCGCTCAGGACTTGTTGCATCAGTTGTTCCCTTTCGGAGTCCTTCAAGCGGTATTGCTCCGACGCATCTTTAAGCGCGTCTTCCCGAATCTTCTGGCGCTCGCTATCTAACCGACGAGCGACATCAAGTTCGAGCGTCTGTTTGGCCGATTCAAGCTCGCGCTTTTCCTTCAGTAACTGTAGCTCTTTCTTTTCGGACTCCTTCAGCTTTTGCTCTCTTTCAGCCGCACGTGATTCCAGATCCTGCAACTGCACAGACACGTCGGCGCGGGCTGCTTTCAGGGCCTCCTTTGTAAGCTTGGCTTTTTCTGCCGTCACCTGCGTCGCAACGCGGCTCGTAATCTCCCTTTCGCTATCTTGAAGTCTCGCTTCCTTGGTCTGCAGTTCCTTCTCCTTAACCGCGAGGGCTTGTCTCTGCTCTGTCAGCTCTTGCTGCAGATCGGCCTTAGCTTCTTCAGCAAGCTGATGGCGGAGGGTCTCGGTGATAGGTATTGGTTTGCCACAACTGGGGCACTTAATTGTGTCGATGGGTTTTTGGGTAGGATTTGCCACGTTTTGTACTCCTCAGCGGACGTCTGAAAAAGCGAGGGCCCAGGAAACTGCGGACGTTCTATTTATGCACATATTCGAGAATGGAGCCAAGTTACGAAGGTGATCAAGAAAAGCCGATCAGAGCGCTGCTGCCCAGAGCCGGGGTGATTTTTTCAGAAGATGACGGGAATCCCTTGTTAGAATTGATTGCGCATTCATGAACTGTCATAACGTGAAACGTATGGCTATGACACCCCTGAACGTCTCTCTTCCCAAGCCTTTGAAGCAATATGTTGAAGGACAGATTGCCTCGGGCGATTGGGGCACGCCCAGCGAACACATCCGCGAACTGATTCGGCAGGATCAAGAGCGAAGGCTTCACTCCCTAGAACGGGATCTCATCGCAGCCGCTAAGGGACCGAATATCGAACTTGCTGTGAGTGAAATACGGAAGAGAGGCCTCATTGCGGCCTTGCGCGAACGATCTCGCGGGCAGCGGGTCGCCAGGCATTAGAACCGATCGGCTTCCGTTAATGTGCCGCACCTGCCGGTCCCTTCCTCATGGCCTTTTTCAGGGTGAAAACTATAGGGACGCAGGCGAAGCAAGCCAGAGCCATGTAGCGGAAATCGTCCACGTAAGACCACAAGCGCGCCTGTCCGGTGA
>DAIUEW010000067.1:0-24765 GCA_036844925.1 Candidatus Sulfotelmatobacter sp.
AGCGAACGGCAATCCGTCCCTGATTTCCGTGTCTCACCCGAGGGGCGCGGCGCACTACACGTCCCCCGTTATGTTATTGATAGCGAGTAGGTTAATCTGTGTGACTTATCGTCCGATTAACACCTTGCAGTTCAGTGACTTATAGATGATCTCACTAACCCACTAATTCCCGAGACATTGACAAAGATCGAAAAACCTCGCTCCGCCAGCGGCGGGAGATGCGCAATGAGCGCAATTCTCGTGGAGTTACCTGAGTGGGAAGAGGTTGCTGCCGAGGCTGTCCCGGCTGAAGCTGTAGCGGTCGCTGCCGAAGTCGCGCCAGAGAAAGTAGCACATGCGGGCACCGCCGACAAAATCACCGACATTACCCAACTGCCGTCAATTTGGCACCTGGAGGCAACGGTCGAATGGCTGATCGAGGACATCCTCCCCCTCGGCAGCGTCAATCTCATCACTTCCGAGAGCGGCACTGGCAAGACGTGGGTGGCTTACGCGATTGCTGGGGCTGTGGCAAGGGGCGAGAGGTTCGCGGGACAGGCAGTGCGACAACGCCCGATACTTTACCTCGACGGTGAAAATCCGCTCTGCATAGCCAAACAGCGACTCTGGGATTTGGGAATCACGGAAACGCCAGATCTTCGCGTTTGGGGTGGATGGGTTGATCCGTCGCCACCCGGCCCGAACAGCGCCTTGCTCCGCCACTACGCCCGTGAGCACCAGCCACTCCTGATCTGGGACTCGCTCGTGCAATTCCACGACGGCGAGGAACAATCTGCCACCGAAACCAGGGCCTTCATGAACCACTTCCGCCAGCTTGCTCACCTCGGAGCAACCATTCTCATCCTGCATCACACCGGAAAAACTAGTACCTCTCAGGAGTACCGAGGCTCAAGTGATATCAAAGCCGCCGTCGATATGGCCTACGTGCTCGAAACCGAATCCACCCTCATGGGAGGAATCCACCGGCTCACGCTGCGAAACTTCAAGGCGCGTTACGCTCCGGGGAAGAACTTCGGGCTGGAGTTTATCCATCGCCGGGGCTTTGTGGCTTGCGAGGTGCCATATCCACCCACGGCCCCCGATCCCATGGAAACCGTCATCAACCTCGTCGCTGAAAATCCCGGCAAGAACCAGGGGGAGATCGTGGCGATGGCAAAGCAGGCCGGAATCAGCAAGCACCGAGTTGAGGCATGTCTGGAGAATAGCCCCTTCAACCGTCGGCCTGGAACCAGCAAGGCCATCCTGTACACGGTGACTCGAACTCCCGAACTCCCAGCCCCTAGGGAACGGGAGTACGGGAGATTACCCGCTCCTGCTGAGGAAGTAGCTTGAGGCTTACTACCTCGTGCAGGATGAGAATGCGGCTGGGGGAGATTGGCGTGCATGTGGCGGCTGAGAATGCGGTCAAGCCGATGGGCTTGGATGGTGTAGGTTATGGTTGCGTTCCTGCCGCTCGTGGTGTAAACTACACGGCCCTGGGGGATGGGACAATGAAACGTTCACTTTTATTGACTACTGGGATGTTAGCGCTGCCAATGCTCACTTGGGGATCGAGCTTTTCGGGCACCCTGATCAAGGGCGACATAAGCAACCCACTCTGTCCTGCAGATCTACCGTTTCAGAGAAGTGGCTCCGGGCCGCTAAGCAGCGGGTTGATTAGTACGGGAGCTTGCAGTTTTTCTGCCGGAGGCTTCACCATCACAGGCTCGGCAGCTGGCTTTGCAGATGCCGACCTATTCGGCAAGGCCTCTTTGATGTCTCTACGAGTGCATTCACGAGCGGCCTCGATGGCCACACACATACTGAGGCGGACTCCTTCGACACTATCACCCTGATTTCCCCCCTGATAAACTTCACGGGGAGCGTAACGGTAATCGCGGGAACCAGCTACGATCTGTTGGTCGGGGGTGTGGGCCCCAACGCACCCGCCAGCGCCACGATCAGTTTCCAAATCGGGAATATCGACGGTAACCCCCTGATGTTTGGGCCTAACGGGCATCACCAGTTGACGAGTGACGGCTCCGTAAAAGGACAAATAAATGATCAATTCACGATCCTGTCATGCCCATGCAGCTTCTCATTCGCAATAACATCAATGTCCGACGCATCGAACGGGTCAGCCGCGAAGGCCGCGGACGATCCATTCTTTGTCCAGTTACCGCCAGGGTGGACTTATACGCTGGCATCACAGCAGGCTGCTGCGATACCGGAGCCGACTTCCCTGGCATTGACACTTATCACGTTGGGCGTTGTCGGTATTGGCGTGATCCGCCACCGGACGAGGGCCCGCTAGCTTTCGACGCACCGGCCTATGCAGCCAATCCGACAGCATACTTGAGCCATTGACAAAGCCCGATCCCAGGCGCAGAATCATTTCGGGAAGTCTGAGGGGGCTTCCAGAGCCGTTAGCCGCCGATGCGGCGGGAGGTGACATATCGAACCAGGCAACGATGAGGGCGGTTGCACCTGATTCCAGAGGGCAAGCACCAAGAAGACCAACGAACGATCAGATTAGGCGTGCGTGGATGAAATAGCCTCCGCGCCAATAGCGCTTCTAAGCGATTGATGATCGGTGACGATGGTTTTCGAGTTCAGATGGAATCGATGGTGCGCCGCCCTTTTCTATTTAATGTCTCCGAGCCGAATTCACTCCACGATATGGGGGTGCGACGACCGCTCGTGCTCATCGAAGAGTTTCCGCCCTTCATCCAGGGCATTCTTGGCCGTGACTGCTAGCATTTCAGCTTCCGGTTTTTCTGGGTCGGTGCTGGCAAGCCGCTGATTGCGTCCGCAGGCGTTCCAGTATTTGACGACGAGATGCTCCAGCGCATCTTCCAGTTCCTTACATCGCTGGCAACCGCGCATACCAGTTGAGTGGAGGTTCAGGATTCTTGCCCCGGCATCCCCCACTCAAGCCGACTTTGCCGCCGCACCTCGTGGAGTCAGAAGCCCTAGGTGTTGGTCATCAAAATTTAGTTCGTGACTGCGTTTCACCGGCCGCGGAGCGTCGGGTGCTAAGCAGCCGGCGAAGATGGATGGACGAAAGACCAGTGTGGGACTCAGCAGGACGATTCTCGCCCTGGCGCTGGGCTCCGAACACCGGCCACAAATAAGGCACGCATTGACCGCATCCGGCGACGAGCTCAGACCACCGCCGGCGTATGTCGACACCCGTCCGTTACGCTGCTGCGGACCAAGTGTACCGGTGGTGCAGCCCGCCTATTCGCGGCAAGGCCCACACCCTGCTCGACGGAGATGGCTGCGACTCGACCAAGCGACCGGCCGGCGTCTCCTTATGGAGTCCGATGTGTGTCCTGTCCTCGTGATAGTAGCGGATGTACTCATGGCCGAGCCGCAGCAAATGTCTTTCGTTTAGCGGGATGATGTGATCCAGCATCTCACGGCGGCAGCTGCCAACCCATCTTTCCGCGACTCCGTTTTGCCAGGGACTTCGAACGCTTGTCCGAACGGCCTTGATCCCGCTCGCCTTCAAGAACTCGCGCACTTCGCCGCCGAACTTGCGGTCGCGGTCGAACAGGATATATCGGTATGGACATGGCAACGGCAGTGCCTCCCGCAACTGCTGTACAATCCAGTCGCTGGTTGGATGTGTCGTCGCATTGAAATGGAGAATCCGGCGCCGATGATGCTTGATGACGAAGAAGCAGTAAAGCACGCGGAAGGTCAATGTCGGAACCGTGAAGAAGTCAAATGCGGCTATCACCTCACGGTGGTTGTTCAAGAAGGCCAGCCAACGCTTCGCCTTCTCGTTGTCGGTGCGTCGCTTCAAACGGTGCAGATAACGCGAGACCGTTGGCTCCGAGATGTGGAAGCCGAGTTGGAGCAGTTCACCGTGGATACGTGGCGCGCCCCAGCCCGGATTGTCCGTCTTCATGCGACGGATCAACTGACGGATTTCCTCACTGATCCTAGGACGGCCGAGCCGCCGGGAACGCAGTCGCCAAAACAACCTGAACCCGGCGCGGTGCCAGGAGACAACGGTATCCGCCTTCACGATGAACAGGGCACTGGGCCAGCCTGTCCACAAGCGGCGGAGTGCCACCCAGAAGAAACGGTCCAAGCTGCCAAGCCGCGGCCGGGATTGCTTTCGTTTGAAGACCGTGAGTTGCTGGCGAAGAGCGGCGGCCTCCAGTCCGAGGCGATGTCGAGAGATAAAGAATGCCCGAAGGTAAGTGATTGTCATGAGAACGAGGGCGATCATCATTCTGATGGTACGCAATACGCAATACCGCATGTTACTCGGCGTTGGAAACTTGTTCATTCCATTCGCAGCAGAGTTTTGATGACCCACAGGCCTAGAGCGGAGTGAAAAGTATAAGGGTCATGCATTATGGCTCGATGTCCAACCACTTATCTAATGTTTCCGGGTCCCAAGCCAACCATTGCGTGGACCTGCCGTTCATCAACGCACCAGGAATTGCCGCTTGGTCAGATCCCTTAAGGGTCATCCCGCGAATACGCTTCCAGGTGTTCTCGCCTGAAATGTCCTCCTTCATTCCATAGAAGGTGTTAATCTCCCAGTCTACCCATTCGCTGGAATGTGTATTGTCACCAATGAGCACCACGAGCTTCGATGAGCGGTCCAACTTCCTAACGATCTCATCTCGCACTGGTTTTGAACGCGGGTCGCGGGGCGGATACTTAATTGGTTTTCCGCTTCTGTCGCGCACAGCGTCCTTGAGAGAATGGTCATGGAAGTCAAGCGGGTGGTTCGGATTGTTCTTCAAGAGCTTGAACCCACCAACTTGCTGCTGATCATCGTGATCGTAACTGACGAATACATTTGCAGCCATGTTGAAATGTTCCTTTCAAAACTTAGCCGCGCAGGGCAAAACGCGGCCCGAGACGTGACAACCCGATGAGGACAAGCTCAATCACGCGGTCGATAACCGGCGTGCGCAGCAATTCGTCGTTTTCCTCGACGGTAAGGCCGTTTGTCGCGGCAATCCTCTGCCTCCCCGCGTCCGTGAACTCACGCCACACCGCGATCCGGTCGATAGTTCGGTCGGCGCGCGTGGCGACATCTGTTTCATTGACCGGCGGCTGCTGGTACAAGCGTTCGATTGGAGTTGGCTCACAGAAATCGCCGGGCATGTTCTTCCCTTCGACAGCTTCCACGATCTGCTCGCTTGCTCCTCCCAGGACGCTGGCAAGATAGAGCGGCTTGTTCTGTTGAACTGCCAGGAGAGCCTCCTCGATGACGCCCGGATAGCGCCCTTGGGAGCCAGAGCGTCGGCCCCCGACGCAAAGTCTCACGTGGCACACGTCATTGAGTCTGTGACGAAGGAAAGTGAGACCACGGGCGCGAAGATATCCGTATAACGGAGAGTTCGGTCCCGCCGCGCGGGCGTCGGTATCAAATTGCCGCAGCTCCTCAGGCAGACCCGCGGATTCCACTTTAAGTGTTGAACGCAGTTGTTCCTGTTCCAATTCCGAAAGATGCGGAACATCGGGCCAGGGCAGTATGTTCCTCAGGAGCGGCTCGGCCTCGGCTTCCGCGTTATCGGGCGACAATGGAACGGGCGGCTGCGCTTGCAGCGCAAAACCGTGCACCGATTCCATTACTCCGTCCTCTCGCCAATCATGGCCGAAGGCCACGCTGGCTCCCTGGCCAACCAATGCTGCAACAAACTGCAATGTGACCCTATTCACCTGCCAGGAGGGAAAGCCGCGCGCAGCGCTATCGCCGCTTTCCGAAACTGAGAGGTTGACGACGAGGCCAGCAAGAGGGCGAGTCAGCGCAGTCATGGTCTGGCTCCTGAGGTTGCCGCAAGCGTGTTTGGCGTAACTAGACGCGCGCCAGCAGGCCCATAGGTGGAGACAAGGGCCTGAGCCGCCCCGTAAAGTCCCGCGCGCAACGGTGGATCGGGATAAAGAATCAATCGCGGCGTGGTGGCGGGTTCCGAGGAATCGGTCAACGAGCGGCAGGCCCGCAACAGCGCCGACATGCTCGGTGGAAAGGAAAATACTCGCAGTTCGAGCGGCGTGGGCAAGGTTCCGTTTTTCTTCATCTCCTCAACCCGACGGGAAAACAGCAAAAACCGCAGTCCCTCTCGAAGCGCCAGGAATAGAATCCGTAAGAGGTTTCCGTCCGGGATACGGACGGTGGGAACACGATCAAACGGCAACACACCAGCCGGGTGATTCAAGCCTGTGCGTGCTTCTACGAGCACCGCGGGCGTCGCGTATTCATCGGCCCAGAGCACCTCCTGCCTGCACCAGTGACGACCGTCATATACCTCAGTCCGGAGCATAATAAGCAGTGACGACCCTACGCCTCGCTCTAATTCGCGCTGCCAGTTGCGGCCAGCCGGCAGGTCGTCCACATCGTAAAAATCTTCCAGCCACCCCAGAACCTCGATCTGGTGTTTCAGGGCGTGGGCCAAGGGAAGCCCGTCAATCTTGGCGTGACTGATAAACAGTCTTAGGTGGCCCGGCTTCTGACCAGCGACGGGGGGCAGCGAGGCAGCCAGGAGTAGTCTGCATTCATGAAGAATGCGTAAGGCGAGCATCGCGGGCCGGATCGCGTGCTCGCCGAGACTAAAGGTTTGCAACAGCTGCAAGCTCCCCAGCTCGGGGCGTTTCTCGGAGAAGGCGCGGCCGATGCGCTCGTCCATCGCGACCGCAAGCATGGCGTGGCGCCCGGCGGAAGCGTCGGTGTGAGTCCAGCATTGGACGAGCCAATCCCAGAAGGAGGTTCCGCTCTTGTCGCACAATACCCGATCGACGAAGACCACAGTCAATGTGTGGCAAAAGGCGTCAAGCATGTCGCCTGCCGTCCGTGGGGGCGCATCCGAGAAGACCTCCGTCTGGATTCCCAGATCCTCGACCGTCGCCAGGTACTCTACGGCGTCTTTTCCGCCCTGCAGCGCGCCAAGCACAGTGTCCTCATAGCGCTTTACATCCAGGTCGTCCGGATGCCGGAATAAGATAATTTGCAATGGCGTGGCTGCGGGCATAGTTTTTGTACACCGCTGGTTTAGTTCGGATTCAACTCCTAAAATAGGCTCTGCGTCCGGGGAACGCAACAGGACAGCTTGGCACCAGCGCCACCCACTTCTTCTTCACAATAGCCTCAACTGTTCCGTTTCAATCGTTAAGTCGTACACGCAACGAACCTGCTGAATAAAGTCGCGTTGACCCCCGTAGCTGGGGTGCCTTACCTGGAGCACAGGACCGATGCCAGCCAGCTTCAACGCTGATTTTGTCGCGTCGTTGCCTATTGCCACCAACCTCCTGGGCCGCAACATAGCAACCAGTTCGGCCAAGACATCCTCACCGACCGCGCGTTCGGATGGCTTATGCGCCCTGTTTGTAAACGGTTTGCCCGGCTCATGAGGATGGAAGGGAAAGACATTCCAGAGAAACACATGGGCAGTCACGCAGGCCAGCATGCTCCAAATGACCGCTGCGGTCCTTTCTGCGACCATCGAACCCGTAGTTGCTCGATCGATCGAGATGTTCCAACGAGTCGCATGGATTGATAAATGAACATCATCAGTAAGCGCGAGACCCGTGCGCCGTCCACCCCGATATCCCAAATCACGCCCTATCCACAGCGCATCGATTTCCACAGTTGCCGCCGCGTTTAGCATGCCCAATAAAGCCCTGGCGCGGCGCTCCGGAGCGTCATCGAGATCATGAACATCGCATCTGTCGGAATAGGGGTTGAAGACGTTTTCGAACTTGAGGTTCTGGATGGTGCTCACAAACTCCTGCGGCTTCATTGCTTGTTTCCTTCCAGTGCTTTGTATTCGATCGTCCTCGCGGCACGGTCACACACGATTGTTCCGCCGAGGTTGGCTTTGACCTGCCTGAACACGTCGTAACCTCGGAGGATCGCGATTTCCCACAGACTCAAGGGACAGAGTTCTACCTCGTATCCGGCTACAAATTGCTTTACCGTCTTCAGAAGGTCAAACGAAACGCTGTTCTGGCCCTCAAAGTAATTCAGCTCCTTGGCGCGGGCGAATATCCAGGCAGTTAATCCCTCCTCAACCACAATGGCGCGGCCTCCGTCTTGCGCTTCAGACCAAGCCGCCAACGGCTTCGGCGCCTTCATTGACCCTTTCACGAACGCTTTGAGTCTCGGACGGGTTTTCTCATGACGTCCCAATAGCGCCCGATGTGGAGCAATAACGGACGCTATTCGAACGCAGTCTTGTGGCCAACGTCGCCGCGTCGGGCGGGACTGTCGAATGACACGCCACAAGTCAGCAACGGGCGTTATGTGGCAAGTTGCGAAAGCCGCCGGCCACGCGTGCTGAAGACGCGCGGTTTGAGGATTCTCCGAGTGGCTGACGATCCGACCTGAGCGGGTGAAAGCGTTACGGGGGCTACGCTACGATGGCAGATGAATGCTCAGGCTCACGCCGCGGTTCGTGCGACGCACCCTGCTCCCGGCAAGCTATCTCGTTTTTCTCGCGAGCATGCTGGTTTCAGGAATGATCTTCTACAAAGACAAGCCGTTCGATGCGAAGGCCGCAATCCTCTCCGACCTACAGTCGCCCGACGAAAACCCGCATGGCTACGGCGTGGCGGCGGTAGGCACGGCGCTCTTCGCTATTCTGCTGGCACCTGCGACGGTTGTGTTTTACCACTGCTTGCGGAAAGAGCATCCTAAGCTCTCGTTAGCGGGTGCCATTGCGTTCGCTGTGGGACTGACCTCGGCGGTCAGCCTCGGTATTCTCGCGCCATTCACCCATGGCTACTCACCCCTGCATGTCCAGTTAGCGTCGGCAGCCTTCATCGGCATCTGCGCTGGGGCTTGGTTCAACCTGCTCGCGGCACGGGCCGCGCCGGCTCTGCTCATTGCTCAGCTCGCAGCCCTTTTGCTCGTGATCTTCCTCTGCTATGGCCCGGTGGATTTCAACAATGACCGGCTACTCACCAGCTTGGCCTTCTGGGAGTGGGCTTTGTGCCTGGATTGCGGTGTGGCTTTGTGGGCGTTGGATCGAGGGTTGAGGGAATGCGGTAGCCAGGGGGATCTCGCTCGTAATTAAATCCCGTAAACGGGGTTCCGATGATTCCGCTCAACGTAGTTGACGAGTTATAAGCCCTTGCTCACTCGCCAACGCCACCGATCCTGTCCGGTTTACGCGGTACCCTCCCATAACTGCACCTGTGCAATCTCGTTTTGAGATCTGTTAACAGCGCGCGAACGGATTACATCGCCAACTTCCTGGCGATATCCATCCATAGTGGATTGCTCCAGTCTGGTCTGGGATCGGCGGCGGCGCGGGCAAAGGTCCAAAGCTGCAGTCGCTCCACATCCACCTCGGCAAGTTCGCCAAGACGCTTGACCATACCTCTGGGGTCCGCGTGAAGGCGGGCTTCGCAGTTATGCAGGTGCTGAACCACGTCATAGGGTCGATCACCGATGAATGGCTTCGGGTCGATCACAAGCCAAGGCTCTCGCTGGGACCGCAAGACATTTCCCGCGTGAAGATCGGTGGCAAGAAGTGTGTCTGCAGGTGCTGGCTTCCCGAGCGCCCGAAAGATTTGCAATCCTTCGTGCACCAAGCCAGCGTCCGGCCAGAACTGCGCTTGGTCGAGCGTTTCCTGGCGCCAGGCGTTTAACAGCTCTGACAAGTGCCTGAAGGCATGCGTGGCATTCAACGAAGTGGATCTTCGCCAAAGGCGATTCAGTAGAGCGGTGATTACCAGATCCTGTTTCTCCTCCGGCTCAGAACGAAGCATGTATCCGGGTAGGCTGCGCTCAAGCAGCATAGCGCCCAGCTCGTCGTCTGCTTCAAGCAGTTGCACAGTAGGGTCGCCGTTCCAGAATCGGAGCCCATGAATTTCGTCTGCACCTTCCATGTGGGGCATTCCTACTTTCAGGACGGTCGGCGTCCCATCTGCGCGAAGAACCGGCGCGACCCAGGAGCAGGTTACGTTCGCGTGATCGAAGGGCGCATCAATGCGCAGCGACCAGCGCCTCGTCAGTTCCTCCAACATGGCAGGTAAGCTGTGGAGCCATTCCTGCCGCTCGGGCAACTTGCGGCAGCTCGCGATGAGTTGTTCGGGAACGATCATTTACTACTCGCGAGACTGACACGGACGGCATAGCTTGGTCAAATTTGCGCCGGGTTTTGAAATTGAGCAACGGCGCCAATCGCGGTCGAATCAGGCGCCACTCGTCCTCTACCCGAATCGTGAATTCGTCGCCAACGGTCAGGGTTGTAGTGGTCCAAATCAAAAACTCGTTGTTTTCCATGCCCCGACGCGATGCATGTCATAATCGGCAAGCGAAAATGGGCGAACCGCGGACGTGGACTCTAGTGCCGTTCAAACACGAGGATCTGCGGGTCACTTCGCCCAGGTATGTGCGTGGTCATGGTCAACGTCTTGAGATCCGAGGAAAGCTGGATCTCCTGGGTGTCGGCGATTTTGCCGTCGCTCCCCTTGTCCGTCAGTTCGAGGGTGTGCTCGTCCAGACGGCGATAGTCTTTGCCATCGAATTTCACGTTTCTCGTGCTTCCTTCGGACGATATGGAAAGACCGTTTCCCTCGTACGGCCGGATCTGCATCACTAAAACGAAGTTCACGTCCACGCTCGTGCTCACCCACGTGCCCGCGAAACCGGATCCCCCTCCCTTTCTCTGAAACACATAGTCCACGGTGGAGGTTGACCCATTGGGTGAGATTGCGTTGAAGTTGTCGGTGAGCGTATTGCCGTCTTTGGAAAGCTTCCAGTTGGCGATGAGGAGCACGCGGCCGTCCTTCTTTTGGACGATCTTCCAGGCGTTGGGGCCCTGGGCGGTGGCGGACACGGTAGACCCATCATCGCGAGGCTGATCGGGCCCATCGACCACGGTCGTCTCAGGGCCCCTGCCGACGTCAACGAGGTACTTGTTGCCGCCGACGCTTTCCACCTTCATCTGGTCGGTGAGGTTGCTTTTGGATGGGTTGAGCTTCCAATCCCCGACAAAGGGGTCCTCGGCCGCCCTCAACGTACACGTCACGAGAAAAGCAAACAGCAGCAGTTGAATGCAGTGCCGGAACATGAGGCCTCCTTTTTACATGGCGCAATTCTGAACGCAAGTGACGCGCTTGTCCTCCGAAATGTTGTGGAACGGACAAGCGGGTTGCGAACCGGACTTCTTGTTCGTTGTCCCGGCGCCACGAAAGTTCGGAGCTGGACCCTCTCTAGCGATCTGCTCGAGGTAGCATTCCGCTTAACCTTGCGAACAGGTGCCGAAGCACGCCGGCTCGGAGCGGTTTACGCGGGACTCGGACCATGCGCGAGCCGTGTTGGTTGGAGGATCAACCTGTGGCGTTGGAGGCCACAGGTGATGAAACGAAAGCCGGGTCGTAAACAAAAGCGCCTCATTGGTAAAACCGTTCTGCGATTGCCAGACCTCGAAGTCGCGAAGTCAGCCGTCCTCAACAGCCTTTCCTGCCCGGACGCTCAGCGCGGCTATCGCCATGCCATTGACGAATTCGTGGAGTGGTACTGCTCGGAGCCGCGATTGTCGTTCTGCAAGACTGTAGTCGTCCGACGAGAAGCAACCGGCTAAAGATTCCGGAGCAGCACGTCCAGGATGGTTTGCACGAACGGGTGCGGCTGGGGGGTAAGGGGTTCGGCTTCGATCGAGTAGAGCCCTTTGTATCCAACCTCCTTCGAAATCTGAATCGCCCTGGCCGAGTCGAACAGATTCGGCATGTACTTAAAATGGCTGCTTGTGGCCATCGCATACATGACGCGCAAACCTGCCTCCCGCGCCGCGTTGTCCGGGAATGAGGCGACGTCGGGGTTGGCCCAAACCCCGGCGGCCCTGATCAAACGGACCTCGTCCTCCCAAGTATGCTCAGGCGGACGCGCAGGTGGCGCGGCTGCGGCGCTGTTTGGAGCTCCGCCCGCTGCAGTATTCGGAGCGCCGTCACGGCCGCCCCCGTTGCGCACCGTCGATGACACGTATCCTGGCGGGTCGTCGCGATTCTCCACGGTCACCATGACCTTCTTCGTATCCGCGTACGCCTTAATTGTCTTCAAGGTCTCGGCCGCAGTGGTACGCACATCCGGTGCGAGCGTGCCCTGGTTGATCATCACACGCGCAGCGGAGAGGAACACCGCACGGTCGATCCACTGGTTCGTCAGCTCGATCGTTTCCGACCGAACCGCCGGATCCGTGGTCGAAATGTTGTGCGCTCCGAGCTCCAGGACCAGTTGAGTCACCCGCGATTGGGCTTTCGTCAGCCGGTTCTTAAACTCTCCCAGGTAGTCGGGCTCGGTCGAGCGGAAGTGCGCTTGCTGGATCTCCAGATTATGGATTCCGTAGCGCTGCGCCATCTCGTCGGGAAAATCAAGGATATCGAGCGTTCTCTGCGGATCGTCCGGACCCGCAGCGCTCTTCATAATCAGATCGAAACTATAGCTCATGACCGCGACGCGATCCATTTTGGCTCGGCCCGCAGTCTGCCCCCACGCTCTGGCCGCTCCGGCGGCGACGGCCGAACTGATAAGAAACTCTCGACGTTTGATCATTTGCCCCTCTCACAACGAAATTGGCGATTGGGTAGTGCAATCGATCCGGTAGTTCCTGGATACGAATACTTCCAAAAAACGGCCTTCAGACCCCACGGCATCGACAGCCGTTAGCCGGAAGGCCTTGCCTATTCTACCGTCAGCGCCGCATCATACACATTCGTCACGCCCGAGCGGCAACCATCACAAGTGCTAAACCCAGATAAGCCGGATCGCGCCGGTCGTCGATACGCGCGAAGACCCGCCCCACCTCGCCCGGCTGAACAAGCGGGCAATGGTGTATGCTCTCGGGGCTGCCGGTCCCGTGGCTGGTGGACCTGCCCTCCGTAAAAGTTTGGCTGGTGCCGTCAGTGGTTGAGGGCCCCTCCGTCTCCGCAAAGGACTCGCCGCGCGTTTCACTCGCGCTACGATAGTTAGCGAAAAGCCCAAGTATCAAGCAAACGCGGTCTGACTCCCAAAACGGGATGGAAATGCCTCCCCTTAAGTCGGCTTGCGGACCCTGATTCCGCTGCTTTGGCCGTATCACGCGCCACTCGTACAATGCTCCGAGCCGGTCGGTACCGCCCCAGCCCCCCGGGACGGTGTATCGCTTTGCTGAAACGCCACCACAGAATCCACTTGAACGTGTAAGTCGCCAAACCGTCGAATGACAGGGTCGCGCTGCATAGCATTACGACGGTGTTATGTGCCATTATCGGCGTCTATTCCGCCGCGAACTGTGCTTGACTATGCGGGGCTGAATGAGGCGGCTGAACGGAATTTCCAGCCTTCGTCGGAAATTGAGCCTCGGTAATCTGCAGAAGATTTCGAAGGCGCTGGCGATCACGCTGTCGGAGTTGTTTACGACGGTTGAGAAACAGGCCGGGGGCAGGGTTGCGGTGCGGCGGCCGGAAAAACGATAGCCACTCGTGTCCAGGTAGGTCTCAACTCGCGGGAGTTAGTTCGGACAGAGCACGATCTTCAACTCGAAATGGAGCGAACGTTCATTTGCCCCCGGCCTTTGTGCTTGACTCGTTGGCATGGTAGTTCGGATACTGTGGCCTTTTTGGCTGGGGTACCGGTTTTTCCTTCAGCTCCTCTAAGACGACTTGCACCGCCATTTCCAACTGCGGATCATGTCCCTCTCGCACAACCTTCGGATCCAGTTCTACGTCAATGTCGGGTGCGATGCCGCGATTCTCAACGTCGAACTCACCATCTGGATTCCACACGGCGGCATTAGGTGCGGTTACACGCCCGCCGTCCATCAGCTCAGGGAAGCCGAAGATTCCAACCAGGCCGCCCCAAGTGCGTTTGCCCACGAGTTTACCCACGCCGAAACGATGGAAATACCACGGCATGGCATCGCCGCCGGAGCCCGCAAATTCATTGATGATCATCACTTTCGGTCCGAAAATGGCGCCTTGGGGCTGCACCAGATCGGCGCCATCGCGGAATGTGACGAGGCTCATCACCGGTCGCTTGAGATACTCGATGATATCGGTCGCCAGCGCGCCGCCGTGGTTGAAACGCTCGTCGATGATTGCCGCCTCCTTGCCCACCTGCGCAAAAAAGTAACGGTTGAAGGCGGTGTAGCCACCGAAACCCGTGTCTGGCATGTGCACGTACGCTACCCTGCCGTTAGTCATCTGGTCCACCTTGCGGCGATTATCTTCAATCCAGGCCAAGTGGCGCAGATTGCTTTCGTCGGGAATCGGCACCACCGTCACCTCCCGCGCCTTGGCCCCCGATGGATCGGAGCTGACCTTCAGAACCACCGACTTACCCGCAGTAGCCTCGAAGAAGCCGTAGATGTTGTCAGGCGGTCGCAGCTCACGCCCGTTCACAGCCAGCACATACTCACCCGCGACGACATTGACGCCGGGCTGCGTCAAGGGCGCTTTCAGATCGGGATTCCAATTCTCGCCGTTGTAGACGCGCGCGAAGCGATAGCGTCCATTCTCGATCTTGTAATCCGCGCCCAGCAGGCCCGTCTGCACTCTCTTGACTTCCGGCGAATCGCCGCCGCCAATGAACATGTGCCCTACGGTCATCTCGCCCAGCATTTCGGTGAACAGGTAATTGAGATCCCGCCGCGAGGCGATGTTCTTGAGATATGGCTCATAAGATTTCTCGGCCGTCTTCAAGTCGAGGCCGTGGTAGCCAGGATCGTAAAAGAAATCGCGTTCGATGCGCCAGACCTCGTGATACATCTCCTTCCATTCGGCGCGCGGATCTACGCGTACTTCGATGTTTTCGGTCTTAAGCGCGCCCTCATTTCCACCGGCGGGCGGGGGCGGAGGTCCCTTGCCGTCAGCCATTGGCTTGGGCGCGGTGATCAACCACTTGTCGCCCTGCTGGTATAGCATCTTCTCGCCGCTGAAGGAGATCTGAAACCCGCGAACTCCCTCAACCACGACATCCGATTTCCGTTTGCTCAGATCAAAACGGTGGATGGTGAATGTAGGCCCGCCTTCGAAACGCATCCCGCGAGGCGGCGCTTCAATGGCATAGAGTACGCCCGTTCTCCCAATTTGCAGACCGATATAGCGTCGCGGAGGCATGGGCAACGCCAGAATGCGCTGACCGATATTGTCAAAATCGATCTTCACATCAACTTTTTCGGGAGGCTTGGTCTTATCCTTTTCGTCCTTCTTCTCCTCATCCTTCTTCGCCTCTTCTTTCTTCTTCTCATTGGCCGCTTTTTCATCGTCGCTTTCGGGCGCCAGCGGCGACGTCAAATCCTTGGAGAGGACTAGGAGGTAGATGCTATGCGTTACCGGGCGGCTGAAGCTGTGAATGTCAGACTCCATGGATTCGCCCGAATCAGTACTCGCCGTGAAGTAAAGATACTTGCCGTCTTTATCGAACACCGGTGATCTAGCCTCACTCATTCCATCTGTGACCTGGGTGCTACGCGCATCGGAGAGCGAATAAAGACGGATCGCTCGCATGTGGCTGGCGAGGCCCTTCGAGTAAGCCAACCAATTGCTGTCCGAGGACCATGCAGGACTCATGTCGCTGCCGGCATAATAGTAATCCTTGTCTACCAAGACGGGACTCTTTTTGTCCAGGTCGATATACCAGACACCGACGTGATTGTCGAGGTACGCGATCTTCTTGCTATCCGGCGACCAGATGGGCGAGTTATAGAAGGCCGGTTTCTCACCCAGCTTGAATTTCCTGACTTCACCGAGACCGTTCTCATCCCGCAAGTGCAAGGCGTATTCACCCGATTCATCAGAAAAATAGGCGATACTATTGCCATCCGGCGACCATACCGGGCTGCGCTCGTTCGCATCCACGGTATTAGTAATGTTCCGTGGGTCTCCCTTTTCCGCAGGAACCGTGATGATATCTCCTCGCGCTGCGAACACCGCGCGCGCGCCATTGGGCGAAATATGGGGATCGCGTAGGCGCTTCGCAACATTCACAAAGTGCGGTCTCAGTTCAGTAATGTCACCGGCCAGGTGGACTTCCACCGGTTTGGTTTTTTCGGATTTCAAATCGTAAAGGCTGAGTGAGCCAAACTGCTCGTAGACGATCGCGCCCGGACCGGCCGAGGCGGACTTGAAATCCAGGCCGTGATTCTCGATGAGCTGCTTCACTTCTTTGCTCCGCGTGTCGTAGCAAAAGAGCGAAACTGGGCCGTTGCGGTCGGAGAGGAAATAAACTCTATCGCCAACCCACATAGGATTGAAGTCGTTCGAATTCTTGCGCGGAATTGGCACGATGCTCGAATCGCCCAGATCGGCGATCCAGATTTTTCTGGTTTGGCCGCCGCGATAGCGCTTCCAGGCGGCCTGCCACTGAAAAAGTGGTACGTACGCCACGTGGGAACCATCCGGCGAGTACGAACCATCGCCCGCGATCGGGAGAGGAAGCTCGTCGGGAAATCCGCCTTCGATCGGCATAGTGAACAGCCGTTGGCCATCGTTGGGCGTGTTCCGCCCCGAAGCAAACACCACCCGCTTGCCGTCCGGGGTCCAGCCGACCGCAATATCTTCACCAGGATGGTACGTCAGACGCTTCGGGATGCCGCCAGACGCCGGCATCACAAACACGTCGACATTGCCGTCGTACTCGCCGGTGAAGGCGATAAGGGTCCCGTCTGGCGAAAAGACAGGATCTGTTTCAACTCCAGGTCCGGTGGTGAGACGCGTGGCATCCCCGCCCTCCCGACGCACGCTCCACAGATCACCGGCATAAGAGAAAACGATCTGCGTGCGGCTCAATGCAGGTTTCTGCAAGAGAAGCTTTTCGGTTTCGGCGCCCGAAATCGAGGATACAAGAACAACCAGCGCAACGAATAGAAGGCGCATCATGGCCCTCCTCTTTAACGATCCAGTATACGTGACACACCATAGGGCGCTGTCACGGCGTGGTGATGAAAGAAGACGCTGCGCCCACGGCCCACGGTCGGCTCCTGACTGAGGATGGCCACCACGCGTTCGGCACTACCTTTGCCCGAGAACGCCCGATGTCCGGTCAGGAGACTCGAACAACACGCATCCGTACGCCCAGATGTCGGTTCGGCGGTCCACCTCCTCACCTCGGGCCTGCTCTGGGCTCATATAGCCGGGTGTGCCGACCGCGAGGCCCAGCTCGGTCTGCCCAGCGGTAACGGTGACGCTTTCGCCGGTGCGTACTGCCACAGACTTGGCCAGCCCGAAATCCAAAATCTTGACGACCCCTTCCGGCGTGACCTTAATGTTGGCGGGCTTGAGGTCGCGGTGGATGATCCCTTTTTCGTGCGCGGCTTCCAGCCCATCCGCGATCTGGCGCGCGTAATTCAGGGCGGTTTCGACAGCTAGCGGTCCAGCCGGGGTCTTGCCCTCGACCAATTCCATCACCAGGTAATCCGGACCGACGTCGTACAGCGTGCAGATGTGGGGGTGGTTAAGCGCCGCGATCGCGCGGACCTCGCGGTCGAATCTCTCACTGAAGCGCTCTGCCGAAATCTTGATGGCCACATCGCGACCAGTCCTTGGGTCGTGGGCCTTGTAGACTTGACCCATGCCGCCCGCACCGATGGACGCGAGGATCTCATAGGGTCCCAAACAAGTGCCGGGAGCCAGAGACATATGGTGTCCGACTGGGCGGACGATAGCTCTTGCTAACAGCCCATCCATCCAGCTATCCGGATCACTACCGTAACATACCGGTTACGAACCCTCGCCTAGAGTGCGTGACGTTCACCGGGACTCATAGTCGCTGCCGCCCACTGCTGCAGCGAGCCAGCGGATCCCCCCGCGCCGAGCATTCGTATGGCCCCCGTTATGAAGTATTATCGGACACTATTTCCGTCGCATCCCGAAGACTTCTGGTGGGATGCTATACCAGAATGGACTTCTGGTCTGCGTGGTGCACGTCACTCGTCGGCCGCGCGTTACCAGCAGGTATAGCCTCCATCGACTAGCACGATGGCGCCGGTCACGTAACTGGCGGCATCGCTGGCCAGGAAGAGCATGGTGTAGGCAATTTCCGACGGTTCCGCGAATCGATGCATCGGAGTCATCTCTTCCCATATCTTTACCCACTCCGCGTTACTGAGCCCGCGCTTGGTCATTTCCGTCAGTACGTAGCCGGGAGCAACGGCATTCACCCGGATTTTGTATGGCGCCAGTTCGACGGCGAGCGCCTTGACCATCTGGTGCACGGCCGCCTTGCTGGTGTTGTAGTGCGCTTGAGGCCGGGGTTTATCAATGATGAATCCGGAGTTCGATCCAATGGCCACGATGCTCCCGCCGCCGTGACGAGCCATTTGCTTGGCGAACGCCTGCGCGATGAAGAACTGGCCGTTCACATTGACGTTGATCACATTCGTCCATTCCTCCGGTGGAATCTCGAGAACGTCCGTGTTCGGATTGACTCCGATGCAATTGAAAAGCACGTCTACTTTGCCAAAATCAGCTTCGACTTTTTCAGCGACCTCCTTTGCTTGCATCGGGTCGCGCAGGTCCGCCTTGTAAAAATGCACCCTCTTGCCCGATGAACTACGCAGGTTTTGCGCGGCGGCTGTACCAATATCGTCCAGGATGTCAATAATCGCGATTTCCGCACCTACCGAAGCGCTCAACTCGGCCACTGCGTATCCAATGCCGCGTGCCCCGCCAGTGACGACGGCGATCTTTCTGCTCAGACCGAATTTGTCAATTGGTGTCATACAGAATCCTTAGGATTGGGAAATGTTCGAATCGTGAGTTACGGCTGTCGGCTGTCCAGGACGGTATAGGCTTCGGAACACGCGATAGCCATTCGCGTACAGTTCCCTATTCGCGAAGTTAGGCTCGACGAAGGTGTCCTTCTCGATGAATTTCGAAATGCCGCACCAGTCGCGCGTGAGACCGGCACCTATAGCAGCGGTCCAGGCTGCCCCCAGACACGAGCCGGGGTGACCGCGGAGGAGTTGTATCGGCGCGTGCAGGACGTCGGCCACGATCTGCATCCAGACTCTGCTGTTGGATCCTCCATCGGACGCGAAGTATCGCGTCGTCGCGTAGCCCACGTCATGAAACACCTCGATGTGGTGAGCCAGGGCGTAGGCGTAGCCTTCCAGCATCGCACGCCACAGATGGCCGATCGTGTGCGAGAGGGTAAGTCCCGAGAAGAGCGCACGGGCGAAAGGATCGTGAATCGGCGTTTTTTCGCCCAGGAAGTATGGCAAGACGGTCAGGCCATCTGCGCCTGCCGGGATTTCCGCAGCCTTGCGGTCCAGCCATTGATGGACGGAAATACCGGCGGTTTGCGCTGCTGCCCGTTCGCCTTTTGCAAAGGTGTTCACGAACCAGTTCAGGCCCGTTCCTCCGGTTGCCATGCACCCATTCGGCATGTATAAGCCGGGAACGAGATGATAGTCCAGATAGATGCGAGGGTCCGGCAGGGGCTGATCCGTCGCGAGCAGAATATCGACGGATCCACCAAACTTAAGAAGAACATCGCCTTTTCGAGTGATGCCCGCACCCAAGGCGGACGCAATGAGATCGGCTGCGCCGCCAACGACTAGTGTCCCTCCAAGCAGTCCCGTTTCCGCCGCCGCTTTGGTTGAGACGCGTCCGAGGATCTCGTGCGATTCCGACTTCCTCGGCAAAGCGGATCGCGGAATGTGCGCCAGACCCACTAGGTCGTCAGCGATGACGCCGCTCGCAACATCCACGAAGCCGCCTTCAAGGGCCCAGTTCTTCTCGACGGCCCGCTCCCCCGTGAGCCGCCAATTGATGTAGTCGTATGATCCGAACACCGTGGCGATCCTTCGGAACACATCCGGCTCATGTTTCTCGATCCACCGCAGTCTTGGGGCAACCAGTTGTTGATTCAGTCCGTTCCCGGCTCGCGCCACAAACGTTGCGGCGTCCACCTCCCGTTCGAGATCCTCAACTTCTGATCCGCAGCGTGCATCACTTTGTTGAATGCTTGGGCGAAGTAAGCATCCCACTTCGTCCAGCAGAATCACGGCGGGCAGCATTCCGGTAACGCCGATCGCTTGAATCTCTGAGGGACCGATTCCGCTCGCAAGGAGTTCCGCAATGATTTCCTTGACATTCGACCACCACTGTTGCGGATTTTCCTCTGCCCATCCGATTCTTTCGGAGTACAGGTCGACGGGGCGCTTCGCCAGGCCGGCTACTTCGCCCTCGGGGCGAATTGCGATGCCAATGGTCGAAGTCGTGCCGATATCAAGGCCGAGCACATAACTCATGTGAGTCGTTTGCTACTTTTCAAATCGGTGATGTTTTTTGCGTAAAAGGATGCTCCACCATTGAACACAGCTGAACCGGCTACGAGAACGGTTGCGCCCGCTGCTACGATCTGAGCGGCGTTTTCGATCGTCACTCCGCCGTCCACCTCGATTTCGATCGGCCGGTCGCCGATCATGGCCTTTACTCGACGAATCTTTTCGAGCATCGCTGGAATAAACTTCTGTCCGCCGAAGCCCGGGTTCACGCTCATGATCAGCACCAGATCGATGTCATCGAATAAATAGGTGAGAGCATTCTCGTGCGTCGACGGATTGAGAACGATTCCCACTTTCTTTCCCAACGTCCGAACCGTGGCCAGGGTTCGATGGACATGCGGTCCCAACTCTGCGTGAACGCTGATTCTGTCCGCGCCTGCCTGGGCGAACTCGGCCAAGTAGGCATCCGGATCATGGATCATCAGATGCACATCGAGAATCGCCGGCGTAGCGGCGCGAAGCGCGCGCACCATGTCCGGCCCAAAGCTGATGTTGGGAACGAACACGCCATCCATGATGTCGAGATGCAACCATGCCGCGCCCGCCGCGTAGACAGCGCTGGCCTCTGCGCTGAGCCGACCAAAATCGGCTGTCAAAACCGATGGCGCTATGATCAGGTCTTGCATATCACGGTTGCTTCGGTCTGGGGTGACGGCCACCGCACGGAAAAACCGAAGCTGCCATTAGAGCACAAAAGAACAAATTGGAAGTGCAGCCTTCCGGCATCTGTGTCGATTCTCCCGCGACCGCGAAGCATCTTTCCGTCGAACCGTCACAAACGCTGATATGATCGACATCTTGTCGGTACCCTCTGGAGTTCGTGAATGACAAATTTCAAACGCGTTTTCGGCGACAAGAAGCCGGTGATTGCGATGGTTCACCTTCTAGCCATGCCTGGAACTCCGTTGTACGACGAAGAAGGCGGCGTTGGGCGCATTGTCGCGGAAGCACGGAAGGATCTTGAGGCGCTCCTCGCGGCCGGGGTTGACGCGGTCATGTTCGGCAACGAGAATGACCGCCCCTACGAATTGAACGCGGATATGGCAACGACTGCAACCATGGCGTATGTGATCGGCCAGCTGCGCCCACTGATCAACGTTCCGTTTGGTGTCAACGTACTGTGGGATCCGATGAGTTCTATTGCATTGGCGGCCGCCACCGGGGCGTCCTTCATTCGCGAAATTTGCACCGGATTCTATGCGTCGGATATGGGCCCTTGGGCGGGGCGATCCGCCGAGCCGATGCGGTATCGCAACCGTCTCGCCTGTAAGGGTGTCGCCATGCTTTACAACCTGTCAGCCGAATTTGCACATTCGCTCGACCAACGTCCTCTTCCTGATCGCGCGCGCTCCGCGGTATTTTCGAGCGTCCCGGATGCGGTGCTAGTGTCGGGCGCGATTACAGGTGAAGCACCGCCCATGGCACAACTCGAAGCTGTGAAGCAAGCTTTGCCCACTACACCTGTGCTGGCCAATACTGGCGTACGCCATGAAACCGTAGCAGACGTGTTCCGGGTCGCCGACGGGTGCATCGTTGGTTCCTCGCTCAAGGTCGATGGCCACACTTGGAACAGCGTCGACCCGGAGCGAGCAAAGGAATTCATGCGTCTTGTAAATATCGCACGCAGTTAAGCGATATGTTAGGCGATGTGTTAACCGAGTGGCCAACCGAACCTACAATCCGGTCGTAACGCAAGTTGAAGCCGCACCGGCAGAAAAGCCGCACTTCCACCAGTCGATCGGACTGATTTCAGCCACCGCCATCAATATGAATTCGATGTGCGGGGTCGGTCCATTTATCACGATTCCCGCGATGGTCAGTGTCATGGGTGGCCCCCGCGCCCTGCTCGGCTGGATACTTGGATCAGTTGCCGCGATGGCCGATGGCCTAGTCTGGGCCGAACTAGGAGCGGCCATGCCGGGGGCTGGCGGCAGCTACCTATTCCTGCGCGAGGCGTTCCAGTATCGCAGCGGGAAACTGTTGCCGTTCCTTTTTGTGTGGACCGCAATCCTCTCACTTCCTCTGATTCTCAGTTGCGGCGTAATCGGCTTCTATCAGTACCTGGGAACATTTGTGCCAAATCTGTCGCCGGTCGAAAACCATGTGATTGGATTGGCCATGGTGGTGGCGGTCGTTGCGCTCCTTTACCGGAGGATTGAGTCCGTTCCAATCATTAACATCGTATTGTGGGGCGTTACACTCGCGGCGATGGGAGTGACGATCGCTGCATCCTTCAGTCATTTTGATGCGGGACGCGCCTTCGATTTTTCCCAGAGCTGGATGGGCAATGGCTCGTTTCTTACCGGCTTGGGCAGCGGTCTGGTCATTGCCCTCTATGACTACACGGGCTACGGCACGACGGCCTACATGGGCGCAGAACTCAAGAATCCAGGGCGAGTGATGCCGGGCTCGATTATTCTCTCGATTCTTGCCATCGGCGCTCTTTACCTTTCTATGCAGCTAGGCATTCTGGGTGCGGCACCGTGGCAGGAGGTGGCGAAGTCGACCAACGTCGCCTCGGCCGTGGTGGGCAAGTACTGGGGCCAAAAGGGCGCAATCCTGGTCAGCGTCCTCGTGATGATCGCAGCGGCGGCGTCTATTTTTACAGGGCTGCTCGGAAGTTCGCGCGTGCTGTTCAACGCTGCCAGAGATGGCGTGTTCTTCTCGTCTTTCGGCAAGCTACACCCGCGGCTCCACTTCCCGCACATAGCATTGCTCGTCATGGGGCTGATTGTCGCGATTGGTAGCTTTTTCCCGGTACCGGCCGTTATCAACATACTTACCGGCGTTACGGTCCTGATTCAGTCACTCGGGCAGGTAGTTGCGCTCACCGTGTTACGCAAGCGACAGCCATCCTTGCATCGGCCATACCGGCAGACATTTTATCCGCTGCCGAGCTTGACATCCCTGGTTGGCTGGAGTTATGCCTTCGTGGCACTGGACAAGCTTTCGATATTCCTTTCTTTTGCATGGGTGGCGTTCGGCTGCATCGCTTTTCTGATTTACGCAAGAGCCCGTAAGACCTGGCCTTGGGCGCCGCCAGAGGTGCGCGAAGAATTTCTAGAACGAACGCATGCAAACGCCGAAGCAGGGTAGTTATTCGGCGATTCGCCTAAGGCCGAGAAGGAAGCGTTAATTCGCATTAACGGACGCTATTTGACCCCGACCCACTTGGAGCTATTCGCCGGACGATATCGTATCCGCGGGTCAATGTGACTGGGGTGACTTTATCCATCTTCGGCGCATGGTTCCACATCGTCTGTGCCCACACGATGGGTGTGTCAATGCCTTTCATGTTCGCAAGGTCCGGTGCGAGGCCGTTCACCGTCCCCTGCGCCCCGTGGCAGCGTGCGCAACCTTTGGACACGAACAGGAGCGCGCCATGCCCCTCGTCGCCGGGCTCGTCGACGTAGTGCGCCGTGTACAGGAACGCGAACAGATTGGCCATGTCCTCGCGATCCAGGTCAGGGTAGGCGATTCCCTCCGCGCGCATACCTTCCCACATTCTCGGCGCGTGGTTCCACATGGCGCTCACAAGCTGAGCAAGGCTCGATTGCGGCGACCGGCTGAAACCCAGATCGGGCGCCGAGTTGGCGCCCATACCATTGACGGGGTGACAACGCGCGCACCCCTTCGTTTCGAAGAATAACTTGGCCCCCTGGTGCGGATCGCCAACCAGGAAACTGTTCCAACGCCCGCGGGAATTCCTGTAGTAGCCGTGAATCACCCCACCCGCCAGCAGAATCAGCGTACAGAGAGCCGACGCGCTACTTAACGTCAAACGATTCCGAAGGTTCATCTGGATCCTCCCCACGTCCTGAGATGGCCGCTTTGGTTCCTGATCGACGCGGTTTGCGTGAGTATTGAACCTTGCTTGTCCCTCCCAACCCGCGACACTGACGCTAGTTACCGGTTTCAGGAGGCCAGAAGCCGGACTCTGGTACTCACCTTGTACGAACACCTTCGGTTTTCCCGCTGCTTCACTCGGCTCGACTCGCTTTCCCAGCTTCGCCAGGCACCGCTCACCGCCCGAATCACTTCGTTCTGATCGAGCGGCGTCGTCAATACATCGTGCCCGCCCATGTTGAAGACTTCCGCCCAGAGACGTTCATCCGGTTCCGGAGAGGTCACAATCAATCGCGGAGCATCGGGCAGGTCCGCGATCTGACTCAGAAGATCTTGCCAGCTCCCGTCCGGGAGGCAACATTCGCAGATCACGACCGGCATCCGATCCTGGCACAGGATCATCAATGCGTCCCGATAGGTGCGGGCTTCGCGCAACGCCCAATTGCTTGCGCAAAAAGTCTGCTTCAGAAAAAGGTGATCTTTACTGTGGGGACTTACTGCCAGAAGCATGGTGGATGTCCGGGGCTCAGACACACCGAGAAATCCCCCCAGCTCTGACTGCGAAAGGCTTCCAGCGACGGGTGAAAAACTTGAACCGGTCACACTGATGGCCGGTTCTGGTGGCTTAATTAAGGGACAGGCATTGGAGTGCGCCCCCGGACTGAGACAGAGAAATCAGGGACAGTTCTACACTGAA
>DAIUEW010000068.1:0-21934 GCA_036844925.1 Candidatus Sulfotelmatobacter sp.
CGCAGGCTGGCCGCTGCCTTACCCAGTGCCTTCAGCACGTCTTGCTTGCTTGCCGCCTCTTCCTGCTCCTTTGCCAGCGTATCCCCGCTGCTGCAACCGACAGCGTCTACGCCCAGCACGTACTGCCCGCCGAGGTTCGAAATTGAACCCAGCACGATTGCCTTACTGCCTGTCCGAATACAGAGTTCTCGCGCTACATCGCGCGTGATCCGCTCATTCGACGGACGGCCCATCAGGTGCAGCGTTTCCTCTACCTTGCGATCGGAGAGGATATTAAGGAACGGGGATTGTCCGAGCTGGACGCCCAGTGCCTGCTTGAGCGCATCATCAAAGACGGGGTCGCCAGTTGAGTTGGTAAAGTCGGCAAGCACCACTGTGTCCCTTCCCGTGAGAGGTGCTGCTTTGGACGCTGGCGCAGCCGAACGCGAGCGCCAGTTGAGGCCGCCGGCGACAAGGGCGGCTACGACGATCACCGCAGCCGAAACCAAAATCTTCCACCGGAAGCCCGTCGATTGCCCCACCGCCGATGTCTGCGCCGAAGATACTGCCGGCTGCTGTTTGCCCCTCGATGCAGGTGAGCCTGCAGCCTGTGTTCCGGATGCAGGCTGACCGGAGTTGTCATGGGCGGCCGGAATTCCCGTCCGGCTCGATTCTATCTCCCGCTTCAGGCGTTTCAGGTCGGCCCGCATCTCGGCAGCAACCTGATAGCGCAGCTCGCGGTCTTTCTCCAACGCCTTACTGATAATCTCTTCCAGCTTGGGCGGAAGGTCGGGATTTAGCCGCGCCGCAGGCATAGGCGCCTTATGCAAGATGGAATCGAACAAGTCGGTGGTCGTCGCTCCGCGGAATGGCAACTGGCCGGTGGCCATCTCATACAAGACCGCCCCGAAGGAAAACAGGTCGGTACGGGTATCGAGCTCGCGCCCGCGCGCCTGCTCCGGGGACATGTAGGCAGCCGTGCCCACCGCGGTGCCAGGGTTGGTCAGGTGTGCTTCGATAGCCTCGGTTCTCGTGACCTCATTCTGGCTGCTGCCGCCGGCGGCCTTAACTTTAGCCAGGCCGAAATCAAGCACCTTGGCATGGCCCCGCCCGGTTACGAAGATGTTGGCGGGCTTGATGTCGCGGTGCACGATCCCCTTGGAATGAGCGGCATCTAGCGCGTCAGCGATCTCGATGCCCAGCGACAACAGCGTCTCTAATTCCATCGGCTGAGCCCCGATCACGTACTTCAGCGTCTGCCCGTCGAGAAACTCCATGGCAATGAACGCCAGGCCATCCTCTTCTCCGATGTCATGAATGGTGCAGATGTTGGGATGGTTGAGCGCCGAAGCAGCCTGCGCCTCGCGCTGGAAGCGGGCTAGCGCTTGCGAATCCCTGGCTACTTCATCGGGAAGGAACTTCAATGCAACGAAGCGATGCAGCCGCGTGTCTTCAGCCTTATAGACCACACCCATGCCGCCGCCGCCCAACTTCTCGATTATGCGGTAGTGCGAGATGGTCTGGCCTATCATCAGGGGCAAATGTTACGTGGGTGAAACGGGCAAGTCAATGAAAGCCGTGGAGTTGGCAGTGTCTCGAAACTGGGTTGACGATGATCTCAAGAGGATTGTTGTCGCTAAGCCGAAATCCCCCGGACCGGGGAAAGACCGGGGCGAAGCAGAAGGCGTTAACGTTATCTGGAGAAGAGGACGCAATGGAACCATTCCGCTTTCATCTCTTCGTCTGCACGCAACAAAAGCCCGAAGGTGCCCCTTCCTGCCCCGCCAGTGGGTCGTTGGCTGTGCTCGAAGGCCTAGATCGGGAGGTGCAAAAACGCGGCCTCAGCCCTGACGTACAGCTCACAACGTGCGGCTGCATGGGGCTGTGCGACGAAGACCCCGTGATGGTCGTTTATCCCGAGGGAGTGTGGTACCGGCGCGTTCAATCGTCGGACGTAAGCGAAATTGTCGATGCACATCTGCTCCACGAGAAGCCCGTCAATCGTCTCGTTTGGAACGACGCGCCGGCGATGAGAGCCATGTCAATCGAACACGGAGAGAAGTTCCGCGCTGCCATGGCGGCTCGTGAAAAAGCGGGCACGCTGCCCGACCGCCTGGATCAAATGATCCGCGGGTACATGCCGAGTCGCTGCATTCTTACCGCGCTGGAGCTCGACATCTTTACGGCCATCGGCGAAGGGGCCAATGCGGAACAAATCGGGACGAGGATCCACGCCAACGCTCGCGCCGCAGAGATGCTGCTGAATGCACTGGTTGCTCTCGGACTGGTCACCAAGAGCGGTGGCATCTACAGCAACACGCCCGAGTCCGCGCGCTTCTTTGTCCAAGACTCGAAAGACAATCATCGCAACGGGCTGCTCCACACAGCGAACATTTGGCATCGCTGGAGCACGCTGACCGACGCAGTGCGCCATGGCACTTGCATTCCCATCGATCCTCGCAACAATGCCCGTGACAGCAGGCCCAAATGGACACTGAACTTCATTGTAGGTATGGATCGCAACGCCAAGGCTCGTGCGCCACTTTTGGTCCAGGCTCTGGGCACCGCCGGCGTTCGCCGCATCCTCGATCTAGGGGGCGGCTCCGGCGCATACTCCATTGCGTTTGCAAAGGCGTCGTCTGATGTGTGGTGCGAGATCTTCGATGTACCAGAGGTCGTGCCGTTGACCTCTGAATACGTAAATAAGGCCGGCGTTTCAGCCCAAGTCAGCCTTCGCTCTGGAGACATGCTCACGGACGATCTGGGTTCGGGCTACAACATCATCATGCTGAACGCGATCTGCCACATGTTTTCTGAGGAGCAGAACCAGCAACTCTTTCGCCGCGCGCGCCAGGCACTCGCACCGAACGGCCGCTTGGTCGTGCAAGACTTCATCCTCAATCCCGACAAGACCGGGCCCCAACACGCGGCCTTATTCTCACTGAACATGCTCGTCGCCACGGACCACGGCGCGAGTTACAGCGAAACCGAATATTTCGGCTGGATGAAAAACGCCGGATTCGCGGACATATCCCGGATCAAGCTACCCGGCCCCAGCGGCCTGATTGTCGGTCTGGCGAAATAGGTCCCGATGCAGAGCCTCATCTTCGCCCGCAAGAACATGTCGAAGAGTTGCAGGTGGGGCGGCAGCTCCTGCGCCCTGGAAGATCTAATCACCGAGAAGGCGAGCGTCGAAGTAACGGCTTCTGTTTTGACGCAAGTGCCTGAAAACGACTGAGGCGAACGGCCGCGCATCAGTACAAGTGAAAAGCAACTTCAATGGCGATCTCCACCGCTACCGCGTGGCCGTCTTTCTGACCGGGTTCAAAGCGCCAGGTTTTGACTGCCTCAATGGCCTTTTCGTCCAGTCCCATGCCCAGCGTGCTCACCACGCGGATGTTCGTTGGGCGGCCATTCGCATCCACCACAAGGCCCAAGACGCAGGTTCCCTGATATTTTGCTTTGCGCGCTTCTTCAGAAAACTCTGGCTCCGGAGAGTAGATTGCTCGCGGTGGAGTGACTCCCCGGCCGGGACGGAAAACACCGCCGCCGATACCTCCACCCCAACCAGGTCCCACGCCCGGCCCTGTGCCTGAGCCGACGCCACCCCCCGAACCGGAACCGATACCGCCACCTGATCCCGTGCCGTTCGATGGAATGATGGCGGAAGATTTCGGGTCGCCAAGGTTTGGCATGTTGTTCATGGCGACCTGAATGTCGGGCGGAACAACGACCGTGGGCTCAACCGCCAGCTTCGGGTTCAAATTCCGGATCACTGCGGCCGGAGGCGTGATTTGCTGCATCGAGAACTTCGGCAAACGCCCCTTTGAAGCTTGCAGCACATCGCGGTCGCCACCACCGCCGCCGCCTCCGGCCTGCGTCTTCGCGGGTTTCAGCGCATAATCCCCGTAATCAATCAACTCCGTGGTGGTCTGCGGCTTACCCTCGACCTTGGTCACAATACGCCTTCCGAGAATCGTGCCGTAGATGATCAATGCGAGCACGAAGACATGAGCCACGGTCGAGCCCAGAGCGCCTTTCTTTTTGTAGTTGTAGAAGCCCCAAATGTCCTTGACTGGAATGGGCTTCGACTCGAGCTTCAGCGGCGGAAGTTTTTTGGGAAAGAAAAATTCGTCCAGGCCGCGCAAAAGGGACTTCCACAGCGGCTCAAACGTGTCGGAGGCCAGCAAGAGGTGGAGTTCCGGCTCTTGGTTGGGGTTCGGATTGACTTCTGCTGATGCCATTGTTCCCCGGTTCTCTCCGGGGGGCAGTAGTACGGACCATTTTTTGGGCGACCCCCATCTTAGACAGATGAGCCGTCCTTCCAACAAGTTGTCTTTTTTTAACCACCTGAGACTTCAGTGAGCGAAATCAACAACGCAGCGTTATCGACGGTAACTTGCCGAAAGGCATCGAAGGGCCACCGGATATCGAGCTTGACCTATTCATTCAGAGGACACGCCCGGCATCTTTCGGGACGGAGTATTTGCTCTTCTGACAGGTCGAGATGGCGTACGACGAACTTGCCTGACTCCAGCGTGTCCGGTCGACCTGCATCGGCCAGGTAATCTCCCGCCAGTTCCAGCGCGCGGTACTTTGTGGATGCTACAAGGTAAATGCTGTCAGTGCCGTGTAACGTGACTTCATAGAGGTTCATAAGGCCCCTCCGTTTCTTGTGCGACGCTTCATCCGATGCCAGGTGCTGCCGAAGGTATGATCAGTCTGGCTCAATAAGCAACGACCGACCTTCTCCAGTCCTGCTTGAGTTGCTCCAGAATGTCATCTGCCAGTATGGTTCTGTCAGAGAACGAGGATTTTGTGGTCTTCCAAATGATTTTCTGAGAGCGCCGGTCCAAAAGGGTAACTTCTGCAATCATTCGCCGTACGGCCACCTTGGCGGGCACCACTGCGCTCTCAGTTTGACAAGTGAGAATCGCGTCAGCTTCTTCCGGCTTTGAAGCAATCTCAACGACCGTCCATTTTTCGAGACGAGCCTTCATCAGAAGCACGAAATCATCTGAGGACGGAGCCACATAGATCGTCCTTACCTGGTGCAGCAGAAGGGGTCCGGCTGAAATAGTAGCTTGTGGGGCGAGGGACCCCGCGCAAACTAACAGCAGAACGAGGATTGTCAGGACACCCCAGCCACTTGGTAGCGGCCGTTGACGTAGGACTCCAGAGTTCATGAGGTTCCACCTTCCTTTCTTGGCTGTTTCTAGGCGCCCGCAAGGGCCCAGGAGGTGGGTAGTCATCTAATGAATGACACAACATGAGAAAAACTGCAGTGAGTGTGGTCACGAACGCTTGTGAGGCACGAGCAACAGCCCTGTTTCGAAAGTCCAAGGCACGGGATACTCAGCTTTCAGCGTGGGAGCGTGTCTGCAGAGCCTGATCGACGTAAGGGTTGTTTTGCGACAACGAACCGATCAGAGAAAAAATGAGAGCCGCGGAATCGTAAGGCACAACCCCACAAGGATTACCATTGGGCATGAACAGAATATGTCCAGAAAACATCGACTCAGAAGTCTCTGATCAGCCTGTAGCTGCCAATCTCCTCTTTCTGCGACAGGAGCCAAACGAAGAAGATGAAGACGAAGAGGAAGACGAAGGCGACGGCAAAGAGAAAGAAGATGACGATGATGACGACACAGACGACGGCTACTCGGAGTGACTAGCTCGAGTAGTGTGCCATTTGGCACGTAGGACCTATTCTCGAGTCCGAGCACAGAGCCTACGTTGAAAGTGAGCAGACTTCGGCGGGGAGAGCTGTTCAACGGGCGTACCATCACTCAGACGAGTTTGTGGCGCTTTTTGTTCTTCTCCCTTGTCCGACAAGTTGGTGGGAATCGCTCTGCTGTCTCCCCAGAAGATTGCCTCGTCATTGCGCGGGGATGGCCAGCATCCACATCATCAGTCCAAAAACGATCACAGCCGCCAACATGGAAAACAGGAAGTGGAGAGGGTGAAAGTGGAAGTACGGATTCCGCATCGGATGATGCCTGGCAAGCATACAACCTCCTTCCTTTACACGTGCTTCGTGTGCCAACGGAGCGACCTGTCTGTTCCTATTCTCTCACCGTTTGGGATATAGAGTCCTCTCAATGCGCGGCCCGTTGGCCACGAAGCCTGGTGTGGGATCCAGTCTTGTCTTACGTTTCCGGGACTGCCGACTAAATCTCCAGGTTCTTTATCCCGGAGTGCAGAGCTACGTCGCTCGTCTCAGCACGTAAATCGTCCAGGGAGGAATGTTGGTTTCGCTCACCCATGCGTATGGTTCGTTATCTTTGGCGAGCGGTTGGAAGACTTGGACCACCTGCAGATTCGCTTCTCTATAGACGGCCCGATAAGATTCATCGGTCCAAAGGATGTCTTCGACCGGCCTTCGATCTTGGTGGTCGGTAACGATGATGTGCACGACATCACCGCTGCCAGCTGCCGCGTTCTCCGGGAAATCTTTGGTCGTAAATGACGTCCATTCGTGGGTGTAAATCTCGGGTGACGAAACTATGCTAACGATGGTTCCGCTGGGCATTAGCTGCTTTCCGAGGTCGCGAAAGATTCTTGCCTTCATCGTCGCTGGAATGTTGTCGAAGGTAAAGGCAGATAGCACGAGATCGAAGGTGCCAGCGTCCAATCCGTTGAAATTATCACCGGGCACAATACGGTAATCGCCGGAAGGATCTATGGCGCGGGCGATCCGCAGCAATGTACTCAGAGACATCGACCCCGGTTACATTGAAGCCGAGTTTCTGTAGGAACCTCGTTGACCTGCCGGTACCACAACCGAAGTCAAGCGCTCGCGTTCCGGTCACACACTCAGCGAGAATTTTGGGGAGGTCACGGTATGCGAGGTAATAGGTGTTCGCGAACTCAAGCGTGGCGTACGCGCCGGCGCGACTGGCATCCTCATAGCAGTTAACGGAGTGCATGCTCACCTCTTACCTGAGCTCCAGTTAAGTACGCAAGGATGAAGTCGCTGGGGGGCGGTAGTTGCCTGTTGGCGCAACACTGCCGTTGGATCCACAATCAGGTCGATGCATTATGAGAGAGCGGCCTGTATACATGCGGCAACGCAGAACGGAAGGAACAGGTAGGAAAATCGGCCGAAGAATGGCACTTTACCTTGCGGGAAAGACTCCGCTGACTCGAATGATCTTTCCCTCAAGGAGGCAACTGCATGAGTCGTGACAGCAGTATATCGGCATGGACTCGGCCACGAGTCGTTCGAACCAGCGTGCGTGCCCGCTGGCTTCCATTCCCACACGCACCTTGTGCCTTGTTAGAGCACGGTAGAAGTTCTCCGCCTCGTCGCGATGCGCTAGCCGTTTTTCCTGGAACTCTCCGGTCTCGGTATCCACCGAAGCAATTTGCTGAAACTCGGGATGGAAATCTACTCCTCTAATGATCATTGTTCGGCTCCTTTCTCCCGAGCCTGTTGGTTGGCTTAGCACCACCAACTTTACCCGGGCGTCGGAGCCGACATTGTCATGAAATCAATTACACGCAATATAAAATGGCGCCCACTTTTGAAGAGAGGAGTTGCGTTATTCCCTTTGCAGTCGCTTCCGCACATCGAGTCGATGCATTGGCACTCCCCCGGCCGCTGAATGGTGCTACCTCTTCAGCTCGCTATGGGCATCGGTTTATCTTCGGACGGCGTTTCAATATCCTCCAATCTCTGCCTGCGATGCAGAAACACATACGCAGCCAGCAAGGTAAGCATGAGTAACGAGCAAATCATCACGAACAAAGCGAAAGCAGTCACGTTCCGGATGGGGCGCGTGATCTCGCGATCTTCCTGACTGGCCACGACGATCCAGCGAAGTTTGGCGTACGCGTCTTTCAACCCGGTATCGGCGAACCCGACGAGATAGGAGTCACCTTTGGAGAGCCGTGTGAAAAGGTATCCGGTTTCGCGGCCCCGCAAGTTCCCTAGAGAATCCCGGATTGCGGCGTACTCTTCGGAACGCATCTTCAGGGACGGGGGCACGCCGGGTGCCTCGATCACGGTTCCATCGTCACCCACCAGGAACATGCGCCCGGTACTGCCGATCTGCTCCCGGTTTAGCTGAGCGAACAGTGGCGACACATCCATCAGAGCGGTGACCGCGCCGATGAACCTGCCTGTTCCTTCCTGCAGGATGGGGTAGGCGATGCTAAGGTAGTAGACTCGGTTCTGTTCGTCATAGCGCAGATCAGCCACGTCGAGTGCACCTTGTCCTTGGGAATACAAGACTCCCCAGTTCGCACGATCCGTCTGAAAGTAATGCGAAGGCTTATCGGTTGCCGCGACGGTGGCGCCGACAGTATCCGCAACCGTGATTTTCAGCAAGTTGGGATTTAGCTCCCGTAGATGACGGAGTTGGTGCGCCAAGTCGGAGGTGAGGATATTTCTTGCCAAGGTATCGCTTTCCGGGCTACTCCATTTCAGCTCGATGGCTCCGAGTTTGCTGGCGATGGAGTCCTCGGAAAGACGCATGTACTGGTGGTTCGCGGAGCTGACCGCTTCAACAACACTCGGGTTGTTGGCGATCACGCTCACGTTCTTCACGGACTCTCCGATAAATTCGGAGGTGAACTCAGCTGCGGTCCGGGTTATGGATCGGATGTTTTCACCCGCCATCTGGCGAATCTGGCTGTCTCCCTGTAACGCCACATAGAAGCCGAATACAGTGAGCGGAACCAGAATCAAAATGAGAGCGCGAAGCACTCTTTGGAGGGAAGCACGTAGTTCCAGGGAATCGAGGGGCATGGGATCCTCCTCTCTAACGGCCGGACGGCCGTTGCACATGGACCGCACCTGCCGCCCCTGAGAGAGAGTAAGAAGCAGGTGACTAACTCAACATTAGGCGGTTCAAACCATTTTGTATGTGACTAGCCGCACAATCTGGTGCGCCTTCCGGAAGCTGAGCGTCGGAACACCCCGGCAGAGGAGGGTCATGCGCTTTCACTCATTCCCGGAGACCGGCCTTCTCATCCCATCTGATTTCGTAAATCGTCCTCGCATGGGAAGGCGATTAGAATCATGAACGTGAACCCAAAGGAAAGAACCGTGATTAATCCGGTAATCCGCTCATTGATTGCAGCGCTAAGCTACCTTTGCCGCCTTCTGGTACATCTCCCGGGTTCCCTTCGCGATAACGCTCCTGGCGCTCTCACAGCGAAGTGGTCAACCTGTCGCTCCGCGTCATCTGCCGCCCCACCCTGCGCCTGATTACCTTCTGAAGGTAACGTTTTTCCTAAACTTTGCGGGGCAAACAAACTCACATCTGCTTGGTCTGACTAATTAAATTGAACAAGCGGTTTCTGCTAGCTACGAAATTGGTTTTTGATTTTCTTAGAGATCGAGGAAGACAAAAATCAGGCCATACCCCAAACGGAAGTGGGGGATGCCTGAAGCTCAACAGCAGCGCACCTAGGATGAAGTGCAGCGATCGGCGCGCATCAAGCTCACGGCCGGTGGAATGACTCAGACCGAGCAAATCCGCAGCGGCCGCAGCTATCTTTCGCAGAGGATTTTCGTGCGCACTTTGGCCTTGGCGCCGCGGCCAGAATCGACAGCATCGAAATTCGCTGGCAATCCGGTACCAACCGACATCGTCAAGAATCTAGAAGTCGACAAGTTCTATTCTGCTCTGGAAGGCCAGGGAATCGTTCCAGCCGAGCAGGTTCAATCCTCGGCGGTCGCTCGCCGGTCGCAATCACGGTAGCCCGGGAACCACGAGAGAAGCCAAGTAACACTGTAAAAGGCAGTATTGCGCCTCTTCTGCGATCACCGAACTCAGCTACCACCCGGCATCACAACGAAAAGTGCTGTTCCATGAATCGGTCCGGCCGCACAATCACTTTTCCTCCATGCAATATTCGCCGATCTTTTTATCTTTATCCGGCGAGTTGGCGTCCGGATAGATTTCCACATCCCTGCACTCGTACATTCCGAAACCTTTGGGAAGTTCAATGATTTGGTAGCTGCCGTTCTTGTGCGTCGTGCAGCCTGGCATATTTGCGTTGCACTCTAGCTGATAAGTCTTGTCGCCTTGCGAGACGTGCAGGATCACGACTCCATTATTTACTTCGCTGCTTGTTACTGTGATGTTGGACTTTTCCTGTGGGGAGCCGGCCGCTCCTAACCAGCAGAAGACAGCCAGCAGAAGGAAGAAAAGAACAATTCCTTTTCTCATACGCACCTCCCCCGGGCCGAAGTTGTCTCGTCCCCTTTCGATCTTCTGAGTAAATTGTTTACCCGATCGCGAACCCCTGTCTGTGACGAAGTGCACAGGAGCATGCCCATCCTCGCCAGAGAGGTTTAGTACTACTGCGCCGAACCTCCACCCCGATATTCGCACGCCTCAATAACCTGTGAGCTTGATCACGGCCAATCGTTCTATCTCAAGCTATAAGACAAGGAAGGAGGGCTTGGCAGATCCCCACTTGATCAGAACCCACTCTGACGTGGGAGGTTGGTATGGATGGCGAAGAACATCGCTGGGTAAATCCCTGGGTCGTCACATTCTCCGTGATGCTGGCGACCTTTATGGAAATACTCGACACTACAGTCGTCAATGTTTCCATCCCACACATCGCCGGGAATCTCGCAGCCACCATTGAAGAAGGCACATGGGTCGTCACGTGGTACCTGGTTTCGAATGCCATCATCTTGCCGATGTCCGGCTGGCTTGCGAACTACATCGGAAGAAAGAGGCTGCTCCTCACATGCGTCGCGGGATTCACTTTGATGTCGCTTTTCTGCGGATTGGCGACCAGCCTTCCGGCGCTGATTTTTTTTCGGGTGCTTCAAGGGCTCACGGGCGGAGGGCTACAGCCGCTGGCACAAGCGATTCTGCTGGAAACATTTCCGGAGAAGAAGCACGGTCAGGCCATGGCGGCGTTTGGCATCGGTATTCTACTGGCGCCCATCCTGGGACCAACGATCGGAGGGTGGATCACAGACAATTACAGTTGGCGGTGGATCTTCTATCTCAACCTCCCGGTCGGGGTCTTTTCGCTTTTGATGATGAATCGTTTTGTCTTCGATCCGCCCTACATCAAGCGGGGTAAGGGCCGCGTCGATCTTTGGGGCATCGGTTTTCTCGCCCTGGGGCTGGGAACACTGCAAGTCTTCCTAGATACCGGCGAACGGCATGACTGGTTTTCTTCCGGCTACATTCGCCTTTTCGCCATGCTCTGTGTCACGGGCCTGGTTGCGCTGGTGATCCGGGAATTGAAGACGCCGCACCCCGTAGTTGATTTGCGGGCATTAAAGAATCGCTCGTTCGCTACCGGAGTGTTTCTGATCAGTCTATTGGGTTTCGTTCTCTATGCGAGTCTTGTGCTGCTGCCAATCTACCTGCAAACGCTGCTCGGATATCCCGCATACAATGCAGGTTTGGCATTGTCTCCGCGCGGCGTTGGCTCCCTTGCCATGATGCCGTTGGTGGGATACTTGACGAGCAAAACCAAACCACGAAAGCTTCTGGTGTTTGGCCTGGTGCTCGGCTCGCTCACCATGTTCGATCTTTCCAGGCTCAACCTCGATGCCGGCTACTGGGATATCCTGTGGCCGCAGGTATTCCAAGGTGTGGCTCTCAGCTTCCTGTTCGTTCCTCTGATGGCGATCAGCGTGGCGGGCTTCCCGAAAGAAGAGCTGGGCAACGCCACCAGCATTTTCAACCTGATGCGCAATATCGGCGGCAGCATCGGAATTGCAATCATGACCACCTTCCTCGCCCGCCGCACGCAGATGCACCAAAGCCGCTTGGTCGAGAATATTTCCGCCAGCCATTTAAGAAGCGGGCAGATGCTGCAAGGCTTGCAGCGTTGGTTCCACGCGAATGGTGTTGATAACTACGTCGCATCCCGCAGGGCTTGGGCTGCGCTTTACGGGACGGTGCAACGCCATGCGTACATGCTCTCGTTCGTGGAAGCATTTTGGGTGATGGGTATCCTGTTTCTCATCATGCTGCCGTTCGTGCTGCTGCTGCGAAATCCTCAGCAAAAGACTAAGGCGCAAGCTATGCCTCCTCCATCTGCTCGGCTGACGAAGGTTACTCAAGAATCGGAGGAAGAGGAACTTCTCTTGATACATTGATAGTTTCGTTGTGCGATCGTGTGCGACAAGCGTCGAAGAAATGGTCGCCTTTAACTTCTCAGCACATTGCTTCGTCATTTTCGTTGGTGGCGCAAGCGTGTTTGCCCCGCGGGATCATCCCCCAGCGCATGATCCTTCTGACGGCGCTGGTATGCAGCAAGCACAGCCATCCCTTCCAGTTGAGTGGAATATTCGACTAGGTTTAGCAAGTCCGCACAAGATGTAATGTCCGCCATTTTCGGCGGCTTTTGATAATCCATGAAGCCAACATGATGCAATTCGTGGATTGCATAATAGAGCAGCTCTGCAGGGTGAACGTCGAAACGAGTGAGTGCAATTCAGGGATGCGTTCGGGACGAAGGCAACCCCGATGTCATATCCGAAGGTCAGAAACAGGGTTCCGCGAAATCGAAAGTCGGCCGGCAGATACGCAAGAGCATCGTTGACCCAATGAGGATCGGAAAGCATTGGCCCAGCGAAGTATTCGAGACTTCGCGCACAAATGGCTGAGCGCCCACCTTGCGCACTCTGTGGTCCGAGCAGGCTATTTACCAAGGCCGTTCGGGAGTCTTTTGGACATCATAGTTGAAGTTTCGGGCATGGTTGAGAATGTGAGTGATTGCCGGCGAGTTTGCCATGCGCTCCATCAGATGGGGATCGTTGGATCGCAAGTACTCGATCGCCTGACGCGCGAAGCTCGTGTCGAAACTGAGATCTTGCTCCGCGAGCTTATCGTTCGATGGAACTAGATCGCGGAGTACAACGAGGGCGCTCTTCGCAGTGGATTGCTGTGCAGCGGCGGCGTGGCAGAAAAAGAACAGAATACATAAAAACGCAAATTGGCTCAGCGACCAATGAAACATTAAGGTTTTTTTCAGCGCAGCCATGAATCGTCGGCTTGGCTCGGCGCTCCGCCGAAGAAGTTAGAGCATTATAGTCGACGCAAGTGGGGGATTTGGCATCGTGGCGACAGTCGTGGCTGGGAACATAATCCATCGCGTTGACTAAAAGGAAGGGCTTCTCCCACCGGAGGAGAAGCCCAATAGTGCCGTTCCTTGGAAGAACTACTTCGGCGTAGGCGGCGGCACGATCTCGCGCAGTCTCGGGTCCTCGCGCATACGCGTGAATTCCTCGTCCTTGTACACGCTCGCAAGATTACGGTAGCCTTCGTCCTTGGCCTTCTTCAGGCACTGCAGACAGTTCTCCACGTCGCCGTGGCTGGCATAGATCTTCGCCAGCATGTAGGAGAAGCGAGCGCGTTCCTCCGTACTCGCGATCTGGGCCACACCGCCGGTTCTGGCGTCCTGCTGTAAAGCGTATGGGTCCAGTTCCAGCGCCCGAGTGTATTCCGCCACGGCGCCCTCCAGTTTCTTCTGAGCGAACCACGCCGCTCCCAGGTTGATGTGAAAGACGGCGCGTGTTTCATCGAGCGCAACAGCCCTCTTGAAGTACTTCGCCGCAGAGCCATAGCTTTTCTTCTGGTAGTAGACAGCGCCAAGGTTGCTGACCGCATCCGCAGACTTCCGGTTGTACTTTATCGCTTGGCCAAAGTCCTGCTGCGCCGCATTCATGTCGTTGTTCTGCAATTCAGACATGCCGAGCTTGTTGTAGAGTTGGGAATTCTTGCCATCTTTGCGCAGTGCGGCGCGAAAATACCGGATCGCCTGGTCGTAGTCCTTTTGGACCCGCGCCAAATCCCCGGCCTTCTCCAGTTCAGCAACAGTCATCGAGTCCATTGCGACCTTGCCCTGCGGAGTCGACGTGCTGGCGCTGTACTTGACGGACAGCACCGTTAGCACGGCCATTAGTGCGATCTTCACTGTGATGTTTCGCATATCCAGCCTCCTATCTGCCCTCGCGTCTGCCTTACTTATGGCGCGGATTTTTGTGGCCCACAACGCTATACCGGCTACCCCGGGGCTAAGCCCGCGGTGTTACCAGTGCTGAAAAAAGCTATCTACCGGCTGCTCAATCGATTGGTTTTGTCCGTTGTGAGGAAACGCCCATCCGGAATTGAGGTGAAATCGGGGTTACACGAGGTTACGGTAACCGTTTGTAGACGATTCCGCTGCCGCTGAAAGGTGTATAAAGGAAGCAGGAGGGGTAGTCGCAGGAGGTTCCCCATGCCCTCCACCGCAGTAGAGTCGGTCAGCCGGCCCGCAGAACGTGCCGAATTGCAGGTCGTTCTGCAATCGCAGCTTTTTTCCCGCTCACCGACGCTCAGCCATCTGCTTTCTTACCTTTGCGAGAAAACGTTCGCGGGCCAAACCGAACAGATCAAAGAATATTCTGTAGCACTCGATGTCTTCGACCGTCACGAGTCCTTCGATCAGAACACTGATTCGATCGTGCGTGTTCAGGCGAATCGCCTGCGCAAGCGCCTGAGCGAATACTACGCATCGGAAGGCGCGGCTCATCCCATCCACATCGCGGTCCCGGTCGGGCAATATATCCCTGTGTTTGAAAGGATGGCAGCCCGCGAAGCGCCTCGAGAGTTGAATTCGCCGTTGACCCCGGCCAGTATGCCGCGGCGTTGGGTTTCGCGCCAGGCCTGGGTGTTCGGTGGTGTTCTGGTAATTCTCATGGCGTTGGTTGTGGCTGCAATTCTATCTCGGGAAAGATCAGAACCTCAGCCGGTCATTCGCACTTCCCATTTTCAGCAACCTTCCTCAGAACCGCCCATCGGTCTTCCTGTAGGTGAGGAGGTACGAATCCTGGCCGGCGCTAACCGCAAGTATATCGACCACGCCGGCAAGCTTTGGAGCTCTGACATTTACTTTTCGGGCGGCAGCGCCGTCGCCAGCGCCGTGCAACATATCTGGCGAACCCAGGACTCCATCATCTATCGCAGCTACCGTCAGGGAGACTTCACCTACAACATTCCTCTCAAGCCCGGGATTTACGAGATGCATTTGCACTTCGCTGAAACCTTCTTCGGCCCAGAGAACATCGGCGCTGGCGGCGAGGGAAGCCGCATCATGACGATGCTGGCTAACGGTCATCCGCTGCTTCGCGACTTTGACGTGCTCGCCGATTCTGGCGGCGACCGCACCGCCGAAGTCAAGGTTTTCTCTGACATTTCACCTGCTGCCGATGGCGAGCTTCATCTCAGCTTTTCTTCGGCGAGCGGCGGCAGCGCAATGCTATCGGCCATAGAAATTCTGCCAGGCTTCCATGGGCATATCCGGCCCGTGCGCATCGTGGCTCGTGATGTACCGTATTATGGCAACGACAGTCACTGGTGGAGCCCCGACACCTACTTCAAAGGAGGACAACTCTCCACCAGCCAAGAACCCACTACCGGCACCGACGACCCTGAATTCTACGAGACCGAGCGCTGGGGACATTTCTCCTACGCGATTCCTGTCGCCCCAGGCCGATACACAGTGAACTTGTACTTCATCGAGCATCATGCGCGGTACGAGGGTGGGGATCGCAGCCCCGCGCCAGCTGGGGATTCCGGTATCGCGCGGCAAGACCGAATGTTCAACGTTTTCAGCAATGGGAAAACGATCCTCGCGAATCTGAGCATTGCGAAGCAGGTGGGCGAGGACCGGCCCCTAGTCTGCAAAGTCAAGGGCCTCGAATCTAACGCCCAAGGCAAGCTGCTGCTGGAATTCGTTCCGGTCACGCGCTACGCGACGGTGACTGCGATCGAGGTGGTGCCGGAGTAAGGGGCGAGGCGACAATTCGCCGAAATCGCTGGTAGACGGAAGCTGAGCCCTGCTTCCACCGCGAACAACACTTGGAGGCTGAGGTCCGCGAGGCTTGCGAGACCTTACGGAGGGTGAAAGCGCAAGTAGCCGCCCCTCAGCCCGCAGTGATGGCCGCGAAGTAAAACCTGGTGAGTCAGCCAGCACAGAATTGCCGCTCGGTCTCGGGCGGTTTTTCTTTTGCCCCATTCGTTCCCAGCTGTCGATAACAGGCTTGGCTGTTGAAAAACTCCATTTTCCCCAAAAACAGCTGAAGGTTGGGGAATAGAAAATGTCTAGGAAAACGAGAAAGTCGTTTGTAGGGCTTCCTGACGCCAAGTTTTTTCGGCCATTTTTCGGCGAGTGAGTTTTTCAACAGCCACGGGATATTTCAACAGTTGCCTTGTTCGTAAGACTTCGGCAGTTGTCGTTCGCCCGACCGCTGCTCGCTGCGGTAAAGCTGACCCGGTGTTTCCGAAAGGGTGTAAAGTAATCGTGAAATTCAAGAGGTACACGCTTGAGGCTCTTGGTCATCGGTTCCGGCATGATGGGCTCGGCCGCTGCGTTCGACATGGCGTGCCAATCGCAGGTCGAGTCAGTTTCGCTGGCTGACAGCGATCTCAAACGGGCGCGCGAAGTAGCCGCCCGCATAAACAAGATCATCGGGGATAAGAAAGTCCATGCGGTCGCGCTGGACGCTGCGAGTGAGAGGGCCGCTGCCAAGCTGATGCGCAGTCATGATGCGGCGCTCTCCGCTGTTCCCTACCGTCTCAACCTCGGGCTGGCAAAGGCTGCTATCGAGGCGCGTTGCCACCTTGCCGATCTCGGCGGAAACAATACCGTCGTCCGACAGGAACTCGCGCTCGCCAGTAAAGCGGAGAAACGCGGTGTCGCTCTCGCTCCCGACTGCGGCCTTTCCCCCGGCATGGCTTCCATTCTTGGCGGGGAGCTTGTCCGCCGCCTCGGTGGCCGGGCCGATGCCCTCAAACTCTATGTGGGAGGCCTTCCCGAAAAACCTATGCCGCCATTCCACTACCAGCTAGTTTTCTCCGTGGAAGGCCTCATCAACGAGTATGTGGAACCAGCTCGGATTCTCCGCAAAGGCAAGCTGGTCACGGTCGACCCCCTCACCGAACCCGAGGAATTTCACATGCCGGGCTTTGCGCCCCTCATCGCTTTCCAAACCTCAGGAGGTACTTCGACTTTACCCGAGAGTTTCGAAGGCAAGGTTGGCGAGTGTTTCGAAAAAACACTTCGCTATCCGGGCCACTACGATCTGCTGTGCGAACTAAAGGCGCTCGGCCTTTTCTCCAGCGATAAGATGCGTGTCAATGGAGCCGAAATCACGCCCCGAGCCGTGATGTTGAAAATCTTTGAAGGTAAATTCGCCGGCAAGGGCCCGGACGTTTGCCTTATGCGCCTGGAAGCGCATGAGTCGATACGTTCCCCCGGCGTGCGTGGCTTGCTGGGCGGGCGACTCAAAGGCCGTGTCGCCACCTTCACCATGGTCGATCACTACGATCCTAAGACGGACATGAGCGCAATGATGCGCACCACCGCGTTCCCTGCCTCGATCGTCGTACAAATGCTGGCTTCAGGTGGAATCAGCAAGCGTGGTGGGGTGCTTCAGGAGCGAGACGTGCCTGCCGACCTGTTTCTGGACGAGATGTCGAAACGTGGAATCCAGATCCAGTACAGCGTCGAATAACTCCCCTATAACTACGCCGAATCTTGGGTTCGGAAGGATCGGCGGCCTCGTTCTGGGCAGTCCTTGCTACCGAAGACATCGGACCACGACCAAAAATGCGACAGCCGTTAGCTTTTACAATCTCGCTCAATGAGCGCTATCGGGATATTTCGCCAACAATCCCCTTGAGCCGCCCGCTCTCCGCTCACGGCTGCAATTACTTGCACATTGACAAACCACACCCCCGCTAACATAATTCCCTCTGCGTTTTGGGCCCGCTGAATTCTTCCCCCTCGTCCACCATCAGCCAGAATCCCGAGTTCTAGCTGTCGCGCCGGGTCGGTGACACGTCCGGCTCGCTCATATGGCCGGGCTTAGAATGACGTTGAAATCGCGCACAAAGAGAGCGTCATGATCAAAGATCGCAGATTTATTTCGCTTGCAGTCCTGGCACTCATGATCGTCAGCTTCGGCGTGGTATCGCCCGCACGCGCCTCGCTCGGCGAGCCAGTGCAGGAGGCTCCGACCAGCTGGTGGTGGTACGTGGGCCAGACCCCGGCGCAGGTGGAGACCCTCATCAGTTCCAAGAACGCGCGGCTCGTGAGCTTGCGTGTACAGTCCGCCAGCCCTCTGCCGTTCGACGTCGCCCTGGTCCAGAACACCGGCACCTATAACAAAGCCTGGTGGTGGTACTACGGCATGACCCAGCAAGAGCTCGAGAATTACTACACGGCGAACGACGCGCGCCTGATCAGTGTCGAGCCGTACGTGGTGGGCGGCACGACCTATTTCGCGGCCATCATGCTGCACAACGTGGGCGCCGACTACAGCGCCTGGTGGTGGTACTACGGATTGACCGCAGCCGAGATCCAAAGCCACCTCACCGCCAACAAGGCCCGCCTCATCGACCTGCGTCAGTACACCAGCGGCGGCTCCACCGTCTACGGGGTCGTGATGGTTCCCAATACCGGGTCGAGTCAGTCCGGATGGTGGTGGTACTACGGCATCACGCCGGCCCAGATCCAGACGAACCTGACCACCAATAATGCCTAAATAATGCCTATCTCATCAGCATCGATCCCGCCGATTCCTCGGGCAGCACCTTCAACGTGGTCATGAATTCCGCTCCGTCGGGACTCGGCTGGTGGTGGTATTACGGAGAGACGGTTGCGAACGCTGAAAGCCTCGCGGTCTCCAACAAAGCGCGCATCTTTGACGTCAAGAGCTACGAGGTGAGCGGCGCGCAGCGCGTAGCGGTACTCATGTTTGCCAACTCCTGGAATTCCACGCAATCGGCAGAAGGCAGCTGCGACAAGGGAGTCATCTCTGGCTGGCAGACCACCGCCCCGACCGTCGGCCTCGGTTCGACCTCTTCCACCACATCCTACGATAGCGTCATCACTGCGCTCATGAAGAAGTACCAGGTGCCGGGCGGCGCCGTGGCGGTCATCAACAACGGCAAGTTGGTTCTGGCCCGCGGCTACGGCTTGAGCGATACCGGCAACTCCCTGATCGCGCATCCCGACAGCCTGTTTCGACTGGCGAGCGTGTCGAAGCAGATCACCTCGGCTGTAGTTCTCACGCTCGTCCAGAACGGCAAACTGTCGCTGACCGACAAACCATTTCCGCTGTTGGGATTTACACCAGATCCCAGCAAGCCGGAAACGAAGGCGCTCGCCAATATCACTATCCAGGAACTCCTGCGGCACACCGGCGGTTGGAGCCGCGAAACCGGATGCACCAACTGCAGCACCGAAGGCGATCCGATGTTCGAGTCCGAGACGATTGCCGCCGCGCAAGGCATTCCCTCGCCGCCCAATTGCGACCACATCATCCAGTACATGTTGAGCCAGCCGGTTTACTGGACGCCCGGCAAAGTTTACGACTATTCCAACTTTGGCTACTGCGTGCTCGGCGCCGTCATCGAGAAGGTTACTGGCAAGAGCTATGCCAGCTACGCGGCCAGCAGCGTTCTAGCGCCCGCCGGAGCCACCGGCATCGTGCAGGGGCGCACCCTCTGGGCCGCCGACCGCGAGGTCGTGTATTACGACTACCCCGGCTCCGGTTCGGGAAAGGACGTGTTCGCGACCAGCCTCAACGCCTACACCAATCCCTACGGCAACTTCTATATCGAAGCCATGGCCGCGCATGGCGCCTGGGTCGCATCCCCCGTCGACCTGTTGCGCTTTCAGGCAGCTCTCGATGGCCGCAGCGGCGGAACGCCGTTGCTCAATTCGACCTCCATCACCGATCTGACCTCGAATCCGAATGTTCTCTGGTCCGAGATCAACAGCTCGAATGTGCTCACCACCTACACGCCCTCGGGCTACTGGTATGGCATGGGCTGGGAACTGAATTCGGCAGGCAACTGGTGGCACACCGGCAGTCTCCCCGGGACCGCCACCGAGCAGGTTCACGCGTCCAACGGCTTTGGCTGGGCCGCGCTTTTCAATTCCCGTCCCAGCAATTCCGATGGGTTCAGCACCGACCTCGACAACGGACTCTGGACCGCGTTCAGCGGCACCTCGTCCTTTTTGACGACCAACCTGTTCGACCAGTACGGCACCTATACCGGCTGGATGAATGGTGCTGCCTACCAGTCGAAGTTCAATGCGGAGGCAAAGCTAGGCAAGTACCCGTCGCGAGTCGAGGGTTTCAACTCGACCGGCACCGACCTGTTCCGCGCCGTCTTCGCCCCCAACCCAGGCTTCTCCGGGTGGGCCAGCTATAACGGCATGACCTGTCAGACCTACAAGAGCACCGCCGCCTCCATGGCCAGCGCGGGATACCAGACGGCATCACTTCAGCAATACGTGTCGAGCGACGGAACGCGTCGCTATCAGGCAACCTGGGTGAAGTGGTGATCGCGGACCCAGCTTCGTCTCACGGGTTCGCCGGAAGGCGGGATTGACCTCTAGTTAGGCGTGCCATTCTGTGGCCGGAGAAGCGGGGTGCGCCTTCGCAATCCCCCGACAGCCCCCATTTGGCGATGCGCGTGGAAAGTTGGAAGACAACTTGTGGATGGTGGACAACTTCTGACGTCAACCTGCCGCGAGCATGCGACGCCGCGGTACGAGCATTCCTCGATGATGGCCGCGCCGCGAAATCTCTCGAATTGTTTCCCGAGGGGATTCTCAACTGTTGCAATCAGGCGATTGGCCGACCAGGTCAATGCATTATGAGAAAGCGGCCTCGTGGATACCTAGTCGAGAACTGTGGGGGCGGGGGGAAGGAAGATAGAAAAAGCTACTAAAGAATGGCACGGTAGCTTGAGGGAAAGACTCCGTTGGACGCGAATGATCTTTCCCCCAAGGAGGCAACTTCATGAGTCGCGACCTCAAGTATATCGGCATGGACGTGCACAAGGAAGCGGTTGTCATTGCGGTGCTGAGTGGCGGCGGCAAGCTGGTCATGGAGTCTATCGTGGAAACCAAAGCCAGCAGCATACTGCAGTTTATCCAAGGTCTGCGAGGCGAGCTGCATGTGACCTGGGAAGAAGGGACCTGGGCGAGCTGGCTCTACGATCTGCTGCAACCCCAGGTGACGCGAGTGCTGGTCTGCGATCCGCGGCGCAACGCCTTATTAAAGAAAGGCAACAAGAGCGACAAGATAGATGCGCGCAAACTGGCCGACTTGTTACGCACGGGAATGCTGCGCCCGGTCTACCACGGGGAACATGGACTGCGGACGCTGCGCGAGTTAGGGCGCAGTTATCAGACCCTGGGCCAAGATCTGAACCGGGTGATGAATCGGATCAAAGCTCTGTATCGCGGCTGGGGCATCCCTTGTGCCGGGACCCAGGTGTATGCTCCGCGTTATCGGGAAGAGTGGCTACAGAAGATCGAGCATGTCGGCGTGCGCCGGCGTGCCGAGCTACTCTATCAACAGTTGGATGGATTGCAGGGATTGCGACGAACTTTGCGCCCTGAATTATTGGCGGAGAGCCGAAAACACAAAGCTGCGAAACTACTACGTCAGATCCCCTGCATCGGTCCGATTCGAGCCGCCCGCTTAATCGCGTTGATGCAGACGCCGCACCGGTTCCGGAGCAAACGGCAACTCTGGACCTATAGTGGTCTGGGCATTGAGACCCGCGACAGTGCGCAATATCGCTACGTGCACGGACAACTGCAACGTACGAAAAAACCGCAACAGATTCGTGGTCTCAATCAGAATCACAACCACGAAATGAAAGAGATCTTCAAGGGAGCCGCGACCCGAGCCAGCTGTGGTGTGAGTCCGTTACGCGACTTCTATGTGGCGTTGCTGGCGAAGGGCATGAAGCCCGAGATGGCGCGTCTGAGCTTAGCCCGAAAGATCGCGGCCATTGCTTTGACACTCTGGAAGAAGGAGGAACGTTTCGACGCGGAACAACTGAAGCCGCAAGCAGCTTGAGCATTGCACAGAACTCAGGTGGTCTCCCAGGTTTCACACCTCGGTGGTGACCCATCGGTTCTGGCGATGCTCGGGTTCGAGGGAGAGTATCCA
>DAIUEW010000069.1:0-21740 GCA_036844925.1 Candidatus Sulfotelmatobacter sp.
AGATTCTCGTGGTCGAAGGAGCGGCAGAACTCATTCAGAGCTGCTTTGCTGGGATCGCTGCCGAAGCGTACCGTCCCGCACTGATGGGAGACAGAGAGGCCTCCCATGTGCTTGGCGATATTCAGGCGGAAGCCGATCCGGCTCATCAGCGAGCGGGTTTTCTCGACCAAGCGCTTGTGCCCGGCCATATTGTTTTCGGTGTAGTGGAGCCGAATTGTGTTTCCCTGCAGGAGCACGCAGTTTCCCGGGTCGGGCAGATCCTCGGACATGATCCACCAATCCACGCTCCGCTCCGCCATCCGGTCGCTTAGGAATTTGGGAAGAAATTTCTGCTTGGCCGTGAGCATTCCGCTTTGCAGCTTGCCGAGACCTTGAATATTGCCCATAGGGTACTTGAAGTCATGGTCCCCGAAGTAGAAATCATTGATGCAAATGGTTTTTTGAAACTTGGTGTCGTTGATCTTCCAGCCGACGCACATGAGAGCTGTGTTGTTATGCGCCATGTAGTTTCGCCCCACCACGCCGGAAGAGTTTGAAACGCCGTTGGGAGCCTGGTCGCAAGCCGAGCGAAGCAGCAACACTGACGAATTGACGGCGCTGGCAGAGAGCACGATTACCGGTGCGGTGATGCTTTCGATGCGCCCGTCGTTCTGGTACTCCACTGCGTTCACGCGCCGGCCATCGTGGGTGAGCACCAGACGTGTTGCCAATGCATTCGTCTTGAGCGTCAACTTGCCAGATGCCAAGGCAGGCCTGACCGCCGCAATCTCAGCATCGGTTTTGGCATGCACCTGGCAGGGAAATCCGTCACAGGTCTTGCAACGGATGCACGGCCCTCCCGGGTGACGTTGCACCGCGACCGGCAGCGGAAAGGGCTTGATCCCCCGAGTCTTGAGAGCGGATGCCACCTGCTCGATCACGGGTTCATGCTCGAGCGCAGGATAGGGATAGCGCGGGACATCCGATGGTTCGGTTGGATCGACGCCAGCCTCGCCATGGATTCCGTAGAGTTGCTCCGCTAAATCGTAATAGGGGGCAAGCTGACGATAGGTAATCGGCCAGGGGGGCGAAACGCCTCCAGCATGATCGAGTTCTTGGAAGTCCTTCTCGCGGAGTCTGAGCATGGCAGCACCGAACATCTTGCTGCTGCCTCCCACGTAATAGTAGGTGCCGGGGCGAAAGGCAACGCCATGCTTGTCGAGCCAGGTTTCGGCGGGCACATATCTCTGTTTGGCGAAAACGGCATCGACGTCCCAGTTCTCGGGCTCCTGCGGCAGGTAGTCTCCCCACTCCAACATCGTAACGGTGAGACCGTGTTGCACCAGGCGGTGGGCGAGGGTACCACCGCCGATGCCGCTGCCGATAATGACTACGTCGGGCAAAGAAGGCATGACCGCCTCCCGGTCAGTTTCCCCGGAGAAAGAAGTTACAACGGATGCAGCTCGATCGCCATCCAGATGCAATCCGTGTCCGCGTAATAGCGGTGCCAGGGATAGCTGAAAGTGCGGTCGTCGGCAACAGAAAAAAATGGGTCATGAGTGAATCCCACAGGCATTAGGACGTCTTCATAGAGCGTGCCCGCATTGTTCTCGCGAAACTTCTGCATGTGACCGGTGCCAAGGATTTGCGTATGTACTTCCAGAAACTGGTGTCCGGTGTGAATTCCGCAGTCCGTTTCTTCGGGGGTATACCACAGATTCAGATTGAGTCGATAGCGTCGCGGCGAGAGCGATGTTGGAGTCGCGTGACTGAAGGCAATAAGCGGGTCGAGTTCTATGTTACCGATGTCGTCCTGAGATGAAATGTAGAGAGGAGTGCCTCGAGGAAACTGTGCGTTGCGAAGACCGTACCACTCCCAACCCAGCGCGACACCACCAAGATTGGTGCGCTGACGGACGTGAAGCAGTGCAGCCGACTCCGCACTTTCGATCGTGCAATTCCGGAGCATCGCCGACCTCCAAGGGAGAACAGTCCCTTGGTTTGCTCCGGCTCGGTAGTGTAAAGCGGTGGTGGAGAGATTCACGACGATCGCATCCTCAAGCGGCATCTCACGGGCCGCGCTCACGAGGACGCTTTCAATCCAGTCGTTAGAAAACGGGAGAGAACGACGCTGGTTCAATTCGGGCATGGATTTCTCACCGAACATGCTCGGAGCCAAGCCTGCGACCGCGAACCACTGGCAGGACTGCGAGAGAAACGTGCGCCGATTCATGTTCAGCTTCGCTCCTTCGGGTGGCAGGATTATACAACCATGCACACGTCGCACGCGGATCGCACCTCGTCTGATTGGTTCGCTTCGCATTCGATTCGAGAGTAGAATATGGCCCGCAAACGAGGTGGAACGAGGAGACGACTATGCGACTCACGGTGGGACAGCTGATCGGAAAGGCTCTCAAGGCATACGGAGTTCCTTATGTCACTGGACTGCCGGGGCACGGCAATTGGAGCATGATCGACGCCTTCAACGATCCGGTCTCAAAGCTTCCCTTCATCCAGGTGATGCACGAACAGAACGCTGTGCACATCGCCGATGCGCACTACCGGGTCACCGGCCAGCCCATTGCTGCATGCACATCGATCGGGCCGGGAGCGACCAACACAGTCATCGGACTCGCGACTGCACACTGTGACTCGACGGCGCTTCTACTTATTACTGGTAGCGCCGCCACGCATATGCGCGGACACGGCGTCATGCAGGAACTTGACCGGGTGGCCTCGCCTGATTTTCCGCACATTGCCGCGGCGGTCACCAAGCGCACCTTCGATGTGATCCGTGCCGATCAGGTTCCCTTCGTGATGCATCGCGCCTGGAATGCAATGTTAACGGGACGCCCGGGCCCTGTACATATGGAGCTGCCGCTTGACGTCCAGGTGGAGACTACGGACATCGACATTGCGGAACTCGACCGGCGCCTGCCGGTTGGGAAGGCTCGAGCGGACGCGCAGGCCATCGAGGCGGCCATCAAGCTTCTGCTTACTGCCAAGCGACCGTGCATCGTCGTGGGCGGCGGAGCCATCACCGCCAATACGACTCCCGAGTTAACTTCGCTGGTCGGGAAATTGGGCATCCCGGTGGTCTTTACCTGGAACGGCAAGGGAGCAATCGCAGAGGACAATCCGATGTGCGCCGGCACTGTCGGCTGGCCTGGATCGCTGCCTGGCAATCACACCGCGGCCAACGCCGATGTCGTCATGTCACTCGGCTGCCGCTTCACCGATTGGTCGGCCTCATCCTACCGCAAGGGCGTCAGCTTCTCGATTCCGGATGCGAAGCTCATTCAGGTTGACATCGATCCGCGCGAGATTGGGAAAAATTATCCGGCCGAGGTCGGCATCATGGCCGACTGCAAGCTGGCGCTCGCCGACATGCTGGCTGGAATCTCGGACGAGCAAGCGCGCAAAGCACGGGCAGCCAGAGCTCCCTATCTGAGCGATGTCGAAGGACTGAAACAGGAGTGGGAAAAGAAGCTGGAACGTCGGCGATCCTACAATGGTATTCCAACCACCATGCTGCGCACGCTGCGGGAGTTGCGCAAGGTGCTGCCACGCCACGGAATCGTCACCGTAGGGTCCGGTCATCCGCAGAGCACGACCAAGCAAGCCTTCCCGGTTTATGAGCCCCGAACCCACATCACTTCCGGTTCATTTTCATCGATGGGCTTCGCTCTTCCTGCCGCAATCGGCGCCAAGCTCGCCAAGCCGGATGCGCCCGTCGTGTGCATCATCGGCGACGGCGACTTTATGATGTGCGTGCAGGAGCTTGCCATTTGCGTGATGTACAACATTCCGGTTGTATTCCTGGTGCTCAACAACTCGGGCTATATCTCGATCCGCGACGGTCAGAACTATCTCATGGGCCGGCAGATAGCATCCGAGTTCAACCATCACAGCGGAGACGGCCGTCCCTATTCGGTCGACTTCGTAGCGTTAGCAAAATCGTTCGGCTTCGGCGTCGCCGCCAAGGTGCAGGCGGCAGACGAAATCGGATCCACCATCAAGCGAGCGCTCGACTTGAACGCTCCGGCTCTGGTCGAGGTACCCATCACGCGCGATGTTTCCGTGGCCGCAGCGGAAGTTGTCGGCTGGTGGGACTTTCCGGTTCTGCCGACCGCATCGGACGCCGTCAAAGCAGACTACAAGGCGGGTTATGCCGCGGAACAACATCAGTGCTCGACCACCGACGTCGAGCTCACCGAACCTGTCTCAGCCGTTGGCTAACTGGAGGCCCTAATGTCACGTCATCTGAAAACCGGCCGCACGCCCGAGCAGACTTCCGCCGAGGCGAAGAATGTCCGCGACATAGTCACCGGCATTATTGAAGACATCGAAAGTCGCGGTGAGACGGCTCTACGCGACATTTCGGAGAAGTTCGATAAATGGAATCCACCCACATTCCAGCTTTCGGAGCAGGACATCGAGGGCTGCCTGTCTCAGCTTTCCCAGCGCAACATTGATGACATCAAATTTGCTCAAGCCCAGGTGCGCAACTTCGCCCAAGCGCAGCGTTCGGCATTGCAGGACGTCGAAGTCGAGACCCTTCCTGGAGTCATTCTCGGGCACAAGAACATGCCGGTCGACTCGGTTGGCTGCTACGTTCCGGGCGGAAAATATCCGCTGGTGGCCTCGGCCCATATGAGCGTGGTAACTGCAAAAGTCGCGGGCGTAATGCGCGTGATCGCGTCCTCGCCGCCCTATCATGGCAAGCCCAGCCCGGCCGTGGTTGCGGCCATGCACTTCGGCGGAGCGGATGAAATCTACTGCATGGGCGGAGTTCAGGCGATCGCCGCCATGGCGCTCGGCACCAAGACAATCGCACCCGTTTCGATGATCGTGGGACCAGGCAACGCCTTCGTGGCGGAGGCCAAGCGCCAGCTTTTCGGTCGCGTCGGCATTGATTTGATCGCGGGCCCGACTGAAACCTTGATCATTGCGGATGAAACGGTTGACGGCGAGCTCTGCGCAACCGATCTCCTGGGCCAGGCCGAACACGGAGTCAATACCCCGGCTATCCTCCTTACTACCTCCGAAAAACTCGCCCGCGAGACCATGGCTGATGTCGAGCGGCTGCTTTCCATTTTGCCGACAGCAGAGCTGGCTTCCGTTTCCTGGCGCGACTATGGCGAGGTGATCGTGTGCGACTCGGACGAAGAGATGGTGCGCGAGGCCGACCGCATCGCTTCGGAGCACGTCCAGGTCATGACCCGCGATCCAGAATACTTCTTCAAGAACATGAAGAACTACGGTGCGCTGTTTCTTGGCCCGCGGACGAACGTGGCTTACGGCGATAAAGTGATCGGCACCAACCACACGCTGCCCACGGGCAAAGCGGCGCGCTACACAGGCGGCCTCTGGGTCGGCAAATTTATCAAGACTTGCACCTACCAGAAGGTGCTCACCGATGAAGCCTCCGCCATGATTGGCGAGTACTGCTCGCGCTTGTGCGTGCTTGAGGGCTTTCTGGCCCACGCTGAGCAGGCCAACATACGAGTACGCCGCTACAGTGGCCGTCACGTCGGTTACGCCGGAGCGGCCGACTAGCAGTGGTTTCATAAAATGTTAATGTTCCCCGCCGGAGACCGCATCAGGACTCGAAGGACGCATTCTTATCGACCGTAGCAGCACTCTTCGGGTCTCTCTGCTAGGTCGAGCTCCACGACTGCGAAGCTCGATGCTTTCGCACTACCGCACGCCGCCCCCGCCAGCACGCAATAACTCCCGAGTGTCGGCAACCCTTCCTTTATTAGGTAAGAGTTGCTTGTTATCCACTCCGCAAGTCATCCCAGGATAGGGCTTCAAATTCCGTCATAGCGTGAATACCCGCGCTTTGCCCAATAGTCCGCTGGCTCGTCCCTCGTATAGCTAATCCGCGTAATCGCCTTGACATTCTTCAGGCCGAGTTTCACAGGTGCAACCAAGCGAAGCGGAGCTCCGTGCTCCACCGTGAGAGGCTTTCCGTTCAGGTGAGTCGCGAGCAGGGTCTGCGGATGACGGGCCGTCGACAGATCGAGCGACACGAAGTATGGGTCGGGATTTCCCCAGGGACCGAGATTGACCGATGATTCGATTCGGACCCACGTCGCTTGGGACATTGGCGGGTACGCACTCAGCAGATCATCAAACCTAAGCCCGGCCCACCAGGCAATCGCGCTCCAACCTTCGACGCACACCAGCCGGGTGATTTGCTCATGCATCTGGAAGGAGGCGAGCAGGTTCCGGATGTTCAAAGAAACGCTTAAGCCGGAAGCGAGCCCGTCGAGAGTCAAACGCCATTCTGGAATATAGCTGGGGTCGGGGGTGGCTCCGTTGTAATTGTTCCTGAGCGGTGTAACCTGCGATTTGGCGTAGGTTGGCACCAAGCGATTTCTGGAATACAGAGCCTCTGCAACATCGTCATCGATGCGCAGGGCTCTATTCAGAAGCCATTCCTTTTTCGGCCAGTTCTTGTTTTCGTGGATGATGCCCAGGCGTTTGAGGGTAGTCTGAGGCAAGAGAGAGCCACCACCTGCGACTGCGGCTATCGCGCCCGCTCCAAAGAGCAGCAAATCGCGGCGAGTCCAATGACGCAAAAGCTGGGGAGCCACTTCCATCACCTGCGGAGGTCGTTCCTGGAAGAAGCTTGCGGGCTTTCGTGAGGGCACGGATTCAGTCGAGGATGTGTTGTCCGCCTCTGGCGCAGAGTGTTCGTCTTCAAGATTCATTGTCAAAAGTCCTCCGATCTTTCCGCTCTCGTCGACCAACCTACGATCATGCTGCGAAGCGTGTCCCACCCATCAGCGAGAACAAGAACCACGTGCGGCACGACAAAGAGCACAAAAACCCACATGAGCCAGAAGTGCCAAACGCGCGCTTTGTCATAACCACCGAAGATTGCAGTCAACCAATAGAGCTGCATGGGTTTATGAATCGCCCAGCCCGTCAAGACCGATAGGAGCCCGGCGACCGGAACGGAAAAATAAGCGAGGCGTTGAAGTGCGTTGTATTTTGTGTTGAAGCGCGGATGTGGCCAACTGCGGCGCGTTAGTTTGGCGACAGGAACGCCTATGTAGTACCAAGACATCCTGAGTGCATCGCGCAGGTCGGTCCGGCGGGGCAACAGAGATCGCCAGCCGCCTCCCGTGGCCAGCCCTATAACAAAGACGAGGCCGTTCATCATGAATAGATAAGCACAGAGCCAATGAAGACGCAGCGCCACGGCGAGCATGCCAGGTCCGAGGCTTATGTGGTTGTAGACCCAGTCAGGCGGACTGCTGTATTGGTGCAGCCCCGGTACATGCGCGCATATCCAGATGCCGATGTCCGCCAGAGGATCAAAGCTTCCCGTCTGCGGATTCGGTTTGTGCTGATAGACCGGAGATGCCCAATAAATGGACAGGCCACTCAGGATGAGGCCTAGAAGGATTGGCACGTTCAGCCAGTGGCTGCACCGTACCAACAGGTGGTGCCTGCGAACTACAAGCACGCCGGCTTCAGACTCCGGCGTGCTGATAGCGATTCGTTCCTTGTCGAGTTGCGTGGAATGTGGCACAAGTATTCTCCACGCGTCAGTGAGCGGTCATCCCATGATCGGTCATGCCATTAGGCGGCGCGGGTGCGAAATGCGCGCGCCCATCCTCGATCAGCCATTGATTCCCGTGGCGGACGGCCACGTAGAAAATGTTGATCGGGATCACGGGAATGATCGTCCCATCCGGACCGTTGACATTGTGCACAGTAAGCAGCGCGTCGGCGACCGCGACATCGGGATTGATGAAACGGATCCGATAGTTGGAGAACGCCGCTTGCGTGTTGCCGTTGACGGCTTGCTGCGCCTCGGGACCGAAGTCGTTCACCATTGCGACCCGCCCTTGCAGAAAATCACCCTGCGGCGTCACGAAGGTTCCATTTTCCGCGAATAGCGATGCTCGGAGTTCGGCATTCTTCTGAACGAAAGCCTTAGCAAAGTTATCTCCGAGCGCGCGAACGGCTGCTTCGTCTCGAGGCTCGGCGGCACTCGCAGAGCCGATCACACCGATGACGAGCGTACACGCGAGGAGGGTTAATCCGAGACGTTGCATCAGGCCTCGGAGCGCTGACTTCGGCGCCTGGGGCGCGGAATCAGCTCGGTACATTTGTGAGGTTTTCATTTCTTTCTCCTTAATTGTCATTTTTTGTTCTCCTTGAGTTTTATTTCTTTTTTCTTTCTCCTTACTTGTCGTTTCTGGTAACCAGAAACCACAATTTTTACTGCTTACAAGCGCAGCGTCGTTCACATCGGCAGCCCGGTCCTTAACTGCTCCGCCGCTATGTACGCTGCGTACCAGTCCGGCCAGCTCGCGTCGCGCCGCCCGTTACTCCATGCCTTAACTCTGTGCATTCAGGCGCGAAGAATGGGAGCTCCAAACGGGGCACCCGTGGCTCCGCCATCCACCATCAACTCGACTGCATTGACGTATGAGGAGTCGTCCGAGGCAAGGAAGATCACGGCGTTGGCAACGTCTTTCGCCTCACCCCAACGCGCCAGTGGCACCGCAGAAGAGAAGAACTTCGCTAACTTGGCGGACTCGTCTGCAGATATAGAGGCGCGGGGCCCGCGCTTCCAAATGGGAGTCTTGGTCGCTCCGGGTGCGACGACGTTCACGCGAATGTTGCGCGGTGCAAGGTCGGCGGCGATAGAACGCGCCATCGAGACGATGCCGCCCTTCGTGGCTGCATATGCGGCGACGCCGGGTTGGCCGAGATAGTTGTGTACCGACCCATTAAAGATGATGCTGCCGTTGTCGTTCAGCAGAGGCGCCGCTGAATTCACCGTAAAGAAAGCGGCATTAAGGTTGGTGTGGATCACATTCTCAAAAATGGCCTCGTCGGTCGAGCCGGTAGGAGTCCGGCCGGAGATGCCGGCATTGGCGAAGACAATGTCGAGTTTCCCGAAATCTTTGGCCAGGGCTGCGAAGAGCCGCTTGCGATCTTCCGCGATGGTGATGTCTGCGCGGTAGCCACGCGCGTTGGGTCCGAGTTCTCGAACGGCCTCATCCAGCGTTTTCTGATCGCGACCGGTAATGGCGACCTGCGCGCCCTCAGCAATGAAAAGCCGGGCTGTGGCCAAACCGATGCCACTGTTGCCGCCAGTAATAAGCGCCTTCTTGCCTGTGAGTTTCATAATGCCTCCTTTTGTTACAATGGGCCATCAAATATGATGACCGTCATACTTAATATATGATGACCATCATAGATGGAGGTTGCAATAAGAAAATTTATGCGCTATCCGGTCGAGGAGACAGCCGCGAAACATGAACGGATTGTGAAGGAGGCTTCCCGCCTGTTCCGTGAGCGCGGATTTGAGAACGTAAGCGTGGGCGAGGTGATGAAGGCCGCCGGCCTGACGCACGGGGCGTTCTATGCCCATTTCGGTTCGAAGGAAGAACTGCAGACGGCTGCCGTTGCCTACGGCCAAAAGGTTTCGCTAGGGCGCGCGCAGCGCAGCAAGAGTAATAAGAAGAGCAAAGGATCGTTTGCTGACCGCTACCTGAGCCAGTGGCACCGAGATAATCCAGGCGACGGCTGCACTATGGCCGCGCTGGCCCAGGAGGTGGCTCGCTCGACCCCTGAACTCAAAGCCGCGTTCGAGCAGGGACTTGAGGAAATTCTTCCCGCGATAGGTGGGGAACGGAAAGAAGCTATCTTTCAGGCAGCGGCGATGATCGGTGGCGTGGTACTGGCTCGCGCCGTACAGAGTCCGCGACTCTCGGACGAAATCCTATGGAGCGTCCGACAAGAGCTCGGCTGATCGTGCCCTCTGCGAATGCCAATGTCACTCGCCGCTCGTTTGATTTGGAAGCAAACCAAGTTCGTGGATGGTCGGCAACTCGGAGTGCGCCGGGATAAACCGGCATGTTGTGGGGGATGAAAGAGCCCTACAGGAAAGGAGAACAGCGACTCCATCCTGGCCTCGAGTCTTGCAGGGGGCACCGTGAGGTGTCTCGTGAAGCGTAGACCAGAGGTACCAGTGGGCCGGGCTATTGAGCTTCGAAAAGCCGATGGATCAGGATGCCGACTCCCTTCCGAGATGGAGGAAGGCAACACGGCGGCCACGCTATCCGCGAGTGGCTGTCCGGTCCTGCGTAGTCTGAGAACCCGCGCACGCTGAGAAACGACATGCACGAGAACCGGGAGATCTCCAGTGCGCCTTGGTGCAGAAATCAAGGCCGGTCCGCGAAGGCCATGAACCGAACGGCGGACACGAACGCACAGGAGAAGTCGGACTGTGCCGTAGTACCTGTGAACCAGTCGAACAAAGAAGCGCAAGCCTCAGCGGAGGCTGGGGAGAGAAGAGCACAGACTAAGGAGAACATCGTTCGATCGCGCATGCCTCCGACACAGAGCGGAGCACGCATGTCCCAGGGGTTGAACGGTGTGCGAAGAGCAGCATCAATAAGGAAGCAGGAACGGTTCACCGCTTTGCTCCACCACCTCAGCATCGCACTTCTTCGCGACGGCTTCTACGCATTGAAGCGTCAAGCCTCGCCAGGACTCGATGGCGTGAGATGGCAGGAGTATGAAACCGGATTGGAAGATCGGCTCATCGATCTGCACAGTCGGGTGCACCGTGGAGCGTATCGGGCACAACCGTCGAGACGAGTCTACATACCGAAGGCCGATGGGCGGCGACGCCCCTTGGGCATCGCAGCGCTGGAGGACAAGATCGTCCAACAGGCTGTGGTGACGGTCCTCAACCAGATTTACGAGGCCGACTTCAAAGGCTTTTCTTACGGGTTCCGACCCGGTCGCGGCCCGCATCAGGGACTAGACGCCCTGACTGTGGGCATCCAACGAAAGCGAGTGAACTGGGTAGTCGATGCCGACATTCGTGGCTTCTTCGACAACATGAGTCACGAATGGACGATGCAGTTCATCGAGCATCGAGTGGCCGATCGCCGCATGCTTCGCCTGATCCAGAAATGGTTAAAGGCCGGAGTATCGGAAGATGGTCAGTGGTCGGAGACGAAAGTAGGTACTCCTCAGGGAGCAGTTGTTTCACCACTGCTTGCCAACGTGTACCTGCACTATGCGTTCGACCTGTGGGTTGAGGCCTGGCGCAAGAAAGTCGCACGCGGCGATGTAATCGCCGTGCGTTATGCCGACGATCTTGTGGTGGGCTTTCAACACCGAACTGACGCCGAGCGGTTCCTGTCGGAATTTCGGGACCGGCTGGTAAGGTTCGGTCTGGAATTACATCCGGACAAGACGCGTCTGATCGAGTTCGGGCGGTTCGCCGTCCGAAACCGCAAGCAACGTGGCCAGGGAAAACCCGAGACCTTCACGTTTCTGGGGTTCACGCATTTTTGTGGAAATCTCACGAGCAGCGGAGCCTTTAACGTCTGGCGCATTACGGCGAAGAAGCGAATGGTTGCGAAGCTCAATGTCATCAAGACAGAGCTTCAATATCGGAAGCATCATCGCACGAGTGAAGGCGGCGCATGGCTTCGGAAGGTTGTGCAGGGCTACTACCAATACCATGCAGTGCCCGGTAACACCGGTCAGTTGCGCGTCTTCAGGCGTCGCGTATGCCGATTGTGGCGGAGCGTTCTCGTCCGTCGCAGTCAACGCGCGCAGGTGGGATGGGATCGTCTCAACCCACTGTTCCACCGGTGGATTCCGCACCCACGTGTTCTGCATCCTTATCCGGACAAGCGCTTCGACGCCATTCATCCTCGGTAAGAGCCGTATGCGTAAACGCGCACGTACGGATCTGTGCGGGGGGCGGCCAGCGATGGTCGTCCCTACCGCGACAGTGATCGTGGTCGCTGAGATGGGGCGTTTCGCAGGTGGGCACGTGTCGGTCCTAAGAGGCGTTCTAGGGATTATTCAGTGGCGTCAACCCACCCAACTGAAGTTAGCGCTTATGGGAATTACCCCCTCGATGGACCCCGGGGGGTCGCCCCAGAAACGGCGGCGCGACAATAACTTACGCGAGTTGTTGGATCTGGATCAGAGGAGTTGTAGGACCGGCTAGCGCCCGTCTCAACATATTCGCACTCGGGATGCCCGTCCTCTGAAACGACTTTTCGCAGTCGGCGGTGGAGGGCCCTCGCATGCTGCCCTCCATGTAGGCCAAGCCGGGGCAACGCGTGCATGTTCCGACGTGGTCGCAACCGGAGCAGACGGTGAGATCTTTGGCGCGGATGGATCGTACTTCGTTCAACTGCGGGGAGTGGCGCCAGATTTCGAGAAATTTCTGCCGCCGCACATTGCCGCTGGGCAGAGGGAATTGCACACAGGGAAACACGTCGCCATACGGAGAAATGTAACAGGCGGTGTGACCAGCGCTGCAGGGATAGCCTTCCATCACGTCCTCGCCTGCGGGTGGCGGAGGAGCACAAAATTCTTCCACATTCCCTACCAGTTCCTCGCGATGGAATACTTCCTGGAGCTCAGACCCCGGAATTCGCAAGGCGAGGATTGATGTATCGCCGTCCATTTTCGGCGTGATCGTGGGGTCGAGCGTGTAGGCAGTTCCTAATTCCTTCGCCAGTGCCATAACTCCGGCGCCGTCGAAGAAATTTCCGTTCATAAGAACGTTCGCAATCGTTACCTTCAGTCCCTGAGATTTCAAGAATCGAATCGCCCGAATGGTTCGCTTCAGTGACCCCGGCAGTTTCGTGATGGCATCGTGAACTTCCGGCCGATGCGAGTAAACACTAATCTGTATCTGCTCGACGCCCAGCTGGCGAAGTCTCGCCGCTTCCTTCGCGTGGATCATTACCCCGTTGGTCTTCACTTTGACATTGAACAAGAGCAGCCGCGCCCGCTCCACGATTTCAAAAAAATCGCGACGCATAAGGACCTCGCCGCCGCTAAGGACGAGGAAAAAAACGCCGGCGTCGGCGAGCTGGGCGAGCACGTTGAAGATTTCCGCGGTCTTCATCTCCCCGTGATCGTCGTGATCCAGGTAGCAATGCACGCAGCGTTCATTGCAGCGGTAAGTGATATCGATGTGAACACTGAGCGGTGTGCCGAGGTTCAGCGCTCTATGATTCATCTCCGCTAGGAGGCTCATGGATTTTCCTGGGGTGGGGAAGAATTCAGTAGTGGCTGATCCGAGACCAGCAGTATGCCGTGTTGCGAGAGTTCGTCGACGAAGTGGTCGGCACCACGTTGCGCTCGTTCGCGATCGACATCGAATTCCCCGCAGATTTTGTTGGCGACGATTTCCGACAGTGGCGTGTGCCCGTCCGCTGCCTGCCAAATCACAGTGGCGGTTTCATTGAGAGTGAAAAAAGTCGAATCTACAGCCGACATCACCATCATTTCGCCGCCCAGTAGCCGCGCCGCGATGGCCGTGCTTCGCGCAATGTATCTTTCGGGCATCATAATTCTCCCAAAGCTACCGTATTATCTCCCAGACGCTAGGGTCGGGTACGAATACCAAGCGGCGGACCGGAACCAAACTAACAAACTCGCATGCCGATTGAAAAACGAGTTGCACCAGCTCAGGGTCTTCGGCAAAAAACAAAATGTTCCTCAGCAGTCGCTGGATGGCTCCTGCGGCGCCCACCGGTTCGATCCTGTTCTGCAAACCTTTCTCGAGCAGGAAAACTCCGCACAGTGGGGCAGACACGTTCTCGCCGGCCCGCCCCAACTCTCCTGCAAAAGGCGTTCCACAGGCCAGATACTGATTACCTTCACGCCGCACGTACGAGATTTCGTCGGTGAGCAGCGTTGCGTCGGGTGGCGCCAGGCGAGAAATCGTTGTCTTGCCCGCGCCCGAAACCCCCGCAAAGAGAAACGCTTTCCCTCCGCGAATCGCGCTGGCAGCGTGAACCAGGAAGCCTCCCTGCCTCGCCAGGAGCAGAGTGTGAACGATGCGCAAGACGCAGTCGACAGCGTAGGAACTGTATGTCTGACGGATCCATCCCCGCCGGGACTCCGGATTCCATCGTGCTCGAAAGTTGCCGCGCTGCAGCGACCATTCGCCCTTTTCCATTTGCAAATGCAGCTCATCGTCGGCTGGGGCGGATTCCGAGGGCTCGCACAGGTCGATGTCAAACGCGAAGTGCGAGTCCGCCGAACTTCCAAGGAAACCCGCATAGCGATTTTCGATCGCGCGCCGAAAAGACGGATCAAGAGTGTGCAGCGCAATCGTCGTTCCTCCGATCTCGACTGATACCGTATGCTTCGCGGTCAGGATGACGGAAGCGCTCATGGATGGAAAGTACGGGACAGAGAACTCGTAATCCAGCTCGCAATCCCAGGATGTACCTGATTTTGGGTGGCGCAACGCTTCAGCGCTGCGATAACCGGCTTCTTTTCATGGTCGGCTTGAGCCGCTGAGGTCAGACTGACTGCCTGCGAGTATGCTCCATGAATACGCAACGCTAGACTGCGGAATCTGCTCCAGCGGCACAGCATCCACGCCAGCGCGGAATGCAGCATCGAGACCCGACGGCTTGGAACGAAACTGCGATTGCCCCGGCGAATACTGGCCACTCGGCCCAGAACCTCGGATGCGGCTGCGGGTGGATCGTCCTGCGGCATCGCGTCACCCCGCGTGACCGACAACAGGCCATCCCGACCTAGCTGCCATCCGACCAGCCGGTGAATAAAGAAGCGATGGTCGCGCAGAACTAACACGATGTCTCCGGCAGCGATCTCGTCATACACGGCGCGCTGAATGGTGAGCAGATCGCCTGGCCAAACCGCGGGAAGCATGCTCATTCCCCTCGCCTTCAGGAAAACCGAGCCATGGCGGCGCAACACCTCGGCTGCAAGACCAAGCTTGGGGTCCTCGCGAATTTCCTGCGTGGATGGTGTGGACGGCGGCAATCTACGAACTCTTTAGACCGATAAACCTGCAATGAGGGGTCGTGGGCGCGATTTTACCGCACATCAGCGCCATCGTCTCAAAAACCCGCTCATACCGGAATGCTGGTTCTTGATATGGCTTTTTCGACGGCGGTCCGTTCTCCTCTGATTTCTTTTCGGTGACGTGAGAGTTTTCTTCAGCCATGAGATTTAAGAAATTGCAGCAGCCCAGACCGCAACCCTGCGGACAACTCGCGTCGCATGAATATGATTCCCCGCACTATAAACCATGACGCCGTGTCGCGCTACAGAAAAGGGCTGCGGGATTAGTGTCCTAATGGGTTACCGGGTGCACGCGGCACTCCGGAAGATTAGGGTTCATCGCTGAGTCGCGAATATGCGAGGTCACTCAAATGAAAAGAACCCCGGGTTTGCGCTAGACCAGGGCAGAGAGGGAAGGTGACAATCTCAAGAATTCTTGTCGATCAGGTGTTGCACGTTGGCGCGGTAACCCCGGCTGCACGACAGCTCCTTACCGCTCTTGAGGACGACGACATATTCTCCGCTGTTCACCGGAATCAATTCCTTGATCTTCCGGACATTCACGATCATGGAGCGGTGTATGCGGATAAACTGGCTCGGATTTAGCCGTTCTGAAGTTCCAGAAATGGTTTCGCGAAAGAGATACGATTCCTTCCCCGCGTTCAGCCGAACGTCGTTGGCTGCGGCTTCAACCCAGTCAATCTCGTCAACGTTGAGAAACACAATTCGGCCCTTGGTCTTGATCACCAATCGTGCGTCGAACTCGGGTACGGCTTGCGTTTCCGATCTTACGTGGGAGAGAAGGTCGAGGATGCGATGAGTGATCTCACGGTCCCTCGACTTCCGCATTTCAAGCCTAGCCCTCTCGATGGATTGGTGAAGCCGGCTTTGATCGAAGGGCTTCAGCAGATAGTCCAGGGCATGGGCCTCGAAGGCGCGAATCGCATACTGATCGTAGGCGGAGGTGAAGATGACGACCGGCATTTCTTTGGGTGAGATTTCGCTCAACACTTGAAACCCATCCAGGTCAGGCATTTGAATATCGAGCAACAACAGGTCCGGCCGGCAAGTGCGGATCGCGGCCAGAGTCTGCGCGCCGTTGTGGCATTCGGCAACTACTTTGATCTGCGCCTCTGAATCCAGCAGGAGACGCAGCTTCGTCCGGGCAAGCGGCTCATCATCCGCGATTACGGCGCGCACAAGGGAGTCAACTGGTTGATCGTGCACTGCGCCTGGGGCGAGTTCGGAATCCATTGTTACTGAGTCGCTGTTTTCCCTCACAAGATGGTAGACGCGCTCGGCTCACATTGGTTTACCGCTAATCTTGACGCGTTTCGAAAGGCAGTTTCGAGCGCTTGGGAAGAAAGCCTCGTAGCCCGCAGCGAAGACAGGCTCGCAGTCCGGATGTGGGATGAATAGATGTTTTTCGGGGACCAACAAAAGTTTATCAGGGCCGTAATTTTTCGCGTCACTGACGGCGGCATGTTTCAATAACCTGTTATCCCGTCACGACTCCTGCGCCGCCGCCCTCGCAGGCGTCCGCCTGCTAGTGGGAGAAGCCTATCGACTCTGACGCTACGATTCCGGGAAGAGATATCATCAAGACCTTCATCATGAAATCCAGTTGCGGAACGTGCGAACGGGCATTGCCGGCGGATGGAGAAGCCTACATCTGCTCGTTCGAATGCACTTTCTGTCCTGAGTGCGCTCGAAGCACGCAGCGTATTTGTCCGGATTGCGGAGGCGAGCTCGTGCTCCGGCCGCGTCGCATCGTACTGGGCCGCTTGATTGAGCCGCAAGCTAACGTCCCAAGCAGTCGTCCCTGGCTGATTTGGGTGATTAGCTTTGGTGTTTGGTCTTTCGTCGCCCTAGCTGCGACGTTCACGATTTATCAGTTTTACCGGGCGACCAACACTCCCATGTCATTCATGAGTACTTTGGGATCGGAGTTTTGCCAGTTACTCAGCTACGCTCCGCTCACTCCACTTGCTTTCTGGTTCGCGATTCGCCACCCCATTCGCCGAGAAAACTGGATGATCCGTTCTCTGCAATATTTGGCCGCCGGACTTGTTTTTTCGGCGGCGCACCTGGCGCTGCGAGCTGCCACTCCCTACGGCTATTGGGATCCGAAATCTCACGAATGGAGCTCAGCCATCTGGAATTCCCACGTCCACGCGTTCAAGGTCCAATGGTCGGCTCTGCGAAAAGAATTCCTGTCCGCCGTCGTGGACGATATCACCGGCACTTTCGCTCCGATTGTGCTGGTCGCGCACGCCGTTTCGTATTACCGAAGGTTGCGGGAGCGGGAGCTGCGCGCCGCTCAACTGGAGGGACAACTTGCAAAAGCACGTTTACAAACGCTGAAAAGCCAGCTTCAGCCGCACTTTCTCTTTAATACTTTGCACTCCATTTCCTCGCTCATGCTCACCGATGTCCAGGCGGCCGATCACATGATGACGCGGCTGGGGGATCTGTTGAGGATGAGCCTGGAGTCTGCCGGGACCCAAATCACAACCCTCAGCCGCGAACTCGAATTCGTAAATTGCTATCTGGAAATCGAGAAGATTAGATTCGCCGATCGATTAAGCATAACTCTGGAAATCGCCCCTGAGATGCTCGACGCGTCGGTACCTCACCTACTCTTGCAACCCCTCGTGGATAACGCAGTTAAACACGGGATTTCAAAACGGCCGGCCGGAGGCGAGATCCGAATCACGGTAACTGCCCGAAATGGCGAACTCCAACTCGAAGTAAGAGACAACGGACCCGGACCTTCAAAGCACGGTGTCACTCCTTCAAGCGGTCTGGGTTTGAGAATCACTCGCGATCGGCTACAGTCGCTCTACGGCCAGCATCAGAGCGTGGAACTGCTCACCGCACCGGAGGGCGGCGGGACGCTGACGCGGGTCTGCATTCCGTTTCGTGTACAGTCGAGGGACGACGCGCATGACTCGGCGGAGGCTTACCAGATTCCAGCCGCGGAGCGGCGATCGAAATTAGCCGAGCGCTTCAGCGCTGGTTGAGGTGGAAAAAAGGAATGAATCCCGGAGAACCTGCCCTGAGCTTGCCGAGGCGGACTGAGTGGCTCGGTTTTTCTGTGCCATCGCTAAAGTGAGTTTTCGGTCTCCTGCAAGCCGGTCAGTACGCGCTGAGCAGCGAACTGACTGGCAAACTCGCTCGGCGTTTGCTCTCCCAGAGCCCTGTGAGGACGAGTCTCATTGTATTCCCGTCGCCATCCCTCGATGAGTCGTCTGGCTTCTCCGATGCTCGCGAACCAGTGAACATCGAGGCACTCTGCTCTGAAGGTTCCGTTGAATGATTCGACAAAGGCATTGTCCGTTGGTTTACCCGGCCGCGAGAAGTCGATGCGCACTCCGTTTCGATAAGCCCACAGATCCATCGCCTGACTGGTAAATTCCGAACCGTTGTCACAGAACAGCACCTTGGGTGAGCCTCGCTGCAATGTGATCCGATTCAACACCATCGCTACGTCCTCTCCCTTCAAGCTCTGCCCCGCCTCAATCGCCAGGCTTTCTCGCGTATAAATGTCCACCACCGTCAAAGCCCGAAAGCGCCGTCCATCCGCTAACTGATCAGCCACGAAATCGAGGCTCCAGACCTGATTTGGAGCCGTGGAACGAAAGGGTTCTCGGCGTTGTGCCGCCGCTCGGCGTCGATGACTGCGGCGTGGCCGCAGCGCTAAGCCCTCTTCACAATAGAGTCGATATGCCAAGTAGCGACTGACGTTCCAGCCCTCGCGGTTCAGCAACACCCGGATCTTGCGATACCCGTAACGAACCCGTACCTTGGCAATCTCCCGCATCCGCAACCGCAATTCCGTCCTCGGATTCAAGCAGTTCCGATACCGGCAGGTCCCTCGATCGAGCCGGCATACCCAGCACGCCCGCCGCTCGCTCACCCGATAATGCTCACGCAGGTAAGTCACGCTGGGGCGCCGCCGCGAGGGCTTTACAATTTTTTTGCCAGCACATCCTGCAGCATCGTTTTGTCCAGGATCAGCTCGGCCACCAGCCGCTTCAAACGCACGTTTTCTTCTTGGACTTGCCGCAGCTGACGGACCTGGTCTACCTCCAGCCCAACGTACTGCTTCTTCCAGCGATAGAACGTCTGCTCCGAGATTCCCGCTTGGCGGATCAAGTCCGCTACCGGAACCCCGACCTCGGCCTGCTTCAGGATCGCTACGATCTGTTCCACCGAAAATCGCTTTCGTCTCACGGCAAATCTCCCTTCCTGGTCCTTAGATTTTGCCGGAAACTCACTCTCAGACTGGATCAAAAATCCCGGACTGTGACCCGTACAAAGTACCAGCTAACGCGCAACAAAGTACGGCTGCACAATCAACTAGAGGCACTGCTGGAAGAAGCCCATATCAAGTTATCTAGTTTGGTTTCGGATCTACTGGGCGCCAGTGCACGGCGGATGCTGCAGGCCTTGGCGGAGGGAGAAACTGATCCCGCGGCGTTGGCTGCCTTGGCCGACCAACGCCTGCGCGCCACGTCGACGCAGCTGCGCGATGCCTTGGGTGCGTGCACGGAGCTCAATCCGGTCTACCGCCGGCTGGTGAAGATGGCGCTCGAGGAGTTGCAACGGATCGAGCAGCAGATCGGCCAACTGGACCAGGAGATGGCAAGTCTGCTCCGGCAGCATCAGGATGCAGTCCAGCGGGTCGCCGAAGTCCCCGGTCTCGGGGTGGATTCGGCGCAACATATCATCGCCGAAGTGGGTGCCAAGGCAGCGACCTTCGCTTCCGCCAAGAATCTCTCCTCGTGGGTGGGGGCATGCCCGGGAGAGGAAGAGAGCGCGGAAGTAAATCACAGCTCGCGCTCACCGAAGGGGAACCGGCACATGCGTCGCCTTCTCAATCAGGCTGCCAATGCTGCCGTCAAACGTAAAGGAAGCATCTTCGAGGTCGTCTACCGTCGTCTCGTTCCGCGTCTCGGCCACAACAAAACCATCGGGGCAATTGCGTATCGCATATGTCAGCTGATCTGGATGATCCTGAATAAAGGCGTTCGCTATGAGGAACGGGGCCTGGCGGTCTGCGAACAGTCCAAGCGAGTCCGCACTTCCCGAATGATCCGGACACTTCGCAAGCTCGGCTACCGAGTCGAACTTCAAGCGGATCCGGTATGAGCAGCGCGATTTTCGACCCTGTTTTCATCAACACTAGCATCCCTCCGCAAATTGCCTGCGCCGGTTTGGAAAAACACCGGTGAAGGTCGGCGCGGCTGTTGGCGCTATCTGGGAGGAATTGCCATAGTCTATCCTATTGGACACACGCCGAACTCTTCAGATACAGGCCGGGAATCCTTCGCTTTCCCCAAAAGCACAAATGAGAAAATTGCAAGAGATAGCTATCTGCCTGTGCTTCAGGCAGTTCTCGTCATCTGGCCACAATCTGAAGCGCGTTCCGGATTTGGTGTGCGGATTGCTTTGTCCAGAGGTGGTAGGAGGATGCCATGAATCCCGATGAAGCAATCAACGTCGAAGGAGCGGTAGGGGACCAGACGGAAGCGTTCGCGTACAGCGCATACGAGGAGAGAGCAGCGCGCATCCCGTCCGATGAGTCTGGACAGGTTTATGAGCTTCGCCGAATGTTCCGGCTGTGATTCATCAACGGTGATTGGGGACTGGTTTTGTCGTATGGATCGGAATCGCTGCGCTGAGTAGCACCTGCAAGCATGTAGGTGATTCCCGGAACGGTGTTGGTTCGCTTGCCTCTATGAGCTGCAAAAATGGGGGTTCGGTGAATGCCAGACTCTAGGATGACGGAATCGATACCAAAGTCCATGTCTCAGAAGAGTTCAAGAGCAGTAGCGCGCTTCACCATTGCAATTGCTGCCCTATTCGGTTTCATGATCGGCGGTGTTGTATTCCGCGAGAATCAAGCGCTTGACACACTGAAAAGCGTTTTCGCGCCTAGATCGCATCTCGTAGTACTTAACATAATCGGTGCCGCATTCGATCAGTTGGACTTCGACCGGACCTTCGTCACCGCGGCCGAATGCCGGGGCCCCACATTGTCCCGCGGCTCCGAGCCACCCGATGGTGCAACCTACATCGCTGGCATGGTGTTGCTTGACGGATGGAGGTGGTCCGTCGATGACTCCACCTTCGAGGCGTCACCCGCCGATGCTGCTCGAACTGTCTGCGCCATTGCCAACCATAAGGCCGGGCGCCCGCACCCCGCTAACGTACCCGCAGATCAACTCGCCGCCGCACCTTGACCCTGCTCGAAATTTCGATGCTCGCCTGCGGACCGTAGTTGGGCAATTGCAGGCGAAGAATCCCGATTCTGCTCGAAATCCCCAATCGGATTCCACTCTGTGTCCGACAAATGGAGCCTTGCTAACGCTGCCCGTAAGGTCGAGTTCAAGCTATTTACACATTATCCGTACTTTTCTCTGCCGGAAGACAGGCCAAGTCATTTGAGCGAAAGGCCTTGCATGACGGGTTTGGAAGTCAGTTGGTGAAAAATCCCGATTGCGCTCATTGAGGGGTTGTAAGCCTATCGCCTGATTGCGTCACTCCTCCTGACAGCGAATCGCGGACGCAGCGGAAACTTCGATTTGCGGGAATGGGCGTAGAATGGCAGTGAGACAGAGGTGCGACCATGAGTCATTTTCTTCGCAAGCTGTGGCGGCGCGATGAGGGCCAAGACATAGCCGAGTACGCAGTGATGCTGGCGGTCATTCTGGTACTTGTAGTTGGTACGATCCGCTTGGTGGGAAGCAACGCGAACAACGTATTTTCGAATGTGGCCAGTTCAATTCAATAAGCTGCCAAAGTCGGCAGCGCCCACACACAGTCGTTATTTGCGGCTTTGAGAGATCACTGTTGAAATATCGCGATTTCACTCATTGACCCTGGCGGGCCAACTCTCAAAAATACGTTCTCCA
>DAIUEW010000070.1:0-21664 GCA_036844925.1 Candidatus Sulfotelmatobacter sp.
CCTTTGTGATTCACCACGTTTACAGCGCCGTGCTCGTGTCCTGGGAAGAACGGAACGGACTGATCGAGAGCATATTCACCGGCTACAAGTTTGTTCCGAAGGCCGAACTGCAAGAAGAAGAAGATGCAGTTCTGAGTGAGGCGGACTGAATGCCCGCAACCTGCATTGTGCTCGGTCTGGGCAACACTCTGCACTCTGACGATGGGGTCGGCCCGCAGGCCATCGAAAAACTCAGGAACGATCCGCGAGTGCCCGGGGATGTCTCGCTGATTGAGGGCGGTACTCTGGGCCTGGAATTGCTCACCTACATCTGGGATTGTTCCTACTTGCTGGTGCTGGATGCGGTGGACGTGGGGCAGCCTCCTGGAACACTGGTTCGGATGTCGAACCAAGAACTGCAAACCTTGCCCGGCAAGGGAAGCGTGCACCAACTGGGCGTCGCGGATCTGCTGGTAGCGCTCCGTGTTCTGGCGTATCGAACTCCCGAGGTACTGCTGTTGGGCGTGCAACCAGCTAGCACGGAGTGGGGCACAGAGTTGTCGCCAGCGGTTGCGGCTGTCCTGCCTGCGCTCGCAGATGCTGCAATTGCAGAACTGTGCCACAGACCACATAGACAAGAGGAAATAAGAACCTAGAATCCGAAAGTTACGCGCGACGACAGATCCCTAACGACGCGGGCCAGAAGTCGGCATATGGGAAGTAATCGCGATTGACCGCAACGGAAATTCGGAAAAGATCGCACAGATTGGAATCTCATTTCCGCTGCCAAGTGATGAAAGTAGTTCGAAAAGCACGGGCAAGAATCTCTCAGAATCTCGATTTATTTGCCTTTTTGTGACCAAACTCGGCGGAGAGATCTCGAGAGGATAGACTGGGCGCCCAAGCAAGTAGTCATCGCGAACTGGTTTCGGAAAACCGTGCGTCGAGTTTCCTGACCACTTTCAACCGCACTATCGTATGCCGTTCGCCGTAAGGGACGGACTTAAAGATGGACTGTTTCTTGGGAATTTGCAGCGACTAATGAGGGTTAATTCTCTGGTTAACTTCTTTGTTGGCTGCAAGTTGCGCTAACGTCGGGATTTAGTGAATTCGAAAGGGTAATGAAGGTTCGAATCCTACTTGCTCCGCCAGCAAGTCTTAACTGCAGAGAAGTGTCGCTACCCCTTACCCCGAAATACGCGAAACATGCCCGTATTTCGCAATATTTCGTCCACAAACCGGACCGGAGAGAATGGACTGCTCGGGATCGAACGGCGTCGATCGGCCGCCTTTCTCTGGAGGGCACATGCGCAGTCCGGTTTGTAAGGAGGGCACTGGGCGAATACAATGCGATCAAAAGCCGGAGATTCCGCCATACTGAGTTGACTTTTGTGAGCGCTGGGCAACGGTATTCGACGCTTCTCCTAAATTGAACGCTACACCACCGTTTCGTTCGGCGTAATCTAAACACCCCGCGAAGCAGGGCTCCCGAAAGCTCGCACGGGCGCCGGGTCGAGGCGGTCGAGCATAAGCGGCTTGCAACCCCGGATCGCCATCCGACTTCGACCAGCAGTCTTAGCACGTTAAAATGCCGACGCAACTGTCCGCCTGCCGACACGATGGAAGGCCATTTTCTGTAGCTGCTGTCGCTAAACACTGGAAGAGCTTGTGAAGAACACCAGGGCTACCTGGGAGATCTGCGTGCAGTCAGTCAAGAATGCACGATCCAGACGACGTTCGTGCCGCGAAGAGTTGGCTCTCGAAAGACAAAGTTCGCAAGAGAGTTGCGACATAGCAACGAACAGGAGGAGCTGACAAGGGAAAAGAACGACTGAAGATTGTCGGCTTGGGTGGAAAGGCGGAAAATGACCAAATCAAAACCTACGGAGGGCAACTCATAAGTGCCGACAGCATTTAAGGGCTCATTGAACTGATGGTTCGGCTATGTACGCACGAAAGCTTCAAATTTCTATTCTGGTTTGCGCTGGCTTCAGCGCGCTGGTAGTGCCGGTGCATTTGCAAAGCCAACAACCAGAGGAGACTCTCAGCGGCCCGGACAGCCATGAGACCGGTCAGGGTCCCCACGGCCACCTCTTTGGCGAGCGGGGCGGCGTAAGGACACGGTTGGAGAAACGTGGTGTCCATTTCGATCTCCAGTATGTCAGCGATTCACTTTCGAATCTCAAGAGCGACCAAGAAGCGCGTTTTGCAAGTTGGAATCGCTTTCGAGGCACGGTTGATATCGATTTCGGCGCGCTGGTGGAACAGCCTGGGCTGTATTTCCATGCGACGGCCTTGTGGCAGGGCGGAGGCAATCTCGGAGCGTACTTAGGGCTCCTGACCAGTCCGAGCGGCATGTCCAGCATGAATACGTGCCGGCTCGATTCATGGTGGGTCGAGAAGCGATGGCTGAACGAACGTCTAACGGCGAGGGTTGGGCAATTCGCAGGTCAGGACTTCTACGGGGCGCAGCACTACGCAGCATCCTTCATATTCGAGCCGATGGGGTACGCGTTGGGGAATCTCTTCACAGACTACGAGTCTTTCGACCCTCCTTCTACGCCTGCATTCGAAGTGCGCGCTGTCCCCATCCACAACCTATACCTGAAGTCGATGGTCGAGGCTGAGGACCGCGAGCCCTTTTCTCATAATCCCACTGGATTCGTTCCACAATTTCGTGGAGTACCCGTGAGCATCTCTGAGATTGGATACACTCCGGGCAAGACGGCGACGGGAGTACGCGCCTTCGACAGCGTCGAGAGTCGCAAAGGATACTCCGGGCTCTATCAGTTTGGCGCTTCTTACAACCCCAGCAAATTTACAACGGCGTCAGGGGTAGTCCAGTCGGGTAACTACCTTTTGTACTGGATGGCGAACCAAGCGCTCTGGCGTCTGGACCCGAGCGGAGCAAAAGGGTTGGACGGAACCCTTTCGTACGACTGGAGCCCGGCAAACATCAACCGCAACAATACGATGCTGACCGCAGGGCTGCGCTTCAACGAACCGCTCCCACTACAGATTCACAACACGATGTCCTTGGGTTACGTACAGAACCGTTTAAGTCAACAATTCGTGCCGCAGGGCGCACCACAGTGGAAGCCGGAGCACGCCATTGAATTCAATACGCTTCTGGACCCATTGCCAATGCTTCTTCTGCAGCCAGTGGTTCAGTATTACGCCAACGCGGGCGCAAGAACGGGTCACGCACTTGCTTTTGGATTCAGAACAAAGATTGAATTTTAGGACAAACGACGCGGGATAGAGATCGCCGGTGGGCAAGACATGGATGGCCTTTCGGCAAAACGATGGGATATCTAAATCGGAAGTTCCAAATCGCACGTTCCGGCTAACTGCCGGTCGAAAGGAAAACAAGATGACAGAGATTCGCAAAGAAACCGACAGTCTCGGCGAGGTAGATGTTCCCGCCGATAAGCTCTGGGGCGCACAAACCCAGCGCTCGCTCGAACACTTCAGCATTGGCCAGGATCTAATTCCCCGCGAAATGATCACTGCCTACGCGATTCTGAAGAAGGGCGCAGCCAATGCAAACTTTGCCGGCAAGCGCCTCGATCAGAAGCGCCGCGATCTGATTGTGCAAGTCTGCGATGAAATCCTCGCCGGCCAGCACCAGGACATGTTCCCGCTGCACGTTTGGATGACCGGCAGTGGTACGCAATTCAACATGAACGTGAACGAGGTGATTTCCAACCGCTGCAGCCAGATCGCCGGCACGCCGCTGGGAAGCAAGACCCCAGTGCACCCAAACGATCATGTAAATATGGCTCAGTCGTCGAACGACTCCTTCCCGTCAGCTATGAATATCGCCGCGGCGGTCAACGTGAAGCAGCGGCTGGTCCCAGCGGTGAAGCAGCTGCGTGATGCGATCGCCGCAAAGGCGGAGGAGTGGGACGACATCGTCAAGATCGGCCGCACGCATATGCAAGACGCGACGCCGCTCACTCTTGGGCAAGAGTGGTCCGGCTACGAAGGCGTGCTCGCGGACGATCTCGATCGGATCGAAGATGCGCTGAAGGGTGTCTATCGTCTCGCGCTGGGCGGCACCGCGGTTGGTACCGGCATCAATTCAGCCCCCGGCTTCGCCGAAGCCGTTGCAGCCGAGATCGCTAAGCTCACAAGCCTGCCATTTGTCACTGCGCCCAACAAATTCGCGGTGCAGGGCGCTCACGACGCTCAAGTCCAGCTTTCCGGCACACTGCGCACGCTAGCCGTGTCGCTCTACAAGATAGCGAATGACATTCGCCTCATGTCTTGCGGCCCACGAGCAGGTTTTGCCGAGCTGAAGATTCCGGAGAACGAACCGGGTTCCTCGATCATGCCCGGGAAGGTAAACCCGACTCAGGCCGAAGCCCTCGCGATGGTCGCTGTCCAGGTGATGGCGAACGACACAGCAGTCGGATTTGGGGGCGCCGGCGGTTACCTCGAAATGAACGTTTACAAGCCCCTGATCATCTTCAATGTGACCCACTCCATCACCATCATGACCGATTCATGCACAAACTTCCGGAAATTCCTGGTGGAAGGAACCAAGCCCAATCGGAAGAAGATCAATCAATACGTCGAAGAGTCGCTCATGCTGGTTACGGCGCTTTCGCCAGTGATCGGTTATGACAAGGCTTCGAAGATTGCCCATTATGCGAATGACAACGACCTCACGCTCAAGGCGGCAGCGCTGAAGCTCGGCTTCGTGACGGAAGCTGAATTCGATAGCGTTGTCGATCCTAAGAAAATGGTCCGACCGTACGTGGCGGTGCCCGTCGCTGCCTAGGGCAGGGGTCATTCATAAACATCGACATTCCCCAGGCTGGAGCCGACTGAAATAGTTGAGGCCGGCTCCCCTTTTAACAACGTGGTCGCGATCCGACAACTGATATCCGGAGTTATCCAGAGCAAGTATGACGCGCGGGAGTGGAGTTCTAGGAGGTTCAGGAAAGGAATGTTCGTATGAATCTCAGCGGACTTGTAGCCGCCTTGCTTCCGGTATTTTTTGTCCTTGCGCTGGGCTATGGCGCTGGCAAACGCAATGCATTCAATGCCGACCAAGCTGCTGGGTTGAGCAAGCTTGCGGTTTCATTCGCATTGCCCGCGTCTCTATTTGTCGGCATGACCGATATACCCAGGGATTTGCTTCTGCAGCAAGGCCGTCTTGTTCTGGCGCTGATTCTGGCTCATGTCGGTCTTTTTTTCGTTGCTTGGGCCGCATTGGGAATCATACGAAGCGTGCGTGGAACACCGGCGATCCTCTACGCCCTTATGCTGTCGACATCCGCTACCCCAGTCTTTGGCTTAGCCGTTCTCCAGCCGATCCTGGGTCCTACTGCCGCAGGAGCCGTGGGACTGGTCGCCTTATCTATTAATCTGGTTGTGCCTGCAACCGTCGTTCTATTAGAGGTCGACGCGGCCAAGCATCGGGGAGGCGCCATGGACGGTTCGACGTCGAGTCCTGTCCTGACCGGGTTGGCATCAGGTTTGAAATCACCACTCCTCTGGGCGCCAATTGTCGGAATTGCTATCGTCATCGCCAAAGTACCCCTGCCGCGAGTGATCGCCGCATGCTTTCAGTTGATAGGCTCGACGACTTCCGGTGTTGCTGTCTTTGCTGTAGGCCTGGTGCTGGCCGCTCACGCGTTTCAGTTTTCCCGTGCTGTATTTCTCGGCACCCTCGGCCGTCTCACCGTACAGAATTTAGTGCTGCTCGCTCTCCTGCGTTTGCTGCATGTTGACAGTCCATTCTCGCGTGAGGCGTTGATATGTTGCAGCTTTCCCTTGGCCACCGTTGTTGTGCTCTTCGCCGCGCGCTACAAGTCCTCTGAATCTGAAACGGCATCCATGCTCTTGTTTTCGACACTTTCTTTAGCAATTACAGTCCCGATCATCCTCTGGCTTACGCATCATTGGCCCGTGTAAGGAGATTTTCAAGGGTGGCTAAATAGAACATTCACTTAGGAGAACACACAAGGAGAATAGCTTATGACAGTAGCAAAGCGCGGAATCGAACTGCTGCAAGACCCATCACTGAATAGATCCACTGCATTTACCGAATCCGAAAAGGAAGCACTCGGACTTGTCGGCCTTGTTCCGGACGTCACAGAAACTGAAGATCTGCAGCTACAACGGGTGATGTTGCAGCTGGCGCAGAAACCAACTGATCTTGAACGGTACATCTATCTTATCAATCTGCTAGACCACAACGAAACGCTGTTTTACCGCACCGTCATGTCCGATCCGGCGCGTTTTCTGCCCATCGTTTATGACCCGACCATCGGAGAAGCATGCCTGAAGTTTGGACACATCTACCGTCAAGCGCGCGGCATGTATCTGTCTATGGGCCGCCGCGGCAAGGTGAAGCAAGTTCTGCAGAACTGGCCTCAGAAGGACGTCCGCTTCATCTGTGTCACTGATAGCGGCCGCATTCTCGGCCTGGGGGATCTGGGCGCCAATGGCATGGGCATTCCGATCGGTAAGCTGCAGTTGTACACGGCCTGCGCTGGTGTGCCGCCGCAGTACCTTCTACCGATGTATCTCGATGCCGGCACCAACAACGAACAGTACCTTCACGATCCCTTGTACCTGGGCATGCGCAAGACTCGTCCGCGAACGGAAGATCTCTATTCGTTCGTCGACGAGTTCATGCAAGCCGTGCAGGAACTGTTCCCGAAATGCTGCGTTCACTTCGAGGATTGGACCGGCGTGGATGCGGTTCATTTGCTTCAACGCTATCGTGACAAGTACTGCGTCTACAACGACGACGTGCAGGGCACGGCGGGAATCACTCTTGCGGGAATGATCAACGCGTGCAAACTGAAAGGCACCAAGCTGAAGGACGAAAAGTATCTGTTCCTCGGTGCGGGATCGGCCGGCATTGGCCTCGCCGACTTGCTGTGCTCAGCGCTGGTTGGACAAGGCATGGCGCTCAAGGAAGCGCAGTCACAGGTCTATATGTTCGATGTCAACGGCCTTCTGGAGTCGACCCGTAAAGACCTTGTCGATTTCCAAAAGCCGTACGCACATAAGCACGGGACCACGCGGGATTTCGTCGCGGCTATCGAGAGCATCAAGCCGACCACGATCATCGGTGTGAGCACAATCGGGGGCGCCTTCAACCAGAAGGTTGTTGAAACTATGGCGAGGAACAATGAACGCCCTGTAATCCTCGCGCTCTCAAACCCCACAGAACATGCCGAGTGCACGGCTGAACAAGCCTACACCTGGTCGAAGGGCAAAGCGATCTATGCGGCAGGAGTGCAGTTCGAACCGGTGCACTACAACGGACAGACATTTCTGCCGGGACAGGCGAACAACTTCTACATATTCCCGGCGGTCGGCATGGCAATCTTGGCCACGCAGGCGAAGCGTGTCACAGACGAGATGTTTATAGAAGCAGGACAGGCGGTAGCGGATCAGGTTCCGTCCGATTTGCTGAAGCAGGGGCTTCTGTATCCGCTGCAGTCGAACATCCTGGAAACTGAGATTCAGACGGCAGCTCGCGTCGCGAAGCTGGTCTTCGATTCCGGGCTTGCTCGTGTTGAGCGTCCGCCTGATATGGTCGCGTTCATTCGTAACCATGTGTACAAGCCGGTGTATGAGAAAGAACCCGCGCTGGCGACCAAAGCAGCGTAAACAGACGTCCGCCCGGAACACGGCATGACGCGAATTTTGGCTCATGCCGTGTTCCGGAGCCGGCGGGTTTTCGCAGCAATCAAAAACGTGAAGACACAGTTCACCCTATATCCGACGCAGGTCCGTCGCAGGGGGTGCTATTACGAAAGCAGGAACACAGATTCAGATCGGGCACGCCAGCGCGGATTTTGCTCCGGAACCGCACCCGACGTTCGCCTGGTTGCTGGCTGCAGCGTTGAGTGCCACCGCCGGTGCGTCCGACATCATCGCCTTTCTTGGACTTGGAGGGCTGTTCGTTGCCCACATCACGGGTAATCTAGTAGTGCTGGCAGCGCATTATGTGACCGGCGGGTTCAGCCAGATCGGGCCCTTGCTGTCGGTGCCTGTATTCGTGATTGTCTTGGCGCTTGTGACCGGCTTTTTCGGCGGGAAGGAGACTCGAGCAGCCCTGCGGGGACTACTGATTCTTCACTGGGTCCTGATGGCGGGATTCCTGGTGCTGGGCGTTGCCTTCGGTCCATTGACAAATCCGGAAAGCGTGATTGCGATAAGCTGCGGAATGTTGGGGGTTGCGGCTATGGCAACCCAGAGCGCGATGGTCAAACTCGATCTACCAGGGTTTCCTTCGACTGCAGTGCTCACCACTAACACCGTGCAACTGACGGTTGATCTCGCGACCCTTATTCGTGATAAAGCCCAGCCCGATGAACTGGCCAGGGCGCGGCGCCGTGCCCGTATAACGCTTCCTGCCGTAGCGGGATTCGCGGCGGGCTGCACGGCGGGCGCAATTCTTGAGCTGCATTTCGGACTCTGGGCTCTGATTTTGCCGGCCAGCACGGCGGGACTTGCTCTGCTGTTAGGCGTATTGTGGAGCACACGGATGGCGTGAGCGGCGAGAACGCCGCTGCCCGCGATGTTGCCATCGTGACCAGCAAAAGCAATCGGGTCCAAGTGATGAAAGCAGCCGATCTTACAAAAGTGATCAAGACCACCCACAAATGGCTCGACGGGAGTGATCTGACAGTAGCACTCACCGACCCATCTTCGCCAGAGATGCGCGTCGTTGCCGAAGCAGTCAACTCGAGCCGATTTCGAGCCCGCTGCAAGTGCGCGCAGGCGACCACTTTCAGCCACACTATCGTATGGTGGTGATCGACTGGTGGACTTTCCTTCGCGCATTTAATGGACGAGCTTAGAGGCGATCCGACGACCCGGAGAAGCAGCCCATCATGCGACAATCTCTTGAAGAACGCCGCTGAATTGCTGTTTTCAGATCGGCGTCGCACTATGGAGTACGATGCCAAATACTTCTAAACATTTAGAGCCACGATGGCCCGCAATGCTTGCCCTGCTTGCTGTGGGCGGATTGCGCTTTTCTCTGCCCGAATCCCTGTCAGCGGGCCCAGACTGGCTAATCATCGTTGTTGTCGCAGTGCTTCTGATTCCCACAGCGTGGGCGCGCCAGCGCGGTAAAGATAACCTCAATAAGTTTTTGGGCTATCTGCTGAGCTCCATCGTGACTGTCGACATGATCTGGTCGCTTGGACTGCTGGTCGCGGCTTTACCAGCGCATCGACAGTCGCCTAAGGATCTGTTACGTTCCGCAGCCGCATTATGGATTACGAACATCCTGGTCTTCGCCTCGTGGTATTGGCGACTGGATGCGGGTGGCCCCCGCGAACGTGAATTGCGTGGCGTGCATACTGACGGCGCATTCCTTTTTCCTCAGATGACTCTCGATCAGCAAGCCAAGCGCGACATGGGAGAACAATGCTGGAGTCCGGGTTTTGTGGATTACCTTTTTCTGGCTTTCAATACGAGTACCGCGTTTTCACCTACGGACTGCCCTGTCTTGTCAACGTGGGCCAAACTACTCATGATGGTTCAAGCGCTCATTTCCCTGACCACGGTGGCTCTGTTGGCAGCTCGCGCGGTAAATATTCTTTAAATCATCGGTACCCTCGCGCCGCCTACACTCCTGTTCGTCTACATAAATCCTCGCACTATTTCTCCGTGTATCCGAGGGCAACCACTGTTCTGGAGCCGGACGGGCCGGTCAATGGGCGATAGACAAGCCATAAACCAGTACGGCGAGCCAGATACTGTCGAGGCAACTGAAAGGACGTCAGCCGATCACCCTAAAGTTCGAGGCCCTGTATAAGCACATCCCGCTGAACCGGACGGAGCAGCGCAAGTAGTTTGGCTGCCAGCAACCGTCATCGCAACAAGTCTAAGTAAATTCCCTGTTCCAAGTCGCAGCAGGGAAATTCATTCCCTGATACGGCCCTGTTAACTCCCTGTTACGATTTCAGACAAACGCGCTGCTTTCTCCAGCAAAATGTGCGGGTTAGAGAAAGAAGGGTGCAATTTTGAGAGCAAAATTTCGCAAATTCCCTGTATTTTTCCCTGTTAGCAGGGAATTTAGGGCGGAGAAGGGTTAGCGCGAGACTGCGCGCTCCGCCAGCAAGTCTTAACTGCAGAGAAATCCCGCCGCTCTCTCCCCCGAAATACGAGAAACATGCCTGTATTCCGCAATATTTCGTCCATAAACCGGACTGCAGATAATGTACTGCCCGACAGCGAAGGCCGTCACTATCCCAGTTTTTCTCTGAAGCGCACATGAGCAGTCCGGTTTCAAGGAGGGCATTACGCGAATGCAATGCGATCACAAACCGAGGAATTCTCCATAGCGAGTTGACTTTTGTACGCGCCTTGGAAGACATGTTTGGCACTTCCCAGTAGAGCGTTTCTGGCCAATCAACAAAAGTTGTAGGAGGCTACACACGCTCGCTTGGGACTGTTCGATAACGAACGATCCGTTTCCGCAGAAGCTCGGCGCTAATCTGACTACTCGGGCAACTCGATCCGGTCGTCATGCTTCTTATCGCGCTCGTGTTCTTCGGCAAGGACTTTTTCGAGCCACTTTGCTTGTCTCTCGGCCGTTCCTCCATTGGCAAGCGAAGGAGGATGCGCGATGACGAACTCCTCGCCGCAAGCATCACACCGCACCGTGCCCATTTCTCGTAGGCCACCGGCTTTCTCGCGGATCTGACCTTTCTTTATTGCTAAGGCTGACATTGGGTCGGTGCCGTACCCGAGAAAAGTAATCTAGCTCTTTTATACGTCATCCAGTTACAGCCCGCCGCTGTGGTGCTGGCGAGTATGCTCTGCAAAACGCACGTTGCGAAACGGCCTAAGTGGTAGCGTCGGATAGTATGTTTCTGTCTTTCATCATCGCCAGCGTTTCCTCACTGGCCGCATCGCCCGCCTCGGCCTTAGTCTTGCGCTGGTTGCATCGGCGGTCTCGTTCAAGATCTCGACAATTTCAGCGAGAGTACCGCGGACTGCAATTCGATGGTCTTCCGCTTTCCAGAGTTCAACCACCTCTCCTCCCACTGAACGGCAGCCTCCACCTACTGGCAGCGCGCAGGTCGCACAGCGGTAGTTCTAGCGGATGCGCCGATGTCACGTATCTTAAATCTTATTGGGAGTGCCGGCAGCAGCGCCGCTGACCATGAGCGACACACCAGACTGTCAAGGCAGCACGAAATCAACTTTGATTCGGGTTAGAAACTGTACCGCGCGGCCGTTTTGCAGAAGCGGTCTGAAGCGCCACTTGCGAACCGCATCGGATGCGGCGATTGCCAGCATTGAGTTTCCGCTAAGCACGGTAAGCTCCTGCACCCCACCATCTTTACCCACGCTTACTTCCAAGATGACCAGACCTTGAATGTGCTGGTGTCTTGCCGCCTCTGGATATTCCGGTTCAACGCCCTGGAGTAGTCGCGCTTCGGCTTTTCCCTGAGTCGCGGATGGCTCGTTAAGGGCCTCAACTTGATGCGAAATGGTCTCACCGGATTCCGGGCTGGAGGGACCCACAGTTTCCAACGGTTTCAGCTGGAAGATGACTTTTCCGTTTTCATAAACTACCAAACTGTCGGAGGGCGCTTCGGGGCTTATGGCCTTCGGGGGGACTGGAGCTGGAGGGCGGCTTGGGGGGGCATGCCTATTCTCCTCGGGTTGAGCGATGGGATCCGGCCTTGCGGTGACCCCTAGCGCCGGACGTGCTCCCACTGCCTGCGAGACAGAGCCAGCAACCGCCGGTCTTTTCTTACCCATAATCCCCGGCCACGTGATCCGGCCGAGCATCCACCCCAGCAGCAAGGCAAAAGCAATCACGACAATAACCGGCAACCGCTTCCACGGATCAGGAAGCCGGAATTGGGCAGTCTTTACTTCGGGTGGCCTCACCCGGAATGACTCAAAACACGCATTCATATTATCGGCGGCGGTTTGCGGCTCATTCTCTGGCGGGCAACTTGGGATCTCAGTCGCGCAGTTAAGATCGATCAGTACTTGCCGCGAAAGGCCCTGCAGAATTTGAACATCACGGTCTCCGAAGGCTCCTGGGCGTGAGGAGAAAATCTCAAAAAGTCCAACTAACTCGCCCTGCTTGAGGAGGGGGAAGATGAGGAACGAGCGAATCTCATGACGCCGGCACACGACGGCATCGGCACGAGAGTCGGCCTCAGTGTCGTCGCAACGCAGCGCTTCGCTGGGCTGGATGCAGTCGCCCGGCAGTTCGAAAGGAGCACCTAGCTCCGGAGCACTCTTTCCGGTTCTGGCACGGCAGACCATTTCCTCTCCGCGCCTCAGGGCGATTGCCGCCGCGCTCGCGTTTGTCGACTGGCGCGCTTGCTCGGCAATATCGCTGAGTACAAGGTCGAGCGCCGCGTCTGCCGATGCTGCTCCGCCGTTCGCGTATAGCGTGCTCGCCAAATACGACAGGAAAGCCCCGGAACTTCGATCGTCTTCTTCTAGCCTCGGCAAGGGAACCTGAAAGCCACCACCCTTCAATCCGGTAACGGCTCCATTATTGTTGGTCACGTTTTGCTTATCGTCGACAATTAGATGCTCTACGTCCCCGTCGAGCCCTCCGCTCGTGGTCAATCGCTCGCCTTCCCCAGTGGCAGATAGCGACGGACTATCCGCCTGACTTTGCTGCAGCGCAAATGCGCACGCCAACAGCGTCTGGAGGAACGCCCGATCAACGGTTAGAGAATTGCTCATACTCGGAGTGCTGCGATTCTGCGGCCGCAGATACTGGGTAGGCGTTGGCAGGCGAGCGCGGGCGAACCAGTTTCGCGGCCAGCCTGCCGAGTTTCTCACCGGGCGAATGCACTGTCAATGGGGCAGTATCTGAGCTAGCGTTCTTTGACGGCTGGCCCACAGCATGCAGCAATATCGTGTCTGAATGGATTCGCTATAAGAAAGGATGCGATTATCACCCGACCTTCCAGCAAATTGCTTTTGTGGAAAATGCGCCCGGTCTGTACCTAGGGGTGGCTCCCCCCTACCTAGGTAGGGTCCGGAATTCTTCGAGCCAGTTTGCTGTCTGTCGGCCTTCTCTTTGTCAGCAAGCGCGGGCCGATGCGCGATCATGAACTCCTCGCCGCAAGCCATCACACCGGACAGTGACTATTTCCCGCAGTCCGGAGGCCTTTTCACGGTCTGCCCCTTCTTGATTGCAAGGGCTGAGGCTCCCCTCCTTTTCCGAACTTCTTCTTCCGCTGTGGATAACTGATAATCCATTCCGGCCTGTTCCTCCGGACCTACCTAGGTAGGGGGTAGCCACCCCTAGCTACAACCGGGAAACGTACTCTCCAATGCGCAGAAACTTCCTGCATGCTGCTTTCTCGAACGACCAATAGTCGGCCTCTTCTACGACTTTTGCGCTTCAGCCCACAGGGCGACAGAACTGGCAATAGCCATCAGGAAGAACAGCACGGCCCCGTCGAGAAAGCTCCTGTAGGAAAGCGGGATTCTCCCCGTAGAACCAGCTGCCCCAGCCAGAGTAGCTGTCCAAATACCTAGCATTGCGAGTCCCCGGGTGAGTAGCGCAAGGACTGTGCAAATGATGCCGATCCAATAGGCTACCTTACATAGATGTTTTTCCATGTTCATTCTCGCTTTCAACCTGCGGCTGAAATCTTAGGACTGGAGGTGGGGCAAGTCAATTTCTAGACTTTGTCTGCAAGGCGGCTCACACCCTAACACTTCCGTGCGATAGGATTTCACCGTTCGTGCGATTGTGAAGTGGCTCTGCGGCGAGCATGATGGCGATACACTCAACCAAAATATTTCAAGGAAGTCCCCCATGACCGCGTGGAACCTTGCCGAAGAACGCAATCAGCTCGAACAATTTGAATTGATAGCTGCTGGCCACTTACGTTCCGGAAATCGGGAACTCGCCACCCGATTTAATGACCTCATCCGGGCCACCAAACATAAGATCGCCGCGCTCGAAAAGCTGGAACAAGTCCAGCAGCGCCCTAAATCCAAAACGGCATAGGGCTAGACTGCGAAGAATTCACTCCTCAAGCACGACACCTCCCAAAATCGGCCGGCTTCCCAGTGAGGTATAGAAGCCGTAGAGCGCCAGCGCAGCTATCAGCAGAATCCCAGCTAGGCTGATGCCCGAATACCATGCCAAGCCCTGTATCGTCAGGGGAAGTTCTCTAGGATATGGTAGACGGCGAAATTGGCTACAAGAGCAAGCAGACCGAATCGAATCATCACAAATACGGCCAGACTCCAGAAGATCAGGACGCTCGCCAGCACAGCAGGAACAGATTGTTCACCTGCGGCTGAAGCCGTTAACAGAAGGACCCATACAATCGCCGCCGCCACCTCATTACGCAGTATGGACCGCAAGAGGAACAGAACAAAAAGAGCTACGAGCCAAACAAAAGGGGGATGCGGGGAAGGGGAAGTCAATGCAGCGCAACAATGCTCCGGTTCAACCGCACATGCGAGTGATTGCCTCCAACCAGAATAGAGCGCCTGCCTGTCACGCAGGAGGCCGTGGGTTCGAGCCCCGTAGCTCCCGCCATTCCGATTCAACCGTGAAAGCTGCAGCCTGAAGAATTTCTATGGGCTCTTCGAGCGGTCTTTCATAAATCTTTCAGTTAACGTGCCAGTTCAGATCCATTGCTTTCGCAGCAACCACATCTTCACGATCTGCGTCAGGCCCATGTAGCTGAACAGCGTGAACATAAGAATTGGCCAGTACAACCGCGGCAGGTGCGTGAAGCCCAACGCAGAGGCCAAAGGGGAATACGGCAGCCACACGCCCAGAGCCATGATTGCGCCTGTTGTGGCCGTCAGCGCCCAACTCGCACGGCTCTGCAGGAAGGGAATTTTATTTGTACGAATGACGTGGATGATGAGTGTCTGTGTCATCAACGACTCGACGAACCATCCGGTCTGAAATAGCGACGCTCGGGATGGATCCCAGCAGCGGAAGATCCAGAGCATGACGAAGAAAGTCGTATAGTCGAAAATCGAGCTAATGGGACCGATATAGAGAATGAACCGCCGGATCTCTCCGATGTCCCAGGGCCGCGGTCGAGCTACTTGCTCCTCGTCCACGGCGTCCGCTGGAATCGGCACCTGCGAGAAGTCATACAGAAGATTGTTGGTCAACACCTGAATCGGGGCCATCGGAAGGAAGCGAAGAAAAACACTCGCCCCCAGCACGCTGAACATGTTTCCAAAATTGGAACTCGCTCCCATCCGAATATATTTGACGATGTTCGCGAAGACCTTTCGGCCTTCAATGACGCCTCCTTCCAGCACCATCAAGTCCTTCTCCAGCAAGATCAGGTCAGCCGACTCCTTGGCGATATCAGTGGCCGTGTCCACCGAGATACCGACGTCTGCCGCTCGCAAGGCGGGAGCGTCGTTGATTCCGTCACCCATGAATCCAACCACGTGCCCCTTAGAACGGAGCACACGGATGACCCGCTCCTTATCCGCGGGAGAGAGGCGTGCGAACAGTGTTGCCTTCTCCGCGGCCTCCGCTAGTTCAGCGTCAGACATTTTCTCCACGTCGCCGCCCAGCAGCATGGGGTCGGCCGCGAGGCCGACGTCCTTGCATACCTTGCGGCTGATCAGGTGGTTATCTCCGGTAAGGATTTTTACAGCCACGCCATGCTTGGCCAGGGCTGCGATGGCACGGGCGGCAGTATCTTTCGGCGGGTCCAGGAACGCAACGTATCCTCGGAGCACCAGTTCGCGCTCGTCTTCCTTCGCGCAAACCTGTTTCCCAGAGAGATCTTTGGTTGCCACCGCCAGCACGCGGAAGCCGTCGTTGCTGAGGCTGTCGTATTCCGCTTTCAGCCCGACCATCCGATCGGGTTCCATCGGAGACAACTTGCCATCGAGTTCAAACTGCGAGCAGCGGTGAAAGACATCCTCCGGAGCCCCCTTGGTCAGCAGAATCGCCTTACCCTCCGGGTCCGCCACCATGACCGACATCATGCGTCGAGTGAAGTCGAAGGGCAGCTCATCCAGCTTCTTATACTTCTCAACCATCGCCTTCCCGTGGAAATCGGTACTATCCAGAATCGCCCGATCGAGCAGGTTCTTGAGACCGGTCTGGAAGTAGCTGATCAGATATCCCTGCATGAGCACATCTTCGGTTTCACGCCCCGCAACGTTGCAGTGGCGCATCAGGACCACGCGGTCTTCCGTGAGCGTACCGGTCTTGTCGGTGCAGAGCACATCCATCCCGCCAAAATTCTGGATTGAATTCAGCCGCTTGACGATCACCTTCTTGCGGCTCATGGCAAGCGCACCATTGGACAGGCACACCGAGACGATCATCGGCAGCATTTCTGGAGTGAGGCCTACCGCCACTGCCAGTGCGAAAAAGAAGGCTCCTTTCCAATCGTGCTTGGTGAAGCCGTTGATGAAGAAGACCAACGGCACCATGACGACCATGAACTTCATCATGAGCCAAGTGAAGCGGTTGAGACCCTGGTCGAAGCTCGTCAGCGCTCGTTCCCCAGTGATGGAGTGGGCCATACTTCCCAAGTAGGTCTGTGCCCCCGTCGCGACGACGACCGCCGTCGCCGTACCACTCTCGACGCTCGTTCCCATGAAGCATATGTTCTTGAGCTCAGTCGGGGACGCCTCCCCTTTTGTTTCTGGGTCGTGGAATTTCTCCACCGGCAGCGATTCACCGGTGAGACTGCCTTGGGTCACGAAAACGTCTTTCGAGGACAGCAGCCGTACGTCGCCCGGAATCATGTCGCCCGCGGCCAGCTTGATGATGTCGCCCGGTACCAGATCCCGCAGTGGGATCTCTTTCGCCGCGCCGTCCCGAACCACCGTGGCGGTCACGTGAATCATGGCCTTGAGCTTCTCCGCGGCGGAGTCTGCCCGCGCTTCCTGCCAGAAACGAAGTCCCACACTCAGTGCCACCATGCCGACCATCACCGAGCCGGCACGCACGTCGCCTGTAAAGAAGGAAATGGTCGATAAGGCCGAAAGCAGAATCACGAGCGGATTGCGGATGATTTTCAGAACGCGAACGACCCACCCTTGCTTCCGTTCTTGCGCGATCTCATTCGGACCCGTACTGCGCGCGCGTTCTTCGGCATCCGCTTGGGTCAGGCCGTTAAGAGAGGTTCGCAGGTCCCGCAACAACTGTTCGCCGTCCTTCTGGGCGGCATCGAGGACGGCAGGCGAAACCCGAATATTCTGGTTCTTCGTCTTGGCTTGGATCGGCGGCTCACTCGCGCGAGCGGGTGGCGCGGCGATATGAGACGCTCCAATTTCAGCCTCGCCAGCCAAGGTCGCTGCGCTGCTGCTCTCGATTGGGGTTGTCATCGTGTATCAGGTGCTTCGGAATCAGCTCCCTGGTCTTCGCTGCCCATAATGCAGTGTTTCACCGCCTGGAGAATGCTCAACAATGCTCATTCAGCAAGCAACAGCCCAACAAAAAGAACAAATACCGTTCTTGGAGAACGCCTGCATTCTTGGGCAATTGTGTGCAAAAGTGCTGCCTCAGGTTCGATGGAACGGCCCCCGCCGGATCGTGTCAAGGTCCGCTCCTGTATCGGTCAGAGGTTCGAAAACACCGGACTGCTACTGCTCCCACGCATACCTGAGTTGTTCTTCCGCCGCCTCGGCACCGATTCGGTGAACGCTGGCTTTCGCGTCGGAGGGTGGAGGAGAGAAAACAGCAAAGAGTTTCAGGTCGTGACGACCGATGTTTCTTAGATTGTGGAGTCGTCCTGCAGTGACCAGGATCGCATCATGCTTGTTGGCGATTTCTTTCCGAGCGCCAAAAGTCACTTCTCCTTTGCCTTCGACAATGAACAAGATCACATCGGTGTCGTCGTGTGCTCCTTCACCAAGCTCTCCTGGGGGCGGAATGCTAATCACGACTAATTCATTGAAGGTTCCCTTACAGACTGTCTGGCGAAAGGCTAGGTTCTTCCGTGCGGCCGCCTTGATGTTGTCGTGGAAAGACAGGACCGTTGATTCCGTGTGCCGAGTCTTGTGTGCCATGGTTCACCTTCTTGACTCAAATTCTGGGGGCCATTTTGTGAGTCGGTCGTGGTGCGTGTTGGTCGCGTTTGGGGTTCGAGGTTTGCACCCTGGCCTCCAAGACCGGCTAAGCGGCTGCTTCACGGCTGGAATCCAAGTTCAGCGTTGCAATGGCTGCTTTGACAATCCCGGCGGAAGTACCAGGTCGCTGAGTTCACGATGTTTTCATAAGATCAACGCGGCCTATTCATTCAGACTCACTCGTGTGGTGTTCAAATAGCCAAAGCGTGAGCCTGTCTCCCGGTTCTGGTAGCCGCAGAAGGATAGCTCACAACGGACGGACGCGTTGAGTGCATCAACTCCCAGGAATACTCGAATTCTCGACCGCATCGGGTGCAAACCTGATACGTACGTTTGCGAATGGTGAAGACACGGCGAGGTGTCGGTGATAGCACCCAAAGAAAGACTCAAATATCCACACTAGAGATGCTCCCATAAGCTGTGCAGCCTCTGAGCGCAATCGGCACAACACAGAATGACAAATCAAGAAACATAAATCTGAGCAAGATAGCTCTAATGGAGGGTATTGATGGATCGCATCGGCAGGTCGGTGCGAGCTATTTCTGCCTCCTGCGGATGAGCAATCCTGCTCAGACGAGAGTCCCGTGAAGTGCTAACGTCAAAGTGTGCCTCCAGTTGAATGGCCGAGGAGCCGGAAAGTCGCTTGCCGCCTTGCCGGAACGCGCTATCGTGAAGCGAATCGCATCAATATTGGTCATTTCCTCTGTTCTGCTAGTCGCTGGCGGAGCGCTGTGCCAGAGCGAACGTGCTTCAGAAGGTTTGCTTCAGGGAGACGGCTCAAACTCACTCGAAGCGCAGCGCCAGGAGGCACGCACGTGGAGATCACTTCCTGATGCTCCCTCTACCGTACAGTCACCAAAACAGGCAGAGAAGTTTCACTTGTTCGCCGATGAAGCGCGTTTGCCGTTAACATTTGGCGGGGTAGGCATCAACGCCGGCGTAATGCGTGAAGCAGAACCACGACACCTCGCTCCCGGATCGCAGCCTAGCTTTGCCGCGTTCTATAAAGCAGGGTTTACTCAAAAAGAGTCCAGCAACTTTGTTGGTAAGTACTTGTATCCTCCGTTGCTCAAACAGAACCTGCGTTATCGTCCGTTGACCAGTGGCAGCTTTATGAACCGGGCCACCTACGCAGCTTCGCGCATTTTTATCATGCGCGACGACTCAGGAAAGAGGAGGCTAAATACGTCGTATTTCCTCGGAGTACTCAGTTCGGTCGCTGCGCACAATGCTTCGCGTCCATATTGGATGCGTTCCAATGCGGCGCCGTTCACCGATTTTGGTTCGACGATTGGAAACGACGCGGGGATCAACGTCTTCCACGAGTTTGGACCCAGCCTCCGGCAAATGGTAAGAGGCCATACGCCGAAGTTCGTGTTTAGAATCGAAGAGCGCATCATCCCCGACCAGCACCTGAGAGAAGTCGTCTCCAGCCCGGCCAGATAATGTTCCCCGTTGGCCCGCACACTTTCACGGCTCACCGGAAATAAGGAAACCACTTGTACAAGTAGCTGCCGATTCGAAAAGCAGCGAGAGAATGCCTCTCACTTGGTTTTCTCGCCAGCAGTCTCCTCCTGCTGCTCTTCAGTCTTTTGCCAACTGGAATTAGGGTTGTATTCCTTCATCGCCTTGGCGAGAATATCAGTTTTCTTGCCGAGATCCTTCTCGTACACGACTCCATCCTGGTTAACAATGAATGTCATCACGCCCGAGGACCTGTATTCCGCCGGATAGGCCACGAAAGCGAAGCCCTCGGTCATTTTGCCCTTCACGGTGTAGCTCTTCGTACCGCCTGGGCCGTTCTTGCCCTGACGCGTCAGGATGAGGTGATAGTAACCGCGGTAAGGGGTCGGAACGCCGTCCTGGGTTTTGCCAGTGCCCTTGGCATCGGCGGCTGCCACCAGCGGCCCGACGGGGCTCTGGGTTTCGGTATCAGCAGCTTTCCAATACAGGCCATCGTGCTGCCCTTCATCGCTGAGGATTTTCTGAGCGTACTCGTTGTGCTGCGCGGCGTAATATTCTTTTTGCGCCGCCACAAGCCCCTCGCAAACGCGGATAGCCGATAGCTCATTCCGTCCAATCACTCTCCTGAATGAACTCGACCTGCCGGTCGAACACATCTTCCGGATCACTATCGAATCCCACGATGAATCCGGCCATAACCTCGATACCGTGTTGCTGAATGCAGCGTACGCTGTCAAGCAAACTGCGCTGCGTGTTCTGCAGCTTGTTAGCTTCTTTCAGACTCGCCTCCACCGGGAGTCTCAACACCCAAGAACACACGGATGAAACCAGCAGCTTTCATCAGCGCCAGAAGCTCAGGGTCATCCGCTAAGTTCATAGACGCCTCTGTGAAGAAGGTGAACGGCCGGCGATGTCGATTGTTCCATTCGGCCAGTGCGGGCAGTAGTTGCTTGACGTTCTTCTTGTTTCCGATGAAGTTGTCGTCCATGGTTTTTGTTTGAACGTGATCGGATTCTCGCTACTTGCCCTCAAAGTGTTCTGTTTCAGACTCACGGAGCGGTCAGGCTGGGACATTGCGGGCTCCTTAACAGTGTGGTCCGGTTGCAGCCTGGTGCCGGTGAAGACGCCAGGAGGCTACACCGGTACCTCTTGGTGCCGACAATCGTATTGTCTTTCACACCGCGGTTCGTCGCCCGCCCAGCAGGTTGATGACCAGGACCACCAATCCCACAACCAGAAGCAAATGGATCAAACCTCCGCCGATATGCAGGCTGAAACCTAGAAGCCACAAAATTATGAGAACAACGAAAACCGTCCAAAGCATGTCAACCTCCTGTGCTCATGTTGCGAGCACCTAAATGTGAATCTCATCCAACGTCTGCAAGAAAACAACTTCTTGCGAACGGAACACGCGGTGATGGGACTGTGCCGCCATTTGAGCACCTCAAACGTATCAGGATGAGAAGCAGCGGCGGCCCAATTCTGCACGTCCTACTTCTGATTGTTCTGTTTAGCTTTCTCTTCAGCCTTCTCTGCGGCTATGGCGTGGACTTTTGCTCCGTGAACTTCCGCAAGGAACGGCTGGGCTGCGGCTGGAACCGGCACTTTGCCCAATAGCAACGCCCGAGTAGTGACGTTGCGGCCATACATCGCACGCCGTGAATCATTGTCTTGACGGAGCGATGCACCCTCCAGTGTGAGCCCAGCGAACGCACCCTTGGCACGGGAGTAGGTCAGGATCTCAGTATCCATCTTCCAATCCGTACCGGCCTCGGCATGCCGTCCAACTGGACCCGCTGCCGCGGAAGCATCCCCGCCGATTTGGAAATTGCTCGACAGCAGTCTTTGCATCCCTTTGTCATTCTGAATGATCAGTACCACGTCCACGGCTTCCACACCGATCTGCAGTCCCCAGCTTCCACCAGAAATCGTGATGAATGCCGGTGCACTCCAGCCATCCGCGGTGCGGCAAGTGGCTACGCCTTTGCCTCCTTTAGCTCCGAAGACAAAACCACCCTTGACCATGTGCGGTATAACGGCCACACACTTTGCATGCTCCAACACTTCTTCCGGGATTCCCTTGTCAGGCATCCCCATAATTTCGTGTAACACTGTGGTGGCGTTGTCCAGTCGGTCGGTGGCATCTTCCCGCGCCGACCCTGCC
>DAIUEW010000071.1:0-21358 GCA_036844925.1 Candidatus Sulfotelmatobacter sp.
GGGTCTCTTCCAGCAGACTCTCCAGTCGGTTCTGCAACTGTACCCGGTCGCGGGTCAACTGGTACTTTCTGCGCATCACGGTGCGCCACAGTCGCTGTTCAGTATCGGGCACAAAGCTCAAGGTCAGCTCCTGAGCCACGAACCGCTTCACCAGTCGTTCCGCATCGGGGAAATCCTTCTTCCGCCCCTTCGGCCCGCGATTCGACTGCGCTTGTGCCAGATGCAGCGCTCCTGACATCGGGCCAGCACTTTCCCGCTTCTGGCAGGTCGGCTTCCAGTACCGTTCCAGTGCTCCCCAAACCGGTTTCCAATATTGTGCCGTGGACTCCATCACTACTTCCTCGACCTCCTGCTCGACGAACCATCCCGACAGCAATCGCAGATGGTCAGGGGTGGTGCCAAACTGGCGCCTCTCAAACTGGTACTCGCTTTCGCCTTCGACGTCGGCCACAACCACGGCCAACATCTTTTTATGAACGTCTATTCCCGCTATTCTGTAAGCCATAAGCTTCCTCCTGGCGGGAGCGGAAGCGTGCCGCAACTTACATCAACCAGGGTCGCGGGCTATCGCCGCTCCCCCAAGGGAAGAAACGACGCCCAATTATTCGCTCAATCACGCACGCTCCGGATCAGACAAACAGACGGCCTCGACTTATCCATTGCCGACTCGACCTCGCCGCTCCAACCTGTTGCCATGTTACGTCTGAGGGATTTTCATAAGGTTTCGCGGGCCGCAGGCCCAAAAATGACAAACAGGAAACTATCCGGTTTTCGTCGTAAGATCAACCTTCACACTGCACTCCCGTCGCCTGGTTCCATGGATGCCGGGCGACCCACACAGCGGGAGTAACGTCTGGGAGGCACCTGATCGGGAGATCGGCAAGCCCGGGGAGAATCGTGGAAAAGTAATCGCGCACCTCTGCTTCGGCGATTTCCTGGCGTCCAAACTCCACCGGCACCAACCGGCCAGCCGAAGAAACTGGTCTACGCCTTCTCTTCCAACGCCGCTTTTTCAGATGGCGATCCAGCGTGCTGAAGCTCAACCGCCGAGTCCGACAAAACTCGCTCCGCCGCATACCGCTGCTCACAAACTCAGCTACCAACTGCTGAACCTCGGCTCGTGTCCGGCGCTTGGGTGCTGACAACTCTGTTTTTGCGGTCATCCGGACACTTCAACACAAACCCCGCCTGTCGAACAGGTGTGTTGGTCAGACGCTTACAAGTAAGTGTCAGAGCAAGCACACGGTTGCCAGATTGAATCATTGAATCCGCAGGCAACGTGACTTCAGCGCTTGAGGAGCAATTCCTCAGGCGGCCAGTTTTCGTCCCTTCGTTCACAGCGGATTACTGCCGGTTTGCCCGTCAACCGCTAAGGATCGCCATTGATGTGATCTTTCAACAATCCTCGGACAACGGTGGTGCCCCTCGAACCATCCAAGCGGACAGAGGCTGCCAGCCTACTGAATTCCCTGTATTGCATTTTTTCGGGGATTAGTTCTAGGTACTCTTTGGGCTGATGATCACGATATTTGAAGGAGGTCGAAATGTCTACCGCACGATCTGTTGTAACTCTGCCGTTGAGCGAAGCCTACGTTCGCGGAATTTTCCAAAATCTGGAATCCGGAGATGGTAAAGGGTTCTTCGATCACGTCTTGGGCGACGTAGACTGGATCGTAGAGGGAACGCATCCTCTTGCCGGTCACTATCACAGCAAGACCGAGTTCCTCGCACATACATTTGAAAAGCTGGAGAAAGTCTTGCCGCACGGCACGGAACTTCACACTGAACATGTGCTGGTGAGTGGGGACTGGGCGGTGGTTGAGTTGCATTCCCTAGCTACCGCAAAGAATGGCATGCGGTTCGACAACCGGTACTGTTGGGTATGTCGCTTTGTGAATGGCACGATCGTTGAGGTTCGAGCGTATCTCGATTCCACCCTCGTTGCTCGCCTTTTCGAGGAGAATCCGATTTAGCGGAAATAAGGTTTCCAGCTCGGGCCGCGAGGGTCGTCAGCGGAAAATCCGATCGCAGCTTGAACAGGAGCGATCCGTCAAAGCATAAGGAGCGACACCATGATGGAATCCGAGCATGGGACATCGTTGAAAGAGATCGGGAACTTTACATCATCAGCCGGCGCGGCTCCGTTCCAGGAGTCGCGCCAGCGGAGGTCGGACGCTGCAACCAAGCCCAAGCCGGTCATCACTGGCGAAAGCCAAGCTCAGGGTATCGCCAAGTTCACGCACAGGATAACCTACGAGGACCTCACTCCCGAGCGGCGGGAACGCTTGAAAGTGAGCGTGCTCGATTCTTTGGCATGCGCCATCAACGCTCCCGGAACGGCTCCGACGGTCGCATGTGTTGAACAAGCCAAACAGTTCGGCGGTTCGGACGCGCGATGCACTTTGATCGGCGGCGGGAAGGCCAACGTCGTCTATGCAGCAGCGACCAACACGGCACTGGTGCGGTACGTCGACCTCATGGACAGTTATCTTGGCCCGGTGTCGCTCTGTCATCCGTCTGACAATGTTGGAGCAATCTTGGCCGCCTGCGAGCACGCCGGACGATCAGCGAAGGAATTCCTGACCGCGCTGGCAATTGCCTATCAAGTCGAGTCAGAACTGACTCTCGTCGCTCCATTCATGGAAGACGGGTTTGACCTTACAACACCGCTCTCATTCTCGATAGGAGCTGGAGCGTCCAGGGCGCTCCAACTGGATGAGGCAAGAACCGCGGCGGCCGTCGAAATTTGCGGTGACGTCATTCCGCTGTTGGTCGTGCGCACCACGCCCATCTCGCAGTGGAAGGGGTTGAACTCGTCGCAAGCGGCCTTTTCGTCGATGAATGGAGTTTTCCTGGCGTCCCGTGGGGTAACGGGGCCGAGATACGTCATCGACGGAACAGACGGGCTGGCGCACGCGCTGGGCAAGCCGATCCACATCGATTGGGACAATGTGAAACTGGATTGCTTCGACCGGATTGCTCTGAAGACCTACAACACCGCGATTCCGGCACAATCGGGCGTGTTTTGCACGATCGCATTGCATAAGGCTCACCCATTTAATCCGGCGGACATCGTGAGCATCGAGGCGGATGTTTTCGAGGATGCTTACGATTTCACTGGAGGCGGACGATTCGGTCCCAAGCACGACGTCCACACCAAGGAGGACGCCGACCACAGCCTCCCTTATCTCATTGCTGTCGCGCTCTTGGATGGCGATGTGCAACCGGCGCAACTCGAGCCCGCCCGGATTGAGAAGAGGGATGTCCAAGATCTGTTGCTGAAGGTAACGGTGAGACCAGACGATGGCCTTACGACGCGTTACCCGGCCGACCTCGCGAGCCGAGTGACCGTTCGGCTGAAGAATGGCGAATCGTTCACCCAGCAGATCTCAGACTTCCCCGGGGCTCCTGCTCGACCATTCACCTGGAAAGAGATCGACGCGAAGTTCGACAAGATGGCCGCGGGACACATAGACGAAGGGCTAAGCCAAGAAATCAAAGATGCGGTGCGTTCGCTGGAGAGCATCCAAGTCAGCGAATTGATGCGGCTGCTGGCATTCGCACAGTCCGATAGAAAGGCTGCATGACGCGCTGTCGGCGTGCTCCTGGGATCGCTTCAGGAAGCTAGCCACGAGGCGTGGGGCCCAATCAACGAAATGATCGGTATTGAGTGAGCCGCTCTTTCTCGACGAAACGAGGAAATGCACAGCTTGTACTGCGTGGGTTGTTAGAACAGCTCAGGCCGATTTACTGCAGCCCGGACGCAATGAGATTGTTGTGGACAAGAACCGGTACTGCGCCTTCAGCGGCAATGACCTTGAAGGAGGTCCTGCGCTCGGGAGGCATCAAGCATCTGGTAATGGCGGGTGTACCAACTAGCAGCGTCATCCTGTCGACATTTACGCTGGGGGCGGATGAAGACTACAGCATCACCATTCTCCGGTACATGTGCTGATCCCAAGGCAAGTCTGCATGAGGAGCTGATGACGAACCTGTTTCCTCGTTCGGCGATGGTTCTTACCGTCGATCAATGGATTGCTTCGCTTCCGGCAAGGGGATAGCGGAAGCGTTGCCGCCACGGTCGAGAAGACAGGGATGAAGCGTCCGGCACTGCGGTGACCGTGATGAAAAACGGTACATAATCGCAGAGTCACCTGATCTGCTCGAAGACCTCTGTGACGAATTTGCGGACGAAGGTGCGAGTCAACGATGAATGATTTGAATCCGGCTAATCTACCGCGTCAAGCTCATTTGGAATGAGTTCTTCGCATTGTTAGCGGTTGGTCGGCTACCCTTACCTTACAAGATTACGGAAGAGTTGCCCGTGATTCGACCGTAATTTCGCTTGACCCTGGACTGCACTCCAGATTTTAGAATCGCCTTGATACCGAAGGAGCAGTGTGGAGTCTAACGCCACAACCTGCAAATCGCGTGACATCCTATCAAGCCGGTGGCGAGTTTTCCTCCTGTATTGGCTTCCGGCTATTGCGATTGTCGTAGCCGGGGCTCCCGCCATCAGCAGCGCTTGGCGAACAGTCGTCTGGACTGTCGGGCTCACCACAATGGGCGTGGCGTGTACTGTGAACGCGCTCCGCTGTGGGCGCGTTCACTGTTACCTCACCGGCCCCTTCTTCCTCCTGATGGCCCTCATCGCATTGTCGTACGGTCTCGGCATCCTGCATCTCGGGGGGAACGGTTGGAACCTGCTCGGCCTAATGACCCTGATCGGCGCCATCGCCCTCTGGTGCCTGCCCGAGATGTTTTTGGGAAAATATCGGCAACGAAACTGACGGCAAACTGGCTCATCCAGTCGCAGTCGACCACGGCCAATACTCGGGACGGATTGTCGGCTATTCGGAAGTTAGGCAATTCAAGACCATAGGATCTCTGCAGCCTCGAAGGAGTAGAAAGGCTTACTTCTAGAAAGGCAGCTCGTCGCAAATCAATCCGCGCTTCGTTGCCACGCGATTCGACGCGGATCTTCAAATAAACGTGCGGTGACAGCACCAAAAATAAAGCCAACGACGTGTGCCAAATATGCGACACCTCCGGTCTGCACCTGTGCTACCGCACCCGCATGAACCAGCTGTGTGATGAACCAAAAGCCGATCAGCAAGCAGGCAGGGATAAACGTGATCTTCACAAATATAAAGATGAACAGAACCGCTTTGATCCGATCGCGAGGATAAGTGACCAGAAAAGCGCCCATCACTGCCGCGATTGCTCCGCTCGCCCCGAGGTTGGGAACCGTGGAGTGCGGGTCCGCTAAAACCTGCGCCACCATCGCTACCAGCCCGCCGATCAAGTAGAAGGCGAGATACCGTCCCCAACCCATGGCATCTTCAATCTCGGGGCCGAAGGCCCAAAGGAAGATCATGTTGCCGATGATGTGCGACCAACTCCCGTGCATGAACATGGCGGTGAGAATCGTGATCCAATGATGCCCACTCATAATCTGGGCAGGGATTGCGGACCACTGCATCACGAACGCGTCACCCCGCATCAGCTCCATCAAGAAAACGAAGACATTGACGAGGATGATTAGAGCGGTCGCGAAGGGGATGCCCACCGGACGTCGCGAAGCATCACTTAATGGAATTAACCCTCCCAATTGGATCGACCTCCCACAGCGGTGTAGCTATTTGAGAGCCTTCTGCCAGGCGCCGATTCTACACCACAGCACTTGCTTTAGGATTGTCGTGCGTCTGAGCCGCCGCGATCCGTCGCCTCGCTGCAGCAGAGATTGTGCTGTAGCGACGTTTAACGGTACCGGTCTCGAAGCGAATCGGCGTTTATTTCCGGTTTGCCCGTCATTCGGAAGTGGCATCGAGCCTAGCGTGTAACTTCCGTAACCTACGGTGAGTCAATCGCGCAGTTTTAGAATCATACGGGGTGCCACCGGAATTGCCTCACCTTTCAAAAATCTGGATCCTCGCGCTTGTCTTCCTCACGGCGGTGCAGTCGGTGGCGTTTGCCCTACTCCCGCGCGGTCTTGCTCGTGCAGCTTTTAGCGACATTGTCTGTGCTCTCCTGATGCTTTCCGTGCTGATCGTCACCAGTTTGAACGGTATATCGAGCAAAGGGCGGATGCGCGTGTTTTGGATACTTCAAGCTACTGGGTGGGGACTCTGGCTGACTGACCAGCTGCTGTGGATTGTTTTCGATCTTGTGCTGCAGAAACAAATGCCGGTGATGTTTTCCGCCGATGCGCTCTTATTCATGTCGGGCGTTCCAATCTTAGCTAGCCTGTTGCTTCGGCCGCATCTCCAGCCTTCGGCGCGCAGTGCTCGATTGGGCGCCCTGGATTTTTCGCTGCTCCTGTTGTGGTGGCTCTATCTCTACGTGTTCTACGTGATTTGCTGGCAATACGTCTGTCGCGATCTGGCCCACTACGACAGAAACTACAATCTGCTTGTTGCAGGAGAGGCCCTCGTGCTTGCGTTTGTTTTGGGAGTGTTCTGGTACCAAGCCTCAGGACAGTGGAGGAAGTTCTACGGTTATTTTCTTGAAGCGGTGTTATTCAATAGCGTGGCGTTCTACCTCCTGAATCGCGAACTCGACAAAGGAGTGTATTACACGGGTAGCTGGTATGACCTTCCCTATTCAGCATCGTTTGCGGCGTTCACCGTGGTCGCCCTAGCCGGACAAGGATTGTCGTCCACGACAGAAACGTCCGCAGACGAAACATACGCTTCCTGGATTGCAGCGCTCGCGATGATGGCGGTGTTGTCACTGCCGGTAATTGCTGGCTTCACTCTTTTGGGCCACGACATTCCTGCTTCAGTTGCGCGTTTTCGTGTACTAGTAACGCTCGGCATAATGTTCGCGATGGTGTTTCTCATCTTTTTCAGGCATTACCGCTTGAATGAGGAATTGAAGCGTACCAATAACGTGCTGCAGGAAGTTTCTCTGACCGACCCTTTGACCTGCCTCCGCAACCGCCGATACTTCCTGGCAACTATCGAAGGAGACGTCAACCATGTGTTGCGCTGTTATGAGGACAATCGTGATCAGCTAACCCGAGACTTGGTCTTTTACCTGATTGACGCGGACAATTTCAAAGAAGTCAATGACCGCTATGGACACGATGTTGGTGACAGAGTGCTAGTAGAAATGGCACGCAGAATCAGTTCGGCCATCCGGCACTCCGATGTTTTGGTGCGGTGGGGCGGTGAAGAATTCTTAATCCTGTCGCGCTATACGGATCGCGGGGAGGCTAAAACTCTCAGCGCGCGAGTGCTCGCCGCGGTCAGCGGTACACCTTTCGCGCTTACGAATCCGGATGAAACGATTTGTAGAACCTGCTCGATTGGGTGGGCTGCATTCCCCTGGCTTTCCGAACATCCCGAAATTGTCAATTACGAAAAAGTTCTCAATTTCGCTGATCGAGCCCTTGGGGAGGCTAAGAGGGCCGGGAAGAACCGGGCTGTTGGTTTGTTACCTGCGGGCGATCAACTTGTGCCAACTGTGAGTGACATGGTGTACGCAGGCTACATAACCGCCGATGTTCTGCCAATCGTCGGTACAACAGGTCAGCAGCAAGAATAGAATCTGCACCCCGCAACGCCAGCCGCCAAACGAAAATCGGCTTCCACAGCACGAACCCACAGGGGACCCGTTTGCATAGGTACCGACAAACTCGCTTGTCGCCCTTGACTCCCGAATGGTCGGCTACTCTTCCATAATCCAACTATTTCGGCAGGGCGAAACCCTTCATGCAGACCACCGTTCGGTCTGCTTGCTCGGGTTTAGGGTGGGTGAAGCCAAGGTTGGCTGTACAAAGAACATCTCCTTTCAAAACCAGGCTAGTGTTGTTGTCCAGCGGCGCGTTCTGCTTAGTGGCTATCAGGATGCGCTGCGAACCGTCAGGCGAAAGGACCCAGATCTGGTTTAGCAAAATCTCCGATACGTAGATGTTGCCTTTGGCGTCCAACTCGATCCCATCGAATGCTGAGAATCCGTAAGGCAACGGTACAGGTTCACCCGCCGTCCCATCATCCTTAATCGGGATCCTGAGTATCATGGGATCCCCGTCGGTCACGGCATAGATGTTCTTCTGTTGCTTATCGAGCACGAGATCATTGACTCCCAGTGGGAATCCCGAATAAGGCTTGGGGGACCAATTGAGCAGAGGATGGGCCGACCACAGGTCCACCTTTTTCCCGTCCGGAGAGATCTTCCAGATTCCGGAGTACGTGAGGTCCGTCATGTACACGTTGCCGCTCGAATCGATCGCAACATCGTCCGGATAGCAAAAGGGCCAACCTTCCGCTTTTGTCGCGAGGGGCGTCACTTTTCGGGTTTTAGCGTCGATTTTATAAACTCCAGAACGGGTTACGGTCGCATCACGACAAGCGGGATGGAACGGATCTCCCAAGTCCTTCCTGAAGTCATGTTTCGAGTGGCCCGTATATGCGACGTAGATGTTGCCCGACTGGTCAAGATCGAGGCCGATCAGGTCTCCCTCTCCACTTTCTTCCTTCGACGGTACCCATGCGATGTGATCGTAGCTCCCGTCATCCTTGAGCATGACGATTTCCCCAATATGCATTAGTGTCACGTAGAGGTTGCCATACGAATCTACTCCGAGACCCTCAGGTGTGTCGGGGAGCTTGGCCATGACCCAGGCTTTGAACTGGGCCGCTGCATGCGGAGGAGCGGCGGTGAACAACAAGGCGCAGGGGATTAGCCAGAACAGAATCCTCAGACATTCTTTTTTGCGCGCACCCGATTGGACCATGTTTGTTCCTCCTCTTAATCGTCCCCGATTTCGGCTTTGACATCCCGGCTATCGACAATGTATCCGGATGTACCGCAGGCTAGAAGTAGCCACATCCAGCATCTCAACTTGAGCCACCACGCGGTAACTCCTGGATCGTCGGCAACCCTTACCTTACGAGATTAGGGAAGAGTTGCCCGTCACTCGGCCAGGACAACACGTTACGCAAATACCGTCTTGCTGGAGCTTCGAACAACCATTTATTCTGCATCCTCGGCCACGCGGTCCGGACACCGAAGAAACGGCCTCCAGTCCAGAGCTCCACACTAGGCTCGCGTCAAGAAAATCGGTAGTCCCAGCTTGCGATCGTAAGTCGGCCGGTAGCGCTCCGTGTTGTACATGCTAGCGACCTCCACTCTGCGAGGCCCGAATTTAGGGTCGGGGATCGGTACCATCGCGTAGCAACCACTGCTGATCGCCGTCATCAGGCCGGCCTTTCCCCCTTCTACAGCATCGATCGCCATTCCGGCGTAGGTGGAGGCGACCATGCGGTCGACGAAATCCGGACTGCCGGAGCGCAAATCGTAGGTCAGGTCGCTGACCACGGTTTCGTTTCCAGTGGCAGTCTTGATCTCGTCGCTCAGGTCCTCGGCCACGCTCATCTTCTTGCGGTGGCCGAAGGCATCGGCTGGGCCATATTCTTTCACCGTATAGCCTTCCCACTCGGCGCCCTCGGAAAGAATCACCAGGGAGTAGTTGCTGGGATTGTTGCGTTTGTCGGTGATCAGGATTTCGATAAGGTGCTCCAAATTCACTTTGTACTCGGGGATACAGCAGCGCACCGATGTCACGTACGCAGTGTAGAGAGCGGTGTAGCCGGCTTCGCGACCGAACACCCGAAAGATACCGATGCGCTCGTGCGAGCCAACGGTGGTCCGCTGCCGCTCGATGGCGTCCATCGCGCGAGTAATGGCAGTCGAAAAACCTATGCAATACTCGGTGTTGCGAACATCGTTATCCATGGTTTTCGGAACGGCAATCACTTTCACTCCCTGGCGGTCAAGTTCGGCGGCATAGCTGAGGGTGTCATCTCCGCCGATCGCCACCAGGTAATCGAATCCCAACATCTCGATATTCTTCAGCACCACGGGAGTCACGTCGAACACCGTGCTGGTCACGCCCTTCTCGGTTGATTCCTTACTCGAAAACCGCTGCCCCGCGAGCGTGGGCGGCAGCTTTTGCATCTTGGTGGGATTGGTCCGCGAAGTGTGCAGATACGTGCCCCCCGTGCGATCAATGGTGCGGGTGTTCTCACGGTTGAGCGGTTGGATGTAACGCGATCGGCTGGCCGGATCTTTCAGATCCACGTGCGTCAATCCTTCCCAGCCGCGGCGTATGCCAAGCACCTCGCATCCGATTTCGGACGCCCGATAGACGACCGACTTAATAACAGAATTCAGGCCCGGGACATCGCCGCCTCCCGTGAGGATGCCAATTCGCTTTGCCGACATGAAATCCTCCTCAAAAGCACGAAGTGCATTTTAAGATTCTCAAAGTTCATTCTATAGAAGACCGCACCACGCATCGTCTGCACACGCTATGACTTGGGCACACATGGCATTCTCAGGCGAAGGTAGCCCTTGACGCGAACTCGCTCCCACTGCGACGAATCGTCGACACGACACACTCCTGGGAGATTCAGACAGAGGGGTTGCACAAACGATGACGAAGTTCTGGGCGGTTTGTCGGCTACCCGGAAGTTACCGCCTAGAAACCGGCCGACAGTGTCAACTTCTAGCCCGTCCGGCTTAAGTTAGCCCGTATGGGGGATGTCACTGTCCTAATTATTACGGATCAAACGCGGCGCGTGGACAAATCGGCGTGGCAAGGCTACCCCAGGCTCGCTCTCTCCCCTAGTCCTCTCAAGGTGGCCTGCCGACCGCAGGGAATCCTAATGTGGCACGGCATCAAAGCGGGGAAGGTCCTGGTCGTCATAAGGCCCCGTTGTTGGCCTGTAGTTGCCTATGCTGCGTCTGCTTGCATCCACAGTTGTTTTAGGGGGACGACCAAAACATTTTGTCCGGTATTACCAAAGATCGCTTTACATATGTCAAGTGATAAGCAATACTGACAACATGAAAGGGGACGTTATGAAAATAATTTATGAACGAGTAGAAGATGTGGTCAAACCTTCACCACGCTACGCCGAGATAGCCGTGGCGTGCCGGGCCGATGGGCATTGCGAATGACGACTACGAGGGAATCGACACTCTCGTCGAAAGCAATTCAATGTGGATAACCCGTGCGAATGACGCCAACAGATCTATCGACTCCTGAGTTGCCGGTTACTTACCCCACGATGGCACTATGCCCAACGAATCGATAGCGAATTAGCCGGCCGCATCTCCCCTTTTGCTCTAACGAGTAACCAACAAATTCAAACTGGAGGAAGACGCCGTGAAAACGAAACGCACCCAACTGACACCAACCATCAATCGACTTTGGGCAGAAATGCAGGAGTTCATCAATTCTGCCTACCGCGACGGGAGTGGAACTAATAATCCCGAACCACTGCTCAAAGACTACGCCAAAAACCAGTCTTGGACGGACGCGCTAGGAAAACTTCTCGACGCCGAGACAGTCAACGAACGCCAACACCGTAACGGTCGCCCGCAAGAGTGGAAAGCACCCATGAGCAACGTTACTGCTGCGAAGCTCATCCTGCTTGGGAATTTCGCGGACGGTTCTGAAGCGAAAGAGATGTATCCCGCAACAATCTTCCTACAATGGCGCCATACGGCCGCAGAAATGTCCGTCGTTGGTTGTCTCTGCCGCGGTAAAGCGAAAATCTCTGACGAGTGGCGGGCTGAGGTACGAGCCATCGACTACGCGAAGCTAATGGCGTCGTCCTATCGCTAGGGAACGCGTACAGCATTCAGTTCGCATCCTGAGTGCTTACGCGGGCTTAAACCGCAGAGGGAGAAGGACGCCATGAAAAACATGAAACGCATCTCGAAAGTCACTATCAAACGGATGACGGACAATGATCTTGACACGTCGTATCTCGGTCAGTACTCCGACCGTGCGAAAACTGATTACGCGATTGACCGCAGACACTCGCTTGATTGCCCGATAAACTCCGGCACAGAGGGGAAACTGCTCTGGTACTCGTCCGGTAGCGGGCGGATTGAATTGCAGATGACGATGCAACAGGCAGAGTCAGTGAGTCACTCGGGCGATTGTGACGAAGACACGCGACAACTAACTAAGGTGCCCGTGATCGCCGATCAGTTAGCCAAGATTGACCAGTCGGTCCTGTCTTCTGAATTGAAAGAGTACGGCGCATGGGAAGCAGAAGAACTGTCAGACCATGGCCTGAACTTGCAGCGGATTCTCTGGCTTGCGGCATGCGATATCACGGAGCAAGACGGCTGTGATTGTGGCGAACGTGGGGACATGGAACGCGAAGAACTCCGGTATTTCAACGGCGTAGTCGGGAACTACAAGGGCGAGACGCCCGAAAAGATTCGGGAGTACGTCCGTCGCGACTATGAGCGGATGGAACGCCTGCAGCGTGGGGACTGGTGTTATATCGGCATCCGAGCGCAGGCTGAGATTCTCATCCCTGCGGGGAGTGCCGGCGTCGTTCAGGAAAATCTCGTCTGGCGGCCTGTGGGGTATTGAGTCGGATTCTGACGCCTCTTACCTTGCGGACATTGCGGCAGAAGAATTGTCAGAACTCCGTGAGCAATTGCGGGCTGTCGGTTTTAACACGCGAACGATTACAGCGGCATTCAAAGACGCGGCGCACGACAGCGAGTAGACCGAAACGGGCAGCGATGCTCGTCTGTCCGTTGTGCGGACACTGAAGAGGTCAATACACCGCGGGATCGCTGGGCGCACCTCGGTGCGCCATTCGCTCCCGAGTAAGATTGACCTATGTTAGAGAACCGGATTCACAGAATCACAGTCAAGTGGATTGCGGACTCCGTCCTGGCAGAGGCTGAAGTCACGCTGGGTGGGAGTGCCGTACAGACCATAACGTCTTCAGGGCTTCGGGGAATGAGCGTAGATGCTGACCCAGGTTATCTGAGGGTGGTGGAAGAAACGCAACTGTCGGAACTCCGCAAGCGACTCTACGCAGCGGGATTCTCGAAACGTGCCATTGCGACGGCTGTTAAGAGTATTGTCCACGTCGAGTCACGCGGCGATTGAAGGAGGACTATTGCCAGAGCGATCGACAGAACGCAAAAGAGCGGAAGCACGGAAGCACGGGAAAACGTGGCACGACAGAGGACCGACATGGGGTCACGCACGACGGCTGTATCTCAAGTATCCTCTCCTGCCCGCCGCAGACCTTGCCAGCATTCTTGGGGTTTCACGTCAGGCGATCGATCAATATGTTGGAGGATTAAAGGAAGAGCGGAAAAAACGTCGCGAGGAGGCACTCGTCAATCTGAAGAAGAAGGAAGGGTTGTGACGGCACAACTCGCACTAGTCGTGCCCGGTCTGCTCCTTCTGTGATCTACGCCACAGTGTTGTGCGGCTGGGCTCGCCGGCTTTGTACTTGCGGTTAGGCCCGCGCTTCCATGTTTTGCCTTCGGCTCGTTTTCTGGCGAGACCGGCTTTTGTTCTGTCGCTGAGCCGAACACGTTCCTGTTGAGCCACGGCTGCGAGAATCCCGATGATCGCGTCTGAAAAGATACCGAGACTGTCGATGTACTGCTCCGTGTAGGACTTGAATTTGATCCCCAGATCGCTTAAGCGTCGCAGGTATTGCAGTGTGGCAAGCGTGCCTTCGCGCGTTAGCCTGTCAAGTGACCAAAACAACAGAACGTCGAAGCGATGCGCTTCCGCGGCTTTCCACATTGCTTGAAAGCCAGGTCGGTTGCCGTTCTTGGCGGACAATTCGTCCGTGAACTCAAAAACGACGTTCCAGCCTTGTTGCGCTGCAAACTCGCGAAGCTGCAAAAGTTGGTTCAACGGGTCTTGGCCTTTGTCATCGGTCGAAACCCTGGCGTAGACCGCACTGCGTATCTGTTTCATTTGAGGTGGTCCTCTCTAGGGCTGCAAGTCCTGTGCTTGCAATGCGACTTTTCGCGGTTTCAATGTAACAAATAACGGTCAACTTTTGCAACAAGTCTTTGGTCACAGCTTCGAGATCCAAGCTCACGCCAGGGGTGGGTGGGCGAGTCAGCGATCGGTCGCCCGCCCTTAGTCGCGGCGCGCGGGGGCGCGAGGCGCGCCGGGCTCAAAGGCTTGCTGATCCGGCTCGGGGACTGGCGTCGCTACGGCCCAGCAAAATTTCCTCGCTAGGACGGGTGTAGCGGGCGTCCAGGAGCCGAAATTCGCGCATCGGGCCGGGGGCAGTGTCTGAGGTCAGCTAAACGGAGGGCCATAAACTCAAATTCGGTTTGACACGTGGTTTTCGACCCGCGGGGGGCGTCACTTTCATAGTTCCGCACTGGCTTTTTTATGTCCCCGGACCAGCATGTTCATTGATTGAAACCTAAAACCGTCACTGTGCATATTAGAAGCCTCAATTCTCGCGCGGAACGCGACCGCATTTCGGCCGCCGGAGATCCGCGCTGTCCCGCCCGGCCCACGCGGCATTCGAGAGGCTCCCTGAAGCCATACTGCGGAAATGGTTTATTTTTAGATGTTTATCCCACTTTGTAGGTCCAAGTGGCTATCAATTCCCACTTTACGGTATTGCTGACGACCAAGAAAGATCGCGCGAACTATCCTCATCCGCAAGGCGGCGCATTCGCCAAACTCGCGCATTCATTGCTTTTAGCGCAGCGTCAATTACCCGTTATGCCCCTCTTCCGGCGCGCGGCGGGGGCGCTTCAGGACGCGCGAGAATCTTTTGAAAAGGTGCTGCGCCGCACATGGGGTTTGCCAGAGCCCCCAACTCCAGGACGCGACGATATCCGGCAGAAGGGGGGTCCGCCCGCCGGCCCGGTTCGATGCTCCTAAGTAGCCATCTTCGCCGTCGAAGATCGCCCCGAATCGCCGCGCGGGGCTTGGAAGAGGAACGCCACCGGCTGGCGAGCTATGCGTTAGCGGATCGGCCACTCCTTAATACGTGGATAACTAACTTCCCACGGATACGTTGGTAGAACCGCTAAATAGGTCTCTTCCCATCTACAGTGAACGTAATGGTCGAACGGTTTTTTCCGGGTTCGGTAACCGGCACCTGGAGTATGAAATGGCTTTTATGCTGCTTGGCGAGAGCAAGGCATTCTGTCAGCCGTGCGACTACATATTCGGCCTCGGCAGTGTTAAGAGTGAGAAGCGTGTTTTCGGGTGCTCGCTCAAGATCCATGTTTCAAATTGTACCGCCCCTCTCAAAAGGCGCCGCGCCCGCCCGCCAAAATTGCTCAAAAATACCGGCGTCACTCTCCATATTTTTGCCAGTGTGCGTGCATAAATGGCGCCCTCTTAAAAGTATTACTAAGTAGTAAACAACCAGGCTCTCAGGGTGCCATAAAATCACACATTCTCAAAAAACGGCTGCACAACGCTGAAAACAAAGGAATATTACCCCGCCATTTTTGCAAATGGCACCCAAATGGCACCCAAAATAGCACCCAAAAGAAAAGCGAATGGCGGCGCCCGCCCTCGACCCAGCCATATTAATACTTAGTTAACACTAATGGCGTCCTTTACTACTTGGATATCTTTTGCAAGTAGTAGTTACTATTTAGTCAATATAATTGGCCTTTGGCTGTAATCGTGGCGACGCCTCTTACAAGGGCATTTTTGTCCGGTGCCTCGCAGACCCCATCCTTCACGGTAAAAGTTCGTTCTCCTACTTCAATGACGTATCCGTTGGGGAAGTCTCGGCAAAATTCCGCCACTGTTGGTTCGACCGATGGTCTCCACCATTTTATTTTGGTCTCGGTCATGCGATCCGCTCCTTCGGTCCCTCTTCCGTCTCAATGTTTACTCGAATGACTCTCACTGCCCGTCCACCATCCTCCGTCTGGTACTTGTTGAGGCGATATGGCAGGCGTTCATCCTTAATGAGCCGGCGGAGGTGATCTGCGGCCACGCGCCAGGGGTGAGCGATTTTGAGTTTCTTATCGTCATTGGGGCCGAAGACCAATGCGGCCTGTTCGATGGATCCCACCCGGAGGCCAGCGACCATCCGGACGAAAGAGGGGTCATTTGTAACGCGGTTGGGGTATTTCTTCCGTTTCCGCGGGGGTGGAGTCCTCGAGAATTGCATCTTTGGCCGCCCTCCCAAGCAGTCACCGCTAGCTTACGTCACTACCCTTAATATGTCAAACGGCTGAAGGACGCGGCAATCTGGAATTATTGGTATTATGTATCTAGCACGGGAAACTGACGTGTGAAAGTGAAATTGAAGAAAGAGTCTGACAATGACCGCTTCCCCGCATTCCGACCCCAAAGAAACAGCAATCGACAAAGAGGTTAAAGAGGCCCTTCGGCAAGTCCTGGCCCTTCGTGCGCTGACCACTTCAACCGGTACCGTTACCACATACACCCAAAACAAAGTCCTCCGGGCGCTTACGCCGGAGGCGTTGACTCGCGTCGCCGTGATTCTCAATGAACTCGACAAAGGCGGCGCCTAATGAGCTGCGACCTCTCCCAAATGCAGTCTTGGTGGAATGCCCTTCGCCTTCCGACCGAGATCATCAATGTCCGCATCCCAACGGAGTACATAAAAGATGGAAAGCGGTGCTCGGGCGCAAAGAATGTTCACTGTGGCAGCATTGCTGAAATCGAAGCCTTCGTACGGAATAACTCGGCACCCCAATACTGGGCAACCATTCAGGAACTAGACCCCTCAACGCTGGATCGTCACGCAGCGGCGGCCGATGACAACATGAAGAAGTTCCGGTGGGCGGTTATTGAGTTTGACCCCCAGCGCAAGCGGCTTGGCGATCCCGCAGATCTCGATGTCGTCGCGTTGCGTCAAAAAAGAACCCCCAAAGGCGAAGGCGCAAGAGTACGTGCCTCAGACCCCACAGATTTCGAGGTACCGTCGCGAGGCAGTCTTGCGGCCACTGATGCGGAGAAAGAACTGGCTTTCGCAGCGGCAAGGAAGGCATACGTCTATGTTAAGAAGAATAGTGGCGTGTCTCCCGCCATTGTCGATTCCGGCAATGGGGCCTACGTAAAAATTCCGGTTGATATTCCATACACAAAAGAGAATGCCGCCGGTTTCGCGGCGGCTATTGATGGCTTCGCGGGCATGTTTAAAACCGTTGGCGTTGACATAGATACCACTGCCAAGAATGCCTCGCGTGTGCTGGGTATCCCCGGAACTTGGAACCGAAAAGGCCCGAATACTACAGATCGTCCGCATCGCATGCGTATATTGAAGGTGCCGGGTGATCGCAAGATCGTTTTGAATCTAGAACAACTGACTGCTTTAGCTAAAGTCACCGCTTCAGAAACTAATAATTCTGGTCCCTCTTCGAAGAATGACGAGCCTAAACTTGGGCCTTTCACTTATCAGAACATGGAGGGTCTCTTAAAGAAGTTGAATGCGCGTAATGAGTCCTTCACATTCGAACGGGGCAAGACGAAGCATGCCCCCGGCTGGTGGGTTCGTTGCCCGAATGAATCCGAGCATACAGACAAAGCCATAAACAGTTCCTCCGCGGTGTGGGTAGCAACAGATCGGGGTTACCCGAATTTCAAATGCCTTCACGAGCATTGCGCTGAGATTGAATGGCCGGAATTTGTGAAGCTTTGGGAGATTGCGGACCTCCAGAAAGAGATCGCCGGCGGCCCAACACCGCATTTTGGAACGGGTGTAGGGATGCCCGACGATGAGCCCGAATTCAAGAAGCCGCGCGTCGAGGGCGGCGATTTTGATTTCGTGGTCAATCCTCTGGAAGGGGCTATCGATGGTTGGTTCCCCCTTGGAGAGCTCAGTTTAGTTGGGGGATCCTCTGGCGCTGGCAAGACGACTTGGGTAATGCCGATGCTCCACGAACAAAAAGAGGGCCACAATATTTTCGGGCACACGACAAATCATCTGCCATATCTCTTGCTATTGGAAGATCGTTCGTTGAGTTCCTTGCGGCGCACGGCTAAAAGAATTGGATTGGACCTCACAAATACCCCCTATCGCATTCTCAATCGCGAAGGTAAATCAATCGCCCAGGCTGTCGCGGATGAACTCGACCGCACCGATCCCGCACCGGCTGTCGTGTTCTTGGAAGGAATCGATTTGTCAGTTGAAGACGCCCATAAGATGGACTCTGTCTCACGCAACATCAAAGCGCTTCAGCGTGTGGCAGAGCACTACCACGTCGCCATTATTGGCTCGACGGGCTGTCCGAAGATGAAGCCGAAAGACCGCTATGTCTCTCTCCGGGATTGTATCTACGGCTCCGTGGCATGGGCTCGGAAAGTCGAAACGATAGTAACCCTCCAGAAAGAGAACGGTCTCGATACCGCGGACAAAGTGGTGATGACGGTTCTTCCGCGTAATGCAAAGCATGAAGTTTTCGAGTTGGAGTTTGCTGCAGGCGGTCGATTGATTCCATGTAAGCCAACCGAGTCAAAACCAGAAGAAATAAACGCGGACTATGCAATGGAGCAATGGGCGAGACGGCAGAAGGAACCATTTACTCGCGCTGAATTCATGCTCGCGTTTCCGTTGTCTGAGACACACACCAGAAGGAAGTTAGATCGCCTTGTTGCTTTGAAGGTAGTGGAAAAGGTATTCGGCAAACGTGGTGCAACTTTATATAAACCGCTGTCGATGAATTTTGAATTTTGAATTTGACCCGGAAAGGGTGAACTAATGGCGATAGACAAATATAGTCGCGGCTACAAATTGAGCCTTAACCCGAAGGTATGGTTCTACCGTTTATCCGATGTTTTCTTCAAACCGCGGGCGTCGTACCTCTTCCGTAAGGTAAGCTCTGTGCGGACACGGTTTCTTGAGTCAACAAATCGCTCGATGCCGGATGGCCAGCGATGAAGCGTCGCGGAAATCCCAACTGGGGCAAACCCGAGCCTTGCGGCCCAATTGTCCCCGTCATCACCGAATTTGAGAGGGCGGTCAGTGCATACAATCTCTCCCCCGAACAATATTTGCAATCGCCCCAACTACGCGAGTGGGTACGCCGCAACAAGAACTCAAAATTCGTTCCTGAAGCTTTGCTTAAAGGGTGGGGGTTTGAGATCGAGGTGCAGGACTTCTAGGATTCTGACGTTGGGATGCGCGAAAGTGTTCAAACCGGGCCGAAGGGAACGACACAAGAAAATGCAAATTGATCGGATGCGGATGGATGATTTCGAGCCGTAACTTTATTTAGCCGGGACCATATTGAATCGTGACCATATCAAACAGTGATGATATAGTCCAATGTTTGCGCTAATTATCACCTTGACGGCCATGGTAGCGGGATGGTGAAATGAACAAGCAAGACATTTCGAAACTTTTCAGCGATCTCGGCAGGAAGGGCGGAAAGGCGAGAGCGAAATCTCTCACTCCTAAACGCAGAAAAGAGATTGCAACAAAAGCTTCAAAGGCCGCCGCTGAGAAGCGGATAAAGAAAAAGGGTTCTGCACGGTAGGAATTTGAATTTCGGAGGGCACCATGCGCACGATGACAATCAAAATAACGGACACCATGTTTGAGGACATTGAGATAAAGGCGGCGAAACGAAGGATTTCTATCTGCGAAGTTATCCATGAGTGGTTATTCGAAGCAGAATGCCAGTTTGGTTGGGAGTCCCAATCCGAATCGTCCCTGGATTTCTATACGGATGAAGCGATTGCGAAAGAAGATCACAATTGGGATGAGGCCGGCGCACTGCGCGAGGAACTTGAATCCCTACGACCGGTTTAGTTGCCAGAATTTGTGCCCGTCGTCGGGGCGGCCGTGGGCGCGAAGGTCAGTGGCCGAATTGATTCGGCGAGTACTCGACAAGTGGATCGACCGTAAAAGAAAAAAGATTTGCCCCTGTCGTTGGAAAGGCGGTTGTGGGGCTCCGGAGCTGGCCTGACTAGTTTGCTCTTTTTTCGAACAGCCGCCTCATTTGTTGGAGATGACCAAATGGAGATCACATACAACTTCAAGCCTGATTCCGAACTAGCGGCGATGCTTAATCCCGACAAAAACTGGAAGGCATCATCGCCGCGAGTCCCTCTTCAGTCGCCATCGCGTAAGGTCTACACAGCCGAAGAAATTGCGCCGATGTTGTGCGAGCACCTCGAATCAATAAAGAAACGGTGAACAACGCCATGCAAACATATAGCATTGAATTGACTGGCGACCTGGCTGCGGCTTTCTTCGGTCCCCACACTTCCTCCCCCTTCCGTGCGGACTCTGATAAGATACGCGCGATTGGTTCGACGGCACGGAATGGAGAAACCGTGTCACGAAGAAGGTACCAAAGAGGTTCAGTGTACAAGAATTCAAACGGGACGATGTGGCTTGGCCAGTTTTCGGAATATGTTCTGAACGGCCAGGGCATCGAGGAGCGCAAGATTCGCACTCTTCAACTTTGCCCCACAACCTCAACCAAGCGGGATGCAATGCGGGTTCTGCAACCACATCTGGACCGCGTGAATGCCAACATTGGTTCGTCCACGCGGGAGAGCAAGAGTATGACGCTCGAGGCTTTCCTGGGGGTCTGGGAGCGAGACTACGCATCACTCTGCAAGCCCTCGACGCGAGCTGGACTGAAGTGTCATGCGAAACAGTTGAAGGATGCCTTCGGCACGAAGGACATGCGAAAAATTGGGGCGGGTGATCTGCAAGGGCTCATCTCGAAAATGAACGCAGATGGTCTCGATCCCAAAACCATCCGGAACCTGTGGACATCCGTGAGCTTGATCTGGCAAGCGGCGCTGGCCCAGAAGTTCGTGGACGCGACGTTGCCGAAGCCGAAACTGCCGAAGCGCCTCAAGAAGAAAAAGAAGTTCTTCGATCTCGCGGAAGTGGGAAAGCTTATTGCAACCGTTGAGGGCGAAGATCGTCTGTTCTTTTGGCTTGCCGCCGAAACGGGGCTCCGCGCCGGTGAACTTGCCGGTTTGAGGCTCAGTGACATCGTTGGCGACCGTTTGACAGTTGCTCAGTCGGTATGGCACGGCAACGCACAGGAGCCGAAAACGGAAAACTCAAAACGGTCCCTAGCCCTGTCGCCGCAGTTGGTCGCATTGCTCTGGGAACAAATCGTGAAGCAGCGCGCGAAGGCCCACGAGTTTTTGTTCACGACTGCGTCCGGTAAGCCGTGGTGCTTGGACAACTATCGCGCGCGCACGTTGAAGCCGCTCCTCGCGAAGCTCGAGATTGCTCCGAAGGGCTTTCACGCACTGCGGCATTTCAATAGCTCCCTCCTCGATCACCTGGGGGTTCCATTGAAGGTCCGCGAAGAAAGGCTCGGGCATTCCCTGACCGAGTCGATCACTCAAGTTGTTTATACGCACACGTTCTCGGCGATTGGCGACACAGAAGCGGCCACAAAGGCCGGCGCTGCGATCGCTGAGGAAGTTGCGAAAGCAGTCTCATTTGCTGGCTTAACCACAACCAATGAAAAAGGCTCCCAATCCCGTGAATTGGAAGCCTATGTAGCCTAACGCTTTAGGTTTGGTTGCGGGGGGTGGATTTGAACCACCGACCTTTGGGTTATGAGCCCAACG
>DAIUEW010000072.1:0-20853 GCA_036844925.1 Candidatus Sulfotelmatobacter sp.
GCCAGAAGTGCTCGGCCTGCTCCCGCGCCATCGTCGACGAGCGCGTCTACGACAAATTCCTCGACATGCTCAAAGCCCGCGTGGAAAAAATCACCGTCGGCGATCCCGCCGAAAACACCAACATGGGCGCCGTCATCAACGAGGGGTCGATGAAGACAATCCTCGGCTACATCGACCAAGGCAAAAAAGATGGACGCCTCATCACCGGCGGCGAGCGCGCCACCGAAGCCGGAGAAGGCTACTACATCCGCCCCACCGTCATCGCCGACATTCCCGCCAAATCACAACTCGAGCAGGAAGAAATCTTCGGCCCCGTTCTGGCCGTGGTCAAGGCCCGCGGTTTCGAGAACGCTCTCGAAATTGCCAACGACACCGAGTTCGGACTCACCGGAGCCATCTACACCAAATCGCGCGACAAAATCGATCGCGCCATCCGCGACTTCCACGTCGGCAATCTCTACATCAACCGCAAATGCACTGGCGCCATGGTCGGAGCCCATCCCTTCGGCGGCTTCAACATGTCCGGGACTGACTCCAAATCCGGCGGCCCCGATTACTTGTACTTATTCACCCAAGCCAAATCTATCGGAGAAAAAATCTCCTAGAAGTTCGCCCGCTTCCCGATTGTCATCCTGAGCGAAGCTGCCGTCGGGGAACGCGGACGACAGCTGCTCCTAACCGGCGTTTCGACAGCCGCTTCGTGACAAAATCTCCGCGCGCGAATAAGCTGGTTACACTTCACTCACTGGAACTACACATGAAGCAACGATCGGTTTTTTTGCTGTTCGTTGTCTGTTTTGCTTTTCTGTTACATCCAGCGGCTCAGAATTCCTCCGCCGACGCTCTTGCCACCGCTCAAAAAGTCATCCGTCCAGAACAAATCCGCGCCCACATTCGCTTCCTGGCCGATAATCTTCTCGCGGGCCGCGCCCCGGGCACGCCCGGCTATGACATCGCCGCGCACTACGTCGCCACAGAACTCGAAGGCATGGGTTTGCGTCCGGGCGCCTCGGGCGGCTGGTTCCAGCCCGTGCCGTTGCAGACAGCCGTGACCGATAGATCGGCCAGTTCGCTCGTCCTTACCGTAAAGGGTAAAGAGCAAAAACTGACTGATGCGAAAGACTATGTTCTCTCCACTTGGTTCGCCAGCCCGGGCGGCGGCAATAAAAAAACCGCCGAGAGCGACGTGAGTGCACCACTGGTTTTCGTCGGCTTCGGCGTCACTGCGCCCGATCAGCACTATGACGACTACGCCGGTGTGGATGTGCGCGACAAAATCGTCGTTTCACTTTACGGAGCGCCGGCAACGTTTCCCTCCACCGAGCGTGCCTATTATTCTGACGGCATTGTAAAAGCAAGAAACGCTGTGGCGCATCGCGCGGTCGGCATATTGGAGCTTCTCACTCCCGAAGATCAGAAACGATATGCCTGGGAATGGCTTGTGCCACAGATTCAAGTCGGAGAGATGCACTGGCTTGGCACGGACAATATCCCCCACGATTTCTTTCCCGAGATTCGCGGAAAGGCCCTCCTGAGCCGGCAGGGCGCTGAACTTCTTTTCGCAGGAGCACCGAAATCACTGGACGAGGTCTTCGCCACTGCTCAGGCGGGCAAATCGCAGTCGTTTGCATTGCCTGCAAGCGCTCACATTCATACCGTGGCTGCCCAGGGTACGATTCACAGCCCCAATATCATTGCTGAACTGAAAGGCTCCGACCCTACGCTGCGCGATCAATATGTGGTTTACACCGCGCATGTAGACCACCTCGGAATCTGCCCTGCGGTGGAAGGCGACAACGTCTGTCACGGCGCCATCGACAACGGGTCCGGCACGTCCACTTTGCTCGAAATCGCGCGCGCCTACTCTAGCTTGCCAACGCCGCCGCGGCGTTCGATCCTTTTCGTTTTTGTCACCGGAGAAGAAATGGGGTTGCTGGGCTCGGACTACTTTGCTCACTTTCCCACCGTGCCACTGAAGTCGATTGTGGCCAACGTCAACATCGACGGCGCTCCGGGTATCTATTTCCCGATGAAAGACGTAGTCGCGCTGGGCGCGGAGCATTCCTCTTTGGGAGCGGATTCGTCATCGGCGGGGAAAACTCTGGGTTATAGCCTCAGTCCCGACCCCATGCCCGAAGAGGTGGCATTCATCCGCAGCGATCAGTATTCGTTTGTACTCAGAGGCATTCCCGCAGTTGACATCAGCGACGGAATTAACGCCATCGATCCCAAGATCAATGGACTCGAAGTTATCAAGAAATGGCTGGTCACGCGCTACCACACACCGCTCGACAACATGGATCAGCCGATCGACTTCGACTCGGCGGCAAAAGGAGCGGTGATGAATTTCCTCGTCGGCTACCAGATCGCGCAACACGACCAGGCGCCCGAGTGGAATAAAGGAGATTTCTTCGGCGCTACGTTTGGGCCGCACCGCTTGGCCGAGAAGGCTGAGGAATAGCGCCGCCGCGCCGCGCGAAGAATCGACCGTTGTTGAAGTTGTCTACGACACGGGCTGGCAGGGCGCCGCAGCCGCCGGATTTCTCTCCGTGAACTGCCGCTGGTGCCAATAGGGATAAATGGGAGTCACATCGCTGGCATCATCGAGCTTCTTCACTTGTTCAGCCGACAAATTCCATCCCACTGCGCCCAGGTTCTGACGCAACTGTTCTTCGTTGCGAGCTCCAAAGATTACCGTCGAAATCGACGGACGTCGCAACAGCCAATTCAACGCCACCTGAGTGACGCTCTTTCCTGTCTCCTTCGCAACTCCGTCAAGCACGTCGACCACTTTGTACAGATATTCATCCCCTACCTGCGGTCCTTGCTCGCTGGTCTTGTGCAAACGGCTTTCCGCCGGCAACGGCTTTCCGCGCCGGATCTTTCCCGTTAACCGCCCCCATCCCAGCGGACTCCACACCAGCGCGCCCACGCCTTGATCCAACCCCAGCGGCATAAGCTCCCACTCATACTCCCGGCCGATCAGCGAGTAATAAACCTGATGGCCTACATATCGCGCCCACCCATATTTATCCGACACGCCCAGCGACTTCATCAAATGCCATCCGGAAAAATTGGAGCACGCAATGTACCTCACCTTCCCGCTCACCACTAACTGATTCAGTGTGCTCAGAACTTCTTCGACCGGAGTCAGCGCGTCAAACCCGTGCAGATGGTAGATGTCTATGTAGTCCGTCCCTAGCCTGCGCAGGCTCGCCTCGCAAGCCCGAATCAAGTGATAGCGCGACGACCCCAAATCGTTCGGCCCAGGCCCCATGCGGAAGGTTGCTTTGGTCGAAATCAGTACATTGTCGCGGCGGCCAGCAACGGCCTTGCCAAGAATTGTTTCAGAAAGGCCATCGGAGTAAACGTCGGCGGTGTCAAAAAGATTGACGCCCGCTTCCAGGCAGATGTTCATGAGGCGAGTTGCCTCAGCAACATCGCTCGCGCCCCACGCTTTGAAAAATTCGTTCCCGCCACCAAATGTTCCAGTGCCATAACTCAACAGAGGTACTTTCAAACTAGAGTGTCCCAGCGTTCGAAATTCCATGGAAGAGTAGATGCGACACCCCAAGGGACGATGCAGTAGAACATTTTTGCAGAAACACAAAAGCCGCCTCTTGCGAGGCGGCCTTGTTCAAATCGCGAAGAAGCTTCTTACGGCATTGCTCCCGCCGGCGATTGCGGCGCCGGAGTCGCCGTAGTCGCGGCCGCAGCTTCGTTCAAAATCCGGTGATGGATGGTGAACAGCGCCAGCTCCAGCCGGTCTGACACGCCAATCTTGTCATACACATTTCGCAGATAATTCTTGATCACTTGTTCGGTCGTCCCCAGCTGCGTGGCGATCTCCTTGTTCTTATAGCCCTGAACAATCAGCGCTACGATGCGCAGCTCTTTCGCCGTCAACCGGTCGCGCACCCGCAGTCCGACCATATCGTTTTCCGTGAGCTCGCTCGGCACCGCCACGTCCTGCACCCAGGTCTCGCCGCGCGCTACCTTGCGCACGCAATCCACCAGCGCCGCGCTGGTGACGTTGCGATAGACCACGCCATGCGCCCCATTCGCCATGTGCCGCTGCGCGCTCTCGCCAGTGTCGGCCAACACGACGACGCGTGTCTTGGCCTTGTTGGCTGACTGCACAATCGCCGCGAAATCGTTGTGAAAGCCCGCCGCCACCACCAGTACTGCGGCACGAAATTTATCCAGAGCCATAAACATCTGCTCCGGCGTCTGAGCCTGCGCCACAATGCGCATCTCGTCTTCCACTGCCAGCACCTTGGCGATGCCCGCTCGGAAGATTGCCTGGTTATCCGCCAGTATCAGTTTGAGCATGTTATCGGCGCTCCAAAATTAGTTGTCATTCCGAACCAGCGCTTTTCGCGCCGCGAGGAATCTGGACGAGCCGCGCGGCGTGAAGCGTTCTTTGCGGCGCAATAATCGCGCGTCGTTCGCTTCCTTGATTAATTCCGCACGAACTCATATGAATCGATCACGCAAGCCACACCCTTGCCGTCTGCGCTGCCGCCAGTGGGATCGGTGCGCACCACGCGTCCTTTGCACTGAATCACCACGTTTTCCTGCCCCCCGGTAACGTCCGGTGGCAGCGTGATCTCGAACTCCACGGGCGACCCAACGTCCAGCGATGCGTCGGCGCGAATATAAACTCCCGCCGCGCTCAAGTCTCCCGTTGTTCCCTTGGAGTCGCTACTTGCGCCCTCTTTATGTATCTTGATCGGCAATTCCAGCGGAAATCTTTTTCCGGTCCGTGCTTCGGACACAATACCTCCTCTTTCGTAGCCCAGCTCTTCCTGGCCCGATCCTCTTGATCAGATCTGTCTTGATCAGATCTCGATCTGAGCTTCCTGCGAATTCTCAGCCAAACTCGGCCAATGCCATGAGAATACGCCTCTGGCAGGCGGATCGCCTTTTTTTCTTGCTTAGGGGCGGTTATATCACGGATCAGACTGCTATAAAAGCCTGATAACGAATTAGTTAAGGGTAGAACCTAGATTCCCCCTAAGCGACATCCGAGCAGGCGGCACGAATAAAGCTTCGCAGGTGAAGTGCCGATTGGACAAGAGTAAGACTTGGAATGCCTCAATTCTCAGCGGCTGTAACCCCGATACCCGCCTCCGGATAATTTGCTTCCGCGCCAGCCTGCGACTGCCCAGGCGTCTTCCATCTCCGGCCCAACCTTTAAGCATATCCGGCGCTGCTTGCTCATGGCACGGTTTATATTGCAACCGAAGCCTCCGTGATACCGTCTGATAAGCACTTTGTCTTTTTTATGGAGAATCCTCTGATGCCCACTCCATTTTTCTCGCAAGCGCACGCGATTGACCCGCTGCGCCACTTCATCTGCCTCGCGAGCATCGTTCTCGTTGCAAGCACCTGTCTCTTAGCCCAGCAGCCTCCGCAAAAGCCCTCCACCCCAACTTCCGCCGCGAAAACCGGCGAGGAAAAGCCCAGTGTCTCCGTCTCGTCGCGAGCTTTAGTTGAATTCAACGATGCCCTCGAAGAACTCGCCGCCAAGGTCTCTCCCGCCGTGGTTCAGATTCTCGTAACCGGCTATGGTCCGGTACACGAGGAGAATCGCACGCAGACTGCTCTTATCGTTCGCCAGCACGCCGTCGGTTCTGGGGTGATCGTCGACCCCTCCGGCTATATCGTTACCAATGCTCATGTGGTGGAAGGCGCCCAGCGCATCCGCGTAGCCTTGCCCCTCCCGGGGGATTCCGGCCGTGCCGTACCTGTCGGTAAACGTCATATCCTCGAAGCTCGCCTCGTCGGAACTCACAAAGATACCGATCTTGCGCTGCTAAAGATCGATGAGAAAGATCTCCCCACGCTTCCCCTTCTTTCCCAGCAGCGTGCACGGGTCGGTCAACTCGTCTTCGCCATCGGGAGCCCCGAGGGCCTGCAGAATTCTGTCACCATGGGCGTGGTCAGCGCCGTGGCCCGACAGGCCGATCCTGACAAGCCGCTGACCTACATTCAGACCGATGCCCCGATCAACCCCGGCAATAGCGGCGGACCGCTGGTCGATATGAACGGCGCGGTTGTCGGCATCAACACTTTCATTCTTTCCCAAGGTGGAGGCAGCGAAGGCCTGGGCTTCGCCATCCCCGCGCGCATCGTCGATTTTGTCTACCACAGCCTGCGCAAGTACGGCCACGTGCATCGCGTCGAAATCGGCGCCGTGGCTCAAGAAATCACGCCCACCATCGCCGAAGGCCTCCTTCTTGCGCAACACTGGGGCGTCATTATCGCCGACCTCAAGGCGGATGGCCCCGCTGCCGCTGCGGGTCTGCAGGTTCAGGATATCGTTCTCACGGCCGACGACCGCCGCATCGAAACTCTTCCCCAACTTTCCTCTGCGTTGTATCTGCACCGCCTCGATCAGGTGCTGAAGCTGGAAGTTCTGCGCGGCGATGTAAACAAGAACGAAAAGAAAATTCTTTACGTCCCCGCCATCGAGCAGCGCGACCCGATGGATCAACTCTTCGATGCGGCCGACCCTGAGAAAAGTCTCGTCCCGCGTCTCGGCATTCTCGCCGTTGATCTCACTGCCGACCTTCGCAATCAAATCGGATCAACTCGCATTGCCTCCGGAGTGGTCGTCCTCGGCCGCGCCGCCGACCTCATCACCCCCGACACTGGACTGCAAACCGGCGATGTGATTCACTCCCTCAACACCACGCCGATCGACTCTATGGACACCCTGCGCGCCGCCGTCGTCAGCCTGAAGACGGGCGACCCCGTAGTCCTGCAAGTCGAACGTTCCGACGGCTTTACTTATTTAGGTTTCGAGATGGAGTAGCTCTCTGATTATTGGCAAACGCCTAATCAGCAGACGCCGGTGCCGGAAATGCACATGTGGGGACAGCCGCCCCCGGCTGTCCATTCGAGCGAAGCTCGATCGCTCTTCGCCGGCTCTGGCAAACTTCCGGCACTCTGGTTGCCTTGAGCGTCTTTGCCGTAAAATGTCTTACACGCGCCCGTAGCTCAACTGGATAGAGCATCTGCCTTCGGAGCAGAGGGTTGGGAGTTCGAGTCTCTCCGGGCGCACCACGTCTTTTTAGTTCAATGGGTCACGACCACGCCCTTTCTATCTTTTCTGGAATGCTGAGGCATAAGTTGTTGCTTGCTGGCGCTCGGGGTTGTTTTTAAAACTTATTCGTGGGCTCCTCCACCCAAAAGTCATAGGAAAAGTTTTTGAATCGTTCGGATTCGCCTGCGGTACATTGTTTCCATGGTAGCCGAGCTTCCGCCTGCGATCGCGTTCATGCTGAGTGAGTTTCGGGGCAACAAACTAGGGCTGTCGGATGTACGCAGGAGACTCAGCGATGAGTCATTCGTTAGGGATTTTCTCGATCAGTGTCTCGCGGGTATCGGAACGTTTAAGTATGCCGATCGTCTGGAAGCACGGGTCGACAAGTTCGATGTGTATGCCGGACATAGCCTTAATCCCCTCTCGCCCGACGGCAAGTGTCGAATGCCTGGGTGCAGGGTCGCATATGCGCACCAGTTCGCACGCAACGCTTGTCTGTATGCGGATCGCGTTGTTATACCGGACCCATTCAGCTTCACCGTCGATGAAACAACTGACGAGGAAATGCTCGTGTTACTGGTGGTTCTGAAGATTCTGCAGCCATTACTGGAGGCTGGGATCATTGTGTTCGGCCCTGCTGCCGCCTGGTCGTGTTCGGATTGCGCGAAAGCGATCAGGGAGGCAGAAAAACAGGTAATGGCCCAGTTGTGGCGGGTGTTCAAGCAGACTAAGCCAGACGTGTTCAGATACAAGGATGGCCGGCGATGGCACATGTCTTTCGGGTCACCGTTGTTTACAAGCGCGGGAGACGAGTTACGGATTACCGTTCCAGCGACCAGAGAAGCAATTGCTGCCTCAAAGCCAGACGTGGTGCTGACCGGCAAGAATGCGATGGACCTTGTTCTGCACTATCGGAAGTTTTTGCGGGGACACTTCGCTCAATGTGCCCAGGGTGTGGTGTTCAGCTCCCATATGGGTGGCAGTTGCAATAGTACGGTGGCGACTAACACGCGGGTGGAAGCTGCAGGATACCGGCTGCTGGATCGACGCAAGGTGGGATTTGCGCAACCGGACTGGTCACTGCTGCGGACGGTCCCATTGCCTGCTCTGGAGCGCCTAAACGCCCTGCAGGCGCTGCAGGTGCGTAAGGAGGCAGAAAAGGCAATGCCAGCGTTTCGCGCGATGCTGCAGCGGGATCTTATGTCGCTGGAGAACGTCTCCGATGATGCGGAAGAGAAGCGGGCGCTTGAGGTAGCCGCCGAGCTTCGAGTGGCAGCACGGGATCTGCAGGGGCAGCTTGCGAGTCTCCGGTTACCCTCCGTTCGGCGGAGCGAGAACCTGTTTGTTGGCCTCGCAATCGCACTGGAGATCGTTGCCTTGAGCACTGGAAATCCTACCGCCATGCTTGCGGTCAGCGGCGCATTCGCCTCGCTAATGCTTGCAGCTCACAAGAGCGAGCGTGACCGTCAGGAAAAGCAGGAGGCATTTGCTCACCAGCCAGCCTACGTACTGCTTACGGCGGAGCGCATTCACGGAAGCAGACACTAGAGCGAATGAGAGTGTTCATTGTGTGACCAAAGTTGCAGAGTCGAGCACCGCAATGTCCGTCGAGCCAATGAAACGCTCTGACCTTGGGTGGCGCAGCGCTTCCGCCGCTGCGATCGACGTCCTACCTCTACCGAGGCTTTAGCCGCTAAGATACTCGGGAGAGTGGAACTAAAACGCGCTCCCGCCGCCTCCACCAAATCCCCCGCCGGAAAACCCTCCGCCCCCGCCAAAGCCGCCACCACCGCCCCATCCCGATCCCGTGGAGCTGGCGCGCGGTGCCGACACAAATACCTGATGCATATCCGTCGCCATGCCATGCATGGATGACGAGAACAGAATCGGATTGAATGCCATCCCGTATGCATAGCCCGCCGGAGCCGCGTACCACGACGGCGGATCTTTCACGATGCCGGCAAAGGCCTGTGCCCAGTGATGCTCCACTCCCAGCGCCATCGCATACGGAAGAAATTTTTCGAACGTATCCGGCGGCATGGTTTTCAGTCGCTCAGCATCCACGCGATTCATGAACTCCTGAAATCCCAACACGGCAATGTGAGTACGCGCTCCCTTAAGTGTTTTTGCCGTCATCACACGCGCAAACAACCACCAGATCACCGCCGATATCAGCACGCACACGACGTCCGCCGGGATCGAACTGAGAAAATCGACCCATCCCAGGAACTGCAGCACTACAAACGGAACCAGAATCGCGACTGCCGCGCCAATGCTGTAGGCATTCGCCGATTCAGGATCGAGCGTATAAATGCCTTTCTGCTTCAGCGCCGACATAATGTCGGTGCGGATCGCAGGCACAGCAGTATAAAAACGATTCCTCAAGCTGGAGAGCCGAACCTCAGGCGCGTCTCCAACGAAGATGTTTTCCATCATGACACGCTCGTGGGGCGCGAGCCCGCGCCAATCCTGCCTCTTTTGCAGCAGATGAAAAATGTAATCCTTGTGGTGAAAGACGAGCCCCTTGTCGTCCGTCTCTTCAATCTTGATGAAGCCGCGCACAGCAAGATCGACGATGGTCGATGTAATATCGCGCGGATGAATGCGATCATCCAGCAAAGTTCCCGCCTCCGCCGGAGAAACCCCCGCCGGCGGTTCATACATCGGCGCTACCGACATCCCCGGATCGGGATCGCGCCCCGCGTACCACCACAGCACGAACATCACAATGAACGTAACGGGCGGGAGAAATACTGCCGGATTGCTGCCGATGAACCAGAATAGTTTAGTAATCCGTCCGGGCTCTTTAAGAATGCCCTTGGGAATATAAACGTCAATCGTCATTCCCCCGCGCATGGGGAGAGGATTGGTGGTCTCGAACTCAGCGTCCGCTCCGTCGACCTTCGCGGTCGCATCGCGGCCGGTCGAGCCGTATACGCCGGTGAACGCCTGCGCCCGCAGAGATCCGCTGGCCTCTGTGGGGAGGTTTACGCTGGCCGCGGCATGATCGATGGGCACGGGCCAGTCATTACCTGTGACGTTCCAATAAAACTCGTCGTAACTGTCGAAAAAGCGCGTCCCATTGCGCACACGATAATCGATCTCCACCGTGCGCGTTGCATTGATCGCGTCGGGAATGTAGATCTTCAGATCGCGATACGCGCCCGATGTCGACGAATCGTACTTCAGCTTCCCGCCATTTCCATCGGTGACGGCGGTGAGGTCGACGAAAAGTTGATAGTTCGTTCCATTCGGTCCCGGATATTCGATGGGAATCGTCCGATGAATGCCGTGCCACTCTCCGACGAAAGTCAGCGTGATGGTCTCCTTGACCAGGGCGCTTCCGTCTTCATTCACAGTGATGGAGTCTTGAAAGTTGGAGACACGCCAGGATTTGGCGGCAGCAGGCGCGGAGAACGCAAAAATGATTATCAGGAGACACAGAAGCCCGTTAATTCTGACGCGTGTCATCCCGAGCGAAGCGAGGGACCTTGGTTTCCTCAAACGGCACCGCAGAAACGCCGTGACCATCGCGGCCTCAGAACTTGACCGCAACCGGTTCGCGGTCGGCCTCGGTGGTCTCGAAGAACTGCCGGGGCTGGAAGCCGAACATGCCGGCGAGAATATTGGTAGGGAACACCTGAATCTTGGTATTGAGATCGCGCACCACAGCGTTGTAGTAGCGTCGCGAGTTCTGGATCGAGTCTTCGGTCTGACTCAACGATCCCTGCAACTGCGTGAATTCCTCTGAAGCCTTCAACTCAGGATAATTCTCCGCCACCGCAAACAAGCTCTTCAGCGCTCCGGTGAGCTGATTCTCGGCGACGGCCTTACCCTCGGGCGTAGTTGCCTGCATGGCCTGCGACCGAAACTTGGCAATGTTTTCAAAGGTCCCTTTTTCGTGCGTCGCGTAGCCCTTCACGGTCTCAACCAGATTGGGGATCAGGTCATGGCGCCGCTTCAGTTGCACCTCAATATCGGACCATGCCGAGTCGCAACGAACGCGCAACTGCACCAGGCTGTTGTACATCCCGATCAGCACGACCGCGATGACGACGAGGATTACGAGAAAGATGATGCCGGCCATGAGTCTCTCCTTTTGTCATTCCGAACAAGCGTTCTTTGCGCTGTGAGGAATCTGAGCGAGCCGCGCGAAGCGTCGCAGCCTGCCTGGAAAGCGCAGCGCCGAAAGGTTCCTTGCGACGCAATGATCGCGTGTTTGGCTCGCTTCCTTACCGAAGGCTTGATCTCGGAATCTTAATCCTTAAGACAAGGGGACGGTAGCACAGCGCGGGCGAGGGCGCAAACGAAGGCGGCGGCGATGCTGCAATATACCGCTGGACAGCCAGTAACCAATTGGATATAAGGGGGTTAACGTGCTATCTGTCAGAACTCCGGCGGCGTGTTGAGGCTGGAACTCGGCAGCCCATGCGGATCAGTCTAATTATTGTTACCTGTTGGGAAAAGGAAATCGTTGGTGCGATTGAATGAGTTCAAATCCCTGGCTTCGGACAGTGGGAACTTCCGTCAGCGCTATCCTATTCCTAATTGGCTTGGCCGGTGTTCCCCGCAACCTGACCACTTGGTTCAGGTGGTTATCTATCCTGAAAACCAGCGTGCCCTGGTGGGTTTTAATTGTTGCCTCAATTGCCTTGGCAGGTTTGACGTGGGGACCGATGATCGTACGGCGCACGAAGAGAAAGCGTCGGGATGACATAAGGTACGGGGACACTATCAAGCTGATTCACAAGCGAACTGGCTGCTCGCTTCACTCTCACAATATCCCCTATTCCCATAATTACAGTTCAAAGCAACAACAAGTGACAGCATTCGCGGGCGCAGATACGAACGACTACTGGATTGTCAAGAAGCCGCACGGCTTAGGGAAATTCGTTGGAAAAGGATACCCAGTACCAAACCACGACATCATCCGACTGGAGCATCGCAACACGACAAGGAACCTCCACAGCCACACAGGGAAACCGTCACCCATCACGGCGCAGCAAGAGGTCACAGCTTATGGCACGGACGGGGTTGGCGATACAAACGACAATTGGCGCATCGACGTGGAGGACGGCGGCGAATGGAGAGAAAATGTGGCTATCCGGTTGATTCACGTTGGGTCAGGCTGCGCTCTTCACTCTCACGGTGGACATGGTCATCCGCAGTTCACCGCCGGCCAGCAGGAAGTAACCTGCTTTTCCGATAGGGACGAAAACGACTTTTGGTTCGCCGTAAAAGTGCATGACGGCAGTTAATGGTGAGCCAGCCCCCTTGATCTCGGAATCAGTGGGACGTTAGCACAGAGGGAGCGCACGCGCAAACTGACAATCGGAGTCTATTGCTGCGGGGCGAAGTAACCTTTGCGGGCACGGACTTGCAGGTCTTTTTTCACCGCAGAGATTTCGATGGAGCGGTAGCGGCCATCGGCATCGAAATCGGCGGGCTTGTAGGAGACCACGTACTGGCTGCGCAGTTCATCTTCGATGGCGGCGAAAGAGTGGGTCATGTCCTTCATCTTGAAGGGGAAGAAGGCTCGGCCGCCGGTGGCTTCGGCGATTTGTTCGAGAACCTTGTCGCCACGCAGGATCAGGCCGCTGTCATCGGTCGAGATCGCATAAATAATGACTTCGGCGCGTTGCGCCATTTCGATGGCTTGCGCACGCGAAACTTCACTCTGGTTATCCTCGCCGTCGCTCACGATTACGATCGCCTTGCGCACGGGATGATCCGGACGATCCTTCAAGAATTTTTCTTTGCACGCGCGGTAGATGGCATCGTAGAGCGCAGTGCCTCCGCCATCCTGCAGCCGGTGCACGCCGGCGGAGAGCAGTTGCACATTGTCGGTGAAGTCCTGGGCCATCTGACTCTGCTTGTTGAATCCAACGACGAACGCTTTGTCAAAACCTGCGCGCACGGTTTTCTGCAGAAAGCTAGTGGCGGCGTCCTGCTCGAAATCAAAACGGCTGTGCACCGATCCGCTCACATCGATGAGCAAACCGAGGTGCAGGGGCAGGTCGGTTTCGCGGCGAAAATTCACAATCGACTGCGGCGGCTTGTGATCGTCGAGGATGGAAAAATCATTTTGATTCAGGTCGCGGACAAATTTTCCGTGCTTGTCGGTGGCGATAAACAGCACGTTCACTTCGTCCACGCGTTTGTGGATGGTGAGCAAAGCCCCAGCTTGGGGATCGTCAGAATCAGAGGCGGAGGCGTCCACGTAGGCAAGGCCCGCTGCGCTGGTGGCATAGACCTGCGATTGAACGACGACCGGCGACTGGGCGACGGCCGGCGTTGCCAGGGCCAAAGCCGTCAACAGCGCCGCGACCGGCACTACCCAGACAAAAAAATGCCCGCTCGGGTATGTGTACTTCATTCCCAAAGAGTCCAAAATTTTCATTCCAAACAGCCCAAACAGAGCTTCCAATAGATTAGATGCAAGCCGGATGCCGTAGATGGGGCCCATTTGCCCCATCCTTCCTTGACTTTAGAGGGACATGCGGCGGAACGCCAAGTTACAAAAGGAGCACGCGACGGGTCATGGCCCTCGGGCTATCACAGCCGACCCTCAACCCATGTTCCAGCCGCGGAGCGGGGGAAAAAGAGCTAGTTTCGTAGGGACGACCCACGTAACAGTTGCGGTTCCCGCGGGACTAATTCCACAAACCCGAGATTACAATGAGTTGGTACACCCCGGGAGGAACTCGTACTAATGAAGATCAAACTAATGAAGATCAACAAGACCGCTGCATGTTTCCTTGCGCTATGCCTCTCTGCATCCACAGCACTCGCCGCCAACGACGAGAGAGAAGAGGACCGCGTGAGAGATGCCGGTGAGGTGATGAAAGAGATCCTGAACATCCCTGACGACATTCCGCAAGATCTACTCGACAAAGCAGAGTGCGTGGTGGTTTTGCCGTCGGTGAAGAAGGGCGCATTCGGGGTCGGGGGCAGCTATGGCCGGGGCGTTATGATATGCCGTGGAGGGCAGCACTACACCGGTCCTTGGGGAGCACCAGCTCTTTACGCGCTCGAAGGCGTGAGCATTGGATTTCAGCTGGGTGGCCAGGCCACCGATTTCGTTTTACTGGTGATGAATCCGCGCGGTGCGCGCTCACTCTTATCCAGTAAAGTGAAGTTGGGAGCCGACGCCTCCGCTGCCGCCGGTCCCAAGGGCCGCACCGCCGAGGGCGCGACCGACATTGTGATGAATGCGGAAATTCTTTCGTACTCGCGCAACAAGGGACTTTTCGCTGGAATCTCGCTCGAAGGTTCCACCTTGCGCTCCGATGGCAATGCGAACGAGAAACTCTACGGCAAGAGATTATCCGCCAAGGAAATCATTGTGGAGCACAAAGTTTCAGTTCCGGCATGCGCGAAAGAATTAGTGGCGCTGCTGGATAAGAAGTCGCCCAAGAACCTGTCGGATCCAAAATCGCTGGAGTAATTCAAGATCTGAGATTGCAACGCGCAGACCAAGCCTCGCCGATCCGCTATCACGATGAGGAATGGGGCGTGCCTGTTCATGATGACAACAAGCTCTTCGAGTTTCTCATTCTGGAGGGCGCGCAGGCCGGGCTGAGTTGGGAGACAATCCTCAATAAACGCGAAAACTACCGCTCCGCTTTTGACGGCTTCGACCCGCAACGAGTGGCACGATATGACCGTCGGAAAATCGCGCAGTTATTAAGAAATCCAGGCATCGTGCGCAACCGCTTAAAGATCGCTTCGGCGGTTTGTAATGCGCAGGCACTACTGCGCGTACAGAAAGAATTCGGCACCTTCGAAGGCTACATCTGGCAATTTGTGAACGGCGCACCACGTGTGAATCGATGGAAATCACTGACCCGAGTTCCTGCTCGCAGCCTGGAATCGGATGCCATGAGCAAAGCGCTGAAGAAACGCGGCTTTAGTTTCGTAGGATCGACGATCTGCTACGCCTTCATGCAGGCCGTCGGCATGGTGAACGATCACACGCTGCAGTGCTTCCGTCATGATGCTCTCGATTTGATTAAGTCTTGAGAACCGAATTGGATTAGGCGCCGGGATTGGATTTAAGAGCCTGTTAAGCTAACATAGACACCCGAGCCGGGATGGCGGAACTGGCAGACGCAGCGGACTCAAAATGCCCTGTCGCTCACCTGTAAGTCTCACTTCTCCAATAGCTTCAACTAGATGCGTTGTGGGCTGACGCGCATTCTTTGCCATTTTGCTCATGCTGTATCAAGGTGATGGTCACAGTTTGGGCACAAATCTGCCCCTCAGTCGAGGTACCTCGCTAGAGCACTCTCCGACTGCGCTGAATGTATTCGTCGAGGTCTCGTACATCAAAACGCCACGGACTGGTGCCGCCCCCGTCTTCGATGTACGGAATCAGACCTAGCTGAACGAGATTGCGGAGCTTCCACTCGCTGATTGCAAGATATTCGGCTGCTTGCTTGGTCTTCACGAGCCTTGGAACGATAGGAGCCTGTTTGGGTGATCTGTTCATGGGCTAGGATGATACAGAAGTCGCTCGCAGCCTCTCACTCAGCGAGCTAGACCATTCGCCGACCTTCGTGACGCGCACACTCCCGTCCGGCTGCCCACGCACCGAGACCTTGTCCAGCCGCGCAGCCGCGTACAAGCCGGATCGAAATCTGTTGCGGCTCCGCTGGTCGGTGCCGACACCCCGAACAATGAAATGCTGACCGACGCTCAGCCTGTGAGCGCGGGCCGCAATCTTGCGGTACTTGCCCGGTTGCTCGACTCGCAGACGGAGATAGGAGTGTCGAAGCGCGATGCAGTTCTTATTGCCGCACGACGCATCGACTACCTGACCGGGAGGGACGGAGCCGTGAACGTCGATCCAGTTCCGCCGCCGCCGACCGTAGGCGGTGGACGCGTTGGCGATCTCTTCGCAGTCGCCGTGTCGCTTTGTTGGTGAGAACTTCCCCATCGTGAAGCGGGTCGTCCGCCCTACGCTGACTTTTTCTGGGCAGCTTTTACCTTCGCCCATCGCGCTCGCTGAGCGGCTGCGATCTTCCTGCGGGCCGCAGCCGACATCGTCTTCTTGGGCATGGTGATAACGTTCTGCTTCTGCTTGCCTGTCCCGCGTACCTTCGCCCATCGCGCCCTCTGGGCGGCCGCGATCCTCGCCCTTCCTGCTGCTGAAATCTTGCGCCTAATTCCAGTTCGTCTTCCGTAAGAGTCGCCATTGAGCGCGGCGAGTGCCGCGTCAAGGCGCTCGACAGTTCGCGCAGCCTGATCCCGCTCCTTCTTCAACTGCTGGACACAACACCAGCCAAGTTCATTGAATTCTCCTCGCCGGGGATTGTATCAAGTCGAGGCATGACCTCCTCACCGCGTCTCCCGATCCAGCCACTTCTCGACCTGCACTGGAGACCACTCCTCCAGAGCACGAAGCACTCCCCTTACAGAGTCTTGCCGCACCAGCGCCCCATTTTCATCCACCGGTGATAGCGGTCACAGCAGCAAACGGTCAGGAGAAATAGCATCGAAACGGTTTCGATGCAAAATTCTGAGGCACTTCTATGAACATGCGCACAGTGACCGTGGTGGTTTTAGTTTTCTTCTTTGCCGCGACCCTTGCGGGGCAGACCAAGGTCGCCGGGAAGCAGCATTGCCCGAAACCGCAGGCGCTTGCGACAGCGGAGCCGGGCGATGAAGCCGGGCATACGATGACGTTGGAGAAGAGCACTTGCACATGGTTGATTCCGTTCGAAATGGCAGGCGAAAGGGCGACGGCAGGAACCTTTGTCGCGTTCTCCGAATCGAGTCTCCACCGAGCCGCAACACATGGGACTTATGTCGGCAGTATGGAAAATGGCGATCAGTTCTACATTGAATTTCACTGGACTAACTTGAAAAACGGCACTCCTGCGGAAACCGTAAAAGGTTATTGGGCGTTCACGGGCGGGACTGGAAAGCTGAAGGGAATAACGGGTAAGGGCACCTACACCGCAACGGAGAACGAGAATGGCGGCGAGGCGAATATGGAAGGCGAATACTCGGTGCCGGAGAAGACGGATACAAATCCCACAAACTAACATCACAGATTTCAACTTTCGCCCGGAGAGAACGAAGAACGGCTGGAATGCTGCGTTGAGTCCATGCCCCAGTGCGCTTGGTTCCCGTGGGGAAGCCGACCTTCCCAGATCAGCAGCAGGACTTGCAGAACGCAGCGGACTTCAGTCTAGCAAGCGAATGTGACGGGAGTGTTAAGTTTGGCAGACTAGCTGTAGAAGCCAATTCTAGGGCGATTGGGCTGCCGGAGGGGGTTTGGGGCGGTTGTGGCGTTTCAGAGGCGCAGGAGGGCTTTTTAACCACCCAGAAACCTCTGTCGCGATGCAGTTGCCCTTGGTAAGCTCGACGTGCATAGCTGGCAATGAGCGACATCCGCTGAATGATGGAGTAGAGACATGTACATGCTAGCCCCTCTTGCCGAACACTACGATGACGGATTTGGAGCCATTGGAGATGCCTTCCGTAACGCAGCACAAACGCTGAGAAAAACAAACGGAGGTGATGGGAGTGCATCTCTGGACGACTTACCCGAAATTTATCTGCTCCGCCACGCGGTTGAGTTGTTCCTTAAATCGGGAATCATAATCATGCATCGTAGGATGAAACTCCGCTATGATTCAGAACCGCACAGCAGCGCTACACCTCTGATGAGGACATCCTCAGGAAAGTGGAAGCCCCTGCTCAATACTCATGACATCCTCGGGTTGTATGGCTACTGGAGGGCGCTTATCGACGGAAATCGAGACAGGCTCATCAAGTTGATGTCGCGCACTGCCGATCTGGATGTGCCTACGGAATTGGATGGCTGGATTAAAACGCTTGGCACAGCCGACCCCAACAGCGACTACTTTCGTTACCCCGTCAGCAAGAATCCGGCTGCGGACAAGGCAAAGTCACCGTTCAAAGAGGTTGCCCCTCAGTCGCTATTTGCCGCTGAGTCCACGGAATATGTCAAAGCCCTCGTACTCGAAAATGCGAAAGGTGAGGTGGTAAAGACTTTCAAATACGATAAGGCAACGAGCAAGGCAGTAACCGAAGCAGCCAGAGGGGCGGCAGAGATGCTCAGCAATTTCCACTTTATGATGCGAGTGGAATTGGCTGGCGGTTGGTAGTAGCCCTAGTCCGCTCTTCGCGTGACAGCACAGCGGTAATTCTGGCGGTGGGAAAGCGAGCCGGGTTTGGGGCTAGGATACGCTTTTCACACTTCAAAGTTCACAGCAAGGTGTAGTCGAAATCCTTGTCGCTCCCATTCTTTCACTTTAGCTCTCATTGACTCCTTTGGAAAAATTGCTGTCTCAGTCCGCCCTTGCAGAAATAGCAGCGCGTTGGAATACATCTGTTCGGCTGCTAAGCCCTCAACAAAACTTGTAATCTGAAGGAAGCAATCTAGGCGACTTCCCTCAAGTCCGTGAACTTCAACCGGAAGAGCAGCCTCGCCCAAGACGACGCGATTATCGTCTATGAGTTGTGCGAAGAGGCTCCGATATTCCGACCCGCGAACCCACGTACAAGATATAGTTCCGAACTGTAGAAGCCCATGGCAGTAGAGTTCCCGTATCTTTCCGCCAAAACGTGACGCAGCTTCTCGAAAAGGACGCACAAGTTTAGCCCGCCACCGCTCGGCATACATAAACGGAAAAGCTCGATCCTTCCCCGGAATGCTGGTAAAGAACGCGGGATCGTAAACTTCGTATGGATCGTCTCCGTACTGCTCCAGAAAAGCATCAACACAAAAAAGCTGCCAGATGAAGAACCCGACCGCAGTATCTTCGAACACCTTGGCGTTGAGGTGGAACTCCTTGACCCTAATCATCGGGAGCTTGAAGAAATCACAAATGGCAGCCTTCCTTTCATCATTTCGAGGGTCATGTCCACTACCGTCAAACTCGATTGCAAGATATGCCTTGTTGTTCTTCGATACGAGGGTGTCGAAGTGGGCTGTGAGCGCGTACCTGTAAAGCGTGTCAGAAATTCCTGAATTTTCGATTCTTATCGCGTCGGCAATCCGTATTTTCGCAAAGGGTTCAGTTCCAGTGGCTTTGCAAACACCTTGGACGTTGCGTTAAGTGCTCGGTCAAATGGAATCTCAAGAGCCTAAAATATGTCGGACTCATCTTTCACGACCTACGTCGAAGTGCCGCTCGCAACGCTCGCGCCAGCGGCGTGGCGGAAGGCGTGATTATGAAAATGGGCGGATGGAAAACTCGCTCAGTCTTTGACCGATATGCTATCGTTGCGGAGAGTGACATGGCGGACGCGATAGAGCGAGTAGAAGCACTTCGGGCACAGTTTGGGCACAAAGAGCCAGAAATTGCACCAGAAGAAGGGCATGCTGGAAACCCGCAAAATCAGCGTAAGCTTCAGTAGCAGTTAAACTTACCTTAAAGCGCCGGGATGGCGGAACTGGCAGACGCAGCGGACTCAAAATCCGCCGGTACTTAGTACCTTGGGGGTTCGACTCCCCCTCCCGGCACCACACTAACTCTAGCCGCTCCAGTGACTTCACCGAAACTTCAAGCCAGCACCAGAAGCATTAGGCTCAGTGCTTTCGACAGTAATTAGGGCCGAATTAGGGCTGTTCGCCATTCAACGCATTCCATGTCTAAAGACTCGGGCTGAGTCGTGCCGTCTCATACCTGCTTTTGATAGCTTCCGGTGTGCCCGTTCGTTCGGGGGGAATCTCAACTGATTGTCAGCGGTAGACTTCCCATAAGCCGACTTCTGGACCGGAGTAGCTTCCGATTGGCCCGTAATCCGCGCACAATCCTGAGAGCCCACACCCTGATCGGCGCGAATCTGTCTTTGCGTGGATCGCGCCGCGCATCAGGAAGCGAAAGCGGTGACCTGGTAGGTCTTGATTACCGACCCGCTTATGGCGCCTTGCCAGCGACCACGCCGATGTTGGCTATCGTCTCACCTTTCTTCATGGAGGGCACGGCGCAGACATACCGGACCACGCCGCTCGACGGCGCACGCGCTTCCCATACGATCTTGCCGAACAGATCGGTGACGTAGCCGATTTTCATGCCTTGTTGCACGTACCAGCCGCGCTTGACCGTGGGATAGAAAACGCCGGCGGTTTCGCTGGTGACGCTGGCAATGCGCTCGATCCACACTGGGTTCTGCACCGGAGGCGCATTGCCCTCCAGCATCTTCAGGTAGCGCATCACGTTCAGGCAGCCGTTGATCAGCGCCGACACGTCCTCCGGTTCTACAGTGCCAGCGTGGCCCGCCTCGGCCGTGAGGGACGGCTTCCCCCGCAGGCTGGCGTTAGTCTCCAGATAGCGAGCGGTGTTCGGGTCGCGGGGGCGATCGGTTGAGAGAATGATTGTGTCGAGCCCGAAGGCGAGCACCATGGCGCGCGAGACCGCATCCTGCTGCGCGTTACCGGTCGGCGCCCAGTAGGAATACGGCCGCAGGCTTTCATCGAGATCGCCGCCGTGCAGGTCAATCAGGTAGTCGGATTTTTTCACGACCTGCTTCGTCATCGCCCACGACGCGCGCTCGGTCTGCGTTCCGTTGGGATTGCCGGGATAGAAACGGTTCATGCTCTTGCCGTCCACCGGGTTCACATGCGGCACCTTCTGTTCAAATGACGCGATGTTCAACAATGGGACGATGATGACCGTTCCGGAAATATCCGCGGGATTGAGTTCCTGTATAAGCTTTTCGAGCGCAATGATGGACGCATACTCGGTGCCATGTGCGCCGGCCACCAGGGCGAGAGTCGGCCCGGGCTTCGGGCCGCGAATTACCGCAACCGGGATATTCGTGCC
>DAIUEW010000073.1:0-20405 GCA_036844925.1 Candidatus Sulfotelmatobacter sp.
GGGCTTTAGCCCCTGAGGGATTCTCTCAGGCGAGAAGACAAACCGGGCGTTTGACATTAGACCCGCGCGGGTCGTCCGGCGCGGGTCAAAGTTTGTCAGAAGCAAGGTTTCAAAGTTCCACAGGTTTCAAAGTTTACGCGGATGCCGCGGAAGTAGTCTTTGGCCTTTTGAGACTATGAAACCTTGAAACCTCGACATGAACTCAAAATTTATAAGGACTTCAATCGATGAGCACTACTATGGCGAATATTTCTGCGGCACAAGTGAAAGATCTCCGGGAGAAGACCGGAGCACCGATGATGGATTGCAAACAGGCCCTGACGGAAGCTAAGGGCGATATGGAGCAGGCGGTTGTGATTCTGCGCAAGAAAGGCGTTTCGGTTGCCGCCAAGAAAGCCACGCGCGTGACCAGTGAGGGCTCGGTGGCGAGCTACATCCACGCCGGCGGCAAGATTGGCGTGCTGGTCGAGGTGAACTGCGAGAGCGATTTCGTGGCACGCACCGACGACTTCAAGGAACTGGTGCACGATATCGCCATGCACATTGCGGCCAGCGATCCGAAGTTTGTCCGCAAGGAGGATGTGACCAAGGCCGATTTCGATCGCGAGAAGGAAATCTATATCGCGCAGGCCGTAGCCTCCGGCAAGCCGCAGAACATCGCGGAAAAGATGGTCGCCGGCAAGATGGAAAAGTTTTACGAAGAGGTCTGCCTGTTGGAACAGCCCTTCATCAAAGACCAGACCATGTCGATTGCGCAGCTCATCGCGGCGAAGATCGGCAAGCTTGGCGAGAACATCAGCGTGCGCCGCTTCGCGCGCTTCAAGGTGGGTGATGCGGGCGAGACTGTCGCCACCACCAAGCCCACAGAACAGAAGGCAGAGTAATTCCAGGCGCCCGAAGGGGCGCCTTTTTTGTGCTTGTTGCGAGAGCAAGATACCTCGCGACAGCTGGCTCTACGAACCTACATGACTCTTACTGCCCCGGCCTTCAAACGCGTTCTGCTCAAGCTCTCCGGAGAAGCCCTGGCTGCCGAGCAGGGCTTCGGTGTCGATAACAAACGCATTCACGAGGTCGCGGCAGAATTAGCCGACGTGCACAAACTGGGAGTGCAGATCGCGATCGTTGTGGGTGGCGGCAATTTCTTCCGCGGCGTTGCTGACCAGGCCAGAGACATGGACCGCGTCTCCGCCGATCACATGGGAATGCTGGCTACAGTGATCAACGCGCTGGCGCTGCAGGATGCGCTGGAGAAGCAGAAGGTTTACACCCGGGTGCAGACGGCGATTGAGATGAACCAGGTCGCGGAGCCGTTCATCAGGCGGCGCGCTATCCGTCATCTGGAAAAAGGCCGCGTGGTCATCTTTGCCGGCGGCACCGGCAACCCCTACTTCTCCACTGACACGGCAGCATCTTTGCGCGCCATGGAAATCAAAGCCGACGCGATTCTCAAAGCCACGAAAGTTGACGGTATTTATGATGCTGACCCCATGAAAGTGAAGGACGCCAAGAAGTTTACCGATATCACATATATGGACGTCCTGAAGCTGGGGCTTAAAGTGATGGATTCCACAGCCATCAGCTTGTGCAAGGATAACGACTTGCCGATCATTGTCTTCAATCTCAATCATCACGGCAACATCCGTCGCGTGGTCCTTGGAGAGAAGATTGGATCGAGAGTGGGCGCGTAAAGATTTTTGCGAAGCACCACGCTGGGCGTCGTCACGAAGCAGGGCGCTCTTCAGCCGGGCGAGGGATCTCGGTGGGCTGAAGCGCAGCAGTTCCGGGCGATGCTTCGCTCCGCCTGAAAAGCGGCATGACGCCAGGGAATGGGTACTGCTCGATCCGTGGCTGACTTTCGTTTGGGTTTATAATGCAGCGTTTTGATTCTTAACGTCCTACGGAGCTTACTGATATGGCGCAAGCCACGATGGCCGCGATTCCGGGCCTGAAAGAAACTTACGTACAACTGAAGACACGCATGGACAAGGCGGTAGAAGATTTCCGCAAGGCGATGGCGGCTACGCGCACCGGACGTGCCTCGGTTCACATGCTGGACAGCGTGAACGTCGATTATTACGGTTCGCAGATGCCGCTAAATCAGATCGCCCAGGTGCATGCGCCCGAACCGCAGATGATCACGGTGCAGCCTTTTGATCCATCTCAGGTGGGGGTGATCGAGAAAGCGATTCGCTCCGCCGAGCTTGGACTGAATCCGATGAATGACGGAAAGCTGATTCGCGTACCCGTGCCCGCTCTCACGCAGGAGCGCCGTCAGGAGATGGTGAAGCATCTGCATAAAGTTCTCGAAGAACATCGCACTGCCGTGCGCAACATTCGCCGCGATGGCAACGATGCCATCAAGAAGGCGATGAAAGACAAGAAGATCACCGAGGACGACGAGAAGCGGTCGCTGGATGAAATCCAAAAGCTCACCGACGATGAAATCAAGAAGATGGAAGAGATGAGCAAGGCTAAAGAAAAAGAAGTCCTCGAACTAAGCTAGATCGAGTCCCAGCCGCCGGTGACAAAAATTGCTCCTCCCTATGTGCTTAACAGGGCAGATTCGCCTGTTTGCTGAGGTTGCTCGAAACTCAAGTACGTGTCCCAATTCCCGCCGCTCTCACCGACCTCAGCAAATCCATAAAATTCATGTACTTAGCCGATCTCGCGCTCAGAGATTGCTTCCAGTAACCGGAACCACGGTTACGCGACATCCTCGCAATCAGCGTGTTCTCATCTTCGTGAAGCAAATTGCGGCTCCCCCTGGCGTCACATCAAACCTCTGAATAGGAGTTTGCTATGAAACGAATTCTTGGGATTACCCTGTCCTTTGCTCTCCTGATGCTGGGAGTGGGCTGCAGTTCATCGTCGACCTCGTCAACACCGCCCACGTCCCCGTCCTCACAACCGGCGTCCGTATTCGTGACCGGTGAGGATGCTCCGTTGGCCTCGGTCGTCGGTTTTGATGTCACCATCAACTCGATCACTTTGAATGGAACTAACGGATCGCCGCAGGTGTTGTCCACACCTACGACGGTCGATTTCGCGCGCCTTCTAGGCCTTCGTTCTCCGCTGGGATTTAACTCAGTACCTGCGGATACCTACAATAGCGCCACGTTTTCATTGTCGAGCCCAGTGATTTCTTACGTGCAGTTAAACCCGGCTCCGACCGTGGTCCCGATGAACGCGACCTTCAGTCCGACCACAGGCACACCCACGCAGACCACGGTTACCGTGAATTTTCCTTCGCCGATGGTTGTCAGCAGCAACGGCTTGGCTGGGTTGAGGATGGATTTTGACATCCGCCAGTCGGTCGCGGTCGATGGCAGCGGCACAATTACAGGCATAGTGAACCCAACCATCTACATCAAGGCGGTAAATGCCAGTGATCCTGGCGGTCAGGTAACCGACCTCACCGGAGGGTTGGTCTCGGTGAATGCGGCCGGCAATTCGTTCCTCATCCAGGGACCGTACGGACACCAGTTAACCATCGACGTCAACAGCAGCACGAAGTTCAACAGCGGGTGGAACATCAACAATCTCGCCGCTCCGGCGATTGTCGGAGTCCAAGGCGCGTTCCAAGCCGACGGCAGCGTGGTGGCCAGCAACGTGGAAGTTATCGCCACGTCGCAGACTTTTCTCTCGGGCCGTGTATTGGCTGTGAACCCAACCTCGGGACCGGTGCAGCAGATCACTCTCTGGGTAGGGGAAACCGGCGCCGACCTCGTCAGCGACGTCGACACCATCCAAACCATCAACGTGAGCGCAGTCACGCAGTATGATATGTGCTTCTTCGACAATCTGTTTACCAACGCGTTGTTCAACGATTCCAGCGTGATCGTGGGACAGCGTATTTTCATCGGCGGCAGCTTCTCCAGCAATCTCTTCACGCCACAGATGATCTCGCTGCGCTTCCAGGGCGTCTATGGCACGCTGGGCGCCGTCAGCATCGTCAGCGGCAACGACGGAAGCTTCCAGCTTCAGAACAACGGGCTGATCGGATATTCGCTGGGTGGAGCTCCGCTTACCGTGGCTACCGGCAACGGAACGCTGTTCATCGATACGACGGGCCTAAGCGGGTTGCAGTCGAGCGGATCGATTCCGGTGGTGGCAGGCGGTCTGCTCTTTGTGGATCCGCTTACCCAAACTCCGGTGATGGCGGCAGCAGTGGTTGCCGATCCGCCTCAGATCCAATAAGGCAAACTATAACTAAGGCGAATGGGCGGCCCGCGAGGGCCGCCCATTTTCGTCCGCCGGTTTACCCGCAAGGGACCGGTATAATGAGCCGCAGCTTCGAAGCGGGGAGGCAATTCAGAATGCTCGCTGGCATCGTTTCGTTGATTTCCTTTTCGCTTACAGCTGTTTTGTTTGTTGGAGAAGCCGCCGTGCCAAAACTTGTCCATCAGAGCGGATTTTCCGTTATCGGTATTTCCGTGCGCACCAGCAACGCCAAGGAAGCGACGGGCGACGGCCTCATTGGCAAACAATGGCAGAAATTTTTTCAGGAAGGCGTGCTGCAACAAATTCCCAACAAGGTCGACAGCAACATTTTTGCGGTTTACAGCGATTACGCCAGCGACAAGAATGGGGAGTATTCCCTTACCCTCGGCGCCAGGGTTCCCGATGGTTCGGCCGTCCCCGCCGGTCTTGTTCTGAAAACGGTGCACGCTGGGAGCTACGCCGTTGTGACGAGCGACCAAGGTCCAGTTGCCAAGGTTGTGGTTGCCGCGTGGCAGCGCGTGTGGGAAATGGAGGACAAGCACGCCCTCGGCGGCGCGCGGGCCTACCAGACTGATTACGAATTTTACGATCAGCGCGCCGCTAGTCCGCAAGACTCCCAGGTCGATCTCTACATTGGATTGAAGTAGTTACTGAGAGCTTTTCTTCCTACGGTTCGCCTTGCCTGTTCCACTTATGATTAAGGGTCAATGAAACGGATTGTCCATGCCGCGTGTCCTCACGACTGTCCCGATGCTTGCGGGGTATTGATTACGGTCGAAGATGGGCGCGCGACGAAGATTCAGGGCGATCCAGGGCATCCGGTCACGCGCGGATTTTTGTGCGCGAAAGTCGCGAAATATCTCGACCGGGTTTATTCGCTCGATCGCGTGCTGTACCCGATGCGGCGGATTGCGGCGAAGGGGATTGCGGCAGAGCAGCTGAGCTTCGCTCCGGCTAGACAGCCGAGAGCCTGCCCTGAGGTTGCCGAAGGGGCGGCTATCCCCACACAAGAAGCGCAAGTTTGGGAGCGTATCACCTGGGATGAGGCGCTGGATGAGATTGCTTCGCGCTTCCGCAGCATTATCGCGGAGTTCGGCAGCGAGGCGATTCTGCCTTATTCGTATGGCGGAACGCTGGGCGCGATCAACGGCGCTTCCATGGACCGCAGATTTTTCAGTCGCCTGGGCGCATCAGAGCTTGAGCGCACGATTTGTTCTTCGGCGGGTGAAGCCGGACTCGAATCGGTAATGGGAGTGAAGCTCGGCACCGAGCCTGAGCAATTCGTCCACTCCCGCTACATCATCGCGTGGGCCTCGAACATTCATGGAAACAATGTTCACCTGTGGCCGTTTGTCGAGGAGGCGCGGCGCGACGGCGCCAAGTTGGTAGTGATCGATCCTTACCGCACGCGGACAGCGGCATGCGCTGACTGGTATCTTCCCATCAATCCAGGCACCGATGGCGCACTCGCGCTCGCGATGATGCACGTGATCATCGGCGAAGGACTGCACGATGCCGATTACGTCGCAAAATATACGCTCGGCTTCGATCAACTTTGCGAAAAAGTGAAAGCCTATTCGCCGGAGCGAGCGTCGCGGTGGACGGGGATCGCGGCAGAACATATTCAGAAGCTGGCGCGCGAGTATGCCACGGTTCGACCTTCGGTAATCCGTGTGAATTATGGTGTGCAGAGGTCCGAGGGTGGCGGCATGGCAACGCGAGCGATTGCGATGCTGCCGTGCATCATTGGATCGTTGAAAGAAGTTGGCGGAGGGATTCACTTATCAACGAGCGGTGCATTTGACCTAAATAAGGAAGCGTTGAGGCGACCCGATTTGCAGCCAGATAAACTCCAGAGGCTACCGCGAGTGGTGAGCATGGTTCGGCTGGGTGAGGCACTGAACCAGTTGAGCGATCCACCGCTGAAGGCGCTGTTCGTTTATAGTTCCAATCCAGCGGCGGTTTGCCCGAATCACAACGAGGTGGTTCGTGGGCTCAAGCGCCCGGATTTGTTTACCGTGGTTCATGAGCAATTCTTTACTGACACGACCGACTATGCCGACATCGTGCTGCCCGCGACTACATTTTTCGAGCACAAGGATCTGCAGACCGCTTACGGACACTATTACCTGCAGGTGTCAGATCAGGCCATCGAGCCGTTGGGCGAGTGCAGGCCGAATGTTGAGGTATTCCGCGCGCTGGCTGGTCGCATGCGATTTAACGACTCGTGCTTCGGCGAGACCGTTGACCAGATGATCGACGGGGCACTGGCGTCGAAGAATCCTTGGTTGGATGGAATTACGCGCGACCGACTGGAACGGGAAGGGCAGGTGCGGTTAAACTTCGCGGCTTCCAGCTATCGGCTTCCGGCTCCCGGTGCTGCCGTTACTGCTGCAAACGAGGTTGCACCGGAGGCCTTTTTGCCTTTCGCTCAAGGGAACTTTCGCACGCCTTCGGGCAAAGCTGAACTCTACTGCGAGGCGATGAAAGCGCTGGGTCTTGATCCGGTTGCCGAGTTCACGCCTCCGGCGGAATCGCGGCATGGAGCGCAGGGTCCCGCTTTCCCGCTGGAGCTTCTGGCACGCAAGGCAGACAACTTCCTGAACTCAAGTTTCTCAAATGTCGCCTCGGTACAAGCCATGGAGCACACAAACCTTCTCGAAATAAATTCAGCCGATGCTCGCGCGCGAGGCATTGCCGACGGCGACCCGGTGAAGGTATTCAACCGCCGGGGAGAAATCTTTTTGCGGGCTCGAGTGGACGGTGCAGTGCAACCGGGAGTGGTGTCGGCCAAGCTGAATTGGGCGAAGCTCGGTCCCGGATTTAGAAATATTAATGTGTTGACCTCAGAAAAACTTTCCGATCTGGGCAACTCCGCGACGTTTTATTCCGTCTTGGTTGAGGTGGAGTCAGCCAAGCCCTGAGGAAGCGAGCCGAACGCGCGATTATTGCGTCGCAAGAAAGGTGACGCGCGCTCGCCGGGATTCCCCGGCAAGCTTGGGACGAGCTCTTCGGGGCACAACGGACGCTTGCGGATGACATTGAGCTAAGCCACCGGCAAGAGTGGCAGCTTGGACGCTTTCTCTTTCTCTACGTATAATGATCGTTTTCCCACATCCCAGAGGCTGAGGTCGTAGCGATTCATTTTTGTTCTCATGCAGACATTGCTGTGCCCCAGCGCGGCCAGCGTGCTTCCGACGTTACCCATCGTCCATCCCCTTCATTGGCACGGATTTGCCGAAGATTGGCGTGGGTGCTGGGAATCGCCTTCGTGCTTTTTCCGGGCACAACCAGCTGGGCGCAGACCGACGTAATTTCGAATATCTATATCACCGGCAATCGAAGGATCCCTAAAGAAACAGTGCTGGCTCGCATTTTCACTCATCCCGGCGATGTCTATGATCCCGCCGCGTTAGAGCGCGACTTCAACTCCCTCTGGAATACCGGCTACTTCGAGGACATCCAATTCACTCGCGAACAGACCGCTAAGGGATGGGATCTAACGATCCACGTTAAAGAAAAGCCGACTATCCGCGAAATCAACTATGTCGGCCTCAGTTCAGTTTCCACCAGCGACGTGCTCGACCGCTTCAAGGAAGCCAAAGTCGGGTTGGCAGTCGAGAATCAGTATGACCCGACGAAAGTCAAGAAAGCGGAAGTGACCATTAAAGGCCTGTTGGCGGAGCATGGCCGTCAGTTTTCCACCGTCCGCACCGAGATACGGCAGATACCGCCAGCCGCGGTTGGGATCACATTCGTGATCAAAGAAGGTCCCAAGGTCAAGGTGGGCAAGATCAAGTTCGAAGGCAACAAAAACGTTCCCACGCGAGTTCTGCGCTATTCCATGAAGAACCTGCGGCCTATCGGCGTCCCGCACTCGATCTTCCTAGAAAATATCTTCGCCCGAACCTACGATGCCACCAAGCTGGACGAAGACACCGAACGCGTCCGCAATGAATATCAGAATCGCGGCTACTTCAAGGTCAGCGTGAACCAGCCGAAAACTCAGATTCACGATACCGGGCATGCGGGTCCCCACATCCCGCTGCTGCAGAGTGGGCCGGGCAAAGCGGTTGACATTACCATGCCGATCCAGGAAGGCGACCGTTACACCCTGGGCGGGATCACCTTCAAGAACAATAAAGCCGTACAGAATATCAAGGCCCTACGAAATCTCTTCCCCATCAAAGATGGGGATATCTTCAGCAAGGAGAAAGTGGCCAAGGGCCTGGAGAATCTGCGTAAAGCCTACGGCGAGTTGGGCTATATCAACTTCACTTCCATTCCCGACACCCACTTTGATGATGAGAAGAAACAGATTTTTCTCGATATCGACGTCGATGAAGGCAAGCAATTCTATGTGCGTCGTATCGAGTTCCAGGGCAACACGACCACTCGGGACAAAGTGATTCGCCGCGAAATCGCTCTTGAAGAAGGAAACGTTTACAACTCGCGTCTCTGGGAGTTGAGCTTGCTGCGCTTGAATCAACTGGGATATTTCGACCAGTTGAAGCCCGACGACCCCAACACTACGGTCCGCCAACTGGACGAGAAAGATGGACTGGTTGACCTCACGCTCAAGGTACACGAGAAGGGCAAGAACAGCATTGGCCTGAACGGCGGCGTGAGCGGACTGGAAGGCGCATTCGTGGGAATCAACTACTCGACCAACAACTTCCTGGGCCTGGGTGAGACGCTTTCGGTCCAGGCGAGCATCGGGAACCTGGCCCGTAGCATTCGGTTTGGTTTCACCCAGCCGTATGTGTTTGACCGGCCACTGCAGTTCGGCTTCAACGTGTACTACAACAAGGTCAGTTACAACCAGGCCCGGCAACTCTCCATCTTCAGCGGACAGACTCTGAACTTGCCCAATGCCGTCCTGCAAAACCTGCAAAATTACACGCAATCAAGCGCCGGGTTTACCACATCGTTAAGCTATCCGCTGCACCGATCGTTCAAGCGAGTCGGGATTACCTATTCTTTCGACCGGTCCTCTCTACTGGCCTTGAGTTCGGCCTCAAAAAACTTATTTGAGTTCCTGGCCTTCCGTGGTATTTCCGGGCCAAATGCTTTGGAAGGAATTATCACCAGCAAGATCTTTCCAAATTTCTCCTTCAACACGATCGACAGTCCCATTTCGCCCCATAGCGGAAAGGCTCTTAGTTTGGGCGCTGAGATTGCCGGGTTAGGGGGGACCGTCCGCTCGGTTCGGCCGATCGTCCAGTTCACGCACTGGACTCCAGTGCAGAAACGCCGCAATACGGTCGGCTTCCGCGTCCAGGGATCTTTTATCAGCGGCTTCGGCGGTTTGGTTGCGCCACCGTTCCAGCGTTCCTACATGGGTGGCGAGAACGATCTGCGCGGCTTCGACATCCGTTCGGTCTCCCCGGTTGCCTTCCTGCCGAGCAACGGAGCGATCACCCTGACCAATCGCGACGGCACACCGGTACTCAAAGATCCTCAGAATCCCCGGGCGGGGAATGTGAGCATTCCCATACCTATCGATCAAATCGTATTCCCCGGCGGCGATTTGAGCGTCGTGACCAACGTTGAATACCGTTACACCATCTATGGGCCGGTGGCGCTGGCTCCATTTATGGACATCGGCATCGACCCCATTGTCAGGCGCTCGCAACTCCAGATTGCAACCGAACAATACCAGAACGTTGTGGGTACGCCGTTCGGCTGCCCTCAACTGTTGCAGACTGCCACCGCCAATACCTGCACTCCTGGAAGTGTGCTGAACCCTCCACCTTCTCCTGATCTTCAGGTGTTGGGGACGACCAACTGGCGTCCCAGAATGTCGACGGGACTTGAGTTGCAAATGTTTCTGCCGGTGATCAACGCGCCGTTCCGGATTTATTGGGCGTACAATCCGCTGCGGCTGGATAGTGCGGCGAATCCGCCGATTCCAATTACGCCTTCGATGTTTCCTCAGACTTGCAACCCCAAAACTGGTTGCCAGTTAACCGCCGCGGGGGCTTATACGTTTAACCTGGCAAGAAACGCGTTTTCGCCCAGCTTCTTACTGCGGGAGCCACGCAAGACGTTCCGCTTCACCGTGGCAACGACGTTCTAGTGGCGAGTTTGGTAGCCGACCGTTTGACGGCGCTAATGAGGGGTCTCTATAATCACTACGATCCACGCTACAGTAGAAAGATAGTCCAAGGGTGGACGGCACGTCCGCAACCCCGACCTGTGACGCTGGCAATCCGGTGCGCCGATTCCCGATAACGACTGACGGCGGCCATTTGCAAGAAACGCAAGATCAGGAGACGCGAGACGAAAACCTCGTGAGTACGGCCCAGCGTCGCCGGAAGAGGATAATCCGAGTTAATTCCCAGAGCCTATTTACAGGAACTACAATGTTCCAAGGAGTTTAATCGATCCAATGACAAGCAAGTTTATGCGTTCAGTCCTGGCCCTTGCCGTTAACTCACTGATCTCCGTATCAATGATTTCCGCATGGGCCCAAACCGCTGGCGCTGCTCCCACGGGCCCAGCCAGTTCGCCCGCAACCACTGCGCCTTCCGCACCCATCGCCACCGGTACCGGCACCAAGATTGGGACCATCAACATTGAGCAAGCTGTGTTTGCCAGTAACGAGGGCCAACGTGACTTTGATGTCCTGAAAAAGAAGCTGGATCCGAAACAGAACGAACTAAAATCTCAGAACGATGAACTCGAGAGTTTGCAAAAGCAATTGCAGACCCAGGGCGACAAGCTAAACGAGGATGCGCGCACCAGCCTGGTCAAACAAATCGAGACCAAGAAGAAATCCTTCGATCGCGCCGTGCAGGACGCACAGGAAGACGCCCAGAATCAGCAGAAGGAAATTTTCCAGCGCATTCTGCAAAAGATGGCGCCGGTGATCGTGAAGCACGCGCAAGAGGGCGGCTACGCAATGATCGTCGACACTTCCAACCCCTGGCCGCAAAGCCCGATCTTGTGGTACGGCGAAGGGGGCGACATTACCAAGGCCGTGGTCGAACTCTATAACACGCAGTCCGGCGTTCCGGCTCCTGCATCTTCTGGCGCGGCACCCAAGCCTGCGGCTCCGAAGCCGACGACGCCGAAGCCGGCTGCTCCGAAGCCGACCACGCCACCACAGTAGTTTTCTGGGTAGTTGAATGACGACACCGAGTGTGTCGGGAAAGTTCCCCCAAAGCCGCGCTCAGCGCGGCTTTTTTCTTTGCTCGCGTCAGTCCGGACGAGGTGGTCACGGTGTCTTTATCAGCAACGCGTTCAGCAAGGAGGACACCATGTTTGAACGAGCACTGCTTGACCACACGATTAATTCGTGGGATGAGCGTTCGCGCCGCGGCCTGACAGCCTTAACATCATTTGGCCTGCAGGCTCTCGCTATCGGGGTGCTGCTGATCCTGCCACTGCTCCGTCCGCAGGGTTTGCCCTTGTTCCGCCAGCTCTCGACTCCCGTCAGTCTGGCACCACCGCTGGGAGAGCCGGCCACGTCTAGAACTCATGCCGGAGGGAACTCGGCTGCACCCAGCAATCCCGCGGATATTTTCTTGAGACAGCCACAGCGAATTCCGGGTCACATAGAGACTGGCAATGACGATGCTCCACCTCAGGTTGGAAGTGGTGGTCCCGAGATTCCAGGAGCATTGGCCGGACCAGGTGGTCAAGATGGAATGCTCGGATCCATCGGAACCGGTTCGCGTCCGATTCTTCCCGCAGCGCCAGCGCCAGTCGTCCATTCGGTCCACATCTCGCACATGAGTGAAGGTGACCTGGTGCGGAAGGTTCTACCAACGTATCCCCCGCTCGCCCGAAGTGCGCGCATTCAGGGGACGGTCCTCTTGCAGGCGACGATAAGCAAAGTAGGCACCATCGAAAATCTTCAACTTCTCTTCGGCCATCCCATGCTCGCTCCGGCGGCGATCGAGGCTGTGCGCCAATGGCGCTACCGGCCCTATATCTTGAACAACGAACCCGTCGAAGTAGAGACGCAGATCACGGTGAACTTCTCGCTGGGGGGAAACTGATCCAGGACGCCTCACGGAACGATTTTGGGATGGGCACGAGTTCCGCTCGTGCCGTACGGTTCGCCCAATTCGCGTGGCCTTAGCCGCTTGGGAAAGTCCTGCAACTATGCGAATGAATTTATGGATAGATCCGGACCTTCACGGCATTGGCGCAATCGACTCGACCGGGAGTAGTCCAAGCGTAACCTGAGGGCGCGCGTTACTCCCGCTATAATCGAGCCTAGTGGCGACTACTGTAGAAATCCCGAGCCGCGTGGCGACGCGCCCCACATGGGCGGAAGTTTCGCTGAACACATTGCGGCAAAACTTCCGCGCGGTCATGAAGCATGCGGGCGCGGGTGTAACCGTGTGCGCAGTGGTAAAAGCCGACGCTTACGGACATGGCGCGGTGGAATGCTCACGTGCTCTGCAGGCCGAAGGCGCGCGCTGGCTCGGCGTCACGTCACTCGACGAGGCCATTCCGCTGCGCGAGGCTGGCATCGAATCGCGAATTCTACTGATGACCGGTTTCTGGCGCGGCGAAGAAGGCGAAATTGTGCGACAGCGGCTCACTCCCACCGTATGGGAACCGTGGCACATCGAGGCTCTAGAGAATGCCGCGGCGAACGGGGCCTTTCGCCAAGCTGTGCACTTGAAGGTGGACACGGGAATGGGTCGGCTGGGCGTATCGCTGGATGAACTTCCTGCTGTGCTTGGGGCTCTCAGCGCGGCGCCGCATCTCAATCTTGAAGGTCTCTCCACTCATCTGGCTTCGTCGGAAATTCTGGACGCGCCCTCGGTGGCCGAGCAGGAGCGCCGTTTCGAAGACGCGCAACGCATGGTGCGAGCCGCCGGCTTCGATCCGACGTTGATACACATAGCAAACACCAGTGCCCTGATCTCGCGCCGCGAGACCTGGAACAACATGGTGCGGCCCGGCATCGCGCTCTACGGATATTATTTGCCATTCCAGCGCGCGGGCAGGGAAGTAAGCGGCGGCACGCTCCGCCTTCCCGTGAAGCCGGTGCTTACCTGGAAGACGCGAATTCTCTCCATGCGAAACTTCGCCGCCAATCAGGCTCTCGGCTACGGCGGAACTTACGTGACCAAAGCCGCGGCGCACGTCGCCGTGCTCCCCGTGGGATACGCCGACGGATACAGCCGGCAGCTCTCGAATCGCGGCCGCGTGATCGTCCGCGACCACTACGCGCCCATTGTCGGCAGCATCTCGATGGACCTCACGCTGGTGGATGTGACTGGAATTCCTGGGATTGCCGTCGGCGATGAAGTAATTCTGCTCGGAGGCAGCGACGGTCTGAGCGTGGAGGCACTCGAACATGCCCGATGGGCTAACAGTTCGCCTTACGAAATTCTCTGCAACATTTCCAAACGCGTGCCGCGAAAGTACGGAAACTGACTCCCCTATCGATCCAGACTAGGGGACCTCTCCACGGCGCAGTGCTTCGATGATCTGCCGAAATTCTTCGCGCTTCTCTGGCGTGTTGAGCATGTCGAAGTCGTGCACGAGGCGAGAACGAAGGTTCTCTAGTCGCTGATCAAAAAGAGTAACTGAGGTTGCGTCATCCCAACCATAGGGTCCGTTTGTGCCAAGCAGATGCTTTTCCAGTTGGTCTGCCCATTCTTGCGGCGTGATCTTCCGCCTAAACGGTAGCGCTGCAACTGCGAGCATGAGGATCACTAGAATGGCGGGTGCGGCGAGTACCCAGACCCACGAATGCAGAAAGTAAGCAGCAAGGAATCCGGGGGCAAATAAGAGCGCGAGGAGCGCTAGACAACCCCATCTGTCAGCAAGATGAGCCATTGTTTATCATCCAGGCGCTAAGCTTTCTCGGTCCTCCTTTTCCTTGGCGACTTCACCTTGACCACGTCCGCTTTCGTTCCCCAGGGTGGCCGGGGAATGTGCGCGTCGGCTCCGCATTTGTTACGTTCCTCTTGCGGCCGCCAGACCATCGCGTTGGCGAAGAAATCGGGACCGAGCTCGGGTATGTCAGAAAAATCTATGTCTGAGTCCTTCATGGCATCAACCCGCTTCCACTCCGTTCTGGATGGTCTTTTCATCTGCTGTATCTTCGTTTTGGTTTACATCATTCAAGGCTATCTTATGTCACCGACGCCGCTCAACGTCCAAATGCCAACTGCGAACCGCTAGTTGCTGCTGTTTACTGATTCTCGCATGGCTCGCAGGATGCGGCTTGTTACACTAGAAGATTCACCATGCCTTCGCGCTACGCACAATGGATGTATGACTGGGAGCACCGGCTCACTTCGGTAGACAACAACCGTGTGGTGCGTCCGCTCGAATGGGGTGTCGAGTGGGCACGCGACTGGCCTTGCCGGAATGGATGGCGTCCGGGGCAGGCGCCTGAAAATCCAGAAAAGTTTTTCCACGATTTCAACCACCGCATCGTCGCGGGGAGCGAGGAGTTTTATTCCTACGCGCGGCCCTCGGATTTCAGGCTGGAGAAGCGCGATGTAAAGGTTTTCTCCACGCGTGAGGTTCCCGATCCAAAGCTTGAAGCGAAAGTGAAGGGAACGTCCGCCGAGTTTCTGCGTTTCACTTCGCCCGTGCGCACGCCGTATCCCGAGAACAATCTGGTAAATGCACGCTGGTTTCCAGCGCGGGGAAAGCGAGCCATCGTTCTGTTGCCGCACTGGAATGCGGACGCGATCGCTTACAACAGTTTCTGCCGCGTGCTCAACATGCTGGGCATTGCCGTGCTTCGGATGAGCATGCCCTATCATGACATTCGCATGCCCGCCGAAACGAGCCGCGCTGACTACGCGGTTTCCGCCAACATTGGGCGCACGCTCGATGCCCTGCGTCAAGGAGTCGCCGATATTCGAAGTTGTTTTGATTGGCTGGAGCAGCAGGGTTACAGCAAGCTGTGCATTTTGGGCACGAGCCTGGGCTCGTGTTATGCATTCATCGCGGCGGCCCACGATCCGCGGGTTCGTGCTGCGGTATTCAACCATGCATCTACCTACGTTGCCGATGTGGTCTGGCATGGCCAGTCGACGCGGCACATCCGCCAGGGAATCGAGCCGTCGATTGGTCTGGAGGAATTGCGACAGGCCTGGCTGGGCGTCAGCCCCATGTCATACTTCGATAAGTTTGCCCGCTGGCCGAAGAAATCGCTGATTATCTATGCGAAGTACGATTTAACTTTCCTGCCAGAACTGTCGCGCGGCGCGGTGGAAGAGTTTGAGCGGCATGGACTCGATCACAAAGTCGTTGTTCTGCCTTGCGGCCACTACACCACTGGAGAGACGCCGTTCAAGTACATGGATGGTTGGCAAATGGCTTCGTTCTTGCGAACGGCGTTTTGAGCAAAGGCGGCGGCCGTAGCCGATGAAGCGGTAGAATGTGGGAATGGTGTCGAGCGGCGCGATTGATTTTGAAGAGGTGATGGAGTACCACCGTGACGGTTTCATAATCAGCACCAACCGTGAACGCCTGAATCTGAATGTGATTCACGGTTTTCTAACCAACTGTTATTGGGCCAAGGGAATTTCGCTTGAAGTCGTGGAGCGGTCGATCGAGCATTCGTTGTGTTTCGGCATTTACGAAGCTAACGGTGCACAGGTTGGTTTTGCCCGCGTGGTCAGTGATTTTGCCACCGTTGCGTATCTGGGCGATGTGTTCGTGCTCGAGTCGCATCGGGGCCGTGGATTAAGCAAGTGGTTGATGGAGTGCGTGATGACGCATCCCGCACTGCAGAACCTGCGGCGCTGGATTCTCTTGACCCGCGATGCACACGGACTTTATTCGCGGTCCGGCTTTACCCCGGTCAAGTCTCCCGAGCGATATATGGAACTGCACCGGCCCGACGTGTACGAGGCTCGCTAAGGAAAAAATGATATGAAGAGTTCGACGAACATGTACCGTCCGCTGTACGAAGCCGATCCTCAAATCGCCGCCGCGATCGACAACGAGACCCGCCGTCAGCACGAGGGCCTGGAACTCATCGCCTCGGAAAATTTTGTCAGCGAGGCAGTGCTCGAGGCGGCAGGTTCGGTGTTTACCAACAAGTATGCCGAGGGATATCCCGGCAAACGTTACTACGGCGGCTGCGAGTTCTCCGACGTGGTCGAGAACCTGGCGCGAGACCGCGCCAGGCAATTATTTGGCGCAGAGCACGCCAACGTGCAGCCCCACGCCGGATCGCAGGCGAACATGGAAGCCTATGCCGCTGTGCTTCAGCCGGGCGACACGATTCTTGGGTTGAACTTGGCCCACGGTGGTCACCTTACACACGGGCATCCCTTGAACTTTTCTGGAAAGACCTACAAGATCGTCCCTTATGGCGTGACGAAGGAAACGGAGACGATCGACTATGACGCGTTGGAAAAGCTGGCAGAGGAGCATCGGCCGAAGCTGATCATCGGCGGCGGCAGCGCCTATCCGCGCATCATCGACTTTGCGCGCATGCGCCAGATCGCCGACAAAGTAGGTGCGCTCTACCTGGTCGACATGGCGCATTTTGCGGGGCTGGTGGCTGGCGGGGTGCATCCCTCTCCTGTGCCCCACGCGCACATCGTGACTTCTACCACACATAAGACTCTGCGTGGGCCGCGAGCGGGCATGATTCTTTCCAAGGCCGAGTTTGCGGCGGCAATCGACAAAGTAGTTTTTCCCGGTATGCAGGGAGGCCCTTTGATGCACATTATCGCGGCCAAGGCGATTTGTTTTCACGAGGCGATGCAGCCGGAGTTCCGCGACTACGCAAAGCAGGTCGTGACGAATGCGAAGGTGCTGGCGGAGACGCTGACCGCGGAAGGCTTCCGCATCATTTCCGGAGGAACCGATACGCATGTGATGCTGGTCGATGTTTTCTCCAAAGGCATGCTGGGCAGCGAGGCCGAAAAGGCGTTGGGCGAAGCTGGAATCACCGTCAACAAGAATGCGATCCCATTCGACACCAACCCACCGCTGAGGCCGAGCGGCATTCGCATCGGTTCGCCGGCTCTGACCACGCGCGGCATGAAAGAAGGGGAGATGCGGCAGGTCGGCCGCTGGATCGCGGATGCGCTGCTTCACCGCACGGATGCCGCTGTGCTGGCCAGAATCAAAAAGGATGTGTTTGATTTATGCGAAGCGTTCCCGCTGTACGCCGAGCGCCGCGCCAAAGCCCAAGCGGAAGTCCGCGCCTAGAATGGTCGTGAGCAATTCTACTGTGAGTACTGCCGCTCTCTGTGGTTAAATGCCATCGGTGAAGATCGCCATCGACATCCGGCGGATGACCGAGTTCGGCGTTGGCACTTATATCCGCAACGTCGTCCGCACTCTAGGGCGACTCGACCTCGAGACTACGTATTTCCTCATCGGCTCACCCGCCAAAGTCAAGGAAATCGGTCCCCTGCCGCCTAACTTCCATAGTGTGCCGCTCGCCGAGCCGGAGCGCTCCCTGAAAAGCTTTCGCGATTTTCGCACGGTTGTGAAGCGGCTCGAATGCGATCTGGTGCACATCCCGAATCTGTTCTCGATTCCCCGCGCGCTCCCTTGCCCTTACGTAATGACTGTGCACGATATGCTGGAGCATTTGTCGCGGGCTCGCCAGCAGACTGGATTTTGGGGTTCGCTGCATTTCCAGTTGACGAAACAAGTTTTGCGTGGCGCCTCGCGCATCTTCGCGGTATCAAACTTCACCAAGATTGAGATGGAGAAACTTTTTAACATTCCTTCGGCTCGCATCGAGGTGGTTTACAACGCGATCGATGAACGCTTCCTTCGCGGACATGCCAGCGCGGTCGATCGTCAGCTGATTGCCGAGCGCTATCAGGTGACCTATCCCTTTTTGCTCTATGCCGGACGAATCAGTCCACACAAAAATGTTGTGCGTATGATCGAGGCATTTTCCGCACTGAAAACGGAGTTAGAAAAAGAGCAGGCATTTCCCGATCTCAAGCTGATCATTATTGGAGACGATGTTTCCGGCAATCCCGATCTGCGGCGGACCGTCATTCGAAGCGGCGTGCAAAACGATGTTCGTTTTCTAGGATTCGTGCCGGTCGAGGTGTTGCGCACGTTTTACGACCAAGCCAAGATTTTCGTCTTCCCCTCGCTATATGAGGGTTTCGGTCTGCCTCCACTTGAAGCGATGGCGCACGGCACCCCGGTCGTGACTTCGAACGTTTCGTCGTTGCCTGAGGTGGTCGGGAACGCCGCAGTGCTGGTGCATCCCGAAAACGTTTTCGAGATCATGCGTGCCCTGCACCGCGTTCTGTTGGATCAGCCATTGCGCGAAAAGATGAAAGAGCGCAGCTACCGGCAGGCGGCCAAGTTTTCCTGGGAAAAGTCCGTACGCCGGATCATGGAGATTTATCAGGAAGTGCTCGCCGCGAAGGGCAATCCTGGTTTACCCAGACCGTCGGCGGCCGACAAGAGTAAGACCGCTGGCGTTGCCTAACGCCGTGCGTTCGCACTCCCGCAACCCGTGCTTAAGCACGATCTACTTCAGCAAAGGCTGGCCAGGCGATGCGATGGCTAGCTTGTGCAACTTGGCGGTAACCCGGTTGCGGTCGGCATCGGTTTGTGCGGCGGCAAGACGCTTGCGGAGGCTGGTGATCTTGTGCTGACGAGCGCGGCGCCGGCGAATCTCCGGCCGGCGACTAGGTGCTGACATGGGTTCTGCTCCTGAAAATGAATTGAGAAAAATTGCGGCAGCCGGACCTGTAAGCCGAATTCGCCGGGCTCCGTTGCAACAGATAAGTTATTTGAAATCAGTCGCCGCGAAGTGTCAATGATGGCAACTTCGTCAGCGACGGCAGGTTTGGCGTCACACCGGCGTCACATATGGGCTCACCGACTAGTTTCGCGAGGCACGCCGACGATCCGCACTTAAGCGACGGCCTGGACTGCCCTCAAGGTGGGGGCAGGAACGTACGGGAAGCTCATCGACGGCTTCGACGTGACCGATTCCTTGCCGATGCCGAGGTGAATGGGAGTGTTCGCCGCCATAGAGAACATGACATCTGGCGCGTTGTCTACGAGGGAGCGACCATTCCACTCGGCGAAGCCGAATACTGCCGGTGTGCCGACCTCGTACGGAAGAATGTTAGGGAAGAACCGGTGCGCCACCTTCTCCCCATATGCTTGGGGATCTTGTGCGGTTCCATTGGCGGACACGACGCTGGCGATTGCCTTTGAGACGGAACCCCCGTAAGTTGCGAAGTCATCGGCCGGGCGTCCGGCATTGAGACGGTTGCCGAGATCTTCGTTGTACTGGGTAAACAGCGGGTGGATCATCGGGAGACCTACGCGGTTGATCGAACGCCATCCACCAGCGTCGGTGGCGAGCGTCGATACAGCCCAAACCCTGATCTGACGCTTGTCGCCCGCGCCGGCGAGCAGTTCGCCATCCGGCAGTTCCAGCACGATCGAATACACAGTGTGGTCTGCAAACAGGTTCTTCGCTCGACTTGGATCCCATCCCGAAAGGTTCACGACCGTGCCGTCCTGAAACGCGTGGCCGACCGCGTGGAGCACATCGGGCTCAATCCAAAACGGGTCACCGGCTCTGTCGGCCCAGACGCGCAGACCGGCCGGCGTCGTAACCGTCTCGCCGGTTGTTCCCTGCGCGACGACAGTGCCAGCCGCGTGCGGGTCCACAGCTTCCGCACCTCTGATGCACCGCACGACGTAGCGCTGCTTCCCCTGCTTGTCGCGCTCGTCAAATGTAATGCGGTAGGTTACATCTTCGACGGCATCGCCATTGAGATCAACCTTGAATTCGTACATTCCTTCGGGATGGTAGCCAGGCACAGGAACGGGGCCGAAAATTGAGTGGCAGACGTTGATCACGAATACGGTCCCAGTTTCACCGCGGAATACGTACAGGTCCGTGATGTCGAGGCGAATGTCTTGCCGAGCGATTGGTGAGTCAAGGTGATGGGACATGGCGGTCTCCCTTTGTTGCTGCCTGTTACCTGCGATATCGGATGAACTTTGCGCCTCGCATTCGGGGTGAAACGAGGCCGACCCACTGAATTCCAGCATAATACAACGATAAGACGCTAAGGGCAACGCCAAGAGCTGTTTGTTCTACAGGAAGGTCAAATGAGCACTATCCGGCAAAGAACTCCGCCACAAGGGTGCGTCACACACCAGCGTCACAATAGGCTTTATTGGCTTTAAAGTGATTGAGAGAAAAATTGCGGCAGCTGGACCTGTAAGCCGAA
>DAIUEW010000074.1:0-19872 GCA_036844925.1 Candidatus Sulfotelmatobacter sp.
TGTTTGCCTTCGTTCTGGTTTCGCTGGGAGTGATCATCCTGCGCCGCAGGCAGCCCGATCGCAAGCGCGCGTTCCGAGTCCCGTTTGTCCCCTGGTTCCCGCTGATCTCAATCATTCTCTGCGGCGGCCTCATGACCGGACTGACCATCATCACATGGCTGCGCTTCGTAATCTGGCTCGGCCTTGGCCTCCTGATCTACTTTTTCTACAGCCGTCACCGCAGCGAGTTCGCAAAGAAGTAACCGTGTCATCCTGAGCGGATTCGAAGGATCTCTACCATCTTCACCGGTCTCCTCTGAGAATCAAGGCACGCTCTCCGCAGCCTCTTCTGACCGGCCGCTCTCATTTCCCCGCACATCAACAGCCGACACCGAATAAGAGTAAGTTTTCCCCGAGATAACGTGCGTGTCGCGGAACGCCGGAGTCTTCACAGGTTCAGAATTAACTTTCACCGCAGCCCCGTCGTCTTCGTGACGATAAACGTTGTAGCCGGCAAGGTCCGCGTCCGGCACCGGCGCCCAAATCAAATCAATGAACGGTTGCTGCCCGGGGCCAGAAAAGACGGCCTGCAATCCGGCCGGCACGCCGGGAGGAAAAACATCGTGCGCAAATACTTTTACCTCCGGCGTGTCATCCCCTTCCACTTCAACGGTGGGTTTCCCTGAAGTTGCAACCTCGCTCACCACCGCGGCTCTATAGAAATAAGCCTTCTCCCATTCGAAGGTCTGATCAAGGAACGACGTAATCGTCTTGTCTTGTTCTGCAAGCGGATTCGCGACACAGCCCGTAACATCAATTTCAGCGATTCTGGTTTCGCCGGCCATCGCCTCGGGACGCCGGTAGATCCGGAACAAATATTTCGTCACCTCCCTAAGTCTTTCCGAAGTGCTCGGACATTGCCACGTGATCATCACACCCTGAGCCGTGACGTCAGCGGAAAAATCACTGAAAGGCGGCAACGTCGGAACCAGTGGCACGTGCACCTGGTTCGACAGCCCCGCGCCGCGCGCCGCTGTATTCAGCACTTCGACCGCATAAGTCGCAAAGTCAGTGGGATGCTCCCGCTCGAGTGCGGAGGGCAATGTGTCGACGAAGGTCGCTGTGAGCTTCTTCGCAGACGATTTCTCTCGGCCCTTGAAATCCGCTGGCGGAGCGGCTTCTCCCACCGGCGTTTCGCATTGCTTAAGAGCCGAATCAACACTTCTGCAGATGCGCGTCTTTCCCAAATAACGCACGCTCTGCCGGTCAGTCGTCCGCGCAGGAATCGTCCACGTGAGCCTGACCTTATCCCCCTTGCGCGCCGCATGCAAGTCGGAAGGCGGCTTCGGCAACTCCAGCGAAGGCGGCAGCGGCGGCCCAATCGACGCGCACCCGCACGTCCACAGCAACGCCAGCCCCAGCAGGAAATGTACTCGCAGCCTCTTCATGCGCAGAAGGAACAGAGTACATCACTCGCGTTAGTTCGGGAACGATTCCGCTTTGAAAGGAGGCGCGGCTTGAGCCGCGCCGTAACACGACCGTCGGGGAAAGACACAGAACGAATCACCAAACGCCAGCCCCGTAGGGGCGGCATACGATAGCCCCGGACGTAAGTCCGGGGTAAACTCAGGAAATAGGAACCGAGTCCCGGAGGGACGGCAGAAGGTTGCGCTGCCTCGATCTACGAATAGCCTTCACGCCCTTTTGGCACACTCGACTCTAAAGCGGGCCTGGAAGGCGCGCGCGGGGTCTAGGGCGCGAACTTCCAGTGAGTTGGCGGCGGGACGTCGTCGCTCAGGATTCCGAATCTGCCATCTGCGGGCTCGCCATACTTCAGGAGGTTGAAAATGTCGCTCAGCACTGAACGGTTCTCTGCGTAGTAAAAGTGTCCGATAAGGTTGGTGTCGACAGCGGAGGCGTCGATGGTGTCAATGCCAGGAATCACCACCACGGTGCTGCTACAATCTCCTGCGCGCGGGTAGGAGCCATTGATTCTCTTGGAAGCCATCAGCGCCCTGTCTCGTTTCGAACAATACAGGGTTACCCGCTTACCATTGGCCTGGATTGCGGCCGCAAGGTGCTTGAAGGTCCCCGCATCTACATCGGGCGCCGTGAGGATAATCTCGTTAAAGCGCGGCGGACTCGTCGGTCCGACCGAATCAAGAAGACTTAGCGCGTTCGCGAGGGCACGATTGCCCATGCTGTGGGCTATGAGATGGATGACTTGGGCGCCAGAGCGAGATGCTAACTGTTCCAGGAAGGTCCTTAGGTGGTCGACGGTCCAGTCGGTGTTGTTTATGTCGCCAGGGTACTCATACAGTTCTCCGTTCGACGGCCAACTATATAGAATTGGGGCACCTAAAAAACCAAGATCGTGGGCGATCTGAGCGGTCCGATAGACAGCATCATTGAATGCAACCTTAAAACCATGGATAAACACGAATGCGTCATTCTTCTTGGACCCTTTTACGCATTGGGCCAGCTCCGAAAAGAAACTGTCATCGTCTTTGGCGGTGATCTCTCGAATCACAAAGTGCTTCTTCGGGTTTTCACGGTATAGTCGCCAAATCGTGGGTCTCTCGATCTTCGCCATGCGGTGGTCTCGCGGAATGCTTACTTCGCAGGTCCCAACGTGCAGTTGCTCCGGGGAACTCCTCCGAGAACCAAAACGCAACGGATCTTGAGACGTCGGCTGGCGGTCGGTGGCGTAGAAAATCTTTATTATCCAGAAATCCGCCGTCTGACCGCGAGGTGGTTGTTCGGAAGCGGAAGGTCGTTCGGAAACGTAAGAAGCAATCTCTACTGCTTCGTCGCCAGCAAACTTCATTGTTTCAATGAAGCGACCCTGCATCTGATCCTGGAAGCCCTTATCGACACGAAACCGGACTATTTTTCTCGCGGGAATCTTTATCGGCTCGCCAACCTGCGGATTTCTACCCGTTCGCGCCCGGCGTTGTGCCAGCAAGAGCTTTCCCAATCCGGGCAGCAGAAATGCTCCGTTCTTTTTCGTTTCGCTGATTGCAGCTTTGGCCAGTTCTGTCAATAGACGGCGGATGGTGGTTTTTGGAAGGCGTAAATCAGCCGCGATTAAAGAAACTAGCTCATCGGTGGTCATGGAAATTCTCTCCTGAAGAAACGGGGATTCCGGGGACGGAGCCCGTCGGCTCGACAGAGGGCCAAATCTCAGTGAGCCGGCGCTACGCCGAAACAGGGGAAGAGAATCGCAGGAATTATACGCCTAAATGGCGCTACAGAATGTACCGCGACAAATCCTGATCCTTCACAATGTCAGTCAGCATCTTCCGCACGTAATCGGCGTCGATGATCACGTGATCGCCTTTTCTCTCCGGAGCATCGAAGCTCAACTCATCCAGCACGCGCTCCATGATGGTGTGCAGGCGCCGCGCTCCAATGTTCTCCGTGCTCTCGTTCACCCGAAACGCGAAGTGTGCGATCTCCTGGAGAGCCTCCGGCGTGAACTCCAGCTTCACTCCTTCGGTTTCAAGCAACGCCGTGTACTGCTTCACCAGTGAAGACTTCGGCTCCGTGAGAATTCGCACAAAGTCTTCCATGGTCAGTGACTGCAGCTCTACGCGAATCGGAAAGCGCCCCTGCAACTCTGGGATCAGGTCGCTCGGCTTCGAAACGTGAAACGCTCCGGCAGCGATAAACAAAACATGATCCGTGCGCACCATGCCATAGCGCGTATTCACTGTAGTTCCCTCAACAATGGGAAGAATGTCCCGCTGCACACCTTCGCGCGAAACATCAGGACCATGCCCGCCCTCGCGCCCCGCAATCTTGTCGATCTCATCCAGAAAAACAATGCCGGCGTTTTCCACGCGGTCGATTGCCATTCGCGTGACCTGATCCATATCGATCAGCCGCTGCTCTTCTTCCTGAATCAGATATTCAAAAGCCTCGTTCACCTTCATCTTCCGCTTCTTGGTCCGCGCCCCGAAAATGTTCGGCAACATGTCCTTGATGTTGATATCCATTTCCTCGACGCCCTGGTTCGTCATAATTTCAAAACTTGGAAAGTTGCGCTCGCGGACATCGATCTCAACCTGCCGCTCGTCAAGCTTGCCTTCGCGTAATTGTTGCCGCAGCTTTTCCCGCGTGCGGGAAGACGATTCCGCCAACGCAGTGTTGCCGTCAATCACCACTCCACCCGCAGTGGTCGGCTCCGCGGGCCGCGACGGGGGCGACGGTGGCAGCAAAATATCCAGCAGACGCTCTTCCGCATTCAATTCGGCTTTGTCCGCAATATCTTCCAACTTCTCTTCGCGGACATTGTCGATGGCAATCTCCACCAGGTCGCGCACCATCGACTCCACGTCGCGCCCCACATACCCAACCTCGGTAAATTTTGAAGCTTCCACCTTCAGAAATGGAGAATTCGCCAGCTTGGCCAGCCGACGTGCAATCTCCGTCTTCCCCACGCCCGTCGGCCCGATCATAATTATGTTTTTGGGAATGATTTCTTCGGCCAGGTCGGGAGTTAGTTTTTGGCGGCGAGTGCGGTTGCGCAAGGCGATGGCGACGGCGCGTTTCGCGTCCTTTTGTCCGATTACGTGTTTGTCGAGTTCGACAACGATCTCGCGCGGAGTAAGTTCGTCGAGTGCGAGTTGTTCTTCTTCGGCGGTGCTGGGAAGGTATATGGCCATAATGTTAGTGGTCAGTGGTTAGTGGCCAGTGGTCAGTTCTCGTAATCTGCGGCTTCTTCTGAACACTGGCCACTGACAACAGCTCACAATTCCTCAATCGTTACTGCGTCATTTGTATAGATGCACATTTTGCCGGCGATCTTCATTGCTTCTTCGGCGATCTGGCGAGCGGTGAGCTGGGTGTGTGTCGCCAGGGCTTGCGCGGCGGCCTGTGCGTATGGGCCTCCGCTGCCGATGGCGGCTATCCCGCCGTCGGGCTCGATCACATCGCCTTGTCCACTGAGAAGGTAGGTTTGTTCTTTGTCGCTCACTAGCAACAACGCTTCCAGATGGCGCAGGAATTTATCGGTGCGCCAATCCTTTGCCAGCTCGACGGCGCCGCGTCCCAGGTTGCCGTGGTACTGCTCCAGTTTCGATTCGAAGCGACTGAAGAGGGTGAAGGCGTCGGCGGTGGATCCCGCGAATCCCGCGAGGATCTTGTCGTTGTAAAGGCGCCGGATCTTCTTCGCTGTATGTTTGATCACGGACTCTCCAAGCGTGACCTGCCCGTCGCCGGCAAGAACCACGCTGCCATTGCGGCGGATCGATAAAACTGTCGTGGAGCGGATCAGGCGTTTTGGAGGCATAAGCGCAATCCCTGATTATAACAGCGGGGCGAGTGTTGATTATGCCGGCGCAGTCGCGAAAGGAAATCATGAGTTGCGTAAATCATGGGTGCGTAAGATCACGGTTGCGTAGGAGCTGCAAGTGTCCGCTTCGAACTACCGGATAAGTTGAAGGCCGTGTTCACCAATCCGACGTGAGTGAACGCCTGGGGAAAGTTGCCAAGGTGACGCTTTGCGACGGGATCGTATTCTTCGGACAGAAGGCCCACATCATTTCGAATCTCCAACAGCCGTTCGAACATGCGGACCGCATCTTCGTGGCGGCCCTGCAACTCGTAGTTATCGGCCAGCCAGAACGAGCACGGAAGAAATGTTCCTTCGCCGTGAGGCAGGCCATCGACTCCTGGGTCTTGCGTGTAGCGTCCGACAAAACCATTGTCCATGAGATGAGTCTCGATGGCTTTGACCGTGCCAATCACACGCGAATCCTCGGGCGGAAGAAAACCGACCAAGGGCATCATGAGGACGCTGGCGTCGAGGTGTTTGCTTCCGTAAAACTGCACAAAGGAATTCATGTCGGCATCGAAGCCCTTGCAGCACACCTCCTCGTGGATGGTGCTGCGAAGTTTTTTAAAGCGAGGAACATCAATCGTGTAGCGGCCCTTTTCAGCCGACCGTATCAGCCGATCAACTGCTACCCACGCCATCATCTTGGAGTGGACGAAATGCCGGCGCGGACCGCGGACTTCCCAAATTCCGTCGTCCGGCTGCTCCCACACCGTCTCCAGAAATTCCAGCATCGCCACTGCTATATCGGGGCCCGAGTACTGCGGGGGTTCCAGCCCCGCTTCGCGCGCCTGAAAAAGCGTGTTCGCCACCTCGCCAAAAATGTCCAACTGAAATTGCTGGTAAGCGGCGTTGCCGGTTCGGACCGGCTGGGATTTTTCGTATCCCTGCAGCCACGGCAGTTCCAGTTCCGTAAGGCGGCGTTCGCCACGAAGCCCATAAAGGATATTGAGTTCGGCGGGGCTGCCGGCGACGGCTCGCAGAAGCCATTCCCGCCACTCTCGCGCTTCGTCCAAATAGCCGGCATTCACCAGAGCTTGCAGGGTCAGCGAAGCGTCGCGCACCCAGCAGAAACGATAATCCCAGTTTCGCACGCCTCCCAGGAGTTCAGGCAGGGAAGTTGTGGCCGCGGCTACGATTCCGCCCGTGGGCAGGAATGTGAGGCCCTTCAAGGTAATCAGCGAGCGCACAATCGCATCCCGCCATTTACCCTGATAAGTACAGCGACATGCCCACTCGCACCACCACTTCTGTGTGTCCTGAATGGCCGAGTCAACGTTCACCGGTGCAGGCTCAGGCTGATGTGAGGGATACCAAGCCAGATCAAACGAAACTTTCTGGCCTTCAGAAACGGTGAACTCTGCCAAGGTCTTCAGGTTTTCACCGTGAAGAGGAACATCGGTACGCAGCTGGATCGTATCCGGACCGGCAATGGCGGAAATCCCTCTCTCGGTTTGCTGAACCCAAGGCACGATTGACCCATAGTCGAATCGCAGCACGAGTTCCATCTTCATTTGGATCTGGCCCCTGGTCCCGACCACGACGCGCAGAAGTTCAGGTGTTTCCCTGCCAGGAATCATGCAATCGATGAGGGTTGCCGATCCGCTTTCTGTATCGAACTGGGTTTCAAGAATAAGAGTTCCGTCGCGATAACAGCGGCGCGCGGCACTGATCGGTTCGGCTGGCGCAATCGACCAGCGCCCGTTTTCGGGAGTTCCGAGCAATGCGGCGAAACACGCAGGAGAGTCGAAGTTAGGAAGACACAGCCAATCGATGGAACCCTGTTTTGAAACCAGGGCGGCGGTGAGGCAGTCGCCGATCATCGCGTAATCTTCGATGGGGGTAGACAGGAATCACCCTCCGCATGATCAAAGCTGGGAGATATTCTCTCACAAAAACTAATATATTCCGGTCTCGGCCGACGCCAGTCCTGATCTGCCGCTGGCGATACTTGTTATATTTGTGTCCTTAATTTAATTGAATCCTGCACGATGCTGCTCTTCAGAAAGGCTGGATGGGATGAAGCGGTTTTCAAATCGCTATTGGGTTTTTCTACTAGTCACACCTCTCTTTGTTGTTCATTTGGATTCGTCACTCTGGGGACAGGAGAACTCCGGAGATCGGATTTTCTTTCATGCCAAGGTCTTCACTGGCGATTCGCAGAGTCCTTACGCGGAGGCGGTTGCGATTCGAGGGGACAAGATCATCGCGGTAGGCACGCTTCCCGAGGTAGTGAAGTCTGCCTCCGCGAACGCCGAGCGCGTGGATCTCGTGGGCAAAAGTCTGTTTCCTGGCTTCATTGATTCGCACAGCCATTCGATCGATGGCGGACTCACCCTGATCGCTGCGGACGCCAGCGAGAAAGTGAACTCACTCGATGAGCTTCCGGCTTTTGCGGCTGACGCCAAACAGACTGGCCGTGGGATGCGCGGCGACATTCTTGAGATTTTCGGCATGCCGCTGGCCTTCTGGTCGCACACGGATGTTCTGAATGCCGACTTCAGCAGAGGCACTTACGAGAAGCAGAGCGTTCTTCTGCGCGGGATGGATGGGCATACGTCCTGGGCGAATCGCACGCTGTTGCAGCGCGCGGGGATCACGGCCGATTTTCTTAAGAGGCTTTCTGTTCAGGAACGAAGCTATTACGGTGTCGACAAAAACGGGCAGCCGAATGGGTTTCTGGTGGACGCGGGAGAGGAGAAAATCGATGCGCTGCTGCCTGCGCCGACGCCCGAGAAGTTGCTGGCAGCGGGGCGCGCTGCCCTGGAATACAACTACAGCCTGGGCATTACGGCGTGGCTCGATCCTCTGGCTGCTGATTATGTTTTGCAGGCCTACAAGATGCTGGCAGATCGGGGAGAGCTAAGGTCGCAAGTGGTGGCGTTTCCTCAGGTGCTGGCGAGGGATCCGGCGGCCGAACTCGCCACCGTGCAAAAAACGCGAGAGACGTATAAGGATGTGCCCAATCTGCATGTGACCGGGATCAAAGTGTTCGCGGATGGAGTGGTGGAATATCCGTCACAAACGGCGCACCTTAGTAAGCCGTATAAGAACACTGGACGCAACGGCGATTTGCTGTTCGATCCGGGGAAATTTGCTGAGCTTTGTATAGCGGCGGACAAGCAGGGATTGATCATTCACGTGCACGCGATTGGCGACCTGGCCGTGAAGGAGGCACTGGATGGAATTGCGGCAGCGCGAAATGCCAACGGGAATTCGGGGTTGCCACATACGCTTACCCATGAGCAGTTCGTGCAACCTGAGGATTTTCCGCGGTTCCGCGAACTGGGTGTGGTGAGCGCGTTGCAACTTTTCTGGGCGGATGCGAGCCAGGACACGATCGAAATTGTGAAACCCTATTTGGATCCTGAAATCTACAAGTCGCAATATCCGGCGCGGTCCATCCTCGACAACGGCGGGATCATTTCGGGCGCGAGCGACTGGCCGGTTTCAACCGCGAATGTCTTCCGAGCGATCTATCAAGCGGAAACGCGCAAGGGACCGGAAGGTGTGCTGGATGCGGCGCAGGCGATGCCGCGGGAAGCAATGTTTTTTGCCTACACCCAGAATTCGGCGCGGGCCATGAATCTGGATTCTATTGGAACTATCGCTTCGGGTAAGCGCGCGGATTTGGTTCTGCTAGACCGCGATGTTTTGACGATTTCTCCGGAGGAAATGCGGAACGCGAGGGTCTTGTGGACGATGGTGGCGGGGAAGATCGTGTATCGCGCAAAATAAGGGATCAACCTTTAGACTGAAGGATTGAGTTAGCGCCGCATGGTTAAAACCTCCATAACAAAATGTTGGGCCGCCTTTGAAATTGCGGTTATCCCGCCGCCGGGCTGCCGAATTCGTTTCGTAAACGAATCAAGCACTGGAAGTGCCGAACTGGAGGAAGTGCGTTGGTGACTCGATTCGCTTGATATGACGTAACTTAGGACTCTCGATAAAGAGAGGCACGCCGGATCGTCGAACCTCGACTTTTTTTTCGACAGATGTCGATTGTTATGACACTTTGAGAAGCCTTCAACACCATAGTGGCATCAGATTAGGCATACAACGCCGTCTCCTCCGCCCGGGCGTTCCCGATCGAAAAAGGATTCAAGGCCCGCCAGGTGGGGCAACAAAACTAATTTTGAGATGGAAGGACGCAAATGGTCACAGCACCTTCAATCTTCCCAAAAGTAGAAGAGCAGCGATACCTGGCCTTACTGCGCGCAGCCAACACAATTGCAACGTGTAGCGATTGCAGTGCGATCTCCGCCACACTGGTCCAGCAATTGCACGAGGTCACGCCTTTCGATTATTTGCACCTAGTTGCTTTTGCCAAAGAGACAAACCTGCCCTGCTGGTCGTTGCTGGAAGCAAACGGTACGAAAATCGAGACCTCCTGCATAGACTCTTTGTGCTCCGAGGACAGTCCGATTGCGGAGGTGCAAACGTCTGGCCAACTTCTAGTAACGAGCGATTGGAGCTGCGAGACGCGATTCCAAAAATATGGACTCCTCCTCGGCGAACTTGGCATTGCTTCGACTTGCACGTTGGCGTTGACCCGGGGACATCGGCACGTTGGCGTGTTGTGCCTTGGCAGGTTTTATCCCAACGCGTACGACCAAGCGGAAGTTCGCTTTCTCGGTCTGGTCGCTGACCAAATTGGCCTGGCAATCGACGCTGCCGTGAACTTCTACGTGTCTCAGCGCGTACAGGACCAACTTAAACTCATTCTCGACCTGAACAATCAGGTGGTCTCGAATCTCGATTTTCGCGGTCTGCTCCACGCTGCCTCGGCCAAGGTGCGCGAAGTTATGCGGTGCGATGCGGCGGCTGTCATGCTCGCGGACGCAGAGGGTAAACATTTAATCGTGCACGCGCTTGACTATCCTGAGAGCCGCGGAATATTCACTGAAGGATCCCTGGTCCCGATTGAAGGCTCCACGCCTGGGGACTCGTTCAAAAGCGGAAAACCGATAGTGGTGAACCGTCTTGACCCCGCCGAGATGCCGCCAGAGATGTACAAAAAAGCCGCCGGGGAAGGCCTGAACTCGTTCTGCGACGTGCCGCTGATTGCGAGGAACCAGTTGCTTGGAGTTTTAGCAGTCGCGAGGCGGGAGGAGAATGCATTCGACGACGAAGAGATCGCGTTCCTGACTCAGGTCGCGAATCAAGTGGCAATCGGCGTGGAGAATGCGCTGGCGTATACCGAGATCGCCGAGTTGAAAAACAGACTGGCGCAGGAAAAATTGTATCTAGAGGAAGAGATTCGTGGCGAGATGGACTTCGAGGGAATCGTCGGTCAAAGTTCCGCTCTTCGCCATGTTTTGAAACTTGTAGAGACGGTAGCCCCCAGTGACTCGACCGTGTTGTTACTGGGCGAGACTGGCACGGGAGGGAACTGATTGCTCGTGCCATTCATGATCGCAGCCGGCGTAAAGACCGGACCTTTGTGAAACTCAATTGTGCGGCGATCCCGACTGGGCTGCTTGAGAGTGAACTCTTCGGCCATGAGCGCGGGGCATTCACCGGCGCCATCTCACAGAAGATCGGCCGGCTTGAGCTTGCCGATCAGGGCTCGTTGTTTCTGGACGAGGTTGGGGACATTCCGCTCGAGATCCAGCCGAAATTGCTGCGCGCTCTGCAGGAACAAGAATTTGAACGGCTCGGCAGTACCCGCACCAAGAAGGTGGATGTTCGATTGGTGGCTGCGACCAATCGCGATCTCGAGAAAATGATCGAGAGCCGCGAGTTTCGCAGCGATTTGTATTACCGTTTGAACGTCTTTCCGATTCGTATCCCGCCCTTGCGGGAGCGCCCCGAGGATATTCCACTGCTGGTGCGCTACTTCGCGCAAAAATACGGCCGCCGCATGGAGCGAAAGATCGAATCCATCCCTGCCGCTGCTATGAAGAAGCTTTCTGCCGGAGAGAACACACTTTTCAAGCTGATGGAAGACGGGGCGAAATTCTCTTGCGGGGACGTATTCACGAAGCATGTGCTCAGAAAGTTGGCTCGAATATGCCGGTGCAAGGGGTGAAGGGGGTGCGGCGAACAAATTCGGATACTAAAGAACGTTAGTCGACATTTTTTGTCGATTTCCACCAGACCCAAACGACTATCTAGTGAAGGACGGAGGAAAGATGCTCGGCGCGAAGAAAATTGCCAGCCAAGGACCAACGCCATTTGCGACTAGCGCGGATTTCTGCCGGATTTTCGGAGAAGGCATGAACAGCCTGTACCTGCTGTCGTTCTTGCTCACGGCGGATCACTCCATTGCAGAGAAATGTTTTGTCTGCGGCCTGGAGGACTCGGCAAAGGGGAATACGGTATTCAAGGAGTGGGCACAATCCTGGGCCCGGAGGACGATTATTCGCAATGCAATTCGAATGATCCAACCGCGGCCGACAGGTGGCCCTCTGGCGAGCCCGGCTTCAGATTGCGGTGTGGACCGCGTCAGGACCGAGCCAGCAGAAATCGCAAGCATTGTTGAGGTTCCAGCATTCGAGCGCTTCGCTTTTGTGATGTCGGTGCTCGAACGCTACTCCGATCAGGAGTGCTCTCTTCTCTTGAGCTGCACCCGCGGCGATGTGATGGCAGCGCGAACTCGCGCCGTACGACAAATCGCAAGGTTACGGGAGCCTCAACGCAAACTGGAAAGTATCGATTCGAATGAAGCGCGGGCACGGAACTCTGAATCCGTGATCTGTCTGGAAGTGAATTCGCACCTTCCCGCTTCGGCGTAGCTGGCAGCAAGCAATGCATTAGGGAAAATACGCAACCCTTATTTTTTCGAAAAATCGTCATTTTTGACTCCATCGCGAGAGCCGTGGCATCAAACATCTCACCGGCTTGGGCGCAAAATATTCTGCGAACTTGGAGGTGCCTCATGGCGCAAAACGTAGCGGACGCAATGTGGGAAATGCTTGAGAAGGCCGGAGTGAAACGATGTTACGGAATCGTTGGAGATGCGCTGAATCCCGTGATCGATGCGCTTCGCCGGAATGGGAAGATCGAGTTCGTCCACGTGCGCCATGAAGAATACGGGGTCTTCGCCGCGGTCGCCGACGCTTATTTTACGGGCAGTCCAGTGGTGGTTTGCGGCACCGCGGGTCCGGGGGTCACTCACTTGTTTAATGGCTTGATGGATGCAAGAAAAGAGGGCGCGCCGATTATTGCGATTGCGGGCGACGTGGAAACCAAGCTGATCGATACGGCCGCGCTCGAAGAGCTGAACCCTTACAAATTTTTTGAGACCGCGTGCCTCTATGTTGGGCGAGTTGTAAATCCTGAGCAAGCCCGAGCGGTGATCAATACCGCGATTCTTACCGCCGTCATCGATCGCGGGCCAACCGTGATTTCAATGCCGGGCGATGTGGCGGCTTCCGATGTGCCCTCTGGCGCTCATGACGTTGCGATCCCAGCTGCTCCGGTTCTCCGGCCTGCCGATGCCGAACTGCAGAAACTTGCGGGGATGATCGAAGAAGCGAAGAACGTGGCGATCTTCGGAGGCGAGGGCTGCCGGGACGCGCGCAGCGAGGTTATTGCGCTCGCAACCAAGCTGAAAGCGCCGGTCGGCTATTCGTTTCGCGGCAAGCAATGGTTAGAGCACGACAATCCCAACGCCGTGGGCATGACCGGGCTCCTTGGCTACGGCGGAGCTTACAATGCCATTCACGATGCCGATCTGTTGCTGCTGCTGGGGACGGATTTTCCCTTCTCAGAATTCCTGCCGGACGATGGCGTCACGAAAGTGCAAATCGATCAAAACCCGAAGCACATTGGCCGGCGCACTCCTGTCGATCTCGCGCTCGTGGGCGATGTGAAGGCGACGCTGGCATCGTTGCTGCCGATGGTGAGCGAAAAAAGCGAAACACGTTTTCTGGAAAAGCACCTCGCCAAAACGCACGAGTTCGACGAACTGTTGAATCATTATGTCGAGAAAGGACCGGATATCAAACCGATCCGTCCGGAATTTCTGGGGGCGGCGCTGAACGAACTGGCCTCGGACGACGCCATGTTTTTCGCCGATACGGGCACAGCATGCATCTGGATGGCAAGACACATCAAGGGTGGAGCGAAACGCAGGATTTTCGGATCGTTCTCATGGGCATCGATGGCCAGTGCCGCTCCCAATGCGTTCGGCGCGCAATTGGCCTATCCAGGACGACAGACGATCGCACTCTGCGGCGACGGTGGTTTCACGATGCTCGCACTCGGCGATTTGGCGACGCAGGTTCAGCGCAAGGCGCCCGTAGTTCAGATCATCCTCAACAATGAGTCGCTCGACTTCGTCAATATCGAGCAGCAGGAAGCAGGCTTTGTTCCTTTGGCACCCATTTCAAGAATCCAAATTTTGCCCGAGTAGCCGAAGCCATGGGTGCGAAGGGCATACGCCTGGAAGATCCGGGCGATGTGAGAGACGCGCTCGCTGAGGCCCTTGCGCATAAGGACGGACCCGTCGTGGTGGATGCCGTCGTGGATCCCCTTGCTCTTTCGCTGCCGTCGCATGTGCCCTTTCATACGGCAAAGGGCTTCACCATGAGTCTCGCCAAGCAGGTATTGTCCGGCCGCATGGACTCGGTCATCAAAACGATCGAGCGCAACGTTCGTCTGGTGTGACTGGCTGATCGTGACTGGGTGATCCTGCGGGAAGCGCCAAGGACGAAAGCGCGGTTTGGGTGACGCACGCTCCCGAATCCGTCCGCGGAAGAAGTCCGCTGCGTCTATTAAACTACACACCTATCCATTTGTTGGCATGCGAATGCGACATGCAACAGCTGTAGATCTGGAGAGCAAGTTTCGAGCTCGTTTTGGCGGTGTCCCCAAGCTGTATCGGGCTCCGGGCCGGGTCAACCTCATCGGCGAACATACGGATTACAACGAGGGCTTCGTAATGCCTGCCGCGATTGATTTTTCCTGTTGGGTCGCGGCTGCGCCTCGAGACGATGGTCAGATCGTTATCTATTCAGAAAATCTCGGCCAGTCGGTCGAAGCGAGCATAAAGGGCGATCCGCTACATCCGAGACACAACTGGAGTGACTATGCTGTAGGTGTAGCCGCAATTCTTCAGGACGCGGGCTACCGCTTGCAGGGAGCTAACCTTTTCATTTGGGGAGATGTCCCACTGGGCGCGGGACTCAGTTCCTCCGCCGCGATCGAAGTTGTCGTAGCTTACGCCTTGGTCGATTTGTTGGGCCAACCGATTGACCGCGTTCGTTTGGCCCTGCTTTGCCAGCGTGCGGAAAACGAATTCGTAGGAGCGCGCTGCGGCATCATGGATCAGTTCGTCGCTTGCCATGGCCAGTTCGGCCACGCCCTCCTGCTCGATTGCCGGTCGTTGGATTTCTGGCTTCTCTGCCTTCCCGAAAAAGTTCACCTTGTTATCTGCAACACCATGGTGAAACATGAACACGCCAGCAGCGAATACAATCTCCGGCGCTCCGAATGCGAAGAAGCGGTCCGATCTCTAGCGGAGGTGCTGCCGCACGTCCGCGCTCTCCGCGATGTAAGCCCAGAGCAACTGACGCGGCACCAAGGCCTTCTTACACCTGTTGCCTACAAACGAGCCCGACATGTTATTAGCGAAAACGAGCGCGTGCTAGCGGCAGCTTCAGCTTTAGAGAAGGGCGATATGCAAGAGTTCGGTGAGCTGATGCTGGAATCGCATTCCAGCCTTCGCCTCGACTACGAGGTTAGTTGCCAGGAACTGGACCTCATGGTCGAGATCGCCAGCCAGCAGGAGGGTGTTTATGGTGCACGCATGACAGGCGGTGGCTTTGGCGGGTGCACCATCAGCCTTGTCAGCGCCGCCGCAAGTTCGAATTTCCGGCAGCGTGTCTCAGAGGCGTACCATGCTGCCACCGGGCTTACGCCGGAGATCTACGTCTGCCGCGCTTCGCAGGGGGTAGAGGCAGTCTTGCGACCATGAACCGATCAGAATTGCAAAACGTTCCTCACAGGCGGCTGAATCCACTAACCCGCGAGTGGATTCTGGTCTCTCCCCATCGCACGCAACGCCCCTGGCAGGGCAAACTTGAGAAGCTTCCTGTCGAACAACCACCTGATTATGACCCGGCCTGTTACCTCTGTCCGGGCAACGAGCGGGCGGGCGGTGCGCGGAATCCGTACTATTCCACGACCTTTGTTTTCGATAACGACTACCCCGCTTTACTGCCGGAGATCCCTGAGATCTTTGCTGATCAATCCGTCGCTGACCAATCCGTCGATAAACCCGTCGATCAATGCGGCCTAATCGTCTCCCGCAGCGAACGTGGCATCTGTCGAGTCGTGTGTTTCTCGCCACGCCACGACCTCACGATCGCCCGCATGAGCCTCGTCGAAATCCGGCACGTGGTTGACGTCTGGGTCGAGCAACACCGATCGCTTAGTGCTCTTCCGTGGATCAACCACGTGCAGATCTTCGAGAATCGCGGCGCTGCCATGGGCGCCAGCAACCCGCACCCACATTGTCAAATCTGGGCAACCGCGAGCCTCCCGAACGAGGCCGCGAAAGAAGGAGCCTCTTTACAGGATCACTATGATCGCCGCCAAAGCTGTTTGTTGTGTGATTACCTGAAGCTGGAGTTAGTCGAGGAAATCAGACTTGTCTGTCAAAACGACCAATTCATCGTCCTGGTTCCACATTGGGCGCTGTGGCCATTTGAAACCCTTCTGCTTAGCAAGCGCCATCTGGGCGCGATCGACCAACTCTCTGGCGAAGAGCGTGACGCCCTGGCGGATATTCTTCAACGCCTTTCTCGCCGATACGACAATATTTTCGAAGCGCCATTTCCTTATTCCATGGGCTTTCACCAGTCTCCTGCGGATCAGCAGCCCCATCCGGAATGGCATTTCCATGCTCATTACTATCCGCCCCTGCTGCGTTCCGCCTCAGTGCAGAAGTTCATGGTGGGATATGAGATGCTGGCGACGCCGCAGCGCGACACCACCCCGGAAACTGCGGCCGCTCGTTTGCGGGAAGTAGGGGAGGTACACTACGTGGACAAACGTTCTTCCATCTGATCTGATATGACACGAAAAACTTCACGGCGCGATTTTCTTGAGCTTTCAGCTATGGGGCTTGCCTCGGCGGTTGCCCGGGGCGAGTCGGTGCGGCCTCGGTCGATCGTGACCGACACCGAATACCAGAACCCGAATATCAATCCGGAGATCTCCGTGTGGGTAACGTCTGGCGACGACCGTTTCGCATCCGCTCCTAAGGCCAGATGGACTCCAGCTTCGGCCGTATCTTCCGCCGCGTCTGCCGCCGATTACATTCAACTCAACCCCAGAACAAACTTTCAGCAGATATTAGGATTTGGAGGCGCGTTTACCGACGCGACTTGCTATACCTTCAATCGACTGGCGCCTGCCGCGCGAGAAAAGTTGTTTCATGAGATGTTCCACCCTTCAGAGATGGGGCTAAGTACTGGCCGGATTTGCGTTGGAGCGAGCGACTACTCGACGAAAGTTTATAGCTATGACGATGGCGAAGCCGATCCGGATCTAACCCGGTTCTCCATTCAGCACGACCGTGAATACATTCTTCCGATGCTGCGCCAAGTGCGGCAAGTCAACCCCGATCTTTTTCTCTTTTCCACTCCCTGGAGCCCGCCGGGCTGGATGAAATTCAATAATTCCATGCTCGGCGGCGCGATGCGCAATCATTACTTTCCCGTTTATGCGGAGTACTACTTGAAGTTTTTACAGGAATACGCCGCCGAGGGCGTGCCCGTGCAGGCGCTCACCTCGCAGAACGAGGTAGATACCGATCAGGATGGCCGAATGCCCGCCTGCATCTGGCCGCAAGAATACGAGATTCAATTTGTGCGCGATCATCTTGGCCCACTGCTTGAGAAAACTGGGATGAAAACCAAGGTTTGGATCCTGGATCACAATTACAACCTGTGGGGGCGTGCCATTTGCACGCTGGAAGACGAGAAGCTTCGTGAATACGCCAACGCGGTTGCCTGGCACGGCTACTATGGGACGCCAGACATGATGAGCAAAGTGCAGAATGCTTTTCCGGAAATCGAGATGCACTGGACGGAAGGCGGACCGGACTATACCGATCCGGGTTATTTGGTGGATTGGTGCAAGTGGGGCGTGATCTTCAGTGATGTACTGCGCAATTGGTGCCGCTCGATTACTGCCTGGAATCTTGCTCTGGACGAACACGGCCGCCCAAACATCGGTCCTTTCCCCTGCGGCGGCGTAGTGACGGTTGACTCGCAGACCAACGAGATAACGCGCTGTGGACAATACTGGGCGTTCGCCCATTACTCACGGGTAATTCGTCGCGGGGCCCGCCGTTTTGACTCGCACACTTCGGTTGCCGATCTCCATCACGTGGGCGTCGAAAATCCGGACGGGCGCCAGATCCTGATCGTTGTCAATCCGGGTGCACAAAGGCCGATCGAGCTAAGGCTCGCAAATCTGGTGGCTCCAATCGTTTTGAAAACAAATTCCCTGACCACTCTTACATGGAAGTAGAAGTATGCACCGGACTCAGGACACCCGTATCGAAAAGGAGTTTCACATGACTCGAACCACGGGGACGCCTGTGTCGTACAGCATGACGGGTATGCCGATCGTCTTCGCTGCGGTGGTGGCGATCATGGCATCGGTAGCGGCCGTGTCCCAGACGAGTCCCGTGGCAGGGGGAACGGCAAGCGACGGTCCGGGCAATGCTGCCGCGTGGACGACCGGGAACAAGCTGGCGGTCGGCACCTCGGCAGACACGACCAGTAAGGTCTGGTTTACGGTGGCAAAGGGGATCACGAGCGAGGTCTTCTATCCGCGCCTCGATGTCCCGAACATGCAGGACATGCAGTACATCGTGACGGACGGTTCCACCTTCGTGGACCTCGAGCGCGACGCCACCAACCACGTGGTCTCGATGCCGGATGAGATGGCGCTCGAATACACGATCACCAACACGGACAAGCGCGCAACGCCCAAGTACCGGATCACAACCACCTACATCACCGATCGCGACCGGAACACCTTGCTCATCCGCACACGCTTCCAGTCGTTAGATGGCGGAACCTACCAGCTGTACCTGCTCGAGAACGCATCCATGGCAGGCGGCGGCCTCAACAACAACGCTTGGTGGGACGCGACGGACTCGGCGCTCCTGTCCAGCGGTACCGAGAATCTGTCCGGCTCGACGACGACGATCGTATCGGCACTGAAAGTCGCGAGCCCGAACGGCTTCATAGCGCACGACAACGGATACTCCGGTATGGCGAGCGACTGCTACGTTGACTTGAGCGCCGACCGGGTGCTCGACAACCAGTTCGACACCGCCAGCAATGGCAACGTCGTGCAATGCGGCCAAGTCGGCAGCGTCGGCGCCGACACGACGTTCACCGTCGCGCTCGGCTATGGTAGCGATGCGGCATCGGCCGTGGCTGCCGCATCGGCCGTCGCTGCCGTCGACGGGTCCCTGACTGCAGGATTCGCCGACCGCGAGGCCGCGTACCGCGGCATCTCGCCGTACAGCGGTGGCTGGGACGGCTATGTGAACGGGCTCCGCGCAGCCCCCGCAAGCGTGTCGAGCGACACCCTCCGCCGCCGCGCCTACTATGTCGCAGCGATGGCCTTGCACGCCGCCGAAGACAAGACGTTCCCCGGCGCCAGCATCGCAGGCTTCGCAACGCCCTGGGGTGACTTCACGAACGGGAATTACCTCAACGACGGCTACCACCGGGTATGGGGCCGCGACCTGTATCAGCAGGCAACGGGCTTGATCGCCGCAGGCGACTCCGGGCAGGCGCTGCGCATGGCCCAGTTCATGTGGAACAATCAGTATGTCAGCTCCACCATCGCCGGAGACAATACAACTTATCCGCCCGGCTCCTTCCCACGTTACAGCCTGGTCAGCGGAATCAGCGGTGCAACGCCGCCGCAGCTCGGCTGTTGCGAGCAGCTCGACCAGGAGGCCTTTGCCATCCTGCTCGCCTGGATGACGGCTCTAACCGACAATGCAACCTACCAGAAGATCCAAGCGACGGCGAACCACATTCAGACGGTGGGGCCTAACACGACCGAGCGCTGGGAGGAACAGAGCGGGAAGTCGCCCTCGTCCATCGCGGCTGAGATCGCCGGCCTCGTCGCAGCAGCCGACATCGCCCGCCAGAACGGCGCCGCCGCCAGCGCGACCACTTGGGAGTCAAAAGCTGACTTATGGCGCTCGAGCCTCCCCGGTTGGACGTTCACGACCAGCGGCTTCTGGGACGGCCACCAGTACTACGAGCGGATCGATGAGAGTTCTTCATCGAACCCTAACGACAATGGAGATCAGATCGCCTTCCAGGAAGGGAGCTTCTACGCTCATGACGTCGTTGACTTCGGCTTCGTCGATCTCGTCCGGCTGGGCGAAGATCTGCCCAATGACTCCAATGTATCGACCTCGCTCTCCCCGACCGCCGCAGGTTCGGACGGCAATTCCACTGTGCAGGTGACCATGCCCAGCGGCGACATCTACTTCCACCGCTACAACCATGACAACTACGGCGAGAGCAACAGCGATTGCAGCGGCTTTCCCGCCAACGGAGCCA
>DAIUEW010000075.1:0-19610 GCA_036844925.1 Candidatus Sulfotelmatobacter sp.
CCATGAGCATGCTGCGCTCCAAGCTCTACGAATTCGAGATGGAGAAAAAGCGCGCCGCTACGAAGAAAATTGAGGACTCGAAACTCGACAGTGATTTCGGCTCGCAGATTCGTTCGTATGTTCTGCAGCCCTACCGCATGATCAAGGATCACCGCACCAAGGCTGAGGTCGGCGACGTCGATCGCGTTCTTGACGGCGATCTGCAGCCTTTTATTCGAGCTTATTTGCTGGCTCGCCGCGGAGAAAAACAATCGTGACCGCTAAGCGAAAGAGCCCGTCGGCGCTGAAGAAACAATCGGCCTTGACAAAAAGACCGATAAAGCTTGGTCCGCGCTTCCGCCGCGCGTTTCTTTTTGCTGCCGACAAGCACGCTGCTCAAGCACGCAAGGCTTCGACGATCCCTTACATTGCGCACTTGATGGGGGTTGCGTCACTGGTTCTAGAGTTCGGCGGGGATGAAGACATGGCGATCGCAGCGCTGTTGCACGATGTGGTCGAGGACTGCGGCGGCGCGCCAATGCTGGCCGAGGTTCGGAGGCGCTTCGGCAATCGCGTAGCGAAGATTGTAGCCGGATGCACGGATTCTGACACCACTCCCAAGCCGCCTTGGCGTGAGCGCAAAGAAATTTATATCCGGCACTTGAAGGACGCTGATGCCGAGACGCGACTGGTTTCGGCTGCCGACAAACTAAACAATGTGCGTTCGATTCTCACCGATCACCGGGATGTGGGAGAGGCAATATGGGCGCGCTTTCACGGCGGACGCGATGGGACTCTTTGGTACTACCGGACTTTGCTGGAGGAATTTCTCGAGAGCAAGCCTCATCGGTTGATTCGGGAGTTTGAGCTGGCGGTCAAAGAGCTAGAAGCCAGGGCGATGAGCTTCCCGGGTCGGAATATTGCTTCTTAGCGTAGCTTCTTAACCTGTTTAGGGGGTGAGTTGATGCCGCGCCAGATCGATCTAATTCGCGCCTCGAAGCTGTCGTCAAACATGATGCAGTTTGCGGCGAAGGGCGCCCTCTCCGTGCCGCCCGACGAAAACATCGAGATCCTCGTCTACCTGGCCAAACACAACAAGATTTTCGGCGACCTCGCCCGCCTGACGTTAGCCGGCTGGGACGAGAAGGCTTCTCTGGCTGCTGCATCCGACCCTAAAACTCCACGCGAAGTCCTCGACTACCTGGTTTCACCCGAAAATCTTCGTCCCAAGCTATTGCCCGCGTTGGTGGAAAATCCATCTGTCGCGGAGAGTGAACTCGCCAAATTCGCGCTCTCCGCATCACAGGAATCGATCGCGGTCCTGCTGCAGAGTCCACGCGTGCGGGCTTCTGCGGGTATTCTGGATTCTCTGAAGTCGAATCCATACCTCAAGGCCGACGGCGCTGCCACTATCGCGAGATTGCTAAACGCGAACGAGACGCAGGCTCCAAACCTTCCGGTTACTGACCTTGCATTGCAAGCTCCAACCGCCGCTTCCGTCGACGAAGCCACTAGCCCGGAAAATCCTTTACAGCGTCCCGACGAAGCTGGTGATGTTCCCCACGAAGCTGGTGACGTTCCCGACGAAGCCGTATCCGCGTATCTCGCCATCCACGCGACGGAAATATCCCAGGAACAAGATAAGCCGTTTCAGCCCGTAGGAGGCATCGTGGAATTACTGGGGGCTGACTCTGTTCCGGTGTCGGAAAACCCGGTGTCGGAAAACAAAGAGATGAGCCAGATTGCCGGCAGCACCGAGCAGGCTGCTGCCGGGGCAGCGGGTTCGTCCGCAGCCGCGGCAGGCGCTAAACGCGCGACAGGAGCGGTTGCGCAACCTGCCCACCGGGACAATGCAGTCCAGAAGATCAATCGCCTCGACGTGAAGGGCCGCATCCAACTCGCGATGAAGGGCAATAAGGAAGAGCGTTCAATTCTGATTCGCGACGGAACAAAAGTTGTGGCGCTGGCGGTGCTGGATGCCCCGAAACTTTCCGATGGCGAAGTCGAAAAGTTTGCGCTGCAAAAAAACGTATTGGAGGCGGTGCTGCGGCAGATTCCTTTGAAACGCCGCTTCATGAAGAATTACATTGTCGTGCGCAACCTGGTTTCGAACCCGCGCACGCCACTCGATCTCGGCTTGGGCTTGATGAAGCATTTGCTCACACAGGATCTGAAGAATATCTCCGCCAACAAGGAGGTCTCGGAGACGGTTCGCAAGCTGGCTCTGAAGATGTACAAGCAGAAACTCGAGATGGCAAACAAGAAATGAGAGAAAGTCATGGCCACCTCACTTCAAAATGATCCGATTGCCGAACTATTGAAACGCGCCAACACTATCGCCGTGGTCGGACTCTCCAACAATCCGCTGCGTCCCAGCCACGGTGTCTCGGCTTACATGCAGGGCCAAGGATATCGCATCATTCCTGTGAACCCTCGGATCACGTCCTGCCTGGGCGAGAAGGCGTATGCATCGCTGCTCGATGTCCCGGAGAAGATTGACATCGTGGACATTTTCCGGCGGCCGGAGTTCGTCGAGGAAGTTGTCGATCAGGCGATTCGGTTGAAAGTTCCAGCGATCTGGATGCAGGAGGAAGTGATCCACGAAAAGGCCGCCGAGAAAGCGCGCCGGAACGGAATCTTCGTCGTCATGGATCGGTGCATTCTGGTAGAGCACCGGGCGCGCTTCTGATAACCTTCAGCCTCTAGCGCCCAACCCCGACGAACACCACGGTTGCGTCGTCGCGCAGCCCCACACCATCTGCGAACGCGCGGACATCATCGACAATGCTCATCGCAGATGTGTCGTGTCCCGACACATGAAGGGCGAGACGAACCAATCCGTATTCCTCGTCCGCAGGGTTGACTGCCTCTGTGATGCCGTCGCTATAGAAGACAAGGCGCGAACCTGGCGATAAAGCCACCGTAGTCTCGGAATAGTCGCCGCAGCTCAGGCCCAGCGGCAGTCCACGCTCAGTATCCAAGAAGTGTTGTCCGCCATTGTCGATAAAGAGCGGATGCAGATGTCCGGCGTTGGCAAAGGTTACGATACGAGTAGCCGGATCGAGCACGGCGTAGACCAAAGTGACAAACCTGCCTGCCGGAAAGTCCGCCACCAACAAGCCATTCAGCTTGCTCAAGACCTCGGCCGGAGTGCAGCAGGCCTCCGCCAGCGAGCGCAGCATCCCGCGAGTCGCCGACATGAGCAACGCCGCCGCCGTACCTTTTCCGGAGACGTCGGCCAACACCAGACCCAACCGGCCGTCTGGAAAACCAATGAAATCGTACCAATCACCACCGACCGCGCTGGCGGGGATGCTAAGACCGGTAATCACGAAGCCGGGTATGTATGGCGAACTCTTTGGCAGTAGCGCCTGCTGCATCAGGCGGGCTTCCTGCGCCTCGCGGTTCATCGTTTCCCGCGCTACGCGTTCCGATTGGAAGCGGCGGGCGTTATGAACGGCCACGGCCACGTGATCGCACAGCGCTTGAAGAATTCTCAGTTGCTGGCGAGGGAAAGCATCCAGTTCCGGGTGCGACGCCGTGAAAACCCCCACCAGGTGTTCGCCAACATAAAGTGGGATCGCCACTTCGGAGAGCGTGGAGTGCTCGCACGCAATATAGTAATCATCCTTGCGTACGTCGGGCGCATAGCGCATCTGCCCGGTTGAAGCAACGTACCCAACCATGCCTTCCTCACCAATCTTCAAACGATGGCCTTTGTGGTTGACGCTGCAGCCGTGTACTCCGGCGAGCACCATTTCGCGGCGTTCCTCGTCGTGCAGGTAGACGCTCGCCTCCAGGCAGCCGAAAGAACGCGCCACGTCATTCACGATATCGTCGATGAGTTGATCGAGGTCGAGGATCGAGGTGATCTTCTGCGCCGCCTTCTGCAGTCGTTGCAGGTCTTCCACCTGACCATCGCGCACCTGACCATCGTGCAAGCCGCCAACCGGTGGAATCTCGATGGAAGCGACTCTCGGGTTCGTGGCCATATAAACCAGCCCCTTGTGGCTTAGAAGCGGATGCGAAATAGGGAAATCCGACGCTTTATAAGATGCCGCGCAGCACGTCTAAGATTCTTTCTTGGAACGTGAAGACGTATCGGAAGCAATGGAACCGCGTAGTTTCTTGATCTCGTCCATGCGTTCGCGGATCCGTTTCTCAATCCCTTCAATCGTCGGATGGTAGTAAATGCGGTCGCGCAAATTGTCCGGAAGGCATTGCATGTTCGCGACTTTACCTTCGACATCGTGGGCGTACTGATAATTCTTGCCATAGCCCAGGCCTTTCATCAGCCCGGTGGGCGCGTTGCGCAGGTGCAACGGAACGGGCTCCGCCGCTGTCCGTTCGATATCCTGCTGAACCTCTCCGTATGCCGTGTAGAGCGCATTCGACTTGGGTGCGACTGAGAGATAAACGACCGCTTGCGCCAAGGCGAGATTGCCCTCCGGCATGCCAATGAAATCCACTGCATCGCGCGCAGCCATGCAGAGCGAGAGCGCGCCCGGATCGGCCAGGCCCACGTCTTCGACCGCCATTCGGACCACGCGGCGCGCAATGTAAAGCGGATCTTCGCCGGCTTCAATCATGCGCCCGAGCCAGTAGAGAGCGGCATCAGGATCGCTGTTGCGCACGGACTTGTGTAGCGCTGAGATCAGGTTGTAATGCTCTTCGCCGGCTTTGTCGTAAAGCAACGTGCGCTTCTGCAACGCGTCGCGAACGATGTCATCGGTGATCTCGGGATTCTGCTTTAAGCCTTGCTGAGCCAGGCTGGCGGCAACTTCCAGCACGTTATATGCGCTGCGCGCGTCGCCGCTGGTGTAGCTGGCAATTCTCTTGAGAATCTCATCCGATGCGCGAAGTTTCATTGCGCCCAGGCCGCGTTCTTCATCTGTAATGGCGCGCCTCAAGAGTTGAACGATCTGATCTTCGGTCAGCGGATTCAGCACGTAGACGCGGCAGCGCGAGAGCAACGCCGAGTTGATCTCGAACGACGGATTTTCTGTGGTGGCGCCAATCAGGCGGATGTTGCCTTTCTCCACGTGCGGAAGAAAAGCATCCTGCTGGGCTTTGTTGAATCGGTGAATCTCATCGATGAAGACGATGGTGCGCGTTCCATATTGCCGGGCTCGCTCGGCGTCGGCCATCACCTGCTTGATTTCTTTGATTCCCGCGAGAACGGCGGAGAATTCGATAAACTCCGCTTTGGTCATGCGGGCGACGATCTTTGCCAGCGTGGTTTTGCCTGTGCCTGGTGGTCCCCAGAAGATGAGTGAACCGGTGTCGTCGCGCTCGATCTGCGCGCGCAGGGGTTTGCCCGGACCGATCAGGTGCTCTTGGCCAGCGTACTCCTCGAGCGTGCGTGGACGCATGCGATCCGCCAGCGGCCGGGTGCGGTCGGTGGCATTGTCGACGTTCGGAGGGGGTTGGAAGAGTCCCATGGAAGTTCATTTCACCACAGAGTCACAGAGACACAGAGAAAACCAGGAACAGAAAAAGCCCCAGAACCCAGGGACTTGGATCGCTGCCTTCCTCGTGTGTCTCTGTGTCTCTGTGCCGCTGTGGTAAACATGTTTTATTTCCTTTGCCTCGCGGCTTCATACAATACGATGCTTGCTGCCACGCCAGCGTTTAGGGACTCCACCTGCGAAGTGTGCGGGATGGAAATGAATTCATCCATCTTCGCCATCACTTCACGCGGCAAGCCCGCGCCCTCATTACCGAAAAATATGGCCACCGCGCCCTTCAAGTCTGCCTGATCCAAAGTTGTTCCCTTGTGTGAAGAGGTGGCGATAAGGCGCACACCTTTTGTCCTCAGCTTCTGGGACACGTCTTCGAGCTGTTCGGCGCCTGATTTCCCACGCCCATGAACGATTGGCAGACGAAAGACCGATCCGGCCGAGCCGCGCACAACCTTCGAGTTGAACGCGCTGACCGTGCCCTCGCCGAGAATAACGCCTGCGCTCCCGAACGCTTCAGAAGATCGCAGAATCGTGCCCAGGTTGCCGGGATCTTGCAGGCAGGCGAGAACGACAATTGGTCCCACCTGCAGCCGTTCGAGCACATCGTCGAGCGAGAATTCCTTCAGGCGCACCAGCGCGGCTACGCCCTGCGGGGATTCGCTGGGTAGGAGGCTATCGAATAACTTGTCAGGAAGCAGCAAGGTCTCGACCTGCGCGCCAATCTGAGGCAACAGGCGTCCGGCGCGCTCTTGCGCGGACTCGCGAAAGAACACAGCGCTGAAGCGCAGGCCGCTGCGGATGGCTTCTTCCAGGATGCGCACGCCTTCGATGGCACAGTCTCCGCCTTCGGTGAGTTCCGCGCGTGAAAACGCCTGGCGCAATTGTTTGACCAGAGGATTATGGCGACCCTCAATGCGGCGGAGCCTGTGCTGCGTGCTAAGAACGGGTTCTGAGGACTTTTTCATTCTAAGGACGTGATGATACGCTGCCCGGTGGTGTCCTAAATAACAGTGTTTAAGACACTACCCTCCCGGCCGCCCTCGTCCCTTGCGGCCCATTGCCATATTATGGTAGGTTCCACGGACAAAACACTTCAAGCCAAACAATCACGAAGGGAGCGCCGTGCGCGCCGAAATCGTAAAAATCAGTAGTGACAGTCCCGAGTCGTCGCTGATAAAGTACGCCGCCGATCAGATTCGCGCAGGCGAAGTGCTGGGCATGCCGACGGATACGTTCTATGGGTTGGCCGCCGATCCTTTTAACCTGCGCGCAGTGGATCGCGTCTATGACATTAAAACGCGCTCGCGTCACAAGCCTCTCTCGCTGCTCATCGAAGACGTAGATCAGGCGGAAGAGCTGGCGAAAGCCCTGTCTGAGGAGTTTTATGCCTTGGCGCGAAAATACTGGCCAGGACCGCTGACGATTATCGTAAAAGCAGGCTCGCGACTTCCGCTGAAAGTGACAGCGAATACGGGTAACGTCGCCTTGCGCGTGCCCAATGCGAAGATTCCTCGAGCAGTAGTGGCAGCGGCGGCCATTCCGATTACAGCAACGTCCGCCAACCTGAGTGGAGCTTCGGAGTGTACCAGTGCCGTGCAGGTGCGCGACCAGTTGCAGGGCCGCATCAGCATCATCGTCGACGGAGGCACTTCTCCGCGTGACGTCGCATCCACCATTATTGATCTGACGGATGAAGGAGAGCGCTGGCGCATCATCCGCGAAGGCGCCATCCCCGCGGACGATATTTCTACTTTCTTTGCCAAAGGATGAGCTTTGCCAAAGAGCTTTGCCAAAGAATGACTGACGATTCTGTTCACCGGCCTTCTCTGCGGCAAATGCTCTTATGGCTTGAGGGGCTCTTGCTGGCTGCGCTGGCGGCGTTCCTCACATTCACCGGCATCCGGATTGCGCGTGAGGGGTCCTTGCAAGAACCGCACGCGGCGGACGCCATCGTAGTCTTTGGCGCGGCGGAGTACTCGGGCCATCCCTCTCCTGTGCTGCGCGCGCGCCTCGATCATGCCTTCGATCTTTTTCAAAAAGGAATTGCTCCAGTTGTAATCACCACTGGTGGAGCGGCGTCCGATCCCAGCTTCAGCGAAGGCGGCGTGGGCCGCGATTATCTTCAGCGCCGCGGAATTCCCGAGCGCAACCTGATCGCCGAGACGCAGGGTTCCGACACGGCTCAATCGGCGGTGCGCGTGGCGGTCATTATGCGCGCCAATGGACTGCACAGTTGCGTTGCTGTGAGTGACGCCTACCACGTCTTCCGTATCAAGAGACTGCTCGAGCACGAGGGAGTTGGTCCGGTTTATGTCGCGCCCCGGCCAGCTTCGCGTCCGCACGGTGGTCTGCAACGTCTCTATGCGGTGTTGCGCGAAGCGTGCAGTTATTTGCTGTGGAAGCTCGGCATGACGTGAGGAAGCGTGGAGAAGTTTCCAGTTTCCAATTTCTAGTTCCGTCTTTCGTCTTCGGTGGCTGTCTCGTTGCATTACAACGCTAGAAACTGGAAACCAGACATTAGAAACTAGAGGCCTTCAGTACGTGTCGATCCCATTGGTAGTCCGAATCTTGAACCACTCGTAGCGGAGGTTGTAGTGCTGAATGCCGTTGCGCACTTTCATGAACACGTGCTGAATTCGTACCACCATAGCCATATTGTTCCGGATGGTGAACTGATCATGCCGCTGGCCAATATATTCGGCTCGGCGGCGGCTCTCACAGCTTTGGTAGTCTCCGCCCTCACGGCAAATTTCGTATCCGTTGCTCAAGTTCTCTTCTCGCAGCGTGTTTACAGTCTGATTTTGCCGGATCGCTGCGGCCAGGTCCGTATCATATCGTTCATACCAACCTTGTACGGCCGCTTCCGTCTCCTCTGGGCTGTGACTCTGTTTGTATTTGCCGATCGCCGCAATGATTTCGTCCGAATTTTCCGCGTCGTCCATCCGGATGCGAGGAAGTATGTTGGCCGCGGCATCCATGTCATCTTCCGTAATTACTTTTTTGCCCTTAGAGTTTTGCTTCTTGGAATTCCTTACGACGGTCCCGAGAGGCTGCTCCGATCCCGTGCCTGTTGGCTCCGGGGCGGGAGGAGCCACGGGCGTTGGTTGCTGGGCAACTGCGGTCGAAAGCAGAAGCACCAAGACGGACGCTGGTCGCAGCAAGTTCCGTTGGAACGCTATGAATACTGACAGGAAAATGGACACCCCAAATCGTATCCGGCGGCCTGTATGGGGAAAAGATGACCAAAGTTATGGGTAGCCAGGGCACTTTTTGTTGGCACGGTAAGGTTCTAGTTTCCAGATCTTGGGAGGCACGAAGGCCCGAGAGTACCTCGAACCAGAAACTAGAAACCGGAAGCCGGAAGCGGTCTACCAGCCGTTTCGTTCTCGCAACGAAGTGATGTGAGCGACGTGATGGCGTCCGTGCCAGGCGTAAAGCGCCAGGTTCTTTTCAAGGCTGACCAAGCCAAGTTCAGGATGGCGAAAGCTGCGTTTCCAGTCCTCTGGTTGCAGAGAACGAAGGAGTCGAATCCACCGATCATGCAAAGAATCCAGCATCGCCAGCGATACTTCTACGGGAGTAGCTTGCGTATCGGCCAATCGCGCCCAGCGGTCCTCCGCGTAAGGCTTGATCGTCGGTTCCTCTTCGGTGAGGGCTAGTTTGAAGCGTACATACGCGTTGAGATGGCTGTCAGGAACGTGATGCGCGAGCTGGCGCACGGTCCAACCGTCGGGGCGGTAGGGCGTGTCCAGTTGCTGCTCGGAAAGCCCTTTCACGGCTGCGCGTAGATTGGCCGGTGCCTGGGCGATTTCGTCAATCGATTTCCGTTTCTGTTCTTCGGTGGTTGGTCCATCGAAGTGGAATTTGCCGATAGGATAGCGCAGGTCGGTCATGTTCGTCTCCGAATCAAGATCCCGTTCAGGATCAGGATCAGGATTTTGCTACAGAGATGAGCGTCGGCGGCGGGAAGGTTCAGAAAAAGCGGCGTGAGACCCAAGGAAAATTGGATTGATCCTGAACAATGGCACCACCGGAGAGAGTTCTGACCGTGGCCAAGGCGGTTGAGCAACCCCATGCTTTCGGGCCGCAGCGCGCAGACTGGCGGGAACAATGGCGAGCCAAGAATGCGACCGACGCGAAAATCAAACGACTGCGCAAGAAATTCGGGACTTGGCCTAGCCACACGGAATGACCGCTTGGCAGTTTGGCCCGCCCTCACGGGGCAAAAGTCACCTGCTGGTAGGGTTCGCCTTTGTGGTGAGGGCTGACCTCGATCGTCACTTTCCGGTCAAGCCGTTTCAGAAAATCGAGCAGCTTGTCGGTGGTGAAGCGGCTGAAATGGCCGTTCATCAGGTGCGATACGTCGGGCTGCGCGATTCCTAAAACATCGGCGATTTCGCGCTGCTTCAGCTTCTTCTCTTCAAGGATCTGGAAGACATGGAATCCGATCTGCGCGCGCGCCAGAAGCTGGTCGGCATCCTTGAGACCCAGATCCGCGAAGACGTTTCCGGAGCCCTCTTCAAACTCAATTGCTTTTCGTCTTTTCGTACTCATGTGCCAACTCCTTTGCTTCGGCGCATCGCTTCCTGATCAGGTCGACGTCCCGCTTCGGGGTCGCAATGCCTTTCTTCGATTTCTTCTGAAAGGCGTGTAGGAAGTAAATGCGCCTGCCGATCTGTAGCGCCAGCACGACGCGATAGGCGTCCGAGGCGTACCGCAGGGCAATTTCAAGAACGCCACTGCCGACACCCTTGAAAGGTTTGGCGTCCTTGGGCATACCACCAAACTGGATAAGCTGAAGCTCGTCCCCCAGCAGCTTCTGTGCACCATCCGGAAAGTCCCGAAGGATCTTTCTCGAGTCCCCGAGCCAGACGACGGGCCGCAGCACCGGAGGTTTAGGCCTTTCCAGACGATACCTCGACCGACGATTATAGCAAATCTACTATAGAAGAGGAGGAGTTCAGGAACCCACTCAGTTAACTACAAGTGCTAGCGCAGGGCCGCGCACGACCCCATCCCCTCCGGCTTCGCACTTCGGTACACCTCGCCCTAAGATTTGTGCATCCAAAGTTCGTTTGCTAAGCTAAACTGCCAATTCTGGGCGGTTTAGGCTATTTTGCCATACGGTCGCGAGCGTAGTTGTTAGACTTTTGTAAGCGAGGGGAACTATGCCATCGTCGGTCTGGTCTGGACACTTAACCTTCGGTCTTATCTCCATGCCTGTGCGTTTGTTCTCGGGCGCGCGCAGCTCCGGCATCTCTTTCAACATGCTGCACCGGCCGGACAAGCAGCGGGTGAAGCAGCAGTATATTTGTCCGCTGGAAAACGTGGTCGTCGACCGCAGCGAAATCGTCAAAGGCTACGAGTTTCGCAAGGACGAGTACATCGTCATCGAGCCGGAGGAGATTAAGAAGATCGAGCCGCAGACTGCTAAGACAATGGAGATTCTGGAATTCGTTAAGGCTGGTGACGTCGATCCGGTTTATTTCGAGTCGTCGTATTACATGATGCCCGAAGAAGCGGGGCGGCGTCCGTACGCCCTGCTGACCAAGGCGCTGGAAGAGAGCGAGTATGTCGCCATCGCAAAGATTACTATGCACAACCGCGAGTACACGGTTTTCCTGCGGCCGCACGAAGGCGGATTGATGCTGCACACAATGTACTACGAGGAGGAAGTGCGCAAAGTGGAAGGCTTTGGCGCTCCTGACGTGGAGTTGAAAGAAGCCGAAGTGAAGGTGGCGCACCAGCTGATTGAGGCGTTGGCGGATGAGTGGAACCCGGAAAAATATAAAGATAGTTTCCAGGAAAATCTGAAGAATCTGATCGAAGCCAAGCTTGAGGGCGGGGAAGTGGCAGCGGTGGAGAAGCCGAAGAAGCTGGCTCCGGTAGTGGATTTAATGGCCGCTCTCAAGCAGAGCCTGGCGCAGATGGAAGGCAAGAAAAAGCCGGCGGCAACCGCCACGGCACAGGCGCCAGCAGCTGCCGCCGGTGGCAAGTCCCGGCGCAGGTAGCGCGGCTTTCGGGCTTCGGCCTCCGGGCTCGGCTCGCTCTCTTCTTACCTAGCGTCTTAACCTAGCGTCCAGGATTGCTGCAGTCTGCAGTCGTTTGACGTCCCTCCGTGTCTTTCTGAACGGTCCAACTTGCTTGGACATTTTGGCATCCGAGAAGGAAGGGCCGCGCGGAAGCCCGAAAGCCGTCTCGCACTAGCGGAGATTGTGCCCAGCCGTTAGAATGTTAAATTCCTCGCTGATCAAACATTCCTTTGGGGTGCCGATGAGTTTTCAACGCGCAGGCCGGTTGGCGGCCATGGTGGCTCCAATTGTGTTGTGGATGGCTTGTGGGCAGGTCTACCGTCCGGTGGTTCTTCCTTGCTCGGAGGGCGGACTTCCGGGGTGTCCCGTAGAGGCGCCTCCCGCGCCGGCGAACTTCCATGCCGTTTTCGGCATTTACCACAACGTGCCCAACTTCCCCGGGGGGGCCATGCAGGTCGACGTCGGCGGAGACAGCATCATCGGCGAAACCCCTAGTTCGGACAAAAGTGCGCCCAACCTGGGCGACAATCCCACGCACGCTGCGATCCTTCCCAACCACAGCCAGGTGTTCGTCGCGAGTGCGGGGAGTTTGTCACCCGGCGGCGTGGACGTCGTCTCGGCCTTTACACCGGCCTTCCAGTCCAGCACCGCGACCGGGTTGGGGGTTGTGACCTCGATCCCCTTGCCGACGGGGTCGTTGCCGGTATTTTTGAATACAACGCAGACTGGATTTCTTTACGTCGCCAACTTTGGGACGAATTCAGTGAGCGCGATCAATACAACATCCAGCGCGGTAGTTAATACTGCCATCGTTGGGACCAATCCGGTTGCGTTGGCCGAGATTCCCAACGGCCTCAAGCTCTACGTGGCGAATCAGGGAAGCAATTCCGTTAGCAGTCTGAACACCGTGGATTTGTCGCCGAATGTGGTAACCGGTTTTACCGGAATCACTCCTGTGTGGATGGTGGCTCGGAGCGACAGTCAGAAGGTTTACGTGCTGACGCAAGGCGGAACAGGGCAATTAGTGACGATTGATACTGCCACAGATACCGTCACGAGTAGCCTCCAGGTCGGTGCCGGGGCGAACTTCATTTTCTACGATCCCAACCTGAATCGTCTTTATGTGACCAATCCCACGACCAGTACGGTGTATGTCTTTTCTGTCTCCGGCGGAGCCAATGATACACCCATTCAAATAGCGGCTATCTCTTTTGCCGCAGGTTCAAGCCCATGTCCTTCGGGATGCTTGCCCACTTCTGTGACGGCTTTGCCCGACGGCAGTAGATTTTACGTTGCCAGCTACGGGACGGCAGCGTCTTGTCCTGACCCTTTCGTCGGTGCAACGTCTGCCTGCGTGATTCCTAGCCTCGCTGTGTTCGATGCCAACAATTTCAAGCTGAAGACAACACTCACGTTGCTGACCGACCCTCCATTCTCGGCGAATCTGAATACGAACACATATCAGTATGCCGTGCCACCCGTGGCTGCGTGCACGTCGGCTGCACTGTATTCCCCGAGCACGACGCGTTTTCGAGTTTTCACTACTGCTTCCCCGGACAGTAGCCGCGTCTATGTGAGCATGTGTGATGCTGGTGCCATCGCCGTCATCAATACCTCCGACAACAATGCCAACAACCCAGGCGCTCCCTCTGTGGCCGATACGGTGGTCACTGATCTTCCCGCGGCCTTCAGCGCGGGCGCTATTCAATCGAACGGTGAACCACCGAATCAAAACCCGATCTTCCTTCTGACCGGGCAATAGGGGGCGACGGCCTCTGACCGACTTGAACAGCCCTGTCATCCCGAGCGAAGCGAGGGATCTTGGTGTTTGCCCGCAGAGGCACCACCGGAGGCGCGAGCAGGAACCAAGATCCCCCGCCTCGCTCGGGATGACATTGCAGAGGTGGGATCGCGAATCTGAGCCTAACTTCGCGTGGCTAGCTCTTCTTTTTGAACATCTTTTTGAACAACGCGCGCGGCGTAGTGCGAGTCGACGTACTCGTCGAGAATCCCGATAAACTCCGCTACAATGCGATCCCCTTTGAGTGTGGTGAAGAGGCGCCCATCCACGTAGACCGGTGCCTTCGGCTCTTCGAACGTTCCCGGTAGAGAGATGCCGATGTTGGCGTGCTTCGATTCGCCGGGGCCATTCACCACGCAACCCATGACGGCGAGCTTCATCTCTTCCACGCCCACATAACGGCCCTTCCAGGTTGGCATCTGCTCGCGCAGGTAAGTCTGAATCTGCTCGGCCATTTCCTGGAAAAACGTGCTGGTGGTCCGTCCACATCCGGGGCAGGCCGTAACCTGCGGAGTGAAGCTGCGAATCCCCATGGATTGCAGAATCTGTTGCGCTACGCGAACTTCTTCGGTGCGGTCGCCCCCGGGCGCGGGCGTCAGCGAGACTCGAATGGTATCGCCGATGCCTTCCTGCAGTACCACGCCCATGGCCGCGGCCGATGCGACCACGCCTTTCGCCCCCATCCCAGCTTCGGTTAGGCCGAGGTGCAGCGGGTAACGGCAGCGAGCGGCCAAGGCACGGTAAACGTCGATCAGATCCTGCACTCCGCTTACTTTCGCGCTCAGGATGATCTGGTCCTCGCGCAGGCCAAACTTCTGGGCGAGGTCGGCAGAATTCAATGCGCTTACGACCATCGCCTCCATTGTGACCTCGCGCGCGTCCTTCGGTTCGGCGAGGCGCGAGTTCTCGTCCATCATGCGTGTGAGCAGAGCCTGATCGAGCGAGCCCCAGTTCACGCCGATGCGCACCGGCTTCTGATACTTCACCGCGACCTCGATCATTGTGCGGAAATTGTTATCGTCCTTCCGGCCAATCCCCACATTGCCGGGATTGATGCGGTACTTCGCCAGATCGCGTGCGCACTCCGGATATTTGGTCAGCAGAAGATGCCCGTTATAGTGGAAGTCGCCGATGATGGGAACGCGCACGCCCTGTTTATCGAGTTCCTCAACAATATGGGGAACGGCGGCGGCCGCTTCCTCGTTGTTAACCGTGACGCGCACGAGTTCCGAGCCGGCGCGAGCCAATGCCGCACACTGCTGCACCGTTGAAGTGATGTCGGCGGTGTCGGTATTGGTCATCGACTGGACCACAATCGGTGCATCCGAGCCGACGCGCACACCGCCGACGACGGTGGTGGTAACAGTCTTTCTACGGGGAATCGTGGCCATGGGAGGTTCCATTTTAACACGCGGAAACTGTGGGAGCCTGTGAAACCGCACTAAGAGTGGCCTTTCCAACAACCTGCCGGTCCATTTTCACATCGGACAACAGCGCACGGGTTCGACCACTTCATGACTACACGAGCAATGGAATTTATGACAGGTGTGAAAAACTCCGCAGGGTGTCTCACGTTGCTTTCCCAACGCCTGCTGGGGGCGACAAAATGTAGCGGTGCCGGTCAGGGTTTGGCGGCAGCCGCAGCGCTCGAATTTAAGCTCACTGGAAGCGACAAAGGAATCTGGTAATCCGGTTGGATACTCCCTCGTAGGGCCTTCACGGTATTGCGAGGGTCGGCTGACGCTCCTATGCTCAAAAAGAAAGCCTAAACCAGCTAAAGGGAAGGGCGGTTTGGTCCGAATTCTGGTTGTAGACGACAATCCGGCGGTCCGTCATTATCTGCGAGCCCTGCTCGAGCAGCAGAGCACGTGGCAAGTGACCGATGAGGCGCGAACGGGAGGAGAGGCCCTGCAAAGAGTAAAAAAAAATCCTCCCGACATGATTTTGCTCGATTTTCAAATGCCGGACTTGAACGGCCTGGATGTTGCACGGCAAATCTCAGAACTCTTCCCCGAGATTCCAATTCTCATGGTTACGATCCATTTGTCCAAACAGCTCGCCGAAGAAGCTCGGAGAGCGGGAGTTCGCGGGGCTTGTGCCAAATCCGACGTTGGCTCCATCGTCGAGGCGGTGGACGCGCTGTTACATCAGGAAACCTATTTCCCAGCAATGAGTTCGACGGAAAACTAGACACTTCAACATGAAAGTTGTAGACCAAAAATACAGTGTTCTCTGTATACGAGAGCCGGTAAGACAATGTTAGTTTCAAACTGCCTCGTCGGGGACACGCTTTCGGCCTGGGGCGCGAGTAGACTCCTGCAGCGGTAACATCGTAAAGTAGAAAAAGAGCCAGCCGTTGCAAAGGGCCGCACGAGGCTGCCTCGGAAACTAGAAATTATGGCCGTTCGGATCCTTTTGGTGGATGATCACCCGATTGTGAGGCAAGGGCTACGCACTCTCTTAGAAGGGCGATCCGGTTGGGAAGTCGTCGGGGAAGCATCTGATGGGCTCGAGGCTCTCGACAAGGTCGAAGCTCTGCGCCCCGATGTCGTTGTACTCGACGTTACGATGCCCAGGATGAACGGTCTGGAAGCTTGTCGGGTGATTCAGCACAAGCGGAAAGCCTCCGGTCTAGAAGTTTTGTTCGTCACTCAACACGATTCTCCACAGATGATGCGTGAAGCGTTGGACGCAGGCGCCCGCGGCTACGTTGTGAAATCGAATGCGGCACGGGACCTGCTGGAGGCGGTTGAGGCAGTGAGTCAGCATCGTGTGTTTACAGCGCTCGCACGCAGTCCGCAAGCTGCATGTTGAGCGCTGGGTCTGGGAAAGTTGAATTCAGCCCGATCTCTCAGGGGTAGTGGAAGGAAGGATCTGCCATGAAGCTACGTATCTTGTTGGCCGATGACCATGAAATAGTGCGGCGCGGTTTGTGCTCTCTTCTCCAGAAGCATGAGGGATGGGAAGTATGCGGCGAAGCATCTGACGGCCGCGAGGCGGTCGAAATGGCCAAGCAGCTCAAGCCCGATGTCGTAATCGTTGACATTGGGATGCCTTATCTGAATGGCCTGGATACCACGCGGCAACTGCTGCAACACGATCCTCACTTCAAAGTGATTGTTCTGACCATTACCGATTCCGATCAGGTTATCCGTGAAGCTCTTGACGCGGGGGCGCGCGGCTTTGTGCTTAAGTCCGACGCGGCTCGCGATCTGGTTTCCGCGGTCGAGGCTCTGCAGAGCAAGCGGATGTTCTTCACTCCGCGGGTCAACGATCTGGTGCTGGCGGGTTTCCTCGACAAGGGGCACAATATGTCACGCAATGAGCCGCCGAGTCTTCCGACGCTGACGGTCCGTGAGCGCGAAGTTACTCAACTTCTTGCCGAAGGTAAGAGCTCAAAAGAAGTCGCTACACTGCTTAACCTGAGCACTAAGACTGTCGAAACGCATCGCAGCAACATCATGAGGAAGCTGAGCCTGCACTCCATCCGCGATCTAGTGGTGTATGCGATTAAGAACAACATCATCCAGATCCAGATGCCGCCGCAGTTGCGGAACACGACGGAAACTACCGTAGCTTAGAAATCGCGCGCGAACTTAAAGGCCGGATTCTGGGGGATAGTAGCCGCTCCGGGTGCGGACTGTGAGCTTCCCATACCCTGGGGCGTGCGCCTCAACGTGGATTTCCTGAAACTCCGGTTTAACGTTCTGATTTCTTGGCTTGTAGGCGATACGGTACTGGCTGCGAACATCGTGCGCGACGGCTTGCGTAATATTATCGACCTGATCCAGCGACTCCGGAAAGTAAGCGATACCCCCCGTCCCTCCTGCCAGATCCTGCAACGCGTCTCGCCCCGATCTTTGCAAGCCGCCGCCAAGCAAACCAATTGCATAAAGCATTGGGCCGGTGGCCTGTTCCAGCCGGCGCGACGCCTCTTGCAACGTTTCCTCGCTCATATTGTCCTGCCCATCTGTAATTACGAGCAGCACTTTCTTTTCGAGATTGCTGTTGTTCCGCAGGTGAACGGCCGAGGCCACAATTGCGTCGTAGAGCGCCATGCTTCCCTTCGCGGAAACCTGATGCAACGCAGCTTGCAGCAGGCTTACATCAGAGGTGAAATCCTGATCCGATAAGACTTTTGGCTGAAATTCACCACGAAGATTTCGTCATGCGGATTGCTGGCGCGAATCAGATTCAGAACTGCCTGGTTCACCTTCTCCCGTTTGTCCCGCATGGAGCCGGAATTATCCACTACGATGCCCATTGCCACTGGAAGGTCCTCGCTCCGGAATGATGTGATGGGCTGCGAAACTCCGTTTTCAATCACCGAGAAAGCATTCCGATCGAGGCCGGAAACCAGGTGATGCTCCTCGTCGATCACCGTGGCGTGCAGCACAACCTCTTCCACCTGCTTCTTAAAAACAAACATTCCGCCTTGGTCACTGGAAGTTGGCTCTGCGCTCACGGGGTTGTGGCTGGCCGGATTCTGATCAGAAATAGGGCTCTGGGCTGATCCGTTTCCAGTCGGCGCGGTTTGCGGTGGCGCCGTCTGCTGCCCTGTGGGGCTTCCATTTAGTAGGCGACCTCGTCGCACCCGAGGCGACGGCGGGGGCCTGAGCGCCCGCGCTAGAAGTCAAAATCGCACTTGCGACAACAGTTGAGGAAAATGAAAACCACCAGGCAGCGGCTGATAAACGCATTGATGCTCCTCCGTGCCGATCTTAGATGCCATTCTTTCTGTCACCGGAGGTCGCAATTGGGCATCAAATTTGCATTATAGAAAGTCTTATTGCAACCGGCGCTCCCCCAACCGCAACTATCTCTCAGACAAGAATTTGCCTCAAAAGGGAATACTGGAATAGGGAAGCCGGGCAAGGTTTCGGTTCGTTTCGAGGGAGAGCGTGCTTCGAATCCTGATCGCGGATGACCACGAGATCGCACGGCAAGGCATTCGCTCGCTGCTCGAAGACCACCCCGGATGGGAGGTTTGTGCCGAGGCCAAAGACGGTCGTGAAGCCGTAGCGCAAGCCGTCAATCTGAAACCGGATGTGCTTCTTCTCGACGTCGGCATGCCGAATCTCAACGGACTGGATGCGGCACGTCAGATATTGGCAACTGCTCCCGAGGCTCGCATTCTGATTCTGACGGTGCACGATTCCGAACAGGTTGTTCGCGAAGTGCTGGCCGCCGGCGCTCGCGGCTTCTTGCTGAAGTCCGATGCCGGCCGCGACTTGGTCGCTGCCGTGGAGGCTCTAGAGAATTCCCGAACTTTCTTCACGCCGAAAGTGGCTCAGATGATGCTGGATGGCTATCTGCGCCCACAAGAAGACACCGTTTCTGCCGCCCAGTGCATTCTCACCCCGAGGGAGCGGGAAGTAATTCAGCTTGTCGCCGAAGGAAAGACTACCAAGGAAATTGCGATCGCTCTTAGCCTCAGCGTAAAAACTGCAGAAACGCACCGAACCAACCTCATGCGGAAACTCGATCTGCATTCCGTAGCGGATCTCACGCTTTACGCCGTGCGCAACGGAATCGTCCAGATCTATTGAGTCAATCCTTCGCCCAGGCTAACTCTCAGGCGCGAACCGTAGACTCTCTTCGATTTCTTTACCCGTGCTGTATCCGAGTAGAGCTGGATCGCCCCGTGAATAGGGAGTCTACTGGATACCTGCCGCAATCGACTCCACCTAAACTTCGTTGCAGTTGCTGATCAACCGGAACATACGTTTCCGGGAAAGGAGTGCCAATGCTCTGGACTATAGCCGTTCTGCTGCTGATTCTCTGGTTGTTAGGTATGGTCAGCTCATACACGCTGGGCGGATTCATTCACATTCTGCTCGTGTTGGCGATCGTTGCGGTGTTGATCCGCCTGATCCAAGGCCGAAGCCCCGTAGTCTAAGTCTCACGCCCGACGGTGCTTGAACAAAGTTCGAAAACGAAGATTCGATACTCCTAAGGAGAGGACGCAGCCATGAATAAAGATCGAGTGGAAGGCAAGCTGAAGGACGTGGGCGGTCGCGTGGAGCGCCAGGTGGGCGAATGGACCGGAGACGCGGATAAACAAGCCCAGGGGGCCGTCAAACAGGCCGAGGGCAAAGTACAAAACGCTTGGGGCAAGGTGAAGGACGCTGGGAAAAAGACAGTGGATAAATCGACCGCAGATCACAACCAGGATGATTCTGATGTCGTCGAGGAAAAAGAGATCCACACGACGCGACGCAAAGTAAGCTGATCTTGCTCTGCGCTTTCATTGTTTTTTATCAACGGATTCTTGGGGCTTATGACCCAAACCCCGAAAACTGGACCATCTAGAATGTGAGTTCTCCCAAACCAAGG
>DAIUEW010000076.1:0-19196 GCA_036844925.1 Candidatus Sulfotelmatobacter sp.
TGACGACGGTGGCGAGCTGGAATTCATCGTCGGCGACCGTGGCCATCATTAGCAACGCGGCGGGGAGCAATGGACTGGCCACCAGTTCTGGACAAGGCACGGCCACCATCTCCGCTACTTCCAACTCTATCTCCGCCTCCACCACCATCACCGTGAATGGTCCGAGCTTATCTTCAATTGCTGTCACACCAGCCTCAATCTCCGTTGCCTCGGGATACGGTCAACAATTTGTGGCTACTGCAACCTACAGCGATGGATCGACACAGGACATCACTCAATCATCCACCTGGACCTCTTCCGTTCCCGCAGTTGCTTCAGTCAACAGTAGTGGGCTCGCGTCTGGACTGATGCAAGGCACCACTAGCATTTCTGCTGCGTTTGGAAGTATGAGCGCATCTGCTCTGCTCACAGTTACCGGTCCGTTACTAGTTTCAATTAACGTCTCCCCGGGTTCTGGCGACATCACGGCTGGCAGTTCAATCCAATTGACTGCCACGGCCACATACAGCGACGGGTCTACGCAGAATGTCACCTCGTCGGCGTTGTGGTCGTCGTCGCCCAGTACCATAGCAACAGTGAGCGCCGGGCTTCTTGCAGGACTCGCCCAAGGCACAACAACGGTGACGGCTGCGGAAGGCCAAATCATAAGCTCCGGCGTTTCATTCCAAGTCGCATCCCCCACTTTGACCCTAACAGTCACGGGCGGCGGCGCGGGCTCGGTAAGTTCGGCGGACGGAGAAATCAGCAACTGTTCCGCTAGCGGCGGTATTTGCTCTGCGACCTACAACGTGGGTAATACCGTCACGCTCACTCCGTCCGCGATTGCAGGCAGTACCTTTAACTGGTCTACAGGAACAGGTAGCGCCGGCGTCTGCTCCGGTTCGGGCGCCTGCACTTTTAATATTGCGGGGACAGCCACCGTAACCGCTATTTTCACCCCATTCGGCGGCTCAGCAATTCCGGCTTCTCCCATCTTCGGGCTAGACTTGAACACCGATACGCAATTCCCTTCGACTCTCAACCAGGGCTCTGATCGGTTGTGGGACACTCCAGGTGTGGAGTGGCCTTTCGTGGAAACTGCGAATAATACGTTTAACTGGACGAATGTGGACACGGTTCTCGCGGCGATGGCTTCCAGCTCCATTCACACTGCACAGGTGGCGCTGGCCAGAACGCCCAATTTTGCCACTTCCGTGCCGGGCGACACTTCCTGCAATTATTACAAAGCCAATCAGACCGCGCCAAACTATGCCGCTGGGCAGTGCGACGCACCACGCGATCTGAACTCCGACGGTACGGGAGCGAACTTGTATTGGCGTAATTGGGTCGGCGCTTACGCTTCTCATGTGGCCCCCTCTTCGGGATATACGAATACTCACGCGCACGTTCTCTATTGGGAAACGTGGAACGAGCCTGATACCCCAGGATTTTGGAAGGGGAGCTACGATCAGTTAATCAGGATGGAACAGGATCTCTACTGCATTGTTAAAGGCGGCTCGTTCACAATCCGCGCCACCGGGGAGACCTGCCCGCAGGTATGGGCCACTGTTACCAGCGTCACCCTGACCGGTCCTACCGACACTACCGCTTATGTATTGATGCCCTCCTACCATGTTGAGCAACCGGAGCTGAACGAGGGCCAGAATTTTCTTTATTGCAACGATAGCCCCGCAACCAGCTGCCACACAGGCGGCGCAGCGCAAACGGATGTCGTGAATTTCCATATGAAGCCGGGTAACCTCTACCCGACATCGCTAGAGTCTGTAATGAATACCTGGATAAGCAGTCTTAAAGGCGTTCTGCGAAGCGCAGAGCTGGCCAAGCCCATATTCAACACTGAGGGTGGCTATGCAGCAGCCGGCTGGTCCTCGCCTTATACCGACCCAAACATGCAAGCTGCCTACATCGCTCGCTTTTACATTTACTCCTATTCTTTGGGCGTCTCGAACGATGTGTGGTATTACTGGAATCCGTCGCAAAACGGACTAGGCTCTTCCAATGCCAATACTGCGTACAGCCAGGTCTACGACTGGATGGTTGGTTCTACCTTTGGCGGCTGTACAGTGAGCGGTACTGTGTACGCTTGCACAATGACCCTGGCTAACGGCGTGGCTGCCGCGGCGATTTGGGACAATTCTCAAACCTGTACACCCTGCACGACTACAAATCTACCAGTAGCACCCTCGTACTTGTCCTACCTGACCCTTGCTGGGACGAAAAATGCCATTGTGGGCAATACGGTCCCGGTAGGAATACAGCCTATCCTGGTGAAAGCTCAGTGACTCTTACATCCGAATAATTGCGGGATTCGACTTGATAAAGTCCCTGAGATGAGATCGTGCTTCGTCAACGACGCACACCACCCTGTGCCACTGCTCTGGTGAACTGCATTCGTCGAAGTCGCGACTAAATCGCCTGGCGCGATTCGGCCTGTTACTGAACTGGCTTACCGGAGACCCTTGCTATTAGTTGCTTTTCGGGCAATCAATTCAAAGCCTTTCGCGTGGGCGCTTTTCTCCAGGGCCTGGAGCCGAGCGCGACCTGCGGTGGGATTTGGCTTTGCCATCTCAATCTGACCCAGGGCGAGAGAAGCCTCCAGTTGCATTCGAAAAAGACCCAGGTTGCGGGCCCGTCTCAGCGCTTCTTGAGCGGTGGACCCCGCTCTATCCAAGTCTTTTCCGGCTGCTATGACGTAGGCATGATCAAGAATCACAGGGATTCGAACGGTTACATCCTGGCTCTTTTCCGAAAGTCGGACCGCTTCGGCAATCGACGAGCCAGCCTCGTCTGTCTTTCCTTGCTGAAGAAGGGCTCTGGATAAAATCGATTGTGCGAAGATCTCCTCATCAGCGAAAGCATCTGCGCGAAACGCTTCGACCGCGGCACGGCTGAGTTGTTCCGCCTCGGCCCCTTTGCCGGAATCGCAATCCAATTCGGCCAGCGCCAGGCGAGTTTCGGCAGCGTCGCTTTTGTTTCCAAGTTCCTCTTCCAGGGAGAGGGATTCACGATAAGCCTGTTGTGCCTCATCCGCCTTCGCCTGTTGCCGAAACACTCGCCCCATCTGAGTGAGGGTTGAGGCGTAGATGTTCTTTCCACCAATCTCGTGCTCAATAGCCGAGGCTTCCTGGTACATTTTGGAAGCTCCAGGCAGATCTCCCTCTTCCAACAATACGTCGCCAATTGCCGACAGGGCCTGCGCAGCCGAACCCCGATGTCCCACTTCGTTAGACAACTCGAATGTCTGCTGAAAATGGTTTAGCGCGTCTTGCAGCTTCCCTTGTGCGCGCAAGAGGATGCCGGTGTCGCCCATAACGCTCGCCATTCCATATTTGTCGCCCGCCTCCTGGTAATCTCGAAATGATTCGTCATAAAACCGGCGTGCGGCAGTGAAGTCTCCTTTCTTGACTGAAATCACACCGAGGTCGAGCAGTTCTTTTGCTTGCCCCTTCTGATTGCCGATGGCTCGCGCTATGGAAAGTGCTTGACTGTACAACTTCTCAGCCGCAGCGAAATCCCCTTGATTGATGGGGACTTCAGCCATGTCGTGCAAGGTCTGCGCCAAACCGCTGCGGTCTCCCGCGCCTTCGTAAATTTGTCTCGCTTCCTCGCAGGTACTTTTTGCCTTTTCGTTTTCGCCAAGATCCGCCAAAGCCCTGCACTCTAAATTTCGCGCGCGAGCCACCAGCAGTTTGGCACCCTGATCTCCGGCTTCTTGTGCCGCGAGCTTTGCGGTATCTCGCCTGAGTTTGTCGTCGCCAAGCGACCCAGCGGCCTCCGATCTGGCTAAATCGATTCGCGGATCGTGCTTAGCCTGTACCCCCAAAGCATCGAGGGCGGCCAAGCTCTTCAATGCATCCTTGCCTCGGCCGCCGGCAGTCTCCACATTTGCCAGTTGCAAGCCGTAGTCGAGATTGTCCGGGAAAAAACTGAAGAGAGTCTGATAGGCTTCAATGGCCTTCCCCCAATCCTTGCTGGTCTCATAGAATCGGGCCTCGACCAGCAGGTGCTTCTCGCGCGAAAGATTGTTCGCTCCATCCAACGCTTTCTTTGCTTCCTGCTGCGCCTTAATGTCATACCCGAGGAATGACCACGTTCTTGCTAGCTCGGAATGGGCAAGAGGAAAGGAGGGATCGGCGGCGACAGCTTGGCTGAGGAGATCCCTTGCCGATAGTGCGTCAAAGGCCCTGATCTTAACGAGCCCTTGTGAATAGGGACGCATTGCTTCCGGATTCGACGGTAGCTCAGCTCTAACTCCATCGGATTCGATTTGGGAAAGTTTCTCCAGCCCGAACTGCTCACGCAAGCGTGTACCAACCTGCGAAACGAGGTCGATCATGGTTTTCTCAGTGCCCGTTTCCGAGACGGCAGCCACAGTTTCTCCTTTGACAGTGTCTTCGAGTCGAAGGTCGAGGCGTATTAGGCCTCCCCTTTCTTTTCCCAGGTCGAGATACGAGCCGAGAATGATGAAGTCGCTTGCCAGGTTCTTGCGTACTTGCGTCAATGTGTCGGGAGGCAGACTCTCTACATCAGAAAGAGCAAGGTCGATTTTCGTTCGCGCGATTGTTTCATATGGCACGGTACGCAACTGCTCGCCGGCCGCGAGTTCCGCAGCTAACATTTCTGACAGCGCGGTCGAAATCCAAACGGTATCTGGGCGGCTGGAGAGATTCTTAAAACCTAAGATGGCGACCGAGGGACGTATTCGAACATGAACCGCGCTGGGCGGCGCCTCGGCATCTTTCTGTTTCCACAACCTGCGCGCCGCCCACACCCCCAACCCTGCGGTTACAGCGAGCATCAGCATGGCGGTAGCTAACGACTCAGTATGCCGGCGGACGAATTTCCCGCCGCGGTAGAGAAGAGTAGGTTTACGGGCTTTAATGGGCAAGCCGGAAAGGTGCCGCTCGATATCCTGCGAAAATTCCTCCGCGGACGCATAACGATGTTCCGGCTCGGTGCGGATTGCCTTCATCACAATAGTGTCGAGATCGCCCCGCAAGCAGGCCGGCAGCTCTTCGGGTCGAATGGCACGCTCTTCAGCGACCAATTGAGGAGTGATCACCGTTCGCGTGCCGCCATCGTGAGATACTTTTTCGTCGATTCTGCCGACTGCCACACTCGGCTTCACCGGTTCCTCGTTATAACGGTGCCACTCGCTCTCCAAAGCGGAGTCGTGACGAACCCGATACGGCCGATGCCCGGTCAACAGCTCGTAAAGCAATACTCCGAGTGAATAGATATCGGTAGTCTTTGCGACCGGTGCTCCGCGCACCTGTTCGGGACTCGCGTATTCGGGCGTCATCGGACGCCAATCGGTTCGCGTAAGCGTGCTGTCTGGGAACCATTGCGGGTCGAGGACTTTGGCAATGCCAAAATCCAGAAGCCGCACCACGCCTTCCTTATTAATCAGAATATTGCTGGGCTTCAGATCACGATGGATGACGAGGGTCTCATGGGCATATTGCACTGCCTGGCAGACGGCACGGAACAACTGCAGGCGTTCGCGGATTGACAGTCTGTGAGTGTCGCAGTATTCGTCGATACGAACACCCTCGACGTACTCCATGATCAGATAAGGCAAGCCTTCTTCGGTGCTCCCACCGTCGAGGAGCCGTACGATGCCGGGGTGGTCCAGAGCCGCCAGAGTTTGTCGCTCGTTGCGAAAACGCCGGAGGATTTCGTCCTTCTTGGTCCCCGGCTTCAGCATTTTGATGGCTACGCGTTTGAGATATTGGTCATCCGCACGCTCAGCCAAATAGACCACCGCCATGCCGCCCTGCCCAATCTCGCGGATGATGCGGTACGCCCCAATCCTTCTCCCCGTCATCAGATGTGACTGCGCGGATAAAAGATCGGCAGCGGGACAATCCTCAAGAAAGGTGGCGGCGCCATCGAAGCTCGACAGCAGCGATTCTATTTCACTGCGCAGGGAGTCATCGCCAGCGCAGGCTTGGCGCAAAAAACCACTTCGCTCTTCGGGGTCTCGCTCCAGAGCGAGCGCGAACAATTCTTTTACTTGATCCCACTTCTCATGCATCTTTCTGGTCGCCTTTGCGCAGTTCGCGCGCAAGCCATGCCTTGGCCAGGTTCCAGTCCCGCTTAAGAGTCGTTCGGGAAACTCCCAGAACTCCGGCCGACTCCTCAATGCTCAAACCGCCGAAAAAACGCAACTCCACCAGCCGGGCTTGCTGGGGGTCGAATCCGGCCAATCGGGTGAGTGCTTCATCCAATGCGATGACATCGGCCGCCTTGTCTTTGGAGACGACTTCAGCTTCTTCCAGGAAAACCTTCTCAAATCCTTTGCCGCGTTTCTGGGCGCCATGGCCACGGCTGTAGTCAACCAGGATACGGCGCATCAGTTGTGCAGCTACGCCCAGGAACTGCTCCCGGTTCTTCCAATGAACTTCTCTCTGATTGGCCAGACGAAGGTAGGCTTCATGCACCAGGGCTGTGGTTTGTAAGGTGTGATCACTGCGCTCCCGGCGCAAGTATCCAGAGGCCAGGCTCCGCAGTTCCGAGTAGAGCAACACGACCAACTCGGCCACGGCTTTGTCATTGCCGATATCGAGTCCCCCAAGGAGGGTGGCTACCTCTGTTGGCTCATCCATAGGAACCTCGATCGAATCCGATGAACTGAAACCACCGGGGCGGTGAACAGACACCGCTTGTCGCAATCACACGAAGACAGAAAGCTATGAAAAAGATGAAAGCGAGGAAGGGCCGACTTTGAGGTCGCGAATACCTCAATTCACCGCAAATGCTCCGCGATCTCTATGGCCCGGAAGTATATACCCAGTTGAGACGCTAAGCCAACGGGGTTTGCGCCTTTGTTTTGGCGCACTTGGAGCTTACCCGCGCCGAAAACCAGAACCGTTGCCGCCCTACAGAAGAAATGTGGACCTTTTTCCGTGGCTTCTTCGCGTTACTAGATAGAGGCCGAGTTTGGATCAGATGGCGGCCAAACCAAATTTCGCAAATTTCGAGAAGGAGATACTCCCATGAAGCTTCGCATCGGTTCCGTAGTAGTTGTATTTTTCTCGCTGGTTCTGTCACTGACTCAACTGACCTTCGCACAGACGAACGGCCCTCACCTGACCCTCTCACCAGCGGCGTTCATTTGCACTGCGCAAGGGGGTTGCCCCAACGCGGTTTTCGACACTGCTCTAGGTGCCATGAACAACGCCCAGGGAACATGGGCGGCCAACGTCGTTCTTCCCCAAGCGGCAGTGGTTTCAGCCGTCAAATTGTGCGGCAACTTCAACGAGGTGGGCTCCTCAATTACAGCGACACTGGACAGAATTCCTCTCGTGGCGGCGAGCGGCTTTCCCTCGGCAACCCCCATGGCGAAGGTTGAAAGCACCGGCGCCTCCAACAAGACGCAGTGTTTTAAAACCACGACAATCGCGAATGCAACCATCAATAACACGGTGGACCAGTACTACGTCGTGGTCGTAGTGCCGGACAACGACGGGGTCATTTTCACTAGCGTCCAGGTCGAGTACTAAACGCTAGGCAGGCTGCGAGGAAAAGACTTCGAGATCTTACGGAAGGTAAGATCGCAAGTAGTCGCTGCACGCACTGGGGCCGCGAAGTAAACGCAGTGAATCAGCCAGCTTAGAATTGCCGCTCGGTCTCGGGCGGCTTTTTTGTGGCCGTTAGCGAAGATAGCCTTTTCGAGAAAATTGGGCGGATAACAACAATTTTATTGTAAATGTCAGAGCAAACACACGGTTGACAAATTGAATCCGCAGCCAGCGTGACTTCGCCACTTGATCAGCAAATTCTCAGGCGGCCAGTCTTCGTCCCTTCGTTCAGTGCGGATTACTACCGGCTAGCCGGTCATCGGCAATAATCAAACGCACGCGTGAGCATCCGCGCCGATTGCTTCCGATATGCTGACCATCAGCCTCGAATCCCGAATACAAACTCGTAACTTGGGACCACCGACGGAAAGGCGGCGCTACTTCAGAGTCGCAGAGATCAGTCGCTCAAGGCCACTTCACCTGAAAGCACATTCTTGTTTAATGCAGTTGACGATGAATGCGCAGAGGCTACGACCGAAGGCCGAGCCGCCCGAGCAAATCCTGGAATTTCGGTTCATCGTGGAGACTGTCGTACCTGGGGTCTACGTTGAGAAAAATCACCTGGCTCAAGCGCTCGTCCGAGGCCTCTTGCAGTAAGACGACGGTCTGATTCTTGTCTCCAACCGCCAGCGAGACACCCGCGAGGTCCCAGCTCGACACGAGTTTTCTAGCGACAAGTTTCTGCCAGGCACCTTTCCAGCCGAGTTTGGCATGCGTCTTCTGGATTTCCGTCATCGCAGGGTTAAACCCTCCCGCGGTCATCTTGAAAAATTCCGCGTCAGCCTCATCTGGGCGCCCCTCTGCTTGATAAATCAGCCAGAGAACGTAATGAGGAGCGAACGAATCTGGATGCAAATCGAGGGTGAAGTGAAGCTGTTGAACTGCTTCATCGTAACGACGGGCATAGAAGAGCATTTTTCCGAGGTCGTGGCTTATAACGAGCGAGAGCGGATCCAACTCGCGAGTTCTTTCCGCCTCGGCAACAGAGTCATCGAATTGGCCCCGGACGGCAAAATAGTTGGCTAAGCCATCATGCGCATCCGCATTGCTCGTGTTCAGTTCAATCGCTCGCTGAAATTCCGTGGCGGCGCTAGAGTAATCCCGATCGTATGAAAGGAGCTGCCAGCCCAACGCCGAATGGGCATCGCTGCTGCCATTGTTTAACTCCACCGCCTTTCGCGCGGCAGCCTCGCTCTTCGCGTAGGCTTCTGCCGGGTGGAGTTTGTTCCAATCCATGAGAACGCCATAGGATTCCGCCAAACCGGCATAGGCTTGCGCCAACTTCGGATCTTTCGCAATCGCCTGTTGGAAATACTCGATACTTTTCGTGACGCTGGCGGGAGTGAACTGGTTCCAAAAATAAAGTCCTTTGAGATAATTGTCGTACGCATCGGGATTGACTTGGCGGTTCTTCGCCTGTTCCAGCCACGGCTCCGGTTTCAAGCTCACCTGAACCTGCTGAGAAATGGCTTCCCCCAGATCCCTTTGGACCTCCAGAAAATCGCGAATTTCGCGATCAAAACTTTGCGCCCAAATGTGCGTTTGGTCCCCGACGCGGATCAGCTGTGCACTTATCCGGGCGCGTCCGCCCTCGCGACGCACGCTGCCCTCCACGATGTAGTCCACTCCCAGTTCTTGCCCGATCTGCCCTGCCGTTTTGTTTGTGTGCCTATACGCCATCGCCGAAGTGCGGGCGATCACGCCCGAGTTTTTCGGGATTAAGTTCTCCCAGGTCGGTAATGGTCTCTTCCGTTAGACCATCGCTGAAATATTCCTGCGCCGGATCGTTGCTGAGATTTTCAAACGGGAGCACTGCCAGCATCACCCTTTTCGGTGCAATCGCAGACTTCGGTGACCGGCGCGAACGCACCCAAAGAACTCCACCCACGAGAACTCCGACAAGAATTATCACCACGCAAGCGATTAGTCCCCATGAGTACCACGTGCGGCGCTGTAAGACTTCCGGCTGGGGCTGCACCGCAGACACCACTGCTGCAGGTGAGACAGACGTTGTACCATCACCGCCGGCTGCAGCAACATTCGGTTCCGTCACCTTCGCGATAAATCGGTAGCCACGTCCGCTGACCGTTTGGAGAAATCGCGGTTGCTCGATCTCGTCTCGCAACGCGTGGCGGATCTTGCGAACTGCCGTGTTGACGGCACTGTCAGCGTCGAGGAAGGCGTTTTTGCCCCAGAGCTTCTCAACAATTTCTTCCCGGGTCACCAGTCCTCCCCGCCGTTCGATCAGGAGGACCAACAGCTCCATCGGGATTCTTTCCAGTTTCAAGCTGCGACCGGATCGCTGCAGATGGTAGGTGCGAGGTCTAATTCGAACTCCTCAAATTTGACGCGGTCTGACGCCATGGCTGGGCACTCCAAGGCAGGAGCGGCTTTGATTCTACATCTGGTCGCCGAAGCGTCAATAACCCAAGCCCTTTCTGTCGCTTAGCCCCTCATTCGTTACGAGAGATGAATACAGAATTCTTCAGTTCTTCTCCATTGCCCTGAGATCCGTTTTTGGAGCACGATGCGCCGGTCCAAGCACGCCAGGTCGACATTCCCGATTGACAAATTTGGCTGGATCAGGAGGGAATTCATGACGAAGTGCAGCAGGCTACCACTGGTCGTCTTGTGTGCGGTAGGTGCAATGATCACTGCTTCGGCTCGGCTAGCTGCGCAGCAACTTACCGAGCAAAGAGAGGCTAAGGCGCAAGGCTACGCCGTCATTGACCTCGGCACGCTTGGCGGCTCGTTTAGCTTCGGCGGCGGTGTGAACGAACAAGGCTGGGTGAACGGCGAGTCGAGCTTGCAAGGGGATCAGATCCAGCACGCTTTCTTATGGCGGAATGGAGGGATGGTGGACCTTCAGACGCTGGGAGGGCCGAACAGCGCCTCTGGTTACACGCTCAACGATGCCGGCGTTGTGGCCGGTGGTTCGGAGACCTCCACTTTAAATCCGCTAGGGTATCAATTCTGCGACTTTGACGGATTCTCCGACGTTCCGCCCCATGATTGCGTTCCGTTCACGTGGAAAAACGGCGTGATGACGCAGCTTCCGCTCCTTCAAGATCAGTATGGCCAAACAGGCAACAATGGCACCGCACAACAGGCCAACAACCGGGGCGAGATAGCCGGCGTCTCGGAAAACACTCTGCTCGACCCAACCTGTTCAAGCCCAACTCTGCAGCAGAAGCCAGTCGTTTGGAAAAACGGGGCGGTGTATGAACTGACTTTGTTGCTTGGCGATCTGAACGGAGTAACCACCGGGATCAACGAGTACGGGCACATTGTCGGCTTTGCGGGTACCGGACAGTGTGTCAACGAATTCTTTCACGCCATGCTTTGGGAGAATGGCACGCCGACCGATCTCGGGAATCTTGGGGGGATCAATAACAACCAAGCCCAATTCATCAACAATCGAGGACAAGTGGTAGGGCTTTCGGATCTATCCGACGATCTCACCGGCCATGCCTTCCTGTGGCAGGGTCGGGTAATGGCTGATCTCGGGACTCTTCCCGGCGATGCTTCGAGCGCCGGATTCGCGATCAGCGACAGAGGCCAGATCGTCGGTCAATCGTGCGATGCCAACTTTAACTGTCGCGCATTTCTCTGGCAGGACGGCGTGATGACCGACCTCAACGCTCTCACTTCCTCAGACTCGCCTCTTTATCTGGTGGTCGCGTACGGCATCAATTCTCGGGGTGACATCACTGGCTTGGGTATCACGAGCACGGGCGAAGCTCACGCCTATCTTGCAATTCCAGGCCGAGGCAATGTGGGTGGCGCAAAACTCAAGCCGAGTGGACCACAGAGTCTCCAAAACTTTCTTCAGCAGAGACTTTATGGCGGCAAGTCTCGTGTTCAGGCCCGTATCCCATGATCGTCCGCAAACAATACTGGTGAGCTGACAGTGTCTGCCCCGCGCCGATCGCCAGCGCCTTGGCTCTTCAGCCTGCTGATTCTTCCGCTCGGAATCATTGTCGGCTTCAAGGCCACACCATTGCTTTTCTTGCTTGCGAAAGCGGGCGTTCCAGTAGATCGAATCGCGACCGTCAGTTCGCTCGGAAGCCTTCCAGGTGTTCTGGTTTTTCTTTGGGCCCCGCTGGTGGATATCAAGCTCCGTCGGAGCACTTGGTTGGCAATTGCAATCTTCGGAACCGCTCTTTCCGTATGCATCTATTTTCCACTGATCGGTTCTTCACATTTGACGCTGATGACCGCGCTGATCCTCGTGGGAGGCATAGCTGATTCCATGGTGCTTGCCGCTTGTGGCGGGCTCCTGGTGAGGACGCTCTCGGCAGCAGCCCAGGCTAAAGCGTCAGCTTGGTGGCAAGCTGGGTTCATGGGTGGCGGAGCTCTGGGAGGAGCCGCCATCATGTGGCTCGCTGCGCGAATGCCGCTCTTCGCTGCGGGCCTGTGCACCGCCGTTGTGATTGCGCTTCCGGGATTTCTTCCCTTTTCAATATCGGAACCTGTGCCCCTCCGGTCGCAAGTCCTTCAAGGCCGCTTTACTCGCATCGGCCAAGAAATTTGGGCAGTGATACGGACGCCTCAGCGCCGGTGGAGCGCCGTCCTTCTCATCACCCCGCAGGCACTGGCGCAGCCATGTTCCTGCTTCCAGCTATCGCTTCGCATTACGGCGTGGGCGCGACCGGTGTCACATGGATCAACGGAGTTGGTGGTGGCATCCTGATGGCTGTTGGCTCTCTGTGCGCCACCTTCATCCCAAGCAGTTGGGATCGGCGATTGATGTATGCGGTCGGAGGCGCATTGAATGCCTTCGCTGTTCTCGTGTTGCTGGTTGCGAACCGCCCTCTCGTTTATCTTGTGGGCACGACGCTCTACCTTGCCGCAAATGGTTTCTCGTGGGCATGATTCACGGCCTTGCAGGCGGAAATTGTAGGAGTGGAAACGGGCGATGCCAGCACCTTGTTCAGCGTCCTCAACTCAGTTGGCAGCTTGCCAGTCATGTACATGACTTGGCTCGACGGCGTGGGATTCCGCCATTTCGGAATGCACGGGCTAATTTGGATCGATGCGGGCGGAAGCCTGCTCGTGTGCGCAGCGGTTTTCTTGGTGTTTGCCATTTGCGGCATCAGGATCGTCCTCGTTCCCCGCAGATGAACTCTCGCCGAAAGCTTGGAGCGATATTGTTTCCTGAACCGAGCCGGGCTTGAGGTCCTGACTGTTGCGGCTTCTGAAACACAGTTGCGTCCACGAATGGAGTAGTTCCCGATTGGTCGGCAACGCTTCCCTTACCGGATTATGGAAAGGTTGCCCGTCATCCGCTCGTTCGATAATGGGCACGAGCCGTTCCGGCAGTTCGCTCTTCATCACGTATTCATCCACCAACCACAGGATTCGCTCTGGCATCTCGCAGTACGCGGAAAGCAGGATGATCGGCAGGTCGGGAAACCTTTGCTTAATATGGCAAGCTACGGCTTCAACGTCCATGCCTTCATGTTTGTACTCCAGCAGAACCGCAGCCACCGACGTTTCCTCCAGAGGAATGTCTTCACGTCGAATCTGCTGAGTTGATTGGGCGCTACGGGTCTCATGATCGGCCACTTTGCTGGCTGCTAGCTACGAAAATTATCTATTGGTGTTCGTTCCTTGCCCGTGATGGACGTCACTTTCTGGAGTCATGCCAGACCCGAAGTCTCAGGTACCGAGATCAGAATGTGAAACAGAGTGGTGTCCCGTCAGGCAAAGCCAGTTAGTTTGCGGGGCGATAATACACACCTGAATGGCTTCGCTGCAAATTGCTTCTCACGACGCAGATCGGCGAATCCAGCGGGTGCAGACCGTGACAATCGCTTGGATGAGCGTGGAGGCTGCACGCCGACGTGAGAACGACAATGAATGTTTACACCCAGGCAGTCAGTGAACAAAAACGGGAAGCCCATTCCCGTGTTTTGCAGATGGTGCTTGGATAGAAGAACCGGACGAAAATGAGCCAACTGGACATTTACGGACAGGGAAGACGCGGTAACGACCGTAAATTTAGATGGTTGATGGTGGGCGCTATAGGATTCGAACCTATGACTTCCACCGTGTGAAGATGGCACTCTACCGCTGAGTTAAGCGCCCACGAAACTGAGCAAAGGTTCCCTCACATTTCTATCAGATACAGACAATTGGGGCAAAGTTGGGCAGAGAATTCCGGCTGATTTTTTACATTCTCTTCTCCAACGATTCGCTCGGTGTCACGCTGCTTCTGCATCGCTCACCCCATGCAGACTCGGGTCAAAGATACGACCTAATTCTGCTGCGACTCGCCTGTGATCTGCGCTCTCCGCATGGGTGTATCCGAACGTCGTTTCAGAGTCAGCATGTCCGAGCCGATCCTGCCTGACTTTGATTGGAGCGCCCATCCGGTCGAGTTCTGTCGCGTTGCAGTGACGGAAAGCATGAGCATGCAGGCAAGTAGCCGGAAAGCGATGAGTTCAATGCACTATTTCGCAGCTTGGACTGAATGTGGCTGTCTCCTCGGTTGCTCGCACGAACACGAAACGATTGTGGAAGCTGATTCCTGTATTCCATGTGCCAGCGGCTCTGTTGTCGCTGTCGAAAATGGTGTTATGCGCTCTTTGACAGCAGAGGAGGAGGCAGAATTTCAGCGTGTGCACTAAGCGTCTGACCGACACACCTGTTCGCGGAAGTCGTGTCTGTGCTGAAGTTTCCGGATGAGCGTAGAACAAAAGGCTACAGCACACAAGCGACGTACACGCGCAGAAGTTCAGGAGTTGGTGGCGGAGTTTGTGAGCAGTGGTATGCGGCGCAGCGAGTTTTGCCGCAGCCGGCGGTTAAGCTTCGGCACGCTGAATCGTCATCTGAAGAAGCGGCGGTGGAAGGGAAAAAGGAGAAGCGTTCCTGGCGGCGGTCAATTGGTGCCAGTGGAGTTAGCTGCCAAGAAATCACCGACGCAGTATGAACCGAGTTGCGGGCTGGCCGTGGTGCTGTCGAGCGGGCGCCGTATCGAGGTACACCCTGATTTTGATATGGGCACGTTCGAGCGCCTGATGAGTGTACTGGAGCGAGCGTAAGTCGTGTTTGGATTAGGCCCAGCCACACGGATTTATCTTGCCGCCGGAGTCACCGACATGCGCAAGGGGTTCGAGGGCCTGTACGGTCTGGTCAGGGATCGATTGTCATGTGACCCTCTGAGCGGGCATCTGTTCCTGTTTTGCAACGCCCAGCGTAATCGGTTGAAGGTCCTTGTCTGGGACGGAAGCGGACTTTGGGTCTGTGCTAAGAGGTTGGAGAAAGGGCGTTTCACCTGGCCGCAATCCGGGGATGCGCAGGGCAAGGTCATTCTGAGTCACAACATGCCGGTTTATCCCGGCGCACTCCGGTTGGCCGACCAACCGGGAGTTATCGCCGAACGCTAACCAAAATGCCGCGCTGACCACTTCTAGTCCAGGGAGAGCGCGTTCCCTCGATGTGCGCAGACCCGACGCCTGAGTGCGTTTCTTGCTTCACCTTAGAATCCCCCGACAACGGTGCGAACCGCAGGTGCTTCGCTTCTCCGCCCGGAACTGATAGGCTATCGAACTCATCGGGAGAGAGCGGTGCCGATTAGATTCTGCAGCGAGAAACTGGAAGCGCGATCTGTAACTCCAGACGGGTTGCAAACCAACGTGCGGTCGGTCGAGGTCCGCTTCGATCCTCTGCTCGGCACCACTTCGAGAATTGCCGATGGCGTGAAGCTGCAGACGGCAGATGCCGCGACCCTGGAACGATTTCAGTTGCGGGATACATCGTGCCCCTTCTGTGCAGAGCGGATCGATCAGGTCACGCCGTGTATAGAGCCAAAAGTGAGTGATGAATGCCGAATCCGGGTCGGCGAAACGGTGCTGTTCCCAAACCTCGTGCCCTATTCGCAACACGCGGCAGTCGCGGTATTCACGTCGAGGCACTGGCTAAGCGTCAATGAGTTCTCCCCGAAGCTGATCGCCGATAACCTGACCGCTTGCATTCGCTACATTCGGGCTGTGTACGTATCCGATTCGCACGCGCGTCACTGCGCCTGGAATATCAATTATCTGTTCCCATCCGGCGGATCGCTGCCGCACCCGCATTCTCAGGTGTTCCTCGACCCTTTTCCAACGACCATGCTGCGCTTTCAGTTTGAGGCCGGGGAGAGATACTGGCGGGAGAACAGAACAAGCTTTTGGGAAGACCTGGTCACAACGGAAAGGGGGCGAAACGAACGTTTTGCCTGGGACATCGGCTCGACCGCCTGGATGACCGCTTTCGCCCCGATCGGTTTCAATGAAGTGCGCGCCGTGGTTCGAGGCCGCGCGACTTTGCTGCAACTGGACGATGCGGATGTTGCGTATGTAGCGGAGGGCATATCGCGAGTACTGATGTGGTACTGCGCGCTGGGATATGACAGTTTCAACCTGAGCCTGTTTTCGGGCCCGCTCGACGGCTCGCCGTCTTTCCGTGTGAACCTTGTCATGGTAACCCGAACCGCCATGCTTCCGTACTACCGAAGCGATGCGATGCACTTGGAGCGTTTGCACTGGGAAGCAGCGGTTGACCGCGCACCGGAAACAGCTGCGTTCGAGCTGCGCAACCGTAGCTATGAGAAGGAAGCCCGCTGATTCCGGCCAGGTGGCCCACTTCATGGCGCGGCCACCTGGCAGGTAGAAACCGCTTTGTGTGCGGCGCGACCGTTATCAGCTTCCAGCCGAATTTTCTCCGTTTTGGCTCTCGGGCACCTCGTCAGCATGCACCCAGCCGCCTTCATCGCCAGGCACTGTTCTTACGTCGCTGATTGTTCCCGCATAACGGACAACCCTGACGTAATCCGCTAAGGTAAGGGTGCCGACAAACTGGGAACTGACACTCAATGCAGTCAACCGAACTCGTTCCTCGTCGTCACTTACAGGAATCGCTTCCGTATGGCCGCACTTGCCATCCGAAAAGCAGCACAATCAACTCTTACTCCCAATTTGACGCGACCACTCCGATTGACGCAGGCTTTGCAAGCACGTCGAAAGACTTGTCAATGGAAGGCCACTGCAATAAGCTTCAGTGACTTCCCCTATGGGCGCCTGCTCGTGCTCCACTAAGAACCGGTTTCCAGAGCAGATTCCGTTACCGAAAACTTGAAACGAGGAAAGTCGAATGAAGATGCCTGCGCTCTTTGACCTAGCCGGCAGGGTGGCTGTGGTGACGGGTGGTAATGGTGGGATTGGCCGCGGCATTGCGCTTGGTCTGGCCGAAGCTGGTGCTTCCGTCGCAATCTTTGGACGAAACGACGAGAAGAACCAGCATGTGCTCTCGGAACTGAAGGCCATCGGCGTTCCGTCGATCGCTGTGAAGATCGATCTAACCCATCGTGCCGCATTGGAGCCAGCGCTTAGCAGGGTCGCGAGCGAGCTTGGCGGCATCAGCATCCTGGTCAATAACGCCGGTAACGTATCGCTGAGCGGCGGTATTTTGCACGAGAAGCCTGAGGATTGGGACGATGTAATCGAGACCCAACTCAATGCAGTTTTCCTGCTCTCGAAGCTTGCCGCCGAATCGATGATGAGTCATCAAGGAGGAAAGATTATCAATATTGGCAGTATGTACTCCTTCTTCGGATCTGGGCTGATCCCCTCGTACAGCGCAGCGAAAGGCGCAATCATCCAGTTGACCAAGTCCATGGCGATTGAACTTGCACCGTACAACATTCAAGTCAACGCGATCGCGCCAGGATGGATTGAGACCGACATGACCGCCCCTGTAAAAACAATGCCGCTGAACGACGAAATTCTTTCGCGCACTCCAGCCGGTCGATGGGGACAGTCCGAGGAAATTGCTGGAACTGCTGTATATCTCGCTTCACGAGCCTCGGATTTTGTGACGGGTACCACGATTCGTGTCGATGGTGGTTATTCGATTCGATGACCTCCAACCAGATTTGACCGACGACACAGTCGAGGAAATTCAAAGCCGAATCGCGCGAATTGAAGTTGCTTGCGAAACTCGCAAACGGAACTCACTGGGGATGAGTAACGAAATCAGCTTGTGGGAAGTTGGGGCACTCCCGAGTGACGGACAAACCTTCCTAATTCGGTAAGGTAAGGTTTGCCGACGATAGGGACAAAACCGAGCATTGGAGCTTAACCCTTTGGGGTCTAACTCTCTATCTTCTTGATGTACAGCCAGAGCCCGGCCAACACCATCCCAATGGCGATGAGCGAAATTCCGAGCCCAGCACGGCGATGGTTGCGCTCAACCATGGCTCCCTTAGCAGCTTGCAGGTCCTTGGCGGCGATTTTCATGCCGGCTTGAATATCGTGGTCCACCAGGTCCGTCCGGAAGCTGTGGATTGTGACTCGGGCCTTGGTCAGTGAATCCCTTGCCTGATCCTGTCCAAGCCGCGCCTCGCTCACTTCCATACCAGAAGACTCGGCGATACTGAGAACCTGGTCTGCGCTTTTGATGGCCGCGTCCAATTGGCTCAAGGAGGTTTGCAGTCCGGCCCTTGCTTGATCGCAGGCGTCACCTGGGGTATGGCACCGCATGCAGACGGCGTCAGGACCAGTACCCAGCATCGCGTCCGTGGGATGGCGGATGCCATGATTGCTGTGACACACCACGCATCCGGGAAGAGAAACCGCTTCAAAGGCCTTCTTATGCGAACTTTTTTCGTACATCTGGGCCTGAAAAGCGTGACAGTTGGAGCACACATTCTGAACCCTGTCTACTCCAGGCGGCGCCGCGCCATGGTTTCCATGACACGTGGTGCAGGTTGGTGCACTCAGATCGCCTCGCACCGCCAGCGCCTGATGATGCATGCTTGTGCTGTACTTTGCGAACTGATCAGTGGGAATGGAATATCCCTTCATGTAATCCGCGTCAGAATGGCAGCGGGAGCACGTGTTCGCCACGTTCACCGGGTTGACCGTGGAACGCGGATCGCTGGGCACTCTTAAATCGTGGACACTATGACAATCCGTGCATACGGCGACCTTGGTGTCTCCAGCCGCGAAGCGCTTGCCGTGCACACTGGTGCGGTACTGATCCAACTGGTCGGTGCGCAAGCTGGGATTGAACTGCCGAATATAGGCTGGATTCGAGTGGCAACTTCCGCATAGCTGCGGGATTTGCTTGCGATCAATACTGCCCTTCCAGCCAGCCTTTCGGCCCATGGCTTTGTCGGGATCGTCGGCAGTTGGGTCGCCTCCGTGGCAGCTGGCGCAAGTCAAACCCTTTTGAGAGTGTATGTCCTGGCTGAACTTCTCCTGGGTCACTCCGAGGGGATCAGGCAAGGCGGAGTGACAATCCAGGCAAGAGTTCGTGGTTTGCCCATAACTTTGCCCGCAACCCAGGCACGCTGCGAGCACGATGAAGCCGGCCAGCCCGGCATAGCGGGCTGCGCTGGATGGCCGGAGCTTATTTCGCGAGATAGCCATAAATACTCATACCCACTACGTACGCCAGAGCAAAGACGGAAAACCCAGTGATCCACTTTTTCATGTGTGAGGGCTGGTCACTCTCAAAAAAAGGCAGCAGAAGCCACAACAAGCCGATGAGGCCGAAAGCAACTACACCGAGAACTTCCCCGTCGATGAAACCCACTTTGGGCGGGATGAGCTTAAGCGTCTGGAACAT
>DAIUEW010000077.1:0-18279 GCA_036844925.1 Candidatus Sulfotelmatobacter sp.
TCGATCAGGCTGGGACCTTTGCTTTCAAATCCTTCCCGCAGCGCCTGCCCAAAAGTTTCCAACGAAGTAACGCGCGTCCCGGGCACTCCCATGCTCTCGCCAAGCATTCAGTAAGGATTGGGACCGTCAAGTTCGGGCTTCGATCACGGAAACCTCGGCGTCAACAGGAATCCGTGGAGCTGAGGACTGCCGTTTAGTGTTCCCCGCCCAACAATTTGCCCCCAGATGTTGATGTCATTTGCTGTTTCGAGCACCCAGCCCGAGTGGACCGGAATCAAGGCATTCAGATTTTGCATTCCGCCGGCCTCGGACCATATGAATGGACGGCCGATGACTTGAAGGACCTCTCCGCCAACCTGATCCTTGTAAACCACGGTATTTCCCGAAGACCCGATAATCACGCCGAAGAAATTCACCTTATTCGCCACACTTGAGGCGTCAGCCGGCAGGGCGCCCAGGTCCTGCATGGCTCCTCCCGCGTTCAAGAGGAAAGCGTGAACGGGAGACGCGATGTCCTGATCGTCGCAAGCAACGGTGGCGCTGGATAGAGTGGACCAGCCAACGATCTGATCCTGGTCGTTGATATCGTTAGCGCCACTGCAATGGAAAAAATCAGTTGAGCCTCCAGCGAGCGTGCCTAAGTCGGTCATTCCCCCACTCACCCAGAGCGCGGCGTGTGACAACTCAGACAGAAAGGCCCCCGAGGTCTGGCCGACTACCTCCTGGCCAACATTGTTGATCCCGTTCGCAGCGGTTTGGAAATCCGTTTCCAAGGTGCTAAAGCCACTTGAGCTTGTCCACTCAAAACCCCATTTGTATGTCTCAATATCCCGGTTGCCACCAACAACCGTGCCATAAATGTTGATGTCATTGGCGTAGGCGTAAATCCTGCATCCCTCCAAGATTAGGTGCTGCAGGGGAGCCGAAACCCCCAAGCCTTGCATGCCAGTGACCGATGTCCATATGAAAGGTTGACCCAACTCGGCGCAGCTTTCACTGCCATCTTCCCCTGTGAGAGTCGCGGGCGCGTTCGCATTCCCAACCACAACACCCAAGTCATTAATTGCCGTGGCATTACTGAAGGTTCCACCTTCCAACAGTCCCAAACTCTGTCTGCCCCCAAAACTCGTCCACATGGCAGCCTTGTTGTTGACCTCGCCAACGACTTGCCCCCATGTGTTAATGGCCCTCGGTACGAGTGGCCCCAGATCCGTGACCGTGTAGACTTGGGCCACTGTCAGCGCTGGCATCAGACAGAAGAGAAATAGGAACGGGGCGAAAGCGCTCTTGTTACTCATAGAGAGGTCCTCCTGCGAAGAGAAGTTTGGAATGAGGGTCGCAACCTGGTGGGGGAAACAGCAACAGTCTAGCAGATGTTCCGCGAAGCGCAACTAAAATTGATGGCGACTTTGATTCATTTCTAGTTCAGTGCTATCGAGAGGACAATCCTAAAGTTGAAGAAGTATTTTGCTGGAGCTGAAACAACTGGAGATCCTTGCAAGCGACCCCACAGAGAACTTACCTACAGCGGCACTTCAATCAAGCTCGGCCCTTCGCTCTCAAATGCTTCCCGCAAAGCTTTCGCAAATCCTTCCAACGAAGTCACGCGCGCCGCGGGCACTCCCATGTCCTTTGCCAGACTCACCCAGTCGAGATCGGGCCGCCCGATCTCGAACATATCCAACGCCCAGCCTTCCCGGATCACCCACGCCCAGATAAGAAAATTCGCGCTTCAAGACCGCATGATCGCGATTGGCGCCCACGCCGGCAGCCGGCAGCGTAGAAAAAACTGTCACTGTATCGCTCACTGCGCAATAGGAATCAAGATCGTAGGAAGGATTAACCCGAAATTCTCAGAAAGCCAACTGGGATTGTGATATAGTCTCGCAGATCGTTTAGGCCGCGCTGTTATCCTTCCCTGCTACCGTCCAAAACCGCTGCATTCCGGCGCAGCTATGTCGGTCGCCTGAATGCTACTAGGAGCAATTTCCATGAAGAGAATCAATCGCGCTCTAGCCGTAAGAGAGACGATAGCCCTCATGGCGCTACCCTTTGCTCTGGCCACGTGCGCCTGGGCGCAATACACACCGACAACCATGTACGCGTTCCCTGTGGTCGATGGCTTCGACGCAGATCCATCTGGCCTGATCTCAGACAAGGCCGGCAATTTGTACGGCACGACCGCGTTCGAGGGAGCTTGCGGAAACCCTGAGCTCTGCGGCAGCGTGTTTGAGTTGTCACCAGCTTCCGGCGGTGGCTGGACAGAGACTACAATCCACGGCTTTACTGATGCAACGTTGGGCTCACCGCTGACTATGGACCGCGCCGGTAATCTTTATGGTGTCACCTTCTCCGGTGGCAGCGGCAAGAGCTACTGCAATGGAACTCCCAGCGGTTGTGGGACGGTCTTTGAGTTATCCCCCTCTTTCAGTGGATGGACGCTGAGAGTGCTTCACAGCTTTAGCGGATCGGACGGTGCCGAGCCAGAAGGCAGCTTGGTCCTCGATGCAGCCGGTAATCTTTACGGCATCACCAATGAAGGTGGGACCGCGAGCTCCCCCGGCTATGGCACTGTCTACGAACTATCGCCTGGTCCTAGCGGTTGGAGTCACATTGTCTTGCACCGTTTTACCGACGGAAACGACGGGAGGGGTCCCACTGCTGGCCTCGTTATGGACGCAGCTGGCAACCTTTACGGCACGGCTTACGCTGGGGGCGCAGATGGTTACGGCACGGCCTATAAGCTAACCTCAAACGGCACGGGAGGCTTTCGCTTTAACGCTATTCACGCCTTTGCCGGGGGCGAAAAAGGAGCCAATCCTTACGCGCCTCTTCTTCTCGATGCGGCCGGCAATCTTTATGGAACGACGAGATACGGTGGCAGCGCGGCTGCCGCTTGCGACACCCCCAGCAGCACCGGCTGCGGCGTCGTCTTCGAGCTGCTGGAGTCGAGTCGCTACGCGGAAAAAATACTTCGTGTCCTCCAGCCCACTGAAGACGGAGCCTATCCCCGGGCAGGCGTAGTTGCCGACAGCGCAGGCAATCTCTTTGGCAGCACTGGATACGGCCAACGCATTACCGGCTCGGTCTTTGAGTTGTCGCCGACGGAAAGCGGCTATAGCGAAACCGTGCTTCTGACTGGCTCGACGACGCGGGGTCTGGGCGGATTTTCTCTTGGAGTGATCCTGGATTCCGAGGGAAACTTGTACGGCCCAGCAGGAGAATCGGGAGCTTCAGTGATTTTCGAATTGTCTCCCCCTGCGCTAGGGTCAACCCCGTGTGGTGGCACGGCGACTGTAATTCAGTACGGTTACACAACATCATGCGTCGGGAACGGCTCGAACACGACATGCACGATTACGCCCTCGTCAGCCAGTGGCGCCGGTCACCTGGGAGCTATCATCGCGTGGTTTTCCCAATCCTCCAGCGCTTCCTCCACGGGCATCACGCAGGTGAGCGGAAACGACCATGGAATCACGGGATGGACCTCTTGCCCAAGTCATTCATGTTTTGCGACGGTCGGTACTCCTGCGACGGGCTGCAAGGCCGGTTATTGTTCTGAGGATATTTATTACAACCCCTCGCTTACAGGGGGAGATACATCCTTCACCGTCACGCTCGGGTCTCCCCCGCCCACGTACTTTCAGGTCTGGTACGGAGAGTGGGCACTTCCGGGAACAGGCGGCGCACACTACGATGCTTCTGGTTCCGGGGCGGACAGCACAGCCTGCACTTCCTGTGCTGGCCAGGCTTTGACGCTCACGGACACACAAGACATTGTTCTTCAGACTCAAAACTCCTCTCAGGAGTGTACTGCGATATCCGGGCCTTACTCGGATCCTGTTGATGTCGTCCCGATAAACGAATACGGAGGAATCGCGGCGGCTGCGATCGACCAAACGAGTGCCGTTACGCCGACTTATACGTGCACCTCGGGAACCGTTCCGGTTGCAGCTCTAGCTCTCGCAGAATGCACCGCAGCGCGGCCGGCCACGGCACGATAACGAGCAGCGCGTCTGAACTGAACAAACTCTGGCTCTGGCGATTCAGGGAACTGCACTAATGCGTGCGCGGAGTGCGACAAGACTAAGACGAAACACACTGGTGAGGAGCACGAATTTCGACTGCGGCAGGACCGCGTGCAATGACACGGCTGGCAAGCTTTCAGGCGCGGCCTCGGGAGCAACCTGAATGAACTCGGCGTGCTGGACTTGCTCATTCAGCGGATACTGCGGCACAGCAACGTGACACCCACGCGCACGTCTCACATCAACAAGCGAACGAAATTCTGCCGTGCAACACGCCCGGGGCCCATGTTATTACAATCGTGACAACCAAGCTGACCAGAAGGTATCAACAAGCGAACGAAATTCCTTTATGCAAGAAGTCCAGAGCAATTTGCGGGGACATCGCTCCGGTCGGGCATACTTGATTGCACTTCTCGAGGGCGCGAAATCCGAGTTTACCAGCGACGGTCACATATCGACTTCAATTCAGTTGAGAATTTTCTCTGCGTTCTGCTTTTTGGATTACTTGTTCGCGCGGGCCTGCAGCTCCCCAGATACCGACATGGAAGATTCGCCATCTGAAAAAATTTTGGACACACAAACCGATAAACAATGCCTCGATCTCGTCGCACTTATTGACAGCCGGCTTGAAAGGCTTCGGGCATTCGAGGAATTCGCGCCAACGCGCGATAAATTGGCACTAGACGCGGAGGCCCGAAGCTTCAGCTTACCGTCCGCCGATGCAACCGATAAACTCCTCCGCTACGAAGCTCACTTGGACCGGCAACTTTACCGCGCAATGGACCAACTTGAGCGTCTACAGAGGCAGCGCCGAGGAGAAAATGTGCCCCCTCGTCTCAACGTTAATTTGGGAAGGAGGACATAGTTTTGCCAAACAAAGCCAAGAAGTGCTCTGTTTTCAACATCTCGATTCATCGAGAGATGACGCGGGACATGAACTAATTGGAGCGTCTGTCAGCGCTGGCATCAAACAGAAGAGAAATGGAACGGGACGAAAGTGGTCTTGGTACTCATAGAGAGGTCCTCCTGCGCAGAGAAATTTGGATTGAGGGTCGCAACTTGGTGGGGGAAACGGCAACAGTCTAGCAGATGTCGCGCGAAGCGCAACTAAAATTGATGGCGACTTTGATTCATTTCCGGTGCAATGTTATTGAGAGACAATCCTAAAGTTGAAGAAGTGTTTTGCTGGAGCTGAAACAACTGGAGATCCTCACAAGCGACGGCCCAGAGAACTTAACTACAGCGGGACTTCAATCAAGCTCGGTCCTTCGCTCTCAAATCCTTCCCGCAAAGCTTTCGAAAAGCCTTCCAACGAAGTCACGCGCACCGCGGGCACTCCCATTCCCTTCGACAAATGCACCCAGTCGAGTTCGGGACGGCCGATCTCGAACATGTTCAAGGCGCGTCGTCCCGGGTCACCAATACCCAGATAAGAAAATTCACGCTTCAGGACCGCATAGTCGTGATTGGCAAAAACCACCGTCGTGATCTTCAGGCCTTCCCGGGCCATCGTCCACAATGCCTGCGGGGTATACATGCCGCTCCCATCGGCGGTCAGGCATAACACTCGCCTGTCTGGGCTGGCCACCGCCGCACCCACAGCGAGCGGCAGCGCGATTCCTATTGAGCCTCCTGTGTTTCCCAGCCAATCGTGAGGCGGGGCTCCCTTCGTAGCGGCCATCATTCCGCGTCCCGAAGTCATCGATTCATCCACAACAATGGCATTCTCCGGGAGAAGTGCGCCTACGGCGGCGGCAAGGCCAGGCAGTGTGATTTCGCCAGCGGGTAGTTGAGGCCGCCCCGCCTTCTCTCCTGCCAACGGTGCTTGATGCAACGACAACGCTGCCTCAAGCGCCTCGAGCGTGCCGACATAATCCTCGCCGGGAGCTGCCAGGGTGTAGACCTTGCATTCGGAAGACGTGAAAGCACTGTCTTTTCCGGGGGAAGCAAAATATGCCCTTGGAGCGCTTGCCCCGACCAGGATGAGTTGACGAAACTCCTTCAGTTGTTCGACGCCCATTTCGCGGACGTATTGAATTCGCTCCACCGGCGCGATACCGGAGCCACGTTCAAGGCGAGTGATTGGGTAAGGAGCGAACAATTTCGCGCCTGTCGCATTAGCGAGGCGACCCGCTGTCGCCAGTCCTTTGCCGTAAAGTGCATTTCCGGAGATCAGAAGTGCAGTGCGCATCCCCGAACGAAGCATGGTGGCCGCGCCTTCGATGGTTGCCGTTGCGGGCATTGCGGGCGCAGGTAAATCGGGCAGCGGGACTACCGTCCCTCCTTCGCTCCAAGCGACATCGGCGGGAACGATCAGCGTGGCAATCTGGCCTGGAGCCATTCGAGCAGCAACGATTGCATCCACTCCATCGTTGCCAATCTCAGACGCAGCCGAAGATGTACGCACCCACTTGGAGTAAGGTCGAGCAATGCCCTCGATGTCGGAGACCAGCGGGGTGTCGTAACCCAAGTGAAAAGTTGCGTGCTGCCCGACGATATTCACGATCGGAACCTGCGCACGGCTGGCATTGTGTAGGTTTGCCAGGCCGTTGGCGAGGCCAGGACCCAGATGCAGCAGGGTGCACGCCGGTTTCTCACTCATACGGGCATATCCATCCGCGGCGCCGGTGACAACTCCTTCGAAGAGGCCAAGCACGCAGCGCATCTCGGGAATTTTGTCTAGCGCGGCCACGATATGGATTTCCGAGGTGCCGGGATTTGTGAAGCAGGTTTCCACCTCTCCTGCCACCAGCGTGCGAATCAGACTCTCTGCTCCATTCATCGGTTTCAGGCCGCTACCTTTCACCACGAACTAAAATCGGAAGACACATTCCATCATAAACTTCGGTCGGTAGAGCTCAAACCACAAGGGCGATTCCTGCGCGTGAACTCCAAACGTTTTCTCTTACGATGATGAAAGCGGGTTTCAGCGGCTTGCGACGGCGACATTCGGAGATTGCTGAGATAGGTGACTTTTGTTAGATCGATTCTCCGCTCCCGCAACACGATTCGACGTGGTGCCGCTCTCGCTGAGTGCGAGCACAGCATAGGCCGTCGCAGCGTCCCTCATAAAGTGTCCGACGTTCGAAGATGGATTGCGACGCTCGGTCAAGGAGGACGAAGGCCAGGAGCCTTCCTCGCTACTCTGGTTGTGCGCCAGCCACGATAGTCCTCGCTTCAAACTTGCTTCCTCTGCCGGCATCCCCGTCTGTTGCAGAGCGTACACGATCAGGCCCGTCGCATAACCGTCGCTTTGTGTTTGCTGGCGCGTCCAATCCGCCCGCAATCGCGTCCGAGCAAGAGAGTGTAAGCTCCACCCTTTCGGCCACGATAGTACAGACAGTCTCCAACCTCCATCGCTCTGCTGCTGGTTGGTGATCTCAGTGATTATCGACCGCTGTCGCTCCGGATCGAGAAGACCTGGCAATTTCGCCGAAGCCCACAAAAGGGCAGCCCGATTAATCGTCGACTGCGTCGCAAATTTGCGGTTCAGATAGTCACGCAGCACTCCAATTTTAGGCTGGATATCGGGCGTCGAACGGTAATTCTCAGGAGCAGTACCGATCGCGATTGCTGCCAGGGTGGCTCCATAGTATTTCGAGTCCCTTGCCTCCCACGGTTCCATGCCGAATTGAAGCCAGGACCAAGAACCTTTTTCGATGCCTTCAGTCTTTTGTAGAGCCCACATGTTGTCGAATGCTTTGCGCGTGGTGTCACTCAGAGATCCCTTCTCGGCATCATAATTTGCGAGGATCAGGGCGTTAAGAACGGCTTCCGTCCCACGAGATTCGGCGACTTTGCTACCGTCGTATCCTTTGCCGCTGTAAAAAGGTTCGACCTCGTTCCAGAGATGGACGCGCTTGCTGACATTGTCCAAAAGGCTGCGCTCATTTACTGACAGACCTTGTTCGCCGAGCGCCGCGCGGAGCAGGGGCCGCGACAGGGCATAGGGCATGGCCGTGTGACACGAAACACAGAAAGTTCCGTGATCGCGCGCAGCTCCAGGCCACTCCATCCAGATAATTTCTCGTTGATCGAGGTATTCGGCGGCGGCCTTAGGGTCCCACTGGTGCGCGACAGCCTGCTCCGGACGCGAACACGCCACATGCGATCCCGCGACGAGGCAGAGCGCCAACATCAATGCCAGTCGCGGTTCAGCCTTCACTGTTTGCTCCTTTTGCAAGTCCGAGGGAGTACCGAAGGGCGGCTCAGACGCTCGCCAGAGCAGGGGACCTTACAGCTAACATCTGGGTCAAAGCCCAGATATTAAAGAATTTCTCACAATCAGAGCGACTAGACAACTGGAATCGCCTATTCGATTCTGGGTGTATTTCTTTCAAAAGCAGCTGTCCGATCAACCTCAGTTTCGAAAGAATCGTCGAACCAGAGTGGGTCGCGCAAGCGCAGCACCGAGGGCAGCACCCAGAGTGTTAGTGACGATGTCCGTCGTGCCTGAGACTCGTCGCGGTATATAGGCTTGTAGAACCTCGATCATGAAACTCAGCGTTGCCGCGGCGAAAACCGTGTAGAGAATTGATCTGCCTCGACTGCGCGTCGACATCAAATAAGCACAAACGACGAAGCCCAGAGGGACAAATCCAGCAATGTTGAGAAGAATGTCCTTTACATACTCCCAATTTGCTTGGAATTCTTTCCTGGGGGATGACAGCATGGCTTTGTGTGGTACTGAGAAGACTGTTGCTATTTCAAGATCCGGTCCAGTTGCCACCGCATTGTGAATTTTGCGACCCGCCCGCTCGTTGAAGGAGTAGAAAGCAAGAGTCTCGCTGAAGTGGGAAGGATCGACTTTGCTGCCGGACCATCCCTCGTAGTGCTCGAAAACCTGCTCGGTTGTGAGTTCGTTTGAATAGACGGCCAAGCCAAGAAGCTGCCCCGCCCACGGCTCGTAGTACAAGGGCGAAGTCCCTAGAACGATCTGCCCGGCCAACTCCCTTTGCGTGATTGTGAGTCTGGAAAAATGGTGCGCTCCCTGACCATTGGTGTAGACCACGGTCCCGTTAAGCCCGGAGACAATCGTCACCAGTAGGATTTTCCCCGCCTCGAACGCGTGGTCGACATCAAGCTTTCTTCGTCTTATACCGCTGGCTTCTACCACGTCGTGCGACACGAGCAAGCCGTCCGTCCACTGTCTCACAAGAAATTGTTCTGGATTGCTCGGATTATAGAAAGTAAGGATCGTGGACGACGATTTAGTGTCAGCTGGCCTCAGTAGGAGCTCCACGGTGCAAGACTGCTGGGGATTGCTCTGCGCGGCTTGCAGGGGTACTTTGCTTATAACGAGGCCGGGTCTCTCGAACTCAATTCCATTCGCGTCTGTCAGCCAATGAACCCGGTTCCGGGGAAAAGGATTGAGAGGCCACAGCGTCGCGGCCAAAACCGCTAAAATCGTGACCATACAGACGATTCCGAGTCTGTTCCGATCCTGCGCTGCGTGTAATTTGTCGTGCACCGTTTTTATGTCGAACCTGTCAGTCCGTTTTTGTGCCGTTCGATCGGAGGAGCGTTTCTTTCAGGCGTTAAAGATTGATCCTCTAATTACATATGCGAGCCTTGAATGCGCGAGTATTCTGCGCTTGGAACGGCTGGACGTAGATTCAAGTCGCTAAAACAAATGCATAGCCAGGAAACTCACGCCGCTAGCTCCTCGCGAATGAAACAAATAGCAGACAGTTTTGCCAGGCGACCGAGAACTAGGTTTCTTTCGTTCATTGCACTTGCTGCGATCGTAAGCCTACTGCAGACCGGATGCAAAAGAAGTCCGGTCGCCACTGGCACGGCTTCGATCCGACCGCAGACGGAAACGGCTGGACAAGCCGCAACGTCGACCAGCAACCATCCCGTCGCCCGCCTGGTCTGCCCGCTCTTGGGCTCATCCCCTGTACCCTCGGCACTTCCATTGAACGGAGGACACAGGGTGATTCTTTCCTGGAAGGCCAGCGCGCCTGCGGACACCAAACACGCTGCCGCCGTTGGTTATTGCGTCTATCGCGGGACAGGCCAGGATGGCCCTCCTACAGAGTTGCTTAACCACTTTCCGTTTTCTGCCAACAAGTGTGCAGATGATTTGGTGGAGAATGGCAAGAAGTACCATTACCTGGTCCGTGCGATCAGTGACAAAGGACTTGCCAGCATCGCGTCGGGAACGGCTCGCGCCGCAATTCCAAAAGAGCCACGAACCAATTCGAATGTTTCCGCAGATTCGACGCCCCTGTGCCGCCAATCAGCCGATGTGAAATAGTTTTGGTTGGATTTTTGTTCTTAGCCGAGTGCCGCTTTTACATAGCCAGTGAGCACCGCCGCAAGCTCTTCGAAATGCTTGCCGACCATTCCCAGATGATCGCCGGGCACGGTCTCGACCTCAAATTTCTCCGCCAGATGCTTCCAAACCGCAGCCGGATCGTTCGGGAGGTAAGCATTGGTCTCAGGCCGCACGAACTTTATCTTGCCCGGATAAAAGCTGGGGCGATAACGCTTCATAGCTAAGAAATCAATCTGCTTAACTCGCTCCGTAGTTTCAGCGAAGGACAAGCCAGAGGTTTTTTTCGCGAGACTGTGTGGTTTGCGACCTTCCCTTGCAGGCAATCGCTGCCCGAAGGCGCGAAGAACATTCGCAAATGCTATGCGCATGGGTTTTCGGCGCAAATCCGAAAGATGATTCTTGATCTTTTTTGCGCCCAGAGACAGGCGCTCGCCCAATGGAAAATATCGAGGATCGGGATAGGTATCGACCATCGCCAGTAGCGCGACGCGCTTGCCACTCTTCAACAGGCGCTGTGCCATTTCCAGCGCGATCAGCCCGCCATAAGAGTAACCGATCAATACGTAGGGATCTTGCGGCTGAAGTTCCCGCAGAGCATCGAGATAATACTCCGCCATATCCTCAATGCGTCCGAGTGGGGGCTCCAATCCGTCGACGCCTCTGGCCTGAATTCCATAGATCGGATTTTCCGTGCGAATATGTTTTGCCAGTTCGGAGAAACTCGCACGCCCACCCACCCCGTGGCCAATAAAGATTGGCGGATGCTTACTGCCCGCCTTCAGTAGGACGAACGGTGAAAACCGCGGAAGGTTCGGCCGTTCTAACATGGCGGCCAGCTCTGCAATCGTTGGTGCGAAGCAGATCGTTGCGGTCGGCAGTTGCCGGTTAAATACCTGTGCGATCTCGGCAAATGTCCGGTCCGCCAGTTCGTCGGTGCCGCCCAGAGCATAAAACTTTTCTCCGGGGCCTATCGGTGACCGTTGCAGCACACGCTGCCATATCTGCGTGAGCGTTTCGATGGTCTCGCCACTCGGGTTGTCAGGCCGCTCTTTAAGCAAAGCTCCGCCGCTCATGAGTGTGCGAACGTCCAATAGAGTTCTCTTGCTTTGGCATAGATGGGGCCAAATGGAAGCGAGCGGTCGCTGATCCTGGTCACGGGAACGACCTTGGAGTAGTTTCCTGTGGCGAACATCTCATCCGCCTTCTCGAAGTCCTGATAGGTCAGAGTTTTCTCGACCACGGTCACGCCGGCCTTACGCAATAACCCAATCACCCTCTGGCGCGTGATCCCAGCCAGAAATGTTCCATTCGCGATTGGAGTAAACACCACACCATCCTTCGTCATAAAAACATTGGAGGTCGCCAGTTCCGCGATGTTGCCGCACATGTCACAGACCAGTGCATTGTCGAAACCCCGTTCGTGCGCTTCGAAGAGCGCTCGCGAATTGTTGGGATAAAGACACCCAGCCTTGGCATCGACTGGCATTGTGTCAATGGTCGGCCGTCGGTACGGAGACAGCGTGACCGAGAAGCCCTTCGGTACCCGCATCGGCGCTTCGTAGATCGATAGGCACCAACGGGTCGACTCGGGATCGTGTGCCTGAACCCATGGTCCTTCTTTCTCAGCCCAGTACATCGGGCGAATGTACAGAGCGGCGTCTTTGTCGAAGCGGGCGATCCCTTCCCGCGCCAACTTGACCCATTCTTCGGTCGCAACGGTGGGTTTCAGATACAGTTTTTTTGCCGAATCGTTGACCCGCGCGCAATGAAGATCAAGGTCGGGGGTAACTCCTTCAAATGCCCGGGCACCGTCGAAGACCAGTGAGCAAAGCCAGGCGGCATGGGTGCGTGGGCCCATGATGGGGACGTTGCCTTCGTGCCAGTCTCCCTCGAAATAGGTCCAGGTTTTCGACCATCCGCTTCCCAGTGTCATTTACTCCCCCTTACCGCTGACCGTACGCTATGCTACCGCAAATTAAGTACGGAGTGCACGAACTCCCTCCGAGCCTCTCCTACCGCGAATCCGAGCACGTCGGATGCAAAAGCTCCCGCTGTCAAAGTCACCGAAGTTTGCTCAAAGCGTAAGAACCGGCTGGTGCGAGGATCGAACAGGATTAAACTTTACTCTGTGGGTGTGGCGCTCGTGCTTGGTTCGACGCTGGTTGGTTCGACGCTGGTCGATTCGAGATCACGTTCGTAACACGGGACGCCCCCGCGATCCAGAAATGGACTCTTGCGGTCGGGGCACCCTGCGCGGTAAAGACAAATCCGGCAGCTTGGCTTACGCAACCGGCGAACGATCGCTACCACGCACGCGACCAGAAAGGCAGCGAGAAGATAGATCCAGCCCGCCGCGTGCAAGAAAGCAGCCATGGTTAATGGTATGAACCCAGTAGCCGCGAGGTATGTGATCAAGATCACAGAGTCGAGTGACGATCGATCTGTGAGCTTTGATCCGTAGCGCACCGATTCGTCGCCTCGTGCTGATACGCCGCTCGATTCGTAACCATACGGCATGCTAACGCGCTTAAACTGAAAGGGATATCTTGCCAACCAACATCGACCAAAACGTTCGAACCATTTCGTGGTCGCCTCCCGTGTTTATCGCGCTTATGGCGATATCTCTCGCGATTTGGTGGGCTCCTCTAACGTCTACGTTCGCTTTGGCATTGAACGAAGAACAATACACTCACATCCTGCTGATTCTCCCCATCAGCGCCACTCTGATTTTCCTTGATTCGAAAGCCGATTGGAAACTTGATCGGAGATCTGACGGGAAATCGTCCGAACCAGGAGTAGGCGCGAGTACAACCCTTGCTTCCGCGTTCTTGGTTGTCGCTGTTTTCGTCAATGCGATTGTCAGATGGAAGCTGCATCTCTCCTGGGATGTGCAACTGGCGACGACCATGCTGGCGCTCGTGCTGTGGTGGATTGCGGCATTCCTACTTTGTTTCGGCCTGCGCGCCTTCCGGCTCTCTCTCTTCCCTCTCTGTTTCTTGCTGTGGATGGTTCCTCTTCCGGGGTTCGTAGTGAGCCCAATCGTCGGATTTCTGCAGCAGGGTTCGGCCGCGTCCGCGCATCTGTTTTTCGCCGCAGCCGGCGTTCCCGTGGCGCAGAGGGGTATGCTGGTGCACATTCCGGGATTGACCCTCGAGGTTGCTCCCGAGTGCAGCAGCATCCGTTCGAGCGCAATGTTGCTGGTCACAACCATGGTTGTCGCGCACCTTCTTTTACGTTCAACCTGGCGAAGGGTTTTGGTCGTGGCTGCGGCGATCCCTCTTTCGGTTGCCAAGAATGGGCTTCGGATATTTACTCTCGGCGTGCTCGCAACCCGCGTCGATCCAAGTTTTCTGAGTGGCAGACTCCACCGCCAGGGCGGAGGTATTTTCCTTCTTATCGCTTTGGGAGCGATATTCCTGCTTATTTGGATTCTGCGCCGTGGCGAAGCGGAAAAGCCAAAACTCGACCCTCGCGCTCCTCTTCCAGAAAAGATCTATCGCGCGAACGCTTAACGATTATGCCCTCTGTCGATACGGCCTATCGATGAGCCAGGTCAAAGGTCACCGCTGCCGCAGAAGAACCAATGTTCAGCATGGAGACCATGCGCTCCATCTTGTGATGTCCGGTTTTGTGGAGTAGGTAGCTGACGCCAAGCACTCCCGCGGTCTCGCCCGCGAAGTTCATTGCCAGTCCTGGCGTGCTGCCGCTAAACAGACGGGTTACAGGATTCAGTTCCTGGCCACCGCTGCGCAGATTATCCCGGGTCACGACGAAATCGGCGGCGCTAAAAGCGGCGCTTGTCGCAAACAGAATGCTATTCTCACGGTCCCAAAACCGATGCGGGATCGGCGTCTCCGGCAACGCAACCGGTTGTACCGACGTCGCCCTGGGAGCCGGCGTAAATGCGGCGGGTTGCATCTCTCCAGGTTGGAGCAGCGCCAACGAAACGTCTTGGGCTGCGCCCAATAAACAACGCCCAAGCAAAACTGCCAGTACAAATACGGTTCGGGGTCGCAAAATTGAGCCAAGCCTTTTATTGATCATGACTTTAGTGAGGGGCCAGTATTGGCTACCTGTACTAGTACTATCGCATCTGTCTGACCAAGGAGAATGGCCCCTCCGTGCCATTAAGCCATTTAGAATGATTACTTTAGGGAGGGCGTCCGTTACTGGAGTTACCAGGCAGGTCGCAAGAAGTTGCGCACGGAGATACTTTCTCTGTCGGGCAGTGCCTTGCTTGTGCTCTATCCGGGACGGGTAGTGCAGTTGGGCTCCGCAAGAACCTTCACTATGATCGCGATTTGATTGTGATCTCGGGGAAGTATTTTTCTGCGCAGCGTGGAGCCGCCCTGAATGAAGTCGAAGCAACGCAAACCGCGCGTGGCGTCACTTTTTGGCGACACCACGCGCGGATTGCTTTCTTCTCAAACTTAACGGGATAAGCTTCTAATTAGCTCTCGACCAAATCCTTCAATCGATTGCCTACGGGATTGTAGTCTGCACCGACGCCGAGCGAGCGCTCTCCATTCCAACCGAATTTACCGATGTGGCCGCGTAATAGTATGTATTGCCCGAGGCAACTGTGCTGTCAGTGAATGCGGTCGTAGAATTCAGCGCGGGATTTATCTTCGCAAACGTGCCATTCGCCGCCGAACTGCGATAGATGTTGTAGCCCACCACATCTGAACTGGAATTCCACCAGAGGTTTACGCTGTAGGCCGTTACCGCGCCGGTGCCGCTGACAGATTCAACTGTTTTGGCAGTCGAAGCGTTGCTGACAAACGAAAGAGATCCAGACTGCGCTCCGCTGGCGCTTGGGGTGAAAGCAACATTGAATGACACTGGTTGCCCAACCGGAATCGTGAATGGGAACGAAGCTCCGCTCAGAACAAATTCAGAGCTGCTGCTTGCCGCCGAAGAGACCGTCACGCTCGCGCCCGTCGCATTCATCGAGATCGATTGAGTCTGGGTGGTGCCTACAGGCACGCTACCGAAAGTCAATGGTGTGGGAGCTACCGATAACTGCCCAACGACGGCTGTTGTTCCCGTGCCTGTGAGGGGTATGGCCATCCAAGGACCCAGTAGAGCTAGGCTGCCTCCAACTTCGCCGGCGGACTGCGGGCTGAAGATCACGTTCATCGTCATGCTCTGCCCCACACCCAGCGTCAAAGGAAATGTGGCGCCGGTCATCGAAAACTGGCTGCCCATCATCTGGCTTCCGGTGATCGTTACATTCCAGCTTCGAGCATTCGTCACGACGACAGGCACGCTGGAACTGCTTCCTACCGCAACCTGGCCAAACGGAATAAAAGAAGGACTGATCGTTAGGGCTTCGCTCTTCTGGCCTCCGCCGTCCACGTTGAGCATCAGCGCCGCACTCGAATCGGCGCTGGTCAATTTAATTGCCCCGTAAGTCCATCCCGTCGTAGTGGGAGCAAAGCTTACGCTCACATCGACACTCTGTCCCACCGCCAACGGCATCGGCAGGCTCAAAGGTGACGCCGTGAATACGGGATTGCTACTGGTGATTGCCGCGACGGTCACACTCGTCGTCCCATTGTTCGTTACAGTAGCAATCAAAGTTTCGCTTTGACCGATCTCCACACCTCGAAAATGAAGAACCGAAGGCGCCGCCGTAAATTGCGGGCTAGACGCTGTGGCGATGACAGGCGCCATGAGCAGCGAGATCGTCAGGCTGATTGTTAGAAAGTGGAGGGTTCGGAAGAAACGGTACCGGATGATGGACTGGGGGGGTCTCATGCATCTATTCTGCGAGCTTTCCGTACAACGCAAAAGATATCGGCAGTACAGCAACTAGTGGCGTTAGTACAATAGTCCCGAATTGGACTTTCGAGGGTCTTTACTCTGTGCGCGATTTCCGCTGTAATCCGACCCAGACCGGCGAGGATCTAACGGGCGTGATCTGTGCGGGACTCAAACGAACGTTGGCTCATGCGCTGCAGGATGTGCAGGATCATCACACGCTGCAAGTTGCGGCTGCTCTCTCCTATTACTTCTTCTTGGCCCTCTTCCCCGGACTGATCGTCCTCTCTGCGTTGCTGGCTTCGATTTCCACGACCGATCTCTTTGGCTGGGTGCTGGTTACGATGGGCCGGTTGCTGCCCCCGGAGACCATGCAAGTAGTTTTTTCTGTTCTGGCTGATGTGCTCTCTGCCCACCGGCGCGCATGGTTTTCCCTCGGAATGCTCGGAATGCTGTGGGTCGCGACAGCCGCCTTTGACGCCCTGATCGAAGCACTAAATATTGCTTACGACCTCAAGGACGACCGCCCAATGTGGAAGACGCGACTCTTAGCTCTCGGACTGGCAGCAATCTGCGGAGCGCTCTTCCTCTCGGGTCTTGCCATAATCCTCGTCGGACCGCGCTTTGGAGAATGGCTGGCTGCAAGACTCGACATCCCACACGCATTCGCGGCGCTTTGGCCTCTTCTGCATTGGACGATTGCGATCGGCTTCACCGTGCTTGCCGTCGAATTACTTTATTTCCTCGCGCCACGCGTCAAGCCCAAATTTGTGGACACGCTGCCGGGAGCAGTGCTAACTGTAGGATCGTGGCTAGGCCTGTCGTCCTTGCTGGGCATCTACTTCCGTCATTTCGCAAACTACAGCCGAACCTACGGGACGCTCGGAGGCTTCATCGCATTCATGACGTGGTTACAGTGGACTTCATTTGTGATGCTGGTTGGGGCAGAGATCAATGCCGAGCTGACAAAGGCACGCAAGGCCAAAAGCCGCGACAGGGTTTTATTGACGGAAAAGACTCGTGCTCCAGACGAAGCAGCGTAATCACAAGATTCGCCGTTGAAAGATTCACGAATCGTAGCAATCATAACTACAAGTTTGAGAATCACGAGGTTCGTATCTGGGCACAGCTTGACCCGTGCCGTTCTGGCCGCAATTGAGGGAGGATAGCGCTACCGGCTTGCACTCCGCGCGACTACGCAAGTCAGAACGACCCTGTTAATTTCTTCCTACGAAAGCGCACCGACAAAATCTGCGTCACAACCAATTGTGACGTGTGTCATGGCGCTTGCGCTTGCCAGGGTACAGGCTCTTAGCGAAAGGAGGAACTGCAAGTCCTTCTTTAGTCTGAGTCAGCGTGCCGCCGGAGAGCGCTGGCGTTTTCTTCACTTCGAGCCGGTAGCACACAGCAGCTCCTCATCTTCACAAATTTCGTTGATAGCCGGTAGAAATTGACCCACGCACCGAACTGTGAAGCTGTGGATTGGCGCGGTTTCTTGATTCGAACTGCAGACGCTTATGCCTTCTAAATTTTTCGCCTGGAGAGCCTTCAATGCTGCATCTCGACACTGGTAATACAGGTTTCATGATTCTATGCACCAGCCTGGTCATGCTGATGACACCCGGCCTCGCATTCTTTTATGGCGGTCTGGTAGGGCGAAAGAACGTGCTCGCCATCATGATTCAGAGTTTTGTCTCGATGGGCTGGACGACGGTGATCTGGTATATCTACGGCTATTCCTTGTGTTTCAGCGGGGACTGGCACGGGGTCATCGGCAACCTCCACAACGCCTTTCTGCGCGGGATTGATCTCAGTACCCCGTCTCCCAATATCACGATCCCGGCATTTGTCTTCATCGCCTATCAAATGATGTTCGCCATTATTACTCCCGCGCTGATCTCCGGCGCCTTCACCAATCGAGTCACCTTCAAAGCCTACATGCTGTTCCTGACCGGTTGGCTGACCTTTGTTTATTTCCCATTTGTGCACATGGTCTGGGGTGGAGGCTTTCTGCAGCAATGGGGCGTGAAGGACTTTGCCGGCGGCATCGTGGTCCACAACATTGCGGGCTTTGCTGCTCTGGCGTCCGTCTTGTATGTGGGCAAACGCCGCATTCTGGACCGCGGGCCGCACAGCATACCACTGGTTGCGCTGGGCACGGGACTGCTGTGGTTCGGGTGGTACGGCTTCAACGCCGGCAGTGAAATG
>DAIUEW010000078.1:0-18066 GCA_036844925.1 Candidatus Sulfotelmatobacter sp.
AACTGACATTGAGCACCTTGAACATTTGAATCAGTTGCTCAACGATGGCCACATCCATCAGCTTGGGATTGAAGGACATCAAAAGATACGGCCATTGGGAACCTTCATCATCGCGCCTTCGGTCAACTTGTCAGATCTGGCGGAGCAGCACCAGCGAGACATGCCCTCTCTGATCCATTACTTTGTATCCAGTCTGGGACGAGACGCGGCTTCCTGTGCCGATCTGATGAGTTACCTGCTATTCACGCCCAACTACACCCGAGACCTCATTGAGATTGGTTACCATGACGCCAGCGAACGAATCGAGGAAATCGAAGAATTTCTCTATTCTTCCCAGGAGGGAGACGCTGAAAACCCACTGGCCAGTGTAACCGCAGGGAACCTGCCCAAGGCAGGTTCGGCAGCGAAGCGGACGGGAAACTTGGTCAGATCCCGCGGGTAATCATCCGCCCGAATGGGACTGCACTTCCCGATGTGGCATAGATCACTGACAGATGTGAGCCGCGAGGATGAAAATGTTTGTGTTTGGCACTCGCGATTGGAATGTCGACCGTGAAGATATTTCTAATGACAGCTCACCGCGAAGTATTCGCTAGCGGAGGTAATTATGACTACCGCACCTCGCTACCCTGGCATACGAGTCACCGCAAACGGTAATCAACTGGTCTCCTACCACACGGAAACACGCATTGCCGATGCCGGCGTTTTTTACCCCATCACACCTTCCACCGAATTAGGTGAACTCTATCAACAGTCCTACGCCGAAGGCCGCCTGAATGTTTTCGGCGGCAGCACCCTGGCTGTGGAAGCCGAGGGCGAGCACGCGGCGCAGGGCGGAGCCATCGCGCACTCCGTGTGTGGCAAACGGGTAGTGAATTTCACCTCCGGCCAGGGAATCCTGTACGGCGTCGAGCAGTATTATCACGCGCCCGGCAAGTGCTCGACGATGGTGCTGGAGGTCGTCGCTCGGGCGCTGACCAAGCACGCGCTCAACGTGCACTGCGGCCACGACGATGTCTACGGCGCGCTCGACACCGGATGGATCATTCTGTTCGGCAAAGACGCTCAGCAAACCGCCGACCAGGCGCTCATCCTGCGGCGCGTGACCGAACTGAGCCTGACGCCCGGCATGAACTGCCAGGACGGCTTTCTTACTTCCCATCTGGAGCGAACTTTTTATAAGCACGAGTCGGAACTGATCCGCCTGTTCCTCGGCGCTCCGGACGACATCATCGACTGTCCCACCGAGAGCCAGCGCATCCTGTTCGGTCCGAAGCGTCGCCGGGTGCCGCGCATGATCGATCTCACCAACCCTGTGCTGCTCGGGCCGGTGCAGAATCAAGAGAACTACATGCAGGGCATCGCCGCGCGCCGCAACAACTTCTCCGAACCGATCGCGCAGTTCCTCGAAGCGGCCTATGCGGATTTCGGAAAGCTGACCGGCCGCTATTACGGCATGCTCAGCGCTTATAAGGGCGAAGACGCGGACACCGTGTTCGTGTCGCTCGGTTCGGCAGCCGAGAACATCGAAGCCGCCGTGGATTATCTTCGCCAACACAGAGGCGCGAAGGTTGGCTCCATCCACGTCAACGTGATTCGACCCTTCCCCGAAGCCGCCGTCATCAACGCGCTAGCCGGGAAGAAAAATGTCATCGTACTGGAGCGCACCGACGAACCCCTGGCGGGCGACAACCCGATGGGCCGCGACATCCGGACGGCGCTCAATAAGGCATTGCAGACCGGCGATCGTCCCGCGACCAGCGGGCTGCCGGCCATCACCGCCGAGCAGATGCCCCGCCTCTTCTCCGGCATCTATGGCCTGGGCTCGCGGGACTTCCGGCCGGAGCAGATCTTCGGCGCGTACGAGTTTGCCACCGGCGCTCGCGCTCGCACCGACGGCAAGCGTGCCTCCGACGGAATTTCGTTTATGGTGCTCGGAGTCGATCATCCCTACGAGGTGAAGTCCGACGAAACGCCGTCGCTTCTGCCCGAAGGCGCGGTCGCCGTTCGCTTCCACTCCATCGGCGGCTGGGGCGCAATCACCACGGGCAAGAACCTGGGCGCCATCCTGGGCGATTTGAACGACCTGCTCTACGAGCGCGACAAGATTGTCGACGAACTGGGCAATCCCAAAGAGATCATTCACGTCAGCGCGAATCCCAAGTACGGCTCCGAGAAGAAAGGCGCTCCCACCGCGTACTTCCTGGTCGCGGCCCCGGAAAGAATCCGCGTCAATTGCGATCTTCGTCACGTGAATGTCGTGCTTTGCTGCGACCCGAAGGCATTCACCCACACCAATCCGCTGGCCGGCATGGCCGACGGCGGCTGCCTGGTGTGGGAGTCCGACGAGACGGGCGAAGCGGCTTGGGAGCGGTTACCTTTATGGGCCCGCAAGCAGGTCATCGAGAAAAACATCCGCGTGTTCACCTTGCCCGGTTTCGAAATCGCGCGGGCTGCGACTGACCGCGCCGACCTTCAACTTCGCATGCAGGGGAACGCTTTCCTGGGCGCATTCTTCGCGGTCTCGCCGCTACTTGGCGAATTCGGCATAACCCAGGAGCAGTTCCGCAACGTGGTTCGCAAGCAATACGTGAAGAAGTTTGGTCAGCTCGGTGAAGCCGTCGTGAAGTCGAACATGGAAGTGATGACGCAGGGCTTCGAACGCGTCCACGAGATCCGCGTGGGCAAGCTCGAAGCCAAAGACCGCTCCTCGATGCGCGGTGTGGCACTTGAGCCAACGGCTATTGCTGAGAACAGCGAGGATAGCGGCAACGGATGCCGTTCTTTCCCTGCCCCCGCCGACCAGGCAGAGCGCACTCCGTTCACACGGATCGCGACCTTCGATGCCGAGTTCCGTTCTGGCTACGGATATAACCAGCCGTCGTCTGCGCTGGCTTCGATAGGCGTTATGGCCAGTGCCAGCGGCGATACGGCGTCGAAGTATGTCGCGCGCCTGGTCACGCCGCTCTTCATCCCGGAAAACTGCACCCAGTGCATGGAGTGCATCGTGGCCTGCCCCGATACCGCCCTGCCCAACTGTGCGCAAGACGTAGAGACGATTCTGCACACTGCGGTCACGCGCTACGTCACCGATCCGGGCGAGCGCGGGAAGATGTTGCAATCCCTCCCCGAGATCGAGAAACGCGCGCGTCAGATGATGTCCGATGCGGTGGCCAAGAATTCAGGAACACCGCTGCCTCAAATCCTCCGCCAGATTACGGCCGAGGTGGATGGGTTCTCGGAAGAGGCCAAGCGCCAGCTCTTCGCCATCATCGACAAAGTGCCAATGGCCTACCAGAAGGTGAACGCAATTTTCTCGACGCCGGAGAGAAAGAAGCCAGGCGCCGGCGGGATCTTCTCGATCTTCGTCTCCGACTTATGTAAAGGCTGCGCTGCCTGCGTGACCGCATGCGGCGAGCACGAGGCCCTGAAGATGGTCGAGGAAACCGAGGAGGTCAACGCCGACCACGAGACGGGCACCGGCTTCGTGAATCTTCTGCCGGATACGCCGCAGAAATACCTGGGCCTCTACACCGATGAACGGCCGCAGGACTCCAAGACCGCAACGCTGCGCAACATGCTGATGGCCCGGCACAACTATGATGCCATGGTCTGCGGTGATGGTGCCTGCGCCGGCTGCGGCGAAAAGAGCGTGCTGCGCGCGATCTCTGCCGCCACCGAAGCCTACATGAGGCCGCTCTACCACGCGAAAGCCGACCGGTTACAAGCGAAAGCAGCCGAGCTCGATAAGGCGGGAGTTGCGAGGCTAGCGGCGCTCAAGCAGAGAAACCCGGAAGAGTACGACCTGCTGCGGCAAGCCGTGGCTCATTTGATCATGGGACTAGGTGGCGAGGACGATCGCGATACCAAGTCGCGAATCACGCAGAACGGCCCCATCTCCGACCAGGCAATCGTGGACGCCCTTACCAGCGTTATGCGGCAGGAGGCCTTCAACCACAAGCAGCTCCAGGCGATTGATGGCCGGCTTCCGAACGGCATGTGCGTTATGGCGATGACCGCGCATACGGGCTGCAACACGGTCTACGGTTCGACTCCACCGAACAACCCATATCCTTATCCCTGGATGAACTCGCTCTTCCAGGACGGCGTCACCGTAGGCTGGCTGGTGGGCGAGAGCTTCATCGTCGATCACGGCCGTCGCTCCGTCATCCCCGAGCGGCTTGCCGATGCGCTGCTCGGTCGCGAAAAGGATGTCATCACGCCGCGCGAGTATTACGACCTCGCGCACTTCAGCGACACGCTCATGACCGATCTCGAAGTCCTTGAGCTGCCCAAGGTATGGGCGGTCGGTGGCGATGGAGGCATGGGCGACATCGGCTATCAGAACACGTCGAAGGTGATTCTCCAGAATCGCCCCAACGTGAAGGTCGTCATGCTCGACACCCAGCTTTACTCCAACACCGGAGGACAAAACTCCGATTCGACGCCCATGCCGGGTGGCAATGACATGAATGTCTTCGGAGCGGCGACCGAGGGCAAGACCACCGAAAAGAAGACCGTCGCCGAGACGTTCCTGGCGGGGCATGGATCTCCGTTCGTGGCGCAGGTCTCGCTGGCGAACCCACCCAAGTTTTTGCGGGCGATTCTCGATGGCCTCGAGTATCGCGGAACCGCATTCTTGCAGTGCTTCTCGACCTGCCAGCCGGAGCACGGCGTGGGCGACGACATGGCGCTCACCCAAGCCCAGCGCGTGCGCGACTCGCGGGGCGCGCCGGAATTCGTCTTCAATCCGCGGCTCGGCGAAACCTATCCGGAAACGCTCGATCTCAAGGGCAATCCCTCGCTCGACAGGGATTGGTACGAGTCCAAGGCGAAAGGCACGGAAGAAGTTTCGCGCTATACCGTCGCCCACTGGTGCCTGACCGAGGCCAGATTCCGCAACCACTTCAAGAAGATCAAAAAGGACCAGGCGGAAAAGCTGATCTCGCTGGAAAACATGCTCGTCCGCATCACGCAGCAGGATGTGGTGTATCGCCGCTACCTGCTTCCCGAACACCGCTCCTACGTCCCCGACTTCGGCGTCTACATCAAGGTCCAGGGCGCGAAAGGAGACGCCGAGTACCGTGCGATCTCGCGGCAGCTCGTGTTGTTCTCGGTCGAGCGTCGTAAAGCGTGGCGGATGCTGCAGAGCAAAGCGGGCATTGTAAACAAAGACTACGCAGCCCAGAGATCGATCTTGGCCGATGTCGATGCCGGTAAGATTTCCAAGGAGGAGCTGTTCGCACGCGGAGAACAGTGCTGAGGGATCGCCTGCAACCCGCCAGCGTTGCGAAGTGCAGCAGATCATCTCCGATGGCCAACCGGTGGATGATGGTGCCAGTAGACTCGCGCACATTAATATCCGGCGTTACGGGCTGGAGGTTGAAGTAGTCCAATCCCGAATAGGTCAGCAGGTGCGGAGCTAGATGGAAACTCGCAGTGAGCATCTGGTCTGGAGACACGATCGCTGCGATCTGCGTGAATGAGTTGATCGCTGTTGACGTGGTCTGGTTGAAAGGAAACGGAAGCGTATACACTTCACGTTTGTTGATGGCGTATTCATCGTCTTGCAAGAAAAAAAGCTCTCGGTCGATGAGAGGACCGCTAAGATCCAGCCGGGGCGACGCATCCTTCAAGCCTTCCAGATGGGCACTTCTGATGCGGAAATCGGGCAGCGGATCGTTAAGATCGTAGTGCCATTTCTTGTTTCCCTGGCGCGTTTCCGCTGTGACGACACCGGCTGTGAACTTTCCATATTGCGCGAGGTACGGCATCTCGGAGAGCGAGACGGTCTGGACACTGTCGATGGGCACAGTCAGCCCGAACGCACCCGTAGCTGGATCGGTTACGTCTACGGAGTTGACCAGGAGAGCACTGTGATTTTCTCCGTAACCTGCGATTCTCACACTGCCGTCGCTAGCACGAACAACACCGGGAACCAGGGGTAATGCATCTGCCAGAGTCGCCGGCCCGGTGTTTCTTGAGCTTGTGCCGGCTCTATTGTCGCCTGACTGCTGGACTGCTCGACGACTGGATTTGAAGACGTACCGTGAACCTCTACGCTCTGTTGACTCGGCTCGGCCTTCGAAAGAACAACTTCGACTTCCAAAGGCGCTGTATTTGTTTTTGTCTCCAAGACAGTGCTTGTCGCAAGGTAGCCTTGTTTGCTGACGGTGAGCTGTAGGCCGGCCGGTCCTTGAAGAGTGGCTGTCGCTCTCCCGGCAGCATCGGTCAATTCAGTAGCCAGAAGCTGGCCTTCGGCACGGATTTCGATCCGCGCCTGTGGAACGGCCTGGGATTTGTCATCGACGACTGACAAAACTATGACGATCGATTGGGTTACTCGCCGTTGCGCAGCCGCCGGTCCCAAACAAACGCATTCCAATAGAACCAAGAGCGCCATTTCAGAGCGCAGCCATACCGATGTAAAGCCCGAATCGGCATCAGCGACATATTGCACTGGATTCATAGGCGCTCGATGCGGTCGCCGAACACCGCGCAGACGGTCCGGCGGCATTCGTTGACTTGCTATCGCGAGTTCCTAGCCCGATCACCATGGCCATGTCTTTCGGATAGACCACATCGCGTCCTCGCGCCAGAAAGTGGTAATAGATCGACATCGCGGCTCCATAGGAACCAAATCCCGCCGACACTACGCGCGAATGCGCCACCAATCCCACAATCATTCCCACAAACCGGAATCCCGACGCTCCGTTGGCTGCGCTGCTTCCCGCTTCTCCCACGCTCAGATTCCCTTGTCCCGCATCGCGATCCGGGGCAGCTTGTGTAGCTGCGAGCATCACCTGAATGCCTGTCGTCAAATACCGCGTTCGCGGCGTCGTCACCTGAGCTCCACCTTCGGCGTCGAGCTTCAGGTGCTCGTCTTTTGCGACGGCCACGCCCTCCAGATTTGTCTCGACTTTTTGCTCCAGTCCGTTCGGCGGCGCAACCTGATGAAACAGGATTCGCAACTGCCCGTTCCGTCCCAGCCGCCGCGCGGGCTGCGCCTGTACCACCGAACCTTTAATCACGCTTCCCTCGGGCAGGATCAGATGATCCGACATCACTAGCGGCGCCGTGATCAGCGCCTCCACTGGGTCTCCATACTTTGCCGTCGACGAATTCAGAGGTGTGACCAGCCGCGCACGCACAACGCTTCCATTCGGAGGTGGTGCTCCGATGTTAGTCAACGTTTCCGGCTTCAACGCCTCCGTCCCAAAATCCAGCGGCTGCAGTAGGTCCGCGTTGAAAGTCGTTCCCGCATCAATGTATTGCGAATGCACCGGTAGCTGCGCCAGGGCAATCCGTTTCAGCTTGTGCATCTTTCCCGGCTCGTGGATTTGCTTCTGTAAATCGTTCCATTGCCGCCGAATCTCCTGCCGTGTCGCGCCCATTTTTTTCGACGCCGCATCCTCCACTTTGTTTTGCTTCTCCGCCTTCTCATTCGCCGAGACAAACCGAAGAACTCCGTCCGGCGCCGGAGACGCCACAGTTTGCAGCGCAACATGTCTCCCGTCGGCCATCACCAACTCATCAAACTCGACGTGAACCTGCCGTGCCGGAGAGAAATTCCCATCCGTCGCATCCAGCAGTCGAGTTTTCCCCAGTACAGCGTCGATCGTCGACACTTTCCCGTTAACCAATGTCCCCGCCGGAATCAGCAGCTTATCGAATGCATACACCGGCTCCACTGTTTTGCCATGGATCGATTGCCCCACGTTGCGAACCCGCACCTCCGAATCCAGCGCCACCTTCAGTGGGGTACCTCGCGCAACTGTCAAAGGAATGGAACTAAGCGGTATCGGCAACGGAATCGAGCTAGACGGTTGTTCAGTAGGTTGTGCGGGTCTGGACCTAAGGGTTTGGCCCAAGAGCAATGCAGAACATATGAATATCAGAAGGACCGCCTGAATTATTTGACGGCAACATTTCACCTGGACACCTCGATTCGGGCGGCAATCTTGGTGAAATCATAGTCGCAGTTGGGACCGGAAATGCGCAGATAGTTGATAGATGAACAAATTGTCATCTCTCGGAAAAGGCACGGTAATGTTGCGGACATATCGTATTTTTCGTGGCTCTCTAACGACATGAGGTCATTAGCATTATCGGAAAGGGTGAGGTGAAGGATGTTGAGGAAGATCTTTCGAAGGCGGCATAGTGGTGTCGCTGGCCTCGTTTTGTTGGTTTGTTTGTCGGTTACGTTCGCTCCGTTTCTTATGGGTCAAACGGCTGGAATTGGAACATTGACGGGCAGGGTTATCGATGCGTCTGGTAATGCGGTTGCGAATGCTATCGTGACGGCGACAAGTGTAGACAATGGTCAAACACGAAGCGCGACCACAGCGACGGATGGCGCTTATAAGTTTGACGGTCTGCCGCCGGGCAACTACCGGCTGAAGTTTGAGGCATCAGGTTTCAAGACGTTGGAGATTCCCTCCGTAACAGTCAGTGGGACCGAGACGGCGGTTCTGGACGAGAAGCTGGATGCCCCCGAGCCGACTACCAAACCAACGCCAGCGCAACAGGATAATTTACCGAACGCCCCGTCCAGCAGCACGACAGCACCTTCGCTTTCGGATCTAGGTCTTTCTCCAGAGCAGACTCAGGGAAACCCACAGGAGCAGGCGTTGCTCGATAAACGGACACACATGCTGAAGATCCATCAACGGATGGGTTTGATCACGACCATTCCGTTGATTGCCACCGTCGTCACCTCCCTCAACGCCGGAGGCAAGAACACGAGTACAACCTCGCGTGATCTGCATACGGCTCTTGGCGGGCTGACGGGAGATTTGTATTTCATTACCGCGTATTACGCAATCCGCGCGCCCAGAGTGCCGGGAACCGAAACCCGCGGCCCGATCCGGTTCCACAAGGTCATGGCTTGGATCCATGGCCCCGGCATGATCGCTACGCCCATCCTGGGAATTATGGCTTTCGATCAAAAAAACAAGGGGGAAAGAGTCCATGGGATCGCGCAGGCGCATGGCCCGGTGGCGATCGTTACGGCCGGGGCATTCGGCGCTGCTCTTCTCTCGGTTTCGGTGAAGTTCTAAGCACAGTTTATGAATAAGAAAATACTGATTGCTTTTCTTCTTGTAACTCTCCCCTCGTTTGCTGGAGCCGATGGTCAATGGATCCTTCAAGAAAGCACTCTCACTTACCACGTATCGCACCCCCTGCATCAGAGCGAGGGTGTGAGCCATGCGGCGAAAGGAAAAGGCGTTTGCCACGCGGGCCAATGCGAGTTCTTGATCGCAGTACCCGTCAAGTCGTTTGATTCCGGAGACAGCAACCGCGATCTTCACATGCTGCAGGTCACGCGCGGCGCGGAGTTTCCCATAGTCACAGTTCGCACTCGCCTGCCCGAATCGGCCGCGGCATCGGCGACGATCAACACCGACTTGGAGGTTCAGTTCGCTGGCCAGACTGCCCAGTACAAGCAAGTTCCCTTCAAACTGGAGACACGAGGCGGCGAGACTCACCTCACGGGGACAATTCCGGCCACACTCGCCGACTTCAAGATCGACCCGCCCTCGCTGCTGACGATGCCAGTCAAGAACGAAATTCCAGTGCGCGTGGATATGACGTGGCGTCCGCAGTGAGCCGACGAGTGAACCCTCACCCAGTTTCTTACGGGAGGATATTTCAAGCAGCTCTTTTCAGAGGATTGGGCCTGGATCGAGAGGAGTTTCAAACGCTTAAGGAGTTTCCTGCATCCCACTTGGAGGTGTAAAGTCTTGGACTGTCGGGAAGCTCCTATGCGATTGCTCCTGGTAGAAGATGATGTATCCATTCAGCAGTTCTTGAAACGAGCACTGGTGGAGGCCGGATACCTGGTGGACGCGGCCAGTACCGCGAGAGCCGGGGAAGCAATGGCCTTGGAAGGTATTCACGATGCCTTCATCATCGATCTTGGACTTCCAGACCTGGATGGATTGGACTTGATTGCCCGCTGCCGCGCCCAAGGAAGTTCAGCGCCAGTTTTAATCCTGTCCGCCCGCCGTTCCGTCGACGAGCGGGTCAAAGGATTGGAGCAAGGCGGAGACGACTACCTCACGAAGCCATTCGCGCTGCCGGAGCTGCTGGCGAGGCTGAGAAATCTGCTTCGCAGGTCCGCGGTTCCGCAGAATGAATCGATGCGTTTGCAAGCTGCCGACCTGCAGCTTGACCTGGTGCGTCGTGAAGCACGAAGGGGCGAGCAATTGCTTCAATTGACCCCGCAGGAGTTTGCTCTGCTGGAGTATCTGTGCCGGAATGAAGGCCGGGTGGTTACTCGCACCATGATTCTGGACCACGTTTGGCGGATGCGGATTGATCCCGCAACCAACGTCGTGGATGTCCATATTTATCGTCTGCGCAGCAAAGTGGATCATGACACGCCGCGACCACTGATTCACACGATTCGTGGTGTTGGCTACGTTCTCAAATATGCCTAAGGAACCACGTGCTACCGCCGCTTGGCGGATTTCGATTTGGACAACTCTGGCGTTCGCGCTCGGAACCGCCATTGCTTTCTCCATAGTGTATTTTCTTGTCGCTCAAGGTCTCCGGGAGCGAAGCGACACTTGGCTTACAGGCGAAGCTGAGACTTTAGCTCAAGTCTCGGCCGATACTCCAAGCGATCACCTTTACAAGCGGATAGTTCGAGAAGTGGCCGAACTTGCTACTCAGGAAGTGCCGGATGAGCGCAACGCCCGCGGGGAAAGGCTGAACTCTGTCTTCTTCCTTGCGACAGATCCTAGTAATAGCGAAGGCCTGTTGTGGGTCGGCCCAAGCTCCGAGGATGCTTTTGTCACAGCGATTCAGCGTTCGAAGCTGGTTCCAGGGGCTCCAAAGTCCATCGCGGTGGATGGTTTGCGGGAAACGTTTAGGGTCGTTGTCAAGCAACAAAGTGGAAGGACTGTTTATCTAGGACTCTCAGATCGTGGTGCAACGCGTATGCTGCACCGACTGGCCCGTCGTTTTCTCATGGTGTGGGGCGGCATGTTCGTGCTCGGCTTCCTGATCTCGTATTGGAGCGCCCGTCGTACTCTGCTCCGCGTTGAACGCATTACCGAGACTGTCGCGCGAATTGGCACCGAAGACTTAGAAGAGCGATTGCCTGAGCCAGTGAATTCGGATGAAATCTCGCGGTTGGCTAAGACTCTTAATCGCATGTTGGACCGGCTGCAGTCCTCGGTGAACCAGCTTCGCACCGTCACCGGTGCCGTCGCGCACGACCTCAAAAGTCCGGTAACCTTGATTCGTGGAACGCTTGAATCCGCGTTGTGCGATGAAGGGAACGAGAATTGGCGCGACTCGGTGGGAGAAGCAATCGAGGGCCTAGACAGGCTCTCGCAGTTGCTAAACACCACGCTCGATCTTGCCGAAGCGGAGGCCGGCGCCCTTCACCTGGACCGCCGCCCAGTTGACTTCTCCGATGTTGTGCGACAACTAGTTGATATTTACCAGCCGGCAATGGCAGAGCGACATCACGAAGTCACGGCTAATCTCGAAGAGCATGTCGTCGTGGATGCGGACGTGATGCTGCTGAATCGTGCAGTTAGCAATCTGCTTGAAAACGAATTGACTCATTTGCCATCGGGATGCCGGGTAAACATTCGACTCCGGTCGCATGATGGGTCAGCGGAGCTGGTGATAGAAGATAACGGGCCGGGATTCCCGCCTGATATCAGTAGCCAGGCTTTCAAGCGATTCGTAAAGGGAAAACATTCTCCCGGTCACGGTCTCGGACTGGCGTTTGTGGATGCAGTTGCCCAGGCGCACGGCGGTGCGGCTAGGATCTCAGATCGAGCAGGAAGCGGTGCGGTGATAACTTTGTCGCTTCCCGTCCACGTCCTCGAAACTGTTGCGACGTGACACCACCGACTCTGCGACGTTCTGTAGCGCCCGCGTTCTTGCCTCCCGCACATCCTGGCGCGAGCAGCCGAGGAGGACGGAACAATCCTGATCCGAGTATTTTTCAAGGACGGACATCACGAAGACAAAGCGCTCGAAGTCTTCAAGTCCAAGAATGCTCGCAATTGCAGCAGCGGCCTCCGGCGTTCGCCCAAACCTGCGATTCACAGTCTCAGTTGGTGCCGCTATGACGGCAGGCTGGTTCGCACGGGGAGCGAACAGACGAACCGCATTCTGGATGATCGTCCGCCGAGCCCAGGATCGTGCCCAGTTTCGAAATACGTGGCTTCCTTTGACGCAATCTTCCAAGCCGCAGACGAAACATTCCTCAGCCATTGTGAGATCGGCCGTCAGCAAAAATGAAAGCAAATGCATATTATCCATATTCTCTTTGAACGCCCTGCAGAACTCAGTGCTTGTTGCGTACAACTGTGATTTCTCAGTGCAGATCGGGCTTCTTCGTGGCATCGTCAGTTTTGTCCTCTCTGACTCTCCGTTGCGCCTGAGCATTAACCAAGGTGTCAGTTCTCGGGAGCTCAGTGCCTGAACAGTCTGTTGCGCACGTCGGGCCAGAACTCTTTTGCTACGTTGAAGAATGTATCCAGTGCTATTTGCTGGCCCCACTTATTCGCGGTATTTCCAAGTGATCGATCCGCGGCCGGGTAGTAAAGGTTGGAAATGCCTGCGGCCGCAGCATTTCCGGCCAGTTCCGACGTGTTGAAGTGGTTGCGGCCGTCATCGCCCCGAGTAATAACTTCCCGGCTTATCGCGTATCCAGTTCGCTTCCAAAATCCACCCGTGCCTTTGACGAAGTAACGAGGGTCCTGGTGCAGAGCGACTGGAAACAAACCTTCGGTCATGATGTTGCCAATTGCCTGATCCGCGAATGCTCCTCCGTAGTATTTGCCAAATCCCGGCGCTCCTGTTCCGAACGAGCTGTACTGCTTCTGCGTCATGGATAGTCCAGCAAAGATACCGGCAACCAGAAATGCCGACGGATCGAAAGAGTCGTCTAACGCAACTTTCATCTTTTCGAGAGGCATTAACGGTTTGATTTCTGCCGGGTTTTCGTCCGAGCGATAGTTAGGGATGATCCAAAGGATATGATTCTTACTCGGTAGATTTCTTTGCTTGCCTTGCACAACGCTTGATGCACCCGGTTGGGTCTGACTTGCGCTCGGCGCATCCGGAAGCGTTGCCGGTTCCTGACCAGTCGCCGCCACGCCTCCAACTAGGAAATTAACAGAGATCAGCGCACGGCAGACCATAGCAACGGGTGAGGACGACAAGCGCCTCCGCATTCTTCAATTGATGCAACTTCGTGGTCCGCCTCAGGGAACATGAACAACTTGTCATTTGTTCGCCACGTCGAATTCATTATGTAGCTGATAATCTTCCTCATGCGACGTTGTGAGTTTAAGTGGCCAGTGAGTTACGGACTTCGCATGGCAGCGGGGGCTGATGCTATTGCGCACGCTTCCCTTCTAGTGCTTGTCTTGCTGACGGTTATCCTCGCTGCACCCCTAACCAGTGCCCAAGTCAACTGCGAAATCCAGGTGTATGGATCCGACCTAGTCGACCCAGCACACACCATGGTTGAGCTGCATAGCAATTTCACGATCGACGGTTCGAAGTGTGAAGGACAATGCTGCCGAAGAGGGCTTCAACCGATGGACGATCAATGGAATGGCTTACCCGATGAGCGGCGAGGCAATGCCAGCCTCGTTTCACTTGAACCAAGGAAAGCGCTATCGAATTCGTATGCGTAACGCTAGCGATGACATACATCCCATCCATCTTCACCGGCACAGCTTTGAACTTACGAGGTTGGCGGGAACGACCACATGCGGAATCCTGAAAGATGTGGTCATGCTGGGCGGCGACCAGGAGGCCGAAATCGATTTTATGGCCGACAATCCAGGACTGACGCTATTCCACTGCCACCGGCAGTTGCACATGGATTTCGGTTTCATGACACTGTTCGACTACCTATGAATGAGAGGATCAGAAGGGACTCGCTGAGTCTGCAATGGTGTCATAATGCTCATAGAGCTGCCGATTCGTAATTTGCAAATCCTCCTACAGTATCAACAGCTTACACTCGTGGAGGCGCGTCAAATGCGTATTTCAGACCCAGTATTCGTGCGGGCCACCACTGAGTCGTGACTTAACACGAGAGCAACACGAGAGACTTTTCATCGCCGTGGCGCCGTTCGCTGGCAGCAGCACAGCAGCTTCCCGTGCCGACTTCCCACAGGCCCGTTTGTCGGGACCAATCCGGAGGAAGCGGACCGGAATTCCCAGTTTGAATCTTATGTCTTGCCCGGCGCAGACCGTTGCAATTCCCCAGCTTTTCGGACAATCAGACCCAGGCCCAGCGCCTGAGCATCGCGCTTGAGGGCCGCGAGTGAAGCTTGGGCGGCTGCCGCGTGTCCTGATTTCATCTCGATTTCAGCGAGTGCGAGACGAGTTTCGAATTCATCGGCAAGAAAACCTTGTTTGATCTCGCTCTTCAAGATGGCTTCGAGATTCGACTTAGCCTCCGCGAGTTTGCCCGATGCGGCCAAGGCGCGAGCGGAGGCGTTGGCGAACTTTATACTAACAGGCCGATTCTGGTTCTTCGCTGCGATTTCGGCTTCGGCATCGGCCGCGGTTTCGGCGTCCGCCCCTTTGCCTTGCGCCAGCAATGCCTCGATCAGGACTGCGGCCGCAGTCAGCTCATCGTCGGCTTGTTGCTCGCTGCGAAACTCCATCATGGCCTCACGGGCCGACGTTTCGGCGGCAGTGGCGTGCCCCTCCTCGATAGATTCCTCGGCCAGATAGGTGCGAGACTCCGCCGCCGTTGGCTTTTCGCCCAGTTCGTTGCGAATCGCGAGGGACTGCTCGAAGGCTTTCTGGGCCCCCACCAGGTCTCCCTGCTGGAGGAGAGGCTGACCGAGTCCGGCCAGCACGTATCCCACGGCGTGCTTATCATCGATCCGTTGTGCCAGTTCGAGGGCCTGCCGATAGGTGGCGACGGCGACGCTCAAGTCTGCCTGGTCGGCCTGCAGTTGACCAAGATTGATCAGGGTTAGAGCTTCGCCTTCGCTATCCTCAACCTTGTGGTATCTGGGAAGGGCCTCGCGGAGAAGATCTTTCGCTTTTGCGAGATTCCCCTCGGCGTAGACGACAGCCGCAAAATTGGCCAGGCTGGCGGCGGCATTGCCAGCGTTGCCAACGGAGCGAAAAGTTTGCGCCGCCTTCTGCCACAACTGCTCGGTCTCGGCAAGGTTTCCCTGCTGAACCTTGGCATAGCCGATGTCGTTCAGTATTTTCCCTACTCCGTTTTGATCGCCGGCCGCGGCATAGAGATGTTGGGCCTCCTGGCAAGCCGCGATACCTTCATTAATTTTTCCGATGGCGACGAGGTTAATGCACTTGTTTCCGTTAGCCCGTGCAACCAGCAATTTCGCACCGGAGGCGAGTCCCTTCTTTATGGCTTGCTCGTCGGCGGCGAGTGCTTTGGCATGGTCGGAATCTGACAGGGCTGAGGCCAGTCGCAAGTCGATTCCAGGATCGGCGCCCGCCGGCGCGGGCAGTTTTTGCAAAGTTTCCAGTGTAGCCAGTGAATCGGCCGGCTTGCCGGCGTTCAACTGTGCGTCGGCCAGGCTCAACCCATAATCGAGGTTGTCGGGAAACAGGCTGGACAGGGTGCGATAGACCTCGATGGCTTTGGCATAGTCGAGAGTGGTGCTGCGATAACGCCCTTCCACCACCAGCCGCTCCTCGTATCTGAGCTTGCCCGATAATTGGAAGGCCTTGGCGGCCTCCGCCTTCGCCTTGGCGTTGTAGCCCAGCGCAGTCCACGCACTTGCAAGGGCCGCATGCGACAAGGGGTATTTCGGATCGGCCACCACAGCCTGCTGCAGCAGATCGCGCGCCGCCAAAAATTCGTAGACCCGGAATTTCGCGAGACCCTCGGCGTACAAGCGCGCGGCATCCGGGTTATCCGGCAACGACGCTCTTATGCTCACGGCGTCGGACGAAGACACCGCTTCCACGCCCAGTTTTGTCCGCAGGCGCGCTCCGGCTTGGGAGACCAGATCAAAGAGGTCACTTTCGGCTCCCGTGGCCGCGACCTCGGCGACCATCTCTCCGGCGGATGCATTTTGAACTCGCAGGTCAAGGCGAATGCTTTCGTTGGACTTCCCGCTGAGGACCGTGTAGGAACCGGTCACAACCAGATCGCTGCCCATGTGCTTACGCATACTCGCCAGCGTGTCTTTGGAGAAAGTTCCAGTGTCGGCAAGTGCGAGATCGAGCTTGGCATGGGCGACGTCCTCGCCTGAGATCAAGCGAAGCTTTTCTCCTGCAGCCAGTTCGGTGCTGACCATTTCTGCGAGCGCCGTGGATAGCCATGCTTTGACGGGGTTTCCGGAAAGATTGCGGAAGCCGAGAACGGCGACTGAGCGGCGAGACTTTGTATTCTGAACTGCCAAAGAGGAAGCTGTCTCGCGACTGCTATGCAACTGGCGTTTGTGCACGACGTAAAAAAGGAGAATCCCAACCAGGCCCGCAAGCACAATCGCCATCAAACTCACCCTCAGGAGATTGCGCGGCGGCTTGCTTTCGCTAATGGCCACCCTCTGGATGGAGCGACTCTCGAAGACAAGCCTGGTCGGCTTGTCCGTTACGTCCCGAACCTTTTCCGTGAAACGGTAGCCTCTTCCCGGAACCGTCGCTATATAGCGGGCGCCCTGCGCACTCTCCCCCAAGGCCTTCCTTAGCACGAAGATGTTTTGGGTGAGGTTTGATTCCTCGACAAAGCTGTCGGGCCACAGGGCTTTCATCAAGTCGTCTTTCAGGACGACCCGCTGACTGCTGCGAATCAGGATCAAAAGTGTCTCAAAAGCCTTAGGAGTAAGCGGAATTGTGTCCTGCCCGCGCAGCAACTGCCTTTCCTCGAGGTCAATCCGGAAGGGGCCGAACTCGTAGAAGTTCTTATCTTCCATGCTCATAGCCGCATTGAGTCATTCTTGAGAACTTTTTGAACCATTCTTGAGGACTTTGGTCCGTCCACCAGGGCATTCTGCCGCACGTCGAGGCGGTTGGGCCAGACAGCCCCGGCAAAGTGGCTCCGAATTTAACACGAGAACACGACCAAATAAAGGACAAGGCGATGCCAAGGTCGAGAGAAATCGAGATCACCATCCAGACCGACCGCCGAGTGGAGATTCACGCCACCGGGATGGGCCGAACGTGGTGCCAGCAGTGCGACACCGAGGTGGCGGTCGTCACCCCGCAAACTGCGTCTCTGCTTGCCAAACTACTGCGGGTGGACTTGACGCATGGTGCAGCGTTGTCGGACTTGCATATGCCCGCTACCTCTGACGGCACACCGCACATTTGTGTGGAGTCCTTGCTGCAGTTGGCGAGCGGGGAAAGCAGGGAGCCCAGGGCCCGCGTGATCAAAGGCACATTGCCGGGGAAATAGTAGTCACGCGACCAGCGAGTCGAGTAGAAGGATTCACCAGGAAACAAATCACTTAGGGAGAGTCAAAATGAAAACGACAATGGGGGTTCGAAGGAGAGTTGAGATGCGCAAAGTCGCAAGTCTCTCGGTAGCGCTTCTGATCGGCATCCTGGGTGTGCTTGCACCCCGGGCCGTCTCGTCTACAACGCCGCTTCAGTATCACGGCGGACCGTTCCTGCAAACGTTCGAGATTTACCCTCTGTACTACGGGAATTGGTCCACAACGGAAATCACTGCTCAGCAGACCTATGTCGTGAATCTTGCAGCGTACATGTCGGGGGCGGGTGAACCCGGCGGCGAGCAGCCCATGACGAAACAGTACGGTGTGGATCAGGTCACGGTGGCATCGGCAGCCACGGCGAGCCCGTCCGCGAAACCTGCAGTTCTGACTCGCGCCGCTGTGCTCAATATCATTCACGCCAATCAAAAGACTGGAAACCTTCCGGCTTTCGGTTCAAATACGCTGATCGTGGTCTTCCCCGCCCACGGTTTCAGCGTCACTGGGTGCAACGGATGCGGGGGCTTCCACGCCTCGCAGTCGACCTCGGCTTTCTGGGCGGTCGTCCCGGCGGACCAGGAGCAAGTCGTGATCGCCCACGAAATCTTCGAAGCCTCCGCCGATCCAGCAGTCAACAATTTTCAGGGATGGG
>DAIUEW010000079.1:0-17636 GCA_036844925.1 Candidatus Sulfotelmatobacter sp.
CAGGGAGCTGGTGGTGCCTCTAACGTTCGAGGCGGTGTCCTAAATTAACCATATTCCAACCCTTGACACCGGATAGGGAGAGTGATAAAGTGCCTCCCGCAAGTGGTTCGATAACCGTACCAGTGTACAACACATCTGTACACACATCGGCGACGAACCGGTTGGCGTTCTGGTAATTTGCGTTACGCGTTTTACGCTCCGCGATGAGGTGAAACCTATGAGTTCTTCCGAAAGTTCGTTAACCCCAAGCGCCCTGATTCATACCTCGCGAATTCCCAATCGTTGGATTCAACTCGTCGCCGGCATCATCGCGATGATGGCGATCGCGAACCTGCAATATGCCTGGACACTTTTTACCAAACCGATCCAAGCGCATTTGCACGTGTCGTTGGTCGCTGTCCAGTGGACCTTTACTTTGTTCGTGCTCCTCGAAACCTGGCTCGTACCCTTCGAGGGATATCTGGTAGATCTGATCGGACCTCGGCTCATGCTCGGTCTGGGCTCGATCTTGGTCGGGTTGGGATGGATCGGATCGGGCCGCGCCGAGACCATCAACTCGCTGTACTTTTGGTATGGCGTGGGCGGCGTCGGCGCTGGTGTCGTCTACGGCGGAGCGATTGGAAACGCCTTGAAGTGGTTTCCGGATCATCGCGGGCTCTGCGTTGGCCTGACCGCCGGAGCTTTCGGTATCGGCACCGCGACTACGATCGCTCCCATTGCCGACATGCTGAAAGTCTCGGGTTATCAGCACACGTTTATCTTCTGGGGATTTGTTCAGGGTATTGTGGTGCTGGCTTGTTCGCTCTTTTTGGCCAAGCCGCCGATGGGATGGACGCCGCCCAACTGGAAAGTGAAAGAAGCGAAGATCAAAGCCAAAATTAACACCTCGTCCGTCGACATGACTCCGTTAGAGATGCTGCGCCAGCCGTCTTTCTACCTCATCTACGTGATGATGGTGATGTTAGCTTTCGGCGGTTTGGTGGTTACTGCGCAACTCAATCCCATGGCTTCTTCGTATCATGTGGATAAGGTCGTGATTATTTGGGGCATGACTGCGCTGGTACTGGCTATTACGGTCGACCGATTGCTGAATGGGTTGACGCGTCCTTTTTGGGGATGGGTTTCGGACCACATCGGCCGGGAAAATGCCATCTTTGTCTCCTTCATCCTGGAGGCAATCGCCGTGTTTGCTCTGCTCCAACTGATCAGCCATCCCGTCTGGTTCGTGGCACTCTCCGGCCTGTGCTTCTTTGCCTGGGGCAACATTTTCTCGTTGTTCCCCTCCATCACTGGAGACCTCTACGGAAACAAGTGGGCGACGACCAACTATGGAATTGTCTACACGGCTAAGGGAGCGGCGGCGGCGTTTGCCGGACCCGGCGCCGCATGGTTGTTTGCCAAGACCGGCTCCTGGAATAAGGTTTTCTGGGCGATGATTGTCTGCGACCTGATTGCTGCGTTCATGGCATTGCTGTGGTTGAAGCCTCTTGCCGCGCGCGCCGTTAGGAATTCGAACAAGGTGCTGCAACCTGTCAATATTAACGCCCCGGCGAAGGCGCGAGGCGTGGCATAGCCAAGTGGCAATCTCTGCGGAAAGACTCCGCGTCGGCAGCGGAGTCTCTCCCTTTGCTCCAGATTCCGTTTGGCCCCCAATGAAACTCGATCCTGGCCGGAGAGCGTAACCACACCTCGACTGGCACTTACGTAATCTTCTATTAGTAACCTCTTAGGCCACATACTGATGGCACAGTATGGGTAGCCTCCCCCAAACCCGGCCGCCGTGGCGCGTCCCGCGCGCTCATCTTGAAGGCAAGACTCCGGCCGTGCTGCGGCTGCCCAATGGACAACGCCTTGGGGCTAACCTCCAGGTAGTTTCTCTCACCGGGGGCCTGCTTGCGGTCCCTCAACCAATCGTCCAGGGATCGCAAGTCAAGTTGATGTTCCTGACCGGTGGCGGGGCGGTGCTGGGAGGTGCAGAGATGCTGTGCCCGGTCAACCATATATTGCAACCGTTCCGCTTCGTTTCGCTCGCGGCCGATGATCACCGTCGCCTCGGTGCGCTCATCTGGGAGCAATCGACTCAGAACCAATTCGAGCAGGTTTGGATTGAAAAACTACGGGCTGCGTCGGCGCCCCAGGACGAGGCGCGCCCCTGGCGGGCCAAGCTGGCCGGAGCTTTTACTCTGCTTACACTCGGTCTGGCCACTGCGGCCTACTTGCTGCACCCCGGCTTGCTCAACTAGTTCGTGTTTGATCGAATCTACTTCAGATATGAACAAAACTAACACTCGCCGATGGCCTCGATACCATGTGCATCTGCCCGTCCTCATCGCGGCAAACCCGGAGGCTAAAAATATAATTGTGCCGGGTTTGGTTTCTGAATTAAGCCGCTCGGGCATGGAACTCTACGGTGGCGTCAACCTGCAGCCCGGGGAGATGATGGAAGTCCAGTTCCAAACCTCGGGCAGGATCCGTGTGGCCGGCGTGATTCGCCATCGCTCGGGCTTTTGTTTTGGATTGGAATTTTGCTCGGTGCAGACCGAACCCGCAGAAACGCCCGACGCCGCGCAATCCCAGCTATTAGCTAAGCAAGAAGCCTATCTGCGGGAGATGCAACAGAAGATCAACCAATCACTGCAAGCGCTGGAAATGAGGAAATCCCGCCAGGAGATGAAGGCGCTCGCCAATGCCTCGGAGGACTGGCGCCAGCCAAGGCAGAGATACTCTTCGCCAACAGTGCGCCAACGATCTTCTCGAACCTGAGCGCCGAATCTTCCGAAAGACGATTACACTTCGAAAAATGACGTCGCCAGCAAGTCTGGTTATGAGCCAGCGATCAGATCGACTCCCAGCGTGGCCAAAGCGATGTCTTCGTTCGACGAGAGCCCGCTGACCGCGATCGCCCCGACTACTTCACCATTCTTCGAGATCGGAAGCCCGCCACCCCATCCGACATATTTCGGATCGCCGTAGTAGGCAATGTCATGACCCTTTTCTGGATGCTTCACCTTATCTCCGATTTCTTTAGTGGGTTTGCGCTCGCGGGCCGCCGTCCAGGCTTTATTCATAGCAATGTGGATGGATGAAACGGGAGCCCCATCCATGCGCACAAAATAAATAAGGTCCCCATGCGCATCAGCAACCGCGATCGCGGCCGCCTTCTGCATCTGCGAAGCCTTCTCAACGATAAGGTCGACAGCGCGCTGCGCTTCAGAGTAGTCGATAGTGTGGAGGGTTCTCATAATTAAAAGACGATTCAGAAAAACTAATGCTGGCCATCACTGGCCAGCATGTAGAGTCCGCATCGTAAATTGTATCCGGGCCAGGAGCGATATTCCTGGCCCAGAGGTTTTTTAAAACACGACTTTTAGAGCAAACTGAATCAGGCGTTCTGGCGAGGCGACACCGCCTTGAATTGTTGAGTTGATCACGCCGAATGCGCCTCCAGCTCCAGCGCAGGCGAGTCCGCCTGAGGCAGCGGCGCACCCGGTCGCCGGCATTGAGAAGTACGGATGGTTGAACAGGTTGAAGAACTCCGTACGGAACTCGATGCCCAACCTCTCAGTGACCTGAGTTCTCTTGAAGACAGCGAAGTCAAAATTGTCGATTCCCGGTCCACGAAGTGTGGGATCGACACGCGCTTCCGTGCCCGGACCAAAATCCGGCGGGCTCACGAAGCAAGCCGTGTTAAACCAATTCGTAATGTGGCCGCCACCGGCTTTCTTGTCGCATCCGGGAACAACGTCAGGCCGGATGTTTGAGACTCCAAGGTTCGCAGCTTCCAGTGCGGTCGTGCCCGAGTAGCTAATTTTCAGCGGGAAGCCGCGTTGGAACGTGGTAATGCCATCGACTCCCCAACCGGAAATTGCGCCGTTCGCGAACCCGCTCATGTTATTTGCATACGCCTTTCCGCGGCCGAAGGGCAGATCGAGGACGTAGCTGATCACCAAGCGTTGCGAAACATCCTGCGCGGAAAGCGACTTTTCCCCTTTGAGATTGTTCCAGTCCTGCACGCCGGGAACCCCACCAGTTGGCCCTTCTAGCCAACTCGTCAGAGTGTCGGTATTGCTTAGGAGCTTGGCATTGGTGTAAGCAACCAGCAGCGTCCCACCGCCCTGAAACCGGCGAGTTACTGTAGCTTGCAGGGAGTTGTAAGTGCTGCTGCAGCATCCGAACCCGGCCAACTGTACTTGGTTGTATTCCGGATAGGGCCGCTCCAGCTGACCGGCCACGACGGTTGCGCCGTTCAGCGAGGGATTGGGATTTGTGCCGGCCATCGGGTTGGTAACTTTCGCCGAGAGTGCGGCACCCTGAGACCACAAGGTATCGGAAAGCTGGTTAACCTGGGTCTGATACTGCTCCAAATGAACGCCGTGCGAGCCCGCATAAGCCACATCGGCGAAGAAACCAGCGGGAAGCTGGCGCTGGATGTCGAAGTTCCATTGTTGGACGTAGCCCCACTGTGGATTGCCGTGACCACTGGCCCCGTAATACGGAGCCAAGTTCGGGCTTGCGGTAAAGAGTGCAAAACTCGAGACGTTGGCGGCAAACGGAGCCAGAGTAGAAGCCAACGGCGAAAAATTACGTCCCGGCGGAGGGAGGATTCCAGAATTCCCGAACGGGCCCGACTGGGCGCAGCCAAAGGCGTTTGGGCCTCTTACCGGAAACACTGAGGCCCCGGTAAAGTGGTACGAGCAGTTGTCCCCATCCAGCATCGCAGCCGGAGTGATGAACGAGTCGTTCGTAGCATGGAGTGGCGTGCTCGCAAGATTCACGAAGTCGTTGTCGGGGTTGAGGCCGAAGGAGACGTAGTTGGGAATGTAGAAGATGCCGTACCCGCCGCGGATGACAGTTTTTTGATCCAAGGCGTAAGCGAAGCCAAGCCGTGGGGAGAATGCCTTCTTATCCATCGGGATGTTGTTGCTGCCGGTGTTGCGCCCTGTTCCGACAAGAAATGCATCGCCCGGGCATGGACTTCCTGCCGTGCCACCGCAGCCTTTGGCTGTTGCATTGGTCGCCAGCGGATCCCAGTAGGAGAGCCGACCGTAGGCGTCAGACCAAGTCCCCTGCAGTTCGTAGCGAAGACCCAGGTTCACAGTTAACTTAGGCGTCAAGTGCCATGTGTCGTCCACAAACAAGGCACGGTAAACCTGCGATCCTTTGGTCAGGGCGGGAACCTGAGCCACGCCCTCCGTCTGGTTAACGAAGTTTCCCTCATTCTGCGAGAGGCCGAGCAGGAAGTCCGCGAATGCAAAATTGGGATTGGTGACGAGGCCAGTGCCTCCAGTTGAAGTCGTCCAGTTCCCGCCGAACGCGAAGGCGCCGCTCGCGATGTTTGTCTGGAAATAGTTATCCAATCCCCATTCAACCTGAGCGCCGGTCTGAATGGTGTGCTTGCCGCGAATCAGGGTAAACGCCGGCGTGATGTTGTACTGCGTATTGTGATCGCCGATGGCGCTGTTGCCCTGCGACTTTCCGACGTCGTTAGGGAACGGGAACGCCGGGGTCGGAGGAGTTCGAATCGAGGTTGGTGGACTGTTGTAAGTGGACGGCCAACCCAGAGTCGTCAGATCGAAGCCGTTAAGAATGGGAGTCCTGCCATAGACAAACCGGCTAGCCGCAATATTCACATCGAGGATAGTGGTTGGTGTAAAGGCATGGTTCACACCGATAGCGAGCATCTTCGTGTGATAAAGCTCAGCGCAGCGATCGAGGCAGAGGCCGGTTCCGAATGGATTGACCGGCAAGTCCGTTAATCCGAAATAAGCAAATCTTCCGAATAGGTGCGTATTGCTCCCAAGGTTCTGATCCCCGCGCGCCACGAACTCGTTGGTATTGCCGCCCGCCGGTGCCGCACTCAGGAAATTATTTACATCGCCTGGTTGATTCGCCGCCGGAAAATACTTCTTCCACAGCACCTGTGTGGCAGTGCTGAATTCCGAACTGGGGATTTGGTTCTTAGGGTAGGGTGTGCGTGCGCCTGTCGCGGTCGCACTATATGGGTCGTAAAGCTGCCCGGCTGCCGCGCTGCAAAGGCCAGCGCCGTTGAATGTACCCCCGGCTTGGGTGCAAAGCGATGAGAAATCCCCAGTCAGCTCCCCGGCCGCGGGAACGGTAGTTGTAAAAGGAGATCCCGTGCGCTGCCGGTATTGCTCCCAACTGACGTAAAAGAATGTCTTATCTTTTATAACTGGGCCGCCTACCTGGAATCCGTACTGGTTCTGCGTCCAGGGCGGGGCCTCGTTGGCGTGACCGGCCGCCAACTCTGATTTCTTGTTGAAGTATTCGTTGGCGTTCAGCACTTTGTTGCGGAAATACTCATAGGCGGAGCCATGCCAGCTGTTGGTGCCGGACTTCGTACTCAGGTTGACTACGCCGCCGGAGAACTTGCCCCACTCAGCACCCAGGTTGCTGAATTGGACTTTGAATTCGCCGACGGAGTCCTGCGTCGGAATGATAATCGGTAGATTGATGTAGCCGATATTCAGGGGTTGACCATCTAGGTATTCCGCGCCCTGATTTGCGAACGAACCTCCGATTTGGTAGTTGCCCCAACTGAACGGGTTCTGGCCTACCGGCGATTGACCAGATCCTCCTTGAGCAACCGCCGCAGGAGAAATTGTGATTAAGTTGAAAATATTTCGTCCGTTCAAGGGCAGTTCGTCAGCCTTTCGCTGATCCACCACTTGGCCAAGCGAGGAAGTCTCGGCCTGCAGCAGCGGAGTCTCCGACGTCACTTCGACTACCTGGCTAACTTCGCCAACCTGCATTGCGGCATCGATATGGGTGTCCAGCTGTACCTGGACCGTGACCGGGTTGCGAACGAAGTGCTTGAATCCCTGCTTCTCCACGTCAATCCGATATTGGCCCGGGAAAAGGTTCACAAAGGTGAAGAGCCCGTCGGCACCGCTTTGTTGCGTGCGTTTCTCCGCCGTGCCCAGGTTTGTCAGGGTGACGGTAGCGTCGGTGATTGCGGCGCCGGAGGTGTCGGCGACTGCCCCAGCCACCGATCCGTAGGTGCTTTGGCTGTAGAGAGAAACGGAGGCAGATACGATCAGGCCCAGGGTGACGAGCAGGCTCCACACTATGCGACGTGGCATAATCACTCTTTCCGGTACAGGAATTTCCTAAATTTCCCCAAACTAACGGTGGCGTGGATTCTTGAACACCAGAGCGGCCGTTGTCAAGGATAAAATAATTGTTTTGCACTAGATTAATCGTTAACCCTTGAACAGTGGTATGCTCTCCCGCGCATGCGCACAACCATGATGGACATCGCGAGAGACCTCAAGGTGTCGGTCGTGACGGTCTCGAAGGTGCTGCGAAATCAAGGCCGGATCAGCGATGCTACCCGCAAGCGAGTACTGCAGCATGCCAAGAAACTGAATTATCAGATGAACTGGGTGGCTCGCAGCCTGGTGACACGGCGCACCTACACCATTGGCTTGCTGCTGCCGGAGTTCGCGCATCCATTCTTTGCAGAAATTGCCCGCGCCGTGGCACACACGGTGCGGCCTCATGGCTATCACGTGATGATCTCATCGTTCGAGGAGGATCCGGAACTGGAAACGAGCGAAGTCGATTGCCTGTTGGCCCGGCAGGTGGATGGATTAATTATCGCTTCCGCGCAGCCATTACGCTGTCTGGACATGTTCGAGCGCGTGCAACAGCGGAAGATTCCCTATGTTCTGATTGACCGCCCGGTCGAAGGTTTGCGGGCATGTTTTGTTGGGGTCGATAACCTCGCGATTGGCAGGTTGGCGACGGAGCATTTGATCGCGCGAGGCTGCAGCCGCATTGGCCACTTGCGCGGTCCTGAAATGGGCATCGCCGTGGATCGACTGGAAGGTTACCGCTGCGCACTGGCCCGGAGCGGCTTGCGCGTGCTTCCAAGCTACATCGTCGCCGGAGGCCATGGAGACGCCACCGGATATGAAGGCATGCGGAAGATGTTAAAGACTCCACCCGTTCCGGACGGAGTTTTCTGTTACAACGACCTGGTAGCGATCGGCGCAATGAGAGCTATCTTGGAGGCAGGACTGAAACTGCCCGACGATATTGCACTGGTCGGCGCGGGCAATGTTCAATATTGCGACGTGTTGGCGGTTCCACTCACCACGGTTGATCAGGGAACCTGCCGCATTGGAGTGCTCGCCGCAGAACTTCTGATTGCGCGGATCTCCTCGAAGCGCCCGATGCGGCCCAAGACGATTTTGATTCCGCCGAGACTCGTGGAACGGGAATCGACGCGGCGCTAGCCGTCGCAGCGCTGCAACTTTGCCCACAGGGCGCCACTTCCGCGATATGCTGAACGACTGAAGGAAGCTGAGTTTGATAAACGCTTTGTTTCGCGCATGCTGTGTCCTGACCGTAGTGTTGCAGGCGGCAACGCCCCCGGCTCCGGTTTTTGATGTCGTCCTGCCGCGCGGTCTGGATTTCACGCTGCAGAATTCCCCGACTTCCAAGAAATATTTGATCGAAACGATGCCAGGTGGAGTCGCTCTTCTCGATTACAACAATGACGGCTTGCTCGACATTTTTATGGTGAATGGCGGACGTATAACCGATCCGATGCAGACGCCCGAGAATTTTGACCGCCACGACCCGCGCTACTGGAATCGGCTTTACCGGCAGAATAAAGATGGAAGCTTCACTGACGTCACGCAGCAAGCCGGTCTCGCCGACGCCGGCGATGGAAATTACGGCATGGGAGTGGCCGTGGGCGACTACGATAACGACGGTTTCCCTGATCTCTATGTCACGAGCTATGGAAAAAATATTCTGTACCACAACAATGGCGATGGTACTTTCACCGACGTGACGGCTAAAGCCGGGGTGGCCGGCGGCGGCTGGTCGGTTTCAGCAGGATTCTTGGACTACGATAACGACGGCAAACTCGATCTCTTTGTCACTCGCTACATGGATTGGGATACCAGGCACAGCAAGAATTGCGGAGGCAACTACCATACTTACTGTCCGCCGGAGGAGTTCCCTTCCACGACCAACATTCTCTATCACAACAACGGCGACGGCACATTTACCGACGTGAGCCAGAAATCGGGTATCGCCGCTAAAAAAGGGCGCGCGTTGGGCGTCGCGTTTGCCGATTATGATGGCGATGGATTTACCGACATCTTTGTCGCCAACGACGGCATGCAGCAGTACTTGTTTCACAACAACGGCAATGGAACTTTCAGCGAAGTTGGTCTCGAAGCCGGCACCGCTCTTTCTCAGGATGGACGCAGGCTCTCCGGCATGGGAGTTGTCTTTCAAGATTACGACAACGACGGCCGGCCGGATGTGATTGTCACAGAGCTTCCGCGAGAGATTTACGGCGTCTATCACAACGATGGCGGCGGATCGTTCAGCTACCGTAGTCTCGAGACGGGCCTCGGTCTGCTCTCCAGCGGGAGTTCCGGATGGGGCGTTGGCCTGGAAGATTTCGACAACGACGGCTGGAAAGATTTGTTCGTCGCCCAGGGCCATGTGCTGGACAACGTGGAGCAAATCGATCCTTCTCTTCATTATCTTGAGTTGCCGCTCTTAGCGATAAATCACAATGGCCGCTTTGAGAGAGTTGATTCCGGAAGCACGACTCCCGCAGCCGCACGGGGTGCGGCTTTCGGCGACCTGAATAATGATGGATGGCAGGATGTGGTGATGACCACGCTCGGCGGTCATCCTCAAGTGTTTCTAAACCGCGGTGGAAAACTTCATTGGCTCGTCATCACTCTCCGCGGCACTCACAGTAACCGCGATGGATTTGGAGCCCGCGTGCAGGTGAATGGGCAGACACGATTTGCAACCTCCGCCGGCAGTTATCTTTCCTCGAGCGACAAACGCCTTCATTTCGGACTCGGCACGGCGGAAAAAGCAAATGTGGAAGTTATCTGGCCATCGGGGATCCACCAGACTCTGAATGATGTTCACGCCGATCGGTTCCTGGAAGTGCGTGAACCGGAGAAGCCGTGATCCGTGCTCTTTTATTTTTCTGGCTCGCGTGGCAAATTGCGTCGCCGCAGGCTGCTGAGCACATGCAAGCCGGAATCACAGCCGACAAAGAACGAAAGTTCGATGTGGCAGTTGCGGAGTTTAAGAAGGTGACCGAACTTGACCCCGCATTTGCCGATGGTTTTATCAGCCTCGGTCAAGCCTATATGGAGAGCGGCGATTACGGCTCTGCGATCCCGCCTCTCAAGCATGCGTTGGACCTTAGTTCCGATTCAGCGCCGGCTCACCAGTTGCTCGGCTACGCGCTGCTCGCCCAGGGTTTTTTCAGCGAGGCGATCCCTCACTTGCAGCGCTCGCCTGACAAAACCGCGCTGGGAATTGCGCAAATTCAGACCGGGCAACTGTCGGAGGCGGTCGCCAATCTGCAAGCTGCCCTCGCGGCGCATCCGAACGATTCCGATATTCTCTATTATCTTGGCCGCGCCAGCGGTCTACTCGCTAAGCAATCCATCGATACTTTGCTGGCCGCCTATCCTGACTCGGCACGGGCGCATCAGGCGATGGCCGAAAACTATTTCGTGTTGCGACGCATGCCGGACGCTGAGAAAGAATATCGCGAGGCGCTGCGATTGCGGCCCGGCCTGCCCGAAGCTCACCTTGCTCTGGGCGAGGTCTATGCCGGCGCTTTCCAATGGCCCAAGGCGGAAGAACAATTTCGACTCCAGGTCAAACTGCAACCGGGAAATGCCGAAGCCGCATACCGTTTGGGCCAAGCCTTGTTGGAAGAAGGAAAAGTTCAAGAAGCACGGGCAGAACTTCTGCGCGCCGACCGGTTGATGCCTGATATGCCAGAGACCCTTTATTTACTGGGCAAAGCGGCTTCGCTCGAAGGCGACGCTGCCGCGGCTGAGAAGGCTTGGACTAAATTGCTTTCGATTGAGAAGCAAAGCTCTCTGGCCGCGCAGGCACATTTCGGACTGGCGGGAATCTATCGCAAGCAGGGAAAGACGGCTGAGGCGCAGCGTGAGATGCAGGAGTTCCAAAAGCTGCAGAACAGTTCGACTCAGCCCCAACCAAGCGGGCAACAAGATTCTCATTAGCGCGCTCATGAGTTAAACCTCATTAGGTTAAACAAGGATGATCAGGATATGGGACCGATGCAGAATCGATTGATATGGAGTCTCTCTTCAGCGCTGTGTTATTGTCTCGGCTTTCTGTTTTTGAGTTCTCTCATTGCCTTGCCACTCCAGGCAGCCGAACCTAGCTCGCGAAACCTGGACTCAGGCTGGCAGTTCCGAGCCGTAGCGAATACCGATCGAGCCGACGTAAAGGAATGGCATCCCGCGCAGGTTCCGGGCGTAGTTCAGACGGACCTGCTGCACAGCAATCTCATCCCCGACCCGTTCGATAAAGATAACGAGTTCCATCTGCAGTGGATCGGGCTCGCGGACTGGGAGTATCAAACAACGTTTCAGGTCGATGCGGCCATGCTCGCGCACGACCATGTGGATCTGGTTTTTGCCGGACTAGATACATTTGCCGATGTCTATCTCAACGATCAGGCGATTCTCCACGCCGACAACATGTTCCGCGACTGGCGCGTTCCAGCTAAGACACAACTGAAATCCGGTTCCAATACGCTCCGTATCGTATTTCATTCGGCCGTCGAGAAGATGCTTCCTTACGTTAAGTCGCTTCCCTATGTTCTGCCTTCGATATCCACGCATAACTACGGAAACGAAGAGAATATCGCGACCGCTCCTTATACGCGCAAGGCTCCTTATAACTACGGTTGGGATTGGGGGCCGCGCTTTATGACCGAAGGTATCTGGCAGCCGATTCGCCTTGAAACATGGGATGCGCTACGGATTGAAAATTTTCATATTCACCAGCGGAGCATCACAGCCGGCTTGGCGAATGTAGACGCCGAGCTGGAGATCGAAGCCAGCCGGCCAATATCGGCTACCCTCACACTGACTCACGATGAAATGTCGGGGCCACAAACCTCTGATGGAACTCAGACCCTGCAACTCAATGCGGGCATGAATCATCTTTCGTTTCCGCTGCGGATTACCTCACCGAAGCTCTGGTATCCGGTGGGATACGGTCCGCAGAACCGCTACCGGTTCGCGGCCTCCGTCCGTGTCGGCCGTGATGTTGCTGCCCACACCGAAACCAAGACTGGATTGCGATCTGTCGAGTTACGCCGCGTTCCAGATCAGTGGGGCAAGAGTTTCGAGTTTGTCGTCAATGGAATTTCTGTATTCGGCAAAGGCGCGGACGTGATTCCCTTCGATAGTTTTCCTAACCGCGTGACTCCAGAGATTCATCGCAATATTCTGCTAGCCGCTCGCGATGCCCACATGAATATGGTTCGTGAATGGGGCGGAGGTTACTACGAGTCCGATGATTTCTATGACATCTGCGATGAACTCGGCATTATGGTTTGGCAGGAATTCATGTTCGGCGGCGATATGGTTCCCGGCGACGTTGCCTTCCAGGAAAACGTCCGGCAGGAAGCTGTCGACCAGATCAAGCGCCTGCGCGATCATCCCAGCATTGTGATCTGGTGCGGAAATAATGAAGTAGAGACCGGCTGGTGGCACTGGGGAGACCGTCAGGACTTCAAAGCATCCATCTCGCCCGACACGCGCGATCGCGTCTGGCAGGATTATGTAATCCTCTTCGCCGACGTCCTCAGGAGCGCGGTCGCGCAGTATGGCGATCCCGTGCCCTACACGCCAAGTTCACCCAGCGCCAATTTTGAAGAGATTCCCGACAACCAACACAACGGAGATATGCACTACTGGCAAGTCTGGCATGCGCAGGCGCCAGCCTCGGATTACACTCTGCAATTTCCGCGCTTCATGACGGAGTATGGATTTCAATCGTTTCCCGAGATGCGTACCATCCGCACGTTTGCCAAGCCCGAGGACTTTGATATTCGTTCTACCGTCATGCGGGCGCACCAGAAAAATAAAGGCGGAAATGAACGCATCCTCACCTATATGCTGCGCGAGTACCGTGAGCCCAAGGATTTCGCTTCGTTCGTTTATCTCAGCCAGGTGCAACAAGCGGAGATTATCAAGATCGGCACTGAGCATTTGCGCCGCCAGCGTCCGCGGACCATGGGCTCGCTTTATTGGCAGTTGAATGATTGCTGGCCAGTTGCTTCATGGGCCAGCATCGATTACTACGGCCGTTGGAAGGCGCTGCATTACTACGCGCGACGCTTCTACGACGATGTGCTGATCTCACCGTTCCTGCACGACGACAAAGTTGACGTGTACGTTGTTTCGGATAAGCTTCAACCACTCTCAGGTACGATCCACATGCGCCTGCTCGATTTCTCCGGTAACTCTTTGCTGGATCAGACAAAAGACGTTCAAGTATCGGCGCAGTCGAACGCAATTTATTTCAGCGTTGACAAGGCTGCCCTCTCGGCGAAGGCTGATCCTCGCCGAAGCTTTCTGGTGTTTGACCTGGATGTGGCTGGAAAGCGAGTGTCGCGCAACCTTGTATTCCTCGATGTAACGCGCAATCTGGAGCTACCGGTTGCTCCTAAGATTGAAACAACTATAAGTAAGACAGGCGAGGGCTATACGATCACGCTACAGTCAGCAAAGCTCGCCCGAAGCGTTTATCTATCATTCGGCGACCTCGACGTCCAAACCTCGGATGACTACTTCGATCTGCTTCCCGTCGAGCCCGTGACTATCACACTTAAGTCGCCTGCGACGGCTGATCAAATTAAGGATTCCCTCAAAGTAATGTCGTTGACTGAAGCGTTCAATTCGAATTGACGCTTCATGGTCGGCTCACACGATTTACGCAGATAGAGCTAAGGTGAACCGTGCCAAAAGCTGGCTGCTGCTTTGGCTAGTCCTCATCCAGATATTCGCCAGGCACGTCGTCCTCGGGCACCTCATGCGTGTGCACTTCACGCACGCCACTTTCGTCAGCTTCTTCGACACCGGTCACCACGCCGGCCTCAAACGCATTTCCTTCTTCAATCAGCTCGTCCACACTTTCGGAGTCCGGACCTTCAATGTTGGAGAGTCCTTGCAGATCTCCGGATTGCCCGGCCGAACTTGGCCCCGTCAGCTCACGCGAGAACGCCGACTCAGCTCGTGCCGGCTGTTTCCTTCGAGGTGCGTCGGTGCCGACTCTCGGCGTCTTTCCGCTGGCCGCCTTCGTGCCTATACCTTTTGTCGCAGCTACGGATTTGCCTTGAGTCGACTTTTTCTGAGCGAGCCTTTTACGAGCCGGCTTCGCCGACTTCCCGGAAGATTTCGCTTTCCCTACCGGCTTCTTCTTTGGCTGCACCTTCGCCGCAGTTCTCTTCGACTTCTTCTTGGATTTTTTTTTGGTAGCCATTGGCGAAGTCTAGCACTGGGCCAAGCGTGAGGCAAAATCGTTGGCATTCTGCGTGACGGATGATGGCTACAGGAATTGCGATGCGGGATTTGCCGTTTCAAGCGGTCACGCGCCAATCATCCAAAGGGCCTAATACAGAATCGTGATGCAGGCGCCGCATCAGTATGACTGCAACTAATCCGGATTCGCCGGGTTTGACGCTTGCGTAAGTATTCTGGCATCAGGTGCATCAACGTCTAACGAGCCAGCACCGATGCACATTTTGGTACGAGAATCACCGTAGAGCAGAGCTTTCAAGAAGTTTTTTTGGAAGAGCTAAACACGTTTCACCTCGGTATCGACCTTCCGTCCGAAAGGAGCAGCATCGTTTTGAAACCAAATTCAGCTTTGTGTTACTCCTCGCCACTGGTTTGCCGGCAACTATCGCCCACGCCCAGTACGGTACGACTCCGACTAAGTCCAAGGGCGCCCGTCGCGGATGGGCATGCGCACAACAAAGGACCTTAGGGCGCACAATTCTGCGACAGCGAGAGAAATAGGCTTAGAGATCAGAGCACTGAAAGGAAGTCCCTCCACGGCGTTGCGACCAGCGTTTCCGTTGTCGAATGTCCATATGAACGGATGATCATTGCGGCCTTCTCAATCTGCTTTGGATCATCTGCTTCGACGAAGTCTACGACATCGAAACGGCCTAGAGTTGCGAAGCTGCCCTTCCAGGTAATTTCCGGACATAGCTTCTTGATCTTCGCCGACACCGTGGCAGCCAAGTCCTTAAAGTTTTTGGGGTCCTCGAATGCCTCGGGGGAGAAGCGACTCAGAATGATATAGGTAGTCACAGAACACCTCCTTCATTCGCCAGCTAATACGAGTTTAGTTCCCTGGGATCATTCTCGGCCTCTATATAAAATCATACTCTCCTCCAGCAACGTTGTAGACTGACACGGAGAGACCTACATCACCGGGTTTGGGGTTACCGACCTGAGGCAGGGCGAATCCGAATCTCGGATGGGTTGTGACCGCTCAAAGTTCTATTGCGATTCGCACTTACAAGGGCCAATGTCTCAAATGCGCAAAGATGTCTTTACTGGCCGCTGGGTAATCGTGGCTGCGAACGCGACGCTACAGCCCTCGAATTTTCATTTCAAGAAACTCGCCAGGGAAACGACATTCTGCCCATTCTGCGAAACCAACGAAGCCTCCACTCCGCCGGAAGTCTTTGCAATCCGCAACCCGGGTTCGTCGCCGAACGGCCCGGGTTGGTCCGTTCGAGTGGTACCCAACTCCGCTCCACGATTACGGGTCGAAGGCGAATTGGGACGGCGCGCCGAAGGGTTCCACGATCTGATGAACGGCGTGGGCGCACACGAGATAATCGCCGAGACGCCCCGCCACGACCATAGCCTCCACCAACTTGAAGTCCACGAAATCTCCGACGTAATCCGAGCCTATGTAGCGCGCATCGTCGATCTGGAAGGGGATAAGCGGATGCACTATGTGCTGATCTTCAAGAACCATGGCGAGGAAGCCGGCGCCCACACCATTAGTCATTCAATTTCGCAATTGATGGCCCTCTCGGTAACGCCACGCGCCGTGAAGACGAAACTCGTGATCGCTCGCGACTATTTCGCTTCGAAAGAACGATGCATCTACTGCGATGTGCTCCAACAGGAGCTAAAGGGACGAAAGCGATTGATCGCTGAGAATGAGGACTTTCTGGCGCTAGCTCCTTTCGCCTCGCGCTTTCCGTTCGAGATGGCAATATTTCCCAAGGCTCACAACAGCGCGTTCAGCCGGATCAGCGCAAGGGAGGTTGAGAGTCTGGCTCTGATCCTGCGCGATGTCTTGCGCAAGTTGGACCGCACTCTGGGCGGGCCGCCCTACAATTTATCGCTCCAGGACAGACCATTCCTACGGCCTCGCGCGGGGTACTGGAACACGATCGAAGAAGACTTTCACTGGCACATGGAGATCCTGCCGCAGATTGTCCGGGTTACCGGATTCGAGTGGGCGTCCGGGTTTTTCTACAACCCGGTACCGCCAGAAGCTGTGCCACAATGTCTTTCGTCCGTTGCAGACGCTTGACCACCGTGCCGTCAGCGCTCCGTTACGTTGTGCGGTGGCGAATGCGACTGCTCACCAAGAAAAATCCTTTGACGCGGTCTGTGACAGAATGCCGGTGCGGCACTGGGTTCGACCACGCAATCACTTCCCCATCGTCGGCAAAACTTCCTTAATCCGAGCATGGTAACGCTTTCCGTAACTCGCGAAGTGTTGCAGCCCGGAAGGCCGCCGGTCGGCAAGGTAAATCAGTAAGAGGCTAGGCCTAAACATTTTCGAGTCCAGAAAGTGCCGTCCTGTGAATAGATGCCCTTCTGAGTCAAACACAGGTAAGGAACTCGTTTACAATACCGCCATTCCCGGCTCGTGAGGTGCCGTGATGATGACACCGGCGAGAATTAGGTCCAAGAGTCTTGGCGGAATATTGGCCGTGGTCTTGATCACATGTGGCTACACCTTGGGCCAAACCAGATCAGCTCCGGTAGACCCAGGCGTGCGGGGTGGGGCGGCGGGTGCGGGTGGTCCGCTGCAGGGCCTTACAGCGGACGAGACCGCATTCTTCCTGGATGGGCAGGCGAGGTTCGCTGAAATCGAGGTTGTAAACAAGGGCGCGAACAACGGCCTTGGTCCACGCTTTAACTCAAATCAGTGTTTCTCCTGCCACTCGCAGCCCAATATGGGCGGAACGAGCCCGGCAAAAAATCCCCTGCCCGAAGTTGCCGCCTTGGATGGGGCCAAGAACGCGGTGCCATGGTTCATCGTGCCAAACGGCCCCATCCGTGAAGCGCGGTTCAAGAGGAGCAACGGCAACGCGGATGGCGAAGTGCATGATCTCTTCGTGATCACGGGGCGAGTGGACGCTCCCGGCTGCAATATCGCCCAATTCGATTTTTTGCCAGCGGGAAATCCCCTTACGGGCCAAGGCGGGAATGGAAACATTATTTTCAGAATCCCGACTCCTGTTTTTGGCGCGGGGCTGATTGAAGGGATTTCCGATTCGGCCATCATTGCCAACCAGCAGGCCAACGCATCGGCAAAGTCAGTGCTGGGCATTCACGGCCACGCAAACGCACACCTCAGCGGAAACGTGAATCTCAGTGCCAACGATGGAACTATCACCCGTTTCGGGTGGAAGGCGCAGAACAAATCCCTCCTCATGTTCGCGGGCGAGGCCTATAACGTCGAGATGGGAATTTCGAACCAGCTATTCCCGCAAGAGCGCGATGAAACACCCGGCTGTATCTTCAACC
>DAIUEW010000080.1:0-17425 GCA_036844925.1 Candidatus Sulfotelmatobacter sp.
GTGGCCGACCGCGTCATCGAAACCGTCGAGCGCCTGCGCGAACTTTCTCCGCTGTACGAAATGGCGAAGGAAGGCATCAACCTTAAGGATGTAAAGTGGGCGGGCGAGTAATCGAGATTGGGAAGGGCACGACTTTTAGTCGTGCCGTAAAACGAACGGGAAGGCACGACTTTAGTCGTGCCGCCAAGGTTCTGATTGAAGGGGGCTTTAGCCTCTGGGGTAAAGTTCGGAGAATTCAGGAGAGCAAATGTCATACAGCGATAAGGTAATCGATCATTACAACAATCCCCGCAACGTCGGCTCCATGGACAAGAGCAGCGCCGACGTAGGCACCGGTCTGGTCGGCGCACCTGAGTGCGGCGACGTCATGAAGTTGCAGATCAAAGTGAACCGCGAGACCAGCGTTATTGAAGAGGCCAAGTTCAAGACCTTTGGCTGCGGCTCCGCGATTGCCTCTTCTTCCTTAGCCACGGAATGGGTCAAGGGCAAAACGGTGGACGAAGCTCTTGCCATCAAGAACATGGATATCGTGAAGGAGTTGTCGCTTCCTCCGGTGAAGATCCATTGTTCGGTGCTGGCCGAGGATGCCATTCGTGCCGCGATCGGCGATTGGAAGAAAAAGCAGGAGAGCGCCAAGCCGGTGCAGTCCGCCGTAGCACAGTAAGCTCTTCGTGGTCCTTGGAACGCACCAAAGGGCACGATGGTGGAAGGGATCGGGAAGGGCACGACTTCAGTCGTGCCGTAAGCGTCCCCCATTGATGACGGCTTTAGCCGCTGAGGGACTGCGTCAGGAAATTAATGACAACGGCAACGGAACAGACCGGACAGACTCCGCAAACCGCACCGGCCAAGGGCATTCAAGTTACCGACAAGGCCCTGGCTAAAGTTCGCAGTGCGATGGCCAAAGAAGGCATTTCGCCTGAGCAGGGTGGGTTGCGCCTTGGCGTACAGGGCGGCGGCTGTTCCGGTCTAAGCTATAACATCCGCTTCGACACGCAGCCGCGCGAACGCGACCGCATTTTCCAATACGGCGATGTGCGAGTGTTCGTCGATCCGAAGTCGTTTATCTACCTGCACGGCATGACCCTGGACTATCAGGAGACGCTGATGCAACAGGGATTCGTCTTCGTGAATCCCCAAGCCACGAAGTCGTGCGGCTGCGGGACTTCGTTCTCGGCTTGAGTGTTGCTCGTGTGGCTCGGACACTCCCTTCGGCTTCGCTCAGGGCAAGCCTGTCCGAGAGATCTCACCACGTAGCTCCTTGTCTGCTGCGGCATGAATTTGCTCGTGCACTTCTCTTAAGCTATGACGAATTTGACGACAATTAGCGCGAAGCCCGCACCCGAAGAAACGCAATCGTGCTGGTCGTGTGGGACCATGCGCGCAGTGCACTTTTGCGAGGCCTGCGGCAAGGTTCAGCCTCCGGCGCCGGTGGACTATTTCACTTTCTTCGGCCTGCCACGCAAGTTGAACCTTGATGTCGCCGCTTTGGATCGAGACTTCTATGACTTGAGCCGCAAGCTGCATCCTGATCTTAACGCGAAGGCTGGCAGCCAAGAGCAGGAGTGGAGCCTGCAGCAGAGTTCTCTGCTCAATGACGCTCACCGCACATTAAAAGATCCGATTAAGCGCACTCAGTATCTCCTGAAGCTGGAAGGCGTGGAACTGGAAGAGCAATCGAAATCGGCGACTGAGCAGGCTCGTTCCAGTGGAGACGTCAAGAAACAGATCGTTCCGCCCGATTTGCTGGAAGAAGTTTTTGAGTTAAACATGCAACTCGAGGAATTGCGCGCGCAGAAGAAGGTGGGCGAGGACGATCCGGCCCTGGTCGAGGAAATCGGCCGGCAGAAGTTCGAACTCGAAGAGAAGCATGAGGCGCTCCTGAACGAATTGCAGGCTTATTGGAAAGTCTGGGACGGATTGATTGAGCGCGAACAAGCGGGTCGGGTCGTCCCGGAGAGCGAGCGCAAGCCGGCGCGCGACAAGATGGTGGATTTGTTGAACCGCCGCAACTACATCCGCAATTTGGTACGGGATGTAAATGAAGTGCTGGGGCAGTAGGAATAAGCAGTAGCATTCAGCACTCAGCACTCAGCAGTCAGCCCGTGGATTTTTGGGTGAACTGGCACCGACGGCGCGTAGCTGAATGCTAAGTGCTGAATGCTGAGTGCTCGAATTAGGAAAAATAGAGCTTCTATGTCATCGGATCGCATCGTCGGCATTGACCTCGGCACCACGAACTCTCTCGTGGCCTTTATGCAAGGGGAGAGCCCTGTCGTGATCCCGGGCGACGACGGTGTGAATCTGGTGCCTTCCGTCATCGCTCTCGACGAGAACAATCAGCCGATCATCGGCAATGCGGCACGCAATGCGCTCATCGCCACTCCGGAACGAGCCGTATACTCGATCAAACGGCTGATGGGCCGCGGAGTTGACGACGTACAGGAGGAACTGAAGTTCTTTCCTTTTCGCCTTGCCGAGGACTTGCAACCCGGCGAAGTTCTGCGGATCAGACTTGGCGAAAAGAAGCTCGGCGACAAAACATATACTCCGCCGGAACTTTCGGCGCTGATTCTTCGTCAACTCAAGCGCAACGCCGAGCGCTTCTTCGGAGCGCAGGTCACCAAAGCGGTGATTACTGTACCTGCGTATTTCAACGACGCGCAGCGCCAGGCCACGAAAGATGCGGGCCGCATCGCTGGCCTTGAAGTTCTTCGTCTGGTGAACGAACCCACGGCCGCGTCGCTCGCCTACGGTCTCGACAAGAAACAAAATGGCATTGTCGCCGTTTACGATCTCGGTGGCGGCACCTTCGACATATCAATCCTCAAGCTGCACGACGGCATCTTCGAAGTCATCGCTACCAACGGAGATACGCATCTCGGCGGCGACGACATTGATAATCTGCTGATTACGATCGCACTCGACGATACCTTGGGCGATCTCGGCATCGATCTGCGTAAAAACGACCTCCGTCGCAACGCCGAAGCCGTGCAGGCGATTCGAAAAGCTGTGATCGAGGCCAAGATTGCGCTCTCGTCGCAATTGTCTGCAAAGCTCGACGTTGAAATACCAGGTGGCAAGCGGTATCTGCGCGAAATTACGCGCGACCAATTCGAGCAACTGATCCAACCGATCATTGATCGCACCGTCGGTCCATGCAAGCAGGCTTTGAAAGATGCTGGCCTCAAGCCGGAGCAAATTGACGAAGTCGTTCTCGTCGGCGGATCTACTCGTATCCCCAAAGTTCGCGCACTTGTGAAAGAACTGTTTCACCGCGAACCGCATACGGATCTGAATCCTGACGAAGTCGTTGCGCTGGGCGCCGCCGTGCAAGCCAACATTCTCGGCGGCGGATCGGAAGCCACCGAGAATATGCTGCTGCTCGACGTAACGCCGCTTTCCCTGGGCATCGAAGTCGCGGGCGGTGTTACCGACAAAATAATTCTGCGCAACTCAACCATCCCCGCATCGGCGACGCAGTTCTATACCACGCAAGTCGACGGACAGGCCAACGTCGCGATTCATGTTTTGCAAGGCGAGCGGGAACTGGCAAAGGATTGCCGCTCTCTGGCGCGCTTCGATCTCAAAGGTATCCCGCCGATGGCCGCAGGAATGGCGCGGATTGAAGTGAAATTCCTGATTGATGCCAACGGCATCTTGCACGTTTCGGCCCGCGAACAGCGCAGCGGCAAAGAATCTGAGATTCAGGTCCAGCCCAGCTACGGCCTGACCGACGAGCAAGTCGAGGGCATGATTCTAGACTCGTTCGACAGCGCCGAAGAGGATTTCCGAGAGCGCCAACTCATCGAAGCGCGCAACGAGGCCGGGACGATCCTAGCTGCGCTCGACAAAGCGAAGAAGAGTCCGGCGTGGGGGCAGCTCACCACTGATGAGAAGAAGAAGATTGCGAAGATGGAGAAGGCCTTGGTCGCGGTGAAGTCCGAAGAGGACTATCAGGGCATCCGCAAGGCCATCGACGCGCTTAATCAGGGGACAATGCGTCTCGCAGAATTAATGATGGACAGCGCTGTCTCGGTTGCGCTGAAAGGCAAGACCATGGACGAGGCCGATATGGGAGAAGGCCCGACCCCGCCGCATCCTATGGCTAAAGCGGAGTTTGAGTGACCGTTCGGATTGTCATCCTGAGCGGCGTTCTTTGCCGCGAAGGACCTATGCAATTGGCTAGGAGTGCACTAGTTCCTTCGCTTCACTCAGGATTACAAGGGATTGAGGGTGAAAATGTCAGAAGAAAAAATACAAGGCGCCGGAACAGCCACCGAAGAAGCCCCCGGCGAAAATACGCTCGGCCCAAACACAGTGCAGATCACGTTTCTGCCCGAGGGCAAGACGGTGCAGTTTGAGCACGGCAAACTACCCTATGAAGATCACGGCAAGGAAGAGTCGATTCTCGACATCGCGCTGAACTACGGAATCCCGCTCGACCACGCCTGTGGCGGCAATTGCGCCTGCACCACATGCCACGTCTGGATCAAAGAGGGCGCCGAACATCTATCGCCGATGGACGACGACGAAGCCGACCGCCTGGACATGGCGGCCGACTTGCAGTTAAACTCGCGTCTCGGTTGCCAGGTCCAGATCACGAAGCCCGGTAAGGTGGTAGTAGAGATCCCCGCCTGGAATCGCAACTACATATCGGAAGAACATCACTGAAGCAGCCGTCAGCAGTCAGCATTCAGACCTTGAGGAAATTTGAGGTCTTGCGTTTGAAAGGCTAAAGTTTCCATTATTGGCGATGACGGGCTGAATGCCGATTGCTGAATGCTTTTCTCGAGGATATTCGCAGATGCCTAAACCACTTACCTGGGACGACGCCGAAGACATCGGCATATTGCTGTCTGAAGCTCATCCCGAGGTCGATCCCCTGACCGTCCGATTCACCGACCTCCACCGCTACGTGACCGAACTCCCCGACTTCAAAGGCGATCCGAAAACCTCCAATGAGGGCAAGCTCGAAGCCATCCAAATGGCGTGGCATGAAGAATTTCAGGATCGCACTCAAGGATAGCCAAAACACACCCGCGCTGAACCGTCCGCATTGCCACTTTTTTACATCCTTGTGACAAACGCGACTTCGAGCCAGCCTAAAATTCTATCTAAGAGTTGAGGCTAGCCGGTTAGCTGTTCGCGTTCGCTATCAACTTCTCTCTCTGTTCGACTGCAAAGGGCGCGGCTCTCAACCCGTGCCCTATTTTTTCTACTTATTCGGTTAACCGGCTGTTGCTGGAACCGGCTCCTCCACGCTGGCTTCGCGCAGAAATTTGGCCGCTTCCTCGGGCGGTGTCGGATTAATGTAAAAGCCCGTGCCCCACTCGAATCCGGCGGTCTTGGTCAGCTTCGGCATGAACTCGATGTGCCAATGATAGTGATCGTTGGTTGGATCCTGCGCCGGAGAAGTGTGGACCACAAGATTGTAGGGCGGATTATCCAACACGCGGTCCGCCTTGATCAGAAGCGTCTTCAGCGCCTTGGCCAGGTTTTCAAACATGTGCGAGGAGGAATTTTCGAACGCCGATTCATGCTGCTTGGGCAGAATCCATGTCTCGAACGGAAAGCGCGGCGCATACGGCGCGAGGGTCAGGAAATTTTCGTTTTCGGCTACCACGCGGCTTCCATTTTCAAGCTCCTGCCTAATAATGTCGCAGAAGACGCAGCGCTCTTTATAAAGGTAGTATTGTTTTGCGCCTTCCAGTTCCTGAACTACGTTGATCGGCAGAATCGGCAGTGCGATCAGCTGTGAGTGCGCATGCTCCAGTGATGCTCCAGCGGCTTCGCCGTGATTCTTGAATAACAGAATGTACTTGAAACGCCGGTCTTTTTTCAGATCGAGGATGCGGTCGCGAAAGGTCCACAGGACATCTTCGATGCGCTTTGGCGGCAGCGTCGCCAGGCTGGCATTGTGGTCTGGCGTCTCCACAATCACTTCGTGCGCCCCAACGCCGTTCATCCGATCGAACATGCCTTCGGCCTGACGGTTGAGCGTGCCTTCAATCCCCAGCGCAGGAAACTTGTTGGGTACCACTCGCACGGTCCAACCCGGGGTATCGCGCTGGGAGGCTGGACCACCATTCGATCCTGGACGGTAAGCCTGAATTTCCGGCGGCGTCTTGCCCTCGTTCCCGTAGCAGAAGGGACAGAATCCACCCTTCAACTTCACATTTTCCCGCGCAAAATCCGTCGGACGCTTCGCGCGGTCTGTGGAGATAATTACCCAGCGCCCAACAATAGGATCTTTTCTCAGCTCAGGCACTCACTAAACCTCACAATTAGGATGGACGAATCCTTAATTCTACGCCGTCAGGGAGGAATTTCGAAAAACTTCAATCTGCGGCTGGCTGGCTTTGGACTGCCCGTAGTATACGCTGACCACATCGAATCTCCACTGGCACGAAGGTGGAAAGCGCCGCAAATACTCTCGCACCACCATCGCGATCTCGCGCCGCTTATGCCGGTCAACCGCCGCTTCCCCGGGCTTCACATCGCGCGTCGTCCGCGTTTTAACTTCCACGAAGCAAAGGACATCGTCTGGCAAGAATATACTTTACTGACCGTGCGTTTTATGCGATATTTACAGCATGGAAACGCCACGGACGTTACAGGAAGCAATTCAATACTTTACGGACTTTGAAAACTGCCGCCAGTTCATGCTAGCCGTTCGCTGGCCAGACGGCAAGGTTCGTTGTCCCAAGTGCGATTCAGAGAACGTAACCTACCTATCAAAAGCCCGCGTGTATAAGTGCTACGGCAACCATCCGAAACCGAAGTTCTCTCTGAAGGTTGGCACCGTGTTTGAGGATTCGCCGATCCCGCTGGAGAAGTGGCTGCCTGCCGTTTGGCTGTTGGTCAATTGCAAGAATGGTGTGAGTAGTTACGAAGTCGCCCGTGATCTGGGCATTACTCAGAAGTCGGCATGGTTTGTGCTTCATCGGATTCGTCTGGCTATGAAGGATGGCTCCATCCACAAGATCGGCAGTGGCGACGGTGGCGAAGTCGAAATTGATGAAACCTTCGTTGGCGGAAAAATGACGAACATGCACAAGAGCCGCAAGGATCGGATTCAGCGCAAGGCTGCAGAGATGCCACGCTGGAAAAGTACTGACCGCTATCCGGGAAAGACCGCCGTCATGGGAATGCTGGATAGAGAACAGCGAAGAGTCAGAGCGGCAGTCGTGCCGAATATCAAACGCGAAACATTGCAAGCTGTGATCTTGAGTCAGGTTGAGTACGGCTCCAAACTGTATTCGGATCAGGCTGTACCCTACGATGGCTTGACACAGAAATACGCTCACGAAGTGGTGAACCATGTAAGTGAATACGTTCGCGGCTCCGTTCATACTAACGGGTTGGAAAATTTCTGGAGCCTAATGAAACGTGGGCTAAAAGGCACGTATGTCGCTGTTGAGCCGTTCCACTTGGACCGCTATGTCGATGAGCAGGTATTCCGCTATAACAATCGCGCTACGAAGGACAATCCCCTGACGGATGCCAACCGATTCCATTTGGCGTTGTCTCAGATTGTCGGGAAAAGATTGACGTATGCGGAATTGACTGGAAAGACTGTGGAGCGTCCCCTCTAATCCTTACCGCTTACGGCGCGGCAAAGAACCGAACCGCGTCAAGTCGTTTCAATCACCAGTAGTGCCGTCGCGTCGAGTATCGCTTAAGTAATGCGACTCAAGAATCCGAAGAAACGACATTACATTTTTCAACCGCTTCCCGTTGATGGTCGCTTCTGGAATTGAGCGAGATGCCCTCAACATATCCGACAATTGACTAGCGGCGAATCGAAGCCGCTCTAGTTCGGAGTACACCGTCTTGTGGATGTCAGCACCTTGACGCTCGATACTGTTGAAAAATGCGCTTAATGTGCGAGTCGTCTCCTCGGGTGAATCCGATACGATGAACTCAGGGCTGCCGCCTAGATCATGACCATCACGATCTAGAACCGTCGGATGCCAGACCAACTGGTTGCTTAAAAAGGAAGCGCTGGAATTTTGTTCCATTATCATTCCCTATCGTCCGAAGACAGTTCGTTCTTGACTAAAGTCAACTCATTCTTGACTATGCTTTGGAACTGATTCGCTATTTCGGATTGCGTACTAGCTTCCCGTTTCTGCATTAGACCCGTCAAAAAGCTGTCTCCTCCGAGACCCGTGACAAATACGAGACCCCAATCCTTGAGCACTCCGAGGTCCAAAGCTAGCACCCAATAGGCACCCATTCCAGACACGGCTCCTATTAACAAACTGGCGAAAGTCCCGAGTTCCAAGACTGGCCTGTTGTTCGCACGCCGGACCCATCTGGGTCCGAGTAATCCGCCATTGATGATGAGGCCATTCGCAAAGCCGCCCAAGGCACCGACGAGAGCGCACTTCAAAACTGACATCCAATCCATATCGGGACAGAATTGTAGCAGCGAATGGCCCGATGTCTACCTAAAACCCAAAGTTATTGGAGGAGTTTCGCTCACTATCCCTTATGACCGTAACTAAAGCAATGTAACCGGGGTCACGTCACCAGAGTCACCACAACGATCGCCTGTTTTGGCCCCAAAGATATTCCGTCACGAATTTACTTTGCGGAAAGCGGCATATTTCGACTTTCTGGTTCGCTTGAGCTTTTTGGCTTCCTTTTCCTTGTCGAGATGCGCCTTTATGTCAGCGTGGGGAACGGAAACGATCTGCCGCATAGCAGACTCGAACTTATCCCATTGCGAATTTGGTTTTTGGCTTGACACGTATGAAAAAGCGTTTGTTACTATCTGGAAGGACTGACAACGGAGTTACCCTGCATCGGCCTCGAACCACCCAACCGATGCTGCGGTTGTCTGCCAGACGTTTCCGTTGTCAGTCCGTTCGCTAGAGGGGGCGTGGTGAATGGTTCCAGTGGGGCACTTAAGAGGCTCCCGCTCTGGGTTCGATTCCCGGCACGTCCACCTCACTAGCCGCATTTGCAACTTGCGGCTAATTCTGTTTTGGGGGATGCATCCGACGGAACGCGACAGGTAGGGCTAATTTCGTGCAGTGTTTGTTGCCTTTCTCCTGTGCAGGTCCGGCGGACCTTAATCACAATCACCTGGTTACCGAATCGTTGGCGTACAACCGTGTACTACGGTGTACACCTTTACGTATAAGGTAAACGTTTAGTAATCGGATGACAATGACGAAATTTGTCAAATTGACAGTGGCCCCCCGCAAACGCACACTGAAAAGAGCCGCCCAAAAACTGACCTCGGTCAGCGAACTATATTTATACCCATCGTCTTCCCATCCGATCAAATCAATCTCTCCCCGGCAGCGCGGCGACCGGAAGTTGCGCGCTACCATCGTGTATCCCAGTTTCCTGAGATGAAAGTAAGCCGCTTCCTCTCCACGCCGCCCAGTCAGATGATGCGCGGCAATCTTCTCTGCGGGAAGAGTATGCTCGGCCAGCCAGTCAAGAAATCGAAGGATGGCCTGTGTCGGACGCCCTGCGAACACGCGTTGGGACAAGGCACGTCCGGCAGACACATGAAGACCTTAGCATTTACTCTACCTGCTGCAGTTCCCCAGCAGATGTGATGTTTGCAGACAACATGCCTGTGGAAAAACCTGTCAATAGGTAAACGGGTGAGCTTTTGCGCAAGTACCTCAAAGGATGAGGCAAATATTTCTCTAGAAATGTCCCAGCGACCCGTCTCAATATGATATAATAGAAACATAAAGTAAATCTCTAAGCAATTGAAGGCGCGGCCTACAGGCTGCGCCTTTTTTCGTGCCGGGTGTGCCTGGAAATGCGAGGCGAGTTCCCTGCCCGCATGGGAGTCAGATGGCCAAGTTTGGGGTTTTCAAGAATTACAAGGAGCGAGGCGAGTGGGTGGAAGCCAAGTTCATCGCCGAGGCCCTGCGCCGGGGCTACAAAGTCTTAAAGCCGTGGGGAGACTCGCAGCCCTTTGACGTAGCCGTCAACTTCGGCAACCGCATCGTCAGGGTCCAAGTGAAGTCGACCGCCTACCGCGTTGGCACGGGATACCGCTGTGAGTTCGAGCCCAATCGCCTCAGCGCACCTTATAGCCTGAAGCAACTCGATCTCTTCGCCGCTTATGTCATCCCGCAGGACGCCTGGTACCTCATCCCGGCGCGGGTGCTGGTCAACGGCGACCATCTGAAAAAAGGCCCGATGCTCTTCCCGATGGAGCCGCACATGAAAGATCGGTATCTGTACGAGGGGTATAAGGAAGCGTGGAAAATCCTTCGGCCCAGCCAGAACGGAGGTGCGGGAAGGTAAAACTTGCGAGCCCGCGCTTGACTTCACATCGAGGCTATGACAGCCTTGCTGCCGCTGAACGATTGCAAATTCAACAACAGGAGAGGGCTACGTATGAAAAAGCTTCTCGCAATATCGCTCTGCGCAGTTTGTCTCAGCATCGCAGGCATTGCTGCTCAAATGGGCAGCGGCGACTCGAAAGCATCATTCGATCAGTGGGTAGACGAGGCCAACAAAGCCCAGACCAACAATGACGCCAAGTAGATGGAAGCAAACCTGGCCGCGGCCTATGTCGAAGGCACGAGCTTCGGCACGTGGATTCCGAAAGCGCAACTGATCAAGGATGCCAATGATCCGAGCAACAATAAGTTCACTAAGAGCGATATCAGCGATGTGCAAACCCAGGTTGTCGGAAATGTCGGTCTGGCGCGCTTCAAAGAAAGTTACGACGCTGTGATTGAGGGCCAGCACCGCGCTCGAACTATTATCTGCAGCATGACCGCCGTGAAGCAGGGAAGCGGCTGGAAGGGGCTGTCGGACCACTGTTCGAAAATTGAATAGGCGGATGGCCATCCTTTTTTCTTAGGCACCACCCTTGCGTTCTTTGCAAGGGTGGGAACCTCCGACCTATAAGTCTTGGGAACGCAAGTCTGGATCGAAGTTCGTGGCGCCCACCCTTGCGAAAACCGCGCAAGGATGGGGCACCCCCAGTTGGAGCGGCGCAGGCAGAAACAAAAACGAAAAGGTGGGCCACCCGCGGATTTTGACTTTGAGCCCTCAGTCGTCCTTCTCATAGGGTGTAGGCTCGAAGAACACTCGGCCAGTACGGGCGTTTTTTGGTCCCCGGCACCTCTGCATAGACCGGCTGCGCGCTTGCTTCTACGCATGGCGAAAAGGCACCCGGCTTACTGGCATAGAGGCCGACGAAAAAGTTTATGCTGCCGTCCGGGTCGAACTCTAGGTTGACGGCAGTCGCGCTTCCGTCGAGCGATCGACAATAAATTCCAAGAGTGCCATTCGGCCAATACGCGCGAAATCCCGTCAGTTGGTCGCCATCAAAGGTGAACTCTAAGATTGCTTTGTAGTGTTGGTCGTAGGGAAGAAACTTGTCGCGAAAATCCGTCATCGACTTGAGAGCACGACGGTAAAGTGCAATCAACGCAGAGTGAAACCCGAACGCACTTGCAGTCAATTCGACCAATTCGTGGAACTGAATCGTCGGTGTTCGCGCCTGCGAGGTGGGCGATTTCCAATAATCGGAAAGTAACCGCATGCTTGTGCCGTGCAGGACATAGTCGGAATGAAAAACAGCATTTCTGATAACGGGATCGTATATCTCCCGTAGTGCCGCCCCGACCCCTGGTAATCCAGACTGAGTCGACAGTTCCTCGATCAACGCAATCTTTTTCTCGGGACTCGCGGGGATTGTTTTATAGGTCTTCACGCCATTGATTTTTCGCGTCCTTCGCGTGGCCAAATGAGCGAACGGATTTATGCAATATTTCTTACCCAGACGTAATCGCAGCAGATTTGCCAGCAACTCATAGTGGGTTTTCATCTCGGTAGCGTGGCCGTATGCCACCAATGCAAGCCTTGCCCTCGTATGGAGCGGTTCCGGAAATACGTCGCTCGGAAGATCAATCTCGCCCAGTCGCCTCATATCGTCGAGAAAGGACAACGATTCGTTATAGGACTCCCAGCCTGTGTCCTTCATGCCGGAGGCTCTTACGAGACTGCAGGCAAACTCGAAGAGGAGATTCATTTTGTTAAACGAATCGTTCCAGAAGAGCGGATTCAGGATCTCAGCGTAGTGCCGAAGCCTGTCCTCCGCGGGGTTGGACGGTTTTTGTGTGTCGGGGCTCACAACCGTATTGTACGGCTGCATTAAACTCCGAAACATAGGCGGTTGGTCCGAGCTTTTGATCTTGCGCATTACCAAAACAGTGGGTGCCCCATTTCAAAAACGCAAGGATGGGGCTCTCCTCAGAGTGAATGGTGCGCGCAAAGATTGCTTAAAGGTGGGCCACCCGCCGGTCGATCATTGGTTCTAAGTGTAGGAAACTGAGACAGTTTGTCTGGGAGTGGCGCCGAGAATACAATGCTCGGGACCCCAACCGAACATTCATGAGGTAGCTATGAGCGAGTCCGAAGATGGTCCGTCACCAAAACAGATTGGCGGTACCATACCGCTCTTTTTCTATGACCTCGTCGGTCATATTGTTCCTGGAACAGCGTTGGTCTTCGGATTGTGGATATATTTTCGGCCTAGCTTCTTTACCTCCTGGCTGACGGAACTTCAAACAGCTTTTCCCAAAGACTCCACCGCCGGTTACGCCGCTGCGATCATCGTGCTCTTTTTTGCCTGTGCACATTTTTGCGGTGGAATCCTGTCTCCTCTGTCGTATCTAGTGTTTGAGGAAATGATCTTCAAAAAACTCGTTCCTCTAAACATGAAATGTCTTGAAACCCATTATGAGATCGGATCCTGGAATGAGCTTCACACGCGATTCAAAGGTTGTTTTGGAACTGCACTTCCGGGATCAATAGATCGTGCGAGCGCGTTGTGTGCCTACTACGTTTGGCGATGCGATTCGAATCTAGGCTTATTGACCGCACGTACCGATGCAGACTTGCTAGGAGCACGATCCCTAGCGCTCGTTTTCCTCATATTGTTTGTGCTGCCCTTTTTCAGTCGTTGGACCGACTGGCCTCCTTTGACATTGAGGTGGGCGCTATGCGTGGGGACAATTCTTGTCAGCAGTCTTCTTACTTTTCGTTATTTGCGCGAAAAGAGAGTGTTCGTGCGTTTTGCTTTGTTTATGACGGTAACAGATAAATCAAACGATTCATCTGGCACGCAACGACCGATGATTTGAACGGTGAAAAAGGCCGGGTGCCCCATTTCTCGCGTTCTTTGCGAGAAGTGGGGCTTTTCGCCGACACCCTACCCACCCTCAGCCAGCGCTTCGCCGAATTTTCTCCTTCCACCGACGGAAACCGGGGACTGACGGCCCCCCGTCCCGGGTTTTGCCCCCCAATGCGATGCCATGTCTGTGACGGATGAACATTGGCTGGGCTTATCGTGAGCTGTAAGCCAAAAGCCCCACTTCTCGCAAAGAACGCGAGAAATGGGGCACCCAGCACCCAAGTCTGATTTTGATGAGTACTTGAACCTCAGCCAGCGCTCCACCGAATCTTCTCCTCCCACCAAGTCCAGTCGTTGATCCGAACCAATCCCGCCTCTCCGTACGCGTAGGATCGGTAGCTACTCCACCGCCAATCCTCCGGACTCGCCACCAGTCCGCGCACCACCGGATTGCGATGCATGTACTTCAGCTTCTCAACCTCTTTCTGCTGGCCCCACAGATTGAAATCGTAGAAACGACTCTGCCAGAATCGGCCGGAGAATTCGCCGCCAATGGCCAGCCGCCGGGAGACGCTCAACTTCACGGCCTGAATTATCTTCGAGGGATCGCCAATCAAAGGTTCGCCAATCAAGGGTTCGGAAATCAGCAGATGTACGTGCTCGGGCATGACCACATATCCGATCACAGCGAACCGATAGCGAACACGCATCAGCTCGAGGACAGCAAGTACCAGGTCGCGGCGCTCGGGACTGCCAAGTAGCGGCTTGCGTCGGTAGCAGCTCCAGGTGATGAAATGGAAGCTTCTTGTGCCGTAATAACGCTTTAAGCCCCAGGGCATGGGGAAAACCTACGCACCAATGCGAGGTCACGTCTGTGACGGATGAACATTGGCTGGGCTTGGGCTCGTGAGCTCAAGTCAAAAGCCCCACTTCTCGCAAAGGACGCGAGAAATGGGGCACCCAGCATAGTTGAGGGATACGTCGGGGTCAGTCCCGTCTGTCCACGGATTTCCACCCCCGGGTGATACGCTACGCGAAAAATCTGCAAATCGCGTGTCGATTCCCGGCCACCCCGTTCGACTAGTAAGTGGAGCCGCACCGCGCACCCGGCGCCTGGCAACTCGCAGTTTTCTGTGCCCAGCGCGGTGCAAGCTCTTATATAAAATTAGCGGCCCTGATACGGTGTCCGCACAACACTCGATACTCAGTACACAAGGAGAACACCATGCGCTTCATGATGATCATGTTTCCGAAAGTCTACGAAAACGCAAAACCCGGCTGGGCGCCCGACCTCAAAGGCATGGAGGCAATGGGCAAGTACAACGAGGAACTACAGAAGGCCGGCGTGCTGCTCGCGCTCGACGGGCTGACCCCGCCCTCGACGATGAGCGCGCGCGTCACCTTCAAAAGCGGAAAATCGAAGGTTACCGACGGTCCGTTTACCGAAGCGAAGGAAGTGATCGGCGGCTACTGGATCATCCAGGTGAAGTCGCGCGAAGAGGCGCTCGAATGGGCCTCGCGCATCCCCGGAAAGGATAACGAAATGGTCGAGGTTCGCCGGATGTTTGACATGACCGACTTCGATCCCGAGACCCAAAAGTATATCCAAAAGAAGTTCGGCGACGACGTCGCCGCTGAGATGCGCCAGTAGTAAAAAAAGTCGCCGCGAAAAGCTGGGGACAGACGGAACGTTCCCCAATTTCCCGTCAGGAAAAACGGAAAGCGTCCCGTCCGTCCCCAGTTTCGTCCCCTTGCCAAAGAACGCAAGGATGGGGCACCCTCAGTGGGAAGGGTGCACGCAAAGATCGTAAAGGTGGGCCACCCGCCAAGGCTTCAAAGGCTCATGAGCGCTGGTAAGGGGCAATCAAATGAGAAATGTAATCTTTCAATCAACATTACCCTGGATGGCTGCTGCGACCATACCAAACAACCTGCTGATGAAGAAACCCATGAATACTTTACCCACCTCATGCAAGATGTCGACCTGCTCGTCTTTGGGCGCAAAACCTATCAACTCATGGTTCCTTTCTGGCCTGAAGTCGCAAAAAACCAGTCCATGACAAAAGCAGAGAACGAATTTGCTCGAGCATTTGACTCCATCGACAAACTCGTTTTTTCACGATCACTCGATAGGGCGGGTGGCCCAGGTTTCGGTTTCGCGGGCACCGGCAACACAGACTAGTGATAGTCCTGATAGTCAACGAGAACAGCATCCTCGCCTTCGATTCTCGGAAGCTGACGACCATCGCTTTACCCACCGAGCTTTTCATTTTCGAGCCTCTACGTCTTTGATGTGGGTCGCAATGTACCAGGTATTGCCGAACGGATCTGTCACTCCACCCGAGCGATCGCCGTAGGGTTGGTCTGCCGGCGCCTGGATTGACTTCGCGCCCGCCGCCAAAGCCCGCTGATACACGGCATCACAGTCCGGCACGTACATGTAGAACATCGACTGCATTGGTTGGTAGGGGCCATGGGCCTCGCCCATTTCGACCACGGCATCGCCGACGCGAATCTCTGCGTGATGAACCACGCCATCGGGCGAAGCGTACTTCCCCAACTCCTGTGCGCCGAAAGCTCTCTTCAGGAAACTGATCACCGGCTCCGCACGCAGCGGATGCATGTATACATTCACGTTATGCAATCCCTTCGGTATGTAGTTCTCGCCCTTGTGCGTGGCGATGTACCAGTAGTTGCCGAACGGATCCTTCACGCCCGCGCCCCGTTCTCCGTATTCGTGATCCTGGGGTTCACCGACCGAAGTCGCTCCCGCCTGCAAAGCTTTCTCGTAGGCGGCGTCAGTGTCCTCGACATAGATGTGCAACGCCGTCGTGTTCGGCTTGGCGTTGAATGGCTTGCCCGGAATCCCTCCGCCCATCATCAGCATGGTGTCGCCGATGCGCGTCTCCGCGTGAATTCCTCCAGCTCCGCCAATTGCCCGGAAAGTCTCCTCCGCGCCAAACGCCTGCTTCGCAAATGCCAGCATCGCATCTCCGTCCGGCGCGATCATGTAAGGCGTCACCGTGTGGAAGCCCGGCGGAACCGGATTCACTCCCTCTCTCTTCGGTGACATTTGCCCGCCCTCAGGCCCGGTTGTCATCCCCTTCATGCGTCGGTGCATCTCTTCGACCGACATTTTTTCCTTCACCTGGTAGCCAACCCACAAATATCCGAACGGATCGGCCAACGTCACATCGCGACGGCCGTAGAACTGGTCCTTCACAGGACGTACCACCTTCATCCCCGCCGCAATCGCGTGCTCCGCGAACGCATCCACATCTGGCACCTGGACAGACATCGAAATCGGCGAATTTCCCAGCGTTTCGGCGCTGAAGCGGCCGCCCTCGGGCCACTCTCCGCTGATGTGGAGGGTTGAATCGCCGATCATGATCTCGGCGTGCAGGTCTCGTTCGCCAAGTTCGAAACGGAATATTTCTTTCGCGCCCAAAGCCTGCTTGTAGAACTCAATCGCTTTCGCAGGATCTTGGAACGCGATCCTCGGGACTGCCATCGTACGAACGGTTGCAACTGGTTCAGCAACGGTACTCATAGTTCTCCCTTCTAACAATTCAGACTTAAGCTGTGCCTTGAACTCTTCCCGCGGCAGGTCACGCAAGTCCCTGGCCACGCGCACCAGTGGCTCGACGCTAGCCTCCACCTTTGCGGGCCTGCCGTCTGCCCGAGTCAGCAACAACTCCACCGCCCGGTTCAGTTGCTCGATCTTCTTCGCGTCGTTGTTTGGCAGATTCAGAGAGCGCTTAGGCATCGGCACCCTCCATGCGCGCCCGCAGACTGCTGAGTGCGCGGAATTGCAACTGCTTCACCGCGCCTTCCGTCTTGCGGATTTCCTGCGCGACTTCCTTAATGCTTTTTTGCTCCACGAAGCGCAGCACCACCACTCGGCGCTGCTCGGCGGGCAGCGTATCCACCAACTGAAACAACGTTGCCTTGCGCTCCACTTCTTCGAATTCTGTACCGCTGGCCTGCGCCGATTCGATCGCTTCCGGCTCGTCTATCGCCTGCTCGCGGCTCTTGCGTTGCCAGCGGTCGGAAATCAGGTTCGCTGCAATCCGGAACAGCCACGCCGCAAACGGAATCCCACGCCACTCAAATCTCCGCAAGTTGGCCAGCGCATGATGAAATACCTCGGAGGTCAGATCCTCAGTTTCCGCACGATCTCCCACCCGCCGCACCACGTAGGCATACACGCGCTCGAAATTGATCTCGTAAAGCTCCGCAAAGCGCGCAGGATCCTTCTGCGCCGCCTCGATCAGAAGCCGCTCGTCCGCTTCT
>DAIUEW010000081.1:0-17154 GCA_036844925.1 Candidatus Sulfotelmatobacter sp.
TGTGAGCGAACGGCTGGCACTCACTCTGAGTGAACCGCATTCTCCGCTCATCGCATGAGCTTGTCAAGCGAGGGCTGTGCTCCAACCTTTCGTTGACTTCGCCTTCGCAGCACTCCTAACATTGCACCCTGAGTCCCGGGCCTACCCATGATCGGCCAAACCATCTCGCATTACCGCGTCGTCGAGAAGCTCGGCGGCGGCGGGATGGGTGTGGTGTACAAGGCTGAAGACATGGAACTTGGTCGATTCGTCGCGTTGAAGTTTCTGCCTGAAGAACTAGCCCAAGACCCACAGTATAGCTGCTCTTCAGAAGATCGTCGGCAGCTTTGTTGCCTTTCATCAATGCAGCGTGTAGAAGCATGTGCGCCTGTTCACAATTCTGGGGGACGGTTTCTCCCTCCAAGTAAAGGTTGGCTAGTGCGACTTCCGCGCTTACGCTTCCTCGCTTGACCGCCTTCCACAACTCGACAGGATCAGCTTTTTTCGCTGCGTTGGTTGTCTGGGCGGTTCCCAGCTTTGCCGTAACGAGGTGCTGAACTCCTCTGACTGGATTATGCAGGTGACGGGTTCGTGGCTTACAGTGTTGGGCACTCTCATCCTCCTCGGGGCGGGAGTTTTGTCGTCGTGGAAATTAGATTGTAGTAAGACTCGTGGAAGAGTACCGAGTAACGGAAGTAATGTCTGGCAGTCCGCTGAACCGCAGCGACAAAACCTTGGATTCGGTCCTACGGCTCGTTTGTGAATCGAAGAGATCGTCGGCGGTCTTCAGGTATGAGCCCACGAGGATTCCCGCCACGATTGCCGCCGAGAGAATTAGTCTGGGCTCTATCACGGCTTCGAGGCACCTGCTATCAATCCTCACCAAGGTCCTTTCGGCGAGGGCGATTGCATCCGCGATGGCGGACTCCAGCGCCGGGGAAGGTCGTCCAGAGCGGTTTGCCCCTGTGCAGCAGCGCACTTGGCAAGTTGATTGCAGATTTCGTCAATCACGTCTTGCCGAATCTCGTATTCGAGGATGTCGGTGTCGGTTGCTCCACCAAACGTTCGTAATTCCAAAACCTCGTTTTGCTTCTCAAGGAGATGGTTGAGTTCGGCTCGTAGCTCTTCGACGCGATGGTTTTCCATGGTGCCTATTTTGGCGAAGCGGCACCGTTGTGGATGATCTGAAGGAAGTCTGCACCAAAAGGCGCAGTGTTCAAATACCCTACATACCGTACCCTTTCCGCAATTCGACCGTCGATATCCAGTCATGACATTAGAGACTGCGCCTTTAGATCGCCATGCCCCTCACCTTTCCCGGACGCCCAGCCCGATAACACATCGACAATCTTCCGCATACTCCGGTAGTGGTGCCTTTTGATTTCCACGGATTGAATGCCTCTGCCTTGTCGATGCGATAGACTCCGACCATGGACACCCGCAAGCTCCGCATCGTAAAGCCTCCGCTGCCAGCCATCGGCGTCTGCGAAGGTTGCAATTCTCAGTTCAAGTCAGACAAGTGTTCACAGGATGAAGCGGAGATCGAGATTAGAGCGGCGTTTGACGCCCACAAGTGTACACCGATGGACAGTAGTCGGAACGCCCGGCGATTCGTGCGCGATTCCACGGAAGACGAGTAGGCGTTTCATTGTGTCGGGATTCAGGGCGACGAGGGGCAGGGTAAGTCCTGCTGGTGGCGTGGCTGCGGTGTGTGATGGGCGAAAGTCGTCAGCGGTCATGTTTTTAGCCCCGCGACAAGCACCACCGTCGCTGCTGAATGGCTTGCACCGACCGGAAGGAGTTGGCGTTTCCGAACAGTCTCGGCGCTCTCCCGTCCGCCCAATGCCGGATGCTCCTGCGTCGATGTGCGTTCTTGTCTCCACTATGAGTCAGCCGCAGACGCTTTCTCATCTTATACAATCAAAGTCGCTGTCGCTGTTACAGACCAAGGGGGCAACAATGTCAAATCTAACGGGTGCTCTTCAGGAGCTTCGAGAAGAGCGCAGTAGGGCGCAGTCACAAGTTGAAAGGCTGGATCAGGCGATTTCAGTGATCGAGTCGTTGAACGGTTCGGGGACATCCCGCAACGCAACCCAACCGAAGCGAATAATTTCGGCAGCTTCGCGTCGAAAAATGGCGCTGGCACAAAGAGCGAGGTGGGCGAGGGGTCGGAATGGATCGCAGCCAGCGAAGGCAGTTACCCGCTCGGCTCCTGCCAAACGCACAATGTCAGCGTCGGCCAGAAGGAAGATCGCGGCGGCGCAGCGGGAACGGTGGGCGAAAGTGAAGGCGGGGAAGAAGAAAGCGGCGTAGTGCAAGGCAATGATAGCCGGAGGAGACCCAATCGAGACTGCAAGGCATAAGGCATTGGGAGAGCGACATGGCTGCTAGTGGGTTAGTCATCCTTGGTCTAGCATTTCTTGTCAGTATTCTCTTCAACCTGCTTCAACTTAAGTGGCACAACGAAGAACGAGCGGCACGTGCCGAGGACAATGCTGAGCAAAAACGGAAAGGCGACGACAGGGATGCCGAGCAACGACTGAAGGAACAGGCTGCCCCGCTATTTTTCAACTTCGATGGAACTCCCGGCCCGATACTGGTCACCGGAAGTCAGCATTCGTCGCAAGGGCCGTTCATGTATTTATGGGGTCTTGTGACCGTCGTGAATCGCACTCAGTTGCCTATGAAGATCACACCCCTCCGGCTCCTCATGGCGGGCGAGGAATGGCCTGTTCAAAGTATTTCCTTCCATCTGAAATCCAATACCACGGACAGATCAGACCGAATTAGCCTGAGAGGAAACGACCAAGAAGACTACGAATTGCATTTCAGGTTTCAAGACGACAAATGTGCTACTGGTAGCGGCGAGGTTTTGTTTGCAAGCGACAACCGACCCGGAGAGTTTTCGGTACCAGTTAGGTTCTGTCAGTAAACCCTGCACCTGTTCGCAGGCCAGCGCCGATCAGTCTCAGCCATTATCTTGGCACCGAACCACGGGCCGGAGAAACCGTGGCTGTGGAGAACATCCACTGAATTCTTGGCGCACTCCCGAACAACTGTGATATCTGGCTTGAGCGCCAACAGATTCGGCGCTTTGCGAGCGAGAGCCATTCCGCAGTTCCACGTTACGATGCGCATGGGAATTGTAATTCCTGAGTCTAGCCGAACAGTCTCCGGTGTTGCCTGTTCAAGGCAACCCAAGGTAACTCCATCAGTGACAGGGATCACTGTTAGGGAACCCAGCGTGCCGCCATAATGGTTGTGTCAGCTTCTGGACCGCCAGAATGTCCTGAATCGCATGATTTTCATTGGAGGGGCGATTTCCTCAAAAGATGCAAGGGCGGCAAGAGCGGGAAGATGACGCAGGCAGCCACTCGCCTGAACCCCGGTGCAATGAGTCCAAGGTTGGTAGGAACGATCCGTGCCCCTGTGGCTCCGGCAAGAAATACAAGCGTTGCTGCGGCGGGGCGACGGCGAACTGAGCCATGCTTATGGAAAATGCGGCCCGGAATTCTGCTCCCAACATAATGGCAGTCGGTGCTAGGCGCAGACCTGCATGCAGTCTGTTTACAGTCTGATAGGCGTGCCTTACAATGTCTTAGCGGCGAAAGAGAGCGTCCCGGCGCTCTGCAAGTCGTTGAAGGTGCGTTTGAGAGGCTTTTCAAATCCCCCCTTCCGCACCATTGCATTTATTCTCAACAATTTAGGACCTCTGATTCCCATGATTATCCTGGTAACGATTATCCACGTAATCGTCTGTCTGTTTCTGATCATCGTTGTTCTACTGCAAAGCGGTAAGGCGGGAGACATTTCGGCGGCATTTGGCGGCCAGGGCAGTCAGGCGGCATTTGGTCCGCGTGGTGCGGCGACAGCGCTCTCCAAAGCTACGACGGCATCAGCCGTTCTATTTATGCTGACGTCCGTGACACTTTCCATATACGCCATCAAGCACGGCGGACCAAGCTCAGTTTTGCAGGGCGTGAAATCGGCGCCGGTTAAGACACAGCCGGCGGCGCCAGCGAACGCACCCGCAACTCCTCCGACGCAAAAGTAGAACTGCAGAAGAGGATTTGGAATTCTCGCGATACCTTTTGCCTTCCATTCGGAGTCTAACGCCGATAGCGCCTTCCTTAGTTTACGAGCAAACAGGTCTTCCCGTGCAGTTTCTCCTCGCTCCCCTTGCGGGTTTCGCTGTAATTGTATTTCCGTCATGCGAGTGCTAACATCGATTTTGTCAGCATTTATAGCAGGAGGTACCTGAAATGTCGGATCGAGATGGCAGCAGCTTTGTGTGGTTCCTCGCGGGTTTGGGGGTAGGTGCATTGGCTGGAGTTTTGTACGCGCCGCGTTCCGGCAGCGAAACCCGAGAGGCGCTGCGCGCTCGGGCCGAAGAAGGGCGCGACTATGTGAAGACGCGTGCGCGGGATGCCCGCGAGCAAGCATCCGGATGGGTGGATCGCGGTCGCGAGGCTGTCAGTCAGCAAAAGGACCAATTCCGGGCAGCCTACGAGGCTGGACGCCAGGCATATCAAGAGGCAACGAGCGAGACCGGAGCCGGAGCACCCAAGAATCTTTAGCGTTGGTTCTCCGATGAGTGACACCGTCACTCAGGCCTTTCGCAAGCTGGAATTAAAGAGAGCGCTCTTATGGAAAACCTTATTCCGCTATTCGTTGCCCTGACGGGAGCGGCAGTGGTGCTGCAGGCCGGCCTGCTTGCTGCAATGTATCTGGCGATGCGCAAGACCAGCACTCGCATGGAGACGCTGGCGGACGAAGTCAAAACCAAGGCTCTGCCTACTCTTGAGACCACGCAGTCGATGCTCGCTGAAATTCGGCCCAAAGTTGAAGCGATCGCAGACAATTTGATGGCAACCAGCACGATAGTGCGCGACGAAGCTCAACGCATCGATGCTGCAGTGAATGATTTGGTGGATCGCGCGCGCCTGCAAGTCATCCGCGCTGACGACATGCTTACCCGTACGCTCGACCGAGTAGAAGAAACCTCCGAAATCGTGCAGAAGACGGTAACCTCTCCCGTCCGTCACGTTTCCGGTGTGATCAAGGGCGTCACGGCTGGACTGGAGTTCCTGATCGGCAACCGCGGCAAGAATGGCGGCTGCCGCGAAGCGCGCAGGCCCGTTCCACAGGACGAGATGTTTATCTAACTCTTCTGGCACGGATTTTTGAGCGTGATGGTAATCTGGATTTCATGTTTCGCTCCTCCCGACTTCACTTCCCTGCATTTCTCCTGACTCTGCTGGGGGTTTTCATTGCGAGCACATTTGCCCTTCTGGCCCGCTCCTCTGGGGCCGATGAGCAGCGGGTCCCTTATAGCGATAAGGAGAAATCGATCGTCGAGCAACTGCACCATCTTCGCAGCCTCCCCGATGATGACCGTGCCCACACCACCAAAGAACTGGCGCTGCAGATTCGTCAACTGCCCGTGACCCCTAACAAAGTGAAGCTGGCAGGTGGCTTGGCGATTCTTTCGACTGAAGGTGACTTCGGTCATGACACTCTGCAGGAGGTCGCAACTACTCTAGCGACGGCTTTGCACGAAAAACCGCAACCTGACAAGAATGGTGAGCCGGACTCACAATACCTCGAACTGGCCTCGCTGGTGCGGTACGAGCATGTGGAGGTTAAGCTGGATACCCCGCAGTTTGCTGCAGCCATGGCCAAACTTGAATCGGATGACGCCAAACGCCAGCAAGCCGACTTCACGCTCAGCGATCTGCAGGGTAAAAACTGGAATCTCAAGACGCTGCGAGGCAAGGTGGTGCTGGTGAATTTCTGGGCAACGTGGTGTCCGCCGTGTCGAAAGGAAATGCCCGACCTGGAATCGCTTTATCTCAAATTCAAAGATCAAGGATTTGTCGTGCTTGCCGTTTCTGATGAGAGCGCTACCAAAGTGAATAAATTCCTGGCGGAGCGAAACTTCACATATCCCATCCTGCTTGATCCCGGCCGGAAGGTCAGTGAACAGTTCCACATCGACGGTCTCCCGAAGAGTTTCGTTTTCGACCGCGCTGGCAAGCTGGTGGCGCAGTCCATCGACATCCGCACTCGGAGTCAGTTCCTCGAAATGCTCGCTCAGGCGAAACTGCAGTAGCGAAACGAAAATGCGCTATCTGGTTCGAGCTCGCGTTAAACCTGGTCGCAAATGCGATCTGCTGAAAGCCATCGAGAATGAAACTCTGGGCCAGGGCTCCGTCGCCGAAGGCGAATACCTGCGAAATATGGGCAAAGCGCGCGTCTGCGCGGACGATACGGTACGCTGGGTGGAAGTCTGCTACTGTCCTACACCGCTGCAAGAAGAGCGCCCCTATTGGGAAGCATACTTTGATCTCACCCGTGTGCAGGATGCGCACGACCGGCGGAAATGCCGGGACGAGAATGGAAGCGAACCGTGGGCGTGTGGCGACTGCGATTGCACGAAGCGACTGGAACAAAAGCTCAAAGCGTCCGGCGCACCTTTCCTTAATTCTCTGCGCGCAGACGCCGATTCGAAGTAACGCGGTTCGCCGATCGATTCGTTCCCTCCTACTCAAGCTGGGTCAAAGTTGATTCCAGTTGTTTCAAGTCCTGCGCTACTTCCCGCAGGTTGAAAACAAATGACCAGAAGGGCAGCATGCGATCGAGGGTGAAGGGCGCTGTGACGCGCTGCTCGCGCAGTTGAGCCAGATCGGAATCGAGATCGCGCGTCGCTCGCTCTAACTCCGGCGCTGAAGATACCGTCTTGCTTCGGACAAGAACTGCGTCGGCCAAGTCGGAGAAAGCGCGGGCCGTACTCTCCACCAAAGCTGGGAGCGAAGGCAGGAACTTGGGGTGTACCTGCGCATGCATGTAAAGGCCGCGATCCTCGGCCATGGCGGTCAGACGGCGACGAAGCTGGTCGCTTTGATCAACGAAGGTTTGAAATGCTCCCTGATTGAAGCGCGCGAACGACATTTCGCTGCGAGCCTCATCCATTTGCTGGGTGACGCCGCGCCGCAGATCGTGCAGTTGCCGGTCGAACTGAAGAACCTGCTGTTCGTTATTCACTCCCTGCAATGCGGCTGCGACGACAGCGCTGTAAAGAACGCCGGTGCCACGAAGAATATCGGCCATTTTGTTGCGCAGGGCTACGCGCGCATGCACCGGCCAGAACAGCACACTCACAGCGAACGCAACCACGGCTCCCAGCAGCGTGTAAGCCACGCGCAGCCACGCGAAGTGCCAGGGCTCCGCGAAGCCGCCAAACACCAGAACCAAAGCTGCGGTGAATCCCGCGGCACTGAAGCTGGGATGCAGCGCCGTGAGGTAAGCAAAGAACGAAGCCAGGATGAAGATGGCGATCCCCGCTTGCACGACCCCAGGACCTAACAAAGGAAGTATCAGCGCTGCCCCCAGCGCGCCGCAGGTGGAGCCGATGGTGCGATAGAGTGCCGCTTTCCAGGACGCGCCGACATTGGCCTGCGTCACCACCAGCGCGGCAAAGACCGCCCAATAGCCTTGCGGAAGATTCCAGCCGACGTAGATGGCATAAGTGATGGTGCCGGCGAGGCCGGTCTTGATTCCCTGCTTCAGGGAGTCGGATTCGCGGCTCCAGAACGATGGAGCGGATGGGAACGCCGGGCTTGCAGGAAGTGGCAAGGAGGGGCTTGAAGATGCCATGCGGGAGATTATATTCCGCGTAGCACCTGCGTCCCGCCGACCCAAGGCAGTCTAGGCGATCCAGCCGCCGCCAACCACAATGTCGTCCTCGTAGAACACTGCCGCCTGACCTGGCGTAATGGCGCGCTGCGGCTGATCGAATGTAACCAGAACCTGGTCGGGGCCAATCTTCTCCAGCATGGCCGCAGCAGCTTCGTAGCGGTGGCGGATCTTCACCGACACAGGCATGGGTTCGCGCAGATCGTCGACGGAGATAAGATTCACGCGGTGGGTACGCAGCGTTCGGGAATAAAGATGCTCGTCGCCGCCGACCACCACCTGCTTGTCGGCTCCATTGATCTGGATCACATAGAGCGGGGATCCGGTCGCCACGCCCAAACCCTTGCGCTGGCCCACGGTAAAGTTGTGAATACCGCTGTGCTCACCGATCACTTCCCCGTTGGCCGTTACCAGCTCTCCGGCAGTATCGGGCAGGGCCTCGCCGTTTTCGGCGAGGTACGCGTCGATGAAGCGCTTGTAGTCCCCGCCAGGGACAAAGCAGATCTCCTGCGAGTCAGGCTTCTCCGCGAGAGCCAGGCCGTGCTTGCGTGCGAGTTCGCGAACCTGAGGCTTGGTCATCTCTCCGAGCGGAAACAGCGTGTGGGCGAGTTGCTCCTGCGTGAGGCCGAAGAGGAAATAGGTCTGATCCTTGCTGCGGTCGGCCGGACGCTTCAGCAGCCAGCGCCCTCGAGCGTTGTCGTACCCCACGCGAGCGTAATGGCCGGTGGCCACGCAGTCTGCGCCGATCTGGCGAGCCACGACCAGCAACTGGTCGAACTTCAAGTGATTGTTGCAAAGGCTGCATGGGATCGGCGTGCGCCCCGAAAGATATTCCGCGACAAAGGGACGGACCACATCGCGCTCAAAGCGCTCCTCATGATTCACCACGTAGTACGGAATTCCGATGTGCTGCGCCACGCGGCGAGCGTCGTAAACATCGTCGAGCGAACAACAGCGGCCCGTTACCTTCTCGGGCATGCCCTCGAACCCAGCCAGCCGCCGCTGATTCCAGAGCTGCATCGTGAGGCCGATGACGTTGTTTCCCTCAGCGCGCAGCATCGCCGCCACGGTGGAAGAGTCGACTCCACCGGACATGGCGACGGCAATGGTTCGAGGATCTGTCATGAAATGATTTGATCTGCTATCAGCTAACTGTTGTCTTTCTATGCACCGGCGACAACTCCCGCAGCCGCGCGACCGTCCCTGGCACGAGCCCAAGTGCGATATCGATCTCATCCCCGGTATTCTGTTTTCCAATACTAAAGCGGACGCTGGCCCGCGCCCGGTCAACGCGCAGGCCCATCGCAGTAAGCACATGAGACGGCTCGATCGCGCCGGATGAACACGCTGCGCCGGTGGAAACGGCAAGACCCTTCAGGTCGAGCGAGATCACCATCGCTTCACCGTCGATATCACCGAAATAAACGCTCGATGTGTTCGGCACTCGCGGAGCGCCCTCGCCGTTCACCCCGGCGTCCTCCACTTGCGTCAGAATTCCCTGTTCCAAGCGGTCACGCAACGCTGACATTTTCCTGTCGTCACCACGATCGAAACCCTGCATTGCCAGCTCTGCAGCCTTACCGAGCGCCACAATCCCCGCAACGTTTTCCGTCCCGGCGCGGCGCGAACGTTCATGCCGTCCGCCATAAAACAGCGGCTGGAGGCGCGTCCCCTTGCGTACGTAGAGCGCGCCCACACCCTGCGGTGCGTGCATTTTATGGCCGGAGATCGAGAGCACATGGCAGCCGATGCGCTTCACATCGATCGGAACCTTTCCCGCCGCCTGCACTGCGTCGGTATGGAAACAGACTTCTGCCTCCGCAGCAATCTTTCCGATTTCGGCGACCGGTTCCAATACTCCGGTTTCGTTGTTCGCTAGCATGATCGAAATCAACTTGGTATTGGGACGCAATGCCCGCCGCACATCCTCGGGATCAACCAGACCGCGACCATCCACCGGAACATGCGTCACTTCGCAGCCCGTTTCCTCCAGGTGCTTACAGGCATGCAACACGGCATGGTGTTCAACTGTCGAGGTAATGATATGATCGCCCCCGACGGTCAATCCCGAGAGAGCCAGATTATCTGCTTCGGTCCCTCCGCTGGTGAACACAATCTCGGCCGCTCGGCAGTTCAGCAACATCGCCACGGAATCTCGGGCTCGCTCGACCGCAGCCCGCGTCTCCTGCCCATGATGATGGATCGAGGACGCGTTGCCAAAGTGCTCACCGAAATAAGGGCGCATGGCCTCAAACAGTTCCGGCAATACCGGCGTGGTGGCGTTATTGTCGAAGTAAATGCGACGCATACTTTCACTATTCTAACCGCTTTCTGTAGGAAGAACCGTGCAGGACGATCGGAAGAGCTATCGGGTGGATCGCGACTTTTATGTTATCGAGTGTATTCTCACAGAAGGTGGGTAGGAACGATCAACGATTCTCCATCTCCACATAACGGTTGGGATAGTCCGGCCCGAAATATTCGGCCCTCGGGCGAATCAAGCGATTGTCGTCCAGTTGTTCGATAACGTGCGCTGCCCAGCCGCTGATGCGTGAGACCGCAAACACAGGGGTGAACAAATCCTCGTCGATACCCAGCACGTGATAAGTCGAGGCAGAATAAAAATCGACGTTGGCGTTCAGCTTCTTTTCTGCCTTCACGAATTTCTCGATTTTCTCCGACATCTCATACCACTGCGACTGCCCGCTCGAACGGCCAAGATCTCGCGACATAATGCGCAGGTGAGTGGCCCGTGGATCTTCGGTGTGATAGACGCGATGGCCGAAGCCGGGAACTTTTTTCTTTTGTGCCAGCATCTCGCGGACATGCTCGACCGGGTCGGATTTCTTCCGGTCAATCGCTTCCAGGATTCGGAAGACAGCCTCATTTGCTCCGCCATGCAGCGGTCCCTTGAGCGCACCGATCGCCGATGTGATCGCAGAGTGCATATCCGATAAGGTCGCGGCCGTCACGCGCGCCGCAAACGTAGATGCATTCAACTCGTGGTCCGCATGCAGAATCAAGGCAGTATCGAGCGCTCGCTCCGCCGTGGATGAAGGCTTGCTTCCATTCAACTGTAGCAGAAAGTTGGCGGCATGCGATAAGGAACGGTCGGCTTCGACAACCGGCTTGCCTTTGCGCGTCCGGTCATAGGCAGCAACGATCATTGCGATCTGCGAAGTGAGCCGGATGGCTTTGCGCACATTCGCCTCGTGATCGTTGCTCTTCTCGTCCGCATCGTAGAAGGCCAGTGCCGAAACAGCGGTACGCAGCACATCCATCGGCAGAGCGGTCTTGGGAACATCGCGCAAGAATTGGAGGATCGCCGGATCGAGGTGACGCTCTTGCGCCAAGCGCTGCTGCAGGTCTTTCAAATCGTTGCGATTTGGAAGGTGCCCAAACCACAACAGGTAACAGGTTTCTTCAAACGTGGAATGCTCGGCAAGTTCGTGAATGTCAATGCCGCGATAAGCAAGAACGCCGCGGTCGCCATCGATATAACAAATGCCGGAATTGGTGGCAACGATGCCTTCCAGACCTTTAGGGCCGAGGGTAGTAGTAACACTGGACATAAGCATCTCGCTTGATCGGATTGATTGCAGTTGCGGAAGCCGCGGGAGGGAGTACCGCGGGGAATGCAACTTTCTTTTATACCCCAAAAAACGCGCGGGTTCCATGGCATGCCTGATCTGGTGCTGGATGTGCCGATTTCTGGAATTACAAGCACGCCGGACGCAGTGCTATGATTTGCGCCATTTCCTGAGGGGATGCGTTATGGGCCAACCCGTGGTTCACTTTGAAATCGGCTGCCGCGACAGCGGCAAGACGGCAAACTTCTTCTCCAACCTTTTCGGCTGGAACATGCAGCCGATGGGCCCCGCAACCATGATCAGCACCGGCGCCGACAACGGCATTCATGGGCATATTTCGACCCTGGGCCACGAACCGCATCACTACACGATCTTCTACATTCAGGTTGATGAGGTGCAGGGCTATTTGGACAAGGCAGGCACGCTCGGCGGCAAGACGCTCGTACCTCCAGTGGGGATTGCGACGGGCACGTTTGCCTGGGTTGCCGACCCGGACGGCAACACGATTGGATTGTGGAAGCCTAAATAGTCAATCAAGCAGGCCAGAGGCTGAGGGCAGTCTTACTCAGAATCTGCTGCTGAAGTTTGGGCTCCAGCGGCAGCGCAAGGAATTCATCAAGGTTCTGCTTGATGTCCGGCACCCCAGGACCCGGCCAATCCGTGCCGAAAAGAGTCTTGTGCGCAATCTCCCGCAGTCGGGGAAAGTACTGCAGCAAAGACTTGGGTGGGATGCCGCTGATATCGAGATACACATTGGCATGGTTGCGGATCAGAAAAAACGTCGTCTGCATCCAGAGCGGGCGGCCGCCATGTGCCAGCAGAATTTTTAGTTTGGGAAAATCCACCGCCACGTCGTCCACGTACATAGGATCGCCGTACTTGTTGCGTGCTCCGGGAAAGATGGACGTCCCGGTGTGAAACATCACCGGAACGCCGTTGGCCTCGGCAGCGCGGTAAATGATTTCCAGTTCCTTGACGCCATTCAAGTAATCGTTAGGAAATAAAAGCTGATGCGGAGGATGGATCTTGATCAGGCGAATTCCAAGCCGCAGAATCTGCTCCATATCGGCCAGAACGTTCGTCGTATGTCGTGGATGCAGGCTGCCGCATGAGAGCAGACGCTTCGGATCTTCCTTAACGTAGTCCGCAATGAATTGATTTACGCCGCTGGTAAAGCCTATTACCTCCGGTGCCACATAGTTGATGAGCACTCCACGGTCGACGCCACATGCATCGAGATATTTTAGAAACTCCTTTGGGGAGCGGGAGAACTCGGCAATCTGCTCGAAGTTCGCACGCTTCTTCTTCATGAGTTCGAGAGCGTGCGGCTTGAACATCTCCAGCGGCGAGATATGGATGTGGCAGTCGGTGATCATTCAAGGGGCTCAATCGCTAGCCGCCGGACGCCAGGCACGAGCGTTTGCATTCAGTACGTCGGTATATTCGCATCCACCTGGCGCGACCACGAGTCGATGCCGCCCCGCATGGATTGTACCTTCTCGAATCCCTGCTGACGCAGCCACGCCGTCACATTCATGGACCGCACACCATGATGGCAAACCACCACAATGTGATCTTCCGGGTCCAGTTCCTGATGGGCGCGGGATGGCACATCCCCCATCGCCATCAGCTTCGCCCCCGCGATGTGTGCAGTTTCAAACTCCCACAGCTCGCGAACATCGAGCAGCGTGAATTTCTCGTCCTGATCCAGCTTCGTCTTCACTTCTTCGGGCGTGATCTCGTAGTCCATTCTTACCGCATCCCGAGTGTAATCAGATACGTCTAATGCGCTGTTTGAACCAATATCCACCGTAAAAACAGAATCCCGTCAGCACCACAGCATTCACAGCTCGCATGATCAGCGCATTGAAACTCTGGACTGGAGCCGATGCGCCCAGAACTGCCAGCAAGATTCGTGAACCAGAAGAAAGCACAAGCAGAACCGCTCCGAACTGCGCCGCTCTATCTTCAACCTTCAACGCAAACCACAAAGCTGCAAGCAGAAGAAGGCCTGTCTGCCATGTGATCCTCACGCCGACCGGAGCTCCGGTGAAAATTCTCCACAAACTTATTCCCGTTGCTAGCAAGCAAAAACCGAAGAAAAGTGCGAGCACCAGAGCCGTCCTCCAGCCCATATCGATGGCGACGTGTCCCCTCACCTGCCCTGTCGGTCCGACCGTCATGAACCCGTCCACTTTGGCTCGCGCTTCTCCATGAAGGCACGAATTCCTTCCTGCGTGTCCGTTGTCTTCATCAACTCTTCCAGGTAAATCTTCTCCGCGCGTGCAAGACCTTTATCGAAGTGCATCGAGTCCCAGGCGTAGATAGCTTTCTTTGTCACGGCCAACGCTGCGGGACTTAGCGTGCGCAATTCCCGCACGGCATTTTCTACGCTCTCGACCAGCTTTTCATCCTGTACGGCGTGATTGGCTAACCCCATTTCCTCCGCCTCAATGCCAGTAATCGTCCGCCCGCTCAGAATCAACTCTGAGGCTCGTTTCTGCCCCACTAATGCAGCCAACGCCGTACACGCCACCGGCGGAAAGCAACCGAGCTTAATCTCTGGAAATCCCCACTTTGCTGTCGTGGAGGTATATACGATGTCACAAACCATCGCCAACTCCGCGCCGCCGCCGAGGCAATTTCCGTGAACCGTGGCAATCGTAACTTTCTTCGTCGCGATCAGGCCTCGAACCACCGCGTGGAAGTTGTTCAACATCTCTTGGACTTTGTCGGGAGTATGTGCCGCAACATCGACCCCAGCCGAAAAAGCCTTGCCGTCGCCACTGAGCACAACGACGGAAATGTCCGACCGTGCTTCCACTTCCGCTAAGGTATGCGCCAACTGGTCCATCATCGGAATGTCGATAATGTTCAGGGGAGCATGACGTAAAACAATGCGCGCCACGGGGGCGCTGATATCGACTGAAAGACGGGCGAGTTTTGATTCTACGAAAGTGGCCATGCTTTTCTCTATGTCTCGGTGCCTCTGTGTGAAAAGATCCTTGCCTTACAGATCGACGACTTACAGATTGATCGCCGACTTGCGCACTTCGCCGATGCTGGCCAGCGGATCGCGGGCGCCGGCTTTCTCGGCAATCCATTTCTTTTCGGTTTCGATGATGTCGAGGAGCAGCTTCCTGTCGGCCGGGCCGGGCATGTATTCCCCGAGGTGTTCCGCGTAGGCGCGGTCGTCGAGCGCTTCGCCCGTCTGAGCATGGAATTTCTGTCCCGCCCAGCGTCCGATCTCGCGATTGAACTTGATGTGCGGGGCGTAGAGCTTCGGCTGCCCCGGCTTCAACGCACTATTGAAGCGCTCAATCAACCCTGCCACTTCGTCGCGATAAAGATTGCGATTGTAGTCGTTCAAATCGTCAAGATCGGGCGCATGCGCGTTCTTAAGCTCGTCGTAACGCCCCTTCACGCCCCAAACGTAGGCCCAGTGCGCCGACGAAGAATGGTCCGTGCCAAACAGATCATAAGAGCTTGAAATCCACTTGTTGAGGTACTTCTGAATCAGCCAGCCTGGAATCACCCCGGCTTCCACGATGCGCCTCAGGCCGTCATTCCCCGTGCCCATGTGAAACGCCTCTTCACGCAGCATGTACGACATGGAGCGGCCGAGCGGCGCAAATGCGGAATACTTTAGCATCTGCAGCTGAAACTTACCGTCGCGATCGACGAAATCGGTGTAGGTGAAAAAATCCATCCAGTTGTCGACATCAACGTTGAAGGCGCCCAGCAGGCGCTTGTTCTCGAAGGCTCGGCGCTCCAACATTTTCTGCGCCTCAACCTTGCCCGAGTATCCGAAGTGATCGACGAGCAACGCGCACATCTGCCAACCGTGACGCATCTCCTCAATCATGACGCGTGTGATGGCCCGGCGATCCCAATCGGTGGGCGCGTTTTCCAGAAGATTGCGCTGCTGCTCGACGCTAGCAAACTCGGTGTCACCCTGGTAGACGATCATGTTCATGAGCGCATCGCGCATTTGCTGCGTCGGAATCTGGCGCAGGTTTTCCCATTTGCGCCGGCCCTTGTAGGAACCGAATTCGATTTCCTCCGTATCGATCGCTCCGTAGAGAGTATCGAAGTGAAAGGCCTCGATGTCCCGCGTGTTTACACCGATATCTTTACGCCAGTCGTTGAACATCCCGACCCAATCACTGAAAGTTCCAATTTTTGCTACTTTTCCTGGCATGGTGTGATTCCTTTTTCGCTTTGCTTGGTGGCGTGAGCACTCAGCACTCAGCAATTAGCATTCAGTTTCACGTCTTCATGGATAGTTTCCGCAAATTCCAAGGGCTGAATGCCGAGTGCTGAATGCTGAATGCTTCTATGCTTCTTTTCACTTCGCTTTGAAAACCGCAGGCCGCTTCTCCACATAAGCAGCCAAGCCTTCCTTCGCATCGTCGCTCTGGAAGAGTATTTGCTGGTTCTCGCGCTCCACGGCCAGCGCCGACTCCATGGGAATCTCCCACCCCGTCTGCACCGCGCGCTTGATCCGTCCCACAGCCTTGGCAGCCTTGTTCGGAGGACAGAACTGTTTGGCGTACTCCATGATGTTTTCCATGAAGCCATCGCGCTCATAAATGTCGTTGATGATACCAAGCTCCTGCGCTTCCTCAAACGAGAAGGTGTTGCCCGTCACCATCAGTTCGATCGCTTTACTCTTTCCGACCAGCCGCGACAGGCGCTGCGTGCCGCCGGTTCCAGGCAGCACACCCAGGTTAACCTCAGGCAGACCGATCTTGCCCGCGTCTTTTCGGGCGATGCGTATGTCGGCGGCCATCGCGATCTCCAGACCACCGCCCACACAGTGGCCATTAATCGCCGCAATCACCAGCTTTGGCGTGTGCTCCAACCGCAGCAGCATCTCGTTGGCGTGCAGGCAGAAGTAATACTTAAAGGTTGGATCGACACTCGACAGCATCTTGATATTCGCTCCCGCCGAAAAGAATTTGTCGCCAGCGCCGGTGATCAAAATTACGTAGACGTCATTCTCCATTCGTGCGCGCAGGATTGCATCGTCGAGCTGCCGGTTCATCTCGTAGGTATAAGTGTTGGCCGGCGGATCGCACATCTCGATCACCGCGACGCCGCCGTCGCGCCGGTAGTTAACAAGCTGATTGGTCGTTTCGCCGGTAGTCGGTTGCATTGTCGTCGCCATATTTATCACTCCTTATCCTTCTAATCTTTTCCGATCTAATCTTCCCGATCTTAGCCCTGTATCGCTCTTTGAAGTCGCCGCCTTCATTTGCGGCCGTCAGCACCGTCCATCACGCCACGCAGAAAAATGTCGCCCATCTCGCGTGCAATTTGTTCTGCGTCGGCATCGACCCGCGGATTATGCCAGGTGTAGATCCAATTCATCATACCGAAGAGGCTGAGAACCGCGATTCGCGTGGAGAATTCCAATCCCCGGTCGCGTTTCAAACCATCAAGCAGGCCGACGCAGATCCGGTAGTATTCCCGCTTGATCGCGGCCACTTCTGACGCGAACTCGTTTTTCAGCACATCGGCCTCGTGCGTCAAAACCTTCATGCTAGCCGGATTGGCTAGAAAATATTCAAGGTGATTTAGAATAAGGATTCGGATTTGCTTCTCCGGATCACTGACCCCCTCCAAACGCGCCTTAAGCCGCTGCACGATTGTCGCGAACGTGTGCTTCTGGATCAGAAAGAGAAGTCGCTCTTTGGATTCGAAGTAGTAATAAAGCCCTGCCAGCGACATGCCGCTGGCGCGCGAAAGATCGCGCATCGAGGCGCCTTCATATCCCCTTTTGCAGAAGACTTCAGTGGCGTGAGTAAGGATCTCGGCGAGTCGACGGTCAAAGCGAGTTGCAGGCGCCGAGGCACTACGATGCCTTCGCAGAGAAACACGCGCCGCT
>DAIUEW010000082.1:0-16910 GCA_036844925.1 Candidatus Sulfotelmatobacter sp.
GAACTTGCATTTCGACACTCTATCGAGTGTCAACAATCATTCTGAACGGGAACAAGGTAGGCTCCGGGGCGGAATCGTAAGAGTGAATCATAAGAGAATAAAGAGATTAGAGCGCGCAACACTCTTGCGCATTCACCACCGCGACGCGCTCCATTTTCTGGAAAACAACACTTATCTCGTTGAAAAAGAACTCTCGCTGTGTTGGCGCAGAGTTTGCACGCTTCCTGCTGAACAATATATAGCCGCGTCTCCCTCGAAATCGTCCGCCTGGCAGCGGTCCCCCTGCGATTGCGCCACATGACTACAACGCCAAGGAGAAAGTCTTTTGCCGACTGTCCGCTTATTCGCCCTCTTATTCTTGATTACCGGCCGCGCTCTGAGCCAGGATCACATGCTCAACCGGACGCCCAACGAAATGCGCGCCGAAATCGACCCATCGGGCGGCTTCACGCCCAGTTTCAGCCAATCGTCTCCCGTCCCCGCTGCGCCCGCGGCGCACCGAGTCATAGACAAGAAATTCCTCGTTCTGATGGGAGCGCTCGGTGGCGCCGAGAGTTTGCGGTACACTTCGCGATAGCTGGTGCTCGACAATGAATTCGCCGCCGGCGCGCCCTGGGTCACCACCGTTCCCCCGGACCAGCACCTGGTCGCCAAGTATGCGGGACTCTACCTTGCAGAACTGCTCCTGGCTTATGAGCTCAAGAAGCCGCACTCCTGGATTCCAGGCGATATGGCCGTGCGGAGGCTGTGGTGGGCATATCCGGCGACTATGGCAGCGATCCACATCAAGAACGGCGTTGGCAACATTCGCACTCAGGGGCCTGGCGGCTGCACTTCGATAGAGTGCGCTGAGCAAATGCAATAGCACGCGGATCGGATCCAGCCTGAGCTTCCTGCGATCCGGCGCTCGCACCTGCCTTTTTCCGGCAGAAGAGCAAGTGGTCGTACCACTTCTCTCCTCGTCCGAGTATAATCGGTGCCTAGAATCCCGCTAAGAAAGACGAAAGCTGGCACTCCTATGACCTCTACCAATGGCAATTCTGGCAATGGCAGTAACCGATACAGTGTCCCCAAGCCGCGTGCAGAGTGGCTGACGCAGCGCAAGCGGGCGAACACCGACGGCAATTTCTCGCAGATGCATTACGCGCGCAATGGCGTGATCACCGAAGAAATGGGATACGTCGCCCACCGCGAAAAACTCGCGCCTGAGTTGGTACGCGACGAAGTGGCCCGCGGCCGCATGATTATTCCCGCCAACATCAATCATCCGGAACTGGAGCCGATGGCGATCGGCGTGGCCTCGCTATGCAAGATCAACGCCAACATCGGCAACTCGGCGGTCACTTCGGAGATCAACGAAGAACTGAAAAAGCTGCACACCGCCGTGCATTACGGCGCCGATACGGTCATGGATCTCTCCACCGGTGGCAACATCCACGAAATTCGCGAGGCGATCCTTCGCCACTCGCCCGTTCCCATCGGCACAGTTCCGATCTACGAAGCCATCGCGCGCGTGAAACGGGTGGAAGACTTGAATGCCGATGTAATGCTCGAAGTCATCGAAGAGCAAGCCGCCCAGGGCGTGGACTACATGACCATCCACGCCGGAGTGCTGATTCAATATTTGCCGCTGATTTCGAAGCGTATTACCGGAATCGTAAGCCGCGGCGGCGCCATCCTCGCGCAGTGGATGGCTTACAACCACAAACAGAATTTCCTCTACGAGCGTTTCGACGATATCTGCAAGATCATGAAGAAGTATGACGTCAGCTTTTCGCTAGGGGACGGCTTGCGTCCCGGCTGCGTCGCCGATGCCAGCGACGAAGCCCAGTTCGCCGAACTGAAGACTCTGGGCGAGCTGACGAAAATAGCCTGGCAGCACGATGTGCAGGTGATGATCGAAGGCCCCGGCCATGTTTCCATGGACAAGATCAAGGAGCAGGTGGAGAAAGAAGTCGAGCTCTGCTACGAAGCTCCTTTCTACACGCTGGGCCCGTTGGTCACTGATATCGCACCCGGCTACGACCACATTACCTCAGCGATTGGTGCGGCCATGATCGGATGGTACGGCGCGGCCATGCTGTGCTACGTCACGCCGAAGGAGCACTTAGGGTTACCAAATGAAAAAGACGTGAAAGACGGCATTATCGCCTACAAGATTTCTGCCCACGCGGCCGACATCGCCCGCCAGCGTCCTGGCGCCCGCGACCGTGACGACGCCCTCAGCTACGCCCGCTACAAATTCGATTGGGAGAAGCAGTTCGCGCTCTCGCTCGATCCCGAAACCGCCCGCTCTATGCACGACGAAACCCTGCCCGACGACTATTACAAAGAGGCAGCCTTCTGCTCCATGTGCGGCCCGAAATTCTGCTCGATGAATTATTCGTCGAAGGTGGACGAGTACAACAAGCAGGTCCACGGGATCGAGAAAAAGGATTATTCGGAGCTGGTGGAGAGGCTCGTGTCCATCAAGTAAAGCACGCACTTGGATCTTCCCCAAAGCGAGGTCTATGGATCACCACGAGGCAGTCCGGAAATTTGAACATTTGATGTTAAAAGAGGCCGATCACGCACGCGAAGTCGCGATGGAACTGGAGGCCTTGGAGCCGATCCTGACGACTGAGAACTCTCGACAGCTCGCACAGTTGCAAATAAAGGCAAGCCACAAGCAAGCCAAAGAGTTTCGCGAATTGTCGGAAAAAGTCAAAGAGAAATAGTGCTGTGCGCCCCAAATCCTCTCGATGAGCTACTCGTCAAAGGTGGACGAGTATAACAAGTAGGCTTGCGGCATCGAGAAGAGGGATTATTCGGAACTGGTGGATCGGCGGGTGACGCTGAAGTAGAGGTAAGGAGTATGAAGATACCGATTGAACGGGGATGTGACTGCGGAGGAACTTACGTATTTACCGCCCATGGGGATGCCGAGTTTAGGGAGGCGACGTGCTCAAGTTGTGGGTCCGTCGCTTCTCTCATTGATCCGGTCAGCGTAAGCGTTACTGGCGAGAGGCTTTTGTACCGGAGCAAGGCAGACTTAGATGGGGGGGATTACAGCCTCTCAATTGTCGTTGCAGTCATGGCGGTTGAATCGTTTCTTACCCGGCTGTTCCTGAAGCTAAAAGGAATGGAAAATTATGCGGTTACGTTCAAACCTCCAACTCCCACTCAGGAGGCAGAATGGGAAAAAGAATTTCCGAAGAGTGGTGGCTTTCCGAGCTCGGCTGGGTTCGTCTCGCAAAGACTAGTGGGAACGACATTCGACAAGTTTGTCGCAACAAGCAAAAGGGCGAGCGCGATATTCTCTGCGCTTCCAGATTCACGTGAAGCAAGTCCGACCCGATATTTCCAAAATCAATTATTCAGGCGACGAAATCGGATCGCTCATTGGGGCTACGTGAATACCAGCAAGTCAGAGGCGCAGCTGTGTCACAACGTTGCCGTTGCCGCGGTTTCCATCCTGCGCGAGATGGACGCAGCGACAGACTGGGTCGCCTTCGCGGAAAGAATGGCCGAGGCTGCACGCTCCGGCGTGGCTGTGGAGCGCCAGCAACTGCGAGACATCTTAGCCGTACGCCGGCGAAGCGAGCCACCGCGGCAAGCTCGGTGAATCCGCCAAGACTTACTATTATTGCCGGAGCCAACGGCTGCGGCAAAACAACGCTGACCCGCTGGGACCGGAAAACCTTTGCAAGCGTTCCGATTCTTGATCCGGACGCGATTGGAAAGACCCTACGGTCCACCGTCCCTTCAACCTTCCCAATCGCATCCGCCCGGCATGTTCTCAACGCCGCTAAACAGCACCTCAGCCGCGCCGAAACCTTCGCCGTCGAAACCACTCTCTCGGGCCACACCTATCCGCAAATGATGGTGGATGCGCGAGTTCGTGGTTTCGAGATCGTGCTGGTCTACATCGGGACAGAGAATGTTGAGATCAACCTGGCACGAATCAGAAATCGAGTTCTCGCGGGTGGCCATGATGTCCCGGAGAGCGACGTCCGCCGGCGTTACCAGCGAAGCTTCAAGAGTCTTCCGATAGCGATGGAGCGCGCCGACCACACCATCCTGTTCGACAACTCAACCGAAGAGGGTTACCGGCTTGTCGCGGTTCTCGGGCCGTCTGGAAGTCAGTGGTTCGAGCCTGTTCCAGATTGGGCAAAGGCAAGTCGAAGCTAGGCCGGGCATCGCCTCAAGCGAATTCGTCTTAGCCAGCGCGACCGCGCAGGTTGAGGCGCCAGTAGTCTAATGAAAAGGGCGGGTTATCCGCCGAGGCTCGATCCGTCAGCTCTGCCATAAATTCCGCCCGAAGTTGTTCGGACGGAATGTTCTCCAGATGCCGCCGCAGAATAATGTTACGCACAAACTCGTTGTACTGCCCCGCACTGTCGAGGATCGTGGGGGCCGCTTCAATCGAGGTCTCTACTTCGACGAACCCGGCACGTAGAAGGGACCGCGCAGCACTCTCGGCATCCTGAAAAAGCCAAGGCTCACGGAAGCCCGCAAAGAACGAAGCAAATTTCGGAGTTGCCGCCAGTTCGCCCGCACGTTTGCGCACGCAGAATAGGTTGGGTCCGCCTCCGCATTGGGCTTCCAGCCATCCTCCAGGAACCAGAGCCCGGCGCAGGTTCGCAAACAATTGATCGTGGTCGAGTACCCAATGAAAGGCCGCCGTGCTCACGATCCCGTCGAAGCTAGCTTCAAACGGAAGGCGCAACAGATCACAAAGGACGAGATTCGGGACTAGATTCGCGCGAGGTTTGAAATGTGCGAGGTGCTCGCGTGCAGATCTCAACATGTTTTGCGAGAGGTCGATGCCGACTACGCGGCCACGGGGCAGCGCGTCAAGTAATTCGGCGGTTAGCCGCCCGGTGCCGCATCCGGCATCGAGCACCGCCTCGTCTCCGCGCAGCCGCAACCGCGACAGGACCTTTTTTCCCCAACTGACCTGTGGTTCGGAAAGCCGGTGATAGGCGTCGGAATTCCACTCGCGCGAAGAGGATTGATTTTGCGTCAAGGTCTTCTGCCTGCCCATTTGTCCGCATAGTCCCTTTAGTCCGCAGCAAGCGCTAGCTCTTGAAATCCGCTACGCCATCCCACACCAGTTGGACGGCAATAGCAAGAATCAGAAAGCCAAAAATTTTATTGATGGCTCCGACCGCGCTCGGCCCTAGCCGCCGCACCAGCGGCCCTCCCAGCCAGAAGAACAACAACACCGAAAGCGCCACCGCCGCGATGCCGATGACCATGCCCATGTAGGAAGCAGCACTATCTACGTGCGCGGCCAGCGCCATCACAACGCCAATGGCTCCCGGCCCCGACATGAGCGGCATCGCGAGCGGAGTTAGGGAAATGTCTTCTTTCTCTTCCGCCTCATGGCTCTCCTCGGGTGTGATGCGCGCATGCGATGTCACCATGCCCCAGGCGGTATTGGCGACGATCAGGCCTCCGGCAATCTTCAAAACCGGCAGCGAGATACCGAAGAAATACAAAACGAAGCGGCCAAAGAAAAGGAATGTGACCAGGATAACGAAGACCCATATGCCGGTCTTTAAGGCGGTGCGCCGGCGATCCTGTGGAGACCAGGAAGAGGTCATCGTAAAGAAGATCGGAATGCCTCCGAAAGGATCGACGATGGGAAACAGCGCCAGAAACGTCGCCGCCGCCGAGTGCGGCAGCGTGCGCAGGAATTGTCCGAGAGCGTGGGTGGCATTCACGTGGTCTACCGGTAGCCTTCCAGGACCTTGGCAGCGCGCTCGAGAGCAGCCGCAAGGACTGCCAACTGCTGACGCGCTCGCTCTGCATCCCCTTTGTCCAGAGCTTCATTTACCCCCGGAATCACGACGGCGGCATAGCCCGTGTATTCGCCCGGAGCATAGATGGCATGGCGAAACCAGGGACGGTGGGGCAGTCCGTCGGGCACCAAAAGAGCACGCTCGCCGCTACGCAGCGCCTGGTTCAACCGCGCAGGATCTCGCGGCGGATTCTTCTGCTTCGACCTAATCTTTCCGCCTGCTTCGCGGAAATGCTTTGCGGCAGCCATCGCGGCGCTGAAGTCGAGTGGGCGGTCCCCTAATTTGTCCTCGGCTCTTTTCCTGGCTGTATCGAGGTAAGCGGAAATCTCTTTGCCGTACTCTTCGTAGTCGTAGGGCAGCACGTCGGCATCAGCCATGCGTAAGGCCTCGAGGCCGAATACTCGCGCCATCTGCTGCTCGTAAACGAAATCTGGATCGCCGAACTTCTTGAACCAGGCAAAATTGTCGAAGACGGAATGGTATACACCATAGGGGCCGGTCGAGCTGATATCGGTGGAAGGCACACCCAAATGCTGCTGAAATGCACTGTAATCGGAGCCGCTGCCTAAATCGCCGACCGCGACATCGCCTTTCACAGAGACTGCCGGTGCGTGGCGGTTATCGTCGTTAGCCTCCGCCGGTGACTGCGCCGACAAGCTGCCGGCGTGATCCACCTTCTGCCAAGTCTCATAAACAGTGCCACCCTTGGGGCTGGGCACGGCTTTGGCAACATCTCGCAAAAACTGCTTCAGGCTGGGCACGGCCGACGCGCCGAACTTCGGGCCGGAGACAGCAACATCCATATTGAAGTAGGCGGGTGCATTGGCTAGCTCCGATTCGTGTTGCTCGGCCCATTCCGTGGAACCCATGAGGCCTTCTTCTTCGCCATCCCAACTGGCAAAAATCATGGTGCGCTTCGGCTTCCACCCCGACTTCAGCAGTTCGCCGACACCGTGCACGCTCTCGAGCGTTGCCGCCGTCCCGCTGTTCGGGTCGACGGCACCATAAACCCACGCGTCACGATGGTTGCCCGCAACCACCCACTCGTCTGGCAACTCGCTGCCGCGTACGCGACCGATCACATCCCATAGCGTGCGGAACTGATAATCCTGCTTGAGGTGCATTTTCACCCGCGCCGGTCCCGGCCCCACGTGGTACGTGAAGGGCAGCGCACCCTGCCACTCGCGCGGCGAATCGGGCCCGCTCAGATGCTGAAGGATGGGCGCGGCATCGTGATAGGAAAGCGGCGTGACGGGAATCTTCGGCATCTGTGCCGACTGCTCGGGAGAAAGACGCTTGCTCTCAGGCAGCGACGGCAGCGAGGCAATTCCAGGCGTCGTCGGATCGCCGGGATACTCGAACATGTAGCCAACCGAGCCGCGCTGCACTCCGGTATCGGGCCGCCACGGCCCATCGGGATATTTATCCCCACGTCGCCAGCCGTCATCGTAGGGATCCGAATAGATAATCACTCCGGCAGCGCCGCGCTCCTGTGCGATGAATTCTTTTACTCCGCGAAAGTTCTGCCCGTAGCGCACCAGCACGATTTTGCCGCGCACATCGATCTTCAATTTATCCAGTTTCTCGAAATCTTCCGGCGTACCGTAGTTGACATAGACCACCTCCCCTTCGGCATCTCCGGACGGCGACATGCCGTTGAACGGCATCACCACGCGCGGGTCGTCATCGTAAGGATCTCCGTCGACGTGCTCACGCGTGGGTCCGTGCATTTCGACTCCGGCGGGCGCGGTGACATCCACGCTAATCTCCATTGGATAGTTGATCCACACTTTGTATTCGACAATCTCGGTGTCGAGTCCTGCTTGACGAAACTTCTGTGCAACGTAGTCGGCTGTGGCTTTGTCTTCTGGAGTACCGGCCATGTGCGGGGCTTGGGTCAGCGTGCGAAGGTGCTCTTCTGCCAGCTTGGGGTCGGGAACAGCAAGAAAACGAGTTTCCGCGGCGGTTTCGGCAGCGGCGTCGCGAAAACCGAAGATGGATTGAGCCGCGGCGGAAGGTTGGGGCGCATGGCCGCTGACACTAGGAGATAGAAACGTAAGGAGGACGACCGAAGAAAAAAGAGGAACTGATGAACACAGTCTCATGAGGCTCCCGCAGTGAAAGTAAGTAAGTTAGCACAGCGGTTGGCATGTGTGGGGACAGCCGCCCTCGCCTGTCCAGCGGGCGCAGCCCGCTGGCTCACGCCTGCGAGGACTCAACGGGCAGTGGACGGGCTGCGATTGTCGCCGGGATTAGCAGGGCAGGAGGGAAATGGATGCCAGGGCAAACGAAAACTGGCGAAGAGCTCCGGGCCTTTGGTAAATTTGTCGGCGAAAATAATTTCCCACACGAGGAGCCTCGATAGCGAGCGCCTATACGCCTGCCTTATCGGCTGGTCAAACAGCCCACCCTGTGTAGGCTATCGGCCATCTCTGCACCATCGTCACCATAATCTTCTATTGCACCAATGTCACCAGATGGTACATTGTTCATATGAAGCGCGCCAGTATAAGCCTTCCGGACGACGTGGCCAAAGCTGTTGACAATTACCTCCAAGCCCAGGAAGTCCGCCCCGCACTGACGACTCTTATGCAGACCGCGTTACGCGAATATCTCAGTGCTCGCGGATTTCCCCAGGTGCGCAGACCGTTGAAAACGCCCAAGAGAACCAGCGGATTAAGCGACGTGAGCGTGAACCACGAATATTACCTGGCGCGCAACAGCAGGAAAGCTGGTAGGAACGCAGCGCCAGCGAGGCGTTCTGCCGCTCCCAAGGCTTCGAGAAAGCAATCCTCAGCTGCCTTGGATTAAGACAGAGAGCTACCGCACCTGCCCCGTCCCGACAATCTCGTACTTCGAAGAAGTCAGCTCCGCCAGCGCAAAAGGACCACGGCAGTGCAGCTTCTGCGTGCTGATGCCCATCTCCGCGCCGAAGCCGAACTCCGCACCGTCGGTGAAACGGGTCGAGGCGTTCCAATACACAGCTGCTGAATCGACTCCGCGCAGAAATTTACGAGCACTGGCCTCATCGCTCGTCACGATAGAATCCGAGTGCTTGGTGGAATAGCGATTGATGTGGGATATTGCGGCATCCGCGCTCGCAACTACGCTAACGGCGATGCAAAGCCGCAGATATTCCTCTCCCCAATCCTGCCGTGCAGCTGGCATAACGTTAAGTCCTGCAGCCAGGCTGCGAGAGTTTTCGTCTCCGCGGACTTCCACGCCTGCTTCGATCAGCTTTTTCACGATTCGCGGGACGTACTCTGCCGCGACGCGTTCATGCACCAATAATTTTTCCGCGGCATTGCACACCGATGGTCGCTGCGTTTTGGCATTGATTACGATGCGGTCAGCCATCTCAAAATCAGCGGATTCATCGACGAAAATATGGCAGTTCCCAGCCCCGGTCTCGATTACGGGCACTGCGGAATTCTCGGTAACGAATTTGATCAGCCCCGCGCCCCCCCGCGGAATGATCACATCCACCAAACCACGGGCCTTAATCAGCTCCTGCACGGACTGGCGCGTGCTCGCATCGAGAAGTTCGACCGCGCCCGACGGAACTCCGGGGACCGCAGCAAGAATTTCTACCAGCCTTTGATTGCTGCGCGCCGCTTCTTTGCCGCCGCGTAACACAATGGCGTTGCCGGTTTTCAGCGCGAGCACAGCGGTATCCACTGTGACGTTCGGCCGCGATTCATAGATGATTCCCACCACCCCCAGCGGTACGCGCACCCTGCGGATGCGCAAGCCGTTAGGTCGTGTCCATTCCGCCAGAGTCTCGCCAATCGGATCGCTCAGAGCCGCTACGTCGCGCACACCTTGCGCCATCTGCTTGATTCTCACCCCATTCAACATCAGGCGGTCGCGCATGGCGCCTTCGAGGCCGGAGCCTTCTACGTCCTGCCGATTCGCCGAAAGAATTGTTTCGGCTTGGGATTCAATCGCGACGGCAATAGCGAGCAGCAACGAGTTCTTCTCGTCCGTGGACAGCAATGCCAGCTTGGTCGATGCCTCGCGCGCACGCACTAACTTTTCCTGGGTGGAGGCCACGTTGGAAACGGTTGTGGTCATCCACTTTTTCCTTGTCGCGGCGGAAAATAGGTCCCGATCTTGCGTTCCATGCCGAGGACAATTCCCCGAGGATGCCGTCCGTTTACGATCGCCACGTGCACACCGCCTTCGCTGGCCAGCTTTGCAGCGCGCAATTTTGAAATCATGCCGCCGCGCCCCAGCGTGTTCTTCCCGTTGCATTGCGCTTCCAGCGCCGGAGTCAACTTGCGCACGACGCGGACCAGCCGCGGCTTCTTGGATCCGTTCGGAACATAGAAGCCATCGACATCGGTCAGCAGCAGAAGCCAGTCGGCTTTCACCGCAGTGGCGAGCAATGAACTCAGTTCGTCGTTGTCACCAAAGGCGCCAACTAACTCGCGCACCGAAACGCTGTCGTTTTCATTCACGATGGGCACCACACCGAGCGAGAGCAGTTTAGCGAGTGCGTTCTGCAAATTGCGATAGCGAAGCTGAGAAGTAAAGTCATCGCTCGAAAGCAAAAGTTGCGCCACCACCTTCTTGCCGAAGAACAGGCGCTCATAAGTATGCATCAGCTGGCTTTGCCCGACGGCCGCGCAGGCTTGCATGCCGCGAATACCGCTGGGCCGCTTGCGCAGTCCTAATCCTGATATGCCTGCGGCAATCGCACCCGAGGTTACGATCAAATACTCGTTCTTGCTGAGATCGAACTGATCGACAATGGAGCGCAGCAGATTCGCATCGATCTGGCCCCGCGGAGCGATCAGGCTGGTTCCGACTTTGATGACAACTCTCATGCCAGGCTAAACATCATTTTTGAAATAGTAACGTACTTAGCGGAGGACAGTACCCTAGTACGGGAATTAAAATAATTCTTGGCAAGCATAAATAGTCTTGCTTGTTCTTTAACCAAATGCCCGCCTCCAATGCTACCAGCCGCTTTTCCGATCGCGTAGAAAACTACGTACGCTACCGACCAGGATATCCGCTGGAAGTGCTCACGACGCTGAAGACCGAGTGCAGCCTCGCGCCTAGCCACGTGGTCGCGGACATTGCGAGCGGCACCGGCCTGTGGACTCGCATGTTGCTGGAAAACGGAAACGCGGTATTCGGGATCGAACCCAACGGCGAGATGCGCGCGGCAGGGGAGCGTCTGTTGGCAGGATTTAAGGAATATACGAGTGCTGCCGGAAGCGCCGAAGAAACGACTCTGCCAGATCAAAGTGTTGACTTTGTCACCGCGGCCCAGGCGGCTCACTGGTTCGACCGCGAGAAAGCAAGGCGCGAGTTCGTTCGCATTCTGAAACCCGGCGGTTGGCTCGTCCTTCTGTGGAACGAGCGCTTGACGGATTCGACAAAGTTTCTCCGCGATTACGAACAGCTACTGCTCGACTATGGTACCGACTACCAAGAGGTGCGTCATGAGCGCACGACAGACTCGGTAAATGAATTTTTTGATCCCGCTCCGTTCAAGCAGCAAGTGTTTGAGATGCGCCAGGAATTCGAGTATGCCGGCGTGGAAGGCCGTCTGCTCTCGTCGTCGTATGCGCCTGGGCCTGAGCATCCACAATACGCGCCGATGCTGCGCGAGTTGCGGCGCATCTTCGATGCTTACGCAGTTGAGGGACGAACGGGCTTCGAGTACAAGACACGAGTGTATTTCGGACAGTTGAGCTGATTGGAATTCCTTTTATCTGGCGAGGTCAAGTGCCCCAAGAAAAATCTTTTCACATGACGCCCGACGAATTCCGCCGGCACGGTCATGCCGTAATCGACTGGATCGCCGACTACCACTCTCGCATCGAGTCATTCCCGGTGCTCTCCCAGGTGAAGCCGGGCGAGATTCGCTCCTCGCTGCCGGCGAATGCTCCGGCGCAGGGCGAGCCGTTCGAAGCGCTGCTCAAAGACGTTGAGAAACTGATTCTGCCCGGAGTTACGCACTGGCAATCGCCAAACTTCTTCGGCTACTTTCCGTGCAACGCTTCTGGACCTGGCATTCTCGGCGATCTTCTTTCTTCCGGACTGGGCGTGCAGGGCATGTTGTGGTCGACTAGCCCAGCCTGCACGGAATTGGAAACGCATGTGCTTGACTGGCTGGTGGACATACTTGGCCTGCCCGGGAAGTTTCTGTCGTCGAGCAGCGGTGGCGGAGTCATGCAAGATACCGCTTCAAGTGCGGCGCTGTGCGCCCTGTTGACCGCCCGCGAGCGCGCCACTAACTACACCAGCAATCAAAAGGGATGCGACGGGCGCATCGTTGCCTACGCATCCACGCAAACTCATTCATCGCTGCAGAAAGCGGCAATGATCGCGGGCATCGGCAGCTCTAACCTGCGGCTAATCGAAGTGGACGAACACTTTGCCATGCGGCCAGACGCCCTGGCGCACCAGATTGAAGTCGACAAACACGCTGGGTTGGTTCCATGCTTTGTTTGCGCAACGGTTGGGACGACATCTTCGAACGCGATGGATCCGATCGCCGAAATCGCTCGGGTCGCGCACCAGCACAATCTGTGGTTGCACGTGGATGCGGCCATGTCTGGCACCGCGGCGCTGTGTCCGGAATTTCGCCACTTTCAATACGGAGTCGAACTCGCCGACAGCTATAACTTCAATCCGCACAAGTGGATGTTCACCAACTTTGACTGCAACTGCTTCTGGGTCGCCGACCGCAAGGCTCTGATTCAGACGCTAAGTATTTTGCCGGAATACCTGCGCAATCAGGCCACCGAATCGGGCGCCGTAATCGACTACCGGGACTGGCACATCCAACTGGGCCGGCGTTTCCGTTCACTGAAGTTGTGGTTCGTGATTCGCCACTATGGAGTGGAGGGTCTGCAGCACCACATACGCCAGCATGTGCAGTTGGCACAGCAGTTCGCGCAGTGGGTGCAGGAGGACAAGAACTTCGAACTCGCCGCACCGGTTCCGCTGAACCTCGTGTGCTTTCGCCACAGGGGCGGAGACGAAGTGAATCAAACCATCATGGACCGCCTCAACTGCAGCGGCGATCTCTTCCTTACTCATACGAAGCTGAATGGAAAATTCACTCTGCGCTTGTGCGTTGGTCAAACCCATACGCAGGGGCGCCATGTGGAGAAGGCATGGAAGAGAATCAGTGAGGAGGCGCGGAAGTTCGCGGCTCTTGACAGGGTGGGAGACTGAGGGTACTTCAATCGGCGGGCATAGGCGCAGGACGCCCCATCACCGGAACTACTTTTGCCGGAACGACCATTTCCGCGGGCGTCTCCAACCATTTGCGCACTTCGGGCAGCACTTGCCGCATTGCGACTTCGCCGCTGTGGATCAGTTCTTCGGCGCGTTTGAAGTCGTCGTAGGCGAAGCCAGCCACGTCGGGCTCGACGACCACGTCCGCTGCGCCTCGCCAGAGATGGCCCATCATGTCTTGGGCGATGGCGAAGGATTGACCAATCACGTCAAAAAGATGCCGCGGTGCACCGTCCTTTGACCACTGTCCTCGCAAGTGAACTGCCAGCACTCGCTCCGCGCCCATCTCACGCAGCGGTCGCGTGGGCACCGGATGGGAGAGCATTCCATCCACCAGCCAGCGTCCACGAATGTTCACCGGCAAAAACATTCCAGGATAGGCACAACTTGCCCGCACCGGATCGATGATCGATCCGGAATGAAAAACCACGCCTTCGCCGCAGTTGAAATCGGTTGCGGTCACTCCCAGCGGAATGCGCAATTCCTCAAATGTTTTCACTTTCAAAGTACGGGTGAGGAACGACACCATCCGGTCATTGGAGGCGAAGCCATAACGCGAGACTGTCCAGCGAGCGAAGGTGGTGAAGCGAACGGAGCGCGCGAGCTTTTCGAGATCTTCAATTGAAACGCCGCTGCAGTAGGCAGCGCCAATCAAAGCACCAACACTGGTTCCGGTGACAACGTGGACTGGAATTCCTTCTTCTTCGAGGACCTTGAGAACTCCGATGTGCGCCATGCCCCGGGCAAAGCCCCCACCGAGGGCGAGGCCAATCGTGGGGAGTGGCCCCGGTTCGACCGTCCCGGGCTTGCGGGACAGTTCTCGGCCGAAAGCTTGTACCGATCGAATGATCTTGCCAAGGCTTTTCACCGGGACCCCACGTTCCTTCCAATTACCTCTTGCATTTAGGATGCCACGTTGTCGAAGAAAGCTGCAGTCCACTTTGGTGCTACATGAGTTACGATTGAAACCTCCCGAAGTTACTCCAGGGTTAATCTTTCCTGCGCCTCCCTTGTGAAGGTGACTAACCCCCGCAATACTGCTAACTTACGAATTGTATGGTGCGGGAGATCTCGGCTGGCGGCGTGGTGATCCGAAAACACGAGGGAGACTGGTGGCTGGCTGCTATCGAATTGCCCTTCGAATCGGAACGGTCGGCGGAGCCATCCGGACCAGCCGTCAAGGCCGCAAAACCCGTACTGGCGCTACCCAAAGGCCTAGTGGATGAGGGCGAGAAACCACTGGAAACTGCGCTGCGGGAAGTCTATGAGGAAACCGGAGTGACTGCCAATCTGGTCGCGAAACTTGGCGATATCAAGTACGTCTACACGCGTACATGGGGCGATGGCGGGCGTGTTTTCAAGATAGTCAGCTTTTATCTGATGCGCTACCGTTCCGGACGCATCGACGAGATCGCCCCAGAAATGCGAATTGAAGTGGCGCGCGCGAAGTGGGTCCGCCTGGAAGAAGCTCCAAAGCTGCTAGCATACAAAGGAGAGCGCCAAATGGCTCAGCGAGCGCGGGAATACTTGGACGAGCACCCTGAAGTCTAGAAGCCATCGATGGCTTCTAGAGAAAACAATGTCGCATTTTGTCTGAATCGTCGCATCCAGCATAATATTTCCATGTACTTTCGCCAATCCCTACATGCAATAGCGCGGGGATCTGTCCTGTCTTCGCTGCTGCTCTGCATCACTCTTTCGCTGTCGTCTTTGTCGGCCAAGACTCGGCCTGCTCCGGCGCTGGACTCCGGATACGTGCAGGCTCTCGCGGCTGCCGACCACTTCCTGCAAGCCTGGCAGGCCGGCGACCTCGAGAACGGCATGGCTCTGCTTAGCGGTCATGCCAAGGATGCAGCCAATCGAGACGTGGTGGAGCGATTTTTTTCCAACCCAGAACCCTCCGGTTATGAGATCGATCGTGGAAAGCTGATGAAGCACGGGCGGTACGATTTCCCGGTGGTGCTGGTTACAGTTCCATCGAAAAATGTCCACGCCCACCGCCGCTTCTCCAGCGTTGTTGTGGTGAACACTAGCAACAACGACTGGGCAGTGGATAAACTGCCGTAGAGGGAGTGTTGTCGATTGCCAAGCGTTGTCGATTGCCAATTTCCAATTGTCTGATTGAACGGCATGCCGGATTCTCATCTGGTCATTGAAAATCGAAAATTGACAATCCTTAATGCTCCTCTGCGTTCCCTGTGGTTAAGAATTCTTATGAGGCTAACTAATGAAGCGGATTAATAAAGTCGCAGTTCTCGGCGCCGGAACCATGGGTGCCCGCATCGCCGCACACTTCGCCAACGCTGGGGTCCCCAGCTACCTGCTCGACATCGTTCCTCCAGACGCCGATGCTCCGGCGCGGAGCAAAATCGCTGCGGCTGGTCTCGACGCCGCAAAGAAATCCAAGCCTGCGGCGTTTATGGAGCCTTCGCTTGCCCGCTTGGTTACTGTCGGCAACTTTGAGGACGACTTGAAGAAGCTGGCTGAGGTGGATTGGATCATCGAGGCCGTCGTCGAAAACCTCGAGATCAAGCGCGCTCTTTTGCGCAAAGTTGAAGCCATTCGGAAACCCGGCACCATCGTCACCACCAACACCAGTGGCCTACCCGTGGGGAAAATCTCCGAGGGATTCTCCGACGACTTTCGCTGGGCCTGGTTCGGCACGCACTTCTTTAATCCCCCTCGATACATGCGCCTGCTGGAAATTATTCCCACGCCGGACGCTGATCAGGCGGCCATCGATTCCATTGCGCATTTCTGCGACGTGCGCCTGGGCAAGGGAGTCGTCATTGCCAAAGACACGCCCAACTTTATCGGCAATCGCATCGGCACCTTTTCAGTGTTGAACGTGATGCGCCTGATGCAGGAAATGGATCTCAGTATCGAAGACGTCGATGCGCTGACCGGGCAAGCCGTGGGCTGGCCGAAGTCGGCAACGTTCCGCACCATCGACTTGGTCGGTTTGGATATTCTGGGCCACGTGGTTGGGAACATGACTACAAACGTCCACGACGAGCGTAGCGATCTTCGATTGCCCGACTTCTTCACCCAGATGTTGCAGCGCAAATGGCTAGGCGATAAAACCAAGGGCGGCTTCTACAAAAGAGTGAAGGACAGTAAAGGCAAAGAAGAGGAGCGCCTGGCTCTCAACTGGAAGACGCTGGAATACCATCCCCGGCAGAAGCCGAAGTTCGCCGCGCTCGACATGGCGAAAAACATCGAAGACACGGGCGCACGGCTGCGCATGTTGCTCGGCCTGGAGGGCAGTCCACAGAAAGGCGACAAGGCCGGGGCATTCCTATGGTCGGCACTCTCCGATTTGTGGACTTACTGCGCCAACCGCGTGCCAGAAATCTCTAACTCGATCGTTGAGATCGACCGCGCCATGCACCTCGGCTTCAACTGGGAGCTTGGTCCCTTCGAACTGTGGGATGCTGCCGGCGTTGAAGCGACTGTTGCCCGCATGAAAAAAGAAGGTAAGCCGGTGGCAGCGAATGTCGAAAGACTTCTCGAGGCCGGCCGGAAAACCTGGTACCACGATGATCCGAAATCACCCTCCGGGCGCAAGTACTGGGATTTGGGCACTGAGGACTGGGAGCCGGCGCACGTGCCGGCGGGAGTGTGGTCGGTCACGGTGGCCAAGAAATCGAACGGCGTGGTGAAGAAAAATTCTGGCGCGTCGCTGGTTGATCTCGGCGATGGCGTGGGCTGCATCGAGTTTCACAGCAAGATGAATTCACTCGGCGCCGACATCATCAGCCTTATCAGTCAAACCCTGAAACCAAACGGACCCGGCGATAACTTTGACGCCTTCGTCATCACCAACGACGCCACGAATTTTTCGGTTGGCGCCAACCTCATGCT
>DAIUEW010000083.1:0-16790 GCA_036844925.1 Candidatus Sulfotelmatobacter sp.
TCATCGACGAGATCAACCGGTTCGAGGTCAACAAAATTGCGGATGAGGCAAAGGCCTACCGGTTTCGGTGAAGCCGGGGCGATTCTCGGCTGTTGCAGTGACGGATAAGTAAGTGAGCAATAGTGAATCTCAAGTAAAAGCTACCCTTAGATACCCATCCGGCGAAACGGTCAAGAGGTTGGCTTGGGAGACTTCACCAGATAGGTACGAGAAAAGCGCTTGTGCCCAGTGACCGAGCCAGTTCCTGGATGGTCGGCGACCCTTACCTAATCGCGTTACTTCAGAGTTGCCCGTGACTCGGGCGACTGAGTTTGCCTGGCCGCCTCTGTTCGGTTTTCGTAACAGCGCTACCGCACCTCGGTGGTCAATAGTGGCGCGCCAAGAAAACAAAGCTATAATACCCAAAACAATCTCATCGCACTAAATGTCGGGCGGACATTTTGAGGAGTAGTAAGGAGGCATTTCTTATGCAGTTGCCTCTGCCCGAAAACGAAACTAGCAGGTTGGGAGCGCTCCGGAGTTACCGGGTGCTCGATACCTCTCCCGACGAACGTTTTGACGACCTTGCCTGTTTGGCCACCTATGTCTGTGGTACTCCCATCGGGCTGGTTGGCCTCATCGACGCCAACCGACAATGGTTCAAGTCAAGGATCGGGTGGGATTGGAGCGAGATCCCGCGGGAAGTCTCCTTCTGCACCCACACCATCCTCCAAACCGATTTAGTCATCATTTCTGACACCCTGAACGACAAACGTTTCGCCAAGAGCCAGCTGGTCACGCAGGCCGGAGTCCGTTTTTACGCCGGGGTCCCCCTGCTGACGCCCGAGGGATACGCGCTGGGAACGCTGTCAGTGATGGATTATGTTCCGCGCGCGCTGACCCAGGAGCAGACGCGCATCCTGTGGGCCCTGGCGCGGCAGGTGATGGCACATCTGCAAGACCAGCGCGACTTGCGATCGAATCCCGGAAGGGAGTCGTATGAGCGCTACCGGCGATTCTTTGAATCGAGCGTAGTGGGATTTTACCGTACTACTCTGGACGGCCAAGTGCTCGACTGCAATCCGGCGTTTGTGCGGATCATGGGTTATGCGTCGCGGGAGGAGTTGCTAGCCTGCCATGCCTTGGAGTTCTACTTTTCCCCCAGCGAACGCCAAGACTTCCTGGAACAATGCCGGAGTCTCGGCTCGCTGACCAATTTCGCTTCGCGATTGCGGCGCAAGGACGGCAGTTCGGTGTGGGTGCTGGAGAACGTCGAGCCAGTGCAGGGGCAGGACGGGGCACCGGCCATGATCGAAGGCACACTGGTAGACATCTCGCAGCAGAAGTTCGCCGAGGCAGCACACAATCAAGCGCAACAGGCGCTGGAAGACTCCGAGACTCGCTACCGGCGGCTCTTTGAAACCGCCAAAGATGGAATATTGATTCTCGATTTCAAGACTGGGCAGATCGCCGACGTAAACCCATTCCTGATTGAGATGTTGGGCTATACGCACGGTGAGTTCGTGGGCAAGAAACTCTGGGAAATCGGTCCTTTTAAGGACATTTCCGCCTCCCGGTCCGCTTTCAATGAGCTCCAAACGAAGGGAGTTATCCGCTACGAGGATTTGCCGCTTGAAACTAAAGACGGGCGGCGAATTAACGTAGAGTTTGTCAGCAACGTCTACCCGGTTGATGGAACCCAGGTGGTTCAGTGCAATATCCGTGACATCACTGAGCGCGTCCGGGCCGAAGCCGCGCTGAAGATATCTGAAACTCACCACCGGTCGGTCTTCGAAGGCGCGGTCCACGGCATCTACCGCGGCACTCTGGACGGCCGCTTCCTGGATGTGAATCCTGCCCTGGTGGCCATGCTGGGTTACAGTTCGGCGGAAGAGGTTCTGAAATTGAGCGTGTCCCAGGATGTTTTCGCCGAACCGGAAGAAGGGCTGCGTCTTTTGCACAAATGGCAGCCGACCACGGAGATTGAAGAAGAAGTGCAGTGGAAGCGGCGGGATCAGCGTTTGATCACGGTCCGGCTGAGCGGCCGGGTCTTACGCACCGAGAACCAGCGGGCCGTTGGGCTTGAGGTGATTGCCGAGGACGTTACCGAACGGCGGGCACTGGAAGAGCAATTGCGACAAGCGCAGAAGATCGAAGCGGTGGGGCAATTGGCTGGCGGGATGGCCCACGAGTTCAACAACTATCTTGGAATTGTCCTGGGATACAGCGAATTGTTGTTGGAAGAAGCCGGCACTACTGAAGGCCTGCGCCGGAACGTGGCGGAGATCGAGGCAGCTACTCAGAGGGCCGCTTCAGTGACGCGACAACTGCTGGCCCTCAGCCGGCGGCAGGTGCTTGAGCCAGAAGTTCTGGACGTTAATGCCGTAGTGTGGGAGACACACAAGCTCCTGCGCCGTCTCATCCCCGGAAATATCGACCTCGTTCCGGTTCTGGAGCCGAACCTGCAACCGGTTAAAGTGGACCCCGCACAGATCCAGCAGATCCTCATCAACCTGGTGGTGAACGCTCGCGACGCCATGCCGCAAGGCGGCAAAGTGGTGATTGAAACGGCCAACGTGGAACTGGATGAGGAATACGCCGATCGCCACATCGAGGTGCAGCCCGGACGCTACGTGATGCTGGCGGTGAGTGACAACGGCTCTGGCATAGATGAACAAACCCAGGCCCGAATCTTCGAGCCTTTCTTTACCACCAAACAGGAGGGCAAAGGGACGGGGCTTGGGCTGTCGACGGTTTACGGCATCGTACGGCAGAGCGGGGGGCACATCACCGTTGAGAGCGGCTTGCGAGAGGGCACCAAGTTTCGCATTTACTTGCCTCCGACGGCGGTAACGGAACTGAAACTACTAGATGAGACGCCCCAGATACAAACCGAAGTCCTCGCCGGCACTGAAATCGTTGCTGGTGGTCGAGGACGAACCAGCTCTGTGCAGATTGATTTCCGTGTCTCTGGAGAAACGCGGCTACACCGTACTTGCGGCGGAGGACGGCACTGAGGCGATCCGGATTTTGGAGAACAATCCCGGCGAGATTGACCTCGTGGTCAGCGATATCATGATGCCTAAGCTGAATGGACTGGAGTTGAGGGAAAAAGCAATCTTGGTGCGGCCAGATCTGCGATTCTTGTTCATCTCTGGCTACGCGGAAGACACAATCGGCCGCACAGCGCACCTTCCGCAAGACGCTGGCTACCTGGAAAAGCCATTTCTTCCAATTGAATTGGCGCGTAAGGTCCGCACACTGTTGAACGAGAGCGACGCACGAAGAGGTAGTACCGGCAAGACAGCATAGAGAATTCGGCTTTTGAAAATGAGGATTCCCCTAAACTCTACTCTGTCAAACTAGAGCTTCGCTCCACCAGACCTTTCAACTGCTTTGTCATGAAATGGTTACTGTGACAGTCATTCGGTAGTGTCTGAAATCTGCGGTGGTGGTCAAGATTGACCATTCCTGCACATGGTTCTTGGGCATTATCTGTCCAGCATGAAAAGGGTCCTCAGCCCAAAACAGGTACTCGCGGTGCGTTGTCCGACTCGTGGTGCTGCTCCGGGGGAGAAGTGTGAGCTTAGTACTGGGCTGCCTCGCACAGAGCCGCATCGCGACCGCCGATTGGTGGCAGCAGATTGAGCCATGGCAGAGCGCAGCTTCGTCATCGTCCTGAGGTACGGGGAGCAGGTTCCTTCCATGGCTTCTTGCGCCAAATGCCAATACAAGTTCTTTACCCCATCCTACTTTCGTCGAGACCGCGTAGGCGCGGAGCTGTATCTGCTGGACAAGTTCGATCTGCACGAATGTAGGGAAGAACCAAAGGGATGAGCGACCAAGGGGAAAGCGCAGCAACTCCGCATGACGGCTAACACACACAGAACATCTTTTCTTCTGGGGCTCTTCTGTGCAGCCGAACCGAAGATCAGGGCCGGTCGCGACCAGGTCGTGTCAGCGCCGGGATCAAGATCAAAACCAGACCGTAGAACAAAAGCGAGGCCACAAGCGACGTGGCATTGCCGAAACGAAGATCCTCGAACAGGAGTTTGAGTGTCCCAAATGCTATGGCTAGGTATGCGGCCCACAGTAATTCCGCGTGTTTCAAACGCGAGCCGCCGAAGCCGAGGATGAGAGCGACTGAGCAAGTCACCAATGTCCTGACAACCGAAAGACGAGAAGCGTTCAACATTCCGCTCCCCGAACCTAGCCTTACACCCACCATCACGGCTAGAGCTGCCGCCACACCAGCCACCAGCACGCAGGGGACGATCCAAAGCAGCCGCGGCTTCCATTGATCGAACGAAACGCGCCATCCGATTGCATAGCAGAGAACGGCCGACGCTGTGACCACCCATGTGCTTGCGTCCAAGCCGGACGGCACGCTTCCGGCCAGAGCGTTGCCCGCTAGATTCAGGAGGCCGGAGAGGATTGCCGCCGCCAATAAATAGATGGACACATGAATGCCAAGGCTGAGCTTGTTTGTTCGCACGTACAAGAAAGCCGCCGCCACCGCAGCCAGAGACAGGAACGGAACCTGAAAGCTCACGGGAAAAAGCAGCAAGTTCCCGGCCAGCAGAAGTGCGACCGCATAGGTTGCGCACACGCGACGATTACGAGTCTCTACATCGACTGTGAACCGCGACAGCGCGCCCCAGTAACATACCGCGGCAACCAGCAAGAAGAAGCCGCCGAGTGCTGCGGCAGACCCGGGACTTGCGCGCAACGTCCCAAAAGTTGCCAGCACAAATGCCACGACTCCCTGCCCGATTTCAAAGACCGTCAGCCGATAGCGCAGCCCTAAGCTGCGCAGGCCAATGCTTCCGCCGTAGATCGCAAGCAGCGCCAGGCATAGCGCCGTAATCGTCGTGGCCCCGATGGGGCGATATTCCGATGGAGCGCCCTCGGGAGAGGTCATCAGGTAAACGAGCAGCCACACAGCGAAATCGGCTGCAATCGCCGGGACGGCTCTCAGCGTGAGTTGGCGTCCCAAGCAAACCGTTACCTCGGTAGCCAGGGCGATAGCCAGCAACCCAACCGTAAACGGCACCAGGTCGCGCGTTGCGATGATCAGTGCGAGAGCCGTGGCCACCGCCGCCAGAGTTGCTATCCAGGGAATCACCTGCAGGTTCTGCCGCCATGCCAGCCCCAGGGCAAGCACAACAAACGCAACCAGCACCGCCGCCGTGAAAACAGGTGATAGTACCTGGAAACTTACAGTGGATTCCCACAGCATGGGCGAGAGGATCAAGGCCGCTGTGATCGCGTAGGTGACGCTGGCAAAGTGATTGGTGGCATGAGTACTGAATGCCCACACCAGCCACATACCCGAATACGCAATGGCGACGACAAGCAAGGCCAACTTCGGTAGTGTTCCCCACTCGGCGACTGCGCGTAGCAGATACGCTCCCGCGATTCCCAGAACTGCTTTGCCGAACACGGGCAGCACCCCGGCAGACAGGTTCGACGCTGGGAATCCGTGTCCCGGCTCTTGAGGCCACGATTCAGTCCGCGCAACGCTTCCAGGTGCAACAGGGGCAGGTGTGGGAGGTGTATGCCTCGCATTCTCTGTCTGGCCCTCTAATGCGGAAATCCGGCGTTCCAGGTCCCGCACTCGTTCGCTGAGTTGCTCCACATCCGGTGCGATTCCGTCGAAAGCTTGTGCCATTCGCTTCTCCGCATCTGCCCCAACGAAAGAAACGGGGGCCTAGCTGATTGCGTGTGCCGGAGCGGCTCTAGAGGCCGGCAAGGAGGCTGACTCCGGCCAGGGTGGCAGGAGTTTTACCAGGAACCACAGAATGAAGAAAGGAAGAATCATGAGCGCGATCGCAGTTAACAACCCTTCCCGGGTGGCGAAGGCCATCTTGTAGGTCGTGTACCCGAGAAAACTCTTGGAGAAAAGTTGGCCGCCGATCACCACATTCCAGCGCATGGCAAAAATGCCGATTACGGTCAAACATCCGGCCAGGGCGTAGATTCGTTTGCGCGCTGTGTCCGTAAGGTTGAGAACCTGCGTCAAGCCCAACAGCGCAATTGGCGTGACCGTACCCAGCAGGATTTGAATGATCACCTGCGATGTCCAGAGGCGCGTATGCACCATGAAATCGAGGCTGCGGAATGATTCATCGGCCTCGTAGATTCGCTGCAGCAGATCCAGCATTTCCAGGCTGAAGTCGATGATGAACGTGTACATCAGATATTGCCCGATCTTATCCAGGCAACGCATATCGATCGGCTGCCCGCGCAGCCGCGTCGTAAGCATGTAAAGCAGCATCACTGCGGCAATCCCCGAGACCATCGCCGAGAAAACAAATACGATGGGCATCAGCGGCGACGACCACCAGGGATTTGCCTTTATCGATCCGAAAATGAAGCCAACGTATCCGTGCAGAAGAAAGGCGGAGGGAATCCCGATCAGCGTAATGAAATACCCGAGTCTCTCATCGATCCGCAGCGAGCGTTCGCTGATGTTATTCGAGCCGAGAGTCAGCACACGATAGGCCACACGCTTCCAACCGCTCGTTGTCTGAGATAGCACAACAATTTCGCGTCGGTAGTCGAGCCAGATTTCCAGCAGCAGCACGCCCATCAGGTACCACAAATAGACAAAGCCGAACATCGCCATGGCGGAGGAACGATGCGGCGTCAGATACATCTCCAGCGAGCGCTCGGGATGCCCCAGGTGCAGTTGCAGCGGAAGAGGCGCAACCAACAAGAAGGCAAGTGCGGTGAGCAGGGCCAGGCGGTACGTCGGTTTCACTGCTTCTACCCGGAATACGCGTTCCAGCGAGGCCAGAATAAACGCGCCCGCCACCAGCCCCGTGATGAACGGATAGAGAACGATCAGGATGCTCCATTGGAGCTCCACTTCGTTCGGATACATGAAACCTTGCACCGGTATCTGCACGAGTCTCCTTACCGCACGCGGCATGTCGGACTGAACTTACCGGACTGAACTTACCGGACTGAACCATCCATGCCGTTATAAAAAACTTTTGCACCGGTCGCCATGTGTGGTTTCAGAACCTGAACCGTATGCGTCTTCAAGAATTCGTGAATTGGATCTCTTGGATTCTTCAAGTCGGCCAACTGCCGCGCTCCGGTGGGACAAACCTCGCAACAAGCGGTCGTCAGTCCCTTGGTGATCCGGTGATAACACAACGTGCACTTCTCCGCCGTGTTCGTCTTGGGATTGAGGAACCGGCACCCGTACGGGCACGCCTGCACGCAATAGCGACAGCCCAGGCAGTAGCTCTTGTCCACCAGCACAACTCCGTCCGGCGAAATAAAGGTCGCGCCTACCGGACAGACCTGCGTGCAGGGAGAGTCCACACAATGGTTGCAGAGCTTGGGCACGAAGAAGTTCTTGCCGTCGTCGTCCGCATGTGGCGGAAAGCCCTGCTTGCCCCCATCGGGCGATTCCACCTCTGGCTTCTCGATCTTCCAGTCAGCCACGTGGTAGCGCTCAATCCAGGTGCGGTAATAGCCTTCGGGAACGTCGTTTTCCTCGGCGCAGGCTCTAACACAACTGCCACAGCCGATGCACTTGGGTATATCGATCAACATCCCCCACCAGTGCTCGGTCAGTTTGTAATTGGGCGCCGCCTCCGGTGTTCCTGCGAGCACGAACTTCCACGCCACCGCAGCCGCGGGCAACAGCACCAGCAATCGGCGGCGAGTGATTTCCATTATTTCCTCCCCTCCGTCTTTGCTGAGTCAGTTTTCCCCGCATCAATCTTTGCCGTTTCAATCCTGGGACGATGGGGCTGATGACAGGTGTCGCAGGCTATCCCTCCTGAGTGATCGGCCGTCGCAACTTGCGGGAAGTTCTTCGGCTTGGCAGCGTTGGCCTCGTGACAACGGACGCATACGACGGCTGTATCCAGCTTCGCCGGTTGCACCGAACCAGGATCATCCGCATGCTTAGCCTGGGCTCCGTGGCAAGCCTCGCAAGCGACCACCACATGCTTGCCAAGTTTTTTCTGATCGACGACGTCGGTGTGGCAGCCTTCGCAGGTCTCGTGCCCGGCAAACGCAATCGGCCGCGACACGATCTCGTCGATCGCGGCCCCTCGGTAGTGGCCATACTCCCCGAAACTGCGGGGCACAACCGCTGCCCGCAGGATCACGAAGGCTACTAGGGCGATTGCGATGACCACTGCCAGCCGAATGAGGTGTTCGATGTCCTTAAGCAAAGTCGCGTTCCCTGCGCCATCCCCGGCGCGATCTGCGCCCAAAATTCCGCAATGCTCTTTGATACCCGAGATTCTTCCCGGGAGCGATGATGGAAGTCACAGGAAGCTGTGATAGTGGTCACCCCTTTCTGAATGACATCCGTGGTCCTACTCAGAGGCGAGTACGCGAGGAAGCGACACTGACTCGTTGTGCGGCAGATCCATAGCAGATGCTGTACCGCATGACGGGAGCATGGTAGGCAAACAGGAAGCTATGCCGTTGTTGTTGCAAGGCCACCCTCACTCTACACCCCCGTCGCTTGGGTTCATGAATGCCGGGCAGCCCACACAGCGGGAGTGAGATCTGGGAGGCACGGATCGGGAGATCGCGGGAGCGCAAGGGGGGCGGCGGGAGGACGGGCGCGCCTATTTCCGGAACTTCCCGGCCACGGACTCCGGAAGATTATCTTCCAGCTTTCCTGATAGCCAGCCTTGTAGTTCAGACTTACATTCATTTGAAAGGGACACAAAGCGAACACCGAGCCGGCCTGGTTTCAACCAGCAGATTTTCGATTCCGCCAACAATGCTCTTTCGTGATCCGGTAGCGTGAACTGAACCTGCACGTCTTCCCCGACGACGAGCGGAACCAACGCACTCGCGGCCATGCCCCCTTCACTGATGTTTACGCTGCGGCAGTGAACTTCCGGCATGCTTTGTCTAAGGATGGTGACCGGAACAGAGACCGGGCACCGAAAATAGCGTCGCCGCTCTCTCAGGATCAGTCCGTAAGCAGGCTTGAGTATGCTGCGAATCGACTCCGCAGAAAGAGGCCTCTCAAAAACAAACTCCGACCCCTTACGGAAGGCGTTGCCTTTCGCATCGCCACTGCTGATGAGGAATGTCACGGCCGTTTGGTTTGACGGGGAGTTACGGGCCTCGTTCAGAATCAGTCCGGACTGTTCTCCTACCAGGAGATCAACGATCACCGCATCGAACTTTCGGCGGTTCAATAGACCAACCGCTGTTGGCACTTCCTGACAGACATCAGGCGCGATAGATAACTCTTCTAAAGCGTGGCTGAAGTGCTGAATTGTGACCGGATCAGCGGATACCAAAAGCGCGATCCCTATCGACATAATAAATTACACTCCTTGTTAAGGTCCTCGATCACGATCTGCCCCCGCATGCTTGGGCGCCTACGCGCGCTTCGGCGCTGTCGCCTCGCAGTTTGTCCGCAACTTGGTCAACTGCCAGGGGCTTGCTGAAGTAGTAGCCTTGGATCTCGTCACATCGATGTGCTCGCAGGAATGACATTTGTGCTTCGTCCTCCACGCCTTCCGCGATCACTTTGAGATTCAAGCTTCTTGCCATGCTAATGATGGCCGTTGTGATCGCTGCATCATCATGGTTCACGGCCACATCTCGAATAAATGAGCGGTCGATTTTGAGCTTGCTGACCCGAAACTGTTTTAAATAGCCGAAGTTGGAATAGCCAGTTCCGAAGTCGTCAATCGCGAGCGTCAACCCCATGGCATTCAATTCTTCAATAACTGACAACATCACGTCGGCGTTGGCTAGCAGCAGGCTTTCTGTTAGTTCGAGTTCGAGGTGTTGCGGGGCCAGACCAGTCTCCTTCAGCACCGTTCGGATGAGTTCGCAGAAGTCCTCTTGACGAAACTGCACTGGTGATACGTTTACCGCGACCGGCACTGCGGTAAGCCCATCGTCTTGCCATTCCCGGGCTTGACAGCAGGCGGTCCTGAGCACCCATTCTCCAATTGGCTTGATGAGGCCAGTGTTCTCAGCAACTCGTATGAACTTGTCCGGTGGCACAAGACCCAATTCCGGGTGCCGCCAGCGGGCAAGCGCTTCCAACCCAATGATCCTCCCAGTGGCAATATCCATCTGTGGTTGATACATGAGAAAGAGTTCTTTCTTGTCGAGCGCCAGTCGCAAGCTGCTCTCCAAGGTCAATCGCTCCACAACCTGAGCGTTCATGTCCTGCGTAAAAAACTGAAAGTTGTTCCGTCCCTTTTCCTTGGCGCAGTACATGGCTGCGTCGGCATTCTTGATCAGGGTTTCGCCCTCCGCACCATGTTCCGGAAAGATGCTGATACCGAGGCTGCAACTAACCGTGATTGGGTGGCTTTGAATGACAAATCCGGCGGTCATCGACTTTACGAGCCGATCAGCAGCAACCGCCGCGTCAGAAACGTCCTTTACACTATTTAGAACGACGAGGAATTCGTCTCCGCCCAGCCGGGCTACGGTGTCCTGTTCGCGTCCAAATCTCTTGAGTCGCTCTGCAACTTCCTGCAGGAGCAGGTCACCAACCGAGTGCCCAAGGGAATCGTTGACGTTCTTGAACCGGTCGAGATCGAGGAACAGAAGCGCAACTTTCTCATTTCGCCGACGAGCACTGGCTATTGCTGTGGCTAACCTATCCCGAAGAAGGGTCCGATTGGGTAGTCCGGTAAGAGCATCGTAGTAGGCTAGGAATTGGATCCGCCCCTCGGTGGCTTTGCGTTCCGTGATGTCCTGCTTGATAGCGACGAACTGGGCTTCGGCATTGCGTCCGCCCTGGGTTACCGGCGTGATCGTCATCTCTTCAGTGTAGGTTGTTCCATCTTTCCGCTGGTTGACGAGTTCGCCCCGCCAGACTTTGCCTGACGAGATGGTTGACCAGAGATTGGCATAATAGCTTTCCGGTTGGTTTCCAGATTTCAGCAAGTGAGGATTCTTGCCTACTGCTTCTTCCTTGCTGTAGCCAGTCATCGTCGTAAACGCATGGTTCACCCATATGATCGTGCCGTGGGAATCTGTGATCACAACGGCATTGGCAGCTGCTTCCAACGCCGCAGCTTGCAAGTGCAGCCGCTCCTCCGACTGCTTGCGCCCATCGATGTCCATGGTGATCCCGCTCATGCGAGACACTTGCCCAGTATCGTCGTAAAAAGCGTGCCCGCTGGAGCTTCGCCAGTGCGCGCTACCGTCGGGGCATACTACGCGGAACTCGCAGACGTAGTTTCGTTTTTCCCGAATCGCTGCTGCAATCTCGTCCTGCATCACCTTCCGATCGTCGGGATGCACGCTGTTCATCAACACCTGGAAGTTTGCGGGGCTATCTGGAGATAGGCCCAGCAAAGCTTTGCAGATGTTTGACCACACGTGTTTGTCCTTGATGACATCCAAATCCCAAAAGCCTATCTTCGCCGCGTCCATTGCCCGGCGCATGCGTTCTTCGTTTTGTTGCACTTCCCGTTCAACGTCGCCCGCTGTCTCGCGGGTTACGAATATAGCGGTCGCGCCAGCAAAAACCACAGCCAGTGCCATTAGCAAAAAGGCAAGACCGTGGGCCCGGGCGTAGTCCACCTGTGCTTGCTTGGCAGTCACGCTCAGTTCGTTCTTCTGAAACTCTGCGAACTCGTCCCATGCCGCATGATATTTCGTTAGCGCGGGAAGCGTTTCATTGACCACGACCGCTTCCGCTTCGTCGCGTCTCTTTTCATCGACGCGCAAATGTATAGCTCGCAAGTAGCTCTCTACATATACTTTCCTCGTCCCTTCTACGGCAGACAGCAGCTTCCTCTCTTGCCCCGACTGAGAGCGGCCCTCGATCTCCTCCAAGAGTTTCGACAGTTCCTTACTATTCTCAGACCTGTCTAGCAACAGAGTGTCGACAAGTGCTCTATTGTCGACGAGCATCGTTTCCAGCACGATGCGGCTATTCCTGTTGGAGATCGTCAACGCTCTCTGTGCCAGTTCCAACTTGGGTAACTGCTCCCCCGTGATGCGGTTAAAAGTCTCATTGACTTCCTTCATCCGGTAGAGCCCTAACTGCCCGACGCCGATCAAAATAGCAAGCAAGGCAGCAAACGCCATGCCTAATCTCAGTTTTATGCGTTTGCTTTTCACTGCGAACTCCTAGTGAATCCAGTCTTGGCGGGTCACAAATGTGGAAACAACAATCTTTCAGGGCCGGCTGCCATAAAACGACGAAGAGCACACCGCGCAGTGCCAGACCCCTTGAGATAATGCTTGAACATATGTACCAGCGGGGAGTAGGGCCTTCAAGTGCATTATGTATGCGAATGAGGCACAATAGTGTGAATAACATCACACTCGTCGTTACTAAAGTTATGAGAAGCTGGCCTCTGTATGCCGAGAGTGACTTACTAAATGACGGACTTATTAAGATGATTACTGCCACAGGAGTGCAACACTTATGAGTAAAGGCAGGCATCGCAATGCGTTTGAATGTGTGAATTAGAAGTGAGTTTTCGAAATCGACGTTTCTACACTCACCCCAGACCTGCCGCTCTTTGCCTTTCGTAACTTTCAGTTTCCTTTGATTGTTCTCACACTGGATTGTTCTAATGTTTGCTTTACGCTGGATTACTCATGAAGAACGAACAGCATAAACGGCCCCGCACGAAGCGGATGCGGCAGATTGAAGCACGCGAGTGGTGGCTGTGGGGATTTGCCGTTACGGTCACATTAGTGTTGACGGCGGGCATCGTGTCTCTAACGTTGTCCGGCACTCACTTCTTAAAGAACTCGGAGTGGTTTGAACTCAAGGAGTGGGTACGCGGGCTGGCATGCCTTGTGCTCTTGTTTGACGTCTATACGGTTTATCAACAGCTTCAACTCCAGCGAATCCGTCGCGAACTGACCGAGCGCAATCAGCTTTTTGAAGTCATCACCGAGAATGCAGCTGACATGATCGCGGTGATCGATTGCGCTGGAAATCGGCTCTATAACAGCCCTGCGTACCAAAAAGTTCTCGGATATTCACCGGAGGAATTGAAGTTGACTCCGTCAGTGGAACAAATCCATCCCGAGGATCAGCAGCGGGTTCTAGAAGCGGGGGAAAAAGCAAGACGCACTGGGCGAGGAGAGCGACTTGAATACCGCATGCGCCACAGGGATGGGACGTGGCGCATTCTGGAATCAGTCGCCACAGCGATTCACAACGAAGAGGGTCAGACCGAGAGACTGGTCATCGTCAATCGTGATATTACGGAGCGCAAGCGAGCCGAAGAGATGCTCGCGCACAATGCGTTGCATGACATTCTGACCAACTTGCCGAACCGCAACCTGTTTCTAGATCGTGTGCGACATGTACTTACACTTTCCCGCAGGCATATAAGCTATAAATTCGCTGTATTGTTTATTGATATCGATGAATTCAAGGTCTTTAATGATAGCTTGGGGCATGCGGCGGGAGACGCCCTTCTAATACAAATTGCCCGCCGTTTGACTGCTTCCATTCGGGGCGTCGATACTCTTTCACGCTCAGTCCTGGCGCAAGGTCCAACCCCTGTTGCGAACGAAGCGAGTTTGGCAAGGGTTGGCGGTGATGAGTTCACCATACTGTTGGAAGGCACTAGAGATTGCGGTGACGCCGTTCGAGTAGCCGAACGCCTTCAGGAGCGATTGGGCATTCCTTTTCATGTGGAAGGACAAGAGGTGGTAACGACCGCTAGTATCGGGATCGCCTATTGTGCAACTTCGTACACCCATCCAGAAGATTTGGTGCGCGATGCCGAGATAGCCATGTATCGAGCCAAACGAGACGGTAAGGCGCGCTGTCAGGTCTTCGATAGCGCGATGCACACCTCGGCCGTCAAGAGATTGCGCCTCGAAACTGACCTGCGCCGAGCGCTGGAGTTGGGCGAATTCCGAGTTCACTATCAGCCCATTGTGTCGTTGCAGAGTGGAAAGATTTCGGGATTCGAGGCACTCAGCAGATGGCAGCGGCCTGAAGGACTCCTGTCACCGGCCCATTTCATCCAGATCGCAGAAGAGACCGGAATCATCCTCCCAATGAACCGTCTGTTGCTGCGCGAAGCCTGCCTACAGCTTCGCGAATGGCACTCTCAATTTCCTTGCGATCCGCCGCTGACCATCAGCGTGAACGTCACCCCCAAAGAATTTGCCCAGCCGGACTTGGCGGATCAGATCAACACCATTCTGGGCGAAGTTGGGATTGATCCAAGCAGCGTCAACGTAGAGATCACGGAAACCATCGCAATGGCAGACCCGGAAAGATCGAGCCTAATTCTCTCGCAACTGAAGACATTGGGAGTTCACCTAAGCATTGACGATTTCGGAACCGGGTACTCTTCACTGAGCCGATTGCAAGGATTGCCGGTGGACACCTTGAAGATTGATCGCGCCTTCATTTCTAAGATGGATACGGACAGGGAAACGAGCGAGATCGTGCGCATCATCATTATGCTAGCTCACAACCTTGGTCTGAAAGTCGTAGCCGAGGGCGCTGAAAACCAGGAGCAGGTTAGCCTGCTCAAGGAACTGAAGTGCGAACTCGTGCAAGGTTACTTCTTCGCCCGACCCGGAGATCACGCCGATGCCCAAGCACTATTGAGATCACCTACACAGTGGAAGCTTGGCCCGTCACCTAAAGCGTTGTCTAAACGATTTGGCAATATCGTGCAAGACCTTGGCATCGAGCAAGGGATGGGGGGTACACCGGGTACACCCTATGAGCCTTAAGCATCCTGAGATTCGTTTCCAATCGAATTCATCAACCAGATGTGGCGACCGTCCGCAGTATGCGCATTCAGTTCGCTTTGGATCACGTCAAGACTGTATTTCCTGAGCATCCCAAAATTGGCGAAGTTATTTAGCGCAGCTTCAAACCCCTCCTCCCGCTCCCAAAGAAGTCCTTCGGGTGGTGGTGCGTATTTGCCACCTTCCCAGAGTGGCATGTACCCAAACGGAGCTGGTCCCACACGGTTAATTTGATCGCGCCTCTCATAGATCCAATGCCAGGCGTCGCTCAACTTCTGGACATCGGCTTGGCCTTCCACAGCATTGACACAGCCACAAATCGGACATGCTTGTTCCAAAAGTCTGAGAGACTTACCCATTCCCCTCCTCTGGGTGCGCTCAACCGCCAAGTCAATGCGCCAAACTGCTGCATAAATGTAGCCTTTTGGAGGAAAGTACGGCGGGAAGCGGGTGCCGAGGTGATCCGCAACATATCTGCTCCTTGATGCAAAGGGTGAGGCCAACCAACGCCTTCGACTTACATCTCGATTCTTCGACAGATCAGTGATCTCGCTAGGGACTGACAGTCCCTAGGCTTCGCATCCCAAATCTCATTAAGAGTAACGACCCGTGGAGAGTGGAGTATTGAATAAACCGGCAGCTTTTGGTGTTTCCGACTGTCAAAGTTGCGACGAACTCGGATTGAGCATGGGCCGGTCATATTCAACCCGACGCGGCCGCCCTGTCAATTAGAACGAGGCCGGTTACTTTCGAATCTCGTGATCCTGCTTCGGGCCTCCGTTCTTATGCTGCTTGAAAATAGCCCGGATTCTGTGGGGCACTTGGCAAGACCTTTTGAACCACCCTAAGAGCGGACTTCGCTCTGTGCGGTTGACGTAATATCCGCGATTTCACTGAGGTGTAGCTCTGACTTCTGGCGCTTCGTCAGCGTAAGAAAGCTCCGCCCACGGCACATTTTCGTAGAGAATGACCGGTCCAGTAATCGTTTTCAGTGCAGCCGTCCTTCTGCTGTCATCCACGCGAACCACGATGAGCCAGTGATCGCTATCCTCAAAAAAAACAGGGTCATTCTCCCTCGGAACGTAACTATTGGGTTTTGTAATCACACAACTCGCTTTCTCGGGCCGGAAGGTGCGGCGAATGAGCGAAAGGGGGACGCAGCGATGCCTAAGAGCAGTCCGGCCACCCAACCAATAGCAATAGAAAGGCTACTTATCATGGCCGCGCTTATAAGCACAACGACAACCGTCTCAATGGCGTCTGATACACCTGTCCAACTGAGAGCGTGGCTGGTCACCATCATGTAGGTTCCATAGAAAAACCCGGCAACACCACCGAGTAATGCACCGATGCGCGCAGACTTCATTACCCACTCACCGTCAATAATCATGGTCGTCTCTCCCCTTTGTTTGCGCTTCTAGTTACCCTAATTTCAGAGCGGCCGCGATCAACAGAGTCAGAAGAGTCAGAGTTGCGATAGTAGCCGCAACATCGCTGGAGAAAATAATTACGTGTGGAATTGCCCGTCATAGCAGACCTCCTTCACGGACGGAAGCAGGGGCCGACGTTCCTCTCGCCTCAGGGGGTGTGCCGCACCGTAGTAGAACCTGCTCTTCGGTGAGGCGGGATGTTTTGATATTTCACACGAATGAGCACGTCCTGTCAGTGACAAGAATCACATCTTGATTTGCGTTGATCGCCAAGAGCAACAGTGCAAAGCCTGGCAGGACCTTAACTGGCGAAATATCCCGATCTCTAACAATGTCGGCGGTGTCAAGCACTCTTTGCGCACACGACTGCATGCACTCGGAGAAGAGCGCCATTTCGCTCTCGTAGATGGGTTGCGCTTGCCAACCTGGGCTCGCTCCGAATCCTCAAGGTCAGGAACTCAGTCCGACCCAGCCATCTCTTCGATCACGAACTGCGATCATGATTACTTGTTCGAACTCCCCGGTTTAGGGGAGCGGGATGCCCAATCATTACGTCGGTGATTTACTGCACACCATCGGGATTCTAAAGAGAACAAGAGCGACTACATTGACGGCGAGGCGATTGCGGAGGCAGTCGAGCGGCCGAAGATGCGCTTCGTACCGATCAAG
>DAIUEW010000084.1:0-16578 GCA_036844925.1 Candidatus Sulfotelmatobacter sp.
CTTGGTTTGGGAGAACTCACATTCTAGATGGTCCAGTTTTCGGGGTTTGGGTCAGCTGAACTGTGCAAACTTTCAAGACGGCCTATGCCGGACGGTTACGATTAGAGTTAACTCTAGGGCTTATACTCCCCGCGGAGCTTGTGGAGCATCTTGTCAAAGCGCAACGCTGCCAATGAGACAGAGTCCAGAGACGCATCGACGAGTTCATCCGCACTTGAGTCTTGCCGTACGTCACCATAGCCAAGCCGACTCACCGTTGTGCGCAAACGCTCGGACAAAAACATAGCGATGGAGTGATAGAAGCGAGCTGCAAATGCGACATCTTTAGATAGACGTAATGAGAGAAGTTCACGTGGAATTGACAACAGCCAAGAGTCAGTCACGGAAATTACGGAGGCGGATGACGGTTGGGTGTCGACTAGTGACAACTCTCCCACAATCTCTCCTGCATGAAGTCTGGCAATTTCCATTCGCGTCGACTGAACGCAGACAGACAGTTCCCCGTCTAGTACGATGTACAATGACTCAATTGGTTGGTTTTCAGTGATGAGTTCCGTTCCGGCACTCGCATGCTGCCGCGTGCCATTCTGAGCGAGCCACTCTATGTCTCGGTCATCCAGTACTCCAAGCAGATACAAAACTTTTCTCATTTTTTGCTTTCTGCGAAGCTAAGTTTGGTTTGATCCCACCAAATTCATCGCGCCGTTAAATAAGCTGGCGGCTTATCAACTCACGAAAGAGACCATCTCGTCCCATTAGATCCTCGTACGTCCCGACTTGCACGACAGTGCCTTTCGCGAGGACAAAGATGCGATCAGCATTCAAGACTGTACTCAGACGATGGGCGATCACAACTCTCGTAGCTTGCAGACTCTCGAGGCTTCGGATAACAATCTTTTGAGTTTGATTATCGAGGGCGCTTGTCGCCTCATCCATAAGTAATACTCGCGGCTTGCTGACTATAGCGCGAGCAATAAGCAACCGCTGGCGCTGCCCTCCTGAGAGGCCACCACCACCCTCGCCGATCCAGGTGTGCATGCCCATTGGCATCCATCGGATGTCTTCATCAATACCGACCATGGATGCCGCCTCCCAGGCGTCGTTCATAGTAAGCGGCAAAGAACCGACAATATTCGTAAAAATGTCCCCACTAATCAAGCGTCCTGTTTGCAAGACAACTCCGATCTGGCGACGAACTGCCTGAACGTCTAGGCTCGCAAGATCGTGTCCGTCAAAGTAAATCTTGCCAGATTCTGGCGTTTCAAAACCCAGCAGTAGCCGAAACAGAGTCGATTTTCCACTTCCCGAGGCGCCCACGAATGCCACAAATTGGCCAGGCTGAATGGTTGCTGAAACATCGCGCAAGACTAAGGGCATATTAGGCCTATACCGAAACGTGAGGCGACTCATCTCAATAGCACCAGTTAGCTTACCGGGATCGATCTTGGTTTCTGCAGTTTCTGGCAAGGTCTCGAATATAGGCTGCGCACGTTCGTACAAAGGTACGACACCAAGCATCGATAACAGAGAAGAACTGACTAGTAACATGGCCGTTGAAAATTGCAAAAATGCGGCAAGAAAAGCCACGAAGTTTCCCGTGGTGAGCATGTCGGCTTGGGGTCGGGAGAGAATGGTCGCATGATAGTAAAAGATGGCACCAACACTAGCTATAGGAAAAACGGAATTGAATACAGTTAGTCGATTCGAAAGCCGCGTTCCACGAACCTGAACCTGATACAGTCGAGCAGATTCTCGCGCCCAACTTGTAAATGCGCGGCTTTCGACAGCTGCAACACGAAACTTTGCTATGCCGCTCAAGAGCTCCAGCAATGATCCTGAAAGCCGCCCCTTCAGCTGAGAGATCTCTTTCTGATATTGCAGTTCGACCGCTATGCAAACTGCAGACACTATACCCCCGAACAGTAAAAGCCCGGTCGCAAGAAACGCCAGCCGCGAACTGTAGTAGAACAACAAACCAAGGCTGGATATAGAAAAGATGCCGGTAAGGATCATTGTGAGTGCCGAACCTGTCAAAATTCTGCTCATTTGCGCGATGCCCAAACTCCTCGATGCCAGGTCACCAGAAGTATAGTTGCGAAAAAAAGCGACCGGTAAGCTTAGCAGGCGATCCCAGATGGCGGCTTGCAATACCTTATCTACTTTCCCTTGTAGGCGGAGAACAGCGAAGTTGCGAGTAACCGTGAACATGGTTACCGCCCCCGCGACGGCGAGCAAGATCATCGCCGTGAGCAGCAATTGTCCCCGTTCTCCGGCGGGTATTAAGCGATCGAAAATGATCCCCGTAGCGTATGGAGTGATGACAGCCAGTAGACCCGCTGCAGTTCCCATCAGCAGAAGTAAAATCAATTCGGCCTTACAATCGGATGTACCAAACTTAAAAACGTCCCTAATGCATAATTTCTTTGATGGAAACGGTCGGTAGAAAATATAAGCAAAAGAGGCGAGACCTGAATTGGCTTCGGAGCTCACTGTGGTACTTGTTTGTCCAATAGGATCATAGAGATGGTACCTTCCCGCTGAGTGCGGCACTAACGCCAAGGGTCGCTGGTCGACGTCTCGGAAGACTAGCAGGGGCCCAGGGTCATGCATCAACCATCCTGGTCTGAGCTGAACCCTCCGCACACGGACGCCGGAAGCTCGCGCAATGGCTCCTATGGGATCCATCAGTTTCGCCCCTCGCAACATGTCCGAGTGCGGTTTTAGCCTCATTCCGCTGGCCCTACCGACTGCTTCTGCCGCGAGAAAAACAGGATCTTCGCATTCCCTTTCGCTCTGGACGTCGAATGGGACTTGCACCAGTGGCTCAGAGAGTCGTAGGAGGGAACTACGGAACACGACCTTGTCGGCTATATGCCTGGCGCGCTGACGCTCACGCTCTTTGGCGCTTTCATGTTGTTGTTTTTCGATTAGGCAGGAGACTACAATCCGATGGAACGCCTGCAGGGAGCGCAGATCGGGATCTGTTTGGAGGAGTGATCGAGTATCAAGGCACTGCAAATGGCTCTTGGGCATAACTTCGAGCCACCCATGCTTAGATACTGGAAAGAATGACTCAAAAGTGGGAGGAACAGGCGTTTTACCAAGAAAGCGAACAGAACACTCTTTATGAGATACCCACACTATTCCATCCTTAGCGAGTATGACTTTTGGCTCTTCTCCCACTTCGACTGAATCTCCGGCTTGCACAGCGACAATGTTGCCGGCGGAGGGTACGGTCGCGACTGCAGCGGAAAGGCAATGGATCCACGCGTCCAGTAGCGAGACCGTGGGATTATCACAAACACCTGCCAAATCCTGAAATCTGTCCAACCGAACTCGCAGAAGCTTGGTTTCAGGAGATGCAGTAACGATTAAAGCTCGACCGTCTGATACAGCCACACCAAATACTGCACATCCATGTTCAACTCGCATCACAGGATAACGTGCGTTCTTTGCCAAATCACTCCCCACGCGTACGAGAAATAAATCTAACCTCCCCTGCTGAACGATCCATACTGAGTCTGGGTCGTGCACCGGCAATGGCATGTTAGAAACCGGCGTAACTATGTCGCCTTCATCGAAGTTCATACGCAACGTGACCATCTTTTGCAGACCCGCTTGTCGTTTAGTTAGCCCTTACGAGCTCGGCGTATATGCCATCACTCTGGATAAGTTCTTCATGCCTGCCCCGCTGAACGACTTTACCCCTATCTAGAACAATGATTTCATCGCAGTCGCGAATTGTGCTGAGACGATGAGCGATGATCAAACAGCTACACCCGCGACTTCGGATTTGATCGTCGATATTTTTTTCGACTTGTGCGTCCAAGGCACTAGTCGCCTCATCAAGTACCAGGATGCGAGGATTGCTGGCAAGTGCTCTTGCTATCTCCATCCGTTGTCGCTCGCCGCCACTAAAATTACGGCCGCCTTCTTCTAATACTGAGTCGTACCCACCAGGACGGTTCACAATCTCGTCATGAATGACCGCTTCCTTTGCCGCTTCCACTAACACTGGCTCCTCGATAGTCGTGTCCCACAATGCCAGGTTCTGTCGAATTGTGCCTTCAAACAAGAAAATGTCCTGATCGACCATTGCGAGCGAACTGCTGAGAACGCTGCGGGGATACGTCATGCGCGGGTTATTGTCGAAAAGCACTTCACCCGACCATGGTTGATAGAGCCCCGCTACGATTCTTGCTATTGTCGACTTGCCGCTGCCTGAACCGCCGACTAGGGCGACGCGCTGTCCGGGGTACAACGACAAATTGAAGTCAGAAATAAGCGGCGGATCAAGACGGCTGTAGCCGAAGGTGACATTTCGCAGTTCGAGACAGCCCTCTAATCTCTCTATTGGTGCATCGTATGTGTCATAACTGCTCGACTGTAGTGCGGGATCGACCGGATAGTAGAGCACGTCGTCCAAGCGGTTAAGATCCGCATGTGCCTCCTGAAATCTTCCTCCCAGGTCGACTAATCGGTTGACCGGCTCAACGAAGGCGGTCATTAATCCCTGGAATGCGACCAACATACCTAAAGTCATCAAGCCGTCCATAGCGCGTAACCCGCCAACAGCCAAAATGGCCACAGTGTTGACAGCAGTCAGCAGTGGTGGAACTGCGCTAAGCATTTGTGAGGAGACACCAAGCCGCTGCTCGGCATTTAGGACCTTCACATGGTACCCAGCCCAGCGCGAAAAAAAATCGTTCTCCGTAGCCATCGATTTGACTGTTTCGATTAGCTGTAGACCCGACATAGATACACCAACTAACTTACCGTACTCTTGCTGCAAGCGGCGATTATCGTCGACACGCCTGCGAGATACCATACGTAGCGCAAGCAAGTTAATGAGTGCGATTGTAATACTTATTACAGTTAGCACTTTATCGTATTGCATCATCAGCGCAGCATAAAATCCAATCAGCATGATATTCACGATACTTGTGGTCAGTTCGCCAGCGAGTAGACTAGCAACGGTTTGATTTACTTGCACTCGCGATGCAAGTTCGCCAGTAAAGCGCTGCGAGAAGAATTCCATTGGAAGCTGCAACATGTGCCAAAGAAACTTGGCCGACGAACTTACCGATAGCTTTGTCTCCATTCGTAACAATGAGCTCTGCTGCAGATAGGTGGCGAACGCCTTCACTATGCACGTGATTGCCATGATCAACAACAAGGGTTTCAGCCACGTGGTTTTGTTTTCTACCAAGAGATCGTCGACATACACTCGTGAAAAGATAGGTATACTTAAGTTAGGCAGGGCTAACGCCAAGGTGGCCAGCACAAGGTAAATGAGTGCCAATTGACTGCCCGGGAGGCGCTTCTTTAGGGACTTTACCAGCGAAGGTTTTGCCCCGCCTCGAGTAAACTCAGGCGTTTTATCAAACGTTAATATCAAACCAGTGAATGCTAAATCAAACTCTTCATATGTCACCACGCGTGGGCCTGTAGCGGGATCATTAAGGTAGACCTTACCACGTCCAAAACCTTCCACCACCACGAAGTGATTGAAATTCCAAAATGCGATATACGGGAGTGTTAAAGCCCCTAGTTCGGATAACTCCTTCTTTATCCCTTTGCCGATCAATCCCCATTCCCGGCCTGCTTTCAGGATGCTGCTGGCTTTGCTTCCATCTCTTGAGACGCCACACGCCATTCGCAGCTGTTCTATCGGCACGAAACGTCCGTAATAGGCGAGGACGCTCCCAAGAGCGGCAGCTCCGCATTCGACTGCTTCTACTTGCAGCACAGTCGGGGTCCGCACACGCTTGCGACGGAACTTTCGCATGCATTCGGCACCGACGAAAGTTTCTGCGTCAAGCGATGATGATGGTTCGTCGCCCATCGTTCTCCTACGCTACCGCAACTTTTCTTTGATGTATGGCAGAACCAGTGTGATAGGGCGTTGCCGACGTGTAACTACCTGAACCGAACAAATGGTGCCAGCACTGATATGTTTCGAGGGTCCCATTGAGGCTGACCACTTAAACCCGCTAGGACTGTAAGCATCACGATCGAGGACAACGTGCAATTCTGTCACAGGTCCAGACATAGTTAGTGCGGACACCAGCAATTCGTTTTCGAAATTATGCATCAACGCAGCCGTAGTAGCTGGGTAGTCAGAAACGTAGACAACTCTACCTTTCATGAAGCCGAATTCCTCGCGTTTGACCGTCGAGGGAGAGACCTGCACCTCCATCCCAATTTTTGTGTCTTCGGCCTGAGGTGACGGCAAATATGCCAGAAGGTCGAGATCTTCGACGTCGGGTTGTATGCTGACAATTGCCTGCTCCGCCTGAACACTGCTGCCTGGATATACTTTCATTTCAAGCACTTGGCCCGGCAAGGGAGTCACGACGTTTTCCGCAACAGTTAATTCCTTCTCGATGCCGGCGAGATCACGCTGCATCGTGGATACCCGCTCTCGCATGTCCACGTCTTCCTGGTTTGGCTGTGTTTCCAGCCTGAGAACCTCGGCATCGAGATCCTTCACTTGCGCATCTAAGCCGGCAATCTGGTCGTTAATACCGATCAACTTCTGTTTAACGACCGATACTTGTTCCTTGGTAATCGTCAGCAGTTGTTCTTCGGCCCCTATTTGTTGCCTTGCAATTGCGACTTCATCCTGCAGTTCCTTTATCTGTCGTTCGGCATTTTCTCGTTGGCGGAGGACTACTTCTAGTTGCAGCTTGCTCACGTTTCGACGAATTGCCAACGCATGTTGACGCGTACTCACAAGTTCACCTAATGCCGCACGCATTGAATTGCGTTTTTCTACCAGGGCTGGCGGCGCGATCGTTGCTATCACTTGGTTAGCGTTCACCCGATCGCCCTGGTGAACATTGAGATGCAATACCGTTCCGGCGCCATGGCTCACCATGTTCAGCACACCCCCCGAGCGAACGATAACTCCTTGGCCAGTGGCAACGGTCGGGACGGTTCCCTCGTATGCCCACACTATTGCAGTGGCAACTACAATGAAAACCGCGAATAACGCCAACCAAGCTTTTGGTTCAGCAACAAGCAGCAGCTGATCCAGCTGCTCTGGTGATGCCAGGCGATCCAACGAGATCTTGCGGAAAAGTGACATCACTCAATCCTAATTCTAGCTAGCAGAGGGACAAAAAACTCGGGTTCGACAGTTTACACCCGAAGGCGAAAAATAACACCGATTAGTGAACATTTCCAACATTTTTCTGGTCGAAATGAAAGAGATGTTTTGCGGCGATTTGTATGGCAGACGCGGCATGGCTGGCGGCAATTCTTCCGGAGCTGGAGCCAGCCAGAACGCCGCAGCTCGCCATCGCAACGTGCACGCGACCGCACCAGCAGCTCTCGCACCACACACTCAGCCGCAACTCCCCCACTGCCTGTTTCTGGGTGATATATCGTTTCCGAACTTTGCAGAAAAAGGAATTCTCATGTTGCGGCGACGATGTAAGGAATCCTGTTGACAAATGTTGCGATAAATGGTAGCTTCCTCTCGCGCTCGCCCAAATCGTATGCGGTTAGGTTTGCTACTCACGTTCCATTGCAATGCTAAGTGCGCGCACTGTTGTGTCAGCGCGGGACCGGATCGCGATGATCTGATGGACGAGGCGGATGTTTACTCCTACATCGATCAAGCCGCGGAAATTCCTCACGGCCCTTCAACACTGTGCTTTACCGGAGGCGAGGTCTTTCTTTACTACCCTTTATTGCGTCGGAGCATTGGTCACGCCTCACCAAAGTTCAAATCTATCTCTGTTGTAACAAATGCGTTCTGGGCGAAAAGCGAAGCAGCGGCCTACGAAAAGCTCGCGCCTTTGAAAGACAGCGGACTCACGACGATCGCCGTCAGTACCAGCCCGTTCCACAGCGACTTTATAGACCCCGCGCGAGTTCGATGTGCCCTTGCTGCGGCGGATCGGCTTGGGCTGGTTCCTTTCGTAAAGTGCACCACACCAAATAATGGCCCCACTGTGAGTCAATTGGTGCGTGCGATCGGCCCGGTGCCTTCGAAAACGCAATTTCAGGAGATTTCTTTTCTGCCAGGTGGAAGGGCATCAGAGCTTCCGCCCTCTGCCTTCGCATTAGAAAGCCAAATCCCTGAGGGACGGTGCCCTGGAGCGATGATGACTATCTCGCCTAATGGCGACGCATACATGTGTTGTACGCCTGGCGGATTCATCGAAGCACTGAAGCTTGGGAATGCAAAGAACACCAGCATCCTGAACCTTTTACGAGAGTTTTATCTGAGGGGCATACTCGCTGTTTTGAGGCGGCAAGGTCCCTCGGCTTTCGTTCCGGCGCTCCGACGCGCGGGGCTCGGTCAGAAGCTTCTCCCTGGGTACGTAGACGTCTGTCATTTGTGTACATCACTTCTGTCCGACCCTGAAATTCTTAGTGTCGTTCAACAGATATCCAAAGAATACGAGGCTCAGGTTCTAATAGACCTTCTCAGCTCCAGCACAATAGAGATTCAAAACCGGTACGGAGTCGCGGCGCAGCAAGCGCTAACGTGAAGGACTTTAGTTGAGGGGCGCGCCCCAGGGGCGCCCCAGGGGCAGTCTCTGGTCTGGTGCACCGTAGTCATATTTGCGAGAGGGACCGCTGTGGACGATCTTTGAGAGGTGATGGGCCCACAAACTTCAGCGCTCGGGCGCAATGGAGGAAGACGATATGGCACGTAAGGAAGACGTACAGAAATTGGTTGGAAGGGCAATGTCTGATGAGAAGTTTCGGAACGAATTAGCTGAGCATCCTGGGAACGCGGCTAAAAGCATGGGCGTCACCCTGTCGCCCGAAGACGAAAGAATTATTAAGCAGAATGCTCGGGCGTTCATGGACGCTGGTGCTGAACTCGATAAAGTAGCTGGGGGAGCAACGGGACATGTGAGTCATATTGAGGGAGCGACCAAGCCGTAATGGCGCAGCGCTCTTTTGCCTACTACGAGCTAAACCGAGGCGATCCGAGAACGACATCGTCGACAGGCTCAGATAGACCGTTGTGAGCGGTTGATCAGGCGTGAAGGTGGTCTGAGCCTAGCCGTTGTTTCAGCTTGTTTCCAACGCGTCGGTGGTGGCGCGTGCGATGATCTTCTTGTGTCCAGTCCGGCAATTTGCTTGCGAGTACGGTTAGTTGTGGCTGAGCCGGAGACCCGCTAAAATGATTCAGGGCGTTCCGACCACAGTAAATTGCCAAATCGCCGTAGTCGGTGCGGGACCATCTGGCTCAGCCGCAGCTTACTATCTTTCGGGAGCAGGTTTCGACGTTTGTTTGATCGATCGCTCTACGTTTCCTAGAGATAAGGTCTGCGGCGATCTTCTAGGCGAGGAAGCGATTGCCGAGTTAGCGAGACTCGGACTCGAACCCGAAGCGAACTGGTTCGGCCGATGTGCCGGGGTGTGTAGATGGCGTGCAGTCGGCTACACAGGCAAAAAGCGCGAAGGATCTTTGAACGTCAGCGGTGGCCGGCTCTATGTGATTCGTCGCACAGACTTCGATGACACGTTGCGCCGCAGGGCTATCGCCATGGGTGCACGGTGGTTAAGTCCGTGTCGTTGTTATCATTTAACCAGAGGCGCCTCGGGCATCTTCATCCTGCGAGGTGTGGCGCCAAATAAGATCGAGACCCAAATTCGCGCTGACGTCGTAATCTACGCCAACGGTGCCGGTTCAGCCTGCGAATTTGACGAACGTGTTGGTTTGGCTGGAAGAGCTTACTACGAAAATGTCAACGTGGCTGAAACCTGCGAATTTTACTATCTAGATTACCTTCCTCTGCAATATGCCTGGGTTTTTCCTCTTCCGGGAGGTCTTACTAACGTCGGTATAGGCATGAGCCTTAGGGCACTAAGAGAACAGCATGATCCTCTAGAGTTGGTTCTAGACCACGTCATCGATAGAGTCATTGGAGTGCATCGCTCATTCAGCAAAGCACGACGAGTCTTGCGTTTCCAGGGAGCCGTGCTCAAAACCGGCCTTCAACCGGGCCGGCTTGTTCGGGATGGCGTTATCTATATTGGCGATGCCGCTGGAATGGCCAATCCATGGGATGGGGAAGGCATTGGACCAGCTTTGGTAAGCGCCAGGCTTGCCGCACAGGCCATCTGCTCCGCTTGGCGGCAAGGCATCTTCAAACGAGATGAATTCCGAGGATATGAGGAGGCGATCCGAATGCGCTACGGTGAAGTTTACGATCGCGCGCAGCGCATGTTCACGTCGCGTACACATCTCTGCCAGTTACTCAAGCCCGCATGAAGATTGGGGATTTTCCAACATTCTACACAGACTTTCTAGAGCCGAACGCTCGTGTCTCCAGTAGGCTCTCCAAATTTACAGATCGGCTACCATCGCTGCTCAGAGAGGCGGTCCTGCAACATCTTTCTAGGCATGGACTAGGGCTAGACAGAATGACTTGGACCTATTCCTACTGCATGCTGCCGTTTTGGGTACAATGTGACCTTGGCGGATCAGTTGGACATGACTGCCTAGAGATAGCATACGCGAATGCGTGCCTAGGCCACATGGTACTAATTGAGGATCAATTAATTGACGAAGAGGTGCAGGCGTGTGGGCCAGGTTTGATGGCAGCCAACGCATTCGCCCTCGAGGGACACCTTCGTTATGCCTCGCTCTTTTTTCAAACCTCGTGCTTTTGGGATTATTATGCCCCTCTACTGCAAGAATCCTGGAATGATCTTCTCCTGGAGAGACAACTGCACATCGATGCCTCGGAACGGCTCACGGAAATAGATGACGAGTTGCAAAAGAGCAAGATAAATTCTCTTAAGATAGCGGCAATTGCTGTCGCTGTGCTCAATCGACGTGATGAGACTATACCTCAATTACTGCGTTACCTAGAGCATTGGCAGCTCGCCTGCCAGAGATTAGACGATCTGGTAGATTGGCGGGTCGATCTGGGGACGAAAAACTACACACGCATTCTGGCTCTGGCGGGTGCCACAGGAAATCAAGGGGCGGACGCGCGGATGCAGCAATTCTTTAGCAGTAAGATATTCGGGAAATATTTAGATGAGGTACTTGATAATTATCGAGTCGCTGAGTCGCAATGTCCGAGGAGGGATGGCTATCTTCATCAGCACGTCGCAGACTTGATTGACAAGCTCGCAGCATTGCGAAAATCCTATGAGGTGTTTGTCGAGGCGACAGACAGGCTCAAGTCATCGTTCGATATTGAATAGGAAGGCGCGCCCCGAATGTCGCAGCCGCAGCCCATGTGGATCCGATGCGCATTGAGGAGTTGTTAATAACTTGAACAGCGGAGGGGGAGGGAATCGGACCCTCGGAACAGGTGTTAGCCCGTACAACGGTTTAGTAACTCACAGGTGGGTTTTGAACCATTTGGATTCTACTCTACTCCTCTTTTTGACGGTTACAAATCGCTTGATTGGACCGGTTTTGCGAAGTTCATCTTGCCAGGAAAGTAAGGCATCAAACATCTGTAGGGTCTTCGATCTGTTTCGGGACAAGTCGGGGGACGAAGAGCTGGTATTCGTCACAATGGAATTTCGTCGCGGCGAGACCTTGGCTGAGCTTCTGAGACGTACCGCTTGCGAAGAACCCGCAATTTCCCTAGAAGACATGAGCACGACCGATGCCGCGGAGGTCCTCGAAATCACCGAGGACAACGTCAAAGTCCGCCTTCATCGAGCGCGGGCGTTGTTACGCAAGAGTCTTTACGCGCGTGCTGGCATGGAACGGAAAGAAGCATTCAACTTTCATGCCGTGCGGTGTGATCGAGTTGTGAAGAACGTGTTTGAAAGAATTCAGAAGCACAATTCGAAAATGGACAACTCCGCGCCAAGCATGCAGTGACACTCTGTACGGTGCAGGAGGAGCAGGCTGCCGCAACACGAAGAGCCGGCGTTGATCTAAAGTCGACAAGGTCCGGTGTGATCGGCAATCTCCCATCTCCAATTCGCCGTAGCTTTAGATCTGACGAGAGACTGTGCAATGTTGACCAGTTTTGCCGCAACACATCATCGATCATCGTCATCTGGGGCTTGCCGACGTTTCGGACGTAGGCGCCCGCTCCGTAATTCAAGGTCAATGGTTAGCCCGTAATCACGACGGAGATGCACGGGGAGAAGGTGTTCATCATGGCTACGAATCTCAGCACCTGCCATCCCGGCGATGGCATTCAGGCATTGAATCGATTGCCCGGTTTAGCGGAACCTCTGTTGCAAATCGACTTAGAACGAGAGCTGCAGCAACTGCGGCAACAAGACTCCTGGCAGCGGGAAACGGGGCGGAGTTCCAAAACGCTCGCGAAGTATCCAGATTTCCGAATCGTTCTAATTCTGATGAAGAGCGGTACTCGAATGCGCCAGCACAGAGCAGAGGGGAGGGTTTCCATTCAACAGTTGGAGGGGCAGGTCTGTGTCCATTTGGCCGATCGAAAAGTGAATGTCTCGGTGGGACATTTGTTGGTGCTGGACTGCGGCGTACTGCACGACGTTGAAGCGCTGGAAGAGAGTGCCTTGTTACTGACCATCTCTTGGCGAAGAGAGAAGAGTGAGGCCTCAGAATCCTTTTCATCTACTCAGCAGCACTTTGACGAAGAGGCCGTGTCGCGAATGGATGATGAAGGTGGTTCCCCTGACGCTGCCGTGAACCCGCCTGGTGTAGCAAGGAAGGCCGGCCCTCGCAGCTAGACGGGGGGCCGGTGGATGTAATCACGGACGATTTAGGACTTTGTCTAAGGAGGTAATCATGGCTACTAATGCGGTCTTGGTGGCGGTTCAGGCCAGGCTGATGCGCCGGGAAGAAGTTGCAGAAGGTACGATGGCCTTTCACTTCGAAAAGCCGTCTGGATTCACCTTCAAAGCAGGACAGTCCGCCGATGTGACACTCACCGACCCACCGGAAACTGACGCCGAGGGAAACACACGCACCTTTTCCATCGCGAGTCCCCCGTTTGAAAACGAGCTAGTGTTCACCACCCGGATGCGCGACACCGCTTTCAAGCGCTCGCTGAAGAAGGTGCCGCTGGCCACGGAAGTGAAGATAGGTTCAGCCACAGGCTCCTTCACCCTACACAAGAATCGGGCCAAGCCAGCTGTGTTCCTGGCAGGCGGAATCGGAATTACGCCCTTTCTCAGCATCGTGCGGCAAGCCGATCACGACCGCCTCCCGCACAAGTTGTATCTTTTCTATTCCAATCGGCGGCCCGAGGACGCAGCTTTCTTGGATACTCTGCGGACCTTGGAGAAGACCAATCCCAATTTCCGCTTAATCTGCACCATGACAGAGATGTCGAAGTCCAAGAAAGAATGGAAAGGCGAGACCGTTCTGATAGGCAAAGAGATGCTGTCCAGGCATTTGGGCGTTCTGCAGGGACCTATCTACTACATTGCCGGGCCTCCCACGATGGTGGCGGCTATGCGGCTTACGCTGGTGAGCGCCGGGGTTGATGAGGACGACATTCGCGCAGAAGAGTTTGCCGGCTACTGAGATACCGCGGACGGCGAGCTGCCTGGGCCGACTCTGCCTGGAGGAGTGGCGTTGATTTTGTCTCGCTCGTGCGCGGGGAGAAACTATGAATTCACTAAAGCAACTCCAAGACTGTGGGCAATCCATCTGGCTGGATTACATTCGTCGCGATCTGATCACGAGCGGTGAGTTCCAGCGACTGGTGGAGCAAGATGGGGTGCATGGAGTAACCAGCAATCCCACTATCTTCGACAAAGCCATTGCAGCTGGGGCCGCCTACGACGATGCACTACGCTTGCTGCTGGCGGCGGATCCTGCGAGCAACGTCCTAACGCTCTTCGAGAAGCTCGAAATCCAGGATCTCCAGATGGCCGCGGACATCTTGCGGCCTGTTTACGATCAAACTGAGGGTGCGGATGGCTTCGTCAGCATCGAAGTTTCCCCGCGACTGGCTTATGACACCGCGGGAAGCATCGCGGAAGCCAAACGTTTGTGGAAGGCCGTAAACCGGCCCAACCTGATGGTGAAGATCCCATCTACCGTGCCGGGGATTCAGGCGGTTGAGGTTTTGATCGCTGAGGGGATCAACATCAATATCACGCTGATGTTTTCACTCGCCCACTACGAAGCGGTCGCTCAGGCCTACCTGCGTGGCCTGAAGCGGAATGCAAAACCGCACCAGGTCTCGTCGGTGGCCTCGTTCTTTGTCAGCCGCGTGGATACCGAAGTGGACCGGGCGCTGGAGGCGAACCGAACTCCAGAGGCATTATCACTGCGCGGAAAGATAGCGATTGCGAATGCCAGGATTGTTTATCGGCGCTTTCGCGAAATCTTTCTGGGAACTCCCTTCGAGGAATTCGGGCGTCGAGGGGCACGACTCCAGCGTCCATTGTGGGCAAGCACCGGGACCAAGAACCCAGCTTTCTCGGATGTTTTATACATCGAGGAGTTGATCGGCCCACACACCATTAACACCATTCCACCCGCGACCCTGAATGCATTCCGTGATCACGGCCGGGTGCAACCAACACTCGAAGCGGGAGCGCAAGATGCCGAACAAGTGCTGGCGCGCTTGGCCAAACTGGGTATCAACCTGGGGGCAATCACAGAAAAACTGCTGGCCGACGGCATCACCGCTTTTACTCATTCTATGGACGAGCTCTTGGCTTCGTTGAAAGAGAAACGCAGAGTGCTGCTTGAGAGTCAGGCAGCTCGAAAGGGCGGCATTCGGAGCGCTCGCATTGCGTGACATGCAGCGGGGGGCATAAGGAATAGCGGGATCTTTCAGCGCGTGAGGTCACTGTGCTTTCTCACGATGATCGATTCGCACAACCAAGATTCGAGCGGAGTGATTATGACTTCTCAAGTGGTGAACCTCCAGGTGGCCGCGAGTATACCGATTGACTGCGATTTCTGGCCGGAAGATGACGGATGGAAGGGGCTCTGTAAAAGCCTGTCGGTCACGGTCCGTGGCAGTAGTTTCGAAGATGCCAAGAAGAACATGGCAACTGAATTACAAGTGCATGTCGAAAGAATCCTGCGTGAGCATCCCAAGAGAAGTGCGCGGCGAGTTGCCTGAGCCAGCACGCAACATTTCTGGGCGAGGCACTGCGTCAGAACCCTATAGATTCGGATTCGGGAGCGTGTCCTAGTGAAGGTTCTGGACTTTCCGTTATGGCTCCGCGCGGCACATTTCTTCAATTTTCTGCTCCTCTCGCTTCTCATCCGCAGTGGTCTCGAGATCTTGAGTGCACATCCGAGATTTTACTGGAACGATCACTGCACGCCGGGTAGCGAGTGGCTCAAGTTCACGAGGAAGCAGCGACCTGAGGACCGACTATGGACGGCGAGTGACGAGGAAACTTCATTCCCGTCCGCGATTGCTCTGCCGGGCCACGAAAACTTGGGTCTCGGGCGGCACTGGCACTTTCTCGCGGATTTCGCGTGGCTGTTGACGGGTTTGGTATACGTGGTGATGCTCTTCGTCACGCCGGAGTGGCGACGGCTGATTCCGACTTCCTGGCAGATTGTCCCGGACGCATGGCACGCCATGCTGAGCTATCTAAGCTTCCACGTCGTGGAAACACCGGGAGCATATAACGCATTACAGCAGCAGAGCTACGCGGCAGTCATATTCTTGCTCGCACCGTTCAGCATAGCGACAGGGGTAGCGATGTCCCCAGCGGTTGCAGCTCGTTTCCCGTGGTATATCAAAATCTTTCACGGACGGCAGGGCGCCCGAAGCCTACATTTCCTGGCTATTTGTGCATTCATCGTATTCTTCATTGGACACGTCACGATCGTGGCTCTGCACGGTTTTCGGAGAGAGTTGGCGCTGATTGTTCTGGGCCAGACACGCAATCCACACCTGACGCTGGCTCTCGTGGTCTGGCTTTCTGGGTTGACGGGCATCGCCGCGATCCACGTCGTGACCACCGTGTGTTCGCGTCGCCGCCCGCGCTTTGTCCAGAAGGCTACCCAGTCGATCACCGATCCGCTGCGCACGCTACTTTACGGCCATGAAATCTCTGCGCAGCGCTACTTACCTGCGGACATCTCGCCTTACTTCTGGGTGAACGGTCGCCCGCCAAAAGAAGAAAGTTATTTGGCAATGGCACGCGACCAATTCGCAAACTACCACCTGAAAGTCAGCGGATTGGTTGATAAGCCCCTGTGCCTGACGCTAGCTGACCTGCGCGCCATGCCGAAACAAACTCAAATTACAAAGCATTGCTGCATCCAGGGCTGGTCAGGTATTGCGGAGTGGGGCGGCGTATCTCTGCATCACATCGTCGGACTTTGCCATCCGCTTCCCACCGCCCGCTACATCGTTTTCTACGCGTTCGACAACAAATCCACATCGGAGCCACACGCTCAAGGACCGGGGTACTTCTATGGCACGATTCGCTTGGAGCTGGCGGAAGATCCGCAGACCATTCTTGCCTACGAAATGAACGGCCAGCCGCTACCGATTTTGCACGGAGCACCGCTCCGACTTCGAGTCGAAACGCAGCTTGGATTCACGATGGTGAAGTACATCCGCGCAATTGAGTTCATCGAGTGTTACAAAGCCATCGGCCTGGGCCAAGGCGGCTGGCGAGAGGATTACCAGTATTTCAGCCAGGAGGCGGGGATCTGAT
>DAIUEW010000085.1:0-16269 GCA_036844925.1 Candidatus Sulfotelmatobacter sp.
TCCAACCTCTTGGCACAGACCCAGAGTCCGCTTCCGTCCCAGACGAGGACCTTCAACCGATTGCGCTGGGCGTTGCAGAACAAGAACAGGTGCCCGCTCAGAGGCTCACACGACAATCGGTCTCGGACAAGACCGTACAGCCCCTCGAAACCCTTGCGCATGTCGGTGACCCCAGCGGCCAGATAGATCCGTGTGGCTGGGCCCAATCCAAACACGGCTTACGCCCGCTCCAGTGCATTCACCAGTCGCTCGAACGTATTCGCATCAAAATCAGGATGCACCTCGATCCGGCGCCCACCCGGCAGCACCACGGCCAGCCCACAACTCGGTTCGTGCTGTGTCGGCCATTTCTTGGCGGCCAACTCCACCGGCACCAAACGACCGGCCGAGGAAATTGGCATATGCCTTCTCTTCCAACGCCGTTTCTTCAGATGGCGATCCAGCGTGCTGAAGCTCAAACCTCGACTCTGGCAAAACTCGCTCCGCCGCATACCGCTGCTCACAAACTCGGCCACCAACTGCTGAACTTCCGCACGGGTACGTCGCTTGGGCGCTGACAACTCTGTTTTTGCGGTCATCCGGACACTTCAACACAGACCCCGCCGGTCGAACAGGTGTCTTGGCCAAACGCTTACGCGTAAGTGTCAGAGCAAACACACGGTTGACCGGTTGACCAGAGCAAACACATGGTTGACAGATTGAATCCGCAGCCAGGGTGACTTCGCCACTTGATCGGACCGATCTTGCCGACTGTTAAGCGGCTTTCAACGATCCGGCATTGGCTCTCAAAGTCCGCTTACATACGGGGCGTTCGCGACTTCACAACGGTACAGCGAAGACAACGCGAGCGAGTTGTAAGCATGAGTATAGGAAGCGCGGGTGCGGGGAGCAGATAGAAAAGCGACCAGCAAGATGAAATGCCCGACAAGGACTGGACCGCGAGCGGGCCTTCGAATCCCGGGATTCTTTTCACGATTTTTCCTGTAGACTAATACGAACTCGCCAATTCTCTTTCTTGTTCCACAGTTTTCTCGTTTGGAGGTTTTGCTTCTTGAAGACTATCGTCGTACTTTTGTTTTTTTCTGGCCTCTTTATCTTTGCACCTGTCATCGTCAGCAGTTCCAGCCGCGCTGCCGATTCCTCCGCCTTGCAGGAGCATCATCTTCGCCTTTATCACACGCATACTGGGGAGCACATTGACATCGTTTACCGTCGCGGCGATCGTTATTTTCCGGAGGCGGAAGAGCAGCTCGATCGTTTTCTACGCGACCATCGTACCGGCCAAGTAAAGCACTATGATCCTCATGTTTTCGACATTCTTTCCGATCTCGCTGCCGCTGTGGGTCGTCCGGATGCGGAGATCGACATCATCTGTGGGTATCGCAATCCCTCGAGCAATGAATTCCTTCGTGCCCGCTCTCCTGGAGTGGCCAAGAAGAGCCAGCACATGCAGGCTCACGCGATTGACATCCGCATCCCAGGAATTGACACCTTGACGCTGTACAATGCTTCGATTGCGCTCGGTCGGGGCGGCGTCGGCTATTACCCGCGCTCGGCCTTCGTTCATGTCGATACGGGCCGCGTCCGCACGTGGTGTTACGGCTGCTCCTCCTCCCACACAAACGCTGAATAGCTTCCGGAAGTGGAAAACAAATCGCGGCGCGCTTCAATTTCTTGACGCGTAAGCCTGCTCAAACAGCTTTCCCATTGCTTTGTCGTGCCCGTAGATATCTTCGAAGAAGAATACCTCGCCATTCTCCTTGGCAATCGCCGTGCCATATACGATCAACACGGGAATCTCGTGTGCCAGATTTACCTGTTGTTGCTTTTCTGCCTTAAACGCCGCTTCAATCCGTTCTCGCGTCCATCCCGGATTATTTCGCAGCACCCATTCCGCCAAAGCCTTGGGATCTTCTACGCGAATGCAGCCATGGCTGAAATCGCGCCGACTCTCGCTGAAGAGCGACTGGGACGGCGACGAGTGTAAGTAAACGTTCTGATCGTTGGGAAAGATAAACTTGATCAGGCCCAGCGCGTTCTTCGGTCCCGGTTTCTGCCGCACCATCAGCTTCCCCGTGCGCAACTGTGCCAGCACCTCTTCGCTCACCATTCCATCGGTCACCACTTGTCCGGAATGCGTTGCCACTTCAAAATTGTTTTTCTGAATATACGCCGGATCCTTAGTGATCTTCGGGATGATCTCCGCGCGCAAAATGCTCGGCGGCACATTCCAGTATGGCCAGAAAATCAGATACTTCATGTCTTCTTCAAGCACTGGTGTCTGCGTCCGCAGGGCGCGCCCCACCACCACCCGCATCATCAGCGCCGGCCTCCCCGGCGCGTCGAGCGAGTCGAAAGCTCGCAGAACAAATTCCGGAATATTCACGAGGATTGGCGGCTGCGTGAAGTTGTCTGGTATCCACCGCCAGCGCTCCAGGGTTAGCCGAAGCGTTTCCACGCGCTCACTCATCGGCCGGTTCAGCTCCGTGATGGTTTGTGGTCCAAGCTTCCCCGACGCTTCCAACCCATGTCGCGTCTGAAACCGTTTCACGCCCTCGACCACATCGCCGGAATATGATTGCGAATTCTCCGGCACCTGCAGCGCAGCCGGCAGATCTCCCAGAAATTGCAGCCTGCGCACAAGTTTTCCTGTGCCTTGGTATTCTTGTCCGGGCGCGATCGGCTTTTTCACCTGCGGCAGGGGATCGGGCACTTCCTCCTTTGCCATCTGCATATACTTCTGAAGCGCCACCAGTGTCCGCTGGTAACCCGGGTACGGCGGTTCGATCGGGTCCACCACATCTTTTACGCTCTGCGCCCCCACCACGCTTTTCCAAAGGAATTCTCCCGCATTATGTTTTTCGCGTTCCGGGTCGAAATCCTTGTGCAAGATTTTGGGATCCACCTTTCCCAAGTGCAGGTCGGTACCATAACGAATCGCAGACACCGTCAGCGCCACGTCAAATTTCACCAGCGCCGATCCCGTCGCCCCACCCGGGCTTTGCAAAGCTTTCAACCGCTCCGGCCACTTCACGCCGTCATAGTCTCTACTGTCGAGTCCCTTTTGATCTGCCTTCTCCAAGATTCCAATCGTCTCTATGGCCTGTGGCGTCGGCTTCCCGCCACGGCTCCATCCCAGCCGGTCGCCTGACTCAGCGTAGAATTCCTTCACCGCCGCGCTGTTTTCCGAAAAATTGGGCCACTGCAGATCAGCTAATCTCCCGCTTGCCACGATGGCCCGCAACTCCTGCTCCCCCGCAGCGCTGAGAGACTCCGGTGTGCCCAAGTTCTGCGCTTCAAGCGTTCCTTTCTGCACGTTAGAGGAAACTGTCCCGCCAGAGCATGCGGTTAAGCCCAAGCCGATTGCCAGAAATAACACCAGCTGCTTTTTCATGGGATAGCTCATTCCACCGCTCCAGTTCCGGGACTGTATTCCACTGAGAGTTTACTCAGCTCTTGCCTTTTTGGACTAGTTCCACGGGCATTTGGCTCAGCTTGGCATAAGTCCGACTTCGTCGCAGGAGAGGCCACCAATCGTAAAGATAGATCTCCATCGGTCGCCACATGGCGACCCATCCGGCAATCGTAAGGCTTTCCCGCACTATGGCAGCCCAAGTGCCTGCTTCACGACCTAACAACATCTTGCTGAGAAGTAGGCACACGGCCAAAAACAGCAGTCCGATGAAAAGACTGGTGCGGCCTTGCCGCAAGAGCCGCTTGAACTCCAGGTCAGTAATTTGGGCACCATGGGCAAAGTGATTGTGGACCGCTGTCCTGATCAGTTCTTTGGGGTCTTCGGCCGGCCACTGGTCCAAGTAAATGCGCAATTTGACCGGAGCGTTATGGGGGAATTCTTGGGCCCAGCTTACGATGAACTCTTCCGCGTCGTCGTCGAGATCCTTTTCAATGAATGGAGAAGGGTCCATCGAATTGAAGAGCTGGTTCATGTCGCGCAGTTTCAGACTTATGGTGTGCGGATGACCCTGGTCCGCAGCGGCGGTGTGTGGTGATGAAAAAAGCATACGACAATCTTCGCTGTCTTCAGGTTCTACCAAGTACAACCGGGTCAATGAGTGCTATCGCGATGTTACGCCAACAAGATGAGTTCTTGCCGATCGAGTTTTAGGGTTTAGCCGGGGCGTTGTTAGGAACTTTCCGTGTCAACTTCCGGAAGAAAAATTCTTGAAAGATTTTGGTGGCGGCACTTATGCCAGTCCCGATGAGTGCATTTTCGAGCGTTAATCCCGCTCCATTGCGATTACGCGCTGGATAGTAGAGATTCGAGATGCCGCCCGCCGCAAGGCTTCCGATGATACCCGAGTAACTTGGCTGCCAGTGTCCGTTGTCGCCCTTGCAGATCACTGAATTGGCAATCGCATATAGAAACCGTGATCGCTTGCTCCCGATTCCCTTGTAGAAATAACGCGGATCTTGTTTCAGAAGCGATGGCAGTATGGCGCCTCCGATGAACGTACCCGTAACTGTGTCGGTGTACCTGGCGCCGAAGCGCTTTGCATAACCTTGCGCGCCTTGGCCATATCCGCTGAAGCGATTTTGCGCCTGCTCAATTCCCGCAAAGCCCGCCGCAAATACGAAAGTGAATGGATCTACCGCCGTCTTCCCGGCAAGCTTGAACTTTTGCTTCGGGGTGAGGGGAACTGCGCCGGGGATGTAGATGGTATAGAAATTTGGAACGATGCCAAGCACACGCTGCTTCTCTTCAACCTTGATCTGCTCCTCTGCAACCTTGATCTGGTCTTCTGCCACTTCGGTCGGCGAGAGTCTGACCTGCACCTCAGTTTTCTCAGTCGCAACCGCCAACGGCATCCACGGGACAATGTAGATCTCCCCTGGACGCAGGATTCCAGACGATATTTGCGTCTCGAAGCCCTCCGACGTAATGGTTAGCTGGAAAGGTCCGGGAGCGATGTTGGCAAAGGAGAATTGCCCATCGTTGCCGGATAGCACCTCTTGGTTTAGGGATTGATCTTCCCTAGTAAGCCTCACCCGGGCTCCGACGACGACAGCTCCACTTTGATCAACGATCGTTCCGCTGATGCTTCCGGGCAATTTCTGACCGGGCAGTTGTTCCCCGGCTGAAGCTATCCCCCGGCGTTCGGGACTAGGCACGGGCGTTTGCTGAGGGGTCTGTCCTAAGCAGGGCGACGTCCAACCCAGAGTGACAAACGCAATAACTATGAGCTCAGATTTGAACTGCAGGGCCATGAATAACTTTACTTTGGCGCCTGGACCAGTTTACCGCGGAAGCATAACGCTGGTTTTGTTGTTCAACAGTGAACGAAATCACTGGTGGTGCGCCACTTCTCGCCCATGCGCCGGGTGAATCTGGAAAAAGTTAGAGCGTCCCTCTACGATCTGGATTGCCCGCACTCCCCCTAATTGATGACCAGATGCAGCGTCGCGGAATTCCCGCTGATAGGACAGCCCGAACCCTGCGACCTTACTGAAATCTGCACACTGCTCCCCGCCGAGCCGCCAAACGACTCAAAGGTCTCCTGAATAATCGTGGCCTGAATGTGGTGTTCGTCTAGGAACGTGGTGTCCAATGTGCTTCCGTTCCACAGGATCAGCGATTGGGGTGTAAAACCGCTTCCGTCCACCGTCAGTGGAACTGAATTCGCGTCGCTTGGAACGCTACTCGGCGAGAGAGAAGCAATTTGGGGCTGCAGCGCCGCGCCTTGACAGCTGTGGAACTCAATGCTGCAGGTCCAGCCAGTAACAGCAGGGTCAGGACTGCAATGAGGGCAATGCGAATCGAGGGGGAAGGCTTACTGGGCTTAACAAGGGAAGAACGCATACTAGCCTCCCTATTACGAGCGGGTGATATTTTACACCCGAACATGCATGATGACATCGGTTGGGCGACATATTGTCCGAACGTTTTCAGCTGTCCGTTGCTGGTTCAGGTTTGCGGGCGTGGTTTAGCTGGTTGCTGTCACGCAGCAACCGAGCGTCAGGCTGGAGGATGCCAATGGCCTGATCCTCACTGGCAGGGTAGTTGTCAGTGACGATGGTAGGCTTGCCGTCGATGACGATGGTTCGAAGACCGGCATGGCCAAGTGCCGCCTCAAGGACGTGGAGATGGGTCCTGGACGAACACCCCAAGAGCTAATCAGTTTATGGACGCCTTCCACCAAGGACGGGACGTAGCGAACGTTGTAGGAATCACCGCCAGCACTTGCGCCTAAAAGAGTTGTGCCTGCCTGTCCCTTTGCTCTAGCTCCACGCGTGCCGCGCATTGCTCGTCGTCATTAGTTACGTGATTGACGCGAGCGCTTACGGGGTAGCAACGCATCAGTCGAGCGTCAAAGGGCTTCAATAGATCGGATGCCGCATCCGCGTTCGTCATTCCAGGATCAAGCCACACGTCGTAGTTATCCGGGTCAAGAATGACTGGCATCCTGTCGTGAACCGCCGAAGTCACAGCATTCGGCGTCGTGGTCAGAATCGAGCACGTCTCCAGGATCTTCCCGCCCGGATCTTTCCATCTCTCCCATATTCCCGCGAAGCCGAACAATTGAACCTCATTCACTTCAAAGCAGTACGGCTGTTTGGTCTTACCCGCTCTCTGCCATTCGTAAAACCCATCTGCGGGAATCAAGCATCGGCGCAGTTTCAGTGCATCGCGGAAGGCAGGTTTCGTCGCCGCCGTTTCCGACCTCGCATTAATCATGCTGCCCGCACCGGACGAATCTTTAGCCCACCAGGGAATGAGGCCCCAACGGACTAGCGATAATTCGCGGCGGGGTTCGTTTGGATTCTGGCGGATGATCGGAACAGGCTGAGTCGGAGCGACGTTGTAACGCGGTGTCCAGTCCTCGTCCCGAACACCGTCGAAATATTCTTCGATGAGCTGCTTTCGCCGCGAAAGTCGGTAGCGCCCGCACATGAAGAGATTATGGCAGATTCTCAATTTCCATTGCGAAACCGCTCTCCGTTTAACGAGGTGGGCAAAAAGAAGCGCAAGGGCTAGCGCTTTGCTGTCGGAGTACACTACCCCACAACGACTTGAAACGGAGAGATGCCGCATGAGTAAGGCGGTCGAGTGCATTCGCTGTCACGCGCAGATGGAAGTCGGCTATATGCTGGATGCCACCCATTCCGGATACCAGCAGCAAAACTGGTCTTCTGGAGAACCCAAACCGAGTTTTTGGATGGGCCTGAAGCTGGCAAAGGATCAAGTTCGGCCAGTTACAACGTTCAAGTGCCCGAGATGCGGTTATTTGGAGTCGTACGCAAACACACAAAGCCAGGATGGTGTCCTTGCATCAGTGAGGAATCCAAGGCAATGGCAGATGCTAGCTGCCCTGATGATTGCGCTTGGACTGGCATTATTGGGAGTTGTTTTCTTAATTCGGGTCAAGTGATTGGCTTTTCCGCGCTGGCGGTTCTTCGTGATCTTGCAACCTACGGAATTCGCCGTATTGCCGAAGACAATTGCCTCGCTTAATGCCTGATTTGAACTCTTCCGTATTTATTGACTTGCTCTATGTCCAGCCCTAAGATTTCAGGCGAAGTTAACGATCTGAAGGGGGCGGTTTGCCGACGGCAGATGAGTTTTGGTCCGCGGCGGGAGAAGTGGTCTCGGAGCGCGGTCACTTGGTGATTGGGTTTAGCGAAGGCTCGGAGCAACCCGAGCTAGGTTCAATGCTGAACAACGTCCTTGGCCTCAAGCCCGAACAGCCCATTACGGTTGTCGGGCTTACGGACTGGAAGGACTGGAAAGAGCAGGTGGAGGCATTCTATCTTGTACGGCCCGCTTGGGGCTTAGGACACGCCGGAGATCCCAATGCTACATATTACCGCATAAGGTTCTACGCGAAGGGTACACCATTTCTTCCTCGGGCCGCTGCGCGCATTATTGACTTCGTTCTTCTCTCATACCTTGTAAGCTTCTCGGCATGGCTCTTCGGTTTTTTATTAGCCACTGCAGCAGGCGGTGCCCCGCCCCGATGGGTCCTGCTTAGGATGTCGTATCACCGCCCGTTGCTAACTCTCGCCATCGCGCTGGGCTTTTTTGCTTATCAGACGATTTGCACGATTGTCCACGGGAGCACGCTGGGTAAGCTGCTGATCTCCCTGCGGGTTCTGCAAGATGACGGCTCGCCCTGCCGGCCTTGGTCCGCTGTGATCCGTGAGCTGGGTTATTTCGTGGATGTGATCTTCTTTGGCCTCATCGGCTACGTGGCGATGCAGCGGAATCCGCAGCATAAGCGCCTTGGCGATACTTGGGCACACACAGTCGTCGCCACGTATACCAAAGGGCCGCAAGAACGCAAGCGGAGTGCTAGCCGGTTTGTGCTGGGACTGATGCTCGGCATCATGGCGCATCTGGCGGTTCTGCTACTGGCCTTTTTGACCATGATAGTAATAAAACCGGATACGCAGCGCACGGTACTTGGCCCTGAGAGGAGCAACTTCGACACTGAAGTTCACTTGGCTCGCAGTGGTACGAAAACGAAATCCGGTATTGCCGTCAGCATCTGGGCACCCCTGCCGGGCGATACGGATGTGCCGCTGGGACGTTCGAAGGTTGTTGCAGCGCTGGCGACAGGTACGGGAACTAAGGAAAATACAGTCAAGTGGAGCATCTCCGGTTTTGGCTGCTCAGGAACATCGTGCGGCGAGATAATCAAAGATTCGTACCACGCACCCGCTATCATGCCTAGCTCACCCTTTGTCACTCTAACAACCGTCTCAACGGCTGACCCTTCTGCCGAGGCTTCTGTCACCCTCCACACCATCGACTCTAATCCTTCACACTAATGGTTGCACTCCGGGAAGCCTGTATTGCTACAAAGCGGGCGAGGTGGGCAAAGATTCGGGGAAAGAAAGCTGCCTGATTGCCGTCTCGGTCCGCCTGCTGCTACGGATGCTCCCCGATAAGAACAGTTATTAAATCTGGGTCTAGACCCGGCGAAACCCATGGAGCGTTCTTATCTTGGAATCCACGGTCAGCCGTCAATTTGACGAAGTCTGGGTCGAGCAGAGTCGGCATCTTGTTTAGTGACGGAGGCAGCGCCTTAGCGAGTCCATGCCCCAACACGTTGGCCGCCTCCATCGTGCTTTTTGAGGCGCGTTTACTGACAAACACTACTATCCCTTGCCCCAGTCCTTTGGCCGCTCCGCATCCTTCGGCAAAGTTAAGGTTGGTAGGAACAAGTTTCCATTTGGCTCCAGTGACGCCTGAGACGGTGTCGGCGTCTAGGATATTTGCAATAGCTCCCCAAGTGTCTAATGTTTCTTGGTCTGCCGTTCCTTGTTGCCCACAGACAAACACCTCTACCCTTTGTCCAGCGAATAACGCTAATTCCTTCGCAAGTCTTGGTGCAGCTTTGGCTATTAATTTCGCTCGTGGGCCTTGGTCAACGATGGCTTGTTCAACTGTGCCCAATTCCTGGATAACCGCAAGAGCGCTGAATGGCTTAGCACCAACAAAAATTTCGGCGTCTGGCGGTTTAGGCATTATTGAGCCAACAAATGTACCAGCAGACATTTGCGCCTTCCATTTTGGGTCGGTGAGCGCAAGCTTGCCTTCGATGTTGAGCGCATTCTTGAGACTGGTGACGAACGACTTGTTTGTGCCGGTTACCCAGATCCCAATGGGAAGATTGAGTAGTCCGGGGAAGGCGGTCGGAGAAAATTGGACTTCGACTTTTCCGAACTTCAGCGACGCCGTAATTAACTCTGCGAGCCGCATAGCCTCTTGGTCGTATGAGTACGTGCGAATGAGCACAAACTTGCCGGAGAATAGTTTCAGCACATCTCCGATGGCTTTCTGTTGGTCATCGGTTAATTCTCGCGGCTGGATCAATGCCAGCAAATCTAGATTGTCGTGCCGTAACTGCGCCGTTTCCCTTTCATTGGCCGATGTAGCGTTTTTTAACGACGCGATAGTTTGTTCGGCTCCCAATTCTTGCCTGTTCTCTAAAATGAAAGTTCTAGCTCCGAACACGAAATCTCCGGCGATCCCCACCACTACAAGAATAGGACCGAGGGTATGGAGCAGCAGCTTCTTGAGTGCGCAGACTTCGAATGGCGTTGCTTTTCGGAGCAGCCATTTACTGGATAGCAGCGCCAACAGTTTTAACTGGTGCCGATACTCAAGCACTGCCCCTAGCGTCAAAACGACAGCAGACACGGCGGCGGCCCATTGGATGGCAGTAAGGCTGTTCCAAAGTCCAGATACGGAGGACAAGGACTGCCAAGGAGCCGAAGTAGCAGCGACCGCAAAAAGTTGGTTCATACTTTGGCGGCTTTTCTTTTTTTTATTTCCCCCTCTTTTTGCTTTGAGCCTGTTTAGATTTTTCTTCTTGCTGCCGCTTTTCCTGTCGAACGAATGACAGGCCGCGTTTCAACTCTGCCGACAGATCCGTGCTTTCCGTGGTCACATGCACAGGTTTGCCAGATTCCCTTCCCAGCCAAGCGTTGAGCTCTTCGGGCGAAGTAGCTATGTATCGGCCCTCACGCTGGAGCGGCATTCCCTCTGACGCCCATCGTTGGACGACCGAAACAGGTTCACCCAAGAAAGCTGCGATTTGCTGCCAGCAACTCTGGGTTTTTCATACCACCAGTTTCCCACAGCCCAGACCTCGATTGCTACCCCTCGGTTTGACCCCGGCGATGGAGGCGGGAATCAGTGACCACGTTTGGAGCATCGAAGAACTGTGCGGGCTTCTGCCTCAATCGCTATCCTCAACTAGGCGCATTGAAAATGGCATGGTATTGAAAGCGTTCGGAGGAAAACAGCCATGAAAATATCGAAGGTCTTTCCTGACTTTAAGAAGATCACCACGCAATTTGAACTTCGTCGAACGTTGGAATTCATTATCGGTAGAGTTACGTACCGTGTCGAAGTTCTGTACTGTTACTCCAATCCTAAATCTCCATGGGTTGCTCAAGCCTACTCCGAAAAACGCAGCGGCTGGAAAAGCATCCCCGACTTCCCTTGGGTCGGCGAAAAGAACGAAGAGGCCGCAATTCGGACTGCTTTGAGTTTCCTACAAGACCTGCACTGACGCCTGTGGAAATCAGACTGACCGACTACCGGTTGACGGGGGTAGCTTTGGCTACGTGCTGGGGTTTTCGGAGAAAGACTTTATCCGTTCCGATAGCTGTTTCGATTCTTGGATTAATTTCTCAGCCTCGGCGATCAAATGCACGGTGTTCTTGTTCAGTTCCTCGATCTTGCATCGCAACAAGGCAGACTCTTCTTCATGTTGCGACCTGGGGATGACCTGCGTGCCGGTCAGCAGCATAAGGTGGCCTCCGATGCAGAATCATCGGATTGCGAGTCTGAGCCGAGGTGATAGACTCCTAAGGAGTCCCTTTACACATCCCTCCGCCGTGCCCGATTCTACGGGCGTCGGTCTCTTGTCGGGGCAGAACTCAACGCAGCCAATACGCGGAAACTAAGCAACCCTGTCAGTTAATCCCTTGATTTTGGCAGAACCGGCTTTCTTCACGAGGATTGCGGACAACCGTTCTACCTGTTTTATTTCGGCTTTCCGTTCCCAGCGAGTCTCTTGCAATTTCTGCTCGTAATGCTGGCGTTCCAATCTGTCGCGAAGTCGCATGGGGGAGAAGTTCCTTGGTGCCGGGGAGTGTAGCATTTCTGGCGAACGCCGACTGTGAATAGAGTGTGAAAAATTGCTCAGTCCGAATCGCAGGCAATTGGGCATTTCGCTCACCCGATCTGCCAAAAAAGAGAGATGGCGCAAGTGGGGGAGGGTTGTCGTCCAACGAAACCAATCCGGTTGCGCCATCAGAGGAAAAAACGACCACGAGAGCCGCATAGTTCCTTCGCATCTGCCTATCGAACCCATCGCCGGCAGCATCAGGAATATTCTCAACACCACCGCGAGCTCCTGGCTTCGATAGACGACTCCCTGAAAAAAGCATATCGCTGGTCGCCGTCGGAAGAAGTAACTGAGGAAACTGCGAAGCATGGCCAATCAATGCCCCGCGTTCTTGACAAGTTCCTTCATCTTCACGATTGCCAACGTGCTGTTGAGAAGATTTTCGTAGGCCCAATCGGGGAACCTAGACCCGGCGACGTATATCTGCCAGTCTGCGGGCCAATCGAGTTGATTCACGATGGCCAGCGCTGACTGCGCGGCCCGAAACGGGGGCGCCCACGGTGGTGATCGGGTAGTGGGCTGTTTTGAATTTTAGGGAATATTTCTGGTCTGGGCGGCCTGTTGCGCCTGCTGCTTAGCCTTTACTCTCGCGAGTAAAGTGGCATATCGCAGGTGATCTATCCTAGCATCGAATAGAATCTTTTCGATGACGTCTGTGCTGAGGCCGACCGGGCCAACATCCTGCGAGATGCAGATTGGCTCCCAGTTGCTCTTCTTGTCCTTTGGAAGTAACGAGCAAACACTGGCATCTTTGTAGTGAATTTCATAACCCCACAAGATCAGAACCTCCTCAAGAGTGAGAGGAGATTCTGGCTTGATATTAGGCATTTGGTGAGATTATGCCATCGCGTGTTGTGCGGCGGGCATCGGAAATGGCAGCGTTATCTCAATGGGGTTGGGGCACTCTTTGTACCCACTGATTGACACAAACTCGCCTTCTTCACTGTTGGCCAGAGCCTCAACTTCGCTATCGGATATTCTTCGCATTCGCGATTTCTGCATGACTTCGCCGAACGTGCCTCTATCTACACAGGCCATTAGATACCGCAAGGCAATCGCAGTAGCAGCCTCCTCCAAGCCTTCCTCGGTTGCGGACTGCGCATACAGTTGAAATCTTGGTATGTAGCCAACAAAGGCGCGCACCTGCTCATCGAACCGACAGAAATATCGTAGGCTAAACGTGATTTGATCTTCTGTGATCATGGGCACACCTCTACTCGTCACTGCTAGTCGACTACGGAGTCTAGCACAGGACAAGTGACGAGAGTAACAACTATTTGATTACGCTGCGGCCTGTTTGGTTGCATGTTCTTGCATCGTAACCAGTTCCGAAAATAGATCAACCGGGAGTGGACGCTCCCAGTTGATCGGAAAGGTTGTTTCAGATGATAAGACGAACACGCCCCTAGAAAGGGCGAAGGGTTAAGGAAACTCCCTACACAAGCGACCTGAGGGGATGTCTCACAGTGGGGCGTCCCCAAAAGGTCTAACCCATAGTAGCACGAAAAAAACCGCGTATTTCCAGCAGAAAATGGGTATTCGACATGAGCGATCAACCAATCAACTACGAAGCTGTTCTAGCTGATCTGAAGGCTCGCAGGGCGTAGCTTGACTCTGCAATTTCGGCTATTGAAGGCATTACAGGGCAGAGCGGAAATAATCCGTCTGGCGGTCCCGGCGGTGGTGGGGTACCCGTTACCGGGTAACGTACCGGAGGCCTTTTCTAGCTCTCGCTGAAGTTTTCCGTGAAGCGCTGTTAGGGCCGTGAAGTATTCTTCGTCGTTGGCCCGCGGGTCATTCGGATTATTTTTATAGGACTCAATGGCCCGTTCTGCTATTCGAAGGTTTTCGGCGATTTTTTCCCTGTCGTCCATTTTTGTGTATTGCTGCTCCGTGAATCCTATTACCATTTGTCCGCTTAAATTGTCAGGTAGGTTTTCATTGCGCTCATTCTACCGCCGATGGCACGGAGCCGCAAAAACGCAGGCATTCGTAGTCGATAAGCCAGCAAACTTTCGAAGTTTCTACGCCCCTGAAGGCGTTGTGTTTAAGTCAGCAGAACCTCATTTGTCACTCTATATATTCCCTCTGGGGCGATTGATTCGACGGCACTTAGCGAGTGACTGTTCTGCTCATAACCCAAAGGTCGGTGGTTCAAATCCACCCCCCGCAACCATTTACAGATTTGAGGGACTACCGGCGTAGTCCCCAATTTCCAACTCACTGGATCGCGGCTGTTTGTGGCCTCAAATTCTTCAGGGGAAACTTCCTTCGCCCTATCCTTCAGTTGCCTTTTGATCGCGGGTGGCAAATGACCGTGTGTTGCTCGTCGGCGACCGTCGGCAACATGAGGCCGTTGAGGCCGGGTGGCCCTTCGCGCCGCTTCAGGACGCGGGAATGAAGACGGTAAGGCTCGAAGACATCGTGCGCCAGAAAGACCCAGAACTGAGACAGGTAGTTGAGCAGCTGGCGCGGGGCGAAGTGCGCGAAGCGGTGCAAAATCTTGAAAGGCAGGGCCGAGTTCATGAGATTCAAGGCCACGACGAGCACATCGCCGCCATCGCGAAGGAGTACGCAAAATCGCCGGATGATTTCTCCCGACAATCGCTCTCGCACGGAGATCAACGAGCGCGTCCATGCGGAATTGCAGCGGAGTGGCCTCGTCAGCAACGAGGAGCACCGCATCAGGACGCTAGTGCCGCGCCAAGACCTCACCGGCGCGGACCGCACATGGGCCGAGCGCTATGAGGTGGGCGATGTGCTGCGCTACTCGCGCGCATCGAAGGAGACTGGCATCGGGAAAGGCGAGTACGCACAGGTGAAGAGCGTCGACGCTCCGAAAAACCGGCTGACAGTCGAGCTGCAGGATGGCACGCAGCGCACTTACGATCCACGGTACTCGGAAAACAGCTGCGAACACAAACAGCCCAATAGCTGCACGCGCCACGCGTTATCGGGTCCCGGACTTGCCGCCAGGTTCTTGATTCTTTGATTGACGGCGTCCCACCGGCCAGTTGCGGCGACCTCTGCCGCGGCATCCACAAGTCTCTGAAATTCCGGGTCCATAACTTTCCTGATCAGACTTTAGCTGATCCGCCCTGCTGCGCGGCGCGCAAGTCCTCATGCTCGAAGGCCGATGCCATGCGGTCGATTTCGCCTTTGGCGAGACCGTGCCGCGCGGCTTCATCGCGCCACTTCGAGACAGCCTTGCCGACCTGTTTTGCTATGTTGCGCGCTTTGCCGTCGTCCAGTTCGAAATATCCCGCCACCTCCATCGCCAGTGCGAGCGAAGCCGTGTTGTCATCCTCATTGATTGCCGTGCTGAGGATGCGCGGCTTGATGTCGGTCGGCACCGGGTTGAGGTCGTAAGCGGGCGACAGGCGCCAGCCCGCCTGGCCTTCGTACAGAAAGCCGTGATTGCGCAGGTGGTCGTCGGTGTTGGAGATCAGTATGTTGAAAACCAGCCGCCGCCACAGCGCTTCCATGTCGGCTTGCGGCGCGGCGCCGTGCTGGCGCAGCGCGTCAACAATTTCCAGATAGCTTCGGGTTTCATTGTCTTTCGATCCGAGCATGCTCATCGCGGAGAGGAACGGGATACGCCGTTCGCCGTCGCGGTCGAAGCGTCGCAGGAGGAGCACGGGCTTGCCGGCGATGTTTTCGACACGCGATTGGGGAACGGGGATGCCAGATTTCTGCGCGAGGGACAGTGCGACCGCCTCCCAAACCACCGTGTTGATTTCATCGTCCTTGCGTGGGAATTTCGCGATGGCGAGATGGCCGTCTTTTTCCCTGACGGAAGCCTTAGGCCTCGCGCCGCCAAGAGAGGAGCCGGGCGCGAACAGCATGCGCAGTTCCTCCTCGGTGTCTTTCTCTTCCATCACATGTTCGGCCGCGGAGAGCAGTTTCGGGAGCTCGATCAGCGGGGGGATGCGATTGACGCCCTCCTCCCGCAGGAAAGGTCCGCTTTCTTTCTCCGCAAAGCGCAGCGCGCCCTGACGGGCCTCGTCGTCCACCAGCAGCAGGAAGTCGATTTCCTGGAGCGTGCGCGGCGCCCCGCCCTCGCGCTCCGCGCGCCTGCGTTCCATGCGGCGCATGAGCGCCCGCCCCCAACGGTCGGGCGCGGAGTCGCCGATGGCGCCGAACATGGGCGTGTCTGCCGGCGTGTGAAACGGGCCGGGACCAACCTGCAGGGCTGGCTCCAGAGAGAATCGTGCGGGATTTTCCAGCCATGTCTTGTCGTATTCGAAGGTGGCGCTTTCCTTGTTCTTGCGCGTACGGGCCCACAGACGCCCCATCAGGTGCGGGACGCCGTCGAGATCCACGTATACGAGAGCCTCTCTGTCCATCACCTGTCTTTCGTGCGTTTCGGCCTGCGCGCCACGCGAATGCGCTGCGGCAGGTTTTCTTCTTCGAGCTGCAAGCCCACGGGATCGTTCTTCGGCGCGGCGAGATCGCCCAGCCGGTCCGCCATGCCCAGCACAAAAAGGACCGTGGCGTATATCCCGATCGCGACGCCGGGATCGCCCTTTTCAATCTTGACGAGGGTCGTGCGGCTGATCGAGGCGCGCTGCGCCGCGATGGCCGCCGGGATGCGCCGCCGCCGCCGGGC
>DAIUEW010000086.1:0-16238 GCA_036844925.1 Candidatus Sulfotelmatobacter sp.
AAGCGCTTCCAGAATCGGCAAGTACGCCTCCGTGCCGGCGAGGCGCTCAGAACATTTTCCGCGCGCAATGCTGGCATTCAGGCCTCCCGCGACGAGACCTGCGAGGAAATCCTCGGCTAAGGTTGTCTTCCCGATTCCGGGCTCCCCGGCGACGCACATCAGCAGGCCGCGGCCCGATTCGGCGGAGTCAAAAGCGGCGCGCAGTTCCGCAAGCTCGCGCTTGCGGCCTACCGTGTGGCGCTCGATCGACACGACGGCGCGAGTCCCTTTGCCGGTGGCGGGAGTTGCGGTGAGGGCGCAGAGGTCAGACTCCACTTCCGGCGCGGTGGGCCGAAGGCGCGCATCTTTTTCGAGCAGCCGCAAGATCAGAGAATCGAGAACAGCAGGAATTTCCGCGTTGAGGCGAGAAGGGGGAACGGGTGATTGCGATAGAATCGCGTGCAGCACGCCAATCTGTGAATCCGCCGGAAACGGGTGCTGGCCAGTGCTCAACTCGTAGAGGACGATCCCCAAGGAGAACATGTCCGTGGCGCTGTCGGTCGCCTCTCCACGCGCTTGCTCCGGCGACATGTACCGCGCCGTCCCCAGAACGGTTCCCGCTTCAGTGTTGTCGACGACCGTCGCGAGTGTCGGCGAAGAGCTGCTCGGAACAAGACGAGCCAACCCGAAATCGAGCACTTTCACGTATCCGTCATCGCGGACCATGATGTTATCGGGCTTGATATCGCGGTGAACAATCCCAGCGGCATGTGCTACCGCCAGCGCCTTAGCAACTTGCTCACCGATGCGCGGGAGCGACGCGAGGTCTACGCCCTGCTCGATCATTTTCCCGAGTGTGCGACCCATGATGAATTCCATCACGATGAATCGGTTCGTTCCGCTCTCACCGATTTCGTGAACGGTCACGATGTTGGGATGGTTCAACGCAGATGCGGCCCGCGCCTCACGGATGAATCGCTCAACCGCCGTGGCGTCGCCCATGATTCGTTCCGGCAGGAGCTTTAGAGCCACGCGACGGTGGAGATGGGAGTCTTCTGCTGCATATACCTCACCCATCCCACCGGCGCCGATTTTTTCGACGATGCGATAGTGGCCGAGCGCTTGGCCAATCATAAGAAAAGGGGATCTACTCTGGTCGCGTATCTTAGGCGCTGATAATCAAGCGAGTCAACTCGCGTAAAGAGCAGCAACCCGATCACTTCTCTTGCGAACGGTCGATTGACGCTTGCCTGATTTCGGGCGGATGACGGGCGACCCTTCCATAATCCGGTAAAGTAAGGTTTGCCGACCAACCGTCCAGAATCGTCACGCCCTCTCCAACGTGCTGCGCAGGCTATAATTACGCCCACGCATGGCTCTGACCTCTGGCACCAAACTTGGCCCTTATGAAATTCAATCACCGCTCGGTGCTGGCGGTATGGGAGAGGTGTACCGCGCCCTGGACACGCGTCTTGATCGCATCGTCGCCGTCAAGGTCCTTGCTTCTCATCTTTCTTCCTCGCCGGAACTAAAACAGCGCATGGACCGCGAGGCGCGGGCCATTTCCTCGCTGAACCATCCGAACATCTGCCATCTCTATGACATCGGCTCGCAGGACGGCACCGATTACCTGGTGATGGAGTTCCTCGAAGGTGAGACTCTGGCCGAACGGCTTCGCAAAGGTGCGATGCCGCTGAATGAAATCTTCAAAGTCGGGATTGCTGTGGCCGAAGCGCTGGCGTTCGCGCACCGCAGCGGCATTGTGCACCGTGACCTGAAACCGGGAAACATCATGCTGACCCAGGGCGGCGCCAAGCTGATGGACTTTGGTCTCGCCAAGCCGCTGGGCGTGCAAACGACGGCTACCGGGTCGGGAGCAGCGCCTTCGTTCACCGCGGTGGCCACGTTGAGCGGGCCGAGTCCCCTAAGTCCACTGACTACGGCGGGCAGCATCATCGGCACCATCCAGTACATGGCGCCGGAGCAGATCGAGGGAAAAGAAGCCGACGCTCGTTCCGACATCTTCGCCTTCGGCGCCGTGCTCTACGAAATGTTGACCGGCAAGCGGGCATTTGAAGGTAAGTCGCAAATCAGTCTGGCCTCGGCAATTCTGGAGAAAGATCCTGAACCGATCTCGACCGTGCGCCAACAGATATCGCCCGCGCTCGAACACGTAATTTCACGTGCTCTCGTCAAAGATCCGGCCAAACGTTGGCAAAGCGCGGGTGACATCGGTGCGGAGCTGGAATGGATAGCCAGTTCCGGGACCGCACTCAGCACAAGTACAGGTTCTGTTAGCAGCATTTCACGCGGGTCGAGGGAACGCTCGTTACTGGGAATTACAGCCGTCGTAGCGGTGTTGGCGCTGATAGCTCTCGCTATCGTCCTCTGGAAGAAGCCTCCAGCAAGTACACGTCTCGTCGCCTCCATCCCGCCGCCAGAGGAGGCTCCGTTCCAATTAATCGGCGATGTCGGTGCCCCGCCCGTCCTCTCGCCGGATGGTCTGAGTCTTGTCTTCGGGGCTGGTGACCACATCTGGATTCGCTCTCTCGAATCCGGCGAGGCGCACCCGCTGGAAGGAACGGAGAACGGCACCTTTCCTTTCTGGTCGCCTGACAGCCGCAGGATTGCATTCTTCTCCGCCGGAAAGCTAAGGGTGATGGACGTAGTAGGCGGTGCTCCCGCGCCTCTCTGCGATGCCTCGAACCCGCGTGGCGGATCCTGGAGCAACAAAGGTGTGCTGCTGTTCACGCCCAACATTCGTGATGGCCTCTACCAGATCCCTGCCACCGGCGGAACACCGGTCGCCGTCACCAAGGTGGACACCTCTAAGCACAGCACGCATCGCTGGCCGCAGTTTTTTCCGGATGGCGATCACTTCCTTTATCTGGCCATGAATCATGCGGGACAACGAGAGTACAGCGGAATATATGTCAGTTCTCTGAGCGCAGCGGGATCGCCAGGACGATTGTTGGTGCGCACTGATGGCAACGCGGTTTACAAGTCGGGCTACATGTTGTTTTTGCGAAAGTCGGACTTGATGGCGCAGCGCTTCGACCTTGGTCGGATGGAGTTGCAAGGCGATCCGGTGCGCCTGGCCGAAAAAGCACTGAATGACCAGGGGATTTGGCGAGGAGCGTTCAGCGTCTCCGGCAACGGACTGTTGATTTACGCGAGTGGCGCGAATTCCGCCGCTGAGGGCCAATTGACATGGTTTGATGTCAATGGAAAAGTCCTCGGGACCCTTGGAGAACGCGGCAACAACGATCCGCGCATCTCGCCGGACGGGCATAAAGTGGCGCTCGTAAAATATGGCGGGCCGAACCCGGAGGTCTCGGTTTTCGATACCGCCAACGGCCTGCGCACCCGCCTGAGCACCGAGTCTGCCGGCACCACACCTGCGTGGTCACCAGACGGCAAGAACATTGCGTACATGGTGATCCCGGCGAACACCAGCAAGGCGCGTCTCGCAGTGCGGGCGGCGGACGGAAGCGGAGAGGATCTCCTGCTCTACCAGGAGGACCAGTGGCAATCGCCCACCGATTGGTCTCCCGATGGCAAGTACATCCTATACAACCGTGGCGAACCCGGGGCCTCCCACATTTACGTCATGCCAGTTGCAAAGGGCGACAAGCCGTTTCCTTTCGTAGCGACAAACGACTGGGAACGTGACGCGGTGTTTTCCCCGGATGGTCATTGGGTCGCCTATACGTCCCGCCAGTCCGGCAGGGATGAAATCTATGTTGCTCCCTTCCCCGGAGCGGGCCAGCGAGCGCAGATCTCATCAAGCGGAGCGGCTACTCCACGTTGGCGGCACGACGGTAAGGCTCTCTACGCGGTCAACGCGGTCAACGTAGAAGATATCCTGGAGTTCCCGATTAACACAGCGCACGGTACGATCCAGACCGGCGATCCCAAGGTCCTCTTCCGCACCGCCGTCGGACAGACGCTGTTGTATAGCGCGGGGTACGACGTCGCACCCGACGGACGTTTGCTCATCAACACTTTGGGAGAGTCGCGAGCCGGAAGTCGTCCACTCACGCTGGTAGCAAATTGGCCCGCAGCAATAACCCACTGAACAGGAACTCTCCAGAGCAGATCTCGACATCGTAAGTAATTGCCGAAAAGACAGTGGGGATTAGTTCCGGTTGGCCGACAATCCATCCGGAATCACGTCGGCACACGTGGAGGCAAGCGCGACAAGCCTTCCCGGATGAACAGTGTCGGGGTTCCTCAAAGAGACCACCACAGCCACGCCTCAGAATGGCGGCACTCCGGCGATCAGAAGCGGCCCCGGTCAAAAGCGAAAAATCAGATCGCTCGCCACTGTAGGCTGATTATGCCGTCGACGGGCAGATCGTCGGCACTTGGCAACGCACGTTTCAGAAAAAGGTCGCGCTACGACGTTGGCTGGTTTGTGACCTGGCTCGGCTTCCGTAAAGAGAATCCCGCCGCTGATTGCAATTTCAAGTTATCATTTCAGCGAGATTGGCGCTGGTACCGCTGATTGCGACCTTGGGAACAGTGACACTTGGGGGAAGCATGGCGATCAACTTTGTGCGGACACGTGACGGAAATGACGACTCCATGCGCTTTCAACCGATGGAGCGTCTGAAAGTATATTTGTTCGGGGCGACTGTATTGTTTGCATCGTTTGGGATGGGTGAAGCGATTTATCGACTCTTGTTTTCAGAGTTTGACGGCATAACCGATCGTATTCCGGTTGAGGTGCTATTTGGTTTGGTATTTGCCTGGCTCGCCGCTAAGTTCGTCGGCGGCGTTTACAGAAACCGCAAGGAGAGGAGCGCAAGGCTCAACTTCATCTGGGCTCGGAATCATCAAATACGAGGCGCTCTGGAAGGAATTACTCCGTTGGCCCACCCATCGAGAAACCAACAATCGATCAGAGTAATCCGTGAAGAAGTCGATAGGATTGAGTGGGCGCTTAAGGAGATCTTGCTGGGCTAAGCTTCTTTGTTGTCCTTTCGGCAAGCCTGCGTGACTCGACCTGACGGAAGCTGCTAACGTGTGCCTTTCGCCCGGCGAGGGCACCAAGGCTGACGATGCGCAGAACTGCTCTCGGCGCTTCGAACGCCTGGAGAGCGCACACACTTGTCCGGACAGGAACGCCAACGGAACGTGTCTAGTTAGGAGAAAGCTGGCACCCCATGCTAGCATCGCTTCAGTTTGGGTTTCCGCAGTCTCAGTTGAACTTGCCGCTGCAGAATCAACAAAGCACCCTTTGCTCCATGCAGGACGGCGCCGAAGGGATTCCGCTTGCCTCTTGACGACATTAAGAAACTCATGGATGCCGGAAAGGAGAAGGGCTATCTCATCTACAACGAGGTGAATGACTTGATTCCCCGTGACGTCCATTCCCTGGAGTCGCTGGACGACCTGCTCAGCACTATCGGCACGCACGGCATTGACGTGCTTGAGGGCCAGCCCAAGCTGCCCGCTTCGGCGCTCAAGAACAAGCTTGAGAACGAAGTTGAGGCCAGCGACGAAGTCGAGCTCGACCTGACCCTAGCGGCTCTTGAAAAGACCAACGATCCGGTACGTATCTACCTGCGCAAGATGGGCACAGTGCCTCTGCTCACCCGCCAAGGGGAAGTGGACATTGCCAAGCGCATCGAGCGCGGACAGCTGCGCTTGCTGAAGGCACTTTCACGCTCGCCTATTGTAATCCGTCAGATTCTGGCCATCGCCGAGGATTTGAAGTGCGGCGTGCGCTCGATCAAGGAAATTGTCGTTTTCGATGAGGAAGAGGTGACCGAGGAAGTCCTGCAGAACCGAGTCAAGGACACCACGCGCCGCATTGATGGGCTGCAGAAGCATTACAAAAGAGCCAGCCAGCTGGCTGGACGACTACCGACCATCCCAGCAAAAAAGAGAGCACGCGATTACCGCCGCTGCCGATGTGGCCTGGGCCGCGAGATCGTTCGCCTTTCGCTGATCATCCGCAACCTCGGTTTCACCAACTTCGAGCGCAAACGCCTAGTCGATCGGGTGAATAAAACCGTGGACATCATGCGCTCACTCGATCGCCAGATCAGCAACCTGGAAAAGAAGATTGAGATCACGCGCAGCCAAGAACTCGAGAAAGATTATCGCAAGGTGCAGGGGCAGCATCGCGCCGACCTGAGAAGCCTGGAAAGCGACGCCGGCGTGAGCTTCCAGGAGCTGCGGCGCACACAGCGCGAAATCATCCAGGGCGAGATGGACGCGGAGCAGGCCAAACACGAACTCATCGAAGCCAACCTCCGCCTCGTGGTTTCCATCGCCAAAAAGTATGGCAACCGCGGGCTTCAGTTCCTCGACCTGATCCAGGAGGGCAACGTCGGCATCCGATCAGACCGAGTCCCAAGTGCGGACAGGCTGGCTGCTCGCGTGAGATGGCAGCGCTAGAAGGTGACACGCAGCCCGAACTCGATCTGTCTCGGTGCGCCGAGGGAGTAGACACCGGTTCCGACTCCCACCCGATTTACATCGTGCGCTTCGCGAGTCGTACCGTTGATCTGCCCAGGCGTCCCAGTTAGTGCTCCACTCAGAGCATTGCCAGGCAAATCGAAGTTTGCAAAGTTGAACAGGTTGTAGAATCCGGCGCTGGTTTCGATGGTTACTTTCTCGCGCACGGCACGTACCCAGGAGAGCCTCACGTCGAGGGCACGCAACCAGGCCAGATCGACTTGTCCGGAAGGTGCCAAAGGCACTGGAGGAGCAACCGCGCACAGCGAACCGACAGGCTGCTGATTGGGATTGTTGTAGCAGAGCGAGTCACCGACTCCGAGTTGAGCGGGCGTAAACACTCCGTTCTTAACCAAGACCTGGCCCGCCGGTGTCAAATTCAGGGCAGTCGTATTGTTGTAATCGTTGAGCACCCTATTGATGTTCGAGGCGTTGATGCCACGATCAAAGCTGCCGACGTGTGTTCCGGGAATGAGATCCGGAAATGAACCGTCCCCTGTGAAGTCCGTGCGGAAGATCTCGCCAGGTCCGAGACTCGTCGCAGGTACGACCAACGAGGTGGAGAGCGGGCTCCAGAAATGCGACAAGATGCTCACTCGAAAACCTTGCGGCAAGTCGGCGTATCCGCCAAACGAAAGCTGGTGAGTGCGGTCCAGCAGAGAAGGGCCGAAAAAACGGTTGGGGTTCGCGCCGTCGATCACGGCTACTCCATACTCTTGATCCGAGTTGATGGGCACGGCCGGATAGGCTCCGCCTGAATTCTCGAACCTGGAGAGCGCGTAGGAAACCTGAAGGTTCAGGGATCGCACTCCCTTGAAGGGATGCTCAAGATTCTGCACGAGCTTGGTCTGCAATCCGTTGTAAACGGAACGCCCAATCGGCCTGAGGAAGCTTAGAGGCGGTGCGCCTGGATTGACGCCCGGGAAAGCACATCCGTAGGTGCCGCCGGGAATGGTGACCGAGCGGAATGAGCATACCGCATTGAAATCGGCAGAGGATGTCAACCCGTTCTGAGCGAAGTCTGCCATGGTCGCTGCCCTGGGTGTGTATCCCCTCTGATCCGGTGCCAGCGGGTTCGTCGGACACAATACGATGGCTTGGTCGATCGAGCTCACACCACAAAGGCTGAGAGTCCTGGCGACGGCCTCTTGTGCCGCAGCCTTGCTGAAGAATCGAATATCTCCAGTATGATTTTCATCGATGGACAGAAAGTAGTGTGTTTGAATGTTGCGGATGAAATCCGCGCTAAGGATCGTGCCGCGACGAATTTCTCGCTGTATCCCGATGTTCATCTCGACGGATCGCGGTGTTCGGTAGCCTGGGTCCAGGGGTGGGCCGGCTCCGTTCAATCCTTGCCCCTGACTGAGCAGCGAGCCAAGGTAGTTCGGGTTCGGTGCCTTCAAGTCAAACGGAAAATCAGCCTCATACTGCTTCTGGAATGCGGCGATCTGGGTGCCCACGGATCCGATGGCGATCGGTCCACCGCCCGGTGCGCCGCAGAACGTTGGCAGCAATACTCCATTGCCGGGAGTTGGTACGGGCAGCGGAAACGAACTCGCCGCACAGGCTGGCGGTCGTCGCAGAAAGATCTGTCCTTGCGGCGCGCGGTACAGGGGATCGGTCGGTGACACGGTGGTTAGCACATTTTCGTAAAAGAGGCCGATGCCGCCGCGGATCGAGGTCTTGCCCGAGCCGGTCGGGTCCCACGCAAAACCCAGTTGCGGCGCGAAGTTCAGGTTCGGCTGGCGGACCCGGTTGCCGAGCCCACGTATCAATGCGTTGAGCTCCGGGATCGCCGCAAACTGGCTATCGCTCCGGCCAGTCTCCCGTGCGTAGCGCAGGCCGTAGCTCAAGGTAAGATTTCTTCTCCACTTCGAATTCGCGCCTATATATGCCGCAAGTCGGTGGTAAATAAAATTTCCCGCCGGGAGTCCTAATCCTGAATACGGCACAGTGTACCCAAGACCGTTGCTCAGCAGGACAAACTCCACGGGATAGTTGAGTGGGTTGGCATCGCCGCCGGGGAACGGACCATTTTTCGCGAACGCTAACTCTGAGGGACCGGACGCAGTAAAGAGAGAAGGTGCAAGGCTGCCGAAAGGCACAAAGGCTGCCGCATCGATACGGTTGAAGTTGAAACCATAGCGAATGATATGCGCACCCAGGATCTTGCTGCCGTCGTACTTGCCCTGGTGGTTGCTCTGTCGAAACACGAAAGGTGCGTCCTGAGTGAGCCCGGTCACCAACCCCGTATTGATCATGGTTATGTTCAACGGGAAGTCAGCCAACGGCAGTCCGCTGCCGCTCGTCGCATCCGTCACGTTGCGGTCCGTTTTCAAATATCCGAATCGAATGCTGTGGCTGAAACTGCCGGTGTTGAAATCCAGCCCTCCAACGTCGTTTCGGGTGATGTTCTTGCCCTGATAAAGGGAATAGCCCAAGCCGCCGTTTGATGTGAAGGAATCCTTAAAATAGCTCAGTCGGTAGAAGCCATGCGCCGATTGCGCAAGCTGATAATCCGCCTTTGCGGTCAGGTCGGTCTCACGAAACGGCGAAGTAAATGCTCCGGAATACTGCTGAAATGGAGGCGCTAACAACACTGGTAACCGTTCATGCTGGAGAGTGCGCTCTCCATCGAGGAGAAAGAACAGTTTATTTCGGACGATCGGTCCACCAATACGCCCACCGTATTGGGAGCGCTGAAATGGCTCTTCGGATCCCGGAGGGGACGGCAACTTGGCTGCCAGGGAGCTGTCCCGAAAGTAGCCGAAACTTTCTCCATGCAAACTGTTCGTCCCCGAGCGCGTGGTTACATTCACCGCCCCCGACGTAGTCAGCTCGGTTGAGAGGTCCTGGCTGGATTGGCTGAGTTGAAACTCCTGAATGGCGCTTGCGGGAATGTTCGCAGTCGACGAACCAAATTTCTCATCAGAGATATCGATGCCATCCACCTCGATGCGGGCCGTACGACCGAACCGACCGCCAAACGAAACAGAAGAGAATCCATCCTTGAAGCCAAAGCCAAACTCGGCAGCGTCTTGAATCTGTACTCCCGGCTCGAGCTGCGCCAGATCAAGGAAGTTGCGACCATTCACCGGCAAGCTTTCGATCTGCTGTTCACTCAGGACGCCCTGCACCGTCGGCTGTTCCGTGTTCACGCCGGTCGCCGTCTCTTGCACGTCGATCGTCGTCTTATCGGAGCCGACCGACAACGTCACATTCACGGTCGTCGTGTTACCTACGAGCACGGTTGCTGAGACCACGGCAGGGCGGAATCTATTTGCCGTAAACCGAGATGTGTAATTGCCGGGAATCAGAGCCCCGGAATTGAAGGTTCCAGAAGAATTCGTTTTGATATCGATTGCCTGGCCTGTCTCTACATTGCTGATTCTTAAGGCGGCACCGCTGACCACCGCCCCCGACGGGTCACTGACCGTGCCCACGATACTGCCGGTGCCGATGGTGGTCTGCGCGAGTAATGGGAAAGTTAGTCCCGAAACCAACACGGCTGCGGAAAGTGCCAGGACCGCCGTATATCCCAAACCTCTAACTCGCGAGAGAACTCGTCGAATGCAGAAGAAGCTAGATGATGGACGAACATCTCTCACGCGGCGGTCACCCCCAAGGTGCTGAGAAGGATACACCAGCCTTGGGAGTTGGCAAACCATACGGGCAGCGTTTCCCCGCAGCCAGACTGACGGCTTCACGAAGTGGACCTGTGCCACATTCATTAAACTATTACTCCCTATCTCTAATAGCGAGAATGGCGGACGAGGGACGTAATCCCGGTCGGAAGCAATGGTGGAGTCAGGGCAGGGGAATTCGGTACAGGTTCCGGCGGACAGTGCTGCGCGTGTAGGCGTACTGGGACGGAGTTCCTACTGATTCCATGACTCCAGTGGCAAGAATAGGCGCCTTCATTCTGGCCAAATCTTGAGAGCTCGATATGCCCCCGGGAGGGAGCTTCGGAAGCCCTGTTCGCTGGAGAGGCAAGGCATAGGTATTCTTGTCGCCGCTGGTAGGCAGAGTCAGATAGAGCGATTTACCAGTTCGATCCCAGGTGGCCGGACAGAGCCCCAGACAAACCAGTACAACGGGTCCGCCATCGACCGGAAAAGCGTCAACAGAATACGGGTGATCGCGATCCGGGCCGCGAGTTACGGCAAGTACCCAGCGACCATCGTGGGAAACACCATATGCGTCTAGGATTGCGACATCGCTGACCCTCCGCCGTTCCGTTCCGTTCGTTTTCATTCGATAAAGGTAATTCTGCTCTCCTTCCACCGCCCGGAAAATCAGATCGCCACTGGGCAGAAAGAACGGACAGTCCTCGCTTTCGTGTGACTCGATTACCCGTGCTGACGCGCTGCGATCGGTCGGCGCAGTCCAAACTTTGGAATGGGCCGTGCTGTCCAGCATCGAAAAGGCAATTTGTGTTCCGTCCGGTGACACGGCAAAGTGCTGCATGCCCACGCCACACGTTCGCAGCAAATATCCCGAAAGAACAGGCTTGCTGTCGCCACTCGACAGATCAGTCACCCAGAGTTCAGGGCCCGCATTCTGTCCGTAGACGCGCAAGTAGTACAGCTTTCGGGAATCTGGGGAGAACTGCGGTGCACCAGTGGAGCCTTCTGAGGAGATTTGATGCTCACCCTGTGCATCGTGAAGCCAGACTGTGGTGTCTTTTGTCCCTACGGAAGTGATGAGCGATTTTCCATCCGATGCTATCGCAATCCCCTCTTCTTCTGTCGGTCCCGAGGTTATTTGCTCAGGCGTGCCGTCCGGGAATCGTTGGCGCCAAATGTGGAATTTCCCGCCTGCATTAGAACTGAGGTACAGCCACTTCCCGTCCGGGAACCACCCTCCAAACGAACACGTCGCGCTAGGCGGACCTGCAACACGGGCATTGCCATTACCGTCAAATGGAACCACACGGCAGGGACCGATCTCACCTTGGTTGTCCATCTCCACCACCAGAACCCATTTCCCATCGGGAGAAAGGTACGAGCGGTGGGCCATGCTGCGCTCTCCCGGAGGAACGTACACGTCTCGCGACTGGCCGCGGGCTTCATCGGAAGTCACGATGGCCATGTGCAGTCCCTGCTTGATTTCGGAAAACAAAACATGCTTGCCATCCTGTATCCAGGTCAACGAAGACGAGTTTGGCAAGAGCAGGCGCGGCTGTCCTCCGAAGACCGGTACCTCCCAAGTCTCCCAGGGGTCGAACGCTCCGTAAGCAATCCGGGAGTTGTCGGGGGAAAATGTGGGGCTAAGCTTTAGTCGCTTGTCGTGCGTTAGTTGTACCGGCTCGCCGTCAGGAAGCAATTTGACATACACGTCACCACGACCGACGACGACTTCCTCCTCCCCTCGGATGAAGGCCAGCATGCGACCGTCGGGCGAAATAGCTGGATGAATTGCGGAGTCGGTGAAGAACGTTAACTGCTGCCAAGCTGAGCTCGTTGGAGGGCTTCGATGGAGAAAAGAATAAAGAGCAAGTCCAGCAACTGCCGCCACAACTAACAGGGCGATGAACGCCGCGCGACGAGCCCACGCCGGGGCTTTTTCCAGCTGAGCGGTTTGCGCACTTCCGGATTCGGAATCGCGCCGGAGCCGCTTCAGATCGGATCGCAGTTCTGCGGCCGATTGGTAGCGCAGCTCGCGATCCTTCTCTAGTGCCTTGTTCACGATTCGCTCCATTTCCACTGGGGCGTCGGGATTAATCCGAACCACAGGCGTCGGCTCCAGGTCGAGAATGGCCTTAAAGACCAGTGCGGCCGTGTCGCCCCGAAAAGGCAACATTCCAGTGCACATCTCGTAAAGGACCGCGCCCAGAGAGAACAGATCCGTTCGAGCATCGAGCTCCTTGCCCATCACTTGCTCGGGCGACATGTAGGCGACTGTTCCCAGAGTAGACCCGGGACTCGTCAGGTGATCCAGTTCGGCGGTGGGCTGTAGGGTTGTCAGTGTCGTTGCCGCACTCGGCGCTACCACCTTAGCGAGTCCGAAATCGAGAATTTTCGCTTGCCCACGATTGGTGACGAAAATGTTGGCCGGCTTGATGTCGCGGTGAATGATGCCCTTGGAGTGGGCCGAGTCCAGAGCGTCCGCGACTTGAATGCTTAGATTAAGCACGGTCTCACGATCCACCGGCCTGGCGTTGATCACGTGCCGGAGAGTCTGACCTTCGAGGAGTTCCATCGCGATGAAGGTCCGACCATCGACCTCATCGATTTCGTAGATCGTGCAGATATTAGGGTGATTCAGGGATGATGCAGCCCGGGCCTCGCGGCGAAATCGTTCCAGCGCGACGGGATCATCGGCCGAATGCGCCGGCAGGAACTTGAGGGCGACTTGGCGTCCAAGCTTGATGTCCTCCGCCCGGTACACCACGCCCATGCCGCCGCCGCCGATTTCTTCCAGCACGCGGTAATGCCCAATCACTGCGCCTGCGGCGAAGTACGCGATCCTTCCCGGAAGTGAGCCAGGCTGTTCAACAGTCACACCTAGGTCGGCGGGCGCGAATGCCGGTGTCTCTATGAACGACCCCGCATTTTCGTGATGGGCCAGCAGCGACTCAATCTCGCGTCGAAGGGACTCATCCCCCGTGCACAGGTCGTTTAAAACCGCGGCTCGCTTGCCTGGCTGTGCCTGCAGCGCCTCATGAAAGATACGCTCGATTTTTTGCCACCGCTCAGCATCCATCGAGCGACTCCTGGCTCAACTCGCGGAACAGCCAAGCCTTCGCCAGTTTCCAGTCACGCACCACAGTATCTGGCGAAACCTTGAGAACCTCGGCGGTTTCTTCGACATTCAGTCCGCCGAAAAAACGCAATTCGACGACCTGGCTCTTGCGTGAATCAACCTTGGCTAAGGCCTTGAGCGCATCATCGATCGCCAGCACCTCCGGTTGAGGCCGCGCAGAGACTGTCGGCGCCGCGTCGAGCGACATCGGTAGTGCTCCCCCGCCACGCTTGTGGGACTGACGAGCCCGGGCCTGGTCGGTGAGAATGCGCCGCATTTGACGGGCGCACAAAGCAAAAAAGTGCGCTCGGTTCTGCCAATCAACCTCCTGCAGGTCGGTCAACCGGAGGTAAAGCTCATTAATCAGCGCTGTTGTTTGCAGGGTGTGGCCTTCTCGTTCCGCCCGCATGCAGCCTTTTGCAGCTCGATGAAGCTCCCGATAAACCTGAGGCGTCAACCTCTCAAGGGCGCTCTCGTCCCCCCGTCGCCATGCTTGAAGTAGTTCCGTGATCTCGTGTCCATCGAGCTTGGCCATTGGGAACCATCAACTTACGGGGAGGAGTCAGGCTTGCAACTGAGCAACATTAGCACAGCCAAAGGGCCTTGGCCATGCCTGCCGACGAGCGCGTCTATGACTTCTTGCGAGACGAGTTACGTCTAGTGCTCGCCGTTTTCGCTAATACAGAGTGAAGAGCCCAATCAGCTTCTCCGGCGAAGAACTTTCGAACGGGAGGCGAGCCGGGGCAGTTCGCAGACGCCGAAGCTTTCAGCATTGTTTCAGCGATCTTCGGTTTGAAGTGCTGTGGGGGAAGAAAAAATCTAGGAGAGACTTATGAACAAAAAAGTATTTACCACGATGTTCGGGTCGGTTCTGGTAACGCTCGTGTCTTTGGGGTCGGGATTCGCACAGAGTAATTCTCCCGCCTGCAACAACAACCTCATCAAAGGCAACTACGGATTCACCATCCAGGGCACCAAGTTGGCAGGCATGGGACCCACCGGCCCACAGGTCGGAGTGGCGATGACCCAATTTGACGGCAAGGGCAACTTTACTCAGATCGATACGGTCACAATCAACGGCGAGGTGGTCGCTGACTTCACCCACACTCCGGCGACTGGGACTTACACGGTGAACTCCGACTGTACCGGCAACTTCATCATCGACTTCACCGACGGCCGGCCACCAGTAACTGCAAACTTCGTCGTTGTGGATGACGGTTCGGAAATCGACACTGTAGTTACGAGTGCGGGTGGAAACCAGGGAATACTCGCCACCGGCAGTATTGGGAAGAGGCGATTCGGCAAACACTGTGCCTCCTCCCGCTGATTGGCTCTCGAAGAGTAGCGAGGTTTTCCGACAGACGAAACTGTGGGCAATCTGATTCCACACTTCTTCCATATTTCGTGAAATCAGAGTTGTTTCTGTGGGCGCGTTCGCATCCCCGAGATTCTCGGCTCATTCCGTTCGCGGATTCATTTGCGAAAGACTGTTGAGCAACTCTCGAATCGAGCGCGCCTTGGGAAAAATCGGGTTGTGGTCGCAAAATCACTTCACGCTAATACCCAGGTCGCTTGAGTCTATGAATGCCGGCCGACCCACACAGCGGGAGTAAGGTCTGGAAGGCACCGGATCGGGAGATCGGCAAGCCCGGGGAGAATCGTGGAAAAGTAATCGCGCACCGAAATCTCCAGCCGTCGGCAGCTTTTCACGACCGAGAGAATTGCCGCAACTTTAGGCCCGGCCAGTGGACTGCCGATGTGCAACCAGTTCTTTCGACCCAGAGCCGCGGGACGCATAGAGTTCTCCGCCAGGTTAGTACTTAGCTCTAATTCAGGATACTCCAAGAAGCAGGTGAGCTTCTTCCACAGTGCGAGCGCGTACTGGCAGGCCTTGCTAAGTGTGCTGGAAGGCAAAGCAGCGGACTGCGCTGCCTCGACCTTGCTGCGGATATGATCGAGAAGAGGTCTCGCTGTTTCCTGACGCCGGATATGGCGCGCCGCAGTAGTCAGCGTTTTGCGGCGAGCTTCTGCATCGACGGCAAACAGTTCGTCCATCTGAGCCACAATCGGGGTTGCAACCGGATCTCGGGGATTTAGCTGCACTGCTTCGAAAAACTGTCTTCTTGCATGAGCCCAACAAGCGGCGTGTACCATTCTCGGCCCACCGATCTGATTGTATGCAGTGTAGCCATCTGTTTGGAGAATGCCTTCGAACTGTCCCAGGAACCGCTTCGGCCCATCGCGTCCGCGGCCTAGACGGAAGTCGAACACCACGCTTCCTCCGGGGCGACTGTATTGCCAGAGGTACGCTTGGTGGTTCTTACCTCGGCCCTCGCGTGTCTGCACATCGACTGGGGTTTCATCCGCCTGAATGTAACTTCCGCTGATCAATTCTCGCCTCATTGCCGCGACCATCGGGATCAGCAACTCGCCGACTTTGAGGACCCAGCCGTCCAGCGTTGCGCGGCTGATTTCCAAGCCGAGGTCCCTTTCCAGAATCATGCTCTGCCGATGCAGGGGCGTGTGATTGCAATATTTGCCGACGACCGTCTCGATGACGATCCGGTCACTCGCCAGGCACTTCTCGATGATCCGTGGCGGCAGGGGCGCTGAGACGACGCCGAGATCCTCACACGACCGGCAAGCCCGCTTCTCTCGTTTCGTGACCAGTACGAAGTACTTCGCCGGTTCCACGTCCAGTTGGGAACTCTCCTCGTAGCCGATCACCACTGTTTCTTTTCCGCAGCGTTTGCATACGCGCTGATCTAATGCGCAGGGCAGAATCCGCTCAACGCGAGGAAGATTCGCCGGCAACTCCTGGCGACCCGGATGCTTGACGGATTTCTTGGTCGAGCGAGGCACGGGCGCGCGCGCGCTCTCCGCCTGCTCGATCATTTCACTGACGACAGGCTCGGGTTCGAACAATTGCATTTGCGCCTGCGAAAGCTTTTCTCCGCCCGCTCCATACTTCTCGATCCGCATCAGCCGCAAACGCTCTTCCAGCACACGAATCCGCAACTCCGCGTACTGTAGCTTGCTCTTCAGTT
>DAIUEW010000087.1:0-15347 GCA_036844925.1 Candidatus Sulfotelmatobacter sp.
GCCGACGGTACGTTTATCCTTTATGTAGTTGTAGACGAACTCGGTGGCCACCATGTTCTTGATGACCTTGTCTTCCATGACTCCGAGTTTGGTTTCCTCAACCGCCAGGCGGGCGAGATGTTGAGCTTGATCCAGGCCAGCCAGAGCCATTGCTTTGACAATGCGATCAACGTCTTCTTGGGTGAATTGAGTAAAGACGGCGGCAGCGGTTCTGGCCTGACTGACCAATCGCTCCAGGTAGGCAATTCGCTCTTGACTGAGGCTTTCTGCGGTAAGTGGAATCTGAACCCGCTCCTGCACTACTTCGTGCGTGACCATTACTGCCTCCCATGCCTCTCTGCTGGAGTCCGTTGTCTATGCACGCTTCGTTCTTATGTTCCCAGCTCTTGCGATCATGAAAAAGGGCGGACTGATCAGTTGAGGAGACGTCCCTGATTTCTATGCGTAGTCGATGGGATGCATTGTCAGCCAGTGCTCATCCCGCACCCTGCCAATGTTCATCAAAGCGCCACCAGCGGCGCTCGCAGTCAGGCGGCGGCTTTCCCAAACCAAGCCCGCCCCCAGGCCGATGGCACCGCCCAGCAAACCGTATGCCAACGCTCGACTTATGGATTTCCGCCGGTACCCCGGATGACTCCCCAACACACCCAGACACGCTCCCAGAACGGCGGGTTTCAAGGCTCTGCGCACCGACTCGCCAAGAAACGGGCTGAGAGATTCTCCGTTCAGAAACGTCTCTTGACCTGAACGCGCTCCCTCGATTCCAGAAGTGATAAGGTTTCGGCTGTAATCGGCATTCGCTTTGGCCCACTCGCGGAATTCCATCGGATGTCCTCGCTTTTCCCGATTCCGGACAAACTCACTACAACACAGCGCTTGGGCTGAGTCCGTGCCGGCTATCACACGGCGTTGTGATGTGGCCACATTTGAGCAAAGTTCGCGGTGATGAGTGTCACGTAGTGGGGTAACTAAGGGGGGATAACATCAGACGGGCTGACTTAGTTCAGGGGGCCTGATAGAGTCGGAAGACGTACTCGCTCACCAATCAGTCTAGGCCTCTGCGCCGCGCCAGTCAAAAGGAGGCTCGGCTGCTAGTCGCCCATAATGCAGCCGCGATACTGGCACGAAGCGCCAGCGTGCCCTCGCAGGCGCAAGAGCACGTTGGCGCAGTACTTTTAGGTTCCACCGTCGGCGCGGCCCAAGGCTAAAAACCCGTGCCACGTTTACGGCATTCTCTCAGCGAGTGTTAGGCCGCAGCCGCCGCATGCTTCTTTGGCGACCGCCTCACGTGATGTGCGACCTTGTGCTCGCGTTTGTGCTCAACACCCGGCTTTATGACCTCCATCAACTCCTTTTGGGCATCGACGTAGCTCTTCACTCCTTCCCGCGTTAGCTCAGCCAACGGCAGGAAGGGAAATGGCCGCAAGAGTTCCAAAGTTTTGCCTGCGGTCTTCACGTTCGCATTCATCTGTCGCCCGGCTACATCCACCAGTTTCTTCTGCGCCTCGATGAACGACTCGGTGGCTTCGCGCGCCATCTGCGACAACTCAGTCTTCTTGAGTTTCTTGGCTCCGTTGGTGGGCTTGGCGCCGGTGGCCTTGGCCGTCTCCTCGGCGATCACGTCCATGAAGTGCTTCTGGGCTTTCACAAAGTTCTCCATCGACTCGCGCGCCAGTTCGACCAAAGCCTCGGGCTGGTAGGGTTTTCCCGCCTTGGCTGCTTCCACCCAGGTGTGAGTTTGCTTGCCGGCAATCTTCAGATACTCCTGCTGCATGTGGATGAAAGTCTCCACGCTGCGCCGCAGCAGGTCGGTAATGGCCTGCGCCGCGGGCCAGTCCCCGACACGTTCTTTGACGCCGGTCATCAGGATTTCGTTCTGTTTTTGTCCTAGTTCAAGAAGGATCTTTTGGCCTTCAATGAAGTTGGAGATTCTTTCAGCGGTCATCTCGCTCAGAATGGCGGTGGGAGAATGCTCGGAATGGGACAGTTGTTGCCGCAGAGAGTGCATCAGGCTTGCATTCTGCCGCATCGCGAGGTCCAACAGGATTCGTTGCGTAGAAAAGAAGCCCTGCACCCCCTGTTGCGCCCAGCCCGACAGCAGAGAAACAAACGACGACTCCCTGGAATGAGTTCGGGAGGATTCAGACTTTACTGTGGTTGGCATTTTGATACCTCCAAGAATTGCTGCGTTGCAGCATCAAATAAACTATACGATCTGAAGACTTTTATGTCAATATATATTTATCTTGTGTGCATAGCAGCATGGACAAGATCAGAATGAAGCCGGCTCCCGTCCTCATCAAGAAATATGGCAATCGCAGGCTGTACGATTCCTCCAGCAGTCGATACGTGAATCTCGACGATATCGCGGCATTCATTCGGGAAGGCAAAGACCTCCAGATAGTCGACGCCAAGACGGGCCAGGATTTGACCCGCGTCACTTTGACACAAATCATCACCGAGGACGCTAAGGGAAAGCCGACCGGCCTGCCGCTCGAACTGCTGCGCCAACTGATTGTCGCCTCCGACGAAGTGCGGCAGGAGTTCGTCATGTGGTATTTGAAATCCGCCTTCGATACTTATCAGAAGGTGCAGGAATCGGTGCAAAGCCGGCTCGGCGAGGTCCAGTCTGCGATTCTTTCGCCGGTGGACATGATGAAGAAGTTCCTGGGCGCGGCGCCGCCAACCCCACCGCGAGCCGAAGCCGAGCCGGAACTCGAGGCACTGCGCAAGCGAATAGCGGAACTGGAGGCCCGGCTGGAAAAACCCCTGCGAGGAAAACGAGCCTTGCGTCGGAAGCAAGAGAGAAAGGTATAATGCGCAGGGCGAGGCTTCGGTCCGCTCATGCGATGTGCTCAAAATGCCGGACAAAAGAAGGATGAGATTTCAGAGAAAAAGGAAAAAGGCTACAAGTTCATCGCGGACCGGGAGTCGGAAGCAAATTCACCGGGTTGATTTGGAAGCCGACATCTCTCCGTGGACAGAAATGCTGTTTACCGCTGAGATTCTTTTGTTGCACGCAACTCCCGTCTATTACGGCTTCGGCATACCCCGCGGTGATGGCTCCGCGGTGGTCATCATTCCTGGTTTTCTTGGCACCGATCTCTATTTGATGGAACTCCACGCCTGGCTGGGGCGCATCGGGTACCAGCCTTATTTTTCGGGAATCCCGATCAACGCGGAATGTCCGAATCTGCTGGTCCAGCGCCATCTGAACCAGACCATTGAACGAGCTCTGGCGGAGACGGGGCGGAGAATCCACTTGATAGGTCACAGCCTCGGAGGCATCATTGCGCGTTCAGTGGCGAGTCAAAGGCCGCGGGACATCGCTTCGGTCATCACGCTGGCAGCGCCCTTTCGCGGCACCGCTACCAGTCGCACGATTCTCCGCGTTGCCGAAGGCATTCGCCTGCGCATCCTGCAGGAGCATGGCCGAGGAGTGTTGCCGGACTGCTACACCGGGCGCTGCACCTGCAATTTTGTCGACTCACTGAAGCGCGACGTTCCGGACAAGATGCTGGAAACCGCGATTTACACCCGCGATGACGGCATCGTGGACTGGCGCTATTGCATGACTAGGAACCCTGAGGTCGATTTTGAAGTGCCGGGCACGCATATTGGAATGGCGTTCAATCCTTCAGCCTATTCCATCGTCGCCGATCGTCTGGCAAAAGCGCAATCTTCCAAATGATTTCATCTGTGTGAGGCCCCCGCGTAGGGAGGGCCGCCTCGGCCCTACAAAGCCGAGCGTAGCTCTGCGACTGCCGGTAGTCAGGCCAACTCTGAGTCCGCTTTAGCGCCCGACCATCTCCAACACGGCCCCGATACTCGTCTCTAACGTCTCAATCACTCGGCCCGGCCGCTCCAGGCGGAGTACCGCTCTCGCCAAGCTGTTGTTCGCGACTTCAAAACTGCCGGTGCAATCAGTCTTCACGTAGGGTAAACGGTGAATGCTCGGCCCGGCACCATCGATCACTGCTTCCAATCGGAATACATCCTTCGTGTTACCACGAAAACTCCACCCAAGTTCATCGGGATCTCTTCTGATCTCCTTCAAACTCCGGAATTCGTATTGCTTCTCCTCGTGCCAGAGTACTGCTTTGCGAAAGACCAGTCCGAATGGCATTTCGTATACCAATGCTTCCAATGTCGTCGCTGTCGATGCGCCGGAACCTTTGTCGGAGCCGGGAAAATAGGCATGCGTCCAAGTCCAGAAGTTGCGGTGCCGGTATCCACAGTTGTGTCCTTGAACGCCGAACCCCAAAGGGTTCCCCTCAAAACTTCGCCCATCCAGCGTGATCTGGCCGGAAAACAGCGCGTCGGAATGCGGCGTTCGCGAGAATCCAATCCAGCCCTTGTTGCTCAGCGTGACGCGAAACGCGGAAGCGTAATGTAAGTCCCAGGCAATCGCGTTCCCTCCAACTTCCAGTGCTCCTCGGCAGGAGTTCTCGCCGATTCCGTTGTTGCTGATTTGGAAGTGAAACGGATTTTGCCTTCTGGGGCTAAGATCCAGACCCTGCAGCGGAAATCCTTGAATAAAGCTTTGCGCTTTTCCGCCCCGCGGAAACCATGTAGCCCACACCTGAACGGGCATCCCCTGCGGCTCGCCTGCGCAACCGCCCCGGCCAGGATTCATCAGCAAATATCGGAACCACCAAGCTCCGCTACCGTCCGCCAGTCCGAGACGAACAAACCATACTTCGTAACGGCGCCGAACCGAAAGTGAAGAATAGACTTCGTTGAAAGTTTTCACCGATCCATGTCTCAGGTTTAGAGTCGTAGAATAGCAGAAGAGATCACGCAAGGTTTCCCCCGAGTGCGCGTCGGGCGTGGCACTCCCTGTCGACACCTATAAAACTTCTGCAACAACACCTGGCTCAAGTAGACTGGCTACCAAAACGAGGGTTTCCCGCTTGGAAAAAGTCAGGTCGTGTTTCCGTCGCACAGTCTTCACGCTCTCTGTTCTCGTGGCTGCGCTGTCCGCGATCGCGCAGTCGGTTCCTGCTGACATGGTCAACGGTCTTAAATGGCGCTTGATCGGGCCATTTCGGGGTGGTCGAGTGGTCGCCGTCGCGGGTGTGCCGGGCGACTCTACTACTTTTTATTTTGGTGCGGTCAACGGAGGTGTCTGGAAAACCGCCGATGCCGGAACCATCTGGACACCAATCTTTGACCGCCAGTCTGTCGGCTCAATCGGTGCGATAGCCGTAGCACCGTCCGATTCCCGGACGATTTACGTCGGCACCGGCGAGTCCGACATTCGCTCTGATCTGTCTTCTGGCGACGGGGTATACAAATCGATGGATAGTGGCTCAACGTGGTCACATATTGGATTGGAAGACACGAGGCAGATCAGCCGGATCGTAGTCGATCCGCAAGATTCGAACGTTGTGTATGTTGGCGCGCTCGGCCACGCTTATGGTCCAAACGAGCAGCGTGGTGTCTATAAATCCGTCGATGGAGGAGCGCACTGGACCAAAGTTCTCGATGTGGGACTCGACGTCGGCATTGCAGATTTGGCGATCTGTTCCGCAAACCCTCACCTCTTGTTTGCCGGCACATGGCATAGCCATCGTCCTCCCTGGAGCACCTATGCGCCGATCGATGGCCCCGGTGGCGGCCTTTATCGATCTCAGGACGGCGGCAAAACCTGGTTTCGCCTCAATGGAAACGGGCTGGGAAACGGGCTGCCCGAAGGCGATTGGGGACGTGTGGGGGTTGACGTTGCACCGGACGGCAAACGCGTCTATGCGCTCGTTCAAGCGAAAAAAGCCGGCCTGTATCGTTCTGACGACGGGGGCGATAACTGGACTCTGGAAAACGCCGATCCCCGTCTCACCAGTCGTGCCTGGTATTTCGGCCGCATTACGATCGACGCACACAATCCCGATGTGATCTATATCCCAAATGTCGCCCTTTACCGGTCCAAAGACGGAGGGAAGACAATTTCTATCGTCCGCGGTGCACCGGGGGGGGATGACTACCATCAGATTTGGATCGATCCCAAGAATTCTGCCAGCATGGTTCTCGGAACAGATCAGGGCACCACCGTCAGTCTCGACCGTGGCCAGACTTGGAGTACGTGGTACAACCAGGCCACGGCACAGCTTTACCACGTGACTACCGACAACCAATTTCCTTACGTCGTGTACGGGGCGCAGCAGGACAGCGGCAGCGCCGCGGTCCCAAGCCGCACTGACCATGGTCAAATCACTCCGCGGGACTGGTTTCCTTCGGGCGGAAGTGAAAGCGGATACATGGTGCCCGATCCCACGGATCCAAACATCATTTATCTGAGCGGGGCTTACGGTAGCGTTAGCCGCTTTAACAAGCGGACCGGACTGAGTCAGGACATTAGTCCGTGGCCAGTTGTGACATTTGGCTCGGAGATCGATCAGCGTAAATATAGAGCGCCATGGACCCCGGTTCTGGTTCTTTCCTCGCTCGACCCGAAAACGCTTTATCTCGGGACGCAATATCTGATGAAAACCGTGGATGGCGGTCTGCACTGGCAGGCCATCAGCCCGGACCTCACTGGATCAACGCAACCGGCGGGAGATAGCAAAACGCAAGGGCCGCCGACGATCGAGAATGCGAAACAGCGTGGGTTCGGCGTAGTGTTCACCGTCGCCCCTTCGCCTCTTAACCGTGATTTGATCTGGGCAGGAAGCGACACGGGACTGATTCACCTCACCCGCGACGGCGGAAAAACCTGGAAAGAAGTCACGCCCAAGGGACTGACAGCCTGGAGCAAAATCTCGCTTCTCGAAGCCTCCCACTTTGACCCTGCTGTTGCTTATGCGGCCGTGGACCGCAGCCGACTGGACGATCGGACGCCATACCTTTATCGAACGCGCGACTATGGGGCCACCTGGCAATTAATCACCGATGGCATTGCAGCTCCTGCCTTCTTACGCGCGGTTCGCGAGGATCCGCAGAGTAAAGGGCTGCTCTTCGCCGGAACTGAGTTCGGAGTTTACCTATCATTCGATGACGGCGACCACTGGCAGTCCCTGCAGCTCAATTTGCCGGTCACTTCCGTCCGCGACCTCACAGTTCATGGCGACGATCTCGTAATTGCAACGCACGGCCGCTCCTTCTGGATTCTCGATAACATCACGCCGCTGCGCCAGACTTCCGGCGCCCAAAAAACGAATGCGTTCTGGCTCTACCATCCCGCAGCAGCATTTCGCATTGATAACGATTCCTTCGTGGGCACGCCACTTCCGCCCGAAGAACCGACAGCCGAGAACCCTCCCGCAGGCGCCACGATTGATTATTACCTCAAGTCTCAGGCCAGGATCGTCAAGCTGGAGATTCTCGATGCACAACAGCATGTCGTCCGCAGCTTTTCTTCGGAAGATCATCCCTCGGAAGATCATCCCGAGGAAAAGCACTCACACCTTCCCATTGCCGAGCGCTGGTTCCCGAAACCTGAAGTCCTTGAGACAACTGCCGGAATGCACCGCTTTCGGTGGGATCTTAGCTGGGGCAGCTCAGGGGGGCCTAGCATGGATGAGGAATCGGAATACCGCAACCCCAGCGGTCCAAAGGTTGTGCCGGGAAACTACCAACTTCGGCTGATGGTCGACGGAGGAATGCAGACTCAAACTTTGAGAGTCATCATGGATCCACGGTCGCCAGCTACTGCAGAGACACTTCAGCAGCAGCTTGAACTCGGTCGACAGATCTTCTCGGAAACTCTTGAAGCGCGGCGCGCGCTCACTGAGATCGCTTCGGTTCAGAAACGACTCGCGGATATTCAGCAGAAGCTCGGCGGACAAAACCCGTCCCTTAAGTCGGTTCTGGCGGACGCCCAGTCAGAAATTTCGATGATTCTCGGAAGAGCCGAACCCCAAGTCGAATCCGAAGCACAGCGCGGCGGGTTACGCGACGCTTTTACCGATCTGGCTTCAGCACTGCGTGTCGTCGAAGGTGGGGACCGCGCCGTGCCTTCACAAGCAATTGCCGTTTACAAAGAGTCCAGCCAACGCGTCAAAGTGGGTATCGCCGCGTGGACCAGATTCAAACTGTCGAGACTAGACCAGCTCAATCAGAAATTGAAGGAAGGTAATGTGACGCCGATCGCGATCTCAGAGATTGAGCAGGAAGTCCAATTTCCCAACGTCGCAATAACGCGCGAGTCTGGCGGAACTCCGACCGATCGCCGTTGAATCCTCATCGACCAGCCTACTGTATCAAGCCTGATGCGGCGTGAACCGCGCGGCGAACCGTGAGGTTAATATGCTAATAGAACTCTGCTAATTGGGAAGCTTGGGGAATTCGGCGCAGAGTTTCACACGCGGTCGATCATTTATGGAGGAAGTTGGTGCTACTGACGCAAGATGCGCTTTGGTACAAGGACGCTATCATCTACCAGATCCATGTCCGCACATTCTATGACAGTAACGGAGACGGAATCGGAGACTTCCAAGGGCTGGAGCAGAAACTGGAGTACCTGCAAGAGCTGGGTGTTAATGCGATCTGGCTGATGCCATTCTTCCCTTCCCCTCTTCGGGACGCCGGCTATGATATCGCCGACTACAGATCAGTTCATCCTAGCTATGGGACCCTGGAAGATTTTCGAAAGTTCCTGAACTCGGCGCATGAGCGGGGAATCAGGGTAATCATCGAGATGGTGATGAACCACACCTCCGATCAGCATCCCTGGTTCCAGCAATCCCGCAGCTCCCGGGACAATGCTTTTCGCGATTGGTACGTTTGGAGTGAAACCGACACCCGGTATAAGGGAACACGGATCATCTTTCTCGATACCGAGATGTCCAATTGGGCTTGGGACCCGATTTCCAAGGAATACTACTGGCACCGTTTTTTCAGCCACCAGCCTGATCTCAACTTTGATAATCCCGCGGTTGTAGAGGAGATGTGGAGTGTAATGAAGTTCTGGCTGGAAGCCGGAGTCGATGGCTTCCGGTTGGATGCGGTGCCGTATCTGACGGAGAGAGAAGGTACGAATTGCGAGAATTTGCCCGAGACTCACGCCATTCTCAGGGATTTTCGCCGGCGACTCGATGAACAATTCCCAGGCCGAATGCTGCTCGCCGAAGCCAACCAGTGGCCGGCAGACCTGCGGCCGTACTTCGCCGACGGCGACGAATTTCACATGGCATTTCATTTCCCATTGATGCCCAGAATGTTTATGGGAGTGAAACTTGAGGATCGCAAGCCGATCACGGAAATCCTGCAGCAGACCCCAGAAATTCCAGCCACGTGCCAATGGTGCCTGTTCCTGCGCAATCACGACGAATTGACACTGGAAATGGTAACCGACATTGAGCGGGACTACATGTACGACGTCTACGCGAAAAACAAGACGATGCGTCTGAATCTCGGAATCCGGCGCCGGCTCGCGCCGCTTCTGGATAATGATCGCCGATGCATCGAGTTGATGAATGGCCTGTTGATGTCGCTGCCGGGCACACCTATCATCTACTACGGGGACGAAATAGGAATGGGAGACAACGTCAACCTTGGTGATCGCGACGGAGTAAGAACTCCGATGCAATGGAGCGGAGGCTGGAACGCGGGCTTTTCCACTGCGGATCCGGAGAGCCTGTGCGCGCCGTTGATTCTCAATCCAATCTATGGATATCCCGCTATCAATGCTCTGTCACAGCGACGAACGCCCCATTCCCTTTTCTCCTGGATGCGGCGAATGATCGCGGTTCGCCGATCGGCGAGAGTGTTCGGCCGTGGATCCATCGAGTTTCTTTATCCGGCGAATCACAGAATTCTCGCCTTCGTACGCCGCTTCGAAAACGAGACGGTGCTGGTGGTAAACAATCTTTCGAGCGCCGCACAGGCAGTGGAGCTCGATTTGCAGCGCTTCATGGGAAGCATTTTGATCGAGATGTTCGGCAAGAACATCTTTCCTCGGGTGGGAAAACTACCCTATCTGCTTACGTTGGGCCCTTACCAGTTCTATTGGTTTCAGCTGAGACGAGTCTGAAAATCGGGAGTGATAGCGCAGGAAACAGCGACAGGCGCAAGAAACAGAAACAATGATAGATGAGTTGTCTACACGTGAAAGCCTTGGGGCGCTTCGCACCGACGTCAAAATGACGGAGGAAGGCTTTCTCACGGACGATTTCGTTCGTCAGCTGATTAACGTAGGTGAAGTCGACATCCTGGTCGGGCTGCCCACATGCAACAATGCCAAGACAATTGGCTCGGTCATCGCCGCGATTCAAACCGGTATCCTGAAATGGTTTTCACGGGATAGAGCCGCAATCATTGACGCCGACGCAGGATCACGGGATGGTACTCCGGAGCTTGTAGCGAGCGGATCAATTGACGACGTGCAGCAGCGTGCCTTCAATCGGGTTGCTCTGCGCACCCTCCATTCCATCAGCACGCAATACGGGAGCAGCGTTGCTCGCGGAACGGCATTGCGAACCATTCTAGCCGCGGGCGAATTGCTGCGTGCCAAAGCTACTGCGATAATTTCGCCCGACTCATCAAATTTCGGTCCCGATTGGCTTCGGGTTCTTCTAAAGCCCATATCCACGGAAAATTTCGATCTTGTGCTGCCGACATATGCCCGGCACAAGTTTGACGGGCTTCTCATCACCAACCTTCTCTACCCGGTAACGCGCGCGGTTTACGGATTAAGAATCCGTGAGCCTTATGCCTCCGAGTTCGCATTCTCGGGCCGCATGGGAAGCCAATTTCTTGCACAGAACTCGTGGAACGATGAGAGTGCCCGTGCGGGGTGCGAGGTCCGCGTTACCTTGGCTGCCATCGCTGGCGGCTTCCGCATCGGCCAATCCTTCCTTGGCGCCAAGAATCATGTCGAGCGGCACGCTACCGATCTGGTGCCCGCTCTGCGCCAAACCATCGGCGTGTTGTTTTGGTCAATGGAGTCCAATTTTTCGTTATGGAGCAATAAGACTGGTTCCCAGCCGATTCCTACAACCGGGGCAGAGCAGGAATTTACTATCCACGCACAACGAGTAAATCGGAAGCGTCTCCTTGAAATGTTCCGTTCGGGAGTGGCGGAACTGGAATCTGTCTTTCGCTCCATCCTCTCGCCCCCGACACTGGCGGAACTTCAGAGAATCGCAGGCTTGGAAGAGGACGATTTTTCTTACTCCGCGGAGTGGTGGGTAAAGACTGTCTACGAGTTTGCTGCGGCGCACCACAAGGCAGTCATCAGCCGGGATCATATTATCCAGGCGCTTGCGCCGCTATTCAGGGGGCGCGCGCTCACATTCTTGCTGGAGAACCGGAACTCTTCCGCGGCTGAAGTAGAAGCCCATATCGAGAGTCTATGTCTGGAGTTCGAGCGCCTGAAACCATATTTACTGGAAATGTGGACAGGCAGAGAGTGAGGTCATCATGCGGGAAATGATCGTCAGCGAGCTAACACAAGCGGTGCAGGAATTCGCGAGGGGCTTTGCACGTTTTCTTCCCCGGCTGATCGTGTTGGTGATCATTGCATTCGCAGGATGGGTGCTTGCGTATCTTTTGAAAGTATTGGCGCGCAGCATCCTGCAGCTGATCAAGTTTGACCGGCTATCCGAAAATGCCGGCGCATCCCAGTTGCTGGCCAAGGCAGCCCTTCCTCCATCGTCGGAGTTGCTGAGTCGATTTATATTCTGGGTAGCATGGCTGGGCTTCATTCTACTGGGCATCAACGCACTCGGAATTTTTGGACTTCAAGAACAAATCGCCCATTTCTTTTTGTTTTTGCCGCGTTTATTTGTGGCTTTGTTCATCATGTTTTTCGGATTGCTCGCCGCCAGCTTCTTCTCTCGTGCCGCTCTGCTGGCCGCCGTCAATGGCAATTTGCCATCGCCGCGCCTGCTCAGTATTTCCGTTCGGGCGATCATTATTGTTTTCGTGTTATCCATGTCGTTCGAAGAACTGGGTATCGCCGAGCAAACTGTGCTCGTCGCCTTCGGAATTGCTTTTGGAGCCGTCATGCTTGGCCTCGCAATTGCCTTTGGAACCGGCGGCAAGGATCTTGCGCGGCGATTCCTCGAGAACAGGCTCGTCCGCGGCAATAAAGAGGATAAGAATGAAGATGAACTGTCGCCGCTCTGAGGTCGCCAGTCGCCTGAGGTTTGCTGGAGGCGACCGCTATTGAATGTCTGGTTTTTTCTTGAGCAAGGTTCCCAGATTCAACCGGGCCGACCAGACAATCTCTTTGGGCAACGGTCCGTCGACGGTCTGCTCTGGAAGTTCCAGAACGATCACTTGCTCGTGATCGGGATGCCGGGCCGTGATGAGTTCGGCCGCCAATATACTGCAATAAGTAAACGTCGGCTCTGCATCGCGATCGTAGTAAAGGAAGTACGCAACATCACATTCATCGCATGTCATGACTCGGCTGGCATCGTGAATTAGATCCGGCTTCGATGGTACGTCGCCTTGTCGGACGGCCTCAGCGTGCATGCCGTCATTATCCCACGTGCGTTAAAATTACATTCACTTACGATCGTAACGCAGCGTCAGGTCTTTCAGCCTGGTCCTGATCTCCGAAGTCAAAGCGTTTGCCCGGTAGCGCCATTTCCAATTGCCGCTCACCGTACCAGGCAAGTTCATTCGCGCTTCACTGCCCAGCCCCAGTACGTCCTGAAGCGGAATGATGGCGATGCCTGCGACCGATGCGAGAACGGTGCGAATGAAAACCCAATTGATTGGCTCGTTTTCGAATCCCAGGTAAGCTCTCGCAAACGCCCGCTCTTCGCGGATATCTTCGGCAGTGCGAGTGCTTTCGCCAACGCCCGTACTCGTCCACCAACCGACTGTCGTATCGTTGTCGTGTCCTCCGGTATAAGCCACCAACTCGCGAGTGTAGTTATGCGGCCGGAACGAGGGTCCTTGCGGATCGTTCCCGAAGGCAAATTGCAGCAGGCTCATTCCCGGAAATCCAAATTCATGCCGGAGGCGTTCCACCTCTGGAGTGATGACACCCAGGTTCTCAGCCACCACCGGTAATTCCTTCAGCTCGCTCCGCAAGACCTCGAAAAGCTCTCGGCCCGGGGCTTTGATCCATTTTCCCTCAATCGCCGTAGCCGCTCCGGCACGAATTTCCCAATACGCTTCGAACCCCCGAAAGTGATCGAGCCGAACCATATCGAAGACCTTAAGAGACGCACGAAAACGATCGATCCACCATTTATATCCAGAGCGCGCCAGGACATCCCATCGATAGATGGGATTTCCCCAGAGCTGGCCGGTCGCGCTGAAGTAATCGGGAGGAACACCCGCCATGACAGTTGGCCTTCCCTTCTCGTCCAGCTGAAACAGCTCCTGATGCGCCCAGACGTCTGCGCTGTCATGGGCAACGTAGATAGGGATATCTCCCATGATGCGAATGCCGTTCCGGTGGCAGCGATTTTTCAGACTGTCCCACTGTCTGAAAAACTCAAACTGGGCGAACTTGTGGATCTCCACTTCCTGCGATAACCGTTCCCGCCATTGCGACAGTGCGCTGGGATCTCGTTGCCGCAGTGCCGGGTCCCATTCCGTCCAGACGGCGCCATTGTGAAGATCCTTTCCCGCCATGAAGAGCGCATAGTCATCCAGCCATCCCGCTTTATCTGCGCAAAACATCTTGAAAGCGGTGGAGTCAGTCTCGCTTGCGTTGATAAAGAAGTCTTGAGCTGCTTTGCGGAGAAGAGCTTGTTTAAAGGCGATCACCCTTCCGTAATCAACGAACTCGGTGGCAAGTTGCGGAGCCCCTGCGAAATCTTCCGATTTCAGCCGACCTTGGTTCTGCAACTTCAGCAGGTCAATCAAAAGCGGGTTGCCGGCAAACGCCGAAAAGCATTGGTAGGGGGAGTCGCCATAGCCGGTCGGACACAGTGGCAGCACTTGCCAGATGGTCTGTCCTGACTCAGCCAGAAAATCGACAAACTCGTGAGCAGTTGGTCCCAAATCGCCAATACCGTGAGCCGTCGGTAAAGAAGTGACGTGAAGTAAGATTCCACTGCAGCGTGGAAAAATCATATGTACAAAGTTAGTGCGTGGATTCGGCCATGGCAAGTTTGCATCAACAATCGATTTCGACTCAGCCTTTGGGAGGGCACAGTAGGCCTACCTGCTTCAGCACCGAGAGCATGCTCCAGGCATTCCATTCTTCCGACATCTTTCCCGCCTTGAAGCGGAACAGGGTCATTCCTGAAACTTTGACCGGTTTGCCGGTCGCAGAAAGCCCCATTCCCGGCTGAGTGTTCGTGCCCTGCACCGTCCAATGCACGACGACCAAGTCTCCCTCGGCCACGATGTGCTTGATCGCGAACTGCATATCGGGCAGCGCAGTGCGTTCTTCCCGCGCCATAGCCAAATCTTCCGCCAGAGTGAAGTCGCGCTCGGTTCCGTGGGCCACAAAGTCGGCGGTATGAAAGTCGGAATACTTTTCGAGCTTCCCCTGGCCGAGCACTTCCTCAAAGAACGTCCGCGCCACGGTCGTGTTTTTCTCCTGCTCGCTTGCTGGTTGAGCTTGACCGGGAAAAGTGATGGCAACGACTAGTAGAGATAAGACAACAGCACACTTTTTCCGCATATAAACCTCCTTGCACAACTGTCTTGGACCTGCCTCTTATTGCCGACAAAGTCAGTGTCCGGCCTATACCTAGGTATAGAGTCAAGGAAAAATTTAGGAGGCGGCGATTGCGGCGGATCCAGGGGACTTAGGCCGGTCTAACCTGATTTTCTGGGGCAGTGGAACGTTGAGTCCAGCGCGGATTTGACGCAATGCTCCTTCCAACTCATCACGGATTTGAATTGATGATCGGATTTGCTCGTTCATGGCTTGCAGCTTTGTCTCCCCAAGTTTCAAGGCCTCGCGAAGGCATTCCTGTGAGCCTTCGTGATAAGGAGACGGCGCACCCGTGTCGCTCGGCAGAACCCATAACTGCAACACGCTCCGGATTTCCGCCAGCTTGAAACCAAATCGCTGCATCATCTTGATTACGGTGACGCACTCAAGATCCTTCTCGGTGTAAATGCGATATCCCGCGGACGTCCGGCGGGGAGTACGCATGAGGCGTCGCCGTTCGTAGAAGCGTATCGCCTGCACGCTCACACCACCACGCTTTGCAAGTTCGCCGATTCTCATACGTAGATATTAACCTTGGCTGATACGTTAGCAATGACCACCACGGAACCGATCAAGATGGCAGCGACGAGCTCCTTCCACGGACCATTTGAAACCCAGCAGCAGTACCTCATACATACGAGAGCGCTCCAGCCACGACACCGAATAGGAGTTTGCGATCGATGTGGCAACGGGCGAACGCGCGCCCTTCATCGCCTACGTCGATAGTAAATGTTGCACATTTTTCAGTTTGCCAAGGCTGTGATTCGCAGCACACTGA
>DAIUEW010000088.1:0-15278 GCA_036844925.1 Candidatus Sulfotelmatobacter sp.
TGATTTCACGACGAAATTACGAAAGTCATTGGTTCAGTGCGGTTGGCGAAAGATCGCGATTACGCTCACAATTCGTTCCGGTCAAAGCACTGCTGTGATGAAAACGTGATAGTTCCATGTTCAGAATGAAGCGAAATCGATCAGAACCCATCAAAACCCTTTTCTGGTAGACGGTTGAAGAATCAGGTAGAGTAGAAAATTTTCATAACGCGGCGGAACACACTAGGTGATCTTCAAAACCGGCGGGCGTCTCGACCCCTTGACCGGAGTTGCTCGCATTGGCTGTAGTCGCACCCGTACTGCAGTCGCCACTCAGGGTTTTCTTTGACCGGTCTTCGAACTGATTACAGCGATTTCGATTGACGTGTGATCCCACTTTTTGTCGAAAAAACCACCAAAACCAGGAAAATTCTTTTGCTGCGAAAGTGTGTGACTGGCAGCCCACCGGTCGCAGACGTCTGACCTTCGCAAATGAGACCCCCTACCCCTAAGGCCATGATTCTATGTGGGATGTCATCCGCACGTTTCTGGAAACAAGGTACCGCCGAAAGCTGCCATTTACTCATTTGCTAACACATCACATTCGACTAGGTGTACGGTGTACCTCAACAATTAAGACATGAACAATACCCAACACTAAACGACCTGAGCGAGATTGAGTCGCCTGCTCAGGCTTGGAATGCGCTGACTGTCGGCGGAGTGACGGAACTTACGCGAATAACTGACCCCACGCGAAACGGATGGGTATCGTTCGCAATTAATGGGCACCTGTCCCCCTGCACAACCACCGCCACATGGAACGATACTTGGCCAATCAAAATCGACGTTGTCATGGAAGCGGGAAACCTTGGTGTCGACCCGGCGGATGGCATTGGTTACGGCTTCCCAGAAGTTAGGCTCCTCACAACGTCGAGGGAATATCCTCAAACGCCATTCGAACACTTCGGCGAAACCAGTGCCGCAACGGCGAACGCCGCGCGTCTCTGCGCTATCGTGCAAAGCCAATACCCTGAATTCTGGCCGGAGACAGTCAGGGCTCTCGTGGTCGATTCTGCCAACTGGACGAGCGCGATGCTCGGCCACTTACCAGATAACCCAACCAAGACGGACCATGGCTCTTCTGCTTAAGCGATACGGCTTCGGTGTGCCAGAGCCCGAGCGAGCAATCCACAGCGCCCGCAACGCCCTGACTCTTATAGCAGAGGACACGATCCAGCCCTATGTGAAGCCAGAGAAAAAAGCTGTGCTACTGAACGAGATGAAGCTATTTCGCCTTCCTTGGCCATTGGAACAGCTGATGGAATTGGGGAACACGGAGGTCGTCATGCGGGTGACACTCTCCTACTTCATTGAACCAAACCCCGCGGAGAGCGCCCGGAATCAGAAGCAGCGCTACGCTTCGCACGGACTCCGTTTCGCCGTCAAATTGCCGGACGAGGACGAGAATGACTTTCGAAAGTGCGTGAACAAAGCTGCTAGGCAAGAAGCAGATCAGACTCGCGCATCAGATAGCGGTTGGACCCTTGGTACTGGCCTCCGAGACCGCGGATCGCTTCATTCAGATCATCGGCGGGGGCCAGCCTCCGATCTTGCCCGTAGAGGAGCCGTAGTCGTGTATCCAGTTTCAGGTTGGTGGAAGGACCGAGAACATCTGGAACGGTACCATAGGTCCGCGCGTTTCGCCCTGGTGGTGAGCATCGTAACACCAACTACTGAGGTGGATATCTACACACCAGTATTAAACAAAATCGGAATTCAAGTTTGAGACGCCCACGAGCGCGGGGCTCTGTAAATGATTCTTAGCCCGCTTTTTCTTGCGGGTTGGGGCGCGCTGCCCTGGAACGCGGCAGAATTTGCGGATGCGCCTCATCGTTTCTTTGTCCAGATTCGTGCCCGCAAGTTTCTGAACTTCAGAATTCGATAACGGTGGTTCTAGGTCGCGGTGAACCATCAGAATAGGCACAATTCGTTGCCACGAGCTAGGCATCGACTTCGTTTCCTGGAGGATCTTCCAATCGCCACGCAACTTCCGCTGGCGCGCATGGTAGGCCTTCACACTCTTTTTGCCCCATTCCAGATGTTTCTTGTATCTGGCATTGTTCACGGCCTTGTCGGTACGGTACTGCGTCAGCTTGGCTGCTGCCTGCCGCTGGTTGAGCGCGAGGCGTCTGCAATTCTTGCAATACATCTGAATCCCTGACTTTGGCATGAACTCGACGAGGCAATCTGGAGACGGCTTGCCTTCGCGATCGCGGTAGAGGCACAGCTGCATGTTTGTCATTTCGCGATACTGTCGGCCGGCGGCTTCCGCGGCCTTCTGGCGGGCGCGCTTATTTCTTTTGCTCTGTTCCTCTTGGTGAGTGGCAGCGTAAGCGGCGCTGCGGTCGTGGGCTGCGAGGTTCCGGCAGTTGTCGCAGTTCATCCGATTAGAGCCACCTTGCGTGGAATTCAGAGTGAACTCGCCGCGACAGCCTCGTCCCGGGTTTCCCTCGTTATCTCGGTATTTGCAGATGCGCTTGGTTTCCATCGGCGCAGTCTACTCCATCGATGCCATGCGCCGTCAATACACAAATTGAATAGTTTCCTGACTTTTTCCCGCTCTCGCAGGTACACACTCGCATTTGTAAAAGCCTTGCCTGTCGTGGCTTTTGACCATGCTCAGGTACACAATCCACAAAAGTTTCCGTTTTCCCACAGGTACACAGCTTGCCGCTGCGTCCGCTGGCGTGAGGTTTACTTGGAAGCACGCCGCGTTTCGAGCCGCGGGGTGCTGGATTGGAGCGGGGACTGACGATTGCAGGAACGGTCCGACAATTTCGTCGCATCAACAGCCGCCGCCTTGTCGGATTGCCTGCGCCAGCTACATCTCGACAACGCAAAATCTTACGAACAGGCGCAGCGAAGCGGAAAATTCCGCTCGCCAATGTTCGCGTTCACCCGCGGCGTCCGGCTGAAATTGCCGGCTGCCAATGAGGAAGAGGCCGTCGCAACCGTCGAGGGCGCCCTCCGCAGCTGGAACGAGAGTACACAGGATCCCTGGCGCCACTGGTTCCCTGCGTCCCCCGACCCCATAACAGAGTTCCGCGAGACCTGGCGAAAACTGCGGACCAATACTCTGCAAATGGCTCTGCAGCGTGCGGAGGCCGTCCCACTTAGGCCGCGGATCCATGACTCGAATCGTAACTACGTCCGCTGTCTCTCCATTGCCTTCTATCTCCAAATTGAGCGTGGCGACGGGCCGATTTTTCTTCCCTGTCATCCCATCGGACGACTCCTCGCTCTCGATCCAAAGATCGTCTGGCGATACCGCTGCTTTGCCTCCGAGCTGGGGTTTTTGGTGCGAACTGCGCGTTCCAGCGGGCGTGGCCGGGCGGATGAATTCAGGTTTTCGGTCGACCTGTTCGATCGTCGGAGCGGCGAGCAGCTTGCCACACAATCATGTGTGGCACCTGCCACTCATGAGAGTCCTGAAAAAGCCTATCTTAATAAAACTCTTGCTCAGGAATCTCATGAAAGATCATGTGTGGCACTCCCCGCCACACAATCATGTGTGGCACCCGCCACGAAGAAAAAGCCGGCGAGCGAACCGTATATCCCGACCGCTGCCGAAACCGCAGTCATTCTCCAGCAACATTTTCAATGGCACTACGGGCGGAAAGCTTGACGAATGCCATTCCCTCAGCAAATTCCGTTGTGGGATCAGCCGCCTGCTGATAGTGTCAGTAGCGAGGCGAACGCCGCCAGCGCCCTTTTCCAACAAGAGGAAAGGGAAAAGATGGCGCTTCGCAGGTACCAGAAGCCCGAGCCCAAAAAACATGGCAAGCACTGGACCATCATCGTCACGGAAGACTATCTCCACGACGGCCAACCGAAACGCAGGCAGAAACGGGTTCGCCTGGCGCCACTCGACACGCACTGGCGCAAGGTGCTCCGTCTCCGCGATGAATACGTCAAACCGCTGAATCAGGGCATGCTGGCCTGGGGCTCAGCCACAGACTTCAACACCTTCGTGCAACAGACCTACATTCCGCTCGAGATGCCGCTGCTGGCCAAAACCACGCAGCAACGTTACCGGGGAGTGCTCGACAAGTATCTGCTCCCGCGCTTCGGAACCTGCCTGCTGCGTGATCTCACGCCGGCGGTCCTGCAGCAATATTTCTCGGTGGGCATGACCGCGGCCAACCCGACGCTGGGCTGGGAGTCGAAGGACAAGATCCGCGATGTTCTCGCCAGCGTCCTCAAACGAGCAGTGCGGAAATATGCCCTGCTCGAAAAGAATCCGATGGAGGCGATTCAACTGCCTCCCGACAAAATCGGAAAGCGTACCAAAATGCCGTACCTAACGCCGGAGCAGTTTGATCAGCTGGTGAGCATGATGTGCGAGCCGTACGCCACGATGGTCTATGTGGCGATCTATACCGGTCTGCGCATCAGTGAGCTGGTCGCATTGCGCTGGCAGGACTTGGGACCCGATTCTATTTCGATCGAGCGGCGCTACTGTCGTGGTGATTGGTCGCAGCCGAAAAGCCGCGCCTCCAACGCCACCATTGCGGTCGATCGTCATGTGATCGAGCGCATCCATCGACTCAAGCAGCTGACGGTCGACGTGAAAGCCGGCCGCGGCGCCGTACGCCACTATCGCGTTGTGAAACCGGATGGGCCGAATCCTGAACTGATATTTCAATCGGTGAAGGATGGAAAGCCCATGCGCGATAACAACGTGCTCACTCGTCACCTGAAGCCGGCCGCGCGCAAACTCGGGCTGGACTTCGCCAACTGGCGCTGCTTGCGTACGAGCCGGGCAACCTGGCTGGTGACGGCAGGCGCAAACATAAAAGACGCTCAAGGGTTGATGCGGCACAGCCAAATTCAAACCACCTTGGACGTGTATGCCCAACAGGTGCCCGAAAGCCAGCGACGCGCGATCGAGCTCACCAGCAAGATGGCCACCGAGCGAATAGCTAACGCCCGGGAAGCCACGCGCCTGGCCGCGAACGGGTACTTAAATTGAAGCAAATGACAACTCTCGCTGACCATAAACTGACCAGATTTTCGGAAACCCGCGCTGGGCGCGGCTTTTGGATTGGCGAGTCCAGCCCTGAAAAGGCTGGCGTCGGCGGTTCAACTCCGTCCCTGGCCACCATCTTTTCAATCATTTAGCTCTGCCCCAAACGTTAAGTCTGTTCCATTCTGTTCCAAAATTCCAACTTCAGGCTTGCCGGGGTTTGCCTCGAATTTTCGGCAATTTCTCATTACTACGCGTGTTCAACTCTTCTGTTCGCCGAATATGAAATGTACCTACCAGCCAAGTGGATTCAAGGAGGTAATCGATGTCAAAGAAATGCGGAAGTGTTCATGAAACCGGGGCAAAGAGTGTTTCAAATCAGAATCTCAATCGTCGCGGCAGGAAGTCCCCTACGACGGTCACAGCAGCAGAGGTCGACTTCTGTGCTTATTTCGTTCTCACGGGAAACGGCAAGCAAGCTTCTCTGCGAGCGGGCTACTCGCCGTGGTGGGGTTCGAGTTGCTGAAAATGCCGAGAGTCCAGCCCCTCCTTCGAGAGTTCGAACGACGAAAACAGGAAGAAGGCTGGGAAACGGCAAAGGACCAGATCCTTCTGACCCGCGCATTCTTGGATGAGTTGTTCATCCAACGACTGGTCAACATGAAAACTCATCCAAAGGTGGGAGATCTGGCGATCGCGAAGATGTTCGAAACAGGCTATACGCGTACCGGTGATATCCAGCCAACACGCATCAGCGCGGAGGCGAAGGCCGACGCTACGTCTCAACTTTACGCGAAGCGCCTCTACCTTCCCGATTGGCGGAGAGAAATAATCGAGGAAATACAACGTGCCGAACGAGAAAGCGCTCAAACCGGGCTTCCTTGCAAAACTGTGAACGCATCTGATGTATTATCACGACGCGCCGAACGAGAAGGCGGCCACATCGAGTTTTCTAGCAACGATGTGAACACATCTGATCAGAATCCAAACGATCCTCAAGCGAATTGAGATTAGATCTCTTAAGCGATATGTTGGAGCTTGTCGAGGAATTGTGTGGCTAAGAACACCCGAGGTTCTCGGGCAAACAAGTGGGCAGCTATCTGGGACACGAACAGCACGATCTCACCGGTGGGTAACGACGTCCGTGTTGGTTCCCGCTGGAAACCTCGCGGCGCAAGTTCAACTGTAGGGAGCTATCGACATGAAAGATGACATCGTAGGCAGAGGAATCGTCAAAAATTTTCACTAATGGGGATTTGCCGACGAACCCGATGCGGCTAAGCGAATGCTTGGTCTGCGGCGGAATATGCACCTTCGAGGAATCGTGGGCGCACTACATCTCGACGTGCAAGGTTTCGCCCGAACAGTCCTTTGCAATCGTTGCAGGTCGAGGGTAGCCACCTTTCTACCCACCGTAGTTCGCCACAACTCGTATCACTTTCCCATACGCCGACAACTCCATAAAGTTTGCCGTGTGCGTCCGCTTTTGATTTGTAAAGTAGAGCACGACGCTGTTCATACCCCAAAGCACATCCTCAAGATGAAAGGGGAGTTCAGGGTAAGCTTCCAGTCCTCGCTGGAAATAAGCTCTCAAGTTTGGCTTTCCGACCACCTTGCCATCAGATGATCCCAAGAGCTGGGCGGCAACGGGCGAAGTCAACTCGACTGCATCGTCATAGTGCGTCATGATCAAGTCCAAATCATGAGCGTTCCACGCCGCGACCCAAGGCTTTCCCAAAGCCATTATCGGGTCGTTAAGCTGACCAACGATTGCACTTCCTTCCGCCAAGGCATACCGTCCCAGTGGAGATCGGAACACATATCGGCAAACTTCGGCCAGTTCGTGATGTCGGTGAGCAAGCTCCAGACCCGCCCCCGAGGGAGCGTTGTACTTACGGAATAGGAGAACGAGGTGGGCACATGCTCCTCGTGTCCCGCATGTCAATGTCGAAGAACGGGCAGCAGGCACGCTCGCCGACTGCCCATTCCGCGACGAGTTGTACCGTGTTGGAGTCAGCGGGAAATTCAAATTCGTAGCCACTTGGGAGTTCGCGAACACTCTTCCTGAGCGAGCGCAACTTGGGACCGAGTTCATCAAAGTGACGCTTCCTCTGCTCAGGAGTGTGCGCCAAGCGGTTACAGGCGAAAGGTGACTGGGGGCGTTTGGCGTCTGGCGAGCTGAATTGTGCCCCTGCCGATTCGGGCAGACCAGCGACAGGCGTAACAAGCAACGCGAACAGTATTGCGGCGGTCAGCATCATTGAAGTGTCGTTCACAGTGATTCCCCTTTCCAGAACTGCTCTTGCGAGATTTGCTCAGCGACTCGCAGGCGGAACGATGTTGTTCATCCGCAGGTACTCCACCATCTGACCGTAATGGTTGGACTAGTGGACTAGAGCGTCAATGAGCATCAGAAGGCGCGTTCTATTCCCTTTGGACGGGATCGGGTCGTCCATGTTCTTTACCTAGGGAACGTGCAAGAATGGTCTCGATTAGGAATTGATGGGAGCTTGTGCTCTTCGGTAAAACAGAGCGAATCTGGAGCAAACTTTGCCTTGCAGTTCTTGTCTCGGGACTGCTCGTGATTTGCATCGTGCCCGGCCCCGCGGCAACCTGGGACGCGACATTCGTAACTTCCTCGCAACCAGCGCAAACCGATGTCCAACAAGCTTCAGCGAGCCTCAGTTTTGTGCGTGTATTTTCGTCGGCTGATGATGTACGACCATTACACCCTGTTCTGGACCGGACGCTTGACATCATTGCAGGGCCCGCGGACCCTGTAACTCGCGTGGATGCGTTGCAATCACCATCCGCTGTGACGACAGACTCGAACCACCGTGTCTTCGTCGCCGATCCGGGCGCTAAAGCCGTGCACGTATTCGACTTTATTCGCTCGAAATACGGTCGTTTGGACGGACGCGGCGACCGTCTGCACGCTCCCACCTCGCTCGCCGTGGACGGTCAAGACAATCTATACGTCGTCGACCAGAGCAGTAGAACCGTACTCGTCTACGACTCGGCAGGTAAGTTTCGCCGTTACTTAGGGAAACTGAGAGGAGCAGAATCGTACTTCGATAGCCCAGCAGGGATCACGATCGATAGAGCTACGGGACGCATTTACGTGTGCGATAGGCAACGGCACATGATCTTTGTTATGGACGAGCGAGGGAGACTAATTCGCAAGCTCGGGAACCGCGGCGGTGGTGATCGTCCCGGCGAGTTCAGATTTCCCAGCCAGGTGGTCGCGGCCGGTAGCGAACTGTTCGTGCTCGATGCAGGCAACACGCGCATTCAGGTTCTCGATACAGGGGGCCATTTCCTGCGCGCCATTAACCTGGCCTATGCAGATTATCGCACCGGATTGGCTGTAGACAACCGAGGCAATATTTACGTCAGTGATCCGGTTCTCAACCAGATTCACGTCTTCCGTCACGAAGGGCAAACGCTCTACACATTTGATCCAAGCACAATCAAAGGCGCGAACTTTAGCCAAGCATCAGGCATGTGGGTTGACACAGGCCGTAGCCTTTACGTGGTGGATTCTCAGAACAATCGCGTAGGTCTGTTTCAAATCAACGGAGAGAATGCGCCGCAGTGACTATCAGCGCTCGCACCATGTCTGCTCGTTCGTTGGTGAAAAATCGCCATTTCACTCACTGACGCTGGACCCTAGGCAATAAGGCTCTATGCGGCTTCCCGTTCCAGGAAGCAAAGCGAGGGCTGTAGGTCAAGTTTATCTACTGCCGGCTTCACCTGGATGTGGAATGACGCTCGGTCTCCAGCGAGCTTCGGGCCAATCACACTGGTCAACCGCTCAACGGTGGTGCTCAAGTCTTTGGCGTGCATCTGCTGCAATTCCACCGCAATCGTGATGTCGAACAACCCACTTTCGCTTGGGTGAGAGTGTTGTGCCCTATGCGCGAGCAAACTGCCCCCGAGCATCCGAGCGAGGCTCACGAGCGAGCGGCTCTTGCACGCGGGGCATTCGTCACCTCGACTGGTACTGATGACCTCACAATCCAGGCAAAAGACTGCATTCAGGAGAGGGAGAACTCCTGCGTCCAGATGGTTCCTTGTTTCGGCGAACATATACACCAACTTCTGTCGCGGAGATGTGGGTAGCTACATTCCACAAGAATACAGCGCCATTCTCAATGTGTAAGCTGTCAAAGTTTCCAGCGGCTGAGACAACTCTAGTCCCAGGCAGGACAGCTCGCAAATCGGCCTACAAACCAGGGAACACAGTGCTTCTGCGCTCGACTGTTGAAACATCGCGGTTACACTCATTGATCCGGTAGCACCGCTCCAGCAACTATGGCTTTGCATCGATCGAATTGCCGAAATCAAAATACTCGCGCCAAGAGGCAATCCTACCGCCGACCAAGTCCACGATGATTGCATCGTGCGTGACAGCCCGCGCTCCATCTCTTCGCCGAGTCACATCCCAGTCCCACTCGATGGCCGCCTTAGCTCCGTCAGTCGAAATGAAGACATTCTTTACCGTGACTCGCAAATCGCGGAACTGCTTGAAATAACCGGCCATCGCTGTTTGCATTTCCTCAGCGGGCACATGCCCCCCCGGCGAAATCAATTCCCCGCTTGGAAGCCAGTCAGGGGCGGCAATTCCAAAATCATGCTTCTCCCACGCTTGTACCTGCCGGTCCACGAGTTCCCTGATCTTCACCGTGTTATCGTTTTTAGCAGGATCGTGCCGCGCAACCTGCGGTTGGTTCGAGTTACCGATTAGATTGCGGGGAGCCTGGGCAGCCGTGGGTTCTTTCATTGGCAATAATAGTAGCAGCAAGGTCAGTAAAACGTGTTGAGTCATCGATTTGTTCTGTTTCCGCAAGGATTACGAGCGCTAGGGGAAGACATTTGCGTCGCGGGGTGAGAAACGTGGCTCGGCCTGCCAACCGTTCGCCTTCGGTCGAACCCAGGACAGTGGAAACGGTAAAAACCTGTGCCGTCCCTCACCCCGAGACTAAGGGAAAGCTTAGACCCGCCAATAGCCGAGTTCAAGAGCCTCAAAGCTGAGCACCAGCGCCGCATACCTGTTGTAACATCCCGATTGCGCGCGTTGATCTTCGTCATACCCCAAGCACCCCACACCCCTCGGGTTCCAATACGATATGGCGACTGCTACTTGTGCAAGGCTTCCCTCACGAACGTCTCTAGGTCGCGGATCTCGTTGACAATCTCGGAAACCGCGATAGCACAAGACTCACATTGGCTGGTATCCCTGCAAAGTTCGGCGCGAGAGAGGATTATTTGGAGCTTGTTGCGGATATGATCCAACGCGGCTTGGGGTCCCTCTGCCATTGCCGCCGACCCGTTATCACAAGAATTGTTCACCTATTCATGTGTGATTGTCTGTGATTGTTAATACTGTTTGCGGTGAGGCTCATCACTTTGCTTAAGCCCGTCTCGTCCCTGATCTAATTGGCAACCCGGTATCGATCCGAGTACAAATTTGACGAGCAGGGCTCCGGGCGCATGGAGAAGGTCGTTCAGCATACGCGGGCCGACGGCAATCTCGAACCCGACAGCGAGGACGGCAAATACCAAACTGTCGGAGGACGAGAGTTAAGGCTTGTAGCCAATCTTGTACCAATTAGGACAACACTTCGCCGTCACTGTTTAATTCGCCTCTTTTCAGATCTATATGTGAGCGGTTTGGTACAGACACCAAGGTTCTTGCCGAATAAAATTGCGGTGTTTCCCTGGATGCTCCAAGTTCTCAGGCCGGAGCCCGAAAGCCCCGAGGGTTCGACATCAGAATTGGAAGCAGAATCAAATCCCAAGCGAAAATTTCAAACACTGCTGCAAGTCGAGAATCTTTGGAGGATTCCATGAAGAAAGCATTCCTGTTGATCGTTGTACCGGCCCTGCTGGCCGCTCTGGCGTTTGCGCAGACTCCCGCGGCAAGCACAAATACAGAACAGACCAACATTAAGGGTTGCCTGGGTGGTTCGGATGGCAACTACACAGTTGTGGAAGATAACACTGGCCAGATTTTCAAAATCAGCACCAGCAGTGTTGATCTCAAGCCACATCTGGGCCATGACGTAACCCTCATCGGACAAAGAGCAGGTGACGCGAGTTCCGCCGCCACTGCTAACAGCTTTGCCGTCACCGAAGTGAATATGATCTCCGAACATTGCGCTGCGGCAGCCGCCGCACCTGCTGCGACTGTCACCCCACCCGCGGAGACCGCCGTCCCACCTACTGCCGCCGCTGCTGCACCTGCGGCTACTACCAGCACACCTGCGGAGACCGTCGTTGCCCCCGCTCCCGTCGCCGCTGTACCCGCGGCCACTGTGGCCCCGCCTGCGGAGCCTGCCGTCATGCCTGCTCAGCCCACTGCCACCGTCACCGCACCTGCGGAAAGCACAGTCACACCGGCTGCAGCCGACACTCGCCCAACGCGACCGTCAGCACGCCGGAGACAGGCAGCAACAGCTGCAGCCACCGCCGCTACACCCGCCGCCACTGCCGCCACTTCCTCGGAGACTGGCAGCACGCCTTCTGCAGCCGCCATTACACCTGTCGCGACCGACAACTCGTCCTCGGAACCTGTCAGCCCACCTGCGGCAGCCGCCACTACACCCACTGCCAGGAGCTGGTCCTTATGGCTCTGGATTGCGTTTGCCGTGCTGGTAGCCGGTATTGGCACAATGTTCCCTTTTCTCAGCAGGTGGAGAAAAGCGAAAATGTTGGAGCGGACGGGCGCCCCAAATCTTTCTCTCACCCGTGATGCGAAATCCGACCAAGGCAAAAGTGACCCGCCAGTAATACGCAAAGCTGCCTAGTCCAAATGCAGAATAATGATTCCGAACCTTGTCGCCGGTGGCAACCGCTGCCGGCGATTTTATGGGCTAAGGGGTCGGTCTGCGGCAACGACTACCCCATCCAAGGCTCGAATATCCATATCGACGGTCATACGTTCTCCTCGCGAGAACCGTATGGGGCGTGGCTGGGGACAAGGCGGCTTCGGGAGCCTAATCATAGGCCGCTCCCTGTGGACATTGAAACTGGTCCACTAACCGGCGATCATCGTGGATTGCGCTCAGTTACAACCGGTGCCCAACTACTGGGGAGTTTCACGCCGGTTTGCGTCGTCCTGCACCGACTTCGTCGTAGCCGACTTGTCGATCGTCGCCTTGGTGGGCAGACCACATGCAGCCGGAGGATTTGTCATCTGCTTGGCGAATACACGGTAGCTCGGCCCGTCCGGCTGCAACGTCGACCAGTATCCCGACCGGGTCAGCAAAGGTTTGTGTTGGACGATGGTCTGGTGGACCAGAATCTTCACTCCACATTCGAGATTGTTTTTCGGCTGCAGAATGGTCTTGGCGGGATCGTTCGCCTTTAACGCACGGTCCACTTGCCAATTGAAATCGCAGCCGTAACGCTTCTGGTCGGCGTACGAAAGCTGCAACAATCCTTCGCTGCGCATGGCTATGGCGCCTTCCGGCTCGCTGTGACGGACGCTCGTGTTCGGATTCAGGCCGGCTTCAGCACCTGCAAGCGCCTGGAAGAAGTACGCCCAAAATGTGCGTTTGTCTGTTGTGCCCATCTCGTAAAATCGCGGGCAGAATCGACGCACGCCCCGGGGGGCCTGCGAAGAAAGCATTTCGGGCGGCAGCGCCTTTTCTATGATCTGGTCCCACTGTGGATTCCAGGGCGTCCCACCGAGCTCGACCTTCTTCATGTCGATAGGGGTTGCCGGGGTTGGTTTGATGGCCTGCGCAGGCGAAGTTGTGGCTATTCCCATGAGAAACATGAGACTCACGATGAACGACGACGTCCGCAGCGCAGAGATACTCATGTTTACCAGCCTTCACTACCTACCGATCAAGCACGTTGCCACCCGTCTCGTGACTGCTCTGCTTCACTGCAAATCTCCAGGAATGAGGGATCCGAGAGCGGTGTCCGACCTGTTGAAGCCCTGCGACGCCCGGCTGATGCCGCGCTATCCGGTGAACACCCGGATCAACCACGTGGCGAATTATGATGAGGAATGCTCGAAGCCCGTGCAAGTTGCAGAGGTTCAGAATCTCCTCTTTTCCTAGTGAGGAATCGCGCAGTATCCTTCGGCAGCGCACTTGCTGGCTTGAGAAGGGGATGAGCTTTGTTGCCGACCTTTTTGAGCCAAGATTGGTGCAGTCTCATTCGACCGTCATCATCCCACTTTACAAGCGCATCGTCTTCGTTGGTTTGCTCCACTGTTCCGAATTCTCCAGTCGGCTTTCCAAAATCAGCCAAGCCCTCGACGCGATCACCGGGATTCAGTTCCGAGTCGGGAGCAGAGGGTTGGACAAGCGGCGGCTTCTTGGCTCGGTCTGCCTCCGCAGGTGCTCCGGCGTGCGACAAAGGCGGTTGTGGAGCTTTGCGCAGTTTGGGTGTCAGTTTATTGATACGGCCCATTTTCCATTATCCCAGAGGCTTTGCTTCGCCTGCTCATCTGCTCGATAAGTAGAGCATAGGCTCCGAAAGCATGGCTCCGCTGATCCAAACCGCTCAGTCCTGACGATTAATTAGGCAGCGGGCAGCGGTCTATCAAGACAGGCGCAGACTCCTGAGCGAGGCGCGAGCCGCTCCTCGACTGATGTCGGGTACAATGACTAATTCAAGAACGGTGACAGCCGAGAGTGCAACCTGAAATTCCTCGACCTCGCGGATTGCGTTAGGAGGACTGAAATTCCATTGCTGGCGCACAATTTCTCGAAACGAGCGTCCTTCAACTGCAGACCATCGCAAGACGAACTCTTGGGTGCGCTCAGTTTTTGCTTCTTCGAAGACAAGCGAGATGCGTCTAAGGCTTTGCGGTTGATCGAAAATTAGGCGGATGGTTTGGGTACCAGAATCGGCGGCACGCCAGCCCTGTGTTTCCCCCGATACTAGTGCGGACTCGACCGGATATTCCTTGTCTTCCGATGTGACCTCGACCGAGGCTGCACCGTCGAGGTCGAGCCAGCCCTCATCGGGAGCCGGAGCAGTTTGGGGAATCGGAGCGATTAGGTTCTTTCGCATAACGCCAGTTTACGTTTTGTTCCGCTGTCATGACTTCCGCTCCTCAGCATGCACGAAAGTAGTGTCCGCAGACTGCTCAATATTGGACATTTTCCAATGATCTTGCTGCACCTAGTCTTTTTTGCTTTTAAGTCAGATCGGCTTTGGAAACTTAGTCGCCACGAGCACCGCCAATATCGTCGCAGTATTGCGAACATTTCCGGCCTGCTGAAATTCGATCCTCAAAAAGAGGCGGTCCGGCGCTCCCAAAGTGGATGAGAATTTTCGCGATATCGACGGCAACTCCGGTTTCAACTTCGAAAATCGCGAGTGGCCGCCCGGATGGAAAGGGTCAGGCTTGCCGCACGGAGCAGTGTTCTCGCGCTAACATTAGTAGCCGAAGTTAGCAGTCTCCTTCATCGGGGGCGACCGTGATGCTGGCGACTGGCCAATTGTCGAGTCGTCGGCAACTCTTACCTTGGGATTACTTCAGAGTAGCCCGTGATCCAGGCATAATCCGCAGTCGCAGGTTCATTGCTTGCAGCCCGTGATCCACTGCAGGTGCTAGTCTAACGTAGTGACCGATGAACAACCGCGACATGGAGGCGACTTGGAAGTATCACGATGGCACGAAGCACTCCTCCTGGAGTATTCGTAACAATCCTCACTTCCTAGACTGGGCGAATCGGCCGCAGCCTTTCAAAATCTATCCGAAGATAGACCCGTTTTCACTGCCGCGGGACGTGCCGCAAACAGGGGTGGCCGCGCTCTCCGCGATCTCAGAACCAGCGTCCTCATCGCGGGCCGATTCGGTCCCTGACCTTCGGGATCTGGCGCGCATTCTCTATTTCTCGGCGGGGATTACCAAAGAGCGCGCACATCCAGGCGGAGAAATCTACTTTCGCGCCGCAGCCTGCACCGGAGCCCTCTACGAGATCGAGCTGTACGTCGTGACTGGCGATCTCGCGGGCCTGGATGCCGGCGTGTATCACTTCAATCCGGCGGATGTATCGCTACGGCTTCTGCGAAAAGGTGATTTTCGCAGAAACCTGGCTCAGGCGACGGCGATGGAACCCGCGGTGGCTCACGCGCCCGCGACGATCATCTGCACCGGAACATACTGGCGGAACGCCTGGAAGTACCAGGCGCGCACCTATCGCCATTTCGGTTGGGACAACGGCACCCTGCTGGCGAATATGCTGGCCGTTTCTGCGGCTTCGGGGCTGCCGGCCGAGATCGTGCTCGGGTTCGTGGACGCCGA
>DAIUEW010000089.1:0-14825 GCA_036844925.1 Candidatus Sulfotelmatobacter sp.
CACGAAATCTTCGAAGCCTCCGCCGATCCAGCAGTCAACAATTTTCAGGGATGGGACGAACTGGTCGACCAGTGTGACAACGCCAGCTCAATCACACTACCCTTCGGACCGGTCCCCCCTGTCATCGACAACACCAAAGGCGGCACCTGTTCGACCACCGGGTACACGAGCCTCAGTGAAATCCAAGTCTACGGATGGACGTACGCAAATTACCGGACCAAATATAACGCGCTATGGACAAAGGGCTGGCGTCTGTACAGTCTTCAATCGTACGTATTGTCCAACGGCAACGTCCTTTACAACGCAGTATGGCGGCCGGGTGGAAATACCGCTGAGGAGCAGCTCTACGGCGTAACCTACGCGGATTTCATAAGCACGTACAATACGCTGTATCCGGAAGGCTGGCGTTTGTACATTCTTCAGTCGTACGTGCTGCCCAGCGGCGACGTGCTCTACAACGCAGTGTTTCGGCCGGGGAATCTGGGTGAGCAGCAGCTCTACGGAGTGGACTACACGACGTTCCACGATACCTACAACACGCTATATCCCGAGGGCTGGCGTCTGTCGATTCTTCAATCGTACGTCCTTCCAAACGGCGATGTGCTTTACAACGCGGTGTTTCGGCCGGGGGACTCCGGCGAAACCCAGGTCTATGGGTGGACGCTCTCCGACTTCCAGACCGAGTACAACAAGTTATGGTCGGAAGGCTGGCGCCTGTACATTCTCGATTCGTATGTCATATCCGACGGGACGGTGCGCTACAACGCGGTTTGGCGGCCGGCGGTTCATGGCGAAATCCAAGTCTACGACTGGACGTTGTCGAGTTTCCAGACTGAGTACAACAAGTTATGGACAGAAGGTTGGCGGCTTTACATTCTCAATGCGTACGTGGTGCCCGGCGACGAGGTGCGTTACGACGCTGTCTGGCAGGAGGGTACGATTGATCGTCCCTTGTAGACCTGGCGCGGCTCGCTCGCATCGGGAGGGCCGCCTTTTTTGACACGCTGATGCGCGCTCTCACGAGCGCGCATCAGGAGAGTTGCCTTTGCTCGCATCGACGGGAATACAAGCACCGGTGATCCAGCGCGCACCGCTGAAAATGAGAACCTTGTGCTTCTTCAGAACCGGATCGCCTTTTAGGAGTTTGATCAGTGCCTTTAATTTGTCATCATTCTGCGCTTTCAGCTTCTGAAGTTCCTGCAGAAAGGCAGCAATTGTGTGGAGATCCTCGATTGTTTCATCGATCATCTCCTCAACCTTGCGTGGCGGAGCGCGCAGTCTCGCGCTAACTCTTCTCCGCGAGAATTCCCTGCTAACAGGGAAAAATACGGGGAATTTGCGAGATTGTGCTCTCGAAATTGCACCCTTCTTTCTCTAACCCGCACATTTTGCTGGAGAAAGCAGCGCGTTTGTCTGAAATCGTAACAGGGAGTTAACAGGGCCGTATCAGGGAATGAATTTCCCTGCTGCGACTTGGAACAGGGAATCTACTTAGACTTGTGCGGTGACGGTTGCACTGGTTGCTACTCCGTCCGGTTCAGCGGCATGTGCCTATACAAGGCCTCGAACTTTAGGGTGAGCGGCTCACGTCATTGCCGTCTGCTCCAGCGAGGGAAACCCGAGTTCTCGCCGTTGCTCGATCCAACTAAACGGCGAGCGCTGAGTCAGCTGTCTGAAGGTCAGAGCAGACGGCTGGCGTCCGTCGAGGATCGCTTCGACAATGTCGGGAGCGAGAAAAGCGCATTCCAGAAGGCGGCTTACATATCGACAGCCTTCCGAGTTCGCTGCCGACTAGAAGAGTCGCAAACCGTTGGATAGGGTCCGGCTGGGTAACCATCCGCATTTACTCCAGCCAATGGTACGATCCCATATGAAAAGAATCAGCGCCTTCTTGCGGCCTCTCAGTGCGCTTCTGCTCGCCTCGCTAGTGTTCCAAGGATGCAACGCACTCAATCCCTTGTGCAGCAGTGCTCGGCCAGCCCCGATCATTGGATCTCTTTCTGCCAGCACGATTACGCTCGCTGAAGTGCAGCCGGGCTTTGTTCTCAATGTGTATGGTGCTCGGTTTGTTTCGTCTTCTGTGGTGGTTATCAACGGGACGAAGCTCAGCACGGTAGTCACAAGCAGTACGCAGTTGCAGGTGACGATCACCACCGCCGTGATCTCCGCCCCTGGAACAGCCGATGTGGCAGTCAACACTCCGAGCGGGAACTCGGGAGATTTGGGCTGTACCAGCGGCGGGACCAGCGGCAGCCTCGTCTTGACGATTACTTAGCGGGAAAGACCTCCCCAAAGCTTTACGGCCTCGAAGACCAGTTGGTCCGTCGACATTTCACCACCCAACGATCGATCTGAGCAACTCAATGAGTGAAATGGGGATTTTGCAACAATTGGAATTGTCAGTCGATTTCGTGGGCGGGATTTTCGTGTTCATTCACAACGCGACCTTCAGCGTTCTCTTCCATCTGAGTTATCTCTGTTTCAGGTTGTATGCGGGAATTGCCGAAGATTCTCTTCAATAAATCATGTGTTTCTGCAATTGCCCCAGCGCTGTACGCCAGACCCGCATAAAAGGGTGCGACCACGTTTATCTGCACCCCAACGCGGATAGGGTCAACACCACCGAACCCGAGAGCAAAAGTCGGCATTCTTCGTTGAATGACGAAAAAATACTCCCATCGCATCGAAGAGTGGGGTGCAAGCACCGAAGCCTGAGGCTCGGTAAACGTCAGTAGCTTATAAACAAGAATGGCTGTGGGCAGAACCCAAGCGTAAGTCGCCAACCTCCCTGAATATCTAGACAGGAGATAACCGACAACCAACGCTGGCACAATGCTTGTTAATTCAAAATGCTGAAGCCAGTCGTTGCCCGTAGGAGCGTGGCTCGACATTCCCAAGAGAGGCAGTATCCAAGCATACCAGCGGCTGAGCAGCCACGGACCCAAGTGGATTCCACAGATCGCTGCGGCAGTGGTATGAAGCGCAAAAAAGCCAATGCCAGCAATCCCTGCTGGCCACGCAAGGCCAGCTCGATGTGCAAGATTATCTGCTTCCTTCCGAGGAACACCTTTCCCCACTAGCCATTTTTTCCAACTTGGCGCCGCAACTGAGTACCACTGCCATGCCAGCGCGATCCCGGCCAGAAGGTAATAGAGAAAGAGAGACGGGCCGAACATCCGCAATCCGAAGAAGGGCACCAGCAGAATCCCAGCTATCGCGGGCACGGTCAGTTCCAAATGCCCGACGAGAACCGCACGTCGTGTCAACGCGTTTTCCATACTGCGGCGCAGTATATCGCCGCTTGCGCAAGTAGTCCATTTGTCAGTTGACGAAACCAGGCGATCTCACAAGCTTGCGCCGTCTGTTCGCCCGTCAGCTTGGGGTTTTGAGCGTAATCGGGAATAACGCCACCCACGCGGTGCCTGCTACCTTTCCAGCGCAGACTGTCCATCACCGTGAATCTCCACAGCGTATCCTTCAACCTCGAAGAGGCGCTTCAGTGCTTTTTGCACGGTAGGATCGTCCTCGACGACAAGAACTCTTCCCGGCGCGGGAGTGGAGTTTGCTGGATCAGCCAATCTGGTGACGCCAGGATTTGGTGCGGTTTGACTCATGGGCATGGACGAACTCATCATGCGCCTCATTTTGCATTCCACAATAGCGATACGGTGATCACAAATGATCTTTCGTTACTTGATTAGGCAGGCTGAAAACAAGCGCCGGGTTGCCCGCGCGGCCCGGCGGCTGACGCTGGTCCGAGGCGACCGCAAAGAGCGTAGCCAGTACTAAGGTCAGGAGAACTACGGCGAAAAGCTTTCATAATGCTCCTTTCAAAACATGGTGAAACGTGAATAATGACTGCCGAGAGGCGTTGACCGAGCCCTTCGGTCTTGAAAACGCTGATGTCGTTGTTCAGCTCGTTGTTCAGCTCCCTATCAGGACGTCCTCCGCAGGTTCCCGAGACTGCGATGCAGATTCGGGCGTCAGACAAAGTTCACAGTCCCCATCTGATTCATGCGAGTAATCGGTTTTGCCGGCTCCACGCGCAGCATCGAGTTCTGCGGCGAGTTGAGATTTTAGGCCACGCGTCGCATTCTCGAGTTCCACTTTAGCCCGCGCCACGTGGGCCAGCATTGTGTGCAGCCGCTTTGGGCCTAGCACCAAGAGCCCGAGGATAAGCACGAACAGGATTTCCATGCCAAAACCCACGATTCACCCCTTGGTTGCGTTTTGGTCGTTAGCGACGGTCGGTGTTGTGCTGGCTGGCTTCTCTTCGTCGGCTTTCATCGCTGACTTGAAGCCACGGATGCCTTCTCCGATTCCTTTGCCTAGCTCGGGAAGCTTCTTAGGTCCGAACACTAACAGAGCAATTCCGAAAATGATCAGCAGATGCATCGGTTGAAACAGACCTTCTAACATATATGCTCCTCAATTTCTCGTCGAAAGACGTGCAAACAATGCGTGGTTGGTGAAAGGCAGGCGCCGCGACCCGTGTTTCAGGTGCGGCGCCCCCACTTAAACAACAAGCGATCCGCATAAGGCGGACAGTTAGGGGTTCAGGTTACTACGCTAAGCGCACCGCATCATCGGCGTTGACAGCCATCGCTTGCACTGTCTTGAAGAACTTCTCGCTTTGGCCGATGAATAGTCCATCTGCAGTGAAGCTTTTGATTGTCGCCACGGCGCCCCCAAATTTATCGGTCAGCGGACGTATGATCGAGACAGGGGGAAGGTTGGGCTTGAATTCAGTAGGGACCGGGAAGATCAGGCTGGGCTGAATCAGCGGATTGAGTGGGCTGAAAAAATTGGGAAATGTCAGGCCGGATATGGCATCCGTAAACGGCGCCACCGGGGGTTGAACTGCGTTGCCCGAAAAATCCACCCATTCCAGAAAGTGCGCGACCTCATCTCCGCCGATGCCAAACAGGATCTTAACCACTTCCAGATCCGTCGCTTTTTGAATCAGGGATGCGTAAAGACTCGAACCGCCTTGCTCGATATATCCGAAGTGAAAGGCTGCCACGTTCGCGATTGCCTGAATATGTGCGTTACCGGGAACGTTGAAAGTGGGGTCGGTAGTACCGAAGTCGGCATCGGTTCTGGGAATGGCTGTCACCCCGTTGAGTGTGATCGCCTGGGGGAAGGTGGCACCGAGGTCCGGATTGGTCGCGCTGCGATAGCGAACGTACCAACTGGTGTCGACAGTGAGATTCATGAGGTTCGTAAGGCGCCCAATGCCCGTTGATCCTTGAGCGGTGCTTCCCGGCAAGGTTTCGAACTCGTCGAAGTTGACCGGCTCGGCTCCTCTGGACTCGAGATAGGCATTGAGGAAGGTGGCGTGGGTGATTTCATCCTTCCAGTTGCTGGTTATGTATTGAGGGCCATCGGAATCGAGATTCGACAACGCCACCTGATAGTTGTTCAACGTTTGGGTCGGGTCGACCTCAATGGGTGGATTTATGCCGATGCCGCCGAGTTCCGCATACTGTGTCCAAAGGTCCGACTCGATCAGTTCTGCAGCCGCCAGAAAACGGAGGATGGCGACATCGCCCGCATTCAGGGGACCGCTTTTTTGTGTCTGGGCCTGTGCACGGGCCAGAGGTCCAGTTGCTAACAAACCGGCGCCCACTGCTGCGCCTCCTGCCAGAAGGCCACCCTTCAAAAAAGAACGGCGGTCTACTGGACGACTAATGCTGTCTGGGAGAACTTTTTTCTTCATGTGTGTGCTCCAATTTCTTTGCTTATGATTTTGTTCCAGCAGTACTGTGCGTTAGACACGGGCGATCAATGACGAGAGACATCGAGGATGTCATTTGATTGTCAACTCTTTGTAAGAGCCGTTGACAATCTCGTCGCGATAGTCGGAACAGAGACACCGGATAAGTGGCCAAGATGCTTTCATCTCCAATCTATCCTGGCCTGCAACTGTGATCTTGCTATCTACAAAACTCGGCGGGGCGGCCTTTTATTCCCAAGGTCAACGACATATTCGTACCAGGAATATCTACTCCGCACCGCGGGACCTCGGATTTGACTAAAGGGAAAGCAGCACTGCAGGCTAGAGGGCGGCGCCGGTTGCACGCCTGCGGGCGGAATTCACCACCCACGCCACCCCCATACTGAGGGCGTAAAGGGCTAGCATTGGGGCGGCGAAAAGACACATGTTCAGGATGTCGGCAGTGGGTGTGATGATTGCCGCAACAACGAAAATGGCGACGATGGAATATCGGAGATTCCGCAACATCCAGCGGGCGGTGATCACTCGCATTAGGGCCAGAAAGAACACGAGAATTGGCATCTCGAAAATCAGCCCGAGACCTACGATGATCGTCACAAACAGCTTCGTATATTCTCCGATCGTAATCATGGGTTGGAATCGTTGGCCGTAGCCAACCAGGAAGTCGAGGGACGCAGGGTAGACCATCTTATAACCGAAGAGTCCCCCGGCTATGAACAAGACGACCGTACTTAGTAAGAAGGGCAGAACGTAGCGCTTTTCCTTGCGATACAGACCAGGCGCGATGAACAGCCACAATTGATAGAACACGAATGGAGAGGCTGCAAATAGTCCGCCTACAAGCGCCACCTCAAGATAGAGATTGAAGGGCTCAGTTGGGTTTAGGTACACCAGCCCGCCGCCGATGCCGTGGTGCCGTAGCGCCCCAATAATGGGTTGCTGCATTAAACCAAAAATGCGATCTGCAAAGTGCCAGCATGAGATAAATCCGACAAGTACCCCAAGGACTGAAAAGATGATTCGCTTTCTCAACTCCTCCAGATGAGCCAGTAGCGGCATGGACCTCGTGTGTAATGCCTGTACGGAAGCAGCCGCGTCAGCCATGCAAGGCCTCTAGTGCCCCACGATCGTTTCGAAAACTACCGCTGTAGATTGCGCCGTGGCCTGTCTCAACCCGCGATGTTTTCTGCAGCAAGGATGCCGGAGCAGTCTCTTGTTGCTTACCCACATCCCCCCGGAACCGTAGGATTCGCGCCCCAGTCTCGACCAGCGGAGAATCATTCAGATGTGCGTTGTTGATTAGATCGTACGAGGACTTCTCGCGAGTCCGTGGGAGTTCACCACCGTAGGCAAAACAGAACGATATAACCAGCACTGCGGTCACCCCTGTAAGTCCGTAAGACGTTAGTTCCACCACTCTTGCCTCCTGTGCGTTTCCTGGCGATTCTTAGCAGTCAACCCGAACCAACATGGGTCAAGAGGACATCCTGGGCAAGGGCGCACTACAGTGCACCCTTGACCAAGTCGTCTTGTTACTTGATGGTGACCGTTACGGCGGCGAAATGGCTCACTGAGCCGGATGTGCCCGTCACCATGACGGTAGCTTGTTGAGATACAGGGGTTGTTGGTTTGTTTGAATTACTGCTGCCACTGCATCCAAGAGCGAACAGTGAGATAACAAGCGTCAAGCCCATTAGGCTCACCCATTGCACGCTCTTACGCGCAAGCAGTTTCCGTTTGCGACTCGTCAGCAGCGTTCCAAAGAGGCCCAGACCAGGCATGAGGACAAACATACCGGCCGCGTTGTAACCCGTGGGAGGCGGCGTCGAAGCAGCAGAGATGGTCAAAGTGGAGGACGCCGCGCTCGATCCGGGAGAGATGGTTGAAGGACTGAAAGAACAGTTCAACCCGGCGGGCGCAGAGCAGGTAAGCGTAATCTGACTGTTGAATCCTCCGACTGCTGCAGCGCTAACCATAACCGTAGCTGAACCTCCCTGATTAAGCGTGGTGCTCATCGCCGAGAGGTTCAAGGAGAATCCTGCGCCGACAGCAGCCGCCGGAGCCAGGCTCGCGAACACAGCAGTTGCGCTGCCGCCGGTTGGAAAATTCGGTTGCCCGGCGCTGCCTCCAGCGGTGATGTAAAGGGTGCCAGCAACGCCTGGATCATTATTGGCACCGCCACCTCCGCCAAACACCATATCCCACAAGCCTGGATTCACCAGCACCTTGCCCGAGGAGTTAGTGAGTTGCCCGACGAATTTTCCGGTCGTTTCAAAAGCACTAATCGTGCCGTCGCCGAAATTGCCTACGAGGATATCGCCGGCGAAGGTTCCGAAGCTTGCTGGAGCCGCCACCACTCCCCACGGCGCGTTTAGATTATTGTTGGATCCTGCCGCAACAAAGGTGCTCACGAAATTCCCGTTGCTGTCAAAGACATCCACCTGCCCTGCGCCAACGCCGGGAACGGCATCGTGCTTGGGCGTATCCTGCATCGCGTAGGCGACGTAGACTTGGTTACCGATAACGTGAATGCCGTGAGGAGCAAAACCCGCGGGAAGGTTTGGATCGGTGAAAGTGCCCCCCAACGAAGTGAGGGTGTAGTTCGAATCGTAGACGTCTACCTTGCCGCTGTTGAAGTTGGCTGCTAACAGGTTAGTGCCGAGCAATGCGAGACCTTTGTAAACCGCGCCGCTGGCAGAATTGTCTTTACCGACGATTGCGGTGTTGCTGGAACCATTCCAGTAGACAACGAGGCCGTCTTCGGTATCAAAGATAAAAGACCCTCCGGAGAAGTAAGAGCCGCTAGCATTGGCCACAGTTCCCGTCGGGCAACCAGGACTGCAGTTGCCGTTCGGATTGCTGCTGGCTCCTGGTATAGTTACGATCAGCCCGGTATCCTTCTTGCCACTCTGGTCATAGAGCGTGGAGACGCCGCTGTTGTTGTCGGCGACCCAGAAATCTTGGCCCGGAAGAACAGAAATCCCCCAAGGATTCAACAGTTGAGAATCGGTGGTAGTGGCTACGCCGGCGATATTGGAGACCAGGTTGGTCTGGGAATAGCCGGCCTGCTGAGCCCACAACCCCGACGGAATCGTCAACGTCATGAGCAGCCCGAACAATAAAAGTGCTTTTTTCAAGTTGTCCTCCTAACAATCCTTTATGATTTGTACGACGTTGCTGAATCCCGTTGTTTCTTTTCTACCGTGACGCCGTTATTGCGGAATGAAGGGAGAGTCTAGGTCGACTGATGTACTTCTTATCCCGGAACTCCCCCCACAACCGTATGAATGCTGATGTGGTCTTCGACTCAGTTAGTGCCACCGGAAGACGCAGTACCTTGATCCTTCACCTGTGCCAACGCGACCATCGCTCGCGGTAACGCGAAGGTATAGATACCTCCCGGTGTGTCAGCTTCGCTCAGGAAGTACTTGCCGCCTACCAGCTCGAACCTAAGCCTTGGTTGCCCAGCAGACGTTCCATCGACCGCGATGGGGAGAACAAACGTGCCGTTGCCGCGGCCGCTAATTTCTATGCTCGAATATGCGTCAACAGAGAGGCGGCCAACGGTGTACGTGCCCGCAGGCAGGGTCGTGCATCCAGCGACGAACTCAAACGGAACTTTCACACGAACTCCCTCGGTGTCCTGAGCACGGGCACTTACGCCCAACCCAAGCAGGCAAGTCAGAGTAAGTACAGCGGTTAAATACGACTTTTTCATGATTCCTCCATATATTGAAATGTTTGCATTGTTCAACCTTGATAACTGTGCTCGTGAGACTTTATTCCACAAGTCTGTCCTGAGCCTCACTTATCAACTGTTTTCACAATGCATGGTAGTTAGACGCGGCGATTAAGGGCGAGATACGGACAGAATGTCATTTGATTGTCAACTGTTTGTCGAGATCTCGTAAACACATAGCTGGGAACATCACTAGGAGCGCGGAGTAGAGAGTACTGCGTGGTGGAAACTGATGAAATTATCGTGAATCACGCATTGTTGAGGCAATGGTTGACACTGTCGGTTGCTGCCGTACGAGTCGCCGCATGCATCTCAGACTCGGCAACATTGATCGGGTACGTCTTCTCCATCGAGTTGCGCAAGCACTCGGCAAAAAGGCCAAGAATCCGACCTGTTTGTCTGCCTGAAGGGAATAACTGCGCTCGCGCAAAGTGTGTCTGCTTGCTGAAGTACTTGTTCAGGCCTTCGCGAAGCTGCAGCCGAGCTCGCCATAGCCGTGCCTTCACCGCAGAATGACTCACGTCCAGCACTTCTGCTGTCTGATCTATGGTGAGTCCTTCAATATCCCGCAACACAAAGACCGTTCGCAAGATTGGGTTTAGCTCTTCCAAGCACTTGATTAGGATGTGTCGTAATTCAGACGCCCAGTAGAGCTGTTCCGGATTAGGAGCCCAGTCACTGACCTCTTTCGGAAGCATGTCACCATCGGCCTGAAAGTCCTCATCTAAAGACGCCTCTCTTGTGGTGCGTTGCTTGCGCAGCTTCATCAGCGATTGGTTCACAGTGATGCGAAAGAGCCAGGTGGAGAATTTGGAATCCTCGCGGAATGCGCCCAAGTTCTGGAAGGCCTTCAAAAATGCTTCCTGAACTGCATCTTGCGAGTCTTCCCTGTTGTGCGTGATGCTTTGAGCAATCCGGAGAAGTTTGCGATCGTATCGCTTTACGAGTTGCTCGAAAGCGGCAATGTTTCCGCCCTTGCTGGCGTGGACTAGATCCAGGTCATCGTTTGCTACTTCCCTTGCAGCGAATTGTGGCGAGTCTACAGTCATATTCGTGCACTCTACGCGGCAGAGCGTTATTCTCTAACGCGCTAGAAGTCTGAGCTCACTGCACCACGACTTTGCCGGTCATTTTCGGGTGGACCGAGCAGTAGTACGAATACGTACCAGCCTTGGTGAACGTGTAGGAGAACTTTTCGTCCGTATCCATCACCTTGGACTTGAACACCCCATCTGTGCTTACGGCCGTATGGGGAATGTCGTCAACGTTTGTCCAGGTAACGGTCGCCCCGACAGGCACTGTGATCGTCTGCGGCCCGAAAACGAAGTTATCGATCTTCACCGCCGCGTTTGCCGCGGAGGGCTGGTCATTCGCCTTGACGCTCGGTGAGCCAGCGAACAGTATTAGCATCGCAATCATTACCGGCGTCGCCACACCTGCAACCCACATATTTTTCCTCGTCATTGTCCTGTTTCCTTTCTAGTTTCTGTTTTTGCTTGATCTTCTTTGTTTGCGACCGGATCCCTCTCGGTCTTTAGCCATGTATCGAGTCAACTACCGCCAGGGGTGCGCTTGCATTTCCTGAAGCCGAAGAACCCGATTCCCCGAGTGGTGAATCGACGACCGCGAGGCTGCGACCGCTGATTAGATAGTTCACATCGGTGATACCCAGCACCCGCTGCAACTGGTCGGCTGGCACCTTCATAGGTCCGGCTGAGGGTGCGGATCCCGGTGCAGGTTGAGGGAAGGCGGTCGACATCGCGGTGTGGAACGAAACCTTGCCTTCAACTTTCTGCATGATCTGGTGAATATGACCGTTCAACACTGTCACGGAACCGAAACGCCTGACGTAAGACAAGGCTTGTTCGCTGTCGTCGGTTCCCCATCCCCAATCTGGATAGATGGTCCACAACGGGATGTGTGCAAAGAGCACGATCGGAGTGCTGGCAGAGCGGCCCTTGAGATCGTCCTCAAGCCACTCCAGTTGTTCGTGACCGAGCGACCCCATGCCTCCAGCTTTCAAATTGGCTACATTCACGAGACCAACGAAATGCACACCCTTGTGATCGAAGCTGGACCACCCAGTGCCCTTGGTACCCTTCCCATAGCGCTGGAGATATTGCTCGCCGTTGTCAGTCAGCATGTCGTGCTCACCCGGCACAAAGAAAATCTGTTTTGCAGACGCTCCTTTTAATACCTGATCCAGCGTGTCGAACTCACTCGGCTTCGAGAGTTGACTCAGATCACCGGTGTGAATGATGAAATCCGGCTTGTTGGGCATGGCGTTGATCTTGTTGATCGCCGTCTGCAGAGTTGCGGTGACGTCGGGGTTGGCGGGCTTGTTAAAACCGATGTGGCTGTCGCTGATCTGTACAAAGGCGAAATCCGCGCCTTTGCCGGCATCTTTGCCGTACCCCTTGGCGAAGGCCCGGGACACCGGAATGCCGCCGCTCATGGTCCAGACCAGCCCGGTACCCGCCCATGCCATGCACTTCAGGAACCCACGACGATCGACTCCGTCGTTGTTGAGGTCTTGCAACGTCTGATCGATAAGATCTTGCTTCTTGTCTGGCATTTGCCCTCCGTAGTTTGTAACGTTCTGAGTGGATAACTGAGGCGACGTATTTTTATTCCCGAACAAATCGAAAAGCGAACAAAAACTTTCTGCCGTAGGACCGGACGAGATTGTTCCCTGAAAAGTCGAAGGGGAAAGTGGACAGAGAAACGTTTCGATAAAGGAAACATTTTTCAGTCCCGGTTTGCCGTCAGTCTACGAACTGGAAGCTGGGACCCCTCGGGGCATTTATCCTGGTAGGTTTACGCCGCTGAGAAAGCCACCCAAATGCCCGGTTACCGCAACAACGGCGACTGCCAGGAGCTCGACCGCCAGTCGATAACTCGGCAAATATACTGTCCGTCGTCGAGCGCGGAAGTGCACCCACCACACCAGCCAGATCATCACCGTAGAAACGCACGCGAGAACGAGGTGCAGCAATAAGATGCCCTTCAGTTTCTGTCCTTCGAGTTGGAACCGCCACGCGAGTAGCCCGGTAGCGAGAACCGGAACAGTCGAAATCGCCGCCATCAGCAGGTTGTAATAGGCTGCATGCGTCAGGCCACGTCGCTTTGTCCATTGCGCGATAAGGTCGAATACCACCGCCGTGATGAACAGCGCGATTGGAAAATGGATTAGCACGACATGTTGCGCGTGCTTGGCCAGAAGTGCCGTCTTAAGATCAAAAGGATTTACCATCGCCATACCTCTTCTAGATTTGCAGCGTGTCTTTGTTCCAATCTCAATTCGTGGACGCGGTGAAAGGCCCTCACCCCCGCGCCAAAGGAGAGAGCAATCGCGGGGGTGAGGCTCGCACACGCTACGGTAGGTAGTAGCGGAACGAAGTAAAGATCATTCCATCCAGCCCGTGCGGCTCTCTGCCCACCCCCGACCAAGGTGTTGCGGTCTACGTAAGAAAACTGCGGTCCCCACTGGATTCGGCCACGGTTCACCTTTTCTCAATGCTGAATCTGTTGTTGTTGAGCCTCGAGTGCCTTCTGCATCTCCGACAAACGAGCTGCCACGGCCTCGGAATTAAGCCTCTTGCTCTTGGTGCTGCTCGGTGCGTCACTGCCCTGCCCGGCGGCGAAAGTGCCAGCCATCAAGCACGCGGCCAATGCCACTCCTACTTGCCTCATGTGTGTCTCCCTAATTTTGAGTTGCATGAGTTTCAGTGGAGATAACAGACTTTCTGATCTTTTATTCCAGGCTGGTCTAAAGAAAGATTTCCAACCGGGGTACTATGGCTTAAGAAGTGAATCGCGGGCTAAGCCGAACCTGGCTTTACGAAACCAACTCCGTTGCAACCCGCGAACTCGTTATTGCCCTATCTCTCGCGAAGGAGTCGTGCGAGCCTGTGCCTCCTCGGGCCCGCTGCCATCCACGCGCAAAAGCATCGCGCTGCCCTTGGCGAGCTTCACAGCTTTGCCGTTAGAGGTCAAAGTGACTTCACCAAGCGGCTCGGTGCTTCCGGAGTGGAGGATTGTGAGATCGCCGAATCCGTATGAGCCGCAGGCATTTACGGAGAAGAGCCAAAACGCTTGCGGTTGGGGATTGCTGTCAAACGTGACACGCCATGGAGTCCCCGGATCCTTGTCCACATTAGCCAGCACGCCTTGCCTGGTATATTCCCCCACGACCTGCGACCCCACCATTACCGGCCCACCTTCGCCGTAAGAAATCTGGTCGCCTCCGATTTGAATTTCGTAGTCGGCCGGCAGCCGTCATTCTCGTGGTCGGGACGTTGACATCGGCCTATCTTGGAACTCGATCTGGCAGAGATCAGGTTTTCAGCGAGATAGCAGACTTGCACGTGGCGACGCTAGCCGGCTCATCTCCGGTGGATGTGATCTCCACCGATCGGCACACGGTGAAACCCTGGTGCTTCGAAAATGGCCTGGCAACCACGGATCTGGCAGATGATGCCGTGTCACGTTCTTGGATGGCTCCTTGAGGCGCGGGTCTTCATTTCATGCCGGCGTGGCGGAGGACGCCCGGTCTGTACCTAGGGGGAGCAATTCTTCGAGCCAGTTTGCTGTCGATGCGCGATCTTGAACTCCTCGCCGCAAGCCATCACACCGGACAGTGCCTATTTCCTGCAGTCCGGAGGCCTTTGCACGGTCTGCCCCTTCTTGATTGCAAGGGCGCTGAGGCTCCCCTCCTTTCCGAACTCCTTCTTCCGCGCTGTCGATAACTGATAATCCATTCCGGCCTGTTCCTCCGGACCCTACCTAGGTAGGGGGGTAGCCATCCCTAGCTACAACCGGGTATCGATCGCAGCCGTATATTCGTACGGAAAAGTAGTTCATCCACCCGCTGCGCCACATCTACTTTTCGAACGGGTTCACGCAGCAAGTCAGGCTCCGGTTCGGAGTCGTTGGGCGTTCGTTGAACAGCCCTCCCCGGAAGTCGGCCAACTTAAAGCGGTTCCAGCCGCAGTTGACAACAGTAGCGCACAAGCCTAGCATTGTAGATGAGCAAGCTACCTCTTCTTACTCTTTCAGGTCCCCTGAACTAAGTCAGCCCATCTGAAGTTTTCTTTCTTAGCAACCCCAACCTAAGGAGGTTGCCATGTTTGCACGCAATGTATCGATTCATCTGAAATCCAATATGCTTTCTGATTACACCCGTACTTTTGAGAACGACGTTCTTCCTTTACTTCGCAAGCAGAAGGGCTTCAAGGACGAAATCACATTGTCAAATCCCGGCAGCCTAGATGTGGTTGCGATCAGTCTTTGGGAGAACAAAGCCAATGCAGAAGCTTACAACACCAATACTTACCCAGAAGTGTTGAA
>DAIUEW010000090.1:0-14607 GCA_036844925.1 Candidatus Sulfotelmatobacter sp.
GAACTTGCATTTCGACACTCTATCGAGTGTCAACAATCATTCTGAACGGGAACAGCCGCCCGCGGCTGTCCGGTCGCGCGAAGCGCGACTCTTTACTAGTAGCAGTGAAGATTCATCATCGGTGGTGCCGGGGCTAGCTGGCCAACTTACGCAGAAACTCCTGCTCGTCCATGCGGTACTTGAAGGCTTTTCGCCCGTCGATGAACACAACAGGGACTTCATCATTAAACTGCCGCCGCAGTTCATTATCGCTATCGACGTCGACCTCCTGCCACGTGAATCCGCCGCGGCGGGAAAGCTTGGAGAGGCTCTCCTTCACGAGCTCGCAAAGATGGCATCCTTTCCGCGAGTAAACCACCACTTTGGGGGATTCTGGCACGGGGGGATTGTAGCGCCAACGCTACTCCCTCTGGCAAGAAAAAAGAGGCGCGAAAGTCCGCACGAAGGTCCCGCTTGGTGGCGGGAGTAAAATCCGGAAATGCTCGATCCCGAATACAAGCCTCTGCGCGGCAAAACCTGCCTCATCACCGGCGGCGCCAAGCGTCTTGGACGCGCTTCCGCGTTAGCTCTCGCCCGGGCTGGCGCCGATGTTGCCATCACCTTTCGCAATTCCGCCCGCGAGGCGCAGCACACCGTGGTCGATCTCTCAAGCTTGGGTGTGCGCGCCTTCGCCCTGCATTGCGACGTCACCGACGAAGCCAGCGTTAAATCGATGATGAAAGATGCCGGACGCGAACTGGGCTGCATCGACGTTTTGGTCAACAACGCCGCGATCTATGCCGACGTTGACTTCGAGCGCCTGACCACGCGCCAGTGGGATGCGATGTTCGCGTCCAACACGCGTGGGCCCTTTCTGGTTTCACGCGAAGCCTTAAAGTGGATGCGACGAAAGCGCCCGCGATCGAAGCCGTCGGAGAAGATCGAAGGCAAAATCATACACATGGGTTCGCTCGGCGGCCTGCGTCCGTGGCCCACGCACGCACATTACTGTTCCTCCAAAGCCGCCCTCCATATGCTGACCAAAGTCATGGCAATGGCTTTGGCCCCGGAAATTGCCGTCAACGCAGTCGCTCCCGGGGTGATCGATCTCGGCGACGAGAAGTATGGGGCTGGGTTCCTGAAGCGTATGGCCAAGCGGACGCCCATGCTGCGAAATGGCAGCGGAGACGAAATTGCTTCGGCCGTTCTCTTCTTCGCCACCGCGCCGCAGTTCATCACCGGTCAGATACTCGCGGTGGATGGGGGACTCGGTCTGTAACCAACCTAGCGATCAAACCTGGCGATCAAGCTTCCGCGGTAGTCGGGTCAATCATCCGTTTCACTTCGGAAACCCGATTCGCGGGAAAGCCACCCTGCTTCGCGTGCTCCCGTACCATCGCTTCGTTGGGAGCGATGTAGACGCAATAAATTTTGTCTTGAGTAACAAAACTCTCGACCCACTGAATCTGTGGACCAAGGTTCTTCAGTACGCCACAAGACTTTCGCGAAATTGCCTGCACTTGTTCCGGGGTTAAACTTCCCGCGTTTGGAATTTCGCGCTCAATAACGTATTTTGGCATTTCTTTCTCTGTCCGCCTCAGACTGTCCGATCTAACCGAGTCGGACTCTGGCCGATGGATTCTATTACGCGGAACAGGAAAATAGCCAGTCGTACCCGACTCGTATCTTCCTGCTTTCTGTTGCGTTCGTGGGCAAGGTATAGTGGGGAAAATGAAGAAATCCACGAACTCAGACCCGCTTTCAAAATCTTCTGCTGGCCGAGTTTCCCCTGAAGTAGGCCATCCTAAGTTGAATTCTCCCCGCGTTGCCATCGCCATTATGGCCGCAGGTAAAGGGACGCGGCTGAAGTCGAAACTTCCGAAAGTTTTGCATGAAGTTGGCGGCAAAACTCTGCTTGCGCATGTCATCGCCGCCGCAACGCGCGTGGTTTCTCCCAACGATGTCTTCGCTATCATCGGTAATGAGGCCGACCGCGTCCGCGCCGCAGTCGAAAACACTGGAATCAATTTTATTTTGCAATCGGAGCAGCGCGGGACGGGCCACGCTCTCATGGTCGCTCGGCAGGCACTCGACTCGTATGACCACGTTATCGTTCTGTCTGGAGACGCGCCACAGATCACACCGCAAACTGTCGCGTCCCTGCTCAATTTCCACCTGGACGAGCAAGCGGCGATGACCTTGCTAAGCGCCGATCTTAGTGACCCAACCGGCTACGGTCGCGTCCTCAGAAAGAGCGCTGGCAGCGCGGAAGTTCGGGCCATCGTCGAAGAAAAATCCGCCAGCGCCGCACAGAAGAAGATTCGTGAGATCAATGCCGGCTTCTACGTCTTCGCCGCGCCGCAATTGTTCTCGAACATCGAGAAACTCTCCACCGCAAATCCCCACGGAGAGTACTACCTCACGGATATGGCTGAGGTCCTGCGCAGAGCGGGGCAGCGCGTTGTTGTCTGGAAAACCCTAAACTCCACTGAGGTTCTTGGCGCCAATACCCGCATCGAACTCTCTTTCATCGACTATCAGATGCGCATGCGAAAGTGCCATGCGCTGATGACCGAGGGCGTCACCATTTTCTTTCCTGCAAGTTGCGTGATCGATGACGATGTCGACGTCTCCCCTGATACGGTGATCGAACCGTTCGTCCAGATCTTGGGCAAAACGCGCATCGGCTCCGACTGCCGCATTCGCTCCTACTCTGTAATTCGCGATTCCGCGATTGCCGACGGAGTCCTTATTCGCAACGGCAGCATTCTTGAGGGAGCCGGCATCGGGTCGCGCGCGGTTATCGGTCCTTATTCCCATCTGCGGCCAGGCAGCGTTATCGGAGAAGGCGCGCACGTGGGCAATTTTGTCGAAACCAAGAAGATCAAGCTGGGCAAGGGATCAAAGGCCAACCATCTCACCTATCTAGGCGACGCCGAAATTGGAGCAGGCGTCAACATCGGCGCCGGAACCATTACCTGCAACTACGACGGAGTTCAGAAAAACACCACCGTCATCGAAGATGGAGCTTTCATCGGCAGCGACAGCACTCTGGTCGCCCCGGTGCGCGTGGGCAAAGGCGCATACGTCGGCGCGGCATCCTGCATCACGACAAACGTTCCCGAAGACTCGCTCGCAATCGGCCGCGCACAGCAGATCGTAAAAGAAGGCTGGGCGAAGGAAAAGCGCGCCGCGCGAAATCCAAAATGAACTCACAAGCGCTTTCATCACTGAAACACTGAGAAATTCTGCTTCAGAAACAAAAGCACCAAGGCCCGGTTTTCTCCGTGCCTCAGTGCCTCCGCGGTAAACCGATTTGTCAGTGCGCCACTGCCGCGAAGAGTTCCGAGTGCATCAGTGACTGGAACTGCTGATCGCTGGCTTTGAAGTGATACTGCACATTCGACCCGTCAGACTCGACACTGCTGTTATCGAGAGCGATTTTTTCCGAGGCACTGGCACTCATCTTCTTGTAAAGCAGTCCCGCCTTCACCAAGGATGACAGCGTAGCCGCGCTAATCGAATCGGATGTAACCACAGTGAGATCGAAGTTCACGCCGCTCGCAAAGCTGAGGGTGTAGCGCGAACCGAGCAACCGCTTTTTGATTGTGTCGTAGTCAGCAACCTTCGCGGCGTCGCCCAGCGCAGACCGCATCACATTCTGCGTTCCCTGCTGATCCAGAATGCTCCACACTGGCCCGGAATCAACGTCTGACATCATGTCGGACATCGTGGAGTTTGAATCGATGTTCAGAATTTGCCCGTCGCGCGTATCCAGGGCGAGCTTTACCGCCGACATCTCGCCGAACAGCAGCGTGCTGTCATCCAGAAAAGTCATCACCATGCCGCCGTCCATGGGATAAATACTCGCCAGGTGATACTTTGTCGGCTTAATCTTTTGCACGGTCAGCTTCTTTATGACGGTCTTCATGGCGAAGGGTCCCGCGGCCACGCCAATTGTCTTTGTCCCGCTCTTTTCAGTGCGGAACGCGGCAAAGGCGAGCGAATCGACATCCTTATAGGGATCGATCCCCACCCCCTTCAACGCCTCCTCAAACTGCTTCAGATTGTCCGGCAGCACCTGCTGCTTTAATTGCATCGCAGTCGGCGAATCCTTCAGCGAGCGGTAATCCACCGAAATCAATTGCTGCACTTCCGCAGGAACCACGGCGCGCGCCGACGAATTCAGCGGCATGGCATTGGCGATGCCCGCGCAAGCAATAGCCACCACTCCCGCAATCAGACAAGCCTTCACAGTTTTCATAACAACCTCGGTCCTCATAATATTTTGCTGAACTGATTCCTGAACGAAATTCACAACCGGATTCCTGGACCCGGATTTCTAGATAATGAACGGAAAATAATCAGCACCTTGCACGTTAGATGCGTTGTAGCAGTTTCCCGTCAACCGCGGTGCTCTTATTCTAAGCCACCGGCATTGCCCAACGCCAAATCCGAAAGTGCTAGTCCTGTAACCAATTTGGGACCATGTGTGCCCCGTGGTGGGGAGAACTAGCTCTCCGGCGACCGGAAGTGGAGTATAGTGACTTGGTACGCCACCGCACCAGGCGCTCTCTCCTCTTCGAGCGCCAGAGAAATCAGGGACATATTGAAAATCCTACTCTACAACCCCGACAACGGGGTTACGCGTAATTTCATGCCTCATCTCTGGATGTTCCTTCTCCAGTCTCTAACCCCCGCGGAGCATAAAGTTGTGCTGATCGATGGCAACGCACAGCCGATGGACGAGGCCGGAATTGCCCGCTATGTGCGCGAAGAGAAGATTGACCTGGTCGGCATTGGCGCCATGACTCGCATGATCGCCAAAGCGTATCGAATGGCCGATGCCGTGCGCGCTGCGGGCGTGCCCGTAGTGATGGGCGGACCTCACGTCACGGAAATGGCGGATGAAGCCCTGGGCCGCGACGGCGGATCTCGCCACGCCGATGCGGTCGCTCTCGGCGAAGCCGATAACACCTGGCCGCGAATCGTGGAAGATGCGGCCCGCGGCGAGTTGAAGGATATTTACGCACCGGTCGATGCCGCTGGCAAAGAGCTAAAGCCTTCGCTCAGGCCGTATCCCATAATTCCCTGGGACACCATCGATCTCAAGCAATTTAACCTTGTGCCCAAGGTGGCAAAGCGATGGCTGCAGAAAATCGGTGCGGGCTGGGGAACCTTCCGCATCATTCCCGTCGAGTCCGGACGAGGCTGTCCCTACGGCTGCGAGTTTTGCACCGTTACTGGATTCTTCGGCGACTCCATCCGTTTTCGCACCAACGAAAGCGTCGTTAATGAACTATTAATGCTCAAGGCGCGCGGCCGGAAAGAGCGTGGACAATTCGCCGTCTTCTTCATCGACGACAATTTCGCCATCAATCTCAAGCGCACCAAGTCCTTGCTGCGCGACATCATCGCCGCCGGCGCGCAAGTGCATTGGGTTGCGCAAATCAGCGCCAACCTGCTGCGCGATCAAGAGCTCGTCGACCTGATTTCCGCTTCCGGGGGCAAGTGGATCTTCATCGGCATGGAGTCGATCGATCCCGCGAATTTGAAAGACGTCAACAAGGGATTCAACAAGCCTGAGGAGTACGCCGCAGTTCTGAAACGTCTCGCCCAGCGCAACGTCTACGCCATCACCTCCTTCATCTTCGGCATGGATAACGACACCGTCGGCGCTGCCGAGCGCACGCTCGAGCAGGTGCGAACCTGGCCACCAGGCCTGCCGATTTTTGGCTTGCTCACACCTTTGCCCGGAACTCCGCTCTACAAGCGTCTCGATGTAGCTGGCCGCTTAACTCGGCCCAAGCACTGGCAGGAATTCATCGCCTTCACCATGGCACACACTCCGCTGAAGATGACCATCGATGAAGCTCATGCTGAAGTGAATTATGGGTGGTCTCATTCCTACAACCCGGAAGCCCTTGCTCATGCTGTCGCGGCACTTGATGACCAGCCGCTGGGCTATCGCGTGAATATTTTTCTTGCACGCCTATGCTTCCGCGGAATTTATTTCCCCATGCTGGGCCGCTTTGCCTGGTTGAAAGTCATCTCGGAGAATCGTGCAACGATCTTTAACCTTGCTAAGCAAGGATTCGCAGCCTGGTGGGACTCTCGATTTAGACCGGAGGCCGCCCCGGAGACAAGCGCAGGAGATTAGAAGCCATCAGCCATCTCATAAATGGGTTCGGGAAGGGCACGACATTCAGTCGTGCCGTCCAGAGCCAATAAAGACGAGGGCTTTAGCCCCTGAGGGATCTCGACCTGCTGCTCCGGACTATTTATGCGATGGCTTCTAGAACCAATCTCATAATTACATTTGACAGAGTGTCTGTCGTAGTGGCAAGGTGTTCAACAACAATCTTTCAAAGCCCTGTTCCTGCGCGACGGGTTCGTGATTGCCCGCAACTTCTGATGACGGGTCATCGAACTTGCCGCTGAAACTATTATCTCCATAACCTTGTGCTGAAACTTTGCATCCAATTTCCCCGGGAAAAATATATGAACAAATCCGGCAAAGCATCTTTTCTTGTTCTCCTGGCCGCATCCATTTCACTGAGCTTTGGCGTTGCGTGCAATAACCAAAATCCGAACACCGCCCAAACCCAGCCGACCCAGCCCGATCAATCGCAGCCCGCGCAACAGGATCCGGCAGCGGCAGCCAATCTGGCTCCGGCGAGCGATACACAGGTGGCCGATTCCCAGGCACCGCCGCCCCAAACGAGCGACCAGCCCGAGCGCCACCGTGCTCATCGTGATCACGAACAGGACTACGATAACGACAATTACGATGACGAGGACTCAAGCTACGGACAGCCCGCGCTGGAAGCCTCCGCCGCCCCACCCGAGCTGCCAGAATATTCTCAGCCCGATTGCCCGGGTGATGGCTACCTCTGGACACCGGGATATTGGAGCTATGCTCCGCAAGGCTATTACTGGGTCCCGGGCGCATGGGCGCGGCCACCCGAGGTGGGTTATCTGTGGACTCCGGGCTACTGGGGATATGTGGGCGGAAGATATCGCTACCACTACGGATTTTGGGGAAGGCACATCGGCTATTACGGCGGCGTTAATTATGGATTCGGCTACGTTGGCGCCGGCTATCAGGGCGGCTACTGGAACGGAGATCATTTCAACTACAACCGCTCCGTCAACAACGTAACCAATGTCACCAATGTCCAGGTGTATAACCGCACAGTGACGAATACCGTCATCATCAACAACACCACCGTCAACGTCACGAATAGCCGCGCCAGCTTCAACGGCCCTGGTGGCGTCACTCGCCGACCTTTGCCCACGGAAGTTGCCGCGATCCACGAACAGCGCATTCCTCCCATGACCACCCAGTTGCAGGCGCGGCAAGCCGCAGCACAGAACCGTCAGCAATTCGCCTCGGTCAACCACGGAAAACCGGCCGTGGTTGCGGCGGCGCAGCCAATCCCTGCGGGCAAACCAATCGCTCCCGTGATTCCCGCGCGCGCTCCTGCACCCACACGAGCGGCTGCTCCCGCGCAGCCTAATAACGCGCAGCCTAATCGTCCGCAGCCCACTCCTGCGCCCGGAAGGCCTGCTGAGCCGATGAGGAATGAAGCTCGGCCAGCACAGCCAGCCAAACCCGGACAACCGGCGCCCAAGCCTGCTCCGCCGGCTCCGGAGCGGCACGCTCAACCATCAGCACCGGCTGCTCATCCGCAACCCGCAAAACCGGCTGCCGCTCCGAACAAGCCGGCCCCGAAACCTGAAGCCAAGCCCGCCACCGCACCACCAGCAAAACCGGCGCAACACGCGGCCCCGGCTAAGCCGAACGTTCCGCCGGCTAAGAAGGAGCAGCCCAAGGAAAAGCAACCACCGAAAGATAAAGAGAAGCCGCAGTAATCACGGAAGGGGTAGGATGTTGTTTCTGGCGGGGTCGGGCTGATCTGAACAGCTCGACCTTCAAACCTTCAGCCCCGCCGCTCTCCTTCGTACTTCCGCGGCGAAATCCTGATCCTTCAACGAGCCCAGGTTGATTTCCACGTTGGCTAGCGCGCCGGTAATCGCGGCGCGCGCCAGCGCTTCCGCTGTGGTCAGATCTGACTTCATATTCGGATTGCTGATGCCGAATAAACTGTGAGTAATCTCTGCCACTTCATTTGCTTTCTCGGCCACGCCGAGCGGAACGCCGGTGGCTAACTTCACACTCGCATCGATCACGGCTTCGGCGGCTGGATCCGCCTTAGCCTGCTTGTACGCCTTCATCACCGCGTCGTAAGCCGCGGCATCCGCGTCGACAGCGGCTTTTAGCTCCTCCCGCAGCGTACCCAACCTCCCGATCGCCGCGCTCAGTGGCGCTTCATATTGCAGATACGCCTTTTTGCCCCGTGACATCGAGGCCACCATGGTCGCCAATCCGGCGGCCATCGCGCCCGCCGCCGCCGCCGCACTGCCCCCGCCGGGAGTAGCAGTAGGCGCGGCTAGCTGTTCGACGAAGGGCTCCACTCCCGCGCGCAAGCCTCCAACCGTAGCCTTGCCGCTCATCACTGCCGCCAGACGGTTCTCCAAAATCAACGACGAATCAAAATTCTCCACCTGAAGAAACCACTCGGCAGCCTGCTCCAGCGCTTTCTTTGGAATCAGCCCCACGATCTCACTCGATACCGGCATCACTCCGTATCGCGCCGCTTCGCGCTTCACCACTTCAAAAACGCGATGCACCGGAGTCTGCTCAAAATCCGTGAGATTCATCGAAACCTGTGCCAGCCCGCGAACCAGAAATCCGGCGCCCTTCACGAACCGCATGCCGCCGCTCGAAAACCGCACGGCCTTGGCAATCTTCTTCGCGATCTCCACATCCGGCGTGTTCAAGAAAACGTTGTAAGCGATTAAGAACTTGCGCGCGCCCACCACCGTCGCGCCCGCCGTGGGATGCACTCTCGCTTCGCCAAAGTCCGGCTTCCGTGCCGCATTGGTCGCAATCTCGGCACGTATGCCCTCAAACTGTCCACGCCGGATGTTCTCCAGATTCTGCCGTTCCGGAGTCGTCGCCGCCGCCTCATATAAATAAACCGGAATTTGATACCGCTTCCAGATCTCCGCTCCGACTTGCCGCGCCATCGCGACGCAATCTTCAATGGTCACGCCATCGATCGGAATAAACGGCACCACATCGGCCGCGCCCATTCTCGGATGCGCTCCCTTGTGCACACATAGGTCGATCAACTCCGCGGCCTTCCCCACGCCGCGAATCGCCGCCTCCTGAATCGCCTCGCGCTCACCCACCAGCGTAATCACACTCCGGTTGTGGTCCGCATCCATCTCACGGTCGAGCAGGTAGACTCCATCCATCTTCATCGCGGCAATAATGGCGTCGACCTTCGCCTTGTCGCATCCCTCGGAAAAATTCGGCACACACTCCACTAGCGTAGACATAGGTCAGAAGAATATCTGGGCTGGAGTGGCCGAGGCAAGGCTCTCAGCCGAATCGGTAGTGTCCTTGGGCTGGGTATCAGCGACACCGCCTAATTTTCAATGAGCGCGATCACTGCCTCATTTTCATTAACGGAATCAAATGCAACTGATGCTGTGTGGTTTTCCCATCATTACCAAATGGCGGTCGGACGTAATCTGGTCCGTAACGTTTCTTCTCCGTAGTATCCACAAATTGGCACCGGCGACACGGTGCAAAAATTTGTAAAACGGGGAGAATTCAGTAATGAAGTTGTACAAAGTCAGCGTGTTTTTTGCCCTGCTCGTGGCGGCTTGCCTTCCGGTTGTAGGCCAGACTGCAATGCGGGTAGACATTCCATTCAATTTCGTGGCCGCAGGCAAGTCTCTGCCCGCCGGGCACTACAGAGTTGCGCGTTTACCTATATCGGACTGTGCTTGGTACATTTCCAACGACCACGATGGTGCAAGCATGCTTGCCCACCTTGCCGAATCAACGCAAAATTCACATCGTCCAAGCTTGGTTTTCCTGCTGGCGGGGGGGACTTATTCCTTGGTTAAAGTCCGGACCGACAATTCCGGTTGGGAAGTTCCCCAGTCGAAAGTGAAACAGACCCTTGTGTCGAAAGACGGATCGAAAGCTGGCGACTACATTGAGATCGGAGCGGAGTAGCCGGTCCACCCACACTTTTTAGGGACCTGCTCGCAAGGCAGGTCCCTTCCGCCGTGTGGGAACCCTCAAGGAATCCTACCTTTTCGCGGACAATTAACGAGGAGACATTGATGAGATCGGCCACTTTCGCGTCCTGCGTTGCTCTTGCTCTGATTCTCGCAGTCCCGTGGCTAGTCGCGCAGCCCAACGGGCAAGCTCCTCCGAAAATAACGGTGGAAGTTCCCTTTGATTTCATGATCGGGCAAGCCATGTTCCCTGCCGGCCATTACATAGTCAAGCCCCTGGGAAATCGAACCTTCCGCCTGCAAGCCACCCGCGGGCGAGCATCGCTCAAGTTTGCGACGGGGCCGATCAGCACAGCTTCCCATCCGGGCACCACGCGCCTGATTTTTCTCCAAGAAAACCGGCACTATCAGCTGCGCGAACTTTGGCTGAATGCAGATACCGGGGTAAGGATCCCCAGACCGCAGGTGGAAGCACTACGCACCGCTAGCGAATCACGCGTGGAAGTACCGGTTAGTTGCGCAGGCTGCAATTGAATCGCGATTGCGCCAAGCTGCTGGCAGTAAAAAGCGGGAAAATACCTTGATGGGCAAAGCTCGCCTCCTTCAGATCTTCGGCGCACTATTCCTTCTGGGCATGCTTGTCGGATTTCCACCCGCTGAGGGACAACAACTGGCTCTGCCCACCGGCCAGACGCAAAGCCAGAGTGAAGATCAAGATCAGTCCGTCGAAACCCTGAAGGTCAACGTCAATGTGGTCCAGCTCTTCTTCAATGTCAAAAACAAGAAGGGCGCGCTGATCCGCAGCCTTACCAAAGACGATCTCGAGATCCTGGAGGACGGCAATCCGCAGACCATCAAGTACTTCGCGGCTGAGTCCAACCTGCCGCTTACACTCGGAATCCTGATTGATTCCAGCGGCAGCCAGGAGCGCGTGCTCCAGATGGAAAAGAAAGTCGGTGGCGAATTCCTCAATGAAATCTTGCGCGATCAGGACCTCGCTTTCGCCATCAGCTTCGATGTGAACGTGAATCTGCTGCAGGACTTCACCAATTCCGTGGATGTTCTGAAAACTGCGCTGGATAGAGCGCGCATCGACATTAGCGGGGGCCGGATAGCCGGCGCTCCATACCCGGGAGGCAACGCTGCCGTTGTACTCCGCGGCACGCTGCTCTACGACGCCGTCTACCTAGCCTCAAATGATGAATTGTCCCAGCAGGTCGGGCGCAAGGCGATGATTCTGCTTACGGACGGCGAAGATCAAGGCAGCCAGATGAGGATCACAGATGCGATTGAGGCGGCGCAGAAATCCGGCAGCATCATTTACGTGCTGCTCTGCGCCGACCGCAAATTCTACGGTTCTGGCGAATATTCCGGCAAAGGCAAGATGACGAAGCTCACCGAGGAGACTGGTGGGCGCGTCATCGTAGTGGGAAACAAGTCGGACAAATTGAAAGATGCTTTCAATCAGATCGCCAACGAGTTGCGCAACCAGTACAGCATCGGCTATACGCCAACGAACACCCCCCTCGACGGCACCCTTCGTAAAGTCGAAATCCACGCCAAAAACAAAAGCTACAAGATTCAGGCACGCACCGCATACTATGCCCTGCCTTCCCGGAACTAGATACTGAAGCGGGTTCCTAGTCGCCATTGCACTCGTTGACGTTGTTGGTCCCTACCAGCCGATCCCCAGACTCACTCTGTACCCAGAGGTGCCTTCGTGAAACTTCGTGTCCTTCGTCCTTGATTAACTTAGAGTCCCTCCGGCGTTTCTCGCCGGTCACTTCTTCCAAAATCTTCCCACTCCCAATCGCACCTGCACCGTGTTCAGCCCTGGGTTGAACATTCCCAGCCCCGCATTCGAAATATGCAGATACCGAGCCTCGATGCTCCAGTTATATTTCTCACCTAGAATGTGCGTGCCCAAGGCGGCGCTGGGACTGAAGTTTACGGTATTGGTGAAAGTAGGAATGTCGTGAAAGCTGAACAGCACTCCGCCGCTCAGCTGAAAATATGGCGAGAACTTTCCGTGCCGCTCGAAATTCCACTTCAGACCCAGCGGGTCGAATCCCGCCGCGTACGCCGTATTTGCGGGCTGAAAGATCAGGTAAACCGGCACCGCATCCACTGTGTACTCGAAACGTCCGCGCAAAAATCCGGGCCAATGCGGCCCGGTAATCACCCACCCATAGCGCAGCCCTGCATTGAAGGCTTTCGTATTCTGCGTACCGCCGGGGACCGAGTGGCCGCCGCCGGCCCACACTTGCACCTCGTGCCCACCCTCTTCCGGCTCGGCCTGCGACCAAACCGTTCCAGCGGAAACGATCAAGAGAAAAATCATCGAAGAGAAGGAAAGGAAAAATCTGTTCGTTCGAGACATGCTCTTCGAGGTTGCCCCACCCGTGCAGATTTTGCAAGCCAGCTCAGTTTATCTTGTCAGCTCAGTTTATCCTTGGAATCATTGCGCTCCGTGCAGGTCGCGAGGCCAACCCCGCGTTTACTGTGATCCAGATCACAGCGGCCTCCGACTCCTCGCTCTATGATCAGCATTGAACAGATCGTCATCGTTCATCGGAGGCTCCGATGTCCAGAATCGCAACATTTCTTTTCCTTGCTCTTTTCTCCCTTACTTCAGTTTCCGCACTCACCGCACAACAGACGCAGACTCCGCAGAAGGGAACGCCACCTTCCTACGCTGCCATTCCAGCGGAAGACGCCAAACAGACCAATCCGGTGAAATCCTCGCCCGAGTCTCTCGCCCGCGCCAAGAAATGGTGGGGCCTCGATTGCGCGATGTGCCACGGCAAAGATGGCAACGGCAAGGGTGACCTCGCCGCCGACATGAAGTTAAAGATCGCCGACTTCACCGATCCTAATACGTTGAAGGACCGCACCGACGGCGAACTCTTCTATATCATCAAGAACGGCCACCAGGATATGCCTGCCGAAGGCCCGCGCATCAAGCCCGAAGAAAACTGGGACCTCGTCAACTACGTACGCTCTCTGGCGAAGCCGAAATCCGAACAGAAGCAGTAGCCCGGATTCTTCCATCAACCTCACCATCGGTAGGATCGGGAAGGGCACGACTTCAGTCGTGCCGCAAACGGGCCAAGAATCCGGATTTCAGCCCTTGGAGGTAGCCCGTATGGGACGGACACTCCTGTCCGTCGCCTTTGATCTTGCCTTTGAAGTTGGAATTGCCCGTGTAGCGCCGACGCCCTCGTCCACGCGCTTTTGACTTTGTCTCTGAGTACTGCGGAACTGCGACTCAACACGTCACCCGAAAGAAACTGAATCTTGGGAAAAGACACAGAATGGAATCACCCGATTCCAGCCCCGGAGGGGCGGCATACGATAGCCCAGGACGGAAGGGTACGCCGGAAAAAATGGAACCGAGTCCCGCAGGGACGGCACGAGTTCCATCCCGAGCTCAACTAGCTTGTGACTGCTATGATTCCCTGTCATCCCTATGCCAGAGAATCTTGAACCGAAGGTCAAGGACAATCTCCGTGCATACCTGCGTGACGTCAAGACGCTTCATAACGAGGCGAACACCCACCTCGAATCCGAGATGGAGGAGATCGACAAGCTCGTCATCAAACTCCTGAGCAAATAAATCAATCCGGCCCGGTTCGGCGACCAGATCGGGAGTATTGGGTTCGAGGAGTAGGCTCGGCAAAACTGCGCGCGCACCCTTGACAACTCCCTACTCACATCCCTATAATTAGCACTCAATAGGCGAGAGTGCTAACAGCTCGTCCTATCCCATTAACAGTCATAGGGTTACGTAACCTAAACTTTCTACCCAACCTTGAAAGGAGTTGCAACCATGGCGAAATTCAGCCCGCTACATGACCGCATTCTCGTCCGTCGTGTAGAAGAAGCTTCCACCACCCGAGGCGGCATCATTATCCCAGACAGCGCCAAAGACAAGCCGCAAGAAGGCGAAGTCATTTCCACCGGCAAAGGCCGCACCAACGACGAAGGGAAAACCTTCCCTCTCGCTGTTAAAGAAGGCGACCGCATCCTGTTCGGCAAGTATTCCGGCACCGAGATCAAGATTGATGGCGAAGATTTCATCATCATGAAAGAAGACGAAGTTCTCGGCATCCTCACTGGCGCATCCAGCTCGGCCAAGAAAGAACTCGCTGGCGCAAAGAAATAAGGAAAGTCGCGTCGCGCTTTATTGTCACCCCGCTTCGCGGGCTGACGCGCGGTCGCTCCCTCGGACCCTTCGCAGCGCAAGAAGCGCGTTGCTCAGGATGACAAACGAAATTCTTGAAACCTATTAGGAGAACAAACAATGGCAAAGCAAATCGTACACGGAGAAGAGTCGCGGCAGGCAATCCTGCGCGGCGTCAACCTTCTCGCCGACGCTGTAAAGGTCACACTTGGCCCCAAGGGCCGCAATGTTGTTATCGAGAAGAAATTCGGTTCGCCGACCATTACCAAGGACGGCGTCACCGTTGCAAAAGAAATCGAACTGAAGGACGGCCTCGAGAACATGGGCGCCCAGATGGTTCGCGA
>DAIUEW010000091.1:0-14519 GCA_036844925.1 Candidatus Sulfotelmatobacter sp.
GCTTCACCTCAAAGAAAGGAATGAAAGTGTCAACAATCCACTGGACGAGTACAGCGGCTGTCTTCACAGAAGTATCTCCGTTACAATCGTTCCCGCCATGTTGCGTACCGAACTCTACGCGGATCCCACCAACGTGTTTATGCATGATGCGATTCTCGCCTCGTGCCGGAGGCATGCGGAAAAAACTGCCCTCGTGGATACTTCGTGCGGGCGGCGGCTGACCTACGCCGAATATGGAGAGACGGTTGAAGCGCTGGCGCGCGGATTGGTTGCGGCGCAGGTCAAGCCGGGAGAAGTGGTGGGTATTTTTCTGGCCAATTCGTGGGAGTTCTGTGCGGCCTATCATGCTGTAACTTTGGCTGGTGCGATTCCGACGCTCCTAAATCCGACGTACCGTGAGCGGGAAGTGCGGTACCAGTTGGGAAACTCGGGCGCGGTGTTGCTGATTACCGACCGGGCAAATATTGACGGCGTCAACCTTGCTGGGCTTCCGAACTTACGCCGAGTCTACTGCGCGCGAGAGCAGGGAAGCGGAAGCGAGCCGTTCTCCCACTTGCTGAAGCCGGTGGGCGTTGGGCTGCCGAGGCCTGAACGCGGATCGCAGGATAGTCTAGCAGCGCTACCTTATTCGAGCGGCACCACCGGGCTTCCTAAGGGCGTGATGCTCTCGCATTACAACCTGGTAGCGAATGTTTTCCAGTTTCTGGGGCCGCACGCGACTCCCCTCAACTCTAACGACAATGTTCTTTGTTTCTTGCCGCTGTATCACATTTACGGTTTGAATGTGATGTTGAACCCCGCGTTGATTTTGGGGGCGACATTGGTGTTGATGCCGCGCTTCAACGTGGAGCACGTGACCTCGTTTCTGATGGAAGAGTCGATCTCCATGATGCCTTTGGTTCCTCCCGCGATGAATGCCTTGTGCCAGTCGGCGGAGGCGGGAGAGTTTCCAAGAGATCACAAGCTGCGATGGGTGAAGTCCGGGGCAGCGCCTTTGGCGCCGGAGTTGGCGCGAAGATTCACTGCGCTGACCGCCATTCCGGTGTGTCAGGGTTATGGCATGACGGAGGCTTCGCCCGTGACGCACGTGGGCTATCTGGAGCCGGAGCTATATCGGCCGGAGTCGATCGGGCATCCTTTGGCGCAAACGGAGTGCCGCGTGATTGCGGCGCAGAATCAAGCTGCAGAAGCCGGGAGTGCGGAGGAAGTGGCCACCGGCGATGCGGGAGAGTTGGTGATGCGCGGTCCGCAGTTCATGCGAGGTTATTGGAATGACTCGGCGGCGACCGCGGCCGTGTTGCGCGATGGATGGTATTGGTCGGGCGATATCGTGACGCGCGACAACCAGGGCTTCTATCGAGTGGTGGACCGGCGCAAGGAGATGATCAAGTACAAAGGTTTCTCCGTTGCCCCGGCTGAGGTGGAGGCCGTGTTGCTCGAACATCCGGCGGTGCGGGAGTGCGGTGTGGTGGGACGACCTGACGCTGTTGCGGGTGAGATTCCGGTCGCTTTCATCGCGCTGCGCGAGGGATTTGTGAATTGTAGCAAGATGGAAGATGAGTTGTGCTGCTTCGTCGCAGATCGGCTGACGCACTACAAGCAGCCACGGGAAATACATTTTGTTGACGTCGTACCTAAGACGGCCTCGGGCAAGATCCTCCGACGCGAGCTGCGACGGTTGATTCGCTGAGGGGGAAACAAAGTTAAGACAAAGCAGCGTGCTGATCTGAGCTCCTTCTCATGCGACCTAACGCACGAGAAGTGACATGAAATTAACAAGTCGCTGACAATTCTCTGACAATTTCTTTTCCACCCCATTCCACACTACGTCTTCGCGAGAGTGTTCGTTCTCGCGGGTTCTGTTCTACCCCAAGAGTTGATTACCCGAGGAGGATCCACGTGAAATTACGCCTTACAGTGAAAACATATGTCACGGTAGTGATGTTGGTGGTTGCTTGCAGCCTCTCAGCCTACTCTCAACAAAGTCATTCCAAAACGTCCGGAATCAGCGTAGTGGGCTCTACGATTCCGACGAACGGCGATGTTAATCCCTATGGCATTGTGCGCGTGCTTCAGAGTCAAGGGTCTCTGGTTGAAGGGAACATTCTGGTCAGCAATTTCAACAACAGCATGAACCTACAGGGCACGGGGACGACAATTGTGCAAATTACGCCGGATGGCACGCTGACTTTGTTTGCGCAAATCGATCCTAGCACTTTACCTGGCCCATGCCCAGGCGGGGTTGGTTTGACTACGGCCTTGTCTGTATTGCGCAGTGGATGGGTGATCGTAGGCAGCTTGCCCACGACCGACGGGACGTTTAAGACGGCGCAAGCAGGATGCCTGATTGTACTCAACAGCAGCGGACGCGTGGTTGAGACTTTCTATGGTTCGCTGATTAATGGTCCATGGGATATGACGTGGCTGGATGAAGGAGGCACTGCGAATTTGTTCGTCAGCAATGTTCTGAACGGAACCAAAGCCGGCGGGGGCAAAGTCGTGCATGGCGGAACCGTGGTGCGGTTGACGATCAATAATTTGTTCGGGAAGATTCCGAATTTGCAATCGATGACGGTGATCGGCTCGAATTTTCCTGAACGTACTGACCCCAACGCGGTGGTGATCGGGCCGACCGGGCTGGGCCTGAGCCCTGATGCATCCCTGCTGTACGTTGCCGACAGCCTCGGCAATCGCATCGCGGCGATTCCCGACCCAGTGTTTCGCGAGACCTCTGCTGGTATCAGCGCCACAGTCTCGCAGGGTGGCTTCCTCAGCGATCCTCTTGGCCTGGCAGTTGCGCAGGATGGCACGATCTTGACGGTGAACGGAAACAATGGACTGCTGGTTAAAACGACGGCGGACGGCGATCAGATCTTCACGACGCTGCTGGATAACAGTGGAACTCCGCCTGGGGCGGGCGCTTTATTTGGATTGGTACCCGTGCCGGGGCAAGGTCTTTACTACGTAGACGATGCTTCGAATACTCTGAATCTGTTCAAGTGACACTGCTGCATTAACCAAGACTTGCTTGCGAGCGGCCCACCTTTCGCACGATCCTCGCGGAAGGTGGGCTTTTTATTTCCAGAGGGAATCCTGTTTTGAAGCGATCTTGCTTCAGAGAGTCAAAAAAACGATTCAAGTCATCGGCTTTTCACAGACTAAGACTTGCATTCTCGTTGTTCTCTGCCGGAACTTGCGATAGTATCTCTGCCTCATGTTTCGAATCCTGCTGTTATTTTTGCGGCGGCTCTGGCTGCCGCTGGTCGTTTTTGCGGTGTTTAGCTTAATGTGCGTGCTGGTGTACCGGCGATTGGAGGGAGTGAGTTGGCAGGATGCGCTGTTCTGGATGATCCATCCTCATGCGATCGAGGCGAAGCGGGTCCACAACTCGACCAAGCTTTTCGCGATCTTTGTGTATGCGGGGGTATTTGCGTTTCAGATCTGGGTCGCTGAGCGCGTAGCGGTCACGATCTTCAAGCGTCACGGGGTGGAGGCCTGGAGAACCATGGTCAACGACATCAGCATTGAAAAAATTCGCGATCACTTCATCATCTGTGGCTACGGCCAGGTAGGCCGCACCGTAGTGGATCAACTGAGCCGCCTGAATATTCCTTTTGTGCTGATCGAGACAAATGAGGGTTTGTGCCGCGAGCTGTTGAAAGAAAAAGTCCTGATCATTCAGGGTGACGCGAAACGGCACGACGTGTTGCAGACTGCCGGGATCGAGCGGGCGCGCGGTGTGTGTATTGTGATCGACAATGACGCCGATAATCTTTACATCACCGTGACTGCCAAGGCTCTAAATCCGAAGGCGCGCATTATCACACGCGCGGGGCAATCGCGCTACGCGCAGGCTATGCGCAACTCCGGCGCGGACGAAGTGATTATTCCAGAGTACGAAGGTGGATTGATGACCGGACGGATGATCGCCAAATTCTATCCCGGCTCGCACCCGAATCTGGTGTAGGACGAAGAGCTATTTTCGTACACCGCTTTCGCCGGCGATTTTCTTCGTCACCAGAAAGGCCCAAATGCTTTCGTTGGCGTTGAGGGCATAGCTGGTTTTCCCGACTTCTTTGTCTGACATATACTGCTCACCCCCAGGCCAGGTATTGCCGCCGTTCTTAATGCTGTAGAGCACGACTTGAGCGTTGTCCTGGCACGCGCTGTAGGTGAAGGTCTTCGTATCTTTAGAGCCTTTATCTTTATCTTTGTCCACAGGTGGGATTTTATCCTGGGCTGGCTTCTCCCCGCAGCGGTCGAACTTCGCCCAGGTCTTAGCGCTATCTTCGGCGGATAACACGTGGAAGCGGCCCGGTTTATACGTGCCACCATTGTCGGGAACGATCGGATCATCCGTACCCGCAACGAACAAGGCGGATATGGGACGCGACGGCAGGCAGATCATGGTTTTTGGAAATGCTGCGCCTACAGCCGCGACCGCGGCGACGCGGTCGGCCATATTGCAGCCCACGCGCAACGCCATGAAGCCTCCATCGCCTAAGCCAGTAGCGTAAATGCGGCGGGTGTCGACCGAAAACTTGAGGGCGAGCTGATCCAACATTTGATTGAGAAAATTGACATCATCTGCAGGCTCGGTTTTATTTCTGGACTCGTCGGGATTCTCTGCGCCACCCTGCCGGCCGCCTCCGCCACCTCCAGGGTATCCACCCCCTCCTCCGGGATACCCGCCTCCACCGCCGGGATATCCTCCGGGGCGCCCGTAGCCACGGCGTGGACGCATGGCCATCGGGGCCTCCTCCGGCCGCACGCCGATATTCCAACGGCCGCGCAAGGCGTTGGGATAGACGGCAATGATTCCCTTGGTCTCGGCGAACTGGCTGAAGTGCGTGAGCCGCCCCATATCGTCGGCATCCTGATTCTGAGCGTGCAGAAGAACTACGACCGGATAGTGCTGTTGCTTGTCGTAGCCCTGAGGAAGATGGACCACGAACTCACGGCTGACGTCGTCAACGTCGATCTTTTCGTGGGTTTCCTGCGCGTGCAGATGAGCTGCGAAAAGCCACGAGAGGCTTGCGACCAGAACGGCAGTCCCGCATAAACGGGGGGGCAGTTTGGTTATAGCTGACTTAACCGTCATTCTTTGGCAATCGTTGCTGGTGACTTTCCTGACCTTTTGCATATGAACCTCAAGTGTAGGCGCAAGGTTGCTAGGGGAGGCTGAGAGTTTTGCAAAGTTTTGTAACTGGATGCTAACCGCCCGTAGGGAAGGAGGAACTTTATTGTGCGAGCCTTCGTAGCATTAACCAGACGGCGCCGAGATTAAGCCAGATCGAGGAGGCATTATGGACGGAAGCGTTGTTGGACTCGCGGCGGTGGTGATGATTTTTGGCATCCCGATGGCAGGTATGTATACGTTTTACCGGGTGCGCAAGCTCCGCAGCGAGGAGCGGTTGGCGGCGATTGCGCGTGGGGTAGATGTACCGATGCAGCCGGAGCTATCCGAAGCTGCGCGTTCCCGGCGATCGGGAATTCTGCTGGTCTCCGGGGCGCTCGGCTACATCGCGACCTTCGCTCTGATCGGACGCGCAGAGCCTGACGCGATGATCGCGGCCACGTTCGGCGTGATTCCTCTGGCGATTGGCGTCGGATTCTTTGTAGATCATGCCCTTATCCGGCGGGATGCCCGCGCACACTGAGGGCACCAAGAACCATGAGGACAGATCGGCAAACCCCCTCCGGCGGTTCTTTCTGGCGACTCAATGGCCGGTGAGGAAGTCGTATTGAGCTTCGGTCAAGGGGACAACGCTCAGGCGTCCTTGCCGCACCAGGGGAGAATCGGCAAATAGTTTCTGGGCTTTGATTTCGGCCAGCGTAACCGACTGGGGCAGCGGCTTGCCAGCCTTGATTTTTACTTGCGGATTCTTGGGATCAGTGGCGTCTACCGAGACAACGGTCGCGCTTCCTACTGCGCTCTTCTCGTCTCCGGTGTGATAGATGATTAACCCGTCTCCGGCCTTCATGCCACGCAGGTTTTTAAGGGCTACGGGATTGGTCACTCCATCCCAGATCGTGGTGCTCTCGCGCTGAAGATCGGCGAATGAATAAACGGTGGGCTCGGTCTTTAGAAGGTAGGGCATGGGCAAGATTCTAAATCAAGTGGTCAGTGGCGAGTGATCAGTGGCCGGTATTCTTACCGATCACTAGCCACTGATCACTGATCACTACCTAGTCCATCTCATCGTCTCCGATGGGTTGTCCCGGAGGGATGGCAACATCGCTGGCCGGAGTAAATTTCTCCGGGTCTTTTTCGAATGCATTAATGCGCGCGATGGCTGCGGCCCGAAGCGCTTTTTCTTGAGAAGCTTGAGCTGTGGTCGCCGACATCCAGGATCGCAGGCTCAGGGCTTCGGCCCGGGCTAGAGCGCGAGCTTCCGGGGAAGTTTTCTGGTTTGCGGCCAGCGCGAGCAGATGTTCCAGCGCGGAGGTTTCAGTGATACGCTGCATCTCTCCCTGCAGTTCTGTGGCTCTCGGTGCTTTCCACGTGGCTTGGAAAACTGCTTCGATCACTTGGGTAAGGCTGGGACCGGCATTATTCCTTGCGTGGTATTCGACTAGCCGCGATGCCCGTTCTGGGTCCAGGAGCAGTTTAAATGTGAGAGCCGCTGCGGCCTCCGCTGCGCCAGCGGGATCGAAGGTGAGGCCCGTGTGTCCTGCGAAGGATTCGATCGTCCGCGGATAGCCTGGGGGACGTGGAGGCAGCAGAGACAGCAGCGATTCTGGGAGGGCCAGGTTCTCCGGTGAAATTGTCTGAAGCACAGCACGAAGAGCTTTTTGCTGGTCCGCCGAATCGACGATCCTGGTCACAAGCTGTCCGTCGTCACGAAGAGCGTAACGGTAGTCCAGGCCTCCAATCTCCTTTGCCGCGGCTTCGGTCTGGTAGCGATGCAGCAAGTACAGCGGAACGAGTGTGTCTTCCAACTCCGCCATCGGCGTGTGAGGGGGAATTGCGTTCTCGCCGAAGCGCGCCAACGCTGCAGACCGAATCTTGAGAATGCGTTCAAGTTCCACAGCTGGGTCTGGGCCGTTGTCCCAGAGATGGGCATGCGGATGGGCGCCACCCAGCGGTCTTGCGTCCTCGTCAGTGATAAAGTAGAAACCGTTTTCCTGAGCCTTACTCAAGATATTGTCGAGAGCTGTGCGCTCGTCGGCGCCAGACTGGAATTGCGAATAGCCGTACTGGATCGACACTTTATCCCATGCGCCGATCCCGGTGTCGTAGGCACGCGAGAAATCAGGACGGCCGCTGGCGTCAAGCGTGATCCAGGGATGGGGATAATCCATCACCGAGCTGCCCGGCGCAATGGAGCTGGCGGCGAAATTGTGGGCCAGACCCAAAGTGTGACCGACTTCATGCGCGGCGAGTTGCCGAAGCCTGGCGAGCGCCATCTGCTGCATCTCCGGTGACGCGGACTTGCCCCTTTCATAAGGCGAGAGCAGCGCTTCGGCAATCATGTAATCCTGGCGGTCGCGCAGCGAGCCAAGAGTGACTCGGCCTTGAATAATCTCTCCGGTGCGAGGATCGGAAACGGTAAGCCCGAACGACCAGCCGCGGGTCGAGCGATGTACCCACTGGATGACGTTGTAGCGAACATCCATGGGATCGGCGCCCTCAGGCAGCACTTCAACGCGAAAAGCATTCTTGAAGCCGGCGGCCTCGAAGGCCTGGTTCCACCAGCTCGCACCCTCGACCAGCGCACTTCGAATTGGCTCCGGCGCTCCTGAGTCCACGAAATAGACGATAGGTTTTACGGGCTCGCTGACGGCCGCGCTGGGATCTTTCTTAATCAAGCGATGCCTTTGAATAAGGCGAACATCGAGGGGCGTGCCCAGGGGCGCGGCATAGTCCCGGTAGCGTGTATCGAAGAACCCGGAGCGAGGATCGAAAGCGCGCGGTTGGAAACCCTCGTCTGGTAGTTGGACGAAAGAGTAATGTTCACGCAGCGTAACGAAATGCGCGTCGGGAGTTACGGTAGCGACCAGCGAGTTCTCCACGGGGTGGTCAGTCGAGAAAGTCAGAATCGATTCAAACTCGGTGTTGAGTGGAAAATTCTTTGTGTTTTCGAGAGCGAGTGCGCTACGGTCTTTGTCGAGCTTGTATGCGCCCTGCTTGCTCGCCGCAAGTTGTTCAACTACGCCAAAGCCATCGCCTTGAAGAAAATCAGTTACGTCGATCAGCGCCGCTCCGTCCTCTTCGGCTTCGATTTTGAAGCCAGCCAGGACAGATTCCGCAAAAGATTGCCGGATAGCGAGGCTCTCCATCGGATTCGTCGAGGAAGATCGATATTGCAGATTCGGCGCGACCAGCAAAACGCGCGGACCGATGCGTGTGAAGTGCACGATTCGTTCGCTGCCCATCCGACCGCGATCTAATCCGATGTCATTCGAGCCGAGACCGTAAGGCAACGAAACCACAAACAGAAAATCCTTATTGAAATTACGGACCGTGAGGAAGAGGTGTCCGCTCTTTGCGTCCCAAGCCATTGGGAAGAGACCGTCAGTGCCCTTCATTCCGCTGATGCGATCGTGGATCGTTTTTGCAGACTCCGGAGTTTCTGCGGAGAGGAGAAAACTGAAAAGAAAAGTCGTGAGCAGCATTCCTGGCAAAACGAGGAACAGCTTGCGCCGGATTGGCATTCTTGTCATCTCCAGGCTGGGTCTTTTAATTTCAGGTCATCCTGCGCTATTGCGGTTTGGCATTTGGATCAGGAGGCGGCTGTGCCTTGTCGTTTTTCTTTTCGTCCGGATGATCCTGATAAATCGAGTATTGGCTTTGCGGACGTTTCAACTTGACGGTGAACTCCATCTTGGCCTTGTCGATGTCATAGTCTTCACCGAACGTCTGGAAACCGGCAGCCAGCACCTGGATCCGCAGTTTGCCATACGGAACGCCATCAAAGCTGGTCCTTCCGTCGACGTCAGTTTTGAGTTCGAGGTCGCCTCTGCCCTGTTTGCCGTGTGAGTTTACCGGGTGCATGATTACCGCGGCGTTGCGAACGGGTTTGCCATTGTCGTCCTTTATGATCAGAAAATTCAGGATCGCGGTAGGTTCTTCCTCAGCTTCGCGCTGCGCGGCCGCTTCGCCGAGAAATGCAAAAGCCATCACTGATGCAAGCATGCACGTGGCTATTATCTTCATTCCTGCCGGTTTCATATTCGGACATTCTAACGATTCGCGAACTCGCGGGAAAGAAGAAGTGAAGATGGAGGTCAAGGTCTCCCAGCGGAGCGGCTCTTGTGCTCGGCTCCAGCGGTCGAAGCAAGTTGCACCAGGTCGCTGGCGACCCGGGCGGTATTGTGGCGAGCAACGTCGCCCTCATCGAGATAATCGCCAAGAACAGGAATCACGCCGAGAGCTTCGATGGCGTCGAGATCGGCAACAATCTGGCATGCGCCCTCGAGCGCGTACTTAGCTTTGAGTCCGTCGGAAACTGGAGTGCGATTGATCAGCGCGTAGTCGAAGATCTGTTGTCGCGCGTGGCGGTTGAGAGCGCGGATGTGATCGGCGGCCGTCAGGCCAAGACTCTCGTTGGCTTGCGTCATCAGATTGCAGATGTAAACCTTGGTGGCCGGTGAGGTGACGATTGCATCTGAGATTCCATGCACCAGCAGGTTGGGGATGAGGCTGGTAAACAGAGAGCCGGGTCCGATGCTGATGATATCGGCGCGGGCGATGGCGTCGAGTGTCTGCGGCTGAGGCTCGACATTGGGCGGAACGAGAAAGAGCTCCTGAATGCGGACCTTGCTGGCGGTGATCTTAGTTTCTCCGCGAACGCGCGTGCCATCTTCCATCAGAGCTTCGAGTTCAATATTGGAAGTTGTGGCGGGATGTATATGACCGCGTGTGACGAGAATTTCCGAAGAGAGTCGCACGGCCTCCGAGAAGTCATGGGTAATGTCAGTTAGAGCGGCCAGAAAAAGATTGCCGAAGCTGTGACCTTCCAGGCCAGAGCCTTTCGCGAAGCGGTGACGGAAAAGCTGGGAGAGCAGAGCTTCATCCTCACTGAGTGCGACGATGCAGTTGCGAATGTCGCCAGGAGGAAGCATATTGAGTTCTTTTCGGAGGCGGCCGCTGGAACCGCCGTCGTCGCTTACGGTGACGACGGCGCAGAGATCTCGAATAATGGGAGAACCAGGGGGCGCCGCAGCCAACTCCGCGGGGGTGAGAGCGAAGCCCTTGAGTCCTTTGAGCAGAGTGGAAAGGCCAGTGCCGCCGCCGATCGCGACGACTCGCAAGCCACGCTCGCGCGTGGTCTTCTCCAGGGACAAGAGATCGGCGATTCTGGTTTCCATCCGAGAATCTCGCGAGCCGGCCTAATACGATTCGTCTTCCCGGAAGGAGCTCTCCGGCGAAGCAAGGTCGGCAGCGGGATCCGGGTACAACAGTTCGGTAAAGCGAGGGTCTTCGGCCAAATTGTGAAAATCAGAGTCGTTGCGCGCCTGGTAGCGCAGGCTGGCGTTCAGACGCAGCGCTTCGTCAAGGTGCTTGAGCGAGTCTTCCACGTGACCGGTAAGGCAATCGAGCGCGGCCAAGCCGTAGATTACGAAGTCCGTCTTGGGCGCCTGCTTGAGCAGCTTTTCAATGTGCTCCCGCGCCGTAACGTAGTCACCGACGTTCATCAGCGAGACGGCGTAGTCATAGTGCTCTTCAACACTTTTGAACTGCGTGGTGGTGGAGCGCTCGAGGTGCTGGTTGCAGATGCTGAGATGGATCGCAGCCCTGTCCGTCAACTCTTTGCTGGGCCCGGCGAGCACCTTTTGAAACAATGGCTTCGCCTTCTCGAACTTATGTTCCTGCAAAGCGCGCAGACCGGCTTCGTAATTCTGCAGAGCCTGGGTTACGCGCGGGTCTTCCGGGATCGCTGCTTTCTTAGGGGTAGCCTTCTGAGCCATGTGAAGAATTTTTCCTGTGCTCGTCGTAATGGGGACTCCTTAGCTCTTGAAACCTGAAGAGCCAACACACAAGTATCACTCAAGTCGCGAGTTTGGGCAATTCGTAGGCAGCATCGAGTACCTGGTTGCAAGTACCAGGAGGAAACCGGCGAGTCAGACCGGCTCAGTGGTTTCTCTCTTGATACTGAGTACTCGGTACTGGCAACTAGTTGATGGTAGCGGCCGATTGCAGATCAATCGTTTTCCAATCGCCCTTGATGATGCCGGCGCGAATCTGGGCTGCGGTCTTGCCTTTCTCGTGCTGCTGATAAGAATAGTAAAGCTCTTTCAGGCACGTGGCGCAGCGTGCGCCGTGCGTGTTCTCGAAGCAGCTATGCAGGCTGTTGTGGCCCATGCGATCGCAATAGCAATAGCACGGTTGCTGGTGAAGTACGACGGGGATTTTCGCCGCTAGGTCATAGGCGTGAGTCTGATAAGGATATTGCGCGTCCGCTCCCCAGAGCTGGTCCTTCGTGAGGATGTCAGGCAGCTTTGTGCCCTTCGCCGGCGGGCCGGCGTTGTAGGCGGGAATGCCTCCTTCGTCTTCCTGAGCGGTAAATTGGGCCGACAAGGTCATGATGATGGTCACGAGAAAAGCAAGGGTAAAAGCGCGGTAGGCGGACTTGCTGCGAAGCAGACGTCGTGTCATAGGTTCCCCTGAACTCGTTTATTTTAACCTGCTTTCGCCTTGCCTGGTAGAGAGAGGAATGGATACAAAGGATCCGTACAAATCGCTGCCGAGTGAACGCGATCTGTATACAATAGAAAAACGCATGCCCGAAACGCCAATTACGGAGCCAGCGAACAGTCAAGCACCGTTGACTCCGCGTATCGAAACCGATTCCGGCGTTCGACTGCGACCGGCTTTAGGAGTATGGCTGCGCGATCTGATTGTCTCGCTCGCGATCTCGGCCTTTATCATCGTCTTCATCTATCAGCCGGTGAAGGTGGAAGGCACCAGCATGATGCCATCGCTCGAAGATCAGGAGCGGATCTTCGTCAACAAATTTGTGTACCGGCTGGAACCGATTTCTCGCGGAGACATTGTGGTGTTTCGTTATCCGCGCGATCCCTCGAAAAGCTACATCAAGCGCGTAATCGGAGTGGCCGGGGACCGAATCCGTATCGACGGCGGCCAGGTTTATGTGAATGGCGAGCCGCTCGATGAGGACTATGTTCCTCCCGCATACGCCGACTCACGGTCTTATCCTGAAACTGTAGTCCCACCAAACTGCTACCTGGTGCTGGGAGATCACCGGTCGATGTCGAACGACAGCCGCGATTTTGGACCGGTGAATCAGAGCTATATTTACGGCAAGGCTGTGTTCGGATATTGGCCCATGGATAAACTGGGGCGAGTACGGTAGTCGAGTGCGGTAGATCCGTAGTTGGATACTGGGCACAATCTAGTGCCGTAACTCCCCCGCGTAACTTCCCGCAGTGAGGAGCGTTATACTCGCAGGGCACCGCGGGACACGATTGCGCAGACATCGGTCCGCGGATGCAGAATTCTTCCCATGAAGCCGCTGGCCTACACCTCGCCTTATTCATGGTTGTTCTGGGCGGTGTTTCTCCTTACTTATGCCCCGGAGTACTCACTGATCGCGCGTTCGCGGCCGGCAAAGGGGCAGAAGACTGACGGTGGATCGATGACGGTCATCGTGATGGCCGGCTGGGTTGGGATGCTCGGAGCTTTCTCGGTCGCTGGAATTCGAGCCTTCGCTATCACCCATGGACAGAAAACCTGGTTTGTAACTGGCCTGGTGGTTCTAGTATGCGGCAGTTTGCTGCGCCGCCATTGCTGGCGAATGCTCGGGAAACATTTCACTGGCGATGTGAGGGCATCGGCAGAGCAGCCGGTGATTCAGCAAGGCGCGTATCGCTGGGTGCGGCATCCTTCTTATACCGGCGGCATGCTGATGTATCTGGGAACCGGTATCGCGCTCACCAATTGGCTGAGTGTGGCGATCATCGCGCTGACGGGCGCGGCAGCGTACCTGTACCGTGTGCGGGTGGAAGAGCAGGCGCTGCGGGCCAATCTAGGCGCCCGCTATGAGGAATACATGCGCCGGACGAAGCGGTTCGTACCCTTCGTGTTCTGACGGCCAGAGCGCTCGAGCCAGTGAACTTTCCCCGCATCGTTTTCTCTGCACATAGCTAACCTCGCCGTTTGCGAAGAGTCCTTTCCAACGGAGATGTTCCTGTCGATGGAGGAATGAATCCAGATGAGCCGGGTAATCACTTTCTCATTTGTGCAAATCTGCGTCGGTGTGAGCGTTTCGTTGTCCGCCCAGGTTGTGCAATCTTCGACACCACAGTCCACTACGGACGGGTGGCCTATCGCGACCGCGGAGTCGGCAGGAATTTCGTCCAAGCCGCTGCAGGATTTGGAAACCGCGGTGCGAGCCGGAGAATTCAAGAAGATTGGAAGCGTTTTGATCGCACGGCATGGGAAGCTGGTCTATGAGGCTTACTTTGACGGCGACGCGAACGCCTTGCGCGATACGCGCTCGGCCACGAAAAGCATTACGGACGCGCTGATTGGCATCGCCATCAGCGAGAAGAAGTTGAGTGGAGTGGATGCACGGGTGCTGAAGTTGCTGCCAGAGCACGCTCGCAAACTGCAGAATCCAGATCCGCGAAAGGAAAGGATCACGGTGGAAGACCTTCTTACCATGAGTTCGCCACTCGAATGCGACGACTGGAACGATGCCTCGCGCGGCAACGAAGAGCGTATGTATCTGGTGGAAGATTGGGCGCAGTTCATCCTCGACCTGCCGATGCGCGGCCGGATGCACGTGGGAGAAAAAATCGATCCTCCGCCCTACGGAAGATATTTCAGCTACTGCACCGGCGGAGTCTTCATTTTGAGCGAGGTGGTTCAGAAAACAACAGGCCTGCGCACCGATCGCTACGCCGAGGAGAAGCTGTTCGGGCCTCTCGGAATCAACGGCGCGCAGTGGGTGTACTCTCCGATGAATATTCCGCAGACGGGCGGGGGCCTGCGCCTGACAAGCCGAGATCTTTTGAGGATTGCTCAGCTTTATTTGAACGGCGGAAGCTGGCAGGGGAAACGAATTGTCGACGAAGCGTGGGTGAGGACGTCGACGCAACCGCACGCGCGCATCGACGACGATACCGACTACGGCTATCTTTGGTGGCTGAAGGCTTTCAAGTCCGGCGGAAAGAGCCATCCGGCGTTTTTCATGAGCGGCAACGGCGGAAACAAAGTTGTGGTCTTTCCTGCCCTGGATTTGGCGGTTGTCATCACCAGCACAAACTACAGCACTCGCGGCATGCACGAGCAAACTGAAAAACTGCTGACCGACTATATCCTGTCGGCAGTCGGACAGTGATTCTTCGCGGTGATGCCGTTGATTGCAATCGCAACTTTGAATCAAGGCAATATCGCGTTCTGTGCTTGGCCTGAAGTCCAATCCCTGCTAAAATCCTTAAAATCCACTCCCCCGGAGCGAGAATGCAGGCTATCCTTGCGCTGGAAGACGGGCGAGTCTTCCGAGGCAAAGGCTACGGCGCCAAAGGCGAATGCTACGGCGAAGTCGTTT
>DAIUEW010000092.1:0-13057 GCA_036844925.1 Candidatus Sulfotelmatobacter sp.
GAGCCGACGCAGCAGACGGTGGACGCGCTGATGAAGCTCGATCTGCCGGCGGGCGTGGACGTGGAGATCAAGGCATTCGGGAAAGAGCATAAGTAGCTTGTGTGGGGACAGCCGCCCTCGGCTGTCTGGCGGAGCGAAGCTCCGCTGCTTTCGCGGGCGAGGGCGTCCGCGCCACGTGACCAGCCAATAGCCGCTGTTAATAGACGGCGGGCCAAGCTGGGTGGAGATGAAGATGGCGACGAAAGTTACAGGCATTCTCGGCAAAAAAGTCGGCATGACGCAACTGTTTGACTCGAAGGGCGACGTGCGCCCCGTCACGGTGCTGCAGGCTGGTCCTTGCGTGATTACGCAGCACAAGTCTGCGATGAAGGACGGTTACGAAGCGGCGCAGATTGGACTTGTCGAGTTCGTCAAAGAGTCGAAGCTGACCAAGCCCGCCCAGGGCCACCTGGCGAAGAATAGTCTTCCCCCGGTGAAGTTCATGCGCGAAGTGCCGCTCGAGAGTGACGGAGATGGTGACGGAGCGGTGAAGGCGGGTGACCGGGTGCTGGTCGATATTTTTGAAGGCGAAAAATTTGTCGACATCGTTGGAGTGAGCAAGGGCAAAGGCTTTCAGGGCGTGGTGAAGCGGCATCATTTTGGCGGCGGTCCCAAGTCGCATGGATCGATGTTCCAGATCACGGGTTCGATCGGATCGTCGGCATTTCCTTCTCGCGTGTTTAAGGGAATGCGGATGTCAGGGCACATGGGCCATGAGCGCGTGACGCAGCGTAACCTGCGCGTGCTCGGTGTAGACAAAGACGAGAATCTTTTGGTGGTAGAAGGAAGTGTGCCGGGACCGCAGGGCGGGTACATCGTCATCACGAAGGCGAAGAAGCCGCCAAGAGAGCGGCGCGGTTTTGCCGGTTCGGCTACGGTCGATCCGTTGAAGGCGGCGAAGAGAGCGGCTAAGAAGGCATAAAACCAGTGGCCAGTGGTCAGTGATCAGTGGTCAGAAATGCAAAGACAATGGCAACGATTGACATTCACGATTTAAGCGGAAAAAAGGTCGGGACATTCGACCTCGCCGATGAAATCTTCGGCGCGGTCAATGAGGATCTGCTATGGGAGGCGGTGAAGCATTACCGCGCCGGACAGCACCGCGGCACGCACGCGACCAAGGCCCGCTGGCAAGTTTCTGGTTCGGGCAAGAAGCTATGGAAGCAGAAGGGCACTGGACGCGCGCGTATCGGATCGATTCGTTCGCCACTGTGGCGTCATGGCGGCACGGTGCATGGTCCGGTGCCCCGCTCCTACGACTATGCGTTCCCGCGTAAGAAGCTTCTGGGCGCACTGCGTTCGGCCCTGGCGTCGAAGTTTGCTGACGGCAAGCTGACTGTGGTGAATGCGTTCGAATTGAAGGATGCCAAGACCAAAGCGTTCCGCGAGGCGCTGGATGCGCTGAAAGTGGAATCCACGGTGTTGATCGTGGAAGCGCCAAATGCCGCGAATCGTAACCTGGAATTGAGCTCGCGAAATATAGCAGGACTCGAGCTGGTCGCGGGCAATGAAGTTCATCCATACCATTTGTTGCGTTACGATCGCGTAATTTTCTCGCATCGGGCGATCGAGAAGTTGCAGATTACTTTGAAAGATAGTTTGCCGAAGCGGCAGCGCAAGGCGGCGACAGAAGAAGACGAAGGCGCGAAGAAAGCGTCAGCGGCTCCGCGGCGGCGCACACGGCACGAAAAAGCGGCGGAGGTGGCCTGATGAAATCCGCATACCAGATCATTCGCCGTCCGGTGATTACCGAAAAAGGCCTGGCGATCAAGGAGAATCAGAACACTTTGGTGTTCCAGGTGTCGCCCAAGGCGACGAAAACGGAAATCAAGCAAGCGGTGCAGACGATTTTCAAAGTGAAAGTATTTTCCGTGCGCACGGCGACGTATCCGGGAAAAGAACGGCGCCGGGGAAAGTTTGCCGGGTACCGTCCGGACTGGAAGAAGGCATATGTGCGGCTGCGGGCCGGTGAGAAGATGCCGGAGTACGCGCAGAATTTGTAGGGTTGGTTCCGGCAAAAAGCAGGTTCCTCCGGGTCGCTTCGCGAACCGTCGGAATGACATAGTTTTGGGTTTGAGCTAACGGCTAAAAGCTAAGGGCTGATTTTTATGGCGATCAAAACATACCGACCGACAACCCAGACGTTGCGCTACCGCACGACGATCGTCAACGACGACATCACGACACGGCATCCGTATAAGCCGCTGGTCGAGAAAAAGCAGCGCACCGGCGGACGCCGCAATTCGGGCGATATTACGAGTTGGCATCGTGGCGGCGGGCACAAGCAGAAGCTGCGCATCATCGACTTCAAGCGCGACAAGGCCGGCATTCCGGCAACAGTAACGACGATTGAATACGATCCCAACCGCTCCGCGCGGATTGCGCTTCTTGCGTATGCCGACGGAGAGAAGCGTTACATCCTGGTGCCTGAAGGCTTGAAGGTCGGACAGAAAATTGTAAGCGGACCCGAGGCCGACATTCTTGTGGGCAATGCATTACCGCTGCGGAATATTCCGCCAGGCACGTCGATTCACAATCTGGAACTGAAGCCCGGTAAGGGCGCGCAGATGGTGCGCTCCGCGGGTGGAGCGGCGCAACTGGTCGCAAAAGAATCCGATTACGCATTGGTGAAGTTGCCTTCCGGAGAGACGCGGAAGATTTCGCAGGATTGCATGGCGACCATCGGGCAGGTGGGCAATCTGGATCACGAGAATGTCACCATCGGCAAAGCGGGTCGTACGCGCTGGCTGGGGTGGAAGCCAGTGAACCGCGGCGTATCGATGAACCCGGTCGACCATCCCCACGGCGGTGGTGAAGGCAAGACGTCGGGCGGGCGGCATCCGGTGACCCCATGGGGTCAGCCGACGCGAGGTTACAAGACGCGGAATAACAAACGGACGGATAAGTTCATTGTGAACCGGCGGAGTAAGTAGGAGTAACTAGATGTCGATCTTCAAGCAGTTCGATAATAGCAAGGGAACGGTGGTTCTGACGTATGGTGGTAAACCGCTGACGCCAGATTTGAAGATAAATGACCCCAAGCAGCTCTTGGATGAGTTGAGCAAGGTCATTGACGACGCATATAACGAACTTCGTGATGCTGGGTTAGCGTAAAGCCAACTTGGAAAAGCAGGTTCCTCGCCCGCGCTTTGCGCGTGTTCGGAATGACAAGGGTTTAGGGTTTTGAGCTAGGAGCTAACAGCTAGAAGCTGACTATATGGCACGTTCAACCAAAAAAGGCGCATTCGTCGATGCCTTCCTGATGTCTCGGGTCGAAGCCATGAACTCGCGCAACGAGAAGAAAGTTCTGCGCACATGGTCGCGTCGCTCCACCGTGGTTCCCGAGATGGTGGGCCACACCATTGCGGTGCACAACGGCAAAAAGTTTATTCCGGTGTACGTCACCGAAAATATGGTGGGACACAAGCTGGGCGAGTTCAGCTTCACGCGCAACTTTAAGGGCCACTCCATGCGGGCGGCGACCGAAGTAGCGGCGAAGCCGGCGGGCATTCCGGGCGGTCCGGGAGCGATCACTCCTTCGGCCCCGGCGGCAGCGCCGCCGAAGGCATAAGGGAGACGCAAATGGAATTTCGAGCCGAAATGCGTTACTTGCGAGTCTCGCCGCAGAAGGCGCGCCTGGTGCTGGAGTTGATCAAGGGGCGCAAGGTGGAAGAGGCGCGCAACACGCTGTTGTTTACCAAGAAGCGCGTCGCGGCGAGTATAGGAAAGCTGCTGCAGTCAGCGCTCGACAACGCTAATTTTTTGAGCGCCGAAAAGAACCTGGACGTTGATATTGACAATTTGTACGTGAAGAATGCATTTGCCAACGACGGACCGCGGATGAAGCGGATTCGTCCGGCACCGCAGGGAAGAGCGTTTCGCTACGTGCGGCGCATCGCGCATATCACGCTGGTGCTGGCTGAGCGCAGCAGTGGCGGGGCTCATCCTTCGGGTGAGACGCGGACCGCGACGCGTTCTGCGGCTCCGGCAAAGCGGCGGGCTCCGGTGGCGAAGAAAGCGGCAGGCGCTGGAAAAAAGAAAAAGCCGGCTGCGAAATAAGCAACAGCAGGTTCCTCCCCCGCGCTTTGCGCGCGTGTTCGGAATGACAAAGTTTTGAGTCCGTGTTTTAGGGACTGAATTAGGAGAAGCAATGGGACAAAAAGTCCATCCTTATGGTTTCCGTCTCGGCTACACCAAGCCGTGGAAGTCGCGGTGGTTTGTGGAGCGCGACTACGACAAGCTGCTGCTTGAAGACATCAAGCTGAAGAACGAGCTCAAGGACAAGCTCAAGTCGGCGGGGGTGAGCGCGATTGAGATCGAACGCCCTGGCAACAAGCTGCGCATCATTATTAAGACGGCGCGGCCGGGAATTATTATCGGGCGCAAGGGCGCGGAGATCGACAAACTGAAAGGCGACCTGCAGAAGCGCACGTCGCGCGAGGTGTTTGTCGACATCCAGGAAGTGCATAAGCCCGAACTCGATGCCCAGTTGGTTTCGGAGGCGATTGCGCTGCAACTGGAAAAGCGCGTCGGCTTCCGCAGAGCGATGCGCAAAGCCGTGGATTCAGCGCTGCGCTTCGGTTGCAAAGGCATCAAGGTACGGGTGAGCGGACGGTTGAACGGAAATGAAATCGCGCGCTCGGAGTGGTATCTGCAGGGACGGTTGCCACTGCACACGCTGCGCGCCGACATCGAATACGGCTTTTCGGAAGCCAGGACCACGTACGGCGTGATCGGCGTCAAGGTCTGGGTGTACAAAGGCGAAATTCTTCCGACGAAGAAGCGTGAGCAGCAGTCAGGAGTGGGAGCGTTCTAGGGAAGCGAGCCAAACGCGCGGCGTCGCACAGAACACGACGCTTCGCCCGGCTACCCGGATCCTTCGCGGGACAAAGAGCGTTTCGCTCAGGATGACAAGGGACAGGGACAAAGAGCGAACTTATGTTGATGCCAAAGAAAGTGAAGTACCGCAAGCAGCAGCGCGGGCGCATGACCGGCAAAGCCTGGCGTGGAAGCACACTGGCGTTTGGGGATTTCGGACTCAAGGTGCTTGAGCCGGGATGGATTACCGATCGCCAGATTGAAGCCAGCCGCGTGGCGATGACCCGCTTTGTGAAGCGTGGCGGAAAGATTTGGATTCGCGTGTTTCCCGACAAGCCGGTTACCAAGAAGCCGGCTGAGACCCGTATGGGCAAGGGCAAGGGAGCGCCGGATCACTGGGTTGCCGTAGTGCGTCCAGGAAAGATTCTCTTTGAAATGGAAGGCGTCACAATGACAGATGCTACGGAGGCGATGCGGCTGGCATCGCACAAGCTTCCGCTGCGCACGACTCTGGTCAAGCGCGAAACGGCACACTGAAGAAAAAGCTATCAGTTATCAGCACTCAGCTGTCAGCCATCAGGAAGGGTAGTGCAGGCTTTGCTGGAAGCTGGGAGCCGACAAGAAGAAAGCTTTTTGAGGAATTATGAAATCCGACAAGATTCGAAACTTGACCGACGCCGAGCTCCAGCACCAGGGGAGGGACCTCGCCGACCAGTTGTTCAAGCTGAAGTTTCAGTTGAACATGGGCCAGACCGAGAGCCTGAAGAAAATTCGTGGTCTGCGCAAGGATATTGCGCGCGTCAAGACAATTTTAGGCGAGCGCACGCGCGCCGCCGCAACGGAGAAACGCTAATGGCGGAAGCCGCAACTGGAAAGTCCGCAACCCCGCAGAGCGAGCACGTGCAGGGACGGCGCAAGGAAGTAGTGGGAGAGGTTTTGGCCAACCGCATGTCGAAGACCATCGTCGTGCAGGTGACGCGCAAGAAATCGCACCCGTTCTACGGCCGCGTGGTGGCGCGCAATAAGAAGTTTTACGCGCATGATGAGAAGAACGAGGCGCACGTTGGCGATATAGTACGGATCGAAGAGACGCGTCCGCTTTCGAAGTTGAAGCGCTGGAAGTTGAAAGATATTGTGCGCAAGACCGCGCTGGTGCCCGAAATCGCGCTGGAGCGGGACGGGAAGTAAGGAGATTAAAGCCATGGCCGTGATGATGAGAAGCATGTTGGAGGTCGCCGACAATTCCGGCGCCCGCAAGCTGCAGATGATTCTGCCGCTCGGTGGCTCCACCGGTCTCAACGCCGGACTGGGCGACATAATCACTGCCGCGGTGAAGGAAGCTGCTCCCGATGGCCAGGTGCAGAAGGGCAAAGTGGTGAAGGCGGTGATCGTGCGCACGCGCAAGGAGCATCGTCGGCGCGACGGCACCTACATCCGCTTCGATCAGAATGCTGCGGTGCTGATCAACGAAGCGGGCGAACCGGTGGGTACACGCGTCTTCGGCCCCGTGGCGCGAGAACTTCGCGAGAAGAAGTTCTTGAAGATCGTTTCGCTGGCGCCGGAAGTAATTTGAGGCAGGTTTCAAGGTTTCAGAGTTTCAAGGTTTCAAGGTGCCTTGAATAACGGGAAATCTTGGAGCGCGTGGTTTTGAAACCTTGAAACTTTGAAACCTTGAGACCTGGACTTTATGAGAACTGTCAGCACAGAACATAAGCGAGTGGATATCCGCCGCAACGATACCGTGAAGGTGATCACAGGGCGGGACAAGGGCAAGGAAGGACGCGTGCTGCGCGTGTTTCCCAACGATGCCAAGCTGCTGGTGGAGCACGTCATGATCGTGAAGAAGCATGTGCGCCCGAACCCCCAGCGAAACATTAAAGGCGGAATCGCCGAGCAGGAGAGCCGGATTGCGATCTCGAATGTGCAACTGGTCTGTCCGACCTGCGGGCCGGTACGAATCGGACACGAAGAGCGCGGCGACCGGAAAGTGCGCGTATGCAAGAAGTGCGGAACCACGCTGGATAAATAGCTGTCAGCTCTTAGCCATCAGCTTCCAGCTTGTGGCTCAGATACGGCAGCCAGGTGATTAGACAGGTTTCACGAATAGGTTGAGCTAGGACCTAAAGGCTGAGAAGGTCGAAGCTCAAGAGAGACAAGATGGCCAGAGATAAAGACAAAAAGGGATCGAAAGATTCGCAGCAGGAGCAGGCGAGGCCAGAGCAGGCGCGGCACAGCGCGAAAGAACGTCCGCGGCTGCGGGTGCGCTTTGACAAGGAAGTGGCGCCGGCGCTGTTAAAGGAGCTGGATCTTAAGAATGCGATGGCAGTTCCGCGCTTGAATAAGATTGTGGTCAACATGGGCATGGGCGAAGCCACGCAGAACTCTAAGATCCTCGACCCAGCGGTGAACGAACTTAGTCAGATCACCGGGCAGAAGCCGATTATCACCAAGGCCAAGAAGTCGATTGCGGCTTTCAAGGTGCGTGAAGGGCAGGCGATCGGAACCATGGTGACGCTGCGCGGGGACCGCATGTTCGAATTCTTCGACCGGCTGGTGAATATCGTTTTGCCGCGGGTGCGCGACTTCCGCGGAGTCTCAACCAAGTCGTTCGACGGGCGCGGCAACTACACCCTTGGCCTGCACGATCAGTTGATCTTTCCCGAGATCTCCTACGAGAAGGTCGACAAGATGAAAGGCATGAACGTCACGATTGTGACCACGGCGGCAAATGACAACCAGGCGCGCGCTTTGTTGAAGCACCTGGGCATGCCGTTCAGAACGCAGTAATAGTTTCAGAGTTTGTAGGTTCAAGGTTTCAATAGCCAAGACTCATTAAGGATTTCATGACTACAGCAAAACGAGTGAAGGACGCCAAGATCGAAAAGAAGTTTGAGGTGGCGCGCGAGAAAAAAGAGCCGACGCCTAAGTTTTCCACGCGCCGGCACAACCGCTGCAAGATGTGTGGACGGCCGCGTGCTTATCTGCGCAAGTTTGGCTTGTGCCGCTTGTGCTTCCGCGGACTGGCATTGCGCGGGGAGATTCCCGGAGTTTCGAAGTCGTCCTGGTAGGGAAGCGCACCAGGCGCGCGATTTTGCATTCTCGCAAAGAACGCGAGAATGGTCGCGCGGCGCGCCCAGGTCCTTCGCGAGACAGAGAGCGTCTCGCTCAGGATGACAGTGCGTAGTTGTGATGGGCAGGAAGAAGCCGCCGCAGGTTCTCCGCCGTGCGGAGCGAACGGGTGGCGAGAGGAGAAGCAAACGATGAGGTTGACCGATCCGGTCGCAGACATGTTGACGAGGGTGCGCAACGCGCTGCAGGCGCGGCACCAGAAGGTGGACGTTCCGGCTTCACGGCTGAAATTGGAGATTGCCCGCATTTTGAAAGAAGAGGGCTACATCTCGAACTTCAAAGCTACGGAAGAAGAGGGTCACAAGGTCATCCGAATTTATTTGAAGTACGGAGCACATAACGAGGCGGCGATTTCAAAGGCAGAGCGCGTGTCGCGCCCGGGCTGCCGGGTTTACGTGCGCCGCAGCGAAATTCCACGCGTGCTGGGCGGTATGGGGATTAATATCCTGACCACGCCGCGCGGCGTGATGACCGGACGCCAGGCCCGCAAAGAAGGCGTGGGCGGCGAATTGTTGTGCGAGATTTGGTAGAGAACCGCTTCTAGCTATCGGCTTCTGGCTGCTAGCTAGATCTGGATGGTCGCGGTCGAGTTGAACAAGCTAGAAGCCAGGAGCTAGAAGCTAAGAGCCGAACTTATGTCACGAATTGGAAAAAAGCCGATCCCGATCCCCAAGGGGGTGACGGTCAAATTGGAAGGCAACGCAGTTTTGGTGCAAGGGCCAAAGGGTAAGCTGGACACGACTCTTCCCGCAGGCATCAAGGTTGAACAGAAGGACGGAACCTTGGTGGCTGTGCGCGAGAACGACTCGCAGGCAGCTGTGCATGGACTGGCGCGGGCACTGGTGAATAATGCCGTTGAAGGCGTTACCAAAGGCTGGACACGCGAATTGGAAATCGTCGGCATCGGATATCGCGCCGAGATGAAAGGCAAAGGGATGGTCGTGTTCAACCTGGGCTATTCGCATCCCATCGAGTACCCATTGCCCACGGGCGTCGAGGCCGCGGTCGATCCCAAGCAGACGAAGATCTCGCTGGTTGGAATCGATCGTCAGCAGGTGGGGCAGGTTGCCGCGGAAATGCGTTCGCTGCGGCCGCCCGATCCTTACAAGAACAAAGGCGTGCGATACGCGGGCGAGAGATTGAAGAAGAAGGTCGGCAAGACCGGAGCGAAATAGCAGGAGCGTCGTGGGTCGATAGTCGTTGGTCATTGGCAAAATCGATCGCGACGAGAGAACTGAGATGCACAGGGTGTTTGGGCTAACGACCAACGACTAACGACCAAGGACAGGTTCTATGTTTACCAAGAAATCGAAGAATCAGAAGCGCGGGCACATCCACGATCGCATCCGCAAGAAAATGCAGGGGACGGCGGAGCGTCCGCGGCTGAATGTGTACCGTTCGTTGAATCATATTTATGTGCAGGTGATCGACGATCTGCACGGCCAGACGCTGGTTTCGGCGAGTTCGGCTGAGGGCAAAAAGGAAGACCGGCGTACCGGCGGCAACGTGGCAGCGGCGAAAACCGTGGGCAAGACGATCGCTGAGCGCGCTAAGGCCAAGGGTGTGAGCAAAGTGGTGTTTGACCGCGGCGGCTACATTTATCATGGACGTGTGAAGGCGCTGGCCGATGCCGCGCGTGAAGCAGGATTAGAATTTTGAGAAACAGCTTCTAGCTTCCAGTTCCTAGTTAAACCGCCGCCCAATTGCGGGGATTTGGCTAGAAGCTGGTAGCCAGGAGCTAGAAGCTAAGGAAAAATGCCAACAGTTATCAAAAAGCTCGATGCGAATTCGTACCAGCTGAAAGACCAGGTCGTTGCCATCAACCGCGTCACCAAAGTGGTGAAGGGCGGAAAGAATCTTTCCTTCGCCGCACTCGTTGTGGTGGGCGATCCGTCGGCGGCTGTGGTGGGGCATGGTGCCGGGAAGGCTAAAGAAGTTCCGCAGGCGATTCGTAAGGCCATCGAGTCAGCCAAGAAGAATTTGATCAAGGTCAATCTGACGCAGACGTCGATCCCGCACCTTATCCTTGGCCGCTATGGCTCCGGTAAGGTGTTGTTGAAGCCAGCGCCGGAAGGTACGGGAGTGATTGCGGGCGGTGCCGTGCGCGCGGTGATGACATCGGTAGGAATTCAGAATGTGCTGACGAAGTCGATTGGCACCACGAATCCGCACAACGTGATCAAGGCGACGTTCGATGCACTGCGGCATTTGAGGAGCCGCGAGAGCGTCGCGGCTATGCGCGGTAAAGCGGCGCAGGATTTGTAGGCAGTACCGACTACCTTGTACCCGGTAACGAGATTGAGGAATTCGATGACGACGAAAAAGCCAAAAGCGGCGGTTCACGGGAAGATCCACCTGAAGTGGGTGCGTTCGGCTATTTGCGCCCCGGTGAAACAAAAGTTAGTGGTGAAGGGTTTAGGATTCACGCGGCTGAACCAGGTAATTGAGCGACCGGACAATCCTGCGATTCGCGGTATGGTAGCCAAGGTTCCGCATCTGGTTGAGATTTTGCAGTAGAAATGTTTCAAGGTTTCAGGGCGGATTCAAGTTCTTTGAAACTTTGAAACTTTGGAACTTTGAAACTTGGGCTTATTATGAATTTATCCAACATTCGAGCACCGAAGAAGGCGTCGGAAAAGCGCAAGCGTGTGGGGCGCGGGATGGGCTCCGGCATGGGGAAGACCTCCACTCGTGGACACAAAGGCCAGCGCTCACGCACCGGATCACGCATGATCCGCGGCTTTGAGGGCGGCCAGATGCCGCTGCACCGCCGCATGCCGAAGCGCGGCTTTACCAACATCTTCCGCAAAGAATTCAATATCGTCAGCCTGGAGCGGCTGGCCGCGCTGGGCGCGGATCTGCATGCGGAGCCCATCACTCCGGAAGTGCTGCGCAAAGCAGGAGTGATCAAGGCGAAACATCCCGTAAAAATTCTCGGCGATGGCGAACTAACAGTTGCGATCACGGTGCACGCGCACAAATTTTCGAAGTCGGCGCAGGAAAAAATTACCAAGGCAGGCGGCAAGGTTGAGGTCTTGCAGTAATGTTTGAGAAGCTGGCGAACATCTTCCGTATCCCCGACCTGCGCAAGCGGGTTCTGTTTACGCTGGCCATGCTCGCAGTCTACCGGCTGGGTGGGCACCTTCCGACGCCAGGCGTGAACTTCCTCAAGCTGGAAGACTTTTTCAATCAGAACCGCGGATCGCTGCTCGGCTTCGTCGATCTGTTCTCCGGCGGCAACCTGCGGCGGCTCACAATTTTCGCCCTTGGCATCATGCCCTACATTACGGCGTCGATCATCTTGCAGCTTTTGACCGTCGTGTATGAGCCGCTGGCCAAGCTGCAAAAAGAAGGCGAACTGGGACGTAAGAAGATTACCCAGTGGACTCGTTACATCACGGTAATTCTCAGTGCCGTGCAGTCGTTCGGCATCGCCATCGGTCTGGAGAAAGCGGGCGACTTCGTTCTTCATCCCGGCCCGGGCTTCATTTTGATGACCATGCTGACGTTGACTACGGGCAGCGCGTTCATCATGTGGCTGGGCGAGCAGATCACTGACCGTGGGATTGGCAACGGGATGTCGCTGCTGATTTTTGCCGGCATTGTGGTAGGTCTGCCGCGCGGCGTACAAGATCTTTTGGAAAAGGCGAAGAACGGAACCTGGGGAGCGATCACGCCGGTGTTGATGGCTGGGCTGGTCGTATTCATGATTGCCGTCGTGGCGTTCATCGTCTACGTCGAGCGCTGCGAACGTCGCATCCCGGTGCAATACGCTAAGCGCGTGGTGGGACGCAAGGTGATGGGCGGACAGTCTACGCACCTTCCATTGCGCGTCAATGCGGGCGGAGTCATGCCGGTGATTTTTGCGTCTTCGATTCTTACTTTGCCGCAGACCATCGGTTACGGCTTGAAAAATAGCCGCTACTTCGGCGACATGATTCGGCTGCTGGGCTGGGGCGAACCGCTTTATACATTGCTGTATGCACTGGGCATCATTTTCTTTGCGTACTTTTATGTGTCGATCGTGTTCAATCCCAGCGAAGTTGCCGACAACATGCGCAAGTATGGCGGCTTCATTCCGGGGATTCGTCCCGGCAAGCGCACCGCCGACTACATCAACGAAGTTTTGACTCGCATAACGCTGGTGGGCGCGCTGTATCTGATCATCATCTCGTTCATTCCTGAGTGGATGATCACCGGCATTCACCTGAACCACTTGCCGTTCTGGCTCGGAGGAACGCTGTTTGAGCGGCTTCCGGTGTGGGTGACGAACGGGTTGGGAGTGAATTTCTATTTTGGCGGAACGTCGTTGCTGATTGTTGTCGGCGTGGCCATGGATACGGTCACGCAGATCGAGGCGCAGTTGATCATGCGCCACTACGACGGCTTTACGCCGCGGAGCGGACGCATTCGCGGCCGCCGCAACTGGTCGTAAGAAAGCGCAACTGGTCGTAAGAAAGAAAGACGTTAGAGTTTGGACCTCGGCAAACACGGATTCCTGAAGCCGAGGTCGGATGTCCGAAGTCAGGTTTACTGGGGTTGCTGCACCGGACATGGCCTTGTGGGAGGCCGGCCGGGAATAGTGTTCGGGAGGCTTTGGCCAACTCGATGGCGCAGGAAACCTCGCGTGACGTAGGTCCCGTGGTATTGCTTGGTCCGCCGGGTGCCGGAAAAGGCACTCAGGCCAAGCGCATCATGGAGAAGTATTTGATCCCACAGGTCTCCACAGGAGATCTATTGCGGTATAACGTCGCCCAGGGCACTGAGCTCGGGTTGGTCGCCAAGGCAGTCATGGATCGGGGGGAGTTAGTTTCCGACGATCTGGTTTGTGAAATGGTCCGGCAGAGATTAAAGCTGCCGGATTGCAAGCGGGGATACATTTTGGACGGCTTTCCCCGGACTGCGGCTCAGGCTGGCTGGCTGGATGCGTTGCTGGACGACAAGCTCTTTGACAACTCGCGCCCCACTCGTGCGTGGCCAATTGTGATCCGCTTGGACGTGGACTATAATCAACTATTGCTCCGGATTACTGGACGCCGTTCTTGTCCCACCTGTGGGCGGATCTATAACG
>DAIUEW010000093.1:0-10511 GCA_036844925.1 Candidatus Sulfotelmatobacter sp.
GTCGCGGCGAGATTGCCGTGAACGGAATCGACGCCAACGGCATCGAGCAGGCCGCAGTACTGATCCCGTGCGACGAGAATCATGCTGGCGTCGAGGGCTGCGACTACAGCACGATGGATGCGGCTACGGCGGCACAAAGCCCGGCGCCTCGCTACCCCAGCGGAGCGCAGCGTTTGTCCCAGCTGCGGCGGACCAGTCGGTCGCATACTCCCACCCTGGTAAGGCCGAGCCGATAGCTCCGGCAAACTGACAAGAGAAAGCCAAGGGAGAGGATTATGAAATTCGCAACCCTGGAGTGCATCGCTGCAATACTGGTTACTCTTCTGGTAATTCCAGTTCAACTGGCTGCGCAGGAGACGGCCAAGCAAAATCGCCACCACAAATTCCATCATTACCAGCTAATCGACGTGGGCACGTTTGGCGGGCCCAATACCAATTTTTTTACAAACGGGCAGGCAGCCCAAATCCTCAACAATCGGGGAGCTGTCACGGGAACGGCAGATACCTCTGTTCCCGATCCCAACGCCCCAAACTGCCTCCAATACGACTGCTTCATCTCTCATACCTTCATTTGGCAGAAGGGCTCACTCACCGACTTGGGTGCCCTTCCCGGCATTAACGGCAGCTTTGGGGGCTGGATCACACCGAACGGTCTCGTTGCGGGAATCTCTGAAAACGGTGAAATCGATCCGCTCATCGGAACCCCTGAGATACGAGCCGTTTTTTGGAGAGATGGCCAGATTATTGATCTTGGAACCTTCGGCGGAAATGAGAGCTTTGCAAGTGCTGTCAATAGCCGGGGCCAGGTCGTCGGCTCCGCCTTAAATGCGATCCTCGATCCGTTCGATACCGCGCCCTATCTATATAGCTGGGGAACACAAATGCGCGCGTTCCTGTGGCAGAAGGGAGTAATGCGGGATCTGGGTACCTTAGGCGGCCCTGATAGTGTCGCAGGACTGGTGAACGAGGCTGGCCAAGTCGCGGGGTTTTCCTACACGAGTTACATCCCGGACCCAGCCAACGGGGGAACTCCGCCGGTGCACCCATTCCTGTGGGAGAACGGCAAGATGCGAGACCTCGGGACGATCGGTGGCACCCAGGTTTTTCAGCTGAATGCTCTCAACGAACGCGGCCAGGTGGTTGGTTCCATGACACTCGCGGACGAAGACCCGAATCATGTGCACCCATTCTTGTGGGACGGGAGGACTCTTCTTAACCTGGGCGCCTTTGGAGGCAATGAGGGTGAAGCAGACTGGCTGAATGATGCAGGGGAGGTTGTTGGCCATGCGGCCACTCCCAACCTTTGCCCCGGAGCAGGTGCGATAGACCACGCTTTTCTTTGGCGGAATGGCGTTATGAGGGATCTCGGGATCGTTCCCGGCATAGACCCTCTCCAAGGAGCAAGCGGCGCGACGGGCATCAATTCGAAGACACAAGTTGTGGGCGAGTCAAGCAGTTGCGACTTCTCCATCGATGACGCCTTCCTGTGGGAGAACGGCTCCATGGCAGATCTGAACACCCTGATTCCGCCCGACTCTATAATGCACCTATTTTGGGCAGCCTACATCAATGATCGCGGAGAGATTACCGGCTTCGGCTTTCTCCCGGACGGCGACGTGCATACTTTTTTGCTGATCCCTTGCGACGAAAATCATTCCGACGTCGGGGCCTGCGACTACAGTCTGATAAACGCAGCGACTGCGACGGCTTCCGTGAGTCCTGCGCCGACCATGCTCAACCTGACCGCTGTGAGTCACGACACACCAATGCGGCGGTTGGTCCGGAAACAGCTAGGTCCCCGCTTTCACATCCCCGGCCTGCAATCGCCGACGAAATAGTGCGGCGAGGTTCCAAGAAAACTTCAAGGAGAAAGATATGAACTCCAAGACATGGACGCGCATCATCGCAATGACGTTATTCGCCGCGCTGGCGATTCCAGTTCAGCTGGCCGGACAACAACATATTCGCTACACCGTCACCGACCTCGGCACGCTCGGCGGGACGTTTAGCCAAGCATTCGGCATTAACAACAAAGGCTCGGTAGTTGGCTTCGCCACCCTGACCGGCGACACCGCCCTGCACGCCTTCCTGTGGCGAAATGGAGTGATGACCGACCTCGGCACATTTGGAGGATCAGACGCGCTGCCCTACAGTGTGGCCTTCAGCATAAACGATAGTGACGAGGCTGTGGGGTATTCGGAGACTGCCACCCCAGACCCGTTGGGGGAGAATTTTTGCGGCGATTCCCTTATATGTCTGCCATTCGTTTGGCGAGCCGGCGTGATGAGCCCGCTTCCCACGCTCGGCGGCAATAATGGCCAAGGCGTTGATATCAACAACCGAGGTCAAGTGCTTGGGTTTGCAGAGAACTCTACGCCCAACCCCAACTGCGTACCCCCACAAGTTCTCCATGTTGAGCCAGTCATCTGGAAGAGGGGAAAGGCCGAAGAACTCCCAACGTTCCCCGGCGACTCGGACGGGATCGGTGGCGCGATCAACGACGCCGGCCAAGCCACTCTCCCGACGGGTAATTGCCTTCTTCCTTTTCTTGGCCCTCCGTCCGGGCACGACTCATTATTCCGACACGGGACGCTGACTGATTTTGGAACCTTCGAGGGAATCCCAATCGCAGCCAATGACATCAACAACAAAGGTCAAGTGGTGGGTGTGACTTCCGGGCCCGTTGGGGCCGAGACAGAAGCCGTCCTCTGGCAAGGCGGTGTGGCGAGCGGCCTTGGCACCCTCCCTGGGGACGTTGCGAGTATCGGAAGCGCGATCAGCGACAATGGCAAGCTAGTTGGGCAGTCGTGCGACGCAAACGATAACTGCCGCGGTTTCCTCTGGCAAGACGGCGTGATGATGGACCTCAACACCCTCGTTCCCCCAAACTCCACTCTAGATTTCCCGGACCCAGTGGGCATCAATTCTCGCGGGCAGATCGTCGGCCTAGGCGCTGTGAAAAGCACTGGAGAATTGCACGCTTTTTTGTTGACTCCAAGTAACGGCGAAATTGCTGCCGAGCGCACCACGCTTGCCGCAGCGAGTGAGGCCGGCCAAAGGCCGAAGGTCGTTCTGCCGGAGAACGTTCGTAGGATCCTCCGGCAACGAGTGGGCTTTCGTGATCAGATGCACGGCCTGCAATCGCTGAGCAGATAGTTCGGCGAACGAATCTCAAACCGACCAGGAGAGAAACATGAATTCCAAGACATGGACGCGCATCATCGCTCTGGCTTTATTCGCCGCGCTGGCGATGCCAGCCCACGTGGCCGCGCAGGACAATCGAGGCAACAACAACTACAAGCACCATCACTACAAACTCATCGACACTGGCACGCTCGGGGGTGCGACTAGCTCTCTAGGCTTCGAGGGTGAGCGTGACATAAATAATCGGGGGACGCTCGTGTCACTCGCTGAGACGACAATCGCTGATCCATATGACCCGAACTGCTTTTTTTCGGACTGCTTCGTCGGCCACGTAGTCGATTGGCGCGATGGCGTTCTAACTGACCAGGGTGCGCTCCCTAGCGTCAACAACAGCGGCCCTATCTGGATCAGCGATTCGGGGCTGATCAGTGGATTCTCTCAAAACGGATTGACCGATCCGCTGACCGGGAACCCGGAGTTTCAGGCGGTCCTTTTCAAGAATGGCAGTGTCGTCGATCTGGGAACACTGGGAGGAAATGAGAGTTCGGCATTCGGCGTCAATGATCGCGGACAGGTAGTCGGATGTGCGGCTAATGCCGTGCCGGACTCTTTCGGCTTCTGCTTTGGTGTACCTCAACAGAGCCGTGCCTTTTTCTGGCAGGACAGAGGCATGAAGGACTTGGGCACATTAGGTGGTCCTGATGCCCTCGCGGAACTCGTGAATGATAGGGGACAGGTCGCCGGATGGTCTCTGACGGACTCGACGGTTAACGCGATTACGGGAGTCCCCACTCAGCACCCGTTCCTTTGGGAGAACGGAAAGATGCGGGATCTAGGCACAATCGGTGGCACAGCGGTGTATCTGGTCAATGGCCTTAACAACCGAGGTCAGATTGTCGGAGGAATGAACGTGGCTGGTGACCAGTCATTTCATCCTTTTCTTTGGGACGGCTCTGCGCTCAGGGATCTAGGAACCTTCGGAGGAGATTGGGGAAGCGCGGACTCGATTAACGAGTTTGGCGACGTTGTTGGCTGGACGCTTATGGCAGGAAATCAAGCGTCGCATGCGTTCCTCTGGCGAAAGGGCGTGCTGACTGATCTTGGGACCGTGAACGGCGATCCTAGCAGTACGGCCTTTGTCGTCAACTCGGAGCGTCAGGTTGTTGGCGCCACGCAGGACGACAATTTTGCATACGTGCATGCGTTTCTGTGGGAGAAGGGCTCGATCACAGATTTGAATACGCTGATTCCGGCTGATTCGGGAGTGCAGCTCATGGCTGCCGTTGGTCTCAATGAGCGAGGAGAAATTGTCGCGCAAGGCGTGCTATCCGACGGCGACTTGCATGCTTTCCTCCTGATCCCGTGCGACGAGAATCATGCTGGCGTCGAGGGCTGTGACTACAGCCTCGTGGATGCGGACGCAGCGATCGAGAATCCGGCTTCGCTTAGACAAGAACCGGCGACTTCGGCTCCGCACAATCATCCTTTCGGCAGACGTGGCTTGAGCCACAGATACTTTGGAACACAGAGCGGTACGTTGCAGATTGGGGAGAACACTAGCACGCTGCAGATGGAGAGCAGTGATGATGCGGACTCGCTTCTGGGGACCATTACGCGGGCGCCGCCATTGCTCCGGGAGGACTTAGGCACTCTGAGCGGCACCCGAGTCGCCGGCCGGTGCGTCAGAGGAGGAGGGCAATGCCCTCCTTGGACCAAGTGTTGCCCTGGGTTGAAATGCGTGCCCGCAAGCACTCGTGCTTTTTGCGAGTAGACACCCGCGTTGCACGGTGCCCAGGTTCGCGCCCTGCCGTTGGGTGTTAGCCCTGGGCGAGGCGAATGCACGTTCACGCTGCCGCCTCGGCCCCAGCCTCTGGCAACCCATCGCGAAGGCCTGGGCTGCAATTGGCCAAGCAGAATTCACACGAGGTGTCCACGCCCCGCGTTTGATCCGTAATAATTAGGACAGTGACATCCCCCATACGGGCTAACTTAAGCCGGACGGGCTAGAAGTTGACACTGTCGGCCGGTTTCTAGGCGGTAACTTCCGGGTAGCCGACAATAGGAGAGGGGAGTTAGGGATTGTTCAAATAGGGTTTCGTTGGAAGCTCTGCGGGAGTCGCGAAAATCGGTTTCACGAGAGCGAAATGGCGCTCTTCTACTGTAAGGGCCAAGCGGGCGTCTTCTCCACGAACTGGAAGCCATACCGCTGCCAAGGAGTGCCGGAGGATTCCTTTCGCACCACCCGAGCTCGTCCAGCATAATGTTCGCCTCCGCTGCTCAGAATAACCTCAACAATCGCATCCTTGATCAGCGAAGACATGCAGTTGCACATAAACCCTCCTGCGCTCACGTTTTCGGTAGTAGTGATTTCCTCGAATGCTTTTCCACTAGCGTCAGTGCCCCGCAATCTGAGGGCAAGTCGCATGCGGACACGCACGTGGGCACGTTGCTCCGACCGCTTGCTCTGCAGTTCCACGGTTAGCCTGCGCCGGAGTTCATTGAGTTTGAGAGGCTTCTCAAAGTATGCAACGGCACCAAGGTTTGCGCAGTGGTCCTTATATTTCGCCCCCGTCTCTCCGGTGATAACAAGGATCGGAATCGTAGACGTGTAGCTCAGGGAGCGAAAGCTCTGGCATAGTTCGAATCCGGAGAACTTCGGCATCATGAGGTCCAAAAGAATCGCATCCGGCTTGTGTTCCAGAGCCAGCCCCAGAGCTTGTTCCGGGTCTTGCGTATCGATGACCTCGTAACCTTCGGACAAGCAGGCTCGCAGCAGATCGCACGTCGCCTTATCATCGTCCACGATCAGGATTTTGTGCACGCACACCTCGACTTGAAACAACTTGCGCCGCCGATTGGAAACATTTGCCCCTGGTCTGCTACGCCACGCGAATTTCTCTGGTGGAGCAGGATGAGACCCGTTTTTTATCCCCTCGATGCTTTCGCTTTGGCCACAACCTGCGTGACGGTGTGAATCAAAGCTACAGAATCGCTTTCGAATAGTTTGTCCGACTTTTCCACGCAAGCTGCGGCACCCTCATTTATTAGCTCTTCCTTGGTTCGTTCTGAAAATGCCGCGAGGACGATCACGGGAATGCTCTTTGTGATGGCATCCCTCTTCAGTGCTTTAAGGACGTCGAGGCCTGAGATTGTCGGTAACACGAGGTCCAAGACAATCAAATCAGGCAGTGTCTCGCGCGCTGCACCTAGACCCGCCTCTCCGTGGTTCGCGGTGTGGACGGTGTATCCCGCTCCGGTAAGTGCTCTCTGAACTGCGATTCGCATGAATTTGCTGTCCTCGATAAGAAGTATTTCTCGACTCTTATCTAATAGCGATCTGACGGTACGAGCCAAGGCGTCGAAACTAAATGGTTTGTGCAGGAATTTCCCGAAGCCGATCGCTTCGCGGTCTAACGCGCGGTCTGTGTATCCGGACACAAGAACAACGGAAAGCGCCGGGCGCAGCTCCAATGCGGATTTGGCCAGTTCCAATCCTCCTAAGCCAGGCATCACGATGTCTGTGATTAGCACGTGAATCGGGCGATCATGGCTCTGGCAAATCTTCATCGCTTCTTTCGCATTGCCGGCCTCCAACACGGTGTAACCTTTGGATTCCAAGTACACTCGGCATACGTTGCGAAGGGCGGCCTCATCCTCCACCAAGAGAATTGTCTCAGTCCCTGTGGATGGCACCTGGACTAGTTGGAGGCTCTCGTCGGAATCCGCAGGAGCATCGACACGGGGAAGATAAATCTTGAAAATGCTACCTTTGTCCGGTTCACTGTAAACCCAGATGAATCCGTTGCTTTGCTTCACAATTCCGTAGACCGTCGCCAAACCCAACCCCGTGCCTTTTCCAGCTTCTTTGGTCGTATAGAACGGTTCGAAGATATGAACTTGAGTCGCGGCGTCCATGCCGATGCCTGTATCGCTGACCGCCAACAAAACGTACTGCCCCGGCGGGACCTCGACCCCTTGGTAGTAAGAAGCGTCCAGTGCTACGTTACTCGTCGCGATGGTGAGACGCCCACCTTGTGGCATAGCATCCCTTGCGTTCACCGCCAAGTTCATGATGACCTGCTCAATCTGACCTCGATCAGCCAGCACTCTACCGACCTGAGGATCGAGCTCCATCACTGTTTCGACATCCTCTCCCAGCAAACGAGGCAACATTTTCGCCAGGTCCTTCACTACGTAGCTAAGATCAAGGACACTCGTTTCGAGCACTTGTTTTCGACTGAAAGCCAACAATTGGCGAGTCACCGACGCGGCTTTGGAGCTAGCATCTTGGATGCGGGTGGCGTATTCAACTACTTTCTTAGGGTCAGCAGAGGACTCGTCCAGAAGCTGCGAGTACCCGCTGATAATCATGAGCAAGTTGTTAAAATCATGTGCTACACCGCCCGCCAGTCGGCCAACCGCTTCCATCTTTTGGGCGTGTTCAAACTGCTTCTGGAGAGATCGATGTTCGGTAATGTCCTCAACAAAGACTTCGAACCCGCCCGGAAGCTCATCGTCATCTGGCAGGCGCCGCCCACCGAGTCGCACTGTTATCGTTTCTCCATCTTTACGCTTCCACTTGGTCTCGTAACCAACCCCGGGATCTTCGGATGCATAATCACGAGCGCGTTGCTGCTCCGTCGAATTGAGATAAACGTCCGCACCTGTATTGAGGCCCAGCACCTCGTCTGGACCTTGGTAACCAAGCATAGCCGCGAAAGCTGAATTTGCCATAGCGATGCGACCATTCTGGTCAACGCGAAAAACGCCATAAGGTGCGCTCTCAATAATTGAACGATACCTTGATTCCGATCGCCTCAGAGCTTCCTCGGACTTCCTGCGCTGAGTAATATCGAAAAAGGTAACGACGCTACCTAGAACCCGACCGTTTTTGTGTACGGGATAAGACCAGTACTCAGCGGGGAAGCTAGTTCCGTCCGCGCGCCAAAGAACTTCATCCGTCACGTGCGTCCCCTTCCCCTGTCGGAAAGCTTGGAAAATCTTGCATTCCTCCTCGGGGTAGGTGTGCCCATCCGGCCGGGTGTGGTGCATCAGCGCATGCATGTTCTTTGCAAGCAGTTCGGAGTCGCGACTGTAACCCAACAACCGAAGACACGCGGCATTGCAGAGTGTGCAAGCTCCATCAACATCAATGGAGTAGATCGCCTCCGCCGTGGAGTCGAGCAACAATTGCAACTGCTCTTTGGCCTGCAGTTCCAAATTTAGCTTGTGAATCTGGTCCTCTATGCGTTTCCTCTCGCTGATGTCGCGAATCGCGGCCGTAACCAGAACGCCCTCAGCAGTCTTTAAAGGACTAAGACTGATTTCGACGGGAAACTCTTGGCCGTCCTTGCGAATGGCGTAGAGTTCCAGGCCTGCCCCCATCGGTCGTACGTGGGGATCACTCAAATATGCTGCCCTGTGGTCTAGATGTCGATCTTGAAAGCGGGCAGGAATCAGTCGCTCGACCGAATGACCAACCAGGTCCTCGCGGTCGTATCCGAACAGTCTTTCTGTCTGAGAATTGATGAGGACGATTTCCCCAGCTCCATTGACGATGACCATCGCGTCTGGCGCCGACTCAAGCAGCTCACGGAAGGGTTGGAGGATTTTAGTAGTCTTCACAGCAAGTTACGCATGCCACGTCATGGGGCACACATTTCTCCTCTCTATGGGGTGTGACCTCGTCTCAGCCGACTGTCTTGGACGTGGCGGCGATATTGCTTCCATCCGAAGTGCGCACGAGGGACACCGTCAGCCGAATGTTCCGACAACTATCGCGCAAACCTGACACACAACGAAGGTAGCGCCGCGCACGGTAATGATTCACTTCTCGTTAGTAAAGATGGGCTTGACTTGGTGAAGATGAGCTCCCAGCAGGTAAAGACGGGCTCGACATTAGTGAGGATGAGTGTTACAGGTTCAGGGCTTCTTCGGAATCGGAATCCCCATTTTCTCAGCCATCCTGACCAAGTCAGCTACGGAGTCCGCAGCCATTTTTCGCATGAGTTGGCTGCGATGGACCTTGACGGATGCTTCGCTTGTTCCGATGGCGTCGGCTATCTGTTTGCTCAGGAGGCCAAAAACGACCCAAGGCAGCACTTCTCGTTCACGAGGTGTCAGCGATTCGAAGCGCTCCCGCAACACCGCGATTTCAGCGTCCGCTTGGCGCCTGGCCCGATCCCTTTCCAGCGCGAGTTGAATCGCATCCAACAGATCCTGCTCGCGGAACGGTTTGGTGAGAAACTCTACGGCTCCCGCCTTCATGGCTCGCACAGTCATGGGAATGTCGCCGTGCGCAGTTATAAAGATGATCGGAATATGAATGTTAGCCTCGGCCAACTCGTGCTGGAAATCGAGCCCACTGATCCCTGGCAACCTGATGTCGAGGACAAGACAACTGGGTGCATCCGGACGCTTGCTTAACAGGAACTCCTGTGCGGACCCGAATAGCTCGACTTGCAAACCTACCGATCCGATGAGGCGCTTGATCGAACGACGAACCGAGGGATCGTCATCGACCACGAAAACGATAGGTGCGCGCTCGTTCATGAAACACTGTTCCCATCGGTCGGCAGAGTAAATTGGAAGAGCGCACCAGAGGAACCGGGTACGGACCACAAACGACCACCATGGGACTCGATGATGGAGCGGCTGATCGACAATCCCATGCCGATACCCTGCGGCTTAGTGGTGAAGAATGGTTCGAAGATACGGCCTACCTGCTCCGGGTCGAGTCCTTTTCCAGAATCCTGAACTTGGATCAGTACAGCATCCGCGTTCTTTGCCGATTTGACGAGAAGCTCCCGTGGCCGGTCAGTGAGCGTACGCATTGCTTCAATGCCGTTGATGACTAGGTTGAGCAAGACCTGCTTTAATTGCACACGGTCGCCTAGTACGCGTGGCAGATCGGCGGCAAGGTCGAGCCGTACGGAAACACCGCTTAGGGTCGCCTCATGGCGGACAAGAATGGTGACTTCCTGAATCACCTCATTGATGTCCAGTTCAACCCTATCAGGAGCGCCCTTTTGCAACAGCGCACGAATTCGCGAAATGACGGCGCTGGCTCGGGTTCCGTCATCCACAATCTCCGCAATTGCCTCGCGCAACTCCTCCAGATTCGGCGCTTCACTTGCGACTTGGCGCAAAGCAAAATTGCCGTTGTTGACGACTGCGGTTAGGGGTTGGTTGATTTCGTGGGCGATGGACGCGGTCAGTTCACCCATGGTTGCGATTCGCGCCACATGGGCTAATTCCAGTCTGGTTTCGGTCAGGGCCAGTTCCAAGCCCTGAGCGTCGAATCGCCGATCCACGAGGGATGACAATACCGCCAAACCAAGGACTTGCAAGGTAGCGGCAGCGATTCC
>DAIUEW010000093.1:10611-12869 GCA_036844925.1 Candidatus Sulfotelmatobacter sp.
GCGAAAGTCAAACCGGCATTCCGCAGGCAAACGCATAGCAGCCATGGCGATGTAGTGAAGGGCTGCAATGCCGCAACCCATCATGGCGCTGCCGATCAAGGCGTAAGTGAGTCCCATTCTTCTTCGACTCACGACTACCAGGGCGAAAGCGGAACAAAGGATCCCCACCAGGAGCGAAAGCAGAGCAATAGGCCAATCGTATTCCACCGGGACGGGCAAGCGGAAGGCGAGCATTCCGATGTAGTGCATCGCCCAAATGCCGATGCCCATCGCGGCACTTCCGCCGATCAACCAAGTCAACTGTGCTCGACCGCGCGTTGCTGTCACCCGTCCGGCAAGATCGAGAGCCGCGTAGGATGCGGATATCGCAATCAAGACCGAGAGAGCGACCTGCAGATGGTCGTATGAGCCAGTCAACGCCGCGTTTCCAGAGATCATCAATGAGGATCTCCTCTGCCGGCTTAGAAAGCCCAACAGTCACCGTAAAATCAGCACGTCTTCAACACGACCAGCGTAAGATCGTCAGCCAACAGCTTTGTCCCTCGAAACTCGGTGATCGATCTGTAAATCGTCTCTACCAGTTCGTCAGCGCTCTGTTGCGGGTAAATACTCGCAATCTTTGCCAGCCGCGTCGCCGAGTATTGTTCTCCTGCTTGATTCTCAGCTTCGACCGCCCCGTCAGTGTACAGAACCAGAACGTCTCCATGGCGCAGATCGATCATGTCACTCTCGTAGTCCGAATTGGGAAGCACACCCAACACCGGACCTCCTTTGTCCAAGGGGATTAGGTCGCTACCCGCACGAAGCAGGAGCGGCGGATTGTGTCCCGCATTTGTATATTCCAAGGAACCTGACTGAGCGCAGAGTTTCCCGTAAAAAAGGGAAATGAACCGGTGTCCGCCAGTGATCTCGCAAACAACGTTGTTGAAAGTATGTAACAGATCACTCGTGCTCGGGAATCGCGGCGCATCCAGGCGCAGGGCTACTTCGATGGAAGGCATCAGCAGACCAGCAGCCACTCCTTTTCCCGAAACATCAGCAATCACCACCGCAATCTCCCCTGTAGGCAGCTCAATGAATCCATAGTAGTCCCCCGCCACTATCTTGGACGGGTACATTCGTGCTGCGAAGTCAAATCCAGGTACTGTGGGTATGGAACGGGGCAAGATGCTCTGTTGCACTTCTGCAGCCAAGTGAATTTCGTTCGCAAGCTCGTCGCGTTCTCTTGCAGCCAGATCCGCCAGTCGCTGTCGCTGCCTGCCCAGCTGATTCACGACGACGACCACGAAGACATATCCAAGAAGGGTGGTCGCATCCTTTGCTAAGTGTCGGGTTCCAAGATCACGGATGTGGCCAACAAAGTCATGCAGAACCAGACAGACAATCGAAAGCGCAAGACTGATGCGAAGCGGATGGACTAGAGCGCTCAGAGCTAATGGCAGGAAATACAGAGGAGCGAGCGAAACCGAGGCCATGGATTTGTCCGCGTAGGCTACGGCCGAGATCTCCGCCACGACCACAACGGTGAGAACGAGAACGCTCATCCGTTCATCGATGTAGGGGCCTTCGGTGGTGATCCTACGAAGAACGGTCGAGCATGGGGTGGGCTTCATAGCGTCAAGTGAACAGCAGTTTGCAACACCTCATTCGCCCTCGTCACATTCAAATAGATCTCTTTCTTGGGCTTACAGAGACAGTAGCGCTGATCTCAAACCGCTTCAATGGATTAGCCCAGATAACGCCAGGTCTCAACCGCTCGGCCCAGTCGGCCGCGTGTGTTCCTCCTTGCTCCGATGCGCTGTGGAAATCAACTCGAAGGTGCAGGAAATATCGAGGCTGTAGTTGCGGGATAAAATTAATTATCTATAGTATTATCAATAGCTTATAGGATAATAAATACCCCTAGCATATTATGCTAAGACACTAATAAAATCTGCTATTAAACGACTAAGATATTGCAACCTTTTCCGCTGTCCGTGCGTCTATTCAAATCGAAAAAAACAGGTAGGGTCCCCTGCCTGGAAACTCAAGAAGAGGAATTTCTTAGCCTGGAGGTTTGAATATGAAGACCCTGAAGCGATTTCTCTGGTTCTTCCTACTCGCGCTCTTGCTGGGGATTTCTATCTCTGCGCTGGGGAGCGATGCAGGAACTACAACTGCGGCGAGTAGGGACGCCGTTCTTACTCAGCAACTACAGCAAGACTTCAGCAACCGCCTGGAGTTCCGCAACGTAACCGTCGCGGTTGACGATCGAGTCG
>DAIUEW010000094.1:0-12461 GCA_036844925.1 Candidatus Sulfotelmatobacter sp.
GCACGCCGCCAGCGTTGATTCTGAGCCAGGATCAAACTCTCGTTTGAAACCTGATGTCTGCCGACGGGTAGTTGGCAGACTGCCATCGCGCGGGCTCGAAAGCCGCGGATGGCGCCACCGTTCAGCCTTTTGCTTCTTTGCCTCTTGCGAAGCGGCGAAGAAAAAGTTCACGGTGGTCTAACTTGTGAGATCGCTCGGACTAACGCCCGAATTCGTTTCTCACGACTGGCACGTTCAACCTAGTTGTCAAAGACCGAATCGCGGTCCGCCGGAGCGGCGCGAATTCAGTCCAGGCGGATCCTTTTATGTGAGCAAGCCCACAAGTGAGAATCCGACTGTCCTCGAAACCTTACAAACATACCGTGCGGCGGAAAATCCTGTCAATGATCGCAACCCACAGGATTTCCAGATGATTTCCACATCGGGAAGGGCCTGTTTAGGTGCAAGAGCAGGAGAGCTGCCGGCCAGACCCAAAAGCAGATTCCTCACGATGAAGCTGTTCGGAATGACAAGGCCTTGTGGCTTCGTCCGCAGTCTTTCGACCTAGGTGTTTTGGGCTGGGCGCTCGAATGCGCGCAACAGTATGGCCTTCCGTCGCGGGTAAAACGCCAATTTCGGCGTGCATTTTTGCGCAGCCCGATACGGAAGACAAAAAATTGAGAAAAGATCCTAGTTGGAGGTTCCTTGCTTTGAAGGTACCCTTCGGAAACTGTCGAGCTTTCCGAATGAAGTCCCGTGGCCGGGACGATTGAGAACTCAACGCTCTCTAGAAACTTAGATGCCGGACAAGCCCGAGAGTTGCAAACAATACGACCGGCTAGCCACACTACTGCTCTCGGTGAATTGTTTATAGCAGATGAATAGGGAAGAGCGCAAGCGAAAGTTTACGAGGGCTTGGGGTTTACTGAGTTGGCACTCAACGTTGTGCGTGAATCCGGAACAGCCTTGGCGACGGGGATTACAGTTCAAGCTTCTGTTGGCCGACTACCGGTTTTGCGTGATGGGGATCAGGGTTCGCTTCCGACTTTGCTTGAGGCGGTTTAGGAACCTGCTCGCCCAGTCCGGCGGCGCGCTTCATCCAATCAGGCCACTCGTTGACATTCTTGGATACTTGATCGAATTGACGATTTAGCCATCCAGCTTTAAGCACCACCTTGCACCTCCGATTTCATTTGTACTACGCCTGGCTGTGGATTTTTGGTAGGAATTGCGGCCTTTTTTATCTTCTCATTCATTTGGTCTTTAAAGAGGTTAAATTCCTGGTTCTCCCTAACGAGAACTGCCAATTCGGGAGGAAGCTCTTTTGCGAATCGCGGCACGACCGTCGACTTGTCTGAAGCAACCACGTCGCCTTCCCTGTTTTTACGTTCTCCCATCACGAAGAAATCCATGTACTGCCTGGGCGCAATCCCAACGAATGACTCGAAACTAACATACCCAACCACATCGGCACCGCCCACTAGATTCTTCGGTTTTCGCTGATCCACGGCAATGGAATCAAGGTAAAGCTCGGGAGCGAGGCTCTTTGGATACGGCTCGATGTACACGACCCTTTGGATGCCGGCTGCCACAATATGTTTGGCGCAGTCGTGGCAGGGAAACGTCGTGCAGAAGAGGACGCTATCCTTGACGGAGACGCCACGTCGCGCCGCATCCACGATAGCTGCCATCTCAGCGTGCACCGCCCTGAAGTATTCGATTGAGTTTGCTAGGTGTGAGCCTTTCATAACCGAGGAGGTGTGTTCTGCGAAGGCCTGCTCTACAAGTTCGTCAACCGAACTCTCTTTCTTGTCTTCGGCGAGCCACCCTTTTGTTCGCAATCTAGAGATCACGTCCCCTAGGACGCGCCGCTTCAGCTTGTCGCTGACCTCGTATCCAAGCCTGAAGTCCCGCATGTCGGGGTCATCGTCGCACCAATACAGGCCGCCTCCGGCCTTCGGCACCTCGTTCGTCCCGATTGCGATTATGTCGCCGCCCGTGGTCGCTATGGTTGCACCCACTTGACGGCCAAGCGCAGCGGATCGCAGCGATGCTGCCTGAGCATGGAACATGCTGTACTCGTCCTTCGTGGGAGTCTGGGTAGCGGTACCAAAGAGCAGATCGACAAGGCGCCTGACTGATGCGGTCGCCCCGTCCGGGTTGCTCGAATCGACAAATACGTCGGCAAGCGGAAAAGTGTCGCGGACGTTTTGCCCAAACTCGTTCGTCTCGCGCTCAGATTCGTCTCGCTTCATCAGTGCTTCCACCTTCTCGAAATATTGTGTGGACTGGAAGCTGTGTTCCGATGCGGCGAGTTTTTGTGCTAGATTCCGCTTTCGAACCTCTCTGGGGCAGTAGGCCGCTACGAGGTGGAAGGATGGACCGTAGATGTTGCGGAGTGCTTTCACTTCGCCAGGGTGTTTCAGTGATTTGAGAATATACGCGTGTCTTGCCAGCGGAAGATCGGGTTTTCCGTTTCTATCCTCCCGAGCCTCGCGAATCGCCCCGACAGCCAGCATTGCCAAAGCGTCTCCACGACTAAGAAAATCGCGGACTTCGTTCCCGGCGGTCATGTGTTCCATGTACCGTTCATACGCTGGGCTCTCGGCGAGGTTCTTCCATCGATCCAGTTCAATTTCATGCATCAATTCGCTAAGCCTTACGGTGAGGGACTGGTAGTTTAGGTCGGCGAGCGCCGCGGATAGGCATAGCGAAACGAAATCCAGGTCGGTTCCTACAGATCCGACCAAGCCGAAGACAATCTCGGGCCCGGGTTTTCCTTCAGGGGCCATCGTTTCTGCTTCCATGAAATTGACTCCGCGATAGTATCACCAATCGTGAATTTGCGATGTGATGAGGCCCGCAAAAGCAGGGACCCCAAACGCAAAATGTAGAATTGAAAGCCGGAGGGTTGGTGGGCATACTGACCGGTACGAAACACGGGGATGCGGTGAATTCGCTGCTTGCCTTCTACGAAGACGAGGCCAGAAAACTGGAAGCCGCAGGCTCGTACTTCATGGCTGCCGTCGCGTTGGGGACGGCATTGGAAACGGCCCTGCTTGGATACATGCTGGTTGAGTGGGGAGAGGACAACGGTGGGGAGCTCAAGATCCCCGACGATGTGTCCTTAAATGACCTTATTGAAGCGGCCGACCATTTCGAGCTACTCAACGCAGTGAAGTTCAGGGAGTCGGAGCTCTCGGGTGAACACCCTGTGGAAAGCGTCATACGCGAAATCCAGGGGATGCGAAACAACCTTCATCCCGCGAAGGCGCTGAGAAAGTCTTTCGATCCTGCATCATTTGACGCAGCGCAATATGAGCGGCTTCGGAAGATCTACCGTGCCGTAATAAACAACCTCCTCCACTACCTCTAGTCGCCCTGCACAAACACAATCAGAGTTCGCGCATCAGCAGGTGCCAGGCTTCCTGGTATTGGCCGTATTTGGATTTCTCGAGATGCGGGGAGAGGATGATGCCCGTTGGCTGTTGGTGGCGAGGATGGGGACGATGTACCAGGTGTCCGTGGGGATCACATAAGCGGCGAAGAAGTCGAGCTGGTCGGGGCGGTAGACGGAACAACAGGAAGAGATGGTGCAGACGTAGGAGTTGCGGCGCTTGCAAATGGTGCATTTGACTTGCACACGGCGGAAGAGTCCGTGATGGTCGGTGGCGACATCGTAGGGTGCGGTTTCTCCCCCAGGGCTTGGCGACGCGGAATCCGCGCTCGGTGGCGCGTTGCATGAAACGGAGTTCGGCCCACTCTCCGCGAAGCTTGGCGAGTGGAATGTCTTGGCCACTGTTTGGCATGGTGATCCCTGGGGTGAAACGTGTTGGTGGTGAATTTTGTTGGTTTGTGGGTTGAGCGAAAATGCGGCGCCTGAAGGCGCGATTAATTTTTTAGGAACTTGGCGGCGCGGCTGAAGCCGCGCCCTTTCAAAGCGACTTTCTAGGCGCAGGGCTTGGGGACGCGGATTCCGCGCGACGTTGCGAATTCGGCCAAATAAAAAACACGGCCTAGAGGGGCCGCGTTTCAGTTATTCGAGTACTTAGCTAGTATATCATAAAGCAATGGTGGCTTGGGACATTTTTGCAGATTTATATTTACCGTCAGGTCATGGGATGGCGGGAATCGTGTAGTTTCTGCCTGTTGACGAGAAAATTCCTGAAAGGGGAATTGAGTTGGGAAGGCATCGAGCTTCGCTCGAATGGACAGCCGAGGGCGGCTGTCCCCACGTGAGCACGAACAGCAGGTTCCTCGCGATAAGGCCGCTCGGAATGACAAACCTAGGCGAATTTACGGGAGTTCCAGGGTTACGAATTTCGCGGGCTTGGAGCCAGTGTTCGTCAGGGTGTGGGAGTAGCCGCCGGGGATCCACTTGCTTTCGCCGGTCTTCATGGAAATGGTGGCTGGGGGTTTGCCGACGACTTCGCTGCGCAGTTCGTAGTCGGTTAGGGCTACGGCTAGATGCGGGCCGGCGTGATGGTGCAGAGGGATGACGCCGCCAGGCTGGAGTTCGAATTCGGTGACGCGGATGCCGTCTTTGACGAAGAGAACTTGTTTGGTGCCGTTCTGCAGGATGTCGAGGCCGCGGTCTTCATCCCACTTGACGTTCGCTTGAGCAGCGGAGTTGCGGAGGGATTCGTCCTCGAGGATTTCGATGGTGACGTTGCGGAAGGGGTGGTCGGTGGGGTTGAGGGCGATGTGGGCGAAGGTGGCGGGGGAGAAACGGGTTTCGCCGTCCTGCAGTTTGACGGTTACGGGAGGCTTGTCTTTGACGGCGTTGACGACTTCGCTCGCGCCCAGGGTGACGTAGATGTAGTCGTGGCGGTGCCAGTGCATCAGAGTTTCGGAGTGAGGGTCGACTTCGACGTTGAAGACGCGCACGGATTTGTTTTCGAAGGTCAGGTGATGATGAGGTTCGGCGGTGATTTCTACTTCGGGAGCTGTGGCTTGCGCGGCCAGCAGGGTTACGAGGAGGCAGAAAAGGGCGCAGCGTTTCATGCGGCGAATTGTAGCACCGCGATGAGCAGAACTCTGAAGATTGCCGGAGCCAGGGGTGGTGCTACTTGACAAGGAAGCGAGCCAAACGCGCGATTATTGCGTCGCCAAGAACGCGACCCTTCGGCGGGCTCAAGATAGGCTGCAACGCGCGGATCGCCCCAGATTCCTCACTAAGCCATCTCATAAATAGTACGGAGCAGCAGGTCGAGGTCCCTCGGGGGCTGAAGCCCGAATCGATTTGTACGCTTTACGCGGCGCTAAAGCGCCGCTCTTCCACGGTAGTGCGGGCTGATAGTGGTAGTGCGGACTGATGGTGGTAGTGCGGGCTGACGGCACGACTGAAGGTGGTGCCCTTCCCGAACCCACTTATGCGATGGCTTCTAAGCAAAGAACGCTTGTTCGGAATGACAGTCACTATCGGACGCCGGGATTGATATGCTGAGAGAGTACCCAATGGGTTGAAGATGGAAGTGGGCAAATTGCTGGTTTTGTTTGGGATTGTGCTGGTTGTGGCTGGCCTCGTTTTGATGGGGCTGGGGCGCTTGCATTTTCCTCTGGGACGGCTGCCGGGGGATTTTTTGTATCGCGGGAAGAACACGACGGTATATTTTCCCCTCGCGACATCGGTGGTGGTGAGTGTCGTGCTTTCGATTTTGCTGTATCTGGTGAGCCGGTGGCGGCGGTAGGCGCGCTGGGCGGCGTCGTGATTTTTAGACTGTCTGATAGTGGTGCAGTTTGGCGGCGGTTGAGCGGGAGATCCTTCGCTTCGCCTGAAAAACGGCTACGCTCAGGATGACACTTTCAGTCCGGCGTCCCCAAGAGTAAACCTGCCAGCTCTGGGGGGAACGTGATCCCCGTTGCCACGTACTAGTGTGTCTTGCGGGCATCTTCCGGCGGTCCTACGATTCACTTACTTATTTTTTGGTTGAAGGTGTTCGTCTACCCTCGATTTTGCAACCAAGTTCCCGCGCCGCCTCGCCAACAAAGTGAGAGTACCCTCAAGGAGGTTTCGTTGTGGCACTCCCCCAGCTGTTGTTTCCCTATTCTTCATTATTCCGGCGGCTCCCAGTTCTTCGATATAACTCAATCGCCTGCTTCGTGCTTTTTCTTGTGGCGTGTTCTAGCAGCGCAATTTCGCAGCAGGTGCTTACCTACCACAATAACAATGCGCGGACGGGGACCAATTTCTCGGAGAGCATCCTTACTCCGAGTAACGTGAACTCCGGTTCATTTGGAAAGCTGTTCACGTTGGAGGCGGATGGGCTGGTGGATGCCCAACCTCTTTATATGTCGGCTGTAGCCATCCCGGGCAACGGCACGCATAACCTTCTTATTGTGGCGACGGAACATGGCACGGTTTACGCCTTCGATGCCGACACGGGAGCGAAGATCTGGCGCATCCGCACTTTGAAATCGGGGGAGACCACGTCTGACGATCGGGGTTGCGACCAGGTGACGCCGGAGATCGGGATCACCTCGACTCCGGTGATCAGCCGGCCCGCAGGATCGAATGGCGTGATTTATGTGGTCGCGATGTCGAAGGATTCCTCCGGCAATTATCACCAGCGGCTGCATGCGCTTAATGCGACGAACGGTGGGGAACTCTATAACGGACCGGTCGAAATCGAGGCCAAATATCCCGGCACCGGCGACAACAGCTCCGGCGGCTTCGTTGTATTCGATCCGGCGCAGTACAAGGAGCGTTCGGGGCTGCTGCTGCTGGAGGGCGAAGTTTATTTGACGTGGGGGTCGCATTGTGACGATCGCCCGTATACGGGCTGGGTCATGGGCTATAACGCGACCACGCTCAAGCAGGAGACGGTGCTGAATGTCACGCCGAACGGAAATGAAGGAGCGATCTGGGGGTCGGGCGCGGGACTGATGGCGGACACGTTGGGCAACATCTTCTTTCTCGATGCCAACGGCATCTTTGGCAGCAGCCTAAATGCCAGCGGCTTTCCTGACAGCGGCGACTACGGGAACGCTTTCATCCGGCTGACCACCAAGGGAGGGCTCGCCGTGGCCGACTATTTCGAGATGTACGACGGGCAGAATGAGAGTAATAACGATGTGGATCTCGGCTCAGGCGGAGCGATTCTGCTGAGTCCCATGAAAGATGCCTCGGGCAACACTTGGAATCTTGCAGCGGGCGCGGGCAAGGATTCCAACATCTACCTGGTGAATCGTGACTCGATGGGAAAGTTCAATTCGAGCAAGAACAGAAATTATCAGACACTGTCTGGAGTGCTGCCGGGTGGAGTCTGGTCGATGCCAGCTTACTTCAATAACCGGCTGTACTACGGACCGGTGGGCGGACCTATTCTCGCCTTTGAATTCAAGAACGCCAAGCTGTTGGGCACGCCGGTTGCAAAGACCACTACCAGCTTCGAATACCCTGGGGCGAATCCGAGCATCTCCTGCGACAACGGGAAGGATGGCATTGTTTGGGCCGCGGAGAATGTTAGTCCTGCCATCCTGCATGCATACAATGCGTTCAATCTGCAGGAGCTGTACAACACCAACCAGGCTGCCGGCGGGCGCGATGAGTTCGGCAGCGGCAATAAATTTATTACTCCGATGGTGGCGAATGGGAAGGTTTATGTGGGGACGACCAGCGGAGTGGGGGTGTTTGGATTGCTGGCGGGAAAGTAAGGTCGAGGGCGTTGGCACTAAGTTCCAGCTTTGTTTGTGAACAATACTGGGATAAGATGGCGATCGAAAAGCCCCACTTCTCGCAAAGGACGCGAGAAATGGGGCACCCGGCTATTCCGGCGAGTTGATCCCAGCGGCTAAAGCCGGCGATGGGAAGATGCGATCATCGCAGCGCTGAAGCGCTGCGCCACCCAAAAGCGCCACCCAAAAGCGCTACCCAAAAGGCGCCACCCAAAAATTAGACAACATTGAGTCTCTTCCGCACCGGGGGAAATTCTGTCCAAGTACGGATCCGGTTGTGCCGGGCTGCTAGACTTCTCCTGTTCCGATGTCCCTGACGGATCAACTCGGGTTCAGGTTTCAGCCGCCGGAGCGGCGGGTGTGGACGGTGCGCGCTCTGGTGGCGGCAGTGCGGACACACGTGGAGCGGGAGTATTCCGACGCGTGGGTGGAGGGCGAGATCTCGAATTTTCGCGCTCCGGATTCCGGTCATCTTTATTTCACGTTGAAAGATGGGAATGCGCAGATTCGGGTGGTGGTGTTCAGTTCGAAGGTGCGATTGTTGCGGTTTCGTCCCGCGGATGGAATGCAAGTGGTGGTGCGGGGGAGGGTGACGATTTATGAAGATCGCGGCGAGTTGCAGATTGCGGCGGAGTATCTCGAGCCGAAAGGCGCGGGAGGTTTGCAGGTTGCGTTCGAGCAACTCAAGGCGAAGCTGGAGGCGGAGGGATTGTTTGCGGCCGAGCGGAAGAAGGCGATTCCGACACTGCCGGCGCGCATTGGGATTGTGACCTCGCCGCAGGCGGCGGCGCTGCGCGACATTTTAAATATTCTGCAGAGACGGCATCGCTCGGTGAATACGGTGATTTATCCAGCGCAGGTGCAGGGGGAGTCGGCGGCGGCTGAGGTTGCGAACGGGGTGCGGTACTTCAACCAGACCAGCAGCGTGGAAGTAATTATTATCGGGCGCGGTGGAGGGTCGGCGGAGGATCTGGCGGCGTTCAATGATGAAGGGTTGGCGCGGGCCGTGGCGGCGTCGAGGATTCCGGTGATTTCGGCGGTGGGGCACGAGACCGATTTCACCATTGTGGATTTTGTGGCGGACCTGCGGGCGCCTACGCCATCGGCGGCGGCGGAGCTGGTGATCCGATCGCGAGTGGAAGTGGAGAGTCAGGCGGAGGCGGTGCGGGAACGGCTGGTGCGGGCGATGGAGCGAAGGCTGCTGGAGGCGCGGCATGCGCTGATGGAACGGGCGCAGCAGGGGGCGTTCGCGAGGATGATGGATTTGATCCGGCAGCGACAGCAGAAAGTGGACGATTGTACTTTCCGGCTGGAGCGCGGCGAGCGACAGGCGCTCGAACAGATGCGACGGCGGCTGGAAATGGCATCGGCGGCGGTGCGTCATTACGATTTGCGGCGTGTGTTGGCGGGAATTCGGGCAGAACTTGAGGCGGGGACGGCCGCGCTGGCGTCCGTGATGCGGAATCAACTGCTGCTGCATAAGCTTCGGCTGGAGCGCATGGGCCGGGCGCTCGAGACACTTTCGCCGCTCGCGATTCTGCAGCGCGGGTATGCGCTGGTGCTGGACCGGTCGGGAAGGTTGGTGAAGGATGCGGAGCAGGTGAAGGCCGGGGAGGAGATTTCGGCGCGGGTGGCGCGAGGAGAGATTCGGGCGGTGGTGAAAAAAGCAACTGCAGAGGGTGACGCCGCAAGGCGCATTCACAAGGAACGATAACCGAGCTTCGGAGTGAGCCGCCTCGTTAACTTTATGAATCGCGCCGCCGACGGGCGAATGCACTTGCAAGTGTCAATGAGTGCTAAGGCGATTTTATGTCAACTGTGCGCCACGTTTTTACCGGTTTCCACATTGCTGACCACTCAAACACGATCAGCTCTTGGCCAGCACTGGGACTTTCTTTGGTAACACTAAGACCAGCGCTGCTGACAGTATTAGAGGGACTGCGGCAAAGGATAGCCCCGCGGTGAGCTTTCCAAATCGCTGGGCAAAGAAACCGACCGTAGTCGGTCCGGCAAGGCCACCCAGGTTTCCCACAGAATTGATTAGGGCAATACCCGCAGCTGCGGAGTATCCCGTCAGAAACTCGTTGGGTAACGCCCAAAAAGGCGCAAGGTAACTGTAAACACCCGCCGCTAACAAGCACAGCAACGCCATGGAAACGACCGGAGAAGGAGCACTGCCCAGCGTAAAGAAAGCAATCGCAGCAACCAGTGCGGGCAGCGCAACATGGTAATGCCGCTCCAGCCTTCGATCGGAGCTGCGGGAGACAAAAATCATCGCTGCCAACCCCGTCACACTCGGCATAATTAACAGCAGCCCAATCACGCTATTCGAGTACGCCGTGGAAAGTGATTTCACGAGCTGTGGTGCCCAGGAACTGAATGTGTGAAGGCCGACCATCATTCCAAAATAAACAAGGGCTAGATGCCACACGCGACCGCTTGCCAAAGCCTGAATAACCGAATATTGACGGTGTTCCAATTTCTGTTGTTCTTCACGATTTAATTCCGCCCTAATCCATTTCTTCTCGTCTGGGGTCAGGAACTTCACATCTTCGGGCCGGCTGGGTAGCAAAAAATACGTGAGCGCACCCAGGACTATGGCAGGTGCCCCCTCCAAAATCAAAAGCCACCTCCAACTGCTGAAACCGAGCCAATGTATGTGGTCCAAAATCAAGCCAGAAATCGGAGCCCCCACAATCGTCGTAGCGGGAGTAGCCATAATAAAAAGGGCGAAGGCCCGTGCCTGTTCCCTTCGCGGGAACCAATATGTGAGATACAAGACAATTCCCGGGAAATACCCTGCTTCAGCTAGGCCGAGAAGAAACCGCACAATGTACAGCTGGTGAGCGCTGTGCACGACGCCGCTGAATGTCGCCACTATGCCCCAGCTAATCAAGATGCGTGCAATCCAGACACGAGCTCCGACCTTATGAAGCAGCAGATTGCTGGGGATTTCAAAAATGAAGTAGCCGAAATAGAAGATTCCAAACAGCAATCCGAACTGCTGGCTTGTAATGGCCAATTCTTTGTTCATGGTAAGCGCGGCAAAGCCGATGTTGTTCCGATCGATGAGGGCAACCACGAAGAGCAGCAGGACAAAGGGAAGAATGCGAAGGCGAAGTTTCTGGATCGTCTTCGTTCCGATCGCGGTCAATGCTATTGCAGAGCCACTATTCATCAGTTTTGCATGCAAAGCTAGACAACTGGGAAGTCTCAACCGAAAGGGATTGCGAAGACTCTATGCTTTGACGGTTAATCGGTCAAGCGCATGGACTGGAAGTGGCTTCAACTGTTGAAATCAAGGCGTTGTGATAGAAGTGCAGAGTCCCTAATCGAATTAACGCGCGAAGCTGGGATTTGAGCCGAGGCGCGCCCATTTTCAGGCGGCGAGGTCATCATCCTCGATTTCTCGAACGACATCTTCGGCCCGGCTGACGGGATTGCTCTTCGCTATCGCCCATCTCGCCGTTTGCTCGATTTCCTTTCTGTATCGCGAGGGTATCCGCTCCCAAGGAACATCGCTCGCCTAAGGATTAGCCTCCTGCCACTTGGCGAGGGCCGCTTTGAGGTATTGTTGCCCAAGGGATGTCTCAGCCATTGGTAATCACCTCTGCATATACGATAAGCTGAATTGCCAGACCCTTGTGGTGATTGCGATCACACTCCTAAGTGCTGGACACGCCTGAGGGTTCAGCGTAGGCTTAACAAGAGTGAGCAGTTCCTCTCCTCTTTCAGGTCCTCTGAACTAAGGCAGTTCATCTGAAGTACATCCCTCTTAGTGGGCAGCACTCAGAGGTGTCTCTATGTTCGATTCCAAGGCTCAAAAACAATCGAAGGCAAACATTGCTGTCACACCGAAAAACTCGCCTGCCAAACTGGCGATGATGCCAGACATTGTCCCGCAACAGGACAGGATAAGGGAGCGCGCCTATGAACTGTATGAAAGCCGTGGTCGCGAACCCGGCCAAGACGAACAGGACTGGCTCCGCGCCGAGCGGGAGATCCTTACACCGTAGCGGGAAACGAAATCATATCCAACATTCACCGCCACCCATGAATCTACGGGAGGGCTGGAGGGATAGCCATGGATTGCTTACTCTGCAAGGATCTGCAACAAGCTTTTGAATCTCGGCGTAGCCAGTACATCGAGGCTCGATCGGCTGCGTATTATCGGGTCAGCACAGAACTTGCAGCCTATAAACATGTCGATATGGAACGCGCAAAGAGCGACTTGGAAGATCACCGATCCGTATGCGTGGAGGGAGCTAAGGTGAGACAATCTAAACCGATGGCTTCTCCGCTCGTTCAGCTGTGAAGGGACATCCGCGCGCCGGCACTTCTTCTCTTCTTCTCGTTAGACTGCTGGTTCTCGTTAGACTGCTGGCAGCAACACGCCACACTCCAGGCAAAATGGCTTTGAGCACGCCGTGATCGCCCCGCACGACCGGCACATCCTTTGTGATCCGTAACCCGCGATCTCAGGATGTCCTTCGATGGAGCCCACCAATGGAGTCCCCTTCCTTAGCCGACGAGTGATGACGGACTGTACGATCCGATGGAATAGGGTGGGTTCCATGGCGGCCTCACTTTTCTGTCGGTTGCACAGGAGACCGTCGTCGTGAGGTGGGAACGGCGAATGCGACGGAGAGATGAACAATGGACTCCTTAACTGTAGGCGCTACTGTCGCCGAAAGCAAATCGAGCGAATCGGCAAGTTCTATCGGATTCCCCGGTCGGTGAGTGCAATCGGGATGTTACGTCAGTTGACGAATGAGTTGCCGACGATACGGGCTCGGATGGGGTTG
>DAIUEW010000095.1:0-12388 GCA_036844925.1 Candidatus Sulfotelmatobacter sp.
GTGGATGTGCAGCGCGGAGGACCGTCGACCGGCCTGCCCACGCTTCCCGCGCAAGCCGACATGATGCAGGCACGTTGGGGCTCGCATGGTGACTACGAAATCATCGCCCTCTGCCCCAATTCTCCGCAGGAGTGTTTTGACCTGACCATCAAGGCCTTCAACCTGGCCGAAGAATTCCGCGTGCCCGTGATGTTCATGATGGACGAAGTTGTGGGGCACATGACCGAGAAGGTGGTGATCCCCGCCGCTGACCAGATCGATATCACGCCACGCCGCCATACTCGCAAGTCAGTGGAAGAATACCTGCCCTATGGCACCAACGGCGACGGAGTGCCTGAAATGGCGCACGCCGGCGAAGGCTATAACTTCCACATCACGGGCTTGACCCATGACGAACACGGCTATCCCAACATGACTCCCGCGGTGCAGGACAAGCTGGTTCGCCGCCTGCAAAACAAAATTCGGGACGCCGCCGACCGCATCTGCTTGTTTGAAGAAGACCAACTCGAGGGAGCGGACGTAGTGGTCGTCTCCTACGGAATCACTTCCCGGGTGGCGCAACGCGCCATCGAGTCCGCTCGCGAACTGGGTTTACGCGTTGGCAAGTTACGCCTGATCACCGCCTGGCCTTTCCCGGAGAAAAAGATCCGCGAACTCACGGCGAAGGTAAAAGCATTCGTCGTACCGGAACTCAATCTGGGGCAGATGGTGCGAGAAGTGGAACGAGCCGCCGCCGGTCAGTCAAAAACATTCGCCGTATCGCATGCCGGCGGCGGAGTTCATAAACCCGAAGACATCCTCAAGGTAATCGTGGAGGCCAGCAGATGTCAGACAGCTTGATCGATATTGGGAATGGAGTCGTGAATCCCGTCGAGCCCTTCCTGCGCACGGATCGCATGCCGCACATCTGGTGCCCAGGATGCGGCATCGGCACCACCGTGAACTCTTTCGCCCGCGCCCTCATCGATTCCAAGATCGATTTGGGATCGCTGGCCCTGGTCTCCGGAATTGGCTGCACTGGCCGCGTGGCGGGCTACGTCAAGCTCGATTCCTTCCACACCACGCACGGCCGCGCTATTCCGTTCGCCACCGGACTTAAACTGGCAAACCCAAAACTGAATGTCGTTGTGTATTCCGGCGACGGCGATCTTTCAGCCATCGGTGGAAATCATCTGATCCATGCCGCACGCCGCAACATCGATCTAAAGGTCATCTGCGTAAACAATCTGATCTACGCCATGACCGGCGGCCAGAGCGCGCCCACCACTCCGGATCATTCGACTACGTCCACCAATCCCTACGGCACGTTCGAGCCATCGTTCAATTTGCCCCATCTGGTCGAAGCCGCCGGCGCAGTTTACGTTGCACGCTGGACCACGTTCCACGTGCGGCAACTGTCGCGCTCCATCAGCGAGGCGTTTAAAAAGAAAGGCTTCTCCTTTATTGAAGTCATCTCGCCCTGCCCCACGCTGTATCAGCGCCGCAACAAGCTGGGTGATGGCCTCGACACCATGAAGTATTACAAGGAGAAGAGCAGAGTCCGGCATGGAGCGCCCACCAGCGAGGTCGGCCTCACCATGACCGGCGAAATCATCGTGGGCAAGTTCGTAGACCGCGACCGCCCCGATTACCAGGCCATGATGCGCGCTCAATACTGCGAATCGCTCGGCGAAAGATTCGTGGAGCAAGAGGAGATGGTATGCAGCTAACGGAGATTCGCGTTGCAGGTTTCGGCGGCCAGGGCGTAATCCTCTCGGCCATTCTTCTCGGCAAAGCGGCTTCGATTTATCAAGGCGCTTACGCCACCATGACACAAAACTTCGGCCCGGAAGCCCGCGGCGGCGCCTGCAGCGCTCAGCTCGTCCTTTCCGATTCGCCGGTGTTGTATCCCTACATCACTCAGCCGGATATCCTCGTCGTAATGTCGCAAGAGGCGTATGTGCGCTTCGTCCCCGAGCTGAAGGACGGCGGCATCCTGATTGTCGAGCAGGACCTGGTGCGAGTTTCCGATCTCAACAAGGAAGTTCAGGTCTACAGCATCCCGGCAACCCGCATTGCCGAAGAACTCGGCAAACGCATGGTATTGAATTCCGTCATGGTGGGGTTCTTCACCGCAGTTACGCACCTGCTGGATACCGACGCCGTACGCAAAGCCGTCGCCGACTCCGTTCCGAAAAGCTTCCTTGATCTGAACCTCAAGGCGTTCGAAAAGGGACTGGAATACGGAGCCATCGCGTTAACCACCCCCGCCAGCGCAAGGGACGCTGAGCTGCAAGTCGAGTACGCGCCGGAGTAAGCTATCCCAGATCGTGAGTTCGCCAGGGCACGGCTTCACAGGCTGCATGAAAAACTCCGGAATGCAGGCAGTAACGTGGAAGAGCGGCGCTTCAGCGCCGCGTAAAGCGTCCAGAATCATTGCGGGCTTCAGCCCTGGCAGCTGTTGCATTCTTCATCCTTCCCTGTTGCAAGATTCATCTTTGCTGTCGTAGCCCGTAAGTATTTGATTGCAAAGGTCACTCACTTCGGCTCCCTCAAAACACTGCAAACACGAGCTTTTTCCGTGCTGCGATTAACATCACAGGACTGTTCACAATCTCATCGCACCAGGCCACGTAAAAAAATTGCTTCTCGTCCATCCGCTTGATTTCGCATGAGATCCCCGTCGGCAGTGCGCTTCCTTGCAATCCGCTTCGTAGTGGCATGGCGATTGCCTTTAGAAAAGTGTGAGTGGCTCGCAAGAAGAAAGACAAGACAACGACGGCCCTCCGACGAGGTGACTTATGACAGTCCTACTGGTTCTCTTCACATTCATAACCTTTTTACTGATTGATCATTTTCGCAGCCGCCGCGCAGTTGTCCAACCCGCATTGCAAATGTCCACCGCAAAACAGGACGCAGTGACCGCACCACGTCTTCAGCCCGCCCTGGTCGGCGGCTTCGCAGTCCCGGAGAATTTGCGCTACCACCCCGGCCATACCTGGGCGTTGAGCGAGAGCCCCAGCCTGGTGCGCGTCGGCATGGATGATTTCGCCTCCAAGCTGACCGGCAAGCTGGAGAGCATCAAGCTGCCGCAACGCGGCCAGTGGATTCGTCAGGGCCAGAAGATCTGCACACTCTATCGCGATGACGCTGCAGTCGACATGGTTTCACCCATCGAGGGCACCGTGTCTGACATCAACCAGGCGCTAGCGGCCGATCCTAAGCTCGCACTCCGCGATCCGTACGGCGAAGGCTGGCTGGTAACGGTACAGGCCCCCGACGCCAAGACCAGTTTCCGCAACCTGCTGGGCGGCCCGCTCGCCCGCTGGTGGACCGAAGAGTCTGCAAGCCGCCTGCAACGCCGCATGCCGATGGCCGTCGCCGGCGCATACGCCCAGGATGGCGGAGTAGCCGTGGACAATCCCACAGCCGAGATTCCAGCGAAGGCATGGCTGCCGATCGCCAAAGAGTTCTTCCTGTCCTAACTACACCTCGCGGCCAGCGAGGCGAACCAGCCTCGCCCGGTCGTCGAAGCGAGGACCGCAGAAACACCCGCCGCCCGGATCCTAGGCTGAAAGGCCAAGATACCGGGCGGCCGGCTTTGTTCTCCAGCAATCAGGGCTAATGCGGAATTAGAGTCTTGCCGATCTAACCACTGGGAGTGTATTTGCGGCATGTCGACGTTTGCGGCATCGGGGTCAACAAAAGATAGTCCCCCCCATGGATGCAATTGCGATGAGCACGCACGAGAAGCGAAACTCATCCAGTCCTCGCTGCTGCCCACCCATGGACTCTGCCACCAGGCCGTCGAGATCGCATTCCGCTTCATGCCCTTCTCCGAAGTGGGGGGCGACTTTCTCGACTTCTTCTGCTTGCCAGATGGCTTCATCGGCATTTATCTCGGGGACGTGGTCGGCAAAGGCTTGCCGGCGGCCATGTACGCCGCGTTAGTGACTGGAACTCTGCGTGGCATTCACAAGAGCGGCACCGACACCGCCAGCGTTCTCACCTGCTTGAACGAGCGCCTCCTGCAGCGTCCTCTCCCTGGCCGCTTTTGCTCGACCCTGTACGCGCTCTTCAATCCCGCCACGCGCGAGCTAATCTTCTCCAACGCCGGAATGCCAATGCCCCTGCTCGTCTCGGGAACCGCTTGCCAGCAGTTGGGCGAAGGTGGATTACCCGTGGGAATGTTCCCAGGCGCCGCTTACGGACGGCACGTCGTGCCACTCTGCCCCGGAGACAGCGTTCTGTTCGCGACCGACGGCCTTCATGAATTGCGCAACCCGGACGGAATCGAATTCGGCGCCACCCAAATCGAAAGCACTTGGGCACAATGTGGTTACAAGTCGGCCACCGAGTCGGGGGATTTTGTCTTCGCGCATCAGCTTGCCTTTTCCAACGGCACTCCGCCCCATGATGATGTTACGGCCGTTGTCCTGAAAGTGCTGCCTTAGCAGGCTGCGAAACAATCTTGCAGTTGCCGCACAGCGCGCTTTCCTTGAGGTCGATCCACTCCACGGCGTGGGATGAGGCCATGACGCAGCGGTAGTCATCGCAATGCGTCAGGTTCAGCGTGTGCCCGAGTTCATGAACCGCTTCTTTTATGATCCGCTGGCGAAATAGTTCCGGGTCGGGTGGAAGGCCATAGAACTCCTGGCGCAGCCGGTGCGTCGAGAGCACCGAGCAGGGGCCACCCATCTGCGCCTCGCCAAAAACAAAAGTAAGAATCGGAATATACAGATCGACGGCAGCGATGCCCAGCATTCGCCAGGAGTCGGCGCTAAGGAAACTTTGCATGCGCTGCAGGATTTCCGAAGAGTGGTACTGCTGCCGCTCCCCGTGGAAAGCGAACCCCGGATCGAGACGCACAGGCAGCACTTTGCAGGGGACGCAAAGAATTTCTTCGATGGCTGGACCCAAATCCTTCAGCAGCCCGTCATCCACGTTCCCGATCGGCAACAGTTGCAGCAGCTTCATCGCGTGCCTTCATCGGGTGATTTCATCGGCCTTCAGTAAATCGGGCTTTGACGGATCGGTCTTCAAGGAAGCGCGGCTCCAGCCGTACTTCTTCAACTTGTGATAAAGCGTAACCCGGTCGATGTCGAGAATGTCGGCGGCATGGCTCTGATTGCCTCCACACTCTTCGACCACGCGCAGAATGTGGGCCCTTTCCATGTCCTCAAGAGTCTTGCTCGACGCCGTAGAGACGCCCTGCGGTTTGAAGATGAAATCCTGTTCGTGGAGCTCCGGCTCCTGTCCCACCACCATGGCGCGCTCCACCGCATTCTCCAGTTCGCGAACATTGCCCAGCCAGGGCTGTTGCTGCAACTGGTTCATGGCTGCAGCCGAAACCCGGGTAATGCGTTTGTTCATAGCCAGAGAGAATTTGCGCACGAAGTGATCGACCAGCACGGGGATATCCTCCCTGCGCTCGCGCAGTGCGGGCAATTCGATGCGGAAAACGTTCAGCCGGTAGAAAAGATCGGGGCGGAACTTACCTTCCTCGATCAGTTTTTCCAGATCTTTGTTGGTGGCGGCGATGCAGCGGAAGTCGACCTTGATGATTTGATTGCCGCCCACTCGGGTGATTTCGCGCTCCTGCAGTACACGCAGCAAGTCGGTCTGGGTCTTGAGGGTGATGTCGCCGATCTCGTCCAGGAAAACCGTCCCGCCCTCGGCAATTTCGAATTTCCCTTTCTTGCGGTACTGCGCACCGGTGAAGGCGCCTTTCTCGTGGCCGAAGAGTTCGCTTTCTAGAAGGGTTTCAGTCAGGGCGCCGCAGTGAATCACGACCAGGGGATGAAATCTTCTCGGGCTGGCCTGATGGATCGCACGCGCCACCAGTTCCTTCCCAGTACCACTCTCACCCATGACCAGCACCGTGGCGTCCGTAGGACCAACGGTTTCGATGGCGTCGAAGATCTTGCGCATGGGGGCGCTTTGCCCGATCAGTTCTCCCGGGCGCGCGATCTCAGCAACGGTCTCGCGCAGAAGCACGTTCTCCTGCACGGTCCGCTTATGTGCCAGAGCGTTCTTCACCAGGTGTGCGATCTCATCCGGATCTAGCGGCTTGGTCACGTAGTCATAGGCGCCGTTTTTCAGCGCAGCTACGGCGGTCTCGACCGAAGCATAGCCGGTCATAATGATCACGATCAGTTCCGGATCGATTTCGTGCATGCGGCGCTGCAGTTCGATCCCGTCGGTGCCGTGCATTTTGATATCCACCAGCGCCGCATCCCAGCGTTGCTCCGCCAGCCGTGTGAGCGCATCGCCAGCGTTTTCTGCCGTCGCCACTTCATAGCCTTCTTCTCGGAACCATTTACCCAACGAGTCGCGCACGCTCAGTTCGTCGTCCACAATTAGCAGTTTTCCCTGGGTGTTCACGTCAATCACCTCACCTTCATTGTGGTGTCGCCGACGGCAGGCAACGAAGCCTCAGTCGCTTGATTTGGCAGGGTTATGGTGAACGCCGTACCCCGGCCCAGCTCCGATTCGACTTCGATGCGCCCGTTATGCCTCTCGACAATGCCGCGGCTGATCGCTAAACCCAACCCGACTCCGCGTCCATTCTCTTTTGTCGTCATAAAAGGCTCGAAAATCTGCGGTAATACATCGGGAGCGATGCCCGCTCCGTCATCGCGTACTCGGATCTCGATTCCTGTCCCATCGTGACTCAGCTGAGTTTCGAGCCATAGATTGCCGCCTCTGGGCATGGCATCGATTGCATTCATGATCAAGGCCAGAAGAACTTGTTCGATCTGTGCGGGATCGCAGGACACACGCGGCAAGTCTTCCGCAAGTTTTAGTTGCAGCTCGATCCCAACGTGTTCCAGCTGATGCCGCACCAGCAGCAGGCAACGATCAATCACTTCCTGTAGATTCGTCGACTGCAGGTTCATGGGTGAGGTGCGGGAAAGAGTCAGCAGATTTTTGACTAGCTCGCCGCAGCGCCGGCTTTCTGCTGCGATGAGATCCAGACATTGCATTGCCTCCTCGCGCTTTTCATGCTCCGCCTGGCCCGTCCCTACCCACTTTCGTAGCAGCTTGGCATAGGTCAGAATGCCGGAGAGCGGGTTGTTTACTTCGTGCGCCACCACCGCCGCCATCTTGCCCATGGAGGCCATCTTTTCCACATGCAGCATGTGCTCGTGGGCACGCTGGAGTTCCTTCGTCTTCTGCACCACGCGATCTTCAAGGGTCTTTGCCCAAGTGACGATTTCTTCATTCGCGGCACGCAGCTGCAGGCTCATGCCGTTGAAGGAATGAGCCAAGTCCCCCACTTCGTCGTGGGATCGCACTTCGATCTGGTAACCGAGCCGGCCTTGAGAAAGATGCTCCGTACCGTTCTTGAGCGCCTTGATGGGTTTGCCGACCACTCGCCACACGAACAACCAGCTCAATACCACCACAATCAGCATTGCCCCCGCCGTGTAAGACAGCATACGGGTGGTGCTGACCGCAAGTTGCGCGTCGGCTTGCGCCAGCGAAAGGTTGGTATCCAGCACGCCCAGAACCTGCTGGCTGGCTGGATGCGCGTGGCAGGCAGCGTTCGAGCAACTGGGTTGATTTTCGATGGGGGTGATAATGCCCAGCACACGATGGCCGCCGCCATTGCGATAAATGCGAAAGCGGTCGGGGCGATTCAGGCGTGTCAGGGGCTGCGATTGATTGTGACAGCCATAGCAGGCCTCTGCCGTCTTGTCGAGGACGTGGCTGACTTCCGCCGGATCCGTGGAGTAACTGATCCGCCCCTCCTGGTCAAGAATGCGCACCTTGATCATTCCAGGTTCATCCGCCATGGTTTGAATCGCGTGGTAGAGCCCCTCGCGGTCGTTGCGCAGCATGTAGTAAGTGGTGCTGCGCTTGATTACGTCACTGACCCGCTCGGCGTTGGCCAGCGTGGCGGCTTCCAGGTGTTGGCGGTGCAATCGGATATTCAAATATCCGAGGAGGGCAAAGATGACGACCATGACCGCCAACAGAGACCCGATCAGTTTCGCGCTGATGCTGCGAGTCAGCCGCTTCCATCCCAAATCGTCGCGAGTTGGCTCAATCTCCCGCATGGCCTAATACCGGAGTAGCAACCAGAGGCTCGGGTTTGGTTCGTTGACGCCGCTGCACTGCTTGCCCTTCCTCAGGAAAGATAGGGAGGTACTTCACCGCCAACCCGAACAGGGCGAAGCCCATCGCGATAATCATCAGGGTCACGGAGAACTCCGTCCACTTCGGCATGTAGTGATGCCCGACGTACGTCTCAAAACCTATAAGACTGACATTGAGGCGGTTGGTGATGAAGCCGAGCAGGCTGATGACGGAAGCTAGATACAAGCCGTTCGGCGATAGCCTGACTTTCCTGAAGCTGAGCATGGTGATTGGAATCACGAAGGCCAGCATCAGTTCGAGCCATAAGAAATACGCTTCGTAGCTAGGCCTAGTGATCTCCCTGAGCAGGCCGCGACGGAAGTAGTCTTCGAAGCGCAGCAGGGCGTTAACCCAGAGAGCAACCAGCAGAGCGCCGCCAAGGGTGACCAAGACCGGGAGTTCAAGGTGACGGCCAAAGGCCTTCGCACTCTGCGTGGACTCGAAAATGGTCATGGCTAAACCAACCGCAACCGCCGAGGCGAAGAAAAGGAACGGCAGCGCCGGCGTATACCAGAAGGGATGCAATTTGCTCGGCATGATTAAATACAGCGATCCGAGCGAACTCTGGTGCAGGGTGGAAAGCAAGATGCCCAGAACGATGAGTACGGGATAGATTTTCTTAATCCACCTGATGGGAGCTTGGAGATCGAAGCGTTCGAACACGTTGGGAAGGAATTCAAAAAAGAGCACCGTGGTGTAGGTCATCACGCACATGCCCACCTCGAACATTACAGAGTGCGGATTCATGTAGATGAGCTGATGCCAGATGTACCAGGGACGGCCAAGATCGAACAACAGTCCAACGATGAAGAGTAAGTAGCCGAGGAATGCCGTCAACACTGCCGGACGTACAACACTGTGCAGGCGTTCAACATTGAATAGGTAGACCGCGCCGACAATGCAGAATCCGCCGGCCGCCAGCATGACCCCGCACAGGCAGTCGAAGCCGATCCACAGTCCCCAGGGAAACTGGTCGGTCATGTTTGAAACCGCACCCAAGCCACGAAAATAGCGAACGAATGAGGAGTACAGCCCCAGACTCATGATGACAATGAATACAACTCTCCAGAAGGTCAGCTTGATCTTCATCGCTCACGCCCGTTCTTCTTCTCTTCGGCCTCAGCTTCGGCCACTTCCTCGCGGCGGTGTGAAATCCAATAAATGCCTCCCAACACCAACGACCACGCCGGGATAAAGTCTGGAACCCACGACATCACACGCCCGGTATATTCCGGCATTGGAGTGTCGCCGATTTTTTCGGAGGCTGGATAGCCGTACTCTTCAACTTTCATGCTGGAAAGAATAAGGACGCAGGTCCCGCCAACCTCATTGAGGCCGTAAATACGAGGCAGATAGGTCGATGGATTTTGACGGATACGGTCTTGCGCTTCCTTAATCAGGTCGTCGCGATCCCCGAACTTGGTGGCGCCGGTCGGACAGATCTCGGCGCATGCCGTCTGCTTGCCGGCAACCACACGGTCCGGACACATAATGCACTTGCGGACCCTGGGATTCAGCGATCCCCATTCGTACTTGGGCTGGCTGAATGCGCAGGCCACCATGCAATACCGGCAACCAATGCACTTCCAGACGTCGTATACGACCGGCCCTTCCTTTGTCTTGTGAAAAGCGCCCACCGGACAGGCCGACGCGCAAGCGGGATGCTCGCAGTGCATGCACAGGCGCCGCATGAATTTGTCGTTCTTTGTCATTACGACCGTGTATTTATGTTCGGATTGCACCGACTCAGCGGCCACTGTGTCGTCGTAGGGCAGCTTGTTCTGCTGCGCGCAGGCGCTTTCACACTGTTTGCAGCCAATGCACATGGTTGCGTCATAGAGCAGGGCCTTATTCATGGAAATTGCTCCTCGTTGCCCCCAAGCGGGACTTCCGTTCCAGTGGAATGAAGTACGAGGTAACAGGACGCTGTTGCGGAGCGGACTTGGGAACCGTACGGAACACCTTTGGCGGAGTGACTGAGAAAAAAGGGCCGGGTCCGGAGTGGTGAGCATCCGGACCCGGACGGGCTGTTCTATCTTGCAGAGCGAAGAGAGGGGGAGATTGCCGGCTGGCAGCCGATCGGCCGGGTTTGTATCCCTTCTGCCGATTTGAGCCGGACATCTTCATACCCACCCTCACACCGCCAGCCGCTGACGGGCAAGCCATGACGGCGGCGTCGCGCAAAGAGGAACAGCCAATGACCACGACTATTTCTGCAAGCTACGAACGTACTGCACAACCATCTTCACCTGATCAGGAGGCAGGCTCTTCACCGTGCCGGGATGCTTCGCCTTCTCCGCAACGGACTTGGCCAGGTCGTCGTCGGAGGCCTTTTTTGCGTCGTCCGAAATCAGACTTGGAATCTTGGCTGCGGGCTTGCCTGCCGCGTCCGCCCCGTGGCAGGCTGCGCATTTTGCTTTGTAGATAGTCGCTCCGTCATCGGCAGCCCACGACAGATTGGGGATCAGCATGAACAGTGCGATTGCGATTGTTACTACCAGCATGACTAACTTTGTCGTCTTCATGATTCCGTATTGTCTCCTTATGAAGTTTGCAACCTGCGAAAGCAGCGCCTCTTCCATCGTGGAGATTGTGTTGCAAAAGTAATCACCGAAACACAACCCTTCCTTGCACGATGTAAGAGAACTCAGCAACTCCATCGCTGCCTAGTTGAGAGTTTCAACAATTGGGGATAGAAGCGCAGTGACCCAGGTCACGATAAATGGTGATTCCGGCCGAAGGGTGGGGGAGTTCAACAAACCAGTTGGCCATCCTTGGGGGGGAACTGCGGCCACGCGCTTACGCAACCGAGAGGCGGGAGCCGCGAGAAGCCGATGTCCTCGGCTCTAAGCGAAGCCGTCCGGCTGACTTACAGCGCCAATGTGCGCCTGGTTATCGATGAACAGGCGGCCTGCGGTGAGCGCTTTGCGGTCAATTTCCAGCAGGTCGATTTTTTTCACCTTGTCCTCGAGGACGCTCAAGGCTGTTCCGGGAGCGAGACATTCGGTTTCTTCCAGCAGAGCTCCCATCATGACTATGTTAGCTACCTTGGTCGAACCAAGTTTGTCGGCGACCTCCGCAGCAGGAATCGCGACCACCTGCACTCCGGTCGCAACCAGGTCAGCGGGAACGGTGGCGCCGTTATAGAGGATGAGTCCGCCGCTCGCTACCTCGGGTGCAAACTTTCGCAGCGAATACTCATTCATGGCCACGAGCACATCGGGGCAAGAGACCAGGGGCGACCCGATCCGTTCTTTCGACAAGCACACATGGCAGTGCGCGCTGCCCGAGCGCATCTCCGGCCCATACGACGGCAACCAACTAACTTCCAGCGCTTCCCGCATTCCCATTTCGATCAGCAACTGCCCCAGCAGCAGTACGCCTTGTCCTCCGAAACCCGCGATTTTGATCTTAACCTCTTTGAAGTGATGGCCGTGTTTCGGTTCGGAAGCGTTGCGCACTTCCGCTTTCGGAGTAAGGTCGAGCACGTCAGACACAGTGCGTTGCGGCGGCTCATTGCCCGCAGGAATGTCCGGCCGGCGATCGCGGAAAACATTCAGCGGAAAAGTGGGTATCATTTTCTCGTAAACCCAGCGTCGCGCTTCCACCGGATCTTTGCCCCAAATCGTGGGACAGGGTGACAAGATTTCGACAAACGAGAAGCCCGCGCCATCCCGCTGGATCTCGAGCGCTTTGCGGATCGCGCGCCGCGCTTTCATAATGTTCTTGTTGTCCGAAAGGGCCACGCGTTCGATGTATGCCGGCGCTTCCAGTGTGGCCAGAAGTTCCGCCATGTGCAACGGGAAGCCTTCATTCGCCGGCCGCCGGCCCCACGGAGAAGTGGTGCTCTTCTGTCCGACCAGGGTAGTGGGCGCCATCTGCCCCCCTGTCATGCCATAGATTCCGTTGTTTACGAAAAAGACCGTGATCTTCTCCCCTCGGTTGGCTGCATGCACGATCTCAGCCGTGCCGATTGCCGCCAAGTCGCCGTCTCCTTGATAGGAAATGACAACCTTATCGGGACAAGATCGTTTGATTGCCGTGGCCGAAGCCGGCGCGCGGCCATGCGCAACCTGCACATTGCCCACATCAAAATAGTAGTAGGCAAACACCGAGCACCCTACGGGACTCACAAAGATCGTCTTGTCCTGCAGCCCCAGTTCCTGCAGCGCCTCGGCGATCAGCTTGTGCGCCACACCGTGCCCGCAGCCCGGACAGTAGTGGGTCTGGTGTTTCAGTTCTGATTTGCGTTCGTACAGGTCATAAA
>DAIUEW010000096.1:0-12298 GCA_036844925.1 Candidatus Sulfotelmatobacter sp.
CAAACCGCCGCTCACGCGGCGCTTCGTGGTCTATTATTGCTCCGCCGTTTATAGTCTGAGCCGCTCCGATCGTGCGCCGACCAGCGAAGGACGTCTAGTTGACGTCAAGAACAGAGGGCGCCTCTCGAATGCTTTCATCCCCCGCGCGATTTCCAATAATAACGAAAGGGGCCCCTGCAGTTCTCCGCTTTCATCCAGCCAATGCTGGACATTAGACAAGAGTAAAAGCCTTCCATCTTTGGCAAGAACTTCAATCGAAAGGCGCACGTCGGACTCCAGTTGTTTCTGATCCATGCCGACCGGGAGAATTTCATGTCGCGCCAAAGCACTCAACTCCAGCGCTAGCTCCACGAGCCCCGTGCCCTGGGTTACGTCGATGTGCGCGATTTCTGCGCCTTCAAAAATGCGTTTCAGTGCTTCATCGATTAGCGAGGTCTTTCCCACTCCGGTGAATCCAAAAGCCCAAACGGAATGGAACTCTGGGTCGTCTACAGCTGCCTCCAAACGACCGATTTCGTCGTGGCGGTTCACAAAGCGCGATCTGGCGGACCGCGTGGGCTCCCGTAGTAGCGGCAAGAGCTTCTGCAGAATATCCGCTGCGGGAGAGGCCGAACCCACTACAGAAAAAACATGGAATGGTTGCAAATAGAGTGGCAGAGTTGTGGCGTCGAGCATCACTACCCGCAAGCGTATAGCCTTCTTCCGGAGAGCTTGAATGAAGGCCATGTTGACCTCAAGACGGACCCATTCACTTTGCGCTGCAGCGGCACTCCAGAAGAGAACGAAGTCAGTTGCTGACGCGATCCCGTCAGCGATCCTTTCGAGGAATAGCGCACCCCATTCAATTTCAGCGCGGTCAAGCCATGTTGAGTCCTTTTCAAGACCCTCATAGACTGTGACCACGATCGTCTTGTCCACAGAGGAGTGGCTTAGAAATGCGCGCATACCCTATATTGTATTTCCGTAATCGCGCGCCGTCCCCGGTCCCCCGCCCGTGCTTCTCACCCCCACTTTTTTTCGCGAGATCGCGAGGCTCGCGCCCCCATGCGCGCCGCGACCGGCCTTGAACAATTGGCGCGCGGCCACCACCGCCACTGCGACCGCGCGCCCCGCCCCGGCCCTCGGCAGTCTGCATAAATCAAATTAATAGCTACATTAATCAAAACAACGAGGTGTAGGAATTTTCCCGTCCCCAATAGCTATCCCCGTCAAATCAGTGAGGGGTAGGATGTGGCAACGGGAAAAACGGCTCCACCTCTCGTGTTCATTAATTGTTTTTATTTTTTCTTTACGGAATATTAATTCTAGTTATGCAGACTTTGGAGGGCAGAGGGCCGGTCGCCGCGCGCAATCGCGGGGGCGGTGGTGGTGGTCGTGGGCTGATTGTTCAGGGCCGGGCACCAGGGGGCGCGCGTGGGGCCGCCGCATCGCGGCCCGGTGCTGCAGTCCAGTCGCAGGTCATGGTTCAGCGCCGAGGCACGCGTGATAGGGCTTGATCTCGACTTCGTTAGCGTTGGGCCATCCAGTCCAGAAGCGACAATAACTCCGGGATATTTTTAGGTCGTCTCTCTCGGAGTATTCTGACGAACTCCGTCTTTCGCGACAACCTTCCCGGATCGATCTCCTGTATCGCAGAGGCCGCCAGTTTCTCCATTTCAGCATTATGGTCCTCGTTACTCGAGGCCCCTACTAACGTCATTCGAAACGCCCCGATACCGACGAGGATAGCGGTGTGCTTGTCGATGTCTGTCGTCCCGTAGTGCCTGAGCACCCCCCCGATCAACTCGTCAAAGTGTTGGCTCCCGGCCGTTGAGGGATAACCATCCTGCGCAAGGAGGCTGAGGATCTCACTCTGGAGACCTGGGCGTGCGGCCTGAGCTTCAGGGATATCCGAGCTGTCAATGAACTCGAAGCGACCTAGTTGCCATCCGAGTGAAAGGCCGAAACGCAGCTTGCTCCTATCGATCGTCGGAAAGAGTTTGGCCCCTGCCGGAGAGGGCTGAGGTTTGACAGAACCCGTCTGTGAGCCAATTGGTTTTGCCTCGTGGGATGCAGTTTCCATGAATGCCATCTTGAGAGCGCGATAGGCAGTGCTATTGACATTAACTGGTTTAACGATATCGATGTGGCTTGCATCAATAGGATCGAGTCGCTCGGTGCAGAGATTCGTGGCACTTTGCCGCTCCACGATGATCTGTCCCAGTATGGCCTGGGTTTCGTACGCGCAATAGGATCTCAATTTAAGGTTTGCGGCCAGCCAGTTGCTCTGCAAAGGTCCCAGGTAGCTGTCTGCGTCCATCGGATACATCTGTCCAAATTGTGGATTCCTGCTCACGAGTTTCGCCAACGCTGCATATGGACTTCCCGTAGTCGGTGTTGCAAAGAAATAGAGAAATCGAATTTTTGCTACCACTTGGGATTGGTATTTGAGTAGAAATGCACGAGTGACCAGTCCGCCCATGCTGTGGGATACAAACGTCAGCTGTTTATATTGCATTACTCCGTCTGTGCTTAGCACAAGTCGAAGATTCTCGGCCAGTTCATCAATGGAAAAAGTCTTTCCAAACTTGGTCGAGGGATAGCCAAATACGTAGATATCCTGCCCATCGAACGTGTTGTCGCCGGTGAGCAGAGCAGGCCAATAGGCGTTGCCGTTAGACCAGGTTGCTCGTGCATCACCTAGAACACCGTGAACGAATACAATCACACCGTTTGCCTTGGCATCGCCAAGTCGCCGAATCCATGGCAACTGAGACGCAGAGCCGCTAGGCTGCAGTGCTACGAAGTCGCCCCGCGCGCTCGCTGGAATGCTCAACGCATGCGCGTCAGTGGGTTGCCAAAGTGCCCAATTCCACAGGAAGAGAATACATACGGATGATGCTGCGCACCTAAGAAATATATTAATTCTCATCGTTGCCTCCCGCTGCGCTGTCAGTAGAATCTCATCCCATCACCACGAGATGCCTACTTGCGCGCCACGTCCACCGAGCAGTTGACTTCCTGTCCCCAGTCCGCTGGGGTGTGTTGGCCAAGGCCTACCGGGGAGGGTTCTCGTCACAATTGGCGGGAGTCCAGCGCACGGAATATACGCAAAAACCCCAAGCCGGGAATAAAAAATGATGCCGGCCTCGGAGCCGATTATTTCCTGTGTGGAAGATAGGACGGTTCCGCGCGGAACACAATAGTGTCTTCGTAGTAGTAGTTCCTATACCTCACGACACAGATAACAATAGCGCAGGCTGGGCACGAGCACTAAAAAAAGGGTGGGATTGTTCCCGCCCTGGCAGACTAGGCGAAGCTCACGACCGGGTGCTCTGCGTGGAGCCGTGCCCCGCAATCGCCGCAGAGCTTCGAAGCGCCGCCCCTCAGCCGCTTCTTCTCCGCAGAAAACCCGAAGGCACCTGCCGCACTGCCAAAGCCCCCCCGCGCGGTGCTCCTTATGACCACAGCTCTCACACTGCTGCTGATTTGGGCTTGTCGGGGCCGGGCAATGCCTTGGAGGTCGCCGAGCTTTGGCGACCGCAAGTATCATGGTGGAGCGAGTAGTCGGACGACCGAACGTGTTTTGTACAAACTGCGGCTTGGAGATGATAGTCGATTGTGCAGCCTGTCCGCGTTGTGGGCAAGGTGCGGCCCGAACCGGTGTAAGCCCGAAGAAAATGGGATTCATTCTGCTGCAAGGGCTACTCCACCTTGTCGATTCAAACAAAGCACGAGACAACGAAACAATCAACGCCCTCCTGAAAGAGAATGTCCCACAACAAAAAGCAGGCATCTACGAGGAAATCCAGTATCTACGAATTTACGGGATCGATTTTGGCGCGTTCACGGTTTGGAGTGCGACTCCACTCTATGATGCTGTAATCGATTCATTTTACAGTTTCTTACGCAAGGCTGAAACCGATGGTATAGTGCCTCCTGGGACGCTCCAAGAATACAGAACACGTCAGGTGGCATACATGGCGGCTCTGCGGGCGGCAACCAGCGCATCTAAGAAGAACACACTTTTCGTGGGTATCGGCGGCACGTTTGCCTAGATGTGCGGGTTAGACCAGAATGCCGCCGCAGCCGGTTTGGGGTTAATAGTATTTACTGGTCCGCCTTCAGCGCTACCTCATAACGGAGAATGCTGTCTTTGGGAATACCGATGCTGTACAGGCCCGCGCCGATCGCGCTCAGCCCCACCCACGACCACCGCTCCCTCCAAGGCCGCTACGATCCAGGCAACAACGGGACCCGCCACCAACACGGGCCCAGTCCGACTTCGTTGCCGATCTGCCAGTATTTGACGCCGTACGGTTCGGCATGGCCGTTACGCACGCGCATTGACCCCCACCGGGTGTTTGCGGCGCCGTTCAAGTACTCCACTTCGGCCGCAGCATCGGCCGGGGACTTCCCCGTCCAACGAACGCAGATCAAGGGCTCGGCGCCAACGTGACGGCAGAGCTGAACAAACTCATCCAGGCCAACGAAGTTCAGCTCGAGGCCGCCCCAGTATGTTGTGAACGGTACGCGGGAGTCCCAGCCGCCGATGGTTTGCTCCCATTCGTAGCCTTCCACCGATGTGCCTCCGAACCGGATCACTCCAGGTTGGAGCTGCCGCAGCGCTTCCACGACATCCGGCCGCCAAAGTCCGAGAACGGCGTCGTCGCCGATCAGGTAAATCCGGTCGAGCCAGACGGTTCCAGGCCCTTCGAACTCGAGGGCTAGCGTCGCGTCCGGTGAGCTTCGGGCCGCGCCCAGCATGACTTCGACTGACTCCCACGACGAATCGAGGCTGCCGAGCAGGGCTTGCGCAATTGAACCTTCAGAATCGCGGAGCATAGCCCGCCCGCGAATTTCACCGGTGCCTTTCGCGTGTAATCGAAGCCGGTAATGAATGCCCGCTTTCAGGTAGTAGCCGTCCTGCGCTATGCCGGCGCTCACCGTGGCAAGCGGGATTACGATCTTCTGGGAGCGCTTACCGTTGAACGGGTCGCGGGTTTCGTAGGAATACTCGGCCACATGGACCGCGCCATCGGGATACCAGGGTCGATGGGTATGATCAATCTGGCCTTTGAAGGAATACTTGTAGGGCGGCTCTTCTTCGATCGGGTCATGCCAGCGGTCGTTCGGTTGAAAGGGCATGTGTTGAGCAGTGATCCTTCCAAATATCTCGGGACCGCCCGACTGATTCTCGACGACCCATACCTGCGCCCCGCGTTTCCAGCAGTAGGCGCTCTCCGGTTGGCCGTAATTGCCGTTATCAGGGCGGAGATCGATCTTAGCCGTATTGTTCGGGGGGTCGATGCCCATGCCGACCCGGTTTACTGGCCTATGGAACAAAAAACCTGCGCCCACTACGTCGGGCTCGTTAGGGTCTGCATCCCACTCGAATTCGGCTGTCAGATGCCAGGTCCAGTTCCTCGTCTCGATTCTCAAAACGCCAGCCGTAGAAAGATGAGCCATCGGGTTCGTGCCAAGTTACCGGATCGAAAAACGAGTGAAAATTGAGGTTCGGATGTACTCGATAGTCGCTCCAACCGATATTGCGGTCGTATGCCTGCACCACGGGAGAAGGATTCTTAGGATCTGGATTCCAGTTTCTTGGCTTCTTGCCTTTCGCGACGCGCTGTAAGCAATATCCTCGACTGCGTGAAGCGCTCGCTGACTACATGCAGGAGGATCCCAACGATGAACGGATATATCCCCACGATCGGCGCGTCGTCGAAGTCATGGATGCGGCACACGGAGCTACGGAGCTGGAAGTGATTGAGTGCCTTCGATATCTTCGCGAGGGGCGCGGGCTGTTGCCGGCAACGAAGTGTGGTCCTCGGCACTTCTCCTGGTTCCCAACGGTCGTTGGCGACTACTTTTCCAAGAAGCGCCAACGCAGCCCGGCAGGGGTCGAGTCCAGCACTTCATGCCGCCCAGGATGGGACCAAGGCGGCCTGAGTCGCGCTGTCTTTGAATCGATGACTGAAGCCATAGAAGTGCCTGATCCACGGGGGAGGCATGATGTGTAAACCGCCAAGAAAGGAAAAGCCGCCGAGGCGGAATCCCGGCGGCCAATGCAAGTCCGGTCGGTGGCGATCAGCCCTTGACGGAGTAGGTGCGATTCCCGTCCTCGCCTTTGGTCGATTCGACCTTGCGACCCATCTTCTTTCCAATTGTTCCCGAGAGGAACCCGCGGACCGAATGCGGCAACCAGCCCGTTGCCTTCATCAACTCCTTCATCGTGGTGCCACCCGGCCGTTTGAGGAGATCAATTACCTGCTCTGTTTTGCTCCCCTCGCGTGGGCCGTCAGCGTTCGCCGGCTTGGCTTTCTTGGGCGCTTTGGCGGCCTTTTTGGCCGGGGTCGCCTTCTTCCCCGCCTTGGCCTTGGACGGCGCCACACGGGGCTTCTGTGCGCGAGCGCTGGCCTTCGTGGTGGCTTTCGGCTCCTGGGCAGTCGTAGCGGCCGGGGCTGTTTCCTGGATTTCCGTAATCGATGTCGTCATTTCGTATGCTCCTTTCGCGGTGATTACCGCGGTCACGACATCCATCACTCTGTGGGCGCACACAAGCAAGGCAATTCTGCGGTGTTGTCGCGAAGGCGATGGGACGGCGATGATCCCGGTCTGTCAGTAGGTGTCAGTTAATGTCAGGGTTTTGCGAAAACCTGGGGCGCAGCGTCTTGAATCATACGGTCAAAGCGATCGAACATGAGGACCTCGAACCGAGATTGGCCGAGCTGGAACGAGCGGCCGATGCCTCCAAGGAGGGACGGCGCTAGTCATGAAGGCCACGCTGAAGCGGCGCGTGGAACGGCTGGAAGAACGCTCGGGTGCCGGCAATAAGCCGCGAAAGGTTCAGCGCATCGTGGTGAGATGCATGGACCGCGAGCCGGGCTTAGAGAACGCGGAGTGCCATCGTGAGAGGGTTGAGGCAGCGCGAAGGCGCGTTACCGAGTCTGACGTGCCGGACGGACGCGTGCGCAACGCCGTTGAGCGGGAGCGTGAGGACGTCTCCGGTCTGAGTATGGAGCAAATCCTTCTCCGCGGACGAGAGAGGGCAGGGCCAGTGGCCGAATAGACACCGATAATACTTATTAACGCCGTTCAATTCCCGCGATGAACGCAGGCAGAGCAGCAGAATCTCCTGTGAGCCGCGGCCGGTAAAATCGCCGCCGCAGATTTCTTTGAGGCGCGCCAGCATCCCATAATCGCTGCTTCGGAACTCGACTACGGTCGTGTCGGTGTCATCCACCTTCCCGCGCACCGACCGGTCGAGAGTCTTCCACGATTTTCCGGCCTTGACCGCGGCCTGCACCGCCTGCACGTCGTCGTGGGACACCACTGGCCCCACTTCCGGCGGCAGCACACTCGCCGATTCCACAGTGAGTTCGAACGGATCGGCCGCGCGCGTCGGCTTGGCGTTCCCCCCTTCTTGCGGCTCCGTCTCGCTCCACTCGCGGTTGATAACTATCCAATAATCGCAGTTGATGATGGTGAACAGGTCGCCCTTCACCTTCACATCAAAGGGCTCAGCCAAGGTCTTTTCAGGCGACCATCGATGCCGGCCAGCGAATCGAGTTCCAAGCTCTTGGCCCAGGAGACCGGGATCATACCGGTCGGCGTTTCCGGCTTGGCCGGCGGTTTGGTTTCCGCAGCCGACGGCGCGGGTTACGTGTTGCTACAGCCGGCCAGCAGCAAGGCCGCGACAGTCAGTAATCGAACGGGCAAAAGACTCGTCATGATTTCGGGGCCGCCATTGAAGGTCATTTAGGGGAGCTTGCTGTGTTGGAAGAATCCACTGATCCAGTTCCAGGCAATCGGGATAAAAAGGCAGAGACCGATGATAGTTGAAAAAATCACGGTATAGAGATACGGCTCCATGCCAGCCTGGGGATCTTTCTCCAGAACAAACGACGGATTGGCGACATTGAGGCCATGTTTCTTGCAGATGAACAGGGCCGGTCCTGTAAGGGCGTTAGGGAGCAACACGCCGGTTTGGGAGACCATTACCGGCTCGAGGTGCGAAAAGGTATTCCGGAACGGGTGGATGAAATAAACCACCGGATCGCCCTGGCGCCAATTGGGCGCTACCACGGGAATGTAGGTCTCCAGAAAGGACGACCCTTTCAGGGATTCGGTATATTGCGACTTCAGGTTGGGCATCGCCATACCGGTCAGCTTGACGAATCTCGAACCTGGCGTCTTATTGTCCGCTAGGTTCAACGCCTCAAAGGCTACATTGCGCGGTGTCTTGCGGTAGCCGATGATTCCAGCGCCCACGCCCACTGCGATCAGCAGCACACTGCCGGCAAAGAGCCACCGGACAGAAGGATAGTCCAATGCTTTTCCGGGCGCCGTCCATGGTGCTTGAGCGGGCGCTGGTGCGGGCTTGGGCGCTTCGTTGAGTACGATCGGCGCAGGTGGCAGCAGATGTTTAACCGCAAACTGGGAGGGCCAGATCAAGGCGGCGACTGCCCCCCATGTAAGGATCATCGCTGGGAGCATGAGAAAGCTCGAGCTAACAGTGTAGGGGCCCTTGCCCTGCATCCATAGTTGCAAATACATGAGCCAGCGAAGAAGCCCGGCCTGGGCCACCCAGCAATAGAAAGGGTATCCGATGCCAAAGCACACCCCAGTTATTACCAGGATTCGGTTGCCGATCACTTGATTCATGGCGGTTGCGCTCCTCAAGAGCCAGTCTGCTTAGCGTCATTCCTGCTGGCCTGACGACCCTTGGAATCGTATGGTCCCCCACGGAACAGCGCTGGTCGGTTTTTGACTCACGGTCTCACCCTATCAAACTACCGCTACTGATGTTGCAACAGAACCATTTCATCGGGTGCTACGATTCGATAGGAGCATCGGCATGAATTTCAAAGTAGCGGCTGCGATCCTCTCTGCGATGGCCACCGGCGCATCCGCCATATCAGGCGCGCGCGGCGTCCACTGTCACTCTATCCAAAGGCGAGAGATCGGAAGAACTCGAGATCACGAACGTCACTTATGAAGTGACTCCCGCCTACGTTCCCGGCAGGCCCGGGACCGGGCGCCTGCTGCTGCGCCAGACCTGTACGACCAAGGCGATTCTGGACGAGCCGGAATGGGGATCCACCACGGTGCTGGAGTCCTGGCCGCTCGGCGCCAACCTCAGCCAGAAGCCGATCTACATCATCAAGGCTACCGGCCCGGGAGGTAGAACCGTGGACGGAGGTCTCTTCGTGATCGAACGCGGCACCGGCGAGGTGGAATGGTGCATCGCCAACCCGCAGATGGGACACAACGGCTCCGACGAAATAGAGGACCAGCCCAATTCCCGCCAAGATCCCTGTTGGGGGCGACCAGATTCCAACCGCTAGTCCAACCGCGCCAGCAAACTCACACCCAGCCAGCACCGGGAAATAATCCAATGGCACGCCGACGGTTTCGTGGATCACTTTAACCTGAAGCGGATGGTGCCGGATCTTGCCGATGCCGGAGTACCCCACCATAAGTGCGAACACGATAGTAATCACGAGGTACGCAGTCTGCATCTCGGTGACCTCCTGCCGTTACAATTCACCAAGTCCGGGTAGCAACGCTCGTAGTCGCCTTACCCCAGCTTCTTCCGTTCCGCACTCTTCAACCAAAAGCGTCAGACTTGAACCGAGGAGCCTGCCTGGATCGTTCTTATCCGGGATCACGGAAAAACGACGGAAGCCCGCTAATCTGCCCTCGACCTGAAACCGCCATAGGTCAGGTAAATACCAATAACGAGTGGCGCGACTGCGTACAGGTAGAAAAACTGTTGGTAGTGAAGCTGCCCGAGGAAAAATGCCGCTTCCAACTCCGGCGGCAGGAACAAAAACAGCAGGCTCTTGATCACCGTCAGCCAACCGACGATAGTGACGATCACGGCCAGCGCACTACCCGACCAGATATTATGCGCGAGAACCATCGCCAGCCCAGCGGGTAACATGATCACGCCGAGCATAAACATCATCGATGGGTTCTGAACAAGTGCCGTTACCATCTCCACGGTGGCTTGTTTGCGGGTGATCATGGATAGGGCGGTGAGGATGCAGTACAGCCCAATTAGCTTGCTGAGAAAAATAGTACGAGGTGACATGGTCCTCCAAATGAATCAAGGCCCACGGGGAACTGCCAGCAGTATACACCCAACTACCCCAACCGTTTCTTCCCCGCCCTCTTCACCTTCGCCCAGCGTTGCTTCATCATCAAAGCCATCCGTTTCCTGGCGGCAGGGGACATGATTCCATGCTTGCGCCGTGGCTTGGCTTCGCTGGGTACCGGTGTGGTGGCTTGCAGGGTGCTGCGCAATCTGGCGATGGCTTCGGTGATCTCGGCCTTGCGCTCCTCGTAGCCGATGAGGGCGTGGGAGAGAAGGGCGGTGCGGGTGTGGGTGGGCATAGAACGCATAGTAGCAAACAACTGGCCCTGCCAAATGAGAAAATGGAACGTGCGATGAACATCCGCGTGCCTCAGAGGCACCTGCGGCAATCACACGCGGATAAGCGCTACCGGAGCGAGCCGCCGGTTGAGGAGCCACATGTCCAAGCGGGATGTCATAAAGGAAATTGAATCCAAGCGAAAGCGACAGAAGCAGAAAGGCGTATTCCTCCCAAGGCGCCTTCTCGCGATTTATGACTCTTTTCATAAACTGGGAACGGACGAAAGGGAACTCAGCAAGTACTATCCGATCGGCCTTATCGCTTGTCTTGAGGGCTACATACGGTCGCAAATCTGTGCTCTCATTGACTCAGGTTCTCCGTACTGCGACAACTTGCTGCACTTGAACGGCGATCCTAACATCAAGATCGATCTTAGTACGGCAGTCAGCATTTACTATCAGCGCAAGATTACACTCGGAGAATTTATTTCACACCTTCTGCCCCTGACAGGTGTAGAGGGGATTAACAAATACATGTCGGCAGTCTTAGGATTCGATTTCCTAAGGTCTTTGGTTTCGGCGGTTCCCTATCGAATGGATAAGGCAACAGGACAACCAATACCAATAGGGGACATTATCAAGAATGTCGAGGAGACATTCCGTCTGAGGCATATTTTTGCTCACGAAGTCGCCGAAAACCAAGAACTAGATCCTGAACTGATAAAGCTTATCATTGACAGTGTGATGCAGTTCTTGACGGCAACGCACAACTTGGTTTGGCCTCTGCTGGACCCAGAAGCCCACCTCAGTAACGTAGAAGCGCAGAACAGGAGGGCAAAGCAACTACCAGTACTTAGATCGGAGATGCAGCGCTTACTTAGGGCAATAAGAGAGCGCTTGGGCGTGAACCAGGCAAAGCATCTGGACCGATCACAACGAGCGTGGAATAGCTATTTCAAAGAATTCAGGCTAGCGATGGTTGAGCCGTTCCTACAAGGAACGATATCCGGATTCATTCACATCGACGCGGAAATAGCTGCGCTCGAAGACCGCATTCATGATCTCAAGCGGTTTTGTTATTGGGTCGGAATAGCCGACGGCGGTCTTGAATCAGCCTTATGAGCAAGGTCGAACACTCCGCTACGCTATCGCAGATGAGCGTTACGGCGGTGCAGGATTTCTATCGGACGGCTTACATGTCGTGCCGGTTGGATGAGGGGCACTTCCCCAGCGCTCGGTCGATCCAGGAGCTTGTGCAGGCGTGGAAGCAGATGGGGCGGTGGAAGCAGCGGCTTACGCTTGTCGCGAGTGGCATGCTGCTACCAACGTACCGTATCTCAGACTCAGATTGCTCCATTAATAACATTTCGTACTTCAGCGACAAGGGCGGCCAGCAAGTCATGAAGACTGGAGACAGTATCCCCGTATGGGCCAGGAGAGTGACGGATTGTTATTGAAATTGTACCCTCGTATTCGTATTCGACGCCTGTTTTCGGCGGGTTCAAGGTGAAGAATGCAACTCCACGCAACCGGTTATGGGGGTCATGAGACAGTGAACAATTGGGACGCTGCCCATCAGTTGAGTCTTGAACTTAAACTTCCCCTGGGAGACATGTTGGAGCGCTACATTGAGCAGTCGGTGCTTGTCGGAATTGTCGAATTCGTTCAAAAGTCTGAGAAGGGGTGGCTTGCTCGAATGCGGTCGATTGTACGGCTGCACTCGCTCAATCCACGCCTGCGCTTTAGCGCTTAGAAGAGCGAGCCTTTGCGACCTTTGCCTCTCAAATAGTTCTGGCGTGCTGGTTATCGGGAACTGGAGCCTATCGGCGTTTGGCGGTGGGTTAGCTCCACTTTCCCGAATTGCAACAGCATAAACAGCAGTTGCGCTTGTCCCCTCGGCTGACACAAACAGTTAAGACACACCTCGCCGTTCGA
>DAIUEW010000097.1:0-12109 GCA_036844925.1 Candidatus Sulfotelmatobacter sp.
GAACTTGCATTTCGACACTCTATCGAGTGTCAACAATCATTCTGAACGGGAACAATGAAGTCCCAGCTCACCTGTTACCGACCCACTACCCACAGTGATTTCGGCTTGTATTTCGCGCGGCCTAAGGCTCACGCGAAAGCATGGATCAGTACCTCAAAAATATCTGTGCTTGCCCATTAGCGGACACAGGATTTCGCAATTGGACAATGTTTCGTTCAAGACTGGGTATCCGCGAATGCTAAGATCAGCCTCTTCAACCGCATAGCGTCTCCCGCGTTCTGGTGCGAAACTTGCACCTTTTCCCTTGCTATGACAATCAATCGCTGGAGATTCAAAGGCTGGGGATCTAACGGAAAGGCTATTTGGGCCGTCGCCCTAGTTTCCTTTGTCGCTGGATCACTCCTAACTGCCCGCCTGGCGAAGGTGAATGAAGTGAAGGCCGATAGCACTCCCATCTTCGAGCTTCGGATCTATCATGCCGTGCCCGGCAAGTTGCCGACGCTCGAGTCACGGTTTCGCGATACCACTTCAAAGCTGCTGGCTAAACACGGCTTGAAGGTTGTCGGTTATTGGGTCCCAGAAGGATCTCCGGGATGGGAGAACACGTTCATCTTCCTTGTTGCCCATTCCAGCCTCGAGGAAGCAAAAAAGCACTGGGATGCCATGCGGGCCGACCCCGAGTTCCAGGAGATGATCAAATCGGAGCAGGCCGACAAGTCGGTCGAAAAAATTGATTCGACTTACATGCGCGCCACGGATTTTTCGCCAAATTTGGAAAGTCTTATTCGTCACAACGTTCGTTTGACGCCAGCGGAGCTCTGATTCGCGAGGCCCAAGAAAGCTTCCAAAGATGGAAATCTTACTTCAGGACATCCGCTACGGCTTACGGATGCTGTGGAAGAAGCCGACCTTCACCGTGGTCGCGGTCCTGACGCTGGCCCTGGGAGTTCGACCGCATGATCCAGCGGTATTCCTGATCGTGCCTCTATTGTTGCTCGCAGTCGCTTTTCTCGCGAGCTACTTCCCGGCCCGCCGGGCAACAAAGGTGGATCCAATGATTGCCCTTCGAGAGGCGTAACTCGCACACCTGACAGCGCGTTTCCACGACTCCGCGCGGTTCAGCTGTTATTCCGAATGCTTCCCGCTGATTGCATAATCCGCGCGCAAATGTTTGAAATTAAAATCGACTCGAGTGGGTTTCTGCGTGGATCTGGCTGCCCGGAGGAGTTCCGGTCGGGCGTGGTGCCTGAGAGGCTACTTCACGAAAGGGTTCACACGCTTGGGGTCGTACTTGAAATCGACAAGGCCGTCGCGGTAGTCCAACTCAATCTCAAGCTGCCTGAGCATTGCAAAACCCAGAAAGCCGGAAACCTCCGTCCCGGTGTGGCGGCTTATGGTCGAAAGGTCTAGTGTGATGATGCCTAAGTTCGACTGTTCAAAGTGCGCAAAACGCAAAGTCGCCTTGTCGGAACTGTAGACCTTGGTTACCGCACCGTTAACACCATGGACCTGCAAGCGGTCTTCGGAACTAACTTTGCTGACCTGCCGCCCAGCACGCACCGACAGGAGATTGCTGAAGGCACCCGTGTCGAGTCCGAACAACATTGCTTTCGAATTGTTCACGCTGGTGGGTACCAAGATGCTATGGCCAAAGCGGAAGACTTTCGTCCAGTCCGCCATCTCTGGCGCAATGTAACGATCTTTTGGCAAGTGTCGTGCTTGTTTCCGTGTGGGGGGTGGCGAATTCTGATCCTTCGAAGTCCCCTCTTTCTCGCTGTCTTCCTTCTGTTCCGCGTTCGCCTGTTCCTCCCCTTCGCTGTTCAGGGATGTTGGTGCTACGGCGTCTTCAGGACGTTTCGGCAACGGAGATAGTTTGAGCTGCATTCCCGGAAGGTCGATGTCAACCAGATAGGCACCGAAAACATCGGCACCGATCAACCCTTCTTGATCTGCTACTGAGCCTTTGTCGCTTACACTGATCACACAGTCTTGGAACTCCAGCTCGCCGATTCGGATGTGGTCTGCAACCGCTGTGTAGCCGCTCTGCAAGCCTTTGTCGCCGATGCCACCGTAGTGCACCGCAGAAATAGGGGTCAATCCCGACTTCTCAGCGAGCTTGCGGTTTACCATGATGCCGCCTGCTCCCGTGTCAAGCAGAAGGCGGACACTGTGATCGTTGAGTTCTGCGTCCAAGCGAATGCCGCGCAGGTGTTGAATGTCCTGCCCATAGGCAGGCTCCAATTTTGTCTTGGTTTGCTCCACTTTGCTGACCAGCCTGCATGCGTGAACGGGTTTGTCTGCTGTAGCTTTCAGAAATCCAAAATACTCGGTCATCCACTTCGTTTCTTCTTCGTCGTCAGGATGGGGGCCTGCGAGGTAGGCCTCCAATGCCGTCAGCCTCTCTTTTCGTGGAAGCATCCGTAGCCATGCCCTCTGCACCTCGATGTCGTCAGGAGCAACCTCGTGGGCGCTCTGGAGCAGGTCATAGGCTTTGCGGTACAGGGAGTAGGAGGAGTACAGCCGTGCCAGCCCGAGATAGGCATGCACGTCCTTCGGATCAAGCTTCTTTGCCGTCAGGTAACAAACTTCGGCATCGGGCATTTCACCGCGCCGAAACTGGACGTCGCCTTTTGCGGCCAGCAACGCCGCCGCATTGGGCTGCTGGGCCAACGCAGCGTTAGCGGCGTCGAGCGCTTCATCAATCTTCTGCTGGCGCAACATTGCCCGCACCAGTCCAACTTGAGCAAGCAGCACTTCCGCAGGCACGAGCGTCGAGTCATTCTTCAGAAGGGCCTCATAGTTGGTCTCCGCGTCCGCGAACTTCCCAGCCCGATAGAGTTGGTCGGCAGCCGCAAGTTCCGGGCTGGTTGCTGGTGGCTTGGCGTCGTCACCGAGCAAGGACAGTGGCAACAAGAGGAACAACAGAGTGGCGACGAGGTCCGAGCGCAAAAAACCGAACATGGCGGGGCCTCCCGTTAAACAAAGGAGAATAGCACGACTAGCGATACTGCGCAGCTGCCCGCGTCTCTCAACGACGCCGGAGATGTGGTCGGTCGCGGGTCGGCGCTCTGGAATTGCGGGCGGCATGCGTGGGCGTTCATTTTCCCACACTGGGCCAGGGCTTGGAGAGGCGCAAAGCGAAACGAATGGCACAGGAAAAAGTGCTCCAACACCTAATCCCCGAGGTAATGCGGGGGCAAGTGCGGAAACAGAGACGATTCAGTGAACCCGAAGCGGATCGGAAACTTATGTATAATGATGAACTTACCGCATGAAAGTGGGCGCTTAACTCACCCTAGGTGAGCTAAACCCCGTTGATTCGACTGTCCTTAGCCCACGGACAGAGCCAATTTCCCCCTAAAAACCCTGAGTTCTTTGCCCAAGTTTGACCCAAGTTTGGGGCCGTGTAAAATTGGGTTTGGATGACGAACAATGGCTAACGCTGCCCCAATGCGTTTGTACCCCCCTGTTCCGCCTTGGCGTATCCAGCTCATCGGGGCCGAACAAGACTTGCAAGACCTCGCTGCTGCACACTCTGGAGGGCGAACCCGAGTCATTCATTTTCAGGGGGAATACTTCCTCGAAGCCGACGTTCTGAATGGTCTGACTGATTGCAATCGGGCTGTTGAGGAAGCACAAGGGATTCTCCACGTCAGCTCTCTCCGAAAACCATGCAGAGCCACAATCGTGACGTGTCCAATGAAAAATACGATGAATGAACAAAGAGCCAGGAAATGCAGACTCCGTGCGCCCTGCCGTCCGTGAAAGATCCTGATATACCACGGGAAACGAGCGGCGACGGCTGGGGACATCGCCACTCCCGTCGCAATGCTGAACGGCGCGAGCAAGAATATGACTGCCGCGTAGCTCAACTGTTGCAGTGCGTTGTATCCTCCCGGAGTTTCCACGACGTGAAAACTCAGATAGCTAAGCATTGCATGCCATGCGTCCGGTACGATCTGCCAGGAACTCGGAATTAGCCGTCGCCACTCCGGCGTGACGAAGAGCATTACCACGTATGTCAAACCTGTCAGCAGCCACGCGAAATCCGCGAGAAAGTGCCAGTGCCGTCCGAGACCTAGATTTTCGTGGCCTGGCAGGGCAATCACGGACGGGAATGAACTTTCCTCGTCACTCGCCGTCCAGAGTCGGTCATCAGGTCTCTGCTTCTTCGTGAACTTGAGCCATTCGCTACCCGGCGTGCAATGATCGTTCCAGTAAAATCTCGGATGTGCACTCAAGATCTCGAGACCACTGCGGATGAGAAGCGAGAGGAGAAGAAAATTGAAGAAGTGCGCCGCCCGCAGCCACAATGGATAATCAAGAGGCATCTTTGATCACATTCTCAAACTTGATTTTTCGGTTCTTTCGTAATCTCCCTCGACAACCAACTGGAGGAACTCGCCTCGCTTCCACGATTCCCGGCCGGGTACGTGATGCGATCACCTTGGACACGTGCAAAAGGAATGAGTGCATGAACTTGGGAACGCTTCATGCTCATAATGTCGTCAACCCGAATCCCGCGAACAGTCAGCGCATCGGCGATAAGGGAACGGTGACAACGCCATGGAACCGCTTCCGCACACATAATCGCGCTCCGCTTCTGCCCGGCCAATTTCAACAATCGGAGTAACCCTGCTTCGAATTCCGACGTCTGCATATAATCAGCAAAGCCACGAAATGAGGTATTGCGCCAGCCCAGGTTCGTCGAATCGCGTCGCGCATGGCGTAAGCCCCCGAGCTTTCGCAAGTGCACGTAGCCGATCCTCGCGGCCCGCAGCTTTTTCGACAAGGTCTCCCAGTTGAACTGAGGGTTGTGTCTCGATCGCGGGACACTGCGTACGTCGATGACGCGCTCGACGCGGTGCGCCCGCAGAAGATCGAGGAACGCTTTCCATGTGCGGGTCGAATGCCCAATGGTCAACACAGCGGGCATTTCTGGAGCTTTCATACAAATCAAGTCCTCCGGTCCGCGTCGCTCACGACCGGATCATCGTCAGCAGCATTTTGCATCTACTGAGGGCCTTCAGAGAGTGAGGTTGATGTGCTGGCATGAGAACCGCTTCGCCTGCCGTCGTCCGAAGTGGCTTGCCAGAAACCGCAATTTCCGCTTCGCCCTCCAGCAGATGTGCCACTGCGTCGAAAGGAGCGGTATGCTCGCTTAAGCCTTGGCCCTCATCGAAGGCGAACAGCGTGACTGTTCCTGTCGCGCGGTGGATTAGCGTCCGGCTGACAACGGCTCCTTCCTGGTAATTCACGAGGTCGATCAAGCGGACGACTTCCGCGATGGGCATTTCACGCCTACTCTGCTCCTGCTGCGCACTCATCTTTGGTGACCTCCACTGCCGCCACTGTCTCGTCTTACCGGCCCGCTTCCATCAACGCTTGCGGCATTATCCGCACCGCAACCTCGGTTTTCCGCTGGCCCTCACGCTTATTCTTCGAGGCGCACCCAAACTCCTTGAATGCCCGCCTCTCGCTTACTCCGGCCTGGCGGACCAGGAACTAGTCCAGGAACTTCAAGACCGTATCCTAGTTAAAACCCTGGGAAAAAGCTCTTCCGGTCAAAAAGAAACACATTTGGATTTCCAGCCCTAGGCATGACTGTGGAAGTATTGTCGGCAAACCTTACCTTACCGGGTTAGGTAAGAGTAGCCCGTCATCCGGTCGCAATCGGCCCCATCCGCTAAATCGTGACGACTTTCTTCCTCTGACTTGTTCAAAACTGAGGCATACCCGAAGACAGCGGTGCACGACCTGAACACTCGTTTCTGCGCTAAAATGTGCCCCCAGGGGGAGGTGCTTATGACACTAAAGGGGGAAAGCACAGATGGATTTTCAGGCCAGCCGTGCCAGCGCTGATTACGCACTGGGTTATACCAGTGCGGAGCATAAACGACTCATTCGGCAGGCTGTTCGAATCGCTCCAATCACCGAGCGGCTATTCCGTGAAGCAGGAATCGGCCCGGGACAACGCGTGCTCGATCTTGGGTCGGGGGTGGGAGATGTAGCGATGCTATTGGCCAGAATGGTATCTCCTTCGGGTGAGGTCGTCGGCATCGAACGTGACGGGAACTCGGTCGCACGGGCAAGGGCGCGGGTCTCCGCGACGGGGTTGCGTAACGTGAACTTCATACAGACTGAAGCCAGCGAATTCTCCAGTGACAAGCCCTTCGATGCGGCTGTCGGCCGTTTCATCTTGATGTTTCTTCCCGATCCCGTCGCCGTTTTGCGGTCTCTGTCTATGCTAGTTCGTCCTGGCGGTGTTTTGGCCTTCCAAGAGCCTTCCTGGATCCCCCTTCTCGCTCTTGGCGCCCGATTACCACTTTGGTCGAAGGTTCTTTCTTCGATTCATGAGACATTCTTGCGTTCTGGTGTGAACCCGGAGATGGGACCAGAGCTTTGCCGTATTTTTCAGGAGATCGGTTTGCCCGCACCGACCATGCATATGGAGATCGCGTTAGGGAGAGATGTAGTCTTTATAAGTTTGCTTTCTGACCTTCTCAGCAGTGTGCAAGAGTTAGCCCGCCAGCACAACATTTCTCTCGAAGGACTGGGCAACTTCGATACACTTTCAAATCGGATCCGAGAGGAGGTTGCAGCGTCCGACACCGTGGTAAGTTTCGTGCCGATGGTAGGGGCCTGGTCTCGAAAACCGGGAAGCCAGTCTTCGGGCTAACCTGTTGGCCGTCGCATTCAACCTCGGAGACACGAGTACGGTATTCGACATGTCAGGCGGACGCAAATGGTATCGAGCTGTGACACCCTTTGTCGCGATTAGTGGTTGTCCGTGCAAACCCAACCATGATCATAGCAGTTGTTCCCCTGCACATTTCAGTGCAGTATGTAAGATGTCGCTCGATTGGTCCTGCTACAATCCGCCGGACTGGCTTATAGGAGACTCGCTTGAAACGTCCATCGCTTGGGGCGCTCCTGCTTGGTTTGATTCCTTTCGTTGCTACGTGCTTCTCCGTTGCCCTCTGGGACCGCGTGGATCCCACGGTGCTCGGCCTTCCCTTCAATTTTTTCTGGCTGATTTCGTGGCTGCTGCTCACGCCTGTCTGCATGTGGGGAGCGTATAGACTGGAAGAGCCAAGTGCATCCGACGCCCGCCGCAAAGAAGGTGAAGATTGAGTCACAGCGTTGTTGCTCTGACAATCATCTTCGGCATTGTGATCGTGGGATCAGCTGTCGGCTTTCTCGCCGGATTTCACCGCAAGATGGACCTCGAGCAATGGACGGTTGGGGGTCGTGGCTTCGGGCTGGTGCTGGTTTGGCTGCTAATGGCCGGTGAGATCTACACCACCTTTACGTTTCTGGGGGCCAGCGGCTGGGCGTATTCGCGTGGCGCACCCATCTTGTTCAATCTCGCACAAGCGCCTTTGATGTATGTCGTTTCCTTCTTCATCCTTCCGCTAATTTGGGAAGTAGGTCGAAAGTACCGTCTCCAGACGCAAGCTGATTTCTTTCAAGTGCGCTACGCCAGCACCTATTTGGCAGCCTCTGTGGCCTTGGTTGGCGTGCTGTGTCTCATCCCCTATTTGCAATTGCAGCTCACCGGTTTGGGGCTCATCGTGGAGGTGGCAAGCTTCGGAGGAATCCATCGCACGCCTGCGATGATTACGGCGTTCGCCCTCGTCGCCGGATTCGTATTTGTGAGCGGTGTGCGAGGGGTGGCGTGGGTCAGCATCATAAAAGATCTTCTCCTACTATGCACTGCCGTCTTCATTGGTATAGCGGTGCCACACATTTATTTTGGCGGCGTTGGGCCTATGTTCGCGGCCCTGGCGCATACGCACCCCACGCACCTTGTGATGCCGGGAGCCACCAAAAGCCTCGGCCACACCTGGTATGTCTCAACTGTTCTGATGACTTCTCTCACTTTTTACATGTGGCCACACTATTTCGCAGCCAGTTTTACCGCGCGGAGCGGCAAGATCTTGCGGCGTAACGCCGTCCTTATGCCGCTTTACTCCATTACGACGCCGCTGATGTTGTTCGTAGGGCTTAGCGCGGTTCTGGTCCTGCCCGGACTCCGCGACGGGGATCTCTCGTTGTTAACCATGGTTCAAAAGACCTTCCCGGCTTGGTTCCTTGGCATTGTCGGCGGCGCAGGCGCTTTGACAGCCATGGTGGCTGCGGCAATTCAACTGCTGACCGGCGCAACGTTGTATGCCAAAAACCTGTTCCGGCCGATGCTGGCGCCGGGCATGAGCGACCACAAGGTTGCAATGATCGCTAAGATCATGGTTTTGGTACTCACGCTGGGCGCGTTGGTGCTTGCCGTGTACAGCTCCGTAAGCCTTGTGTCTCTTCTCTTGCTGGGGTTTGCCGGGGTCGCGCAGCTCTTTCCAGGCGTGGTCCTGGGCCTGTATTCCAGGCGAGTCACTACGTCCGGAGTTTTCGCGGGAATGGCCGCTGGCATCTGCCTGGCGGCATTCCTGATGTTGACCGGGCGCGATCCCTACTATGGTTTGAATGCCGGGTTCATTGCGCTGTGCTGCAATTTTGCGCTCACGGGCGTAATTAGCCTTCTAACCCGGGTACACGCCGCCGGTTTTGATGAAAGCCTCCCATTGCTTGCTGCCTCGGATTCAGCTGACAGTCCGGGTCTCCTCTAGGCCAATCTCCTGCGTTTCCTAAAGTAGAATGCAGTTGAACAATTGCTCGCAGTTTTTCCAAGTGCTCAGTCTCAACCCTGCAGGGATCCCGATAACTTCAGTGGAGTCGGCAAACCTTACCTTACCGGGTTAGGTAAGAGTACCCCGTAATCCGCCCAGAATTGCCGGCAAGAACTCATGGAGCTTCCCGCTTGCGCCAATAATCGGTGAACAATGAGCGACGTGGGAAGACTGTTTCCTGCCACTGGAGCTACTGCAGCTTTGCGTACTCCGCCTTGGCTTGCTTCAGGATGGGGATGTCCGGGTCGGCGTCTTTCCAGAGGGTGAGGAAATCTTTGTAGGCGGCGAGGGCGCGGACTCGTGCAGCGTCGGCATCTGCGCCCTATGAGGTTTTCGCCTGCAAGGCATTGGCACGTGCGACTCCCAGATGCGCCAACGCTCCGGTCCAGCAGTTCCACACGATGCCGCTGTGGTCAATAATCTTCTGAAACTCGGCAGCGGACTCCTTGCGCTGCCCCGATGCCAGATATGCCTGCCCCCGAATGTAGGTGGGATACAGGCAGGAAAGATTGGTGCCAAACAATATGGTGCCGTACTCAATCGGTGGCAGAGAGGATTGTAGGATATTGATCGCAGCGGGTGCATCCCTGCGATTGAGCGCCGATTGCGCCCGAATCGCTGGCAGCCAAAGAGACTGCATCTGGGTGTCGAGCGGAAATCGTTTGTTGAGGTCTTGCGCCAAGGATTCGGCTCGTGCCATATCGCCCGCCATCGCCAACGCCAAAGCCGCTTCCACTTCAACGCCCTGACTGGTGGGATAAAGTTTCAAGCCTTCTACTGCCTGCTGCTTCGCTTCCGTTGGATTGCCGAAAGCAGCTTCCTGCTGCGCGGCAATCGCCCGCCAGAGCGCTCCATTCTCTTTGTTGTCAGCACGGATGGCGGAGTCTACAGACCGCTTTGTGAGTTCCCGAGCCTTGCCCAGATGACCTGCATACGCCTCAGTGTCGGAGGCGAGCGAAAGCCCGAAGTGCTCAAGGTCGGGCTGGCCCCGCAAACCACTGCTGCTGTTCCGTCATAGCCGGGGAATCCGACGCGAGAAACGCCAGAGCATAGAGGGCGTTACGGGCTATGAAATCATCCAGCTTTCGCATCTGCGCTTGCTGGATGATTTGCCGTGCTTCGCCGAAGCGCTGCAAGGCGAGCAGGCTGTCGGCAATGTTTTCGTACGGGCCGACATCATCCGGGGCGAGGCGGAGGCCTTCGCGGCAGGCCTCCGTGCTCTTCTCGTATTGCCCCTGAGAGGCGTATACGACGCACAGATCGAAATGTGCCCGGAAGTCTCGTGGGTAGCTCTCAATCCAGTCGTGAAACGTTTGTGCCGCTTTCTCCAGTTTCCCCGTTACGACCTGATAGTACTGGGCGCTGATCTCCAGCTTTTCCCGCTCGCTGGCATGTTCCCGTAACTCAAATGCCTTGGTGAAGTAATCGCTGGCCCGTCTCAGCTCGCCCAGACTGTAGTAGTCGTAACCCACTGCCTCATAGCCCATGGCAGAGTTTGGATCAAGCTGGATGGCGCGCTGATCGTAAGGCACGGCTGCAGCAGCACCTTTCTCGCCACCAGCTTTCCTGCCAAGGGTGTACGCTTTCAGAGCTTCCAGCGAAGACGTGGTGGCTTCGGACAGCGGAACATCGAGCCTCTTGATCGTTGCCAGCGACTCGCCCAGTTCGCTGCGCATCTTGGATGCTGCGTCACCCAGCGCATCCAGTACCTTCTCTTTAGCTGCCGCCGTGGTCTGCTCCTGTGCAAGCGTGTCGCCACTCTGGCAATTCACTGCTTTCAACCCGAGCACGTATTCGCTGCCTAGACTGGCAATCGCGCCCGCAACGTAAGCCTTGCTGCCCGCCCGCTGGCAAAGCTCGCGGATGATGTCAGGCGTTAGTTTCGTGTCGGCCGGACGTGCCATCAGCTTCAAAGTCGCCGTTACTTTGCTGTCGGAATTCACATTCAGAAAAGGCGACTGGTTCAAAGAAACGCTTAGCGCCGTCTTGAGCGTGTCGTCGAAAACCGGGTCGCCCGTGCTGTTGCTGAAGTCAGCGAGAACGACTGTATCTTTGTCAGTGAGGGCCTTGGCTCCATGCGAACGATAATAAAGCCCGCCAGCAATCAGAGCGGCAAGGAGCAGCACTGCCACTGGCGCAACAACCTTCCAGAGTTTCGTCTTCGCTGCGGTAGGCCTTACTGGTACGACCGCCACCTTATCCAAACTTATTGCCGGGCTGCGTCCGCTTTCCATGTCACGCTTCAGCCGTTGCAGGTCAGTGCGTCCGCCGCATGTTGGTAGCGCAGATCGCGGTCTTTCTCTAGCGCCTTCTTGACGATCGCTTCGACTTCCCCTCGAATTTGCGGATTGACCTGAGACAGTGGCTTCGCTGTGGTGTGTAGAATCGCGCCACAGATTTCCCCGGAACTTGAGCCTTCGAACGGCATCTTCCCCGTCGCCATCTCGTAAAGAACCGCTCCAAACGAGAACAGGTCTGTACGCATATCCAATTCCTTCGCTCGCACCTGCTCCGGCGACATGTAGGCCACCGTGCCCATCATCGTTCCCGGGGTCGTCAGGTATGCCTCCCCTGAGTCGATCGACACCGTTTCCAGATTGTCGCTGCTGCTTCCCGGTTTCGCCCCTGCGGGTAACTTCGCCAACCCAAAGTCGAGAACCTTGGCGTGACCTCGTTTCGTCACGAAAATGTTTGCGGGCTTGATGTCTCGGTGGACAATGCCTTCAGCGTGGGCAGCATCTAGGGCGTCGGCAATCTCGATAGCGAGCGAGAGAATCAATTCCGTTTCCAGCGGACGCCCTGCGATGCGGTGCTTCAGCGCCATGCCGTCGAGATACTCCATGACGATGAAGTGCTGACCCTCGCGCTCGTAAATATCGAAGACCATGCAGATGTTGGGGTGGTTCAGGGCAGACGCCGCTTGTGCTTCTCGTTGGAAACGGGCAAGAGCTTGCGCGTCCTTGGCTACTTCATCGGGCAGGAATTTCAGGGCGACGAAGCGGTGGAGCTTGACGTCCTCGGCTTTATAGACGACACCCATCCCCCCGCCGCCGAGTATTTCGACGATGCGGTAGTGCGAAATGGTTTGACCGACAAGTTGGGGAGATGTGCCCATTGGCGGAAATGTTATGACGGCACTCGTCGGTGGTCAAACGGAGAAAGGATCAGCGGCTGACAAGGCGGCAAAAGGCACCGTTGCATTGTTTTCTTGGGCTTGCAACGTGGTGGTCAAAATTGTACATCGATTTGATTCTTAGCGGACTCAACACTGGCCTCCGCTCCCTAATCTCGGCATCGAGCTTATTTTCCAGGTCCGCTTGCTCTCGGCAGGCAGAGACGGAGTTCGTCGAGAATCCCCTCCGCTAGCCTAAAATTGCACTGAATGTCATGTTGCAAGTTCAACTTAAGTCCTGGATCTGGGCATATAG
>DAIUEW010000098.1:0-11519 GCA_036844925.1 Candidatus Sulfotelmatobacter sp.
CATTTCTGATTGGAATTGTTTTATTAGAATCTTTTCAGGCGGTCAAAGACCTAGATCGGGAAACCAGTGCCGTCGATGAAGATGATGCTCCGGATCTTCCTCGAACGCCGGTTACCCTCGCCGGCGACCTTTGGGTGCTTGGAAGCCATCATATATTGTGCGGCGATTGCACTGTGATGGACAACCTCGAAAAAGTACTGGCGGGCGCACAAGCCGATTTAGTCTTCACTGACCCCCCGTATAATTGTTCGTTCCTGAGCAAACAAGGGCGCCCGCGCCCGATTGTCAACGACAATTTAGGAAAGGATTTTGAAAAGTTTCTGCATCGTGCGTGTGTCAACATCCTGGCGGTAGCGAAGGGCGCGATCTATATTTGCATGTCCTCCTCCGAACTTCATACGCTGCAAAAAGTCTTCACCGATGCCGGCGGGCATTGGTCCACCTTCCTAATCTGGAGTAAAAATACGTTCACGCTCGGCCGATCGGACTACCAAAGGCAATACGAGGTAATGCTCTATGGATGGCGGCAAGGCGGTGGTCACTATTGGTGTGGCGCGCGCGACCAGGGCGACGTATGGTACGTAAACAAACCGCAAGCCAACGACTTGCATCCCACCATGAAACCCGTCGAGTTGGTCGAGCGGGCGGTTCGCAACAGCAGCCGCCGGAGGGATGTAGTACTGGACCCGTTCGGAGGGGCTGCCTCGACATTGATCGCTTGCGAAAAGACTGGACGGCAAGCGCGATTGATTGAAATCGAGCCGGAGTACATCGATGTCAGCGTGCAACGCTGGCAGAACTTCACCGGCAGGCAAGCGACACTGGTCGACGACGGCCGGACCTTCGCCGAGATCGCGCGAGCGCGTATCCAGCCCAGTGGAGAGCCTCTGATCAGCTGTGACGCCGCTGATGGAAGGACAGTCCAATGAAAAAGACACCTGGCAGCCCGTTTCAGCCCGGCAATACATTCGGCCGCGGTCGGCCGCAAGGGAGCCGGAACAAGGCGACCATCGCCCTGCAGGAAATGCTCGACGGCAACGGCGAATCCATCACGCGAAAGTGCGCGCTCATGGCGATGCAGGGTGATCCTACAGCCATGCGTCTGTGCATGGAGCGCTTGATTCCTCCCCGAAAAGAGCAACCGGTAAAGTTCAAGCTTCCAGCCGTGAGAACTGCCGCGGAGGTTGCGGAAGCGGTGAGTATAGTTTTGCAGGCGGTTTCCCGTGGGCAGATTACGCCAGCCGAAGGCCAAATGATTGCCGCCATTCTCGAAGGTCGGCGACGGATCATCGACACCGAGGAACACGAGGCGCGAATCGAGGCTTTGGAGTCGGCTTCAGGTAGAGACTCAAGCGCCCACTGATTTTCCTGGAGGGCTCGAAGCAACCAAGTTCAAATTCATGGGTCATGTGTGTGAGTTCAGATGAAGAAAGCCCGAGAGAGGCGAATCCGCAAACTGGAATCGGCTTTGCAGTCCCGTGCTCGTCCGCTGGCGATTTTTCGCTATGGCCCTATCCGGTATCTTCTCCAGGGGACCGGCGGCGAGCGACACATTGCAATCGCCAAGAGCGAACCTACGGCGCTCGCCAACGTCGAGCACTGCGAGTTCGAAGAGCGGATGGGTCCGGTACCTGAGGCACACCACGGTCTCAGCTTCACCGTGTATCTGAGCGCGGAGGAGCAAAATGGCAACTCACGCTAGTGCTCACTCCCCGGATGCCGTGAATGCCGGAGTGAGAGCGGGAGATTACAAGAATAGACCAAAACAACAATGATCATATCCCTGAAACCCCCGCAATCGTCAGTGTTCCTATCTGAAAGCCGATTTCGTGTTCTGGCCGCAGGTCGACGCTTCGGAAAGACTTTCTTGGCTTGCACCGAATTGTGTCGCGCAGCTTTCGGGCCGGGCCGTGTGGCGTGGTATGTGGCGCCCACTTATAGACAAGCCAAGCGGATCGCCTGGAAGCCGCTCAAGCAGCTCACCCGACCCTTTTGGGCTTCGCAACCTAATGAAACCGATTTGCGGATTGAGCTGATCACCGGCGGAACCATTGCGCTCCGCGGCGCCGATAATTATGACAGTCTCCGAGGCGAAGGCCTGGATTTCGTGGTTCTGGACGAATTCGCTTCCATGGCTCTGGAGGCCTGGACGGAAGTCTTGCGACCAGCACTATCGGACCGCTTGGGAGGAGCCCTGTTCATCGGGACACCCAAGGGGCGCAACCATTTCTATGAACTGTTCCGAGCCGCTCCAGGACAGGACGGCTGGGCCGCATTCCAGTACACCACCGAGCAAGGCGGTATTGTACCGCTCGCAGAGCTGGAAGCGGCCCGGCGCGAGCTCGACGAGCGGACCTACCGGCAGGAATACCAGGCCAGCTTTGAAAGGTCGGGTGTCGGCATCGCCTACTACGCTTTCGACCGCACGCGCAACGTTCGGCCGCTCCGCTATGATCCCAAACTGCCGCTTTCTTGGTCGCTCGACTTCAACATGAATCCGTTATGTTCGATCGTGGCGCAAACGGTCAATGGCAGGGTCCACATTTTAGACGAGTTGGTTCTGCCAGATTCCCATACGTTGGCGGCCTGTGAAGAATTCCTCGGCCGGACCAAGCAGTGGATCATCGCGCCAGAGCCTTTCGACCTCTCCGAGCGCGAGGATCTGGGCGAGGCCTTTGAGGAAATGCTGCAGCAATATCAACCGGCGCTCCTGAACGTTTACATATATGGTGACGCCACCGGTGAGCAGCGTAAGACCTCGGCTTCGCGGACCGACTGGCAGATCGCGAGGGACTTCTTTGGCCGTTATCCGGATCGTTTCAAGGTCCAATTCCGTGTGCCACGCTCCAATCCGCCGGTCAAAGACCGCACCAACTGCGTGAATGCCATGCTGCGAAACCATGCCGGCCAGCACCGTCTGCTGATCGATCCCAAGTGTAAGGGACTGATCAAGGACTTCGAACAGGTGTCTTGGAAGGTCGATCCGCATGGCAACCAGCTGGCAGACCTGGATAAATCGGATCCCATGCGAACGCACCTTAGTGATGCCGCCGGGTACTTTTTGGCGCGTGAGTTTCCGATGCGTGCGCCCAGGGGTGAGCTAGGTGGCCCGGCGATCATCTGAGAGGTGCCCCCGCGTCGCTTTTGGATTCCGGATGGCACGAAGAAAGGCCGAGCCCTTGGCGGCCCGGCCAGAAGAAATCGAGGTTCAACCTTTCAATGAATAAACACGCTCTCCGTCGCGTTTGAATGAGCGCACGCTCAAGCCCATCTTCTTTCCCAAGTGTCCGCTAATGAATCCCCGGACACTGTGAGCCTGCCAGCCGGTCGCTCGCATGATCTCTTTCAGGGTGGCTCCGCCAGACCGTTTCAGCAGGTCCACAACTTTGGCCGTCTTGCTCCCTTGGCGTGCGCCAACGGGCTTCTGGCGGGCCTTGGCCCGCTTCTTTGCTGGGGTGGCCTTGTTAGCCGACTTCGCCTTAGTGGGCGGAACACGGGGCAGTCGCGCCCCAGTTTGGGCCTTCTTCGGCGTTTCCAGCTTTTCTGCGGCGGCTGTGGCGTGGTTTGCTGGCTGGTGTTCTGTAATCGACGATGTAGTCATTTCGCATTCTCCTTAGGCGGTGATAACCGCCGTCATCACATCCATTGCTCTTGTCGAGCACAAAAGCAAGCAAGTTCTGCCGAAGTTTGAGCAAGACGAACGAATCGCGATAAAGGCATGAGCCATCGTGCCCGTCTGAAAACAATTAATGCGCGCACTCACAATGTGAATCGGGCACTCGTGCCAAGGCCACGTAATACCGAGTGCCAGCACCTCCGTGCCTTCCACGTGAGCGTCGGTTTTCGCTTTCCAGATTCCTGTCTGTGAAATACGGCGCCAGGGCCACAGGCTCACCCCATTCGCTGATCCTCGGCCTCTAGTTTCATCGGCTCCATCTGGGCGATAGCGAGCGAGCGACGCCTGACTAGAGGTACAGTCGTGTCCGAATGCCTACCAAACCCACATTTTTTCTCCACTCGAACCGCCAGGAGCCAGAACCGCTAGCGACCACGCATGCGCGAGTAATTTTCTGCATCGGTGATGACCGGTTCGCTATCGACTTCACCAGCACGGTAACTGAGCTCAAACCACGACTCGCCGAGGTGATCCCAATTCAAAAGAAACGCTAGACGACAAGGGACCACTTGGCTCAATCGGCACGACCGAACATCTTCTCTGCGGCGCCACGCTGTTAACTAGGATGCCCGGTTCATTCATTTGGGCACCCGAATGACGCTCTTTCCACCGGATAGTTAACAAGCCCCGGACCACTATTGCACGCGCTGATTGGCCGCACAAAAGCGTCCACGCGGCGACGCTGCGGGCTCCAAACACCTTCAAATGAGAAGACTCCAAGATCGGCACGATGATTGGGAGACAGGAATTTGCGCGTTTCCAAGTGCTTCCCGTTGTGACCTGGGCCGTTAACTAGCCGGGGGCTTTTCCAGATCGTTCGGGGACCCAAATAATTCTGCCCACCCGGTAGTTAACAAGCTTTGGAGACGACGTCATGGCTGGCTTTGCGCAGATCGTTACCGCTCGCCATCTTCCGCTACAACCCGGAAGACATCGAGGCGCGAGTGGCAGAGCTGGAACGAATCTCACCGTTCTGGTGCATGTTAGGCGGGAGTCTTGGGGAAAAAAGATGGCATCCCGACCGGCCCAAGGACTGCGTTTGGGTAGGAGCGAAAGTTAAGAACCTGGGGAAAGACTACTGCACCGGAGCACCCGGTGCCGAAATCTTTCAGGTCTTTTTTGCCTAACTCCTGACGGGATCCTGTCCGTTAGCTCTCTTAACGACTGAGGGTTTTGGCGCAGGCCGCAAGGCTGTAGTCGCCCAAGCCCGACATGACGCGTGACTGCACCCGGACACTCGCGCCCGCCTGGCGCAAGCCGTCGAGAGGCTGGAGCGTGAAAAAGCGTGGAAGAAAACGTAAAAGGTCATATCGCCTGCTTGGGTGGTGCTCACAGCAGACCGAGCAGAAAGCCCGGCAATAAAGTACGGGCAAGCATTGGCATGGTGACCAACGACCCCGGTGTAGTCATGCTCCATAACGGAGGGCGAACCAGTTTGGAATGCCAGCGGCCCACGTCTCACTCAAAAACGAGTGCCAAGCGAGAACACTTCTCTATAAGATGTATTCGGTTGAATCAGTTGTTGCCCAAGAAATGGCAGAATAGAAGATCCTGGTACTTCAGCTGCCAGTTCGTATTGCCCTTGAATGAGATCGAGCGACTCTCGCGCTCCAGGGGAAAGCATCAGAGTACGACTCACTGGCCCGCTAACGTAAACTCTGATGCCATAGTTTGTGGCGTTTTCAAATGTGATGCTTGCCGTTGTTCCTGCGCCCGCTCGATCCTCTTGTATTGCCGGAAGAGATAAGTGATTCCCACGTCGAATCCTCTCGATCGCGGATCTTTCAGGGGACTCGCCATTTGATCGGGGCTGACGGGTTTCGGGTCCAGAGCGACTAAAGAGAGAACTTTGGGTTCGCGGTATGTGTTCCAACCAAGTCTCTTTGTCCAACACTTCACAGAACCCTTTAACGTAAGCGATGCAATACCACCATTCGTTCTTGCTGGAGGGCTCATTACAACTCATGTGATCAAGTGTGTAGTCAGAAAGGTGAAAGTTGTGAATATTGCTTAGCCCGCCAATGGAAACAAAGATCGGTGGCAAACTCTGACATGCCAACTCCACCCCGGTTTTTGCGTAATTCATTGCCTTCTCCTCAGCAATATTCTTGGCAGGGGAGATGCCCGTCAAGCCCACGACATTAACTGCTTTGCGGGCAGACAGCGCGGCTCTTGCTTCTTCTGCCTCGGCGGCTGCCTTGGCCACTACTTCTGTTCTCTTTGTGAAGTTCTGATCCACACAGTATCCCTTGGCATGCACGGCGCACACCCACTGATTTCCTTGTCGGTCACAGCTCGCGTCCATCTCGTAGTCGGCAAGCTTGTAGTCAGGAAAGATCAAGGGTCCAAGTGACATCCAATCGGTATCCAGCATGGTCGAGTTAAGATTTGGGCACTGACTTTTAAGATCGGACAATGCAAACTTACGGACGGATTCCTCAGCATCAGCCCTGTTCGTTCCAGTTGACCTCTTAAATGCAGTTACAGTCTTACTCCCCTCAGGTGGGGCGACCACGTCGGTTGAACTGCCACCGCGTGCGTCGCTAGTCCTGTCCACGTTCTTGGGTTCATGTGGTTGGTCTGCTGACAATGCCTGTGCTTCAGCAATCTGCTCGCGAGTCATCTCGTTAGCGACGTTGTCACGGCTCTTGGCGGCTGCCACGTTCCCCTGCGCTGCGGCAAGGTTGAACCACTTGTACGCTTGCACGTAATCCTTTGGTACACCGGCTCCGGCGTAGTATTTCGATCCCAGTTGGTATTGTGCCTCGGCGTTCCCTTGCTCAGCTCGGGCGCGCAACTGCTGCAGGCCAGTGCTCTGGCCACCTTGAAGATACCCTACACACGTTATCAGCAGGCAGACGACGACGTAGCAGACAAAGACTCCAAACGCCCGGCACACGTCACGCCGGTTGTTCAACCCTTTAGGGGTTTTTCTTCTTAGCAGCATCGTATGCTTCCCAAGCCTGCCTCAGATAAGTACCGCATTCGCTTCGAAAATCGGCAAGACTCTTGATGCTGAGAGTACGGTCTGTCTGGCAGGCGGCGATTATTTGCGGGCCACTGGAGTCGCAGCCCTGGCACGTGCAATCGTACATTTGAATAACGTCTTGCATGCGTGTGATACCATCGGAACAGTTATCGATGACGCGTTTGATTCCGGCAAACTCATCTTGGTGTACCTTATCCGCCTTATCCATCTCGACAATAGCCGTGTCAAGTTCACTGAAGTCCTTCGGTTTCGTGTCCGCCGTCGTAAATGCGGCTAGCGTTTTCTTTCGCTGTTGATCCCGTGCTAGTGCGATAGCACGTACTTTAAGGTTTTCAGCACGTAGATTCAGTTCGTCGAGGCGTTGTCCCAGGTTCCAGGCATTCAAAAACACATTGAATTCGTCACGCAAGTCCTGAATGTAGTCAGCGTATCTCTTCCCGGTTGAGATGGGATCACCGGGCGGCCTCTCAAAAGGTGGATTTTCTCCCGCTAGGTCACCTATAAATCCCTCAATTATCTCCTTCAGAATCTTGATATTCAACTGACCATAATCAGCCTGCTTTGCGAAAATCTCGGATGCGAGAGCCTGATAATCGCGGGCCAAGAACTGGTAGTCTCGCCGGAGTTGTTGGAAGCTGTCCCGCCGCGAGAGTTGGGCGTCCGCTATTGCCGGTGAGCAGAACATACCCACCAAGAAGAGTCCGATTTTGCTGCGCATCGCTTCTTCCCCTTTTGGAAAGGATGATATCGTGCGGCACCCCGCGGGCGCAAGGCCCGGAAGCGACAGGGCTCAGCATGCGCGCGCCCCACCGCGGCCCCAGCCGACTTCCTTCGAGCCGACGTGGAATCCTGAAACCGCCGTTCCCCCTGCGCCACTCATATTCGTGAGCGGCCCGGTTCTTGAAAGCGCCCGCACTTGTTCTTTAGCCCTCGCGCCTAATCGCGCGCCGTCCCCCGGATCCCATGCCGCGCGCCCCGCCCGCTTCCCTGAACAACCAGCCTGTGATCACCCACCGCCGCTTCGACCGCGCGCCGGGCTGGGCCCAATGATCTACTCGAAAAAGCACCCGCTCTGCTCAGCGTGAGCGCGTGCACGCTTTATCTCCGAAATTGAGATCTTCAACCGATTCCGAACTGCGCGTTGTGCAGTCTGCAGGGACGGCGTAATCAGGTATTTGCACAGCATCGGTTCCCACACTTCGCCGGTCTCCAGATCAACGACAAGAAACTGTACGTGGACACTGCCGGGACCTGGGTTCGCCCACAGGACATCAAAGGTAACGGCTTTCAGCGGCGGCTTTTGTTACCGGTAGTGTTCGCGCTCCATGAACACAAGGACGTCGCTCGCCCGGACCAGCGCGGCCGTCGTCTGCTGCCACGAGGGAGCCGCAAAGCGTTCAAGTCCGTGTTCTCGGAGCATGCGTTCCGCGTAAGGCGCGATTGGGATTCCGCGGTGCAACGTCGCCCCGATACCACTCGACAACACGCGAACTCCCGGAGTGCCTTTGGACGCGCAGTACGCCTCGGCGAGACGGCTACGGTATATGTTGCCGGTGCAGATGAAGTGTATGGTCATGTTAGCGTTGAAGAGGCCCTCCGCGCGGCGGAGAGATGTGGTAATCCCATAGGGGACGTCAACCACGCTTCAAATTTCCGGTCGGCCGTGTGATGAAGGAGCGCGATTGTAGAGCACGGGTCGCATGATGATTTTCTGGCCCGAAGTGGACACTTGGTGCAAAATCAGCTCAAAGAAAGTCCTTCAGAGTATCTCGTATCGTGACGCCGATGCCCGCGTGGACCTTTTACTTCTTCGCCTCGTTTTCCGCTTGAATAAAAGCTTCTACGTTGCTCTTGTCAATCAGAGTAGCGCCCGTATTCACATAGACGGGGATAGGGGATCTGCTGTCTCTCGCGAAGTTGATCTGGAGCGATGCCGGCTTGCGGTGATGGAGGTCATCTAGGTTCTTCAGGCCGTAGAATGCCATGGTGTAGGGCTTCTGCGCAACGGTGGCGGCAATAACGCCCTTCTGAATCCACTCCAGGGTCGGTGGGTCCGTGTCCATGGCGATGACCACCTTGTTCTTGACGTACTTCCGGCTCAGGACCTCCGCCACTTCGGCACAGGCGCTGGCTTCAAGGCAGAGAAAGGCATCCACGGCGTGCGACCCCCTCTCTACCAGATCCATCGTGCGGTCGAACGCAACGCGCGCGTCACCTTTGATATCGACGATTTCTGCAATGTGAATATCAGGGGTGGTGGAGAAGGCATCCAGGTACCCGTTCAACCGCTCTTTCAGATTGGTCTGCTCCGGCATGGTGAAGAAGAGCACGCTACCTTTGCCACCCAAGGCCTTGGCCGCGATACGACCTGCTGTGCGGCCTACCTCGCGATTATCGGTACCGATGAACATCAGGCGCTTACTGGCTGGCGCATCCGAATCTATCGTGATAACCGGAACCCCTTGGGTGATAGCCGTATCGATTGCCGGCGTGATAACGACCGGGTCCGCTGCAGAAACCAAAATGCCTCTTGGTTTCCCAGCGAGAATACGTTCGAACGCCTCGCGTTCTCCCTTCGGGTCATAGGTGTCTGGCCCAACCATTTCGGCATTCACGTGCAGTTGGGCGGCCGCCCTAAGCAGACCATTGGCAGCCATCTGCCAGTAAGGAAGCTTGGTGTTGGTGGAGACGAGGTAATACTTCTCATCCCGTTGGTGCTCAGATCCGCCGCAGTTCAGAAGCAATAGAACCACAGTGGCTAGGAATACGCGACTTGCTAGTTCTCTCGACATGACGACCTCCTTGGAGTTGCCGCCCATGATGCGCCCGAGCCTTCGAGAGTGCGCAATTTCATCGAAACACCCGTGTCGACCCTCGGGCTCATCGCGCTTCACAAGAAAGGATTCCGGCCAAGTTTACGCCCAGCGTCCGCCCTGCAAGCGCGATTATTCGGCGGTGTCGCTCGTGTACCATCCGAGCGAAATACTACAGCCGCTGTGACCCTAAATCAAGGCCTACTCAATTATTGAGACCGCTCAGGCCTCGAGCAGCCAGGCCCCGCTATCACGGCGGAAACAGGCGTCGTCAGCCGCGGGCCGCAGTTTGCGTGTTCCCGGCCTTCTATGCGTCGGTTTCTGAGCTGCTCGATGGCGCACCTCACTGCGCGGTTCCGTTCATTTCGGCCTGGCAGGGGCTGTGTCGCTGACGTTTTCGCTGGAAGGCTGCGAGTTGAAGGCGGAGAGCGGCGTTCTCGATCGCAACGGCTCTATGACCGATCCGCCCGTGCTGCTTCACGATGCTCCGCCCGCCGCCGCGACTTTATACATATGTCGCTCCTTGCGCGCTGGCTGCCGCACCGGCCCGCCCCACGCACGCCAGGCTGCACCAATAACTCGCATCGCTTCCGTGCGTTCGAATGGCTTTGCCAGCACATCGTAGGCGCCCAGGTTCAGGGCTTCGGCCCACAGGCGTTCATCTGCAAGCCGTGACGTCACGATGAGAGACGGCGGATCGGGCAGGATGGTCACCTGCTCGAGGACGTCCTTCCACGAACCTGGCGTCAAATCCCGCTCACAGACGACAACTTCGAATTGACGCTTCCGGAGGGCAGCAAGCCCAAAGGCGAGCGTGGTGCAGGCGTTCACTCTGAATGTACGGATCGGGTCGAGCGTGCCTTGCAGGCGATTAAGAATGTTTTGCAGGAGGAAGTGATCCTCTTCCATCGGGCTTATCGACAGAACCGGAACGACGCCGTTCGTCGCGATTTCGGGGGAGTTATTCATTACAACATCCTTCCCATCACGCTTCTCCTCTTCTCCGGAACCGAAAAAGAACGTGGGAAATAGGTAGCCGCTACAGTGTTCGGTTAATTTCGCTTCGCCGGTCTTGTTCGGCCCAAGACCAATCCTCTTCGGGCGATCCGATGGGACAACCCCTCTCCAGCCAATGCAAGTAAGCAAGCCGGGCAATATCCGTCTGGTCGGGACTGATCGTGGCGGGAATTTCGCGTGATCCGCCACCGGTAGTCGGTTTGTGCAAGCGCCGCGTTTGTTTGGGCATGACTTCGGATTCCTTTTCGGTTCAAAACGGTGGCGCCAGCGGGCTCAGCGTGGGGACACGTGAAACCGTAACACAGACCGAACAACACAGTCGGTCCTCAGCTTCAGAACTGTTCCTGGGCTGGATTACTCCGATTATCGGATTATTTACTCTCAAAGTACAGAAGTGTTAATCCGAAAGCGGTCCGAATCGGACTACTCGTCCGATTTGACCCAGACCATTCCGGAACATGGACAGCCTCCGGGGTGGACACAGACGCACCCTGCGACGTCCGAACCGGCTTCGGTCTCACCGTCCCGTCCAGATTTCGGAATAACGAGCTCGCGTACTCCGGAGCTTCCAGACGCCCGAAAGGTTGGGTTTCGCCTGCGCCAAAAGCGCCGCAGTCTGCATTGCCGGAGAGAAACAGAAAGAAGATTCGGGCGATGGCTACTCCGGGATATGCAGCCAGTACGCATACCGGAGATATACCTCACGTCCCAGACGGCGACTTCCTCGCCAGCCGAAATCCTTCGTAGGCCAGATAGCCCATGATGACGACGGCGATCCCGCTTGCCCACATGGGTAGCGATCCGCCTTACACAACGAACGACACGCCGAAGACGAAATACTGTAAGATTGAGCACACACTCCACTCCGCCTAGTGATAAGTGATTATTGACGGAACAAAACCCGAGGCCCATACTCCTCGCACATTCCTAGTAAATCTATCGGAGGAAAAAAGGGGGGAGCGAGGGATGTGCGCCGCGCCCCTCGGGTGAGACACGGAAATCAGGGACGGATTGCCGTTCGCTG
>DAIUEW010000099.1:0-11469 GCA_036844925.1 Candidatus Sulfotelmatobacter sp.
CACAACCAATTTACTCTCGGTTGTTGGCTTCCCAGATTGATTTACGTAAACAGGCGATTATACTCATTAACCTCCAGCGCTCGCTCCCGCGCACCCTCACTCCCTACACACGCACGAGCCACATTCACGCAAAATGCGGTGCGGGGACAGCGGAACTCATTCGCACTAAGTAGCCGAAAGCAGACTACAATTTCTGCGAAGCGGCTTTGTGATCCTGAGCTTTATAACCGAAAAACATGAACGAGGTATCTCGCCGTTTATTCAAGAAAGGACCGAAGGAGTGGAACGCATGGCGACGCCATCACCCACGCGCGGAGGTGGATCTCAGCGGCGACAATCTCAGTGCAGTGGACGTAAGCGGAGCTGATCTCAGACGTATCGACTTCAGCAATTCAAATCTGACGGATGCGAACCTCAGCAGGGCGAATCTGAGCCGGGTAAGACTCGAAAGAACGAACCTGCAACGTACCAAGTTAAATCGCGCAAATCTCGAAGAAGCAGTGTTAACCAGTGCAGACCTGCGAGAGGCCGACCTCAATGGTGCACAGCTAAAGCGCGCCAACATGGCGGGCTCCAACTTGGAGCAAGCCAGATTGCAGCGAGCTGGCCTGCATGGCGCAAATTTAACTGAGACAAAGGCTGGTTTATCAGATTTCACCGGGGCGATCATTACGGAGGCGGATCTTAGTGAGGTAGATCTGACCGATGCCCGTCTCCAGTTCGCTGACTTAAGTCGTTCCACACTGTTGGTTGCAAACTTAGCTCAGGCTGATCTGAGCGGAGCCAAACTCATCGGTGCCAATCTTGAAGATGCAGTGTTGAGAAATGCCAGATTGCGCAAAACCGTATTTCGTGACTCGATATTGAATGGCGCGAATCTGAGCGGCGCGGACCTGACTGACGCGGATTTTTCCTGCGCCGATCTAAGGAACGCGAATCTCAGCCATGCGACGCTCTTGAGGACCAACCTCACTAGTGCCCAGCTGATGGACGCAAATCTTTCATACGCTCAGCTCGTTGAGTCGAGCTTGAGAGATGCCGACATATCACGTTGTGCCATTTACGGGATTTCGGCCTGGGGGCTAAACCTCGAAGGAACAAGACAAGCAAATCTGGTGATCACGCCTTCTGGGCAGTCCACGATTAGCGTTGACAATCTTGAGATTGCCCAATTCGTCTATTTACTACTTAACAATAAGAAGATTAGGGACGTTATCGACAACATTGCGTCGAAGCTGGTGCTGGTCCTGGGACGTTTTACAACGCGCCGTAAACGAGTCCTTGAGCTCATACGCGGAGAATTGAGAAGGCTAAATTACTTACCGGTCGTTTTTGATTTCGACAAACCAGAATCGCGAGATCTCACGGAAACCGTTTCCACTCTAGCGCACATAGCGAAATTCGTGATTGCGGATATCACCGAAGCCAAAAGCATCCCTCAAGAACTCGAACGCATTGTGCCTGACCTTCCCTCCGTGCCGGTTCAGCCTCTGCTGGAAGCGTCGGAAAAAGAATACGGAATGTTCGAGCACTTCACGAAATACCCATGGGTTTTAGAAGTCTACCGATACAAGGACGCAGATAGCCTAATAGCAAACCTTACTGAAAAGGTTATAAAGCCAGTCGAGCTGAAACTAGCCGAATTGCAGCGCAGATAGCCGATATTTGTCGTTACGCACGCATCTTCAGTTCGGGATAGGCCATAGAAGTTGTGCGTGCCCTTCACGCGCGGCGCGCGGGCGGGTGGGCCAAGTCAAAACTGGGGACGGGTGTGTGGGAGGGGGGTCGACAATTTTTCCCGGAGAGTACTACCCCGTCAAACGGTCAAAGGGTAGGTATATACCGACGGCAAAATGGCCCCTCCGCCGTCGTCTGGTTAACGTTAAAAAAAACCTGTTGACGTAACCACAAAGGCGATATTCTCTCCGAGTGCTATAGCCGCGACGGTGCAGTTCGAGGCGACTGTGTATGTTCCGGTGACAGGCACAGTGGTAATCACGCCGTCATGGGATGATGGGTCCTCTCCGGTATACGTACCTGTGGTTGAGTCAAACGTGAGCTGGCTCACGCCGGTGGTAGGTTGCCCGGCCCTATCTGTGCCGCCTTTCGGAAGCCCGTAGTCCCACTCAGAGAGGCGTTTGAACAAGTCGCCGCCCAGGCAGCCGAACTGAGCGCAAAGCTGGCCAGAACAATCGTTAAAGCAATGCGAAGCGTTTTGGAAATCATGGTTCTCTCCTCTTCCCTGTTTTCTTCTTGCGTTAGAGTCGGCCCTTTCATGTGCCTATTGTCCCTATAAGCGTCAAGGTCCCGGTGGCACTATCAATGCTGTACATCGAGACGCTGTTCGAGCTGGAATTCGTCACGTAGGCGAACTTACCGGACGGATGGATGGCTATGGAGGTAGGAGATAGCTCTGTGGCTATCGTTCCTGTGGGCGTTAAGACGCCAGTCGTGGCGTCGATGGTATACATCGAGACACTACCCTCAGAGTTAGGCCCCGTCCAATTTGCCACGTAGACGAACTTACCCGCAGGATCCACGGCTACGGAGGCGGGGCTTGTTCCCGCAGCAATCGTCCCGATGGAAGCTAAGGCCCCAGTCGTGGCGTCGATGGTGTACATCGAGACGCTACCGTCAGTCTCATACCCCGTCCAATTTGCCACGTAGACGAACTTACCCGCAGGATCCACGGCTACGGAGGCGGGGCTTGTTCCCGCAGCAATCGTCCCGATGGAAGCTAAGGCCCCAGTCGTGGCGTCGATGGTGTACATGGAGACGTCGTTCGAGTCGAAATTCGCCACATAGGCGAACTTGCCCGCGGGATCGACGGCCACGGAGTCGGGACCAAATCCTGCGGCGATCATCCCAATGGACGTCAAGGCCCCGGTAGTGCTGTTGATGGTGTACATCGAGACGCTGGATAAACCGCCGAAGCTGCCCGCCGGGAAAGCTCCCCCATCCGCCGCATAAGCGAACTTGCCGGATGGATCCACCGCCACCGAATTGAAAAACTCCGGAGTTCCGTTTATCCCTGTTCCGTTTATCCCTCCTGTGGTGGACGTTAAGGCCCCGGTCGTGGGATTGATGGTGTATGTCACAACGCTGCCAAAATCGATATCCCACACATTTCCCGAACTCGCCACGTAGGCGAACTTGCCAGAAGGATCTACGGTCACGGAGTCGGTAAATTCGTCATTTGTAGGCACCGGTGGTCCTATGGACGCTAGGGCTCCGGTGGTGGGGTCGATCGTGTACATGGACACGTAGCCATCTAAATCGCAGCCCTGACTCGCCACATAGGCGAACTTTCCGGCAGGGTCCACAGCAATTGATTGCGGATAATCAGCTCCTGAGTTTATGGTGAAGGTCAACGCGTTCGAGCTACCCCCGCCGGTCGCTGCCGTTCCAGCGCACGACTGAACCGGTCACAAAATTTGACCCTGGATAAGGCCCAACTACCTCCAACTGAACGGGCTCTCCTGCGGGAGCGCAGTTTGGAAAGAGAACCTGGATCGTCGGGACGGAGCCGCTTGTAATGGTGAAGTTAATCGCCTTGGAGGTGCCACCGCCGGGAGCGGGGTTGGTCACTGTCACGGCCGGCGTGCCGGTTGAGGCGATGCTGGCAGCAGGGATGGCCGCAGTCAATTGCGTGGAGTTGATGAAGGTGGTGGCGGGCGTCGACCCGCCGAAGTTAACCGTAGAAGCTGCGACGAAATTCGTCCCATTGATTGTGAGCGTGAAAGCCGCTCCGCCAGCTACGGTACTGTTCGGCGAGATTGTGGTGATTGTTGGAGTGGGATTGGATCCGCTCGATGTAGGCTGATTAATCGATGACGGACTGGTGCCGCCTCCGCATCCGGCAAGGAGCAAAAGGCTCACAATCCCCCCAACTGCGAGCTTTCTCACCAGCACTGTCTCGCTTTTCACGGCACCCTCCCGTTCCAGTTACCCACTTCCACATCACTGACCGTCGGCGAGATGCACAACCGCTTCAAATGAAGAAGTGTGCATCCAACCTAGTCAGCGCACCGTTAGTCCTTCTCCTCCTCCAACCTCGTCCCCTCTCCCGTGATAACCTTGCCCGTCTCCAGTGGCGCGCTGAGCACGGAGAATCTCTTGCCTCCGTCAAGGACGATGATGTTGTTGGCTTTTGTACCATCCGCAGCGAAGAGCGACCCGGTACAATCCGGATCGACCGTGTAGCTTCCGTTCGGCCACGAGGAATCGGTCCAGTCGTAGGATCCATCAAGGCTGCTTCCGGTCGCGCGAATGATGCCGCGCGTCCCGTCTCCGTTAAAGACGTCGATGCCCATCTCGGCGGTAGGGCCACCCAAGGATTTGTTCACGCCCGACCTGAGGTAGGCATAGGTTCCTTTGAGGCTGGCAACGCTACAGCCGCGATCCGATTCGGGAGCAGCGTTAACCGCCGAATGACACAAATGACACAAATGGGAGTCCTTTTCGCACTAGCGAATTAGTCGTCACAGTGTACGGGACGCAGGTTGTGCTTATATACAGTCTTTCCGACTGCCCTTCCCAAGCGCTCGGCCGCGACCTGATCGGTTCGAAAATGTATCCCGCCGTATACACGCGCGTCAGAGATGTCATCGGTAATCTGCTTAAACGAAGTGTATTGCAAGACGATGGTGGGCACTGCAGGATTGGTCAACGTGATCGAAAATCCATCATCGCCGTAAATGCGTCTCATTACCGCCGCCGCGCTGTTGCCCGCACTGCCGTGGTTTGAGGGATAGCTTGGGAAGCAGGGAGTCGTGATGAATGGGGCCCAGTTGGGATCACCCGCGGTGTTCGGATTGCCGTCCGTGTTGCCCGCATGGATTGCCGTTTCAGGACGCCAAAAGTTGTAGGTGTACTTGTTGAGGAATGACGCCACCAGGCTGTCGCTCATCGCCATATTGATCAGGGCCAGAGCACGCGCATTGTCCGACAGGGAGCGTCCCTGTGCCACTGCGACCTGCTGCGCGGCCTGATTAAAGACCTGAGTTGGCGACGAAGCTGCATAGAACAGGGCTACATTCGCCCGATCTTGAGGCCGCTGTGTGCTATCAACACTGCCCACCGTCATCACTTCGTTGTACGCCCGGGCATATCTGTCGCTAGTGAGCGCGGGTGGCGGATCAAGGAGAAAGTTACTCGCGCTCGCGATGCCGAACGGAGTTACGTTCTGCCATTGAAAGCCGGTCCCGACCGCGACCCCATTTACAACCGGGCAACTCGGTGTTGCCTGCCATGCCCCTGGAACAGATGGACCGGGTGTGTAGAATTGCGGAGGTGACGAGCCGTCGTTAGCTCGTAGAGCGATCATGGCCGCAGCTGCGGCGTCCCCGGTTGCGATGCCATCGGTCTTGGCTGAGCCGTCGGGTATGGACTGCATGGAGTTCATCCAATCGGCATAAAGCGTCGGCTGGCTGGCTGGAAAGTAGGTGCTGAGCACCTGATACGCAGCCTCTATCGCTGCTGCATCGGGTGAGGCGCCAGGCGGCGCAGTGATGGTCCCAAGATACGGCTGGTACTTGTGCGTGATGGAATTGACCGCTTCAAAAACAGCGAGTTGTACAATCGCCGCGTAGCGTGCCTGGGCGAAGGGATTCTGTTTGTTGGCGACGGCCGTGTTTACCGCAATCGCATTCCAGTCCAAAACAGTATCAGCTCTTGCGGCTGTCGATCCAACCACAAGACTCAGCATCAATACGCAAAGTTTGAAAATCTCTTTCATCACTCTTGTCCTCCAGCCGTTTCTCTTTTCGTCCCGCCGATCGGTTGACGCGAGCGGCATGATTGCAATGTCACAACCGGATTGTCCATAGCGGAGCGTGTGTCGGAGCGTTATGGTTTGTGTCCCGCCAAGTGCAGGCATTGATTGCACTTAGACCGCGGCTTTCCATGTGGTGTAGAATTCGTTTAATTTCTCTGGGCGTGCCATGACTTCCCAGCTAATTGGACTGCAGCAATCGATCCGGTTCGGTGAAGACTTCGAACTCGATCTCCGCCCCCGGCGGCTGCGCCGCGGCAGTCACGTGTTAAAGCTGGAACGTATCCCGCTGGAAATCCTTATTCTGCTCCTGGAGCACCGGGGCGAGATCGTCAGTCGCGAGAAAATCGTGGCCAGGGTTTGGGGTAATGATGTTTTCCTCGACACGGATAACAGCATCAGGGGCGCAATCCGCAAAGTCCGCCAGGCTCTTAAGGACGACCCCGAAACCCCGCGGTTTATCCAGACCGTGACCGGACGAGGGTATCGATTCATTGCGCCGATTATTTCTCCCCAAGAAGAACACACTACGGAGCCACCCAAACCTGAGGCATCAGTCGTCCCCATAGGTACGCAGAGTTTCGTTCGGGAGCCAGATAGCTGGCCGCAAGGCGGCAGCCTGGGCCTGATGGACCAAGAACAAGGGCGGACAGCGGGGCAGGTACCGGGCACTGAAACCGCTCGTGGACAAGTACGGCGGCATGCGCGGACGTGGGTTTTCGTTGGGTTAGCTTCGCTGGCAGTTGTGTCCATTCTGTCACTCCGCGAATTTTGGAGCTGGCGAGGCTCGCGCGTCCCCGCCGTTTTCCAGCGCAAGACAGTCTTAGCTGTGTTGCCGTTCGACAATTTGAGCCGAGATCCTGATCAAGAGTTCTTCAGTGAGGGGCTGACGGAAGAGATGATCGCTCAGCTTGGGAAATTGAATCGGGATCGACTCAAGGTGGTCGCACGCAGTTCTGTTGCAAAGTACAAAGGGAGCGGGCTGGCCGCGAGGGAGATAGGTAAGGAACTGAACGCTGACTATCTTGTCCAAGGCAGCATTCGACGCTCGTCGGACCGTATACGCATCACTGTCCAGCTCATCAAGGCACGTGATCAGATCGACGTCTGGACCGAGAGTTACGACCGCGAACTCAAAGATGTGCTGGCCGTGCAGGACTCCGTGGTGCGAAGCATCGCAAGTGAGATTCACATTGCTCTTACTGAAGAACAGGAAGAGCGTTTGGCTACTCCGCGGCAAATAAGCCCGGAAGCATACGAGGCGTACTTGAAGGGTCGCTATTACTGGAACAAGCGAACCGGCGAGAGCATGCAGAAGGCGGAGCAATATTTCGAGCAGGCGATCGACAAGGATCCCACGTACGCGGCAGCGTATTCGGGACTGGCAGACTGTAACAGCGGACTGACGTGGCACGGATTCAAGTCCCCCGCCGAGGCACTCCCGAAAGCTTACGCCGCGGCACGCAAAGCGCTAGAGATCAATCCAGAATCGGCTGAAGCCCATGCGTCCCTGGGCCTTGCCATGACCCATAGTTGGGATTGGACCGGTGCGGAGGCCGAGTTCAGGGGCGCTTTGCAGTTGGATCCCCAATACGCAAACGCGCACCACTGGTACGGAGACTACCTTTCCATCAGGAGCCGCCATGGCGAGGCACTTGCAGAAGCGAAGCATGCACTAGAGCTCGACCCCCTTAACCTCATGATCAGCACGTGGGTGGGACTCCGCTACTACATGGCACGTGACTACTCCCGCGCAATCGATCAAAATCGAAATTCCGTTGAACTGGATCCGAACTTCGCTGCCGCTCACCTTCTGCTCGGAGAGGACTATCGTGAGGCAGGGCTACACAGCGAAGCTGTTAACGAGCTGAAGAAAGCGGCGAATCTGTCAGGCGACAGCCCACTCTATACCGCGCAGGTCGCCGTTGCCCTTGCAGTTGCAGGACGGAATCGCGACGCACTCCGAATCGCACACAAACTGGAAACGATTTCGAGGAAGCGTTACGTTTCCCCTTACGGCTTGGCTCAGATTTACGCAGCGTCAAATAAGAATGAGGACACATTCAAATGGCTAGAAGCCGCCTATGAAGATCACGCTGTTTGGATGGGATACCTCGCGGTCGACCCGATTTTTGACCGATACCGCTCGGATGAGCGCTTTAAGGATCTTCTCCGGCGCGTAGGCCTGCCCTGACAAAGAAGTAACCTTGGGAAATCTCGCTCTCCTCCGGATATCCTGTCGGGTGGTCGGCAAACCGGAGGCGATCCGAACCGGCCACACTAAGCGAGTTCCTCAATTGGTGAAAAATCGCCATTACACTCATCCATCCGCCGAAACACCTGCCAATTTCGCCAGCGCCTCCCAGTGCCGTGGATGTGGGCGATAGCCTTGTCGAATCCGAGACGCGGGGGGTGCGAACCCCGTTTTACGGGCGAGGAGGAAAACCGGGCTGTGCTCTCGGCCTCGCGGATTGCTGATTGACCTGTCAATACAACTCTACGGCTTTTGATTGACTCGCCCGAGTCACCGACCTAAGATTCTGCTCCAGTGATCGGTAAAACCATCTCGCACTACAGGATCCTCGAGAAACTTGGCGCAGGTGGGATGGGTGTGGTCTACAAGGCTCGTGACACACGTCTCGACCGCTTTGTCGCCATAAAAGTCCTGCCTGCGGAGAAGGTCGCCGACCCCGAACGTAAGCGGCGTTTCGTGCAGGAAGCGAAGGCGGCTTCCTCTCTAAACCACCCCAACATCATCACCATCTACGACATCGGCCAAGCCGAGGGCGTTGACTTCATTTCCATGGAGTGCGTCGTCGGCAAGACGCTCGACCGGCTGATTCCCCAGCGCGGGATGCGGCTGAATGAAGCTCTGAAGTGCGCTGTCCAGATTGCCGATGCACTCGCTCGGGCGCACTCCGCTGGCATCGTCCATCGGGATCTCAAACCCGGAAACATCATGGTGAACGAGCACGGGCTGGTGAAGGTTCTCGACTTCGGCCTGGCTAAGCTGACCGAATCCACTCCAGTTGGCGAGGACGAGTCCACGCGCACCCTGCGGCCCACGACAGAAGAGGGCAAGATCGTCGGTACTGTTGCGTACATGTCTCCCGAGCAGGCAGAGGGCAAGAAGGTCGATGCCCGTTCGGACATCTTCAGTTTCGGATCGGTGTTGTACGAGATGGTTACGGGAAAACAAGCGTTCCACGGCGATACCAAAGCCTCGACGCTAGCGGCCATTCTGAAGGAGAATCCCCGGCCGGCGAGTCAACTTGTGGATGGCCTTTCCAGAGAAGTGGAGCGGCTGATCTCCCGTTGTCTGCGGAAGGAGGTCAATCAGCGCTCCCAGCACATGGACGACATCAAACTCGCGCTGGAGGAACTGAAAGAGGAGTCCGATTCCGGCGTGCTGGGAACCGCAGCCGTGACCACACCGAAGCCTCGTCGTCGACTGGTATGGGCCCTGTGCGTAGCTGCAGCGCTGGTTATTGCAACGGTTGGAGTGTGGCTGGTTCGATCGAAGAATGAAGTGCCCGAGGTGCCGTTGGTGGTGGTTCCGCTGACCAGCTATCCGGGCAACGAAGATGAACCGTCGTTCTCCCCGGACGGAACACAAGTAGCATTTGCCTGGAATGGAGAGAAGCAGGACAACTGGGATATCTACGTTAAACAAATCGGCGTGGAACCGCCTTATCGGTTGACCAATGATCCAGCGACGGATTACAGCCCTGCTTGGTCCCCGGATGGGCGTTTAATCGCCTTCTTGCGATACCTCCCGCCGGGCAAGACCGCGATCATGGTCATACCGCAGCGGGGCGGATCCGAACGCATTCTGGCGGAGGTCAGCGCGTCACTGCAGGGTCGAGCCCACGGTCCATCGTTATCCTGGACCCCGGACTCAAAATGGCTCGTCGGTCCAGCATCCACAACGGGACAACACGGTGTGGGCTTGCACCTGTACTCCGTGGAAACAGGAGAACAGCGACCGCTGACTAACCCGCCGATTGAAGAAATTGGCGACACCGCTCCGGCGGTCTCACCGGATGGCCGGATTCTCGTTTTCTCAAGGGTCTCACCTGATCTCTACAACAGAACTCTATGGCTCCTGCATCTTGGAGGAGGCTACCAACCGCTCGGGAAAGAGGAGAAAGTTCAAACTAGCAACATGACGAACGGGGGTGCAGCCTGGTTGCCAGATGGCACTGAATTCGTGTTCGGCTCCGGACAAGAACCCGGCCTCGGGCTTTGGCGTATTGCAGTATCCAGCGGCGCCATTCCCAGGAGAATCAATCTTGACGCGAGCAACGCCTCCGCGCCAGCCATTTCCCGGCTCGGAAGGCGTCTGGCTTTCGAGACTGAAAGGTTCGACCTGAACATCTGGCGTATCGACTTGAAGGGGCGGGGCCAAAAGCCAGGCCCGCTTTATCGATTTATTGCCTCCACACAGCGACAGATGTATCCGGCCTATTCACCAGACGGTCGGAGGATCGCCTTTATGTCGCAACGGTCAGGGACGGATGAAATCTGGATCTGCGACAGCGACGGTTCCAAGACCGCACAGTTAACTTCGCTCGGTGGATCTGCGATCTATGGTCCGAGCTGGTCCCCGGACAACCAGAACATCGCTCTAACAGTTGCACAGAAAGGAATGAAAGAGGACATCTATGTCGTCAGTGTGAACGGTGGTGTTCCTCGGCGCATGACGACAGATCCCGCGGAAGACAAGTGGCCTTATTGGTCGCATGATGGAAAGTGGATTTACTTCAGCTCAACCCGCACCGGTCGGGAGGAGATCTGGAAGATGCCATCCGACGGTGGAGAGGCGGTTCAGATCACCCGGGATTCCGGCGACACGCCGCAAGAATCAGCAGACGGCAAATATCTTTATTACATGAAAGGATGGCCGGAAGCCGTGAGCGTCTGGAGAGCCTCGGTGGATGGAAATCAAGAAGCGAAGGTTCTCGATTCTGTGCATAGCGAAGGCCAATGGGCTGTGGGGAAGGAGGGGATTTACTTCTTCAGAACTCCCGACAAAATGGGGCACAGTGACATCTGCTTCTACGAATTCGCCACGGGCCAAATCAGGAAAGTCCTGACAATTCAGCGGCCCGTGGATAACCATATCGCGGTTTCTCCCGACGGCGGGGCGATTATTTACCCGCAGTCTGACGAATCTGGCAGTGTCCTCATGCTGGTCGAGAACTTCCGGTAGGCGAATCTTCAGTGATCTAACCTGCGTTCGTGAATCCTCCGTTTCGAGACACAGTCTTCAGTGGGGACGGGTGTCTCCGGGTTCCCTTTGATCGTCTATGATCCCCTTGATGTCTCGGGCCGTTGCACCTGGACCGGAAGTCAACTGACGCTATCAGGCGATTTCACTCGTTGACCCTCGATGAGTGCTATGGGGATGTTTCGCCAATTACCCAGAACTGGGTGCTGCGGTTTGGGAGCAATTGTCGAGAGAGGCTTGATCCGGTACTTCGCTCAGCGCGGCGCAGCACCCTTCTGTCGCGCAGAAAAGAGTTCGACCCGGTTTCTTCCGTTCTTCTTGGCGGCGTACATACTGACATCGGCTTCGTGAAGAAGATCCGACACCGAGTGAGCGCGGTCCGGGGAGGTTACGGTAACTCCCAGGCTGATGGGCTGAAGCCAGACGTTATCCACACCATTCTCGGCGACAGGGCAGGCGACGGCCT
>DAIUEW010000100.1:0-11338 GCA_036844925.1 Candidatus Sulfotelmatobacter sp.
CGGTCTTCGTAGCGAAAAGGCAGATAATTGAGCAGATCGCCCACCGTGGCAATGCCCTTGGTGGCGAGAATCTCCGCCAGCCGCGGACCAATTCCCTTGACGTATTGCACCGGCGTGGTGAGTTCAAGCATGGCGGACGTTCCCAAGGAATGTTAGCAGCAACTTGTCCCATAAATGCGATGCTTGGTGTTTGCTGTTGAGAGGGAGTTGGCTCGAGAAGGCCATCAAGATCAGTCTTTTCACCTTTCCCAGTCAAGAGCCTCTTACATGATGAAGCCGGTGTCTAAAGCCTCGGTGCTGGTAAATCTAGTTCAAGCTCTGTGTGCCATCATCCTGGGCAATGTCGCGTATTTCTTTCTCGCCCCCGCCTTTCACCTGCCGCACCACCAGCCTTTCCAGATGGATTGGGGACTCGTTGTGGACTTCTGGTTCTGCGTGGTTGCTTACGGGCTGATCCGCACGGCAAGGAGATGGAAGTAGACCGCGCTCCGCGAAAACCACGGCGGCTGCATACGGGCGCTGACCTCAGGGGCTAAAGCCCTCATCTTTGTTTGGGCCCAGGCGGCGCGGCTAGAAGCCGCGCCCTTTCAAAACAGAGATTCTTTTCGTGGTTACTTTCGGAACGTCTGGCAAACGCCTCCGTCACGTTACGATATCTCCTGAAGTATGAACAAAATTGCAGTCCTGTACGATGCCGGCCAGGCCGTGCTCTCCACCTTCGATTTGGACGAGGTGCTGCAGCGCATTCTGGCCATCGCACGCGACTATTTTCATCTGCGGAATGTGGCGATTGCGCTGCTGGACAAGCCGTCCCAGCAGCTATATATCCGCTCGCAAATTGGCTGGGACGAGGGGCAGGACAAGATTCGCGTGCCTCTGGGCCAGGGCATAACGGGAGCCGCTGCGCTCAAGAAGCAGCCAGTATATGCGCCCGACGTCACTAAAGATCCACGATACTTCTGCTCCGCGAAATCCACCCGCTCCGAGCTCGCCATTCCTTTAATGGTGCGGGATGAGGTCGTCGGGGTCTTGGATTGTCAGAGCGATCGTGAAGACCATTTCGACTCAGAAACGATCGATCTGCTCACGCTCTTTTCCACCCAGGCGTCGATCGCTCTGCAAAACGCGCGCCTCTATTCTCTGGAGCAGCAGCGGGCGCGGCAGTTGCAGGCGATCAATGCCATCGCGCAACAAACTACGGCTGTTCTGGAGCTAGAAGACCTGCTGGGCAGAGTTTGCGAATTGATTCAGGAGGCGTTCCAGGTATCGCATGTCTCGCTCTTCCTGAGGGAGGATCATGACCTGGTTCTGCGGGCTCATCACGGCACGCTCACTCCTCGCATACCGCAAGGTGGACGCTTCCCGGCCAGCAACGAGCCATGGGCGAGCATCCTGGCCGGCAACCGGACCGCGACGGAAAGCGATCTTCGCAGCGCAACCACTACCAAGTTCTTCGCGGAATCGGCCTCGCGCATGCGCATCCCGCTTGTCTCCTTCGGCCAAACGCTGGGAGTTCTCGCTCTGGATAGCTCCCTGCCGGATGCGTTTCGCGACGGCGATTTGCAGTCGCTGGAATCCGTTGCCGACATTTGCGCCACCGCCATCCAGAACGCCCACTACGTGGAACGCGTAAAACAACTTGCCTACCTTGATGGCCTCACCGGCATTTTCAACCGCCGCTTTTTCGAACTGCGCATTCTTGAAGAGATTGACCGCGCCCGGCGCTACGGCACCGGCATGGCCGTCGTCATGGCCGATATCGACCAGTTCAAGCGGCTCAACGATGAGTTCGGACACGTATTAGGCGACGAGGTGCTGCGCCAGGTTTCCTCGCTGTTTCACCAGCAAGTGCGAAAGATTGATGTCGTGTGCCGCTACGGTGGCGAAGAATTCGGAATTCTGCTGACCCAGACTACCGCAGCACACGCCATGAACATCGCCGAGAAACTACGAAAGATGGTGGCGGGATGGCAATTTCCGGGTGTGCCACGCACCGTTACCATTAGCGCTGGAACCGCTGCCTTTCCCGAGCACGGCACTACCCGGGACGAACTGGTGAAGGCTGCGGACGCTGCCCTCTACGTCGCGAAGCAAGCGGGGCGCAATCGAGTGTGTGTAGGAATTCGGGCGCGCAATCAAGCCGCTGGCTCTTAGCTTCTTGCGATCACCGGAACAGCAAATCTCTCCCGGCTATTGCACGCCATACTAGATATCGAGCCAGTGAGCCGCCATTTCCTTACGAAGCTGCTCCATCTCTTTCTGCAGTTTCTCGCGGCTTTTCAGGAGTTCCTCCCGAACTTTGGTATCGACTTGCTCCGTCAGCTTGCGGGCTTGCTCTTTCGCTAGTCTCTTCTGTTCGCATACAGACTTGCGTACTTCCACGGAAGCCTTGCGGGTTTCTTCTCTCATCTGTTCCAGCTGCGGCTGTAGTCTGGCCACTTCGTTCAGCGCTTCCCGCAATTCGGCCCTGCTTTCCGCGTCCACTTCCGGCGCTTCGAAGCTCTCCTCGATCATTTCGCCGGACTCCTTGCGTCCCGGCAAACTTATGGTCAAAGTCTGGGCCTTCCTCTCTCGAATTACTTCCACGTTCACCGATCCGGCGTTGCGGGAATGCAAGGCGTGACTAAAATCGCTGGTGTCGTGCACCGTCTGGTCGCCAACCCGAACGATCACATCTCCAGCGCGTAAACCAGCTTTATCAGCGCGACTGCCTTTTTCAACTGATCGAACTAAGACTCCATCTCCGTTCTTCGCGCCAAAAAATTCCCCCAGCTGCGGGGTAAGATTTTCCACCATCAGTCCGCTTCTCGTCGACGAATGAACGTAAACCACTCCAATATTAGGGACATCGAAGTCCGGCATATTAGGCAGCTGTGGCATTTCGAAATGGAAGTCGTTGTCTTTGTCTTTGCCTTTCGCGAGATGGTGAAATTCTGAACGGCGATCCGCCAGTTGCACTTTTATCGTCATTGGCTGCCCATCGCGGCTCAGCCCAAGCGTGACCAGGCGTCCGGGTGGGGTTTCATGGATCATTCGCTGCAGTTGAGTCTTACTCTCGACGCTCGTTCCGTTCATGCTCAGAATGACGTCATGTTCCCTGATGCCGGCTTTTCCGGCGGGAGCATCCTGGTCGACCATGGTTACTTCGACCCCTTTTTCTTCTTTGAGCTTTAGGGATCCGAGGCGATCGGAGGTGATATCGGCGATGTCAACGCCGAGATAGGAACTTGTGCCCGAATCTTCGCTGGAAACGCCGAAAGGTTCCGACGCCTCCATCGCGGTTTGTCCGGCTTGCGAGAGGCTGAGGAGCAAAGGCAGCAAGGCAACCGCAGTCAGAATTTGCTTTCGCACGGATCACCTCCAAAAGTCTTGGGCCCTGGTATTTTGCTTCGAATCATTCCTGAATCCGCTGGGTCGTTGATCTACTGATTCGACCGCTTGAAGCAGATGTCTCCGGTCGTTGTCCGAACCTTGAGGACGGGTCCTCCCCCATTTAACCTGCCTTCGGCGCTGAGCGTTCTCGGCCCCCACTTGTCGCCTTCGCTGGCAATGTGAATGTCCGGGAAGTCCGAGGTAATGTGATGCCCACTACCCAAGTCGACGCTGGCTCGCACTGAGATGGCGACGTCAGGTGCGATGTAAACCGTAATGTCGCCCGCTGAGGTCTCAAGCATCGAACTGGTGGGCTCAGCTCCCGTTTTTACGAGCTTCACCACGATACCGCCGGCGCCCGTCTCTGCACGAGCCGATGGAACCCCATACAACTCGATCCCACCCCCGCCGGTACGGGCCTCGACATGGCCTTTAGCCGACGCAAGATGGATGCTGCCCCCGCCCGTGTCAATTTCCACCGGACCACCCATGTCTCCAAGATCGATGCTGCCGCCGCCGGTCGAGACTTTCACCTTGCCGCTGCACTGGCGAACCTCAATGCCTCCGCCACCCGTTTCAATGCTGGCGGCCTGAGAGGCAGACATAATTTCCACGCTGCCTCCGCCGGTTTCCGCGACGAGTTTTCCATTGGCGTGATGCACTTCAATAGACCCGCCGCCGGTATGCAGGCCAATATCGCCGCTGATGGTTCCCACTTCGATAGATCCGCCACCGGTCTCGGCGTGGACGCCTCCACCGATGTCATCCAGATGCATGCTGCCGCCGCCGCTCTCCGCCTCCACTCGGCCAGAAATTCCCGTCGTATCAACGTTGCCGCCTTCGGTCTCGATCTTCACCAAGCCGATCTCGCGGGGCACGTTAATGGCAAACTCTCCTGAGAACTTGCGAGGCCTGCCTCCTTGCCAGTCGCCGACAATCCATGCTGTGTCGCCACGGACGTATGCGCTGACTTTGAAGGACCCAAACTGGCGGCGCGCGTCCTCCTCAGACGAAGTGTAGGCGCGCGTATGAACCACGTAGTTGATGCCCTGCTGCTGTGCGCCATGTACGACTACCGAGCCCATGTCGACCTTGACGTGCAGATTCTTTACCGAGGCCAGAGTGCCAGTGATTTCCTGACCCCAGGCGCCTCCCTCGCGGGAGATCCTGCCTTCTTGCGCCCGCGTCAACGGAGCAAGGAGGCACATTACGCAAAGCAGGCCGACGAATTGGGGCGAACGTTTCAAAATAAATGCCTCAGCTTCTTTAGTGGTGCCGTGCCATTTTCATTCCGAACAAGCGCTAGTCAATCTCCGGCAACTGCGCCAGCATGGTTCGCGCCTGCGACTTGATGTACTGGCTTTGATCTTTGGACGCAAGCGTTATTAATACTCCGCGCACGCTGCCATCCGCCTTCACCGGCTCGATCAGGCGCAACGCCTCCGTTCGCACCCCCGGATTCGAATCGTTCACCAGCGCTTCCAGTACCACATCGCGCACTCGCACATCATCCTTCACAAAACTTCCTAGACCGTCGAGCGCTTTCAGCCGCACTCCGGGATTCGTGTCGTAACGCAGCGCATAGATCAAAGCATCGCGCACCTGCGAGACATCGGGTTTCTTGGTCAGCAGGTCCACCGAATCCATGCGTACCCCAGAATTGTAGTTATTCCGCGCAGCAAACAGCAGCAGTTGCTGGATCCGCTGGTCATTCATCGATCCCTGGGTCTCGAGCGTCGAAACTGTGTCGTACTTGATGTCGATCTGATTGGTGCCCGGCTCCTGCGTAATAGAACGGATGCCTGTAATGGAAGCCTCGGCTGGGGTGGGAGTTGCGATCGCGGTCGGGGTTTGCGGCTGATGAACTAATACTTTGTAGGAAGTTCCAACTCCGCCGGCGAATCCAAGCATCAGGATCACAGATGCCAGCGCCGGCGAGAAGCGCACCTGCCGCAGCCAGTTCGTCGGATCAAACGCCAGCCGATGCCAGAAGCGCCCTTGCTCGGCCGTTTCCAGCGCTTCCTGCAGCCGCATGCGCGAAGCCGCCAGCAGGTTCGGCGTCGGTTCCGCCTCCGGAGTGTGCGACAGCAGAGCGAGAAACTCCTGCTCCGCCTTCAGTTCGGCCGCACAGTCGGCGCAGCGCGCCACGTGCTGCTCCAACTCATGGCGGGCATCATCGGCCAGTTCGCCATAAACCTGCAGCGTGATATTTTCTCGAACCCATTCGCACTTCATAATCGCTCCCTCAGCCCATTACTACCAATGTGGGGACAGCCGCCCTCGGCTGTCTGCCGGGTGCAGCCCGGTTCCCCTCCCTACCTCATATCCGCCAACTGCCCTCGCAATTTCTGCGTGGCTCGAAACAGCGTATTCTTCGCGGTTTCTTCCGTGGTGTGCAAAATCTCGCCCACGGTCCGCAGCTTCAATCCGTGGTAATGCTTCAACTCGAACACCATTCGCTCGCGCGGCGTCAGTTTCTCCAGCGCCCCAGAGATTCGCGCGCCCAACTGCCTTCGCATCAAATCGCGCTCCGGATTCGCTCCTGCGCGCCCATCTGGTACCTGATCGAGTAGATCGTATTCCCCGCCGGACGCGTCTTTCGCCACCGGAGCGTCTTCCTTGCGCACCGTCTTCTTGCGCAAGTGATCGAGGCACAGGTTGGTCACGATCCGATAAATCCACGTGTAGAACGAGCACTCGAAGCGAAAGCTTCCGATATTTTTGTAAGCCTTAAGGAAGGCATCCTGATACACGTCCTGGGCGTCGTGCTCAGTGCCGGTAAGATGCAGCGCCAGCCGCAAAACCGCCTGATCGTAGTGACGCACCAATTCCTCGAAGGCGGCGCGGTCCCCGCGTTGCGCCTCACGGATGAGGATCGTATCGTCGATGCGGCGTTCTTGCCCAGCCATGCGGCCCCGCGCGGGGATTTGGTCGTCACCAATTACACAACCGCTGACTCTGTTCACTCGCTCAGACTTCGTTTTCGAGTGCGCCCGTTCACCAACCGTAAGTGTTACTGCCCAAACATCGGCCGGCATGTTTTATCGTTGTCCTGTACCGCCCGGTGTCGATGCCGTACCCGGGCTTGCATAGGAATAGACGGGGAATCAGTGGAATCGTAAGCAGAAATTATAGGGTAGCCGAGGATTTTATGGGGTGTAGGTGATTCTTGCAGAATGATTTAGCGGAAACAGAACATCGATTGGGGGTCAGGAATCCGCGCCTTGCTGCGCCGCGAGTATATACTCGCAACCGCTGCTTCGAGGCAAATGGGAGCAACTGTTAGAGGAAGAATCATGGAGATGAGACCGTCCGGGCGCCGTTTGGCGTACACCGTGATCATACTGTTAACTCGTCTTTGCCAACCTGGGCTAGCCGCAGCGCAAGCGTCATCGGCTTATCCCGCGGAAGTAAAAGCCCCTTGGGCTAATCCGTTCACAGAAGCTCAGATTCGCGACAAGGCGACGACTCTACTGCGGCAAATGACTCCTGACGAAAAAATCGCGCAGTTATCGCAGCTACCAGGAACTGACTCCGACGAATTCAAGGAAAACGTAAAGCAGCCCATGGAAGAGATCCTCAAGCAGGTGGGCGCGGGTTCCATCCTGTGGATTTCTGATCCCAAGGAGATCAACCGCCTGCAGCATGTGGCGGTCGAACAATCGCGGCTGCACATTCCGGTTCTCTTTGGGCTCGATGTTATCCATGGCTACCACACCATCTTCCCGGCGCCGATCGCCATGGCATCGTCGTGGGATACGAAGATGGTGGAGGATGCGCAATCCGTGGCCGCGCAAGAGGCTCGTGCCGTCGGAATTCAGTGGACCTTCGCGCCCATGGTCGATATTGCTCGCGATGCCCGCTGGGGACGCATGGTCGAAGGCTCGGGAGAAGACCCGTACCTGGGAGCGGCGATGGCCCGAGCCCAGGTCTTGGGGTTTCAGGGCAAGCAGTTAGGCGCTCCAGATCAAGTGCTCGCCTGCGCGAAGCACTTCGCCGGCTACGGAGCGGTCGACGGAGGACGCGACTACGATTCTTCTTACATTCCGGAAGAGCAAATGTGGAACACGTACCTGCCTCCTTTCAAAGCGGCTATCGATGCCGGCGCTGGGAGCCTAATGAGCGCTTATATGGATCTGAACGACGTTCCGGCAAGTGGCAACCGATGGCTCCTGCACGACGTTCTGCGTGATTCGTGGGGCTTTCAGGGATTTGTGGTGAGCGATGCCTTCGCAGTCCGCAGCCTGAGAATCCATGGCTACGCCAGCGACCCGCAAGATGCCGCCCACAAGGCTTTCACCGCCGGCTTAAACATGGATATGGCCAGCGGCACTTACCTCAAGTATCTGCCCATGGAACTTCAGCAGGGACGGATCTCTATGCAGCAGATCGACGATGCTGTCTTGCCGATTCTGGAAATCAAGTTCCGCATGGGATTGTTCGAGCATCCTTACATCGATGAATCACGTATCGAGTCCACGCTCAACGATCCCGCTCATCAGCAAATGGCCCGCAGGGCCGTGCAGCGCTCGGTGGTGTTGTTGCGCAATGAAGGCGGGCTGTTACCTCTGGATAAGTCAGGCAAAACCATTCATTCCATCGCGGTGATTGGCCCGCTCGCCGACGCGCATAACGATCTGCTTTCGATGTGGGGCGCACTGGTGAAACCCGGCCCTACGGTCAGCATTCTGCAGGGAATCCGGGAGAAGGCCGGCTCAGCCATTCACGTCGTGTTCGCACATGGGCCGAACCTCAGGCGCATAATGCCCTCGCCGCTTGAAGGGATTGCCATGACCGCGGCGTTGCAGGAGGAACCACCTCAGACGGAGCAGGAGGCGAAGCAACCAATCGAAGAAACCATCGCTCTCGCGCGGCAGAGCGATGTGGCCGTGCTGGTGGTGGGAGAGATTGACCTGATGAGCGGCGAGTACGCCTCGCGATCTTCGCTCAGACTTTCGAACGGTCAGGAAGAACTGCTGGAGGCGGTTTCTGCCACAGGTAAGCCTGTGGTTTTGGTGCTCGTCAACGGCCGCCCGCTTGATATATCGTGGGCCGCCGAACACGTGCCGGCCATTCTCGAAGCTTGGTACCCGGGAAGCCAGGGCGGCAACGGAATCGCCGATGTGCTGTTCGGTGACGCTAACCCATCAGGCCACTTGCCCGTGAGCTGGCCGCGCAGTTCCGGACAGCTGCCCCTCTATTACAACCACAATCTCACGCAAAACCCAGAGACCGAGCCGGATTTCAAGTCACGCTACTGGGACCTACCCAGCACGCCGCTCTATCCCTTCGGCTACGGCCTCGGTTATGCGACGTTTTCCTTCGACAATCTAAAGGTAACTTCAACGGCGCGCGCCGGAAACACAATCGATGTCTCAGCCGACGTGACCAATACCGGCAATCGCGCTGGGGATGCCGTGGTTCAGCTCTACATCCACCAGCGCGCAGGCAGCGCCTCTCGTCCGGTACGGCAGTTGAAAGGATTCCAGCGTGTTGCGTTGGAGCCTGGTTCGAAAAGCGCCGTCCACTTCACGCTGGGACAAGACGAGTTGCAATTCTGGAGCCCAACCGAAAGAAAATGGGTAGTTGAGCCTGAGCAGTTCGACGTATGGGTAGGCGAAGATTCCAGCGCGTCGCTGCACGGGGACTTCCGACTAACCAAGTGAGTTGACCTTATTCCGCGACCGCTTCCTTCTCGATAACCACCTTCAAATGCGCAGTGACGTCCTTGTGCAGTTTTACCGGCACGGTGAACTCGCCCAGGGTCTTCAGCGGCTCGTGGAGCTGGATCTGGCGCCGGTCCAGGTTAATGCCCTTCTTCGCAATGGCTTCGGCGATGTCGCTGGAGGTGACCGAGCCGAACAATTGATCGTGCTCGCCCGCGCGCTTCTGGAAAGAAGCTGCCAGCCCTTCAAACTGCTTTGCCAGTTCTTCCGCTTGCGACTTCTCCTTGGCCGAGCGGCGCACCGAGGCGGCCTTCATCTGCACGATGACGGCCTTGTTGCCCGCGGTCGCCTCAATGGCGAGCTTGCGCGGCAAAAGAAAATTGCGCCCATATCCTTCGGCAACCTTCACCACGTCGCCGCGCGATCCCAGCTTAGTTACGTCTTCTTTGAGAATGACTTCCATGAGCATGACTCCGATGTTTGAGCTTGTTGGCCACGGATTCTCACTGATTACCACGGATAAAACCAAAATATGTAAAAAGCGTTATCCGTGTTGATCCGTGCAAATCCGTGGCAAGTGTCCTACGATGCTCGCCCGGCAAACGGCAGCAGGGCAATGTTGCGTGCCTGCTTGATCGCTGTTGCCAGCCGGTGCTGATGCGGCGAGCACACGCCGGTCAAGCGCCGGGGTACGATCTTGCCGCTTTCGGCCACGAACTGTCCGAGCAGCCGGTAATCCTTGTAGTTGATGTCAGCGATCTTCTCGGTGCAGAACTTGCAAACTTTCTTGCGCCTGAAAAATTTCCGTCCCCCTTCACGCGGAGGTCCGCCGGGGCCGGAACGCCCACCCCCGCCTCCTCCGAACCGTGGACGGTCTCCACCTCCCGAACGTGGTCCGTCGCCGGAAGGCCGCGATGGCCGTTCGGCCACCGGCGCTGCTGCTTTCGTTTCGTCAGTCATAATGCTCCTTGTAAAACAGTGGCCAGTGATCAGTGGTTAGTGATCAGAGAGCCAGTTCAATCATTCGCGCAGGTTGTGGGTCACTGACCACTAACCACCAGCCACTGACCACTGCTCTTACGCCGTTGCCGGAGTTTCCTCTACCGGAGCCGCGGGCCCTGCTTCGGCCGCCGCGGGTTGAGCGCTCACTTTTTTCTTCGCCTCGCGAAGTTTTTTGATCTTATCCAGGCGCTTCTGCTCTTCATCGATGCGCACGGTGAGGAACTTGATCACCGGTTCGGTGACGCGCAAGCGCCGTTCAAGTTCGTGGACTACGCTTCCTGCGCCCTCAATCGTCATGAGGATGTAAACACCTTCGCGGAACTTGCGCACCATGTATGCCAGACGACGCTTGCCCATGCGGTCCACGCTCTTGATCGAGCCAGAGGCTGAAGTCACAGTCGTCTCCAGATTCGAAATCAACTTGTCGAGATCCTCGTCCGCCATATCGGGCCGGACAATAAACATCAGTTCATAAGTACGATTCATGTGCTATCTCCAAATCTTGAACACCAGTGGTCAGTGGCTAGTGGTCAGTGAGTCCGATTTGTTTTTACTGACTACAGATCACTAGCCGCTGACCGCTAATCTTCTTCTTTGCGGTTGAAGCGATTCATCGCCGCCGCCGCGCCCTCGGTCAAAATCACTTTCACCGCTTCTGCGGCTCTGTCGAGCATCTCGTTCACAACAGCCAGCGCAGCTTTACGAAGCGGCGACAGCAAATATCCCTTCCCGTCTTCTACTCCGTAATCCGGAGCCACGCCGATCCGGATGCGCCAAAAATTCTGCGTGCCCAGCGCATCGATGATCGAGTCGATCCCGTTATGCCCCGCCGAACTCCGCCTCGTATGAATCCGCAGCGTGCCCAGCGGAAAATCCAACTCGTCCTGAATCACAATCAAGTCCGATTCCGGCTTCGCGTCGTACTCCGCCACCAATTCGCGCACTGAAATGCCGCTTAGATTCATGTACGTCTCGGGTTTGGCCAGCAGCACCGGCTCGCCCGCAACCTGAATTCTCGCCGTCAGCGCCCGGCATTGCCGGTTCCTGACCTCAACCCCGCACTCGCTGGCAATACGATCCAACGCCAGAAACCCAACGTTATGCGGCGTGAACTGATACTCAATGCCAGGATTGCCAAGGCCGACGATCAGTTTCACGCCGTATCAATTTCCTTCGCTTGCGAGTCGTGGTGCAGTTCGATTGTCATCCTGAGCAAGCGTTCTTTGCGCAGCGGAGGATCTGAGCGAGCCGCGCGAATCCACGGAGCCTGCCCTGAGAGAGCGCAAGCGACCGAAGGG
>DAIUEW010000101.1:0-11001 GCA_036844925.1 Candidatus Sulfotelmatobacter sp.
CCTTGGTTTGGGAGAACTCACATTCTAGATGGTCCAGTTTTCGGGGTTTGGGTCAACGGCCTCAGCCTGACAATTTGTGAATACAACAGTGTATTTGTTGCGTTTACGAGTTACGATTTTTGAAGCCAAGATGCACCTCCATTGTGCATTGCGGTTAGGGTGTGGTCGGTGTTGATAGCACCGGCTGCGCCCGGTTATTGGTTGATCTTCCCCATCGCTTCCATTAGAGCTTCCGAGTATTTCTTATTACCAGCTTTTCCCTCTGACAGGTCTGCTTCAACATAGGTATCCATCAAAACTTGAAGCGAGTTGCCCGACCTTTGGTAAACGGCCCTAAGGTCACCTGTTAGGTTGTAGAGAGACGTAAACGCTCCGTGCCTGCCCCCATACAAACCACACCAACGGGCGCACACCTTCTTTGCGTGCGGCTTGATGTGGTATCTGTCGAATGACTTGTGATTCACCGGCTCACCATTACCATTTGTGAACACCAGGCCGGTTGAACCCTTACCACTCGCTTTATGCCATTCCTTGATGTATCCCAACACCGGCTCTTCAACGGATAGGTAACGGTCGCTGCGTTCGCTTTTGGTTTCTCCGAGCACCCCATTCGGGGCAGCTTCGCAAACGTGGTAAACGTTCTTCTTCCAATCCATGTGTTCCCACTTCACAGCGGCAACCTCACTAGGCCGCATCCCCATCACCGCGCACAGAGCGAAGAACAGCTTCGCATCTGGTTTGGTGAGGGCCTTCAAGATCGCAGCGGTTTCCTCTCGCGTGTACTTCACACGTGGTTTGGCTTTGCGGACCTTGACCGATGCACCGGCATCATTCCACGGGTTAATTTTGATGACCCCTTTTCGTATGGCGTGCTTGAATATGCCACTACACAGGCTCTTTACGTGCGCGAGTGAGTTTTCGTTAAGCTTCTTCACGGTAACCATGTAATCAAGAAGTTTGCAGGCATCCACAGTGGTAAACGTTTCAATGGGGGTTGTTTCAAGCTCGGGTTTGACGTACAGCTTCCAATCAGTTTCATAACCACGGATGGTGGAAGATCGTTTGTTGGCTTGCACCCATGGCAGGTACGTGGTTTGCCAGAATGCGCCCACGGTGACAGCCGGGGCCGGAGTTGCGGAGTGCAACGCGGTGTGCCGGGTGCTGTTGATTGCGGACATGCGCGAGTCGCGCAGGAGTTTCACCTTGGCAGGACTGGTGCCAAGATCGCAGAGACGTTCCGTGACCTTCGTTCGTCCCTCTTCCCCATCACGATAGAAACGGATGTAAAATCCATCTGAGCGTTCGACAATGGTGCCGGTCTGCTTACGGAAGCGGGGCTTACGGCTTTGGAGCTTTTGGTGGAGCGCTTCAAGGAGTTCGGTCTGGATCATAACACTGTTAGACTAACAGTAATGGACATATCAGACCAGATATCTTCGGTAACCCACTGCAAATTGTTTAAAACAAGGAGGGCGCGTAGCTCAAATGGATAGAGCACCGGATTTCTAATCCGGTGGTTGCAGGTTCGATTCCTGCCGCGCCTACCATGTCAAATCAAACTAGTTAGATCTTTGCATCACTTATCATTCGAGGAGCCATTCAGATTGGTCTCGGCGGGTCCTCATTGTCAACGCGCTCTGGTTCCTGCCTCAATCTGCAACAGGTTCTCATACTGCTGTGTCCGCCGTGTTCCCAACCGCAACTCGCCGTAGAGGTTCGCCAATGGCCTTCATCACCTTCTCAAATCCCGCAAAATCCAACGACTGTGGCCCGTCCGACAGCGCCCGCTCCGGACACGGATGCACTTCAATGATCAGTCCATCGGCTCCAACCGCGACCGCCGCCCGGGAAACTGCCGCGATCAAACTCTGCTTGCCGGTTCCATGCGATGGATCTGCAATCACCGGGAGATGAGAAAGGTCGCGCGCCAGCGCCACGGCCGCCAGATCGAATGTATTTCGCATTTCTGTTTCGAAAGTCTTGATGCCGCGTTCGCAAAGCACGACCTGATTGTTTCCTCCCGAGAGCAGATACTCCGCTGCCAGCAGCCACTCCTTCACCGTCGCTGAAGGCCCGCGTTTCAATAGCACCGGCTTGCTGACAGTTGCCAGTCGCCTCAGCAGCGCGAAGTTTTGCATATTGCGTGCCCCCACCTGCAGCATGTCCACATGTTCACAGATGATCTCCACATCTTCCGTGCTCATCACCTCGGTCACCACGGGCAGCCCCGACTGCTCGCGCGCCTCCTGCAGAATCTTCAGCGCTTCCAATCCAAGTCCCTGAAAATCGTAGGGAGAGGTCCGCGGTTTGTAAGCCCCGCCGCGCAGCATGGTTGCCCCAGCTTTCTTCACAGCGTGAGCCGTGTTTAGCAATTGTTCCCGCGATTCAACAGAGCACGGTCCAGCAATGATCACAACTTCCGGGCCACCAATCGCGACGCCGCCGACCTTCACTACCGATCGCTCGGCCTTAACTTGCCGGCTGACCAATTTGAACGGCTGAGCGATTGCGACCACGTTCTCAACACCCGGAGCGACCTGCAATGCCTCGATTTCATGCCGCCGCCCGTTTCCCACGGCGGCCACAATGGTGCGCTCCACACCGCGCGTAACGTGCGGCTGATAGCCCGCTTCTCGAATGCGTTCGATGACGTGCGCTATCTCTTGCTCGGTTGCTTTCTCCGACATGTTGACGATCATTAAAGTTCTCCTAAGTTTTTAGACCTTTTCACCACAGAGGACAGAGACACGTAAATCTTTGATTGCTCTTGTTACCTCTCCGTTTCTCCGTGCCTCCGCGTTGAAGGCTGTTTCTTTTCCAAAAAGCAAAAGCCGCGATCCTTGGAATCGCGGCTTCCAGCTGAGCTCTTGCGTGAAGTCTAGTCGATCATGGATGAGTCAATCGCCTCGCAAGTGCCGCCGCAGCCGCTACTCCGCGAAACCGGTAGTAGCGAAACGGCACCGTAAACGAGGTAAATTGCGCCAAAAAGTTTCCTTAAGATCTAACTGCGTTCTGCCCTTCGAAAGCGGCTCGTTATTGTATCGAGCTGGCGGTATTGGAGAAGACATTGTTTGCATTGGATCCGATCAGCCGGATCGTACCCACCACCAGAACCAAAATCACGGCGAGCATCACCGCGTATTCTGCAATATCTTGTCCTTCATCCTCAGACCAAAACCTGCGAAGTAATTCGGACATTTGTCCCTCCAATCCGAACATAATATATTCCTGTGAGAGGAAACGGGGCGCAACGAATGCACCCATAATGCCGCACCGGGGGGTGCTTGTCAATTGTGGAAATTCCCCGTTAGCGCGAAATTTTGCTGCGGCCATTTAGACCTCGGGCGGCATTGATTACCCTTTCAGTTTCTCGCGATGGGGTGGACTGCGTCAGCGACTCGGCGCTCTTATGCGGTGGCCGTACATTCAGCATAGCCGAATTCGGAACCGTCTTTTTGGAGTGAATTCTGGTGGCCACTTCGAGGCCGAACTGGTCGCGACCGCTCGCCGCGGAGATTTCCCTTGTCTCTTTGATGAAAAGTACCGTTAACTCGCGTGAACTTCGAGGTCCGGAACTGATAGTCTGGCTTGAGAACCGAAAAAGCTCGTGCCCATCCTTCGCAACCTTCGCGTCACCCTCGAGATGATCAAATGGGAGCACTCCATCTTCGCTCTCCCATTCGCTCTTTGCGGAGCCATGCTCGCTGCCTCCGGCCTTCCGACCGGGCATCAGCTTTTCTGGATCGTGGTTGCCATGCTTGCCGCGCGCTCCGCCGCCATGGCCTTTAATCGACTCGCCGACGCCGCCATTGACGCTGCCAATCCCCGGACTCGCACCCGCGCGTTGCCCGCCGGGCAGCTCTCGCCCGCATTCGTCGCCACCTTCGTCATCGTCTCTTGCGCCATCTTCATTGTCGCAGCCTCGCAACTGAATCGCCTCACGCTTTGGCTCTCACCGGTCGCGCTCGCCGTCCTGCTTCTCTACTCCTACACCAAGCGCTTCACGCGCTGGTCACACCTCGTGCTGGGATTCGCGCTCGGCATCGCCCCGTCCGCAGCATGGATCGCCGTTCGGGGCTCACTCGATCCTCGCATCCTTCTTCTCACCGCGGCCGTAACTTTCTGGGTCGCCGGCTTCGATGTTCTTTACGCTTGCCAGGATTTTCAATTCGACCGCGACGCCGGACTCCACTCCATCCCACGCTACCTCGGCATCCGCGGTGCTCTCTGGGTTGCCCGCGTCTTCCACGTCGTGATGCTGCTTCTGCTGATCGCTCTACTCCCAGCCTTCTCACTTGGCAAACTCGCGATCGCTGGCGTCGGCGCCGTCACCCTGCTCCTCCTTTACGAACATTCCCTCGTCAAGCCCGACGATCTCTCCCGGCTCAACGCCGCCTTCTTCACTATGAACGGTGTAATCTCCGTGGTCTTCGCACTCTTCATAGCCGGAGATTTATGGCTGAAAAAACTACGATGAATCAAGAGAGGATGAATCTAGAGAAGAATAAGGAGGGAAGAAAGGGAAGAATGAAGTTGCGACAGACGAGTTACGCGGCCCTAAACTAAATTCTTCTTGAACAGAGGCGAGAGGCGTTCGTGTAGACGATTGACAGCCTGAGACAGTTTTTCCAGTCCGGGGGTTTCCAATCCCAGCTCCAGCGATTCCAGGTCAGTCGTCAAGTCCCTTATAACCTGTGTAGCGCGACGCACCCGCTCAACTGACAATAGATCCAAAACCGTATACGGATCGCGATGCTGCTCTTGCAGCTCGCCCCATTGCTGCACGGCCCATGCGGTCTGGCGAATACTGTCAACCGCATCGCGGAAGTCGCACAAAACTCGCGGAGCACAGTCGCCAGAGATCACTGACTGCTCCAACTTCTGCAGTTCCTGGGTGGCCGCCTTTAGCCGTTCCGCTACCGATCTTCTATCCGGGCTGGTCACTTCCATAGCCATGCTCGCAAAAATCTCTGTACTCGCAGTTGCTGTAGTTTAGCCGGGGCCACGAAACTGTTCTTTCATCGCTCGGCATGTCATTCATCGGCATTCCATCCGAAAGACTTCAGTCTGAGGTTGGACCGTCAAAGCCGCTGCAGCCCGGAGACGGGAGATTTTGCCCCAGAGCGTTGCGAGGAATTACAGGCGAACAAATAGCGAATATGTTAGACTCCGAGAGCGATGGCCCGCCGTCCCGATCCCAAAAAACGCGAAGAAATACTCAGCCGCGAACATCTGGACGAACTAGCCGAAAATCTGGCGCACCTGAGCATGAACGCCGTCCTCGACTTCTACCAGCGCGCCTATCGCGACTGCCGCATCATCAACAGCCACACATTTCCTCCTGCCCGCGCGATCCAGGAACTCGTGCAGGCCTGGAGACAATTAAGAAAATGGCAACAGCACTAATCTTCTTGCGGCAGCGTAAAGGCCGCCTCAATTGTTCTCGGGTAAATTCTCTAGTACGAATCCAGTAGGAAAAAATACGCGAAAAATCAGCCCGCGGCCTTGACTCTGTCCGCTAGCGTACTATCATGAAACTAACGCTCCTCCCTAGGGCAGGGACAATCCACAACAATCTGTAACTGAACGGAGGAAGTCCCCATGAAACTGAATGACAGCATTTCAACCTACGACGTTGCCTAGGCTCTACAGGGCGAGACCGGCAAGTTTGAAGTAACCAGCCCCAACGGAGAACGCTATTTCGTTACGTGCCAGCCTGGACACTCCATTGTGAGTCTGGAGTGGGCCGGTTCTGAGCCGAACCTGCAACCCTTCCTCGTGCGCAAAGTAGCACAACCGATCGCGACGGAGGGTCGCTCCAAGAGATCCGCGGCTGCCTAGCAAATTGGGCAACCCCTGAGAAAACAAGCCCGGCCCCGACGAGGCCCCGGGCGTTTGATTTGTCCGGGAAGGGCACAATGCGCAGCAAAGTGGAAGTATGCGGTAACGTGGAACCAAGCGGTGACGAGGAAGTATGCGGTGACGTGGAAGAGCGGCGCTTCAGCGCCGCGTAACGCGTTTCATAAAATGCAACCGGCTTCAGCCGCGAAGCAGCGACTCTCTACCGAACCGTGTGGGACGGACACTCCTGTCCGTCGCTCTTGACCTTGCTTCTGACTTTGATCGGGAAGGGCACGCCCTTCCAGCCGTGCCACAAAGCCTTGCCAAACGGATCGTCCCCACCTCCACCGGCCCGCCCAAAACCGCGACGGACGGGTGGCCTGAAGTAAGATAGTGTCGTCAATCGTGCCAGAGAAAGGTGCTCCAGCCCGCTATGGGAATTCTGACGGATGACATGAAGCGCGTTGTCCGTGAGCAGCGGCTCGGCTTCGTCGCGACCGTCTGCCCTGACGGGACTCCGAACCTCTCGCCCGAGGGAACGACAGCAGCGTGGGGTGACGACCACCTCGTCTTCGCCGACATCCGATCACCGGGGACTGTAGCCAACCTGCGCCGCAATCCGGCCGTTGAAGTGAACGTCGTCGATCCCATCCTGCGCAAAGGATATCGCTTCAAAGGCACCGCCGAGATTCTCAGCGAGGGAGCGTTGTTCCAGGAACTTTCCGAGTTCTACCGCCGAGACCCGCGCATACACCGTATCGTCCTGATTAAGGTGGAGCAAGCTCTGCCGCTTATCTCGCCCGCATACGATCAAGGCATGACCGAGGATCAGGTGAGGGCGCGATTCGAGAGTTGGCAAGCGTCGCTGCGAGCAGGGAAATCTAGCGGGACGCCCGACGAATGACGATTCAAGGGGATGTCATAAGGGATATTAGATAAGGGGATGTCGTTCCGAACCAGGCCGAAGGCCCGATTCTTCGCCGGCGAAACCTGAGCGGTTCGAGCTCGGTGGTGCCCGCCCTTCGAAACCGCGAGGGGTGGGGCAGCTTCAGTCGGGTACTGCAAAGGTGGGCCAGCGCCCCCTAGCTCCCTCAGTCGTTGGCGGTTTAGTACAATCACTACGACGGGAAACAAAGCCAAGACTTAAGATGGGAAAGCATCTCGGACTTCTGCTACTTGTAGCTGGAGCCGCCCTAACGGCGCAAGAGAGCGTGACCCTGTCCGCAGACGACACACAAGTAAAGGCCGGCCAGGTCCTAAATTACACGGTGATCTTGGACAGGACAGTCGACGCCCCTGACTGGGGCATTGGTACAACCTTCACTACGGCCGAGGGACAGGACTACGGAATGAGTGGGAACTGCTCCGTCACCCCTGTGCCTGCGGCCTCTACCGCCTACCCTTGCTCGCTACGGGTTCCATCGTCAGCTTTGGGCGGTGTATGGACCCTAAAAGGCATAAGGGTATATATCGGTACTAAGAGCGTGGATCTCCATGTCAAGCCATTCTCGTTTCGCGTCCTCGCAAATCCAAATCTAGTATTTCCCACCAGCGCGGAACTGACAGTCAATCTCTCTCAGGAGCAGTTGCTCAGGAGAGAGGCGAATCGTCTTGAAGAGCAAATCGCCAAGCTAAGGTCGAGCGTCGCCGGATACGATCAGGCGGGCGCGAATGACAAACTGACGGACGCCCTGCGAACAAGTGTCAAGGAAGAGATCGAGGTACTCGGAGCGACTGAGGCCGAATTCCTAAAGTTAGCAACGGCAACCACCCAGACGCCCGCCACGCAGGCCTTCTTCAGCGACCTACGCACGAATTACGAAGCCGTCCTCTCATTGACGGAGAAACGCTCGTCAGCCCGCAACGCGCCGGAGGTCTTCTTGGAAGTGGCCGAAAGAAAAGATCGCGTAAGGCGAGATGAATCTATGCTCTTGGCCCTAGCGGTACTGCGACCTTTCGAGCAGAATGAGCTCGCGTATAAGGTGGTCTTGGATACTGGATCGCTCGTCTTTGATCTAGAGGCTAATAGCATTCCGCCGGGCGCGACCGTTTCCTACTACAGGCGTGGCGACGCACCCCGCCAGAATCCGAGCCCTACCAACTCCACCATTCACTCTCTTCCGTATGCAATATGGCACATCAGGTTCCAGAAGCAGGGTTACCAAGTTGAGGATCGTGAGTACGACCCGTTCCGAGAGCCCAATCGGGTGATAGCCGTCGAGCTACGACGCTAGCCTATGCCAACCCGATCGACAACGCTACGCTCCTACTACCAGTCGTTCAAGAGCGCTTCCGGAATCATCGCGGGGATTGTCGTCGCCTCGCCTTACATCTCGCGCGTGCTTCCCGCGGGTTTGGGATCATATGTCTTCCCGCCGCTGGGAGGGGTCGAGGAAGTCGCCCGTGCAGCGCTCGTGGCGATGGCGCTGGCCGCCACATTCGGTGTTTATTTCTGGACGTCCAGTTCGGCCGCTACCGAGCCAAGAGCCGTTACCGTTACCCTGGTTGTCGCAGCGGTCCTGTTCCTCGTCTATTTCGGGCTTCACCTGCGATTCGTTAGACGCGTGGACATTCCTGCACTTGGGACTGGGGCATACGTCAGCATCGGGTACGAGCGCACTGCCTTCGCAAAGGCAAATTTCGATTCAGCATCCGACGAAGACCTTCTGAGGTCCCGTGGCTTGGACGATGAACAAGTCAGACTTCTGTGGACGACGAGTTCTCTAATCGTCGCGAGGCTCCTACTTTACGTCGCTTACTGCTTGTGCGTCCTCACTCTGGTCGTCGCATTTAGCCTGGGCGTCGTTTGCGATGCCCAAGCAACCCATAAATGAGAACGGCTCGCACGGATGAAACGAATCCCAGGCCCTACGCCCCGAGTCGCGGCTCCCCGCTCCCGCCTCCGCCTTTACACTCCTTCCCGCCGCATGATAACCTCACTACTGTCACCAAGATAAATCGAAAACAGAACAGGAGTGCACCAGGTTAGTGCTAGCCAGAGAGCAAAAGAAATCCGTCATTGACCGGTATCAGACGCACGCGACTGACACGGGGAGCCCCGAGGTTCAGATCGCCATCATCAGTGAACGCATTGGCCAGTTGACGGACCACTTCAAGACGCACCAGAAGGACCACGGCTCGCGCCGCGGCCTGCTTATGCTGGTCAGCAAGCGGCGTCGCTTGCTCGACTACCTCAAGAGATACGATTCCGAGCGCTACAAAACTGTCATTGGAAAACTCGGCATCCGCAAATAGCTGCGTTCGGGAGAGTTGGGGAGAGATTTATAACGCCCTCCCACCTTTGCGCAAAAGGCGCGCAAAGGATGGGCACCCAGTTCCCGGGAAGTTCAGGAAATCTATCTCTGAGAAACCGCCTTCCTCTAGAAGCCGGTACAGCATTGAGCCAACTCCAACGTGCGTATTTTCGGGGACGTACTCCGAAGACGAAGTCCGAGGACGTATTCAGAACCCAGCTCTCACGGCCTCCGCTCACCCATGAACGCGCCTTTCCAAATGTGTGCAATCGCGTTGCAATCCATTCCGCGACCCGCGTGTCTTGCAATTTGCAAACTGGAAGGCGCGACCGCTCTCCTGATCACTATAAGAAGGATGAAAAATGAAACCAGAAGTTAGTTCCGTAACAGTCGACCTCACCGGCGGAAAACAACTCTCATTCGAAACTGGAAAATTAGCTAAGCAGGCCCACGGCGCGGCGGTTGTCCGCATGGGTGATAACGTCGTCCTCGCCACCGCGACCGCAAATGCCGATCCCCGCGAGGGAATCGATTTTTTCCCCCTCACCGTTGACTACCGCGAATACACCTACGCCGGCGGACGCTTTCCCGGTGGCTTCATCAAGCGCGAAGGCCGCATGAGCGAGCGGGAAGTGCTCACCAGCCGGCAGATCGACCGCCCCATCCGTCCGATGTTCGCCGAAGGTTTTAAGTGCGAGACGCAAGTCATCGCCTTCGTGCTCTCCGCCGACAGCAGTAACGATCCCGATGTGCTCGGCATCAACGGCGCATCCTGCGCGCTTGCGCTTTCCGACATTCCGTTCCTCGGCCCAATCGGCGCGGTACGGGTTGGCCAGCTCAACGGCCAGTTCATCATCAATCCCACCTACGACGAAATGCGTGAGAGCACGCTGAACATCATGGTCGTCGGAACCTCCGACTTCATCGTGATGATCGAGTCGGGCGCGAAGGAAGTGACGGAAGAAGTGGTCGTCGATGCGATTGAGTTTGGACACACCGAAATCAAGAAGATTTGCGCCGCCATCAAGGATTTGGCCGCCAGGGCCGGTAAGAAAAAACGTGAAGTGACGCCGCCGGAGTTCGACCAGGCCTATTACGACGCGCTGAAAAAGAAAATCGCCGCGGATTTGTCCGACCGCCTCGACACTAAGAAGCACCCCAAGGCCGAAAGCTATCTGCTGGTCAAAGAGCTCAAGAAAAAGCTGCAAGCCGAAATTCCCGAAGACGACGAAGAGGCGCAGGCGAAGCTCAAGCAGTATTTCGAAACTCTGCGCGAGCGTATCTTCCGCGAAATGGTTATCGAAAAGAAACGTCGCCCCGATGGCCGCGCGTTTGACGAAGTCCGAGAGATCTGGATCGAAGCCGGTGTTTTGCCCCGCACCCACGGCAGCGCAATCTTCACCCGCGGCGAAACACAGGCATTAGTAACAACCACCCTCGGCACCAGCGACGATATGCAGCGCCTTGAAGGCTTCGAAGGTGAAGCCAAGAAACGCTTTATCCTGCATTACAATTTTCCGCCGTTCTCGGTGGGTGAGGTTGCGTTCCTGCGCGGAGCGGGGCGCAGGGAAATCGGGCACGGAGCACTGGCGGAGCGCGCCATCTCGGGCGTGCTGCCTTCAGAAGAGTCGTGGCCCTACGCAATGCGCGTGGTCTCGGACATTCTCGAGTCGAACGGATCGTCGTCGATGGCGACGGTTTGCGGCGCGTCGCTCTCGCTGATGGATGCGGGAGTTCCGTTGAAGGCTCCCGTAGCCGGCGTCGCGATGGGATTGGTGAAGGAAGGCGAGCAGTATGCCATCCTCACAGACATTGCGGGCGCGGAAGATCATTACGGCGATATGGACTTCAAGGTCGCTGGCACGAAAGATGGTATCACCGCACTGCAGATGGATATTAAAGTTGC
>DAIUEW010000102.1:0-10750 GCA_036844925.1 Candidatus Sulfotelmatobacter sp.
TGCCGCCAGTGACCGCGATGTCAAAATCGTTCGCCACTAATCCCTCGGCCGCCGCACTGATGGCCGCCATCGCGGAGGCACAGGCCGCGTCCACAACGTAGTTGGGTCCGTGGAAGTTGAAAATGTTCGCGATGCGCCCTGCAATGCAATTAGCCAATTCGCCAGGCATGGTGTCTTCCGTAACATCCTGAATGCGGTTGGCCATCCGGTCGTGCAGTTCTCTAGTAATGTCGCGGCGCAGCGTCTCCGGCAGAGTGGCGAAGCTGGCACTTTCGGCCAACTCATGAGCGTATTCCGGAAAGTACAAGCGCAAGGCAGTGAAGTAATGTTTTTCCCCCGCCATGGCATTGCCGAGAATCACTGCGGTGCGATCCAGGTTCAGAGGCCGCTTGGGAAATCCATAGTCTTCTAGCGCTTCCCGAGTGCATGCGATCGCCCATTTTTGCGCCTCATCCATGGCGTCGATGACGCGCGGCGGGACACCTAGACGCCACTTCATCGGATCCCACACGTAGTCACGCACCCAGCCGCCGATGGTTGAATAAGTCTTGTCCGGTGCATTATGGTCGGGATCGAAGTAGAGCGCGGGATCCCAGCGGTCACGGTCAACCTCCGTGATGCTATAGCGACCGTTTTTCACATTTTCCCAGAAGGCTGGAACATTCGCGGCGTCGGGCATAATGGCTCCCGCCCCCACTATTGCTATGGCACGATAAGAAGTGTTTTCCATGACAAGACTCCTGCAAAACTCATGCTTAAACGCTACGCGGCTAGGACTTCTGTCTTGGCCGCGCGGCCGTACAGTACATCTGCTACGTAATCCAAATCTGAAATCAGGCCCGATTGCGCGCGATGAATGGCGGGCAATCCCAAACTTGTTTCGAATGCGGCGATCTCCGAATCGCTTACGCCGCCGGCTCCGATGACCCAGCGTAAACCGTCTTCGGCGACTTTGAGCGCGGCGTCGCGGGCAAAAACGCGGCTGATCGCGGCGAGCGCGGTCGCATCGAAACGCCGGTTCGTTTTTTCGTTGAGCTTACCTTCAGCCATGAGCGCAGCGCGGCGAGACAAACTACCCGCGCACTCCGCATATGCGATCAACTCGCCCAGGCGCAAGAGAATATGTTGGAAGCGTGTGAGACGCGCCACCCGCGCTTTTTCCATAATCTCGGCCAGCGCATGCAGAGCCAGCGCCGCAATATCCGCACCCACGTTGGGATGGCGGGCGCGCAACGCCTCGAACTCTCGCGCCCGTTCGTGATAATGCTGCCCGCGCGTTTTGAGGTGAGACTGCCAGCGATCGCGGCTGATGGTCATCTCCATGATCTCGGAGGTACCTTCGTAAATCGTGGTGATGCGAACGTCGCGACTGATCTTCTCCACCATGTATTCGTGCGTGTAACCGTAACCACCCAGCGCCTGGATGCTGGCCTCGGCGGCCGCATTGCCCGCCTCCGTCGCCATGTACTTCGCGATAGCGCCCTCGGTGTTCAAGCTGCCTTCGATGCCAGTGTCGATACGCTCCGCGGTTTCTTCGATGTAAGCGCGAGCTGCCTCAAGACGCGCTACGTGCGGCACGATCAGCTTGTGGGTGTATCCTTGCTTTTGCGAGAGCGGCGCTCCGGCCTGGATACGCTTGGTGGAATAAGGAATGGCACGGTCGAGTGCTGACCATCCGGCTCCGAGGCCAAACGCCGCCACCATCAGCCGCGTATAGCCGAACACGGCCTGCGCTTGATTCAATCCCTGGCCTTCGACGCCGCCAACGAGCCGGTCGGCGGGAACGTAGACATCGTTGAGCGCAAGAGCTGCCGTGTTGCTCAGCCGGATGCCATGCTTGTCTTCCGGTTCGTCGTGAGTGAAACCCTTCGCATCTTTCTCCACGATGAACCAACTTGGACCGCTGGGCGTGTTGGCCAGAACCGTGTAGGCGTCCGCGATTCCGCCATTGCTGATCCATTGCTTGTTGCCATTAATTTTGTAGCCGGTGACTTCGCCATTTTCGGTGACGCGATCCGCTGTGGTGCGAAGCGCTCCCAGATCACTGCCCGCTTCGGGCTCCGTGGCGCCGTAGGCGAACAACAAGCCCTCTTCGGCGATGCGCGTCAGCCAGATTTTCTTTTGCTCGGGAGTGGCGCCGACACTGATCGGATCGCTGCCCAGGAAAGTGGCCAGCACGGCCGTGGCGACACCCAGGTCGATGCGCGCCATTTCTTCGCAGATGCAGTACACATCGAACGTTCCGCCTCCCATGCCGCCGAACTCTTCGGGAATGAACAGGAGCTGAATGCCTAGCTTGTCGGGACTGCACATGTGGCGGACGATATCGAGCGGGCACTCGTCCTTGTCATCGAGCTCCCGGAGGACCTCGTCGGGCAGACGTTTCTTCGCGAAGTCCTTGAGCGACTTCAAACTCAGCTTCAGGGTTTTACCTGTGATCATGGCGGTTCCTCTCTAGTTATGCGGCGCTGCGCATTTCACGAACTTTGTTGGTTAATTCCGGCAAAAACTCCAGAAGGTCATCGACGATGCCGACATCCGCAACCTGGAATATTGGAGCTTTCGGGTTCTTGTTAATCGCGATCAGGAACGGGTTACCCTTAATGCCGGCCAAATGCTGACAGGCGCCACTGATGCCGCATGCCAGATAGACTTTGGGCTTGACGGTCTTGCCCGACGAGCCCACCTGACGCGACTTCTCCATCCACTTGGCATCGACCACGGGTCGCGAGCAGCTCACTGCGGCGCCCAAGGCGTCAGCCAGTTCCCGCGCGATGGCCACATTATCTTTTTCCTGAATGCCACGGCCGATAGAAACCAGAATGTTGTGCTTGGTGATATCGACATCGCCGGCCTCGGCGACGACCGTTTCGAGATAACGCCGTCCTGCAGTGAGGGCGCCGACATCCCCTGACTTGTCGATCACGGTGCCATTGCTGGGAGTGCCTCCCTGCGGTTTGAATGCGCCCGGACGTGTCGTGATCACCGCGCCGGAGGAAATGTCACACCGAACGTGGGCGCTCACTTGGCCGCCGAATTCCTGGCGGACGGCTTGGAAGCTGGCGCTTTCAACTCCAGCGATGTCCAGAACGTCAGAGACGAATGCTGAATTCAGCTTGATGGAGAGACCGGGCGCCAGATCGATTCCGAAATGCTCGTGGGCAACTAAAACAATGCTGTTGCCCGGCAGGATCTTGACCAGGCCCTTCCTTATTAGTTCAGCATTGGGGTAGGCAAGAGCTTCATTGGCGATTTTCCAAATCTCGGGGTAAGAAGCGCAGAGGGTCTGGCACGCCGCATCCAGGTCCGCGCCCCAACCGGTGACAATGGCGGTCGGCGAAGCATCAGGATCGATCTTTCGCGCGGCTGCCGCCAGCTCGAACGCGGAATCGTCGACCGCGCCATTTTTATGCACGATGTAAGCGAAGATGCGAGCCATTATTTCAACCCTCCTTTGGCTGCCACTAACTCCAGAACTCGGTCGATGTTTTCTTCCCGGCTGCCGTGCAAAATTTCCGCTCCCTTGCCCAGTGAGGGCACGAAATAGTCCACGCGTTTCACTTTGGCGGCGGTCCCTCCGACAGCGCTCGCGTCAAGGCCTAACTCCGCTATGCCGAAAGTTGGAATGGGAACGGAGGCCACTTGCCGGATGCCGCGCATGCCGACATAGCGCGGTTCATTGATTCCGGTCTGAATCGAAAGCACACACGGCAGATCGATCTCGTTGATCTCTCTGTTGCCGCCTTCGATCTCACGGCTGATCTTCAGCTTCTTGCCATCGACAACTTCAATGGCATTCACCAAAGAAGCGAACGGATAGTCGAGCAACGCCGCCAGCATTCCTCCGACCTGCGCGCCTCCGTCCTCGGCCTGCACGCCGGTCAGAATGAGGTCGTAGTTTTCTTTCTTAACGAAGGCTTCGAGGATGGTGGCGATGCCGTTGCCATCCGACCCGGTGAAGGCCTCGTCTGTGATCAGCACGCCGTGGTTTGCGCCCATCGCCATTTCCCGCCGCAGGACCTCCTCGTCATCCTCGCTCCCAACGGTCGCGACCGTGACGCTGCCTCCGAGCCGGGCGACGATCTGCAAGGCTTCTTCCACGGCATAGTTGTCCGCTTCATTGATGGAATAGACCAACTCGTCGCGCTCGATGTCATTACCGGCCCGGTTGAGTTGAATCTCGTTTTCCGACGTGTCGGGCACTCTTCTTACACAAACCAGAATCTCCACGTTCACCTCCGCGCATTCGTCTTGACATTGCCGCCGCTCATGCCGCTTCCGGGCTTTCACGTGCGATTTGTTGATCGACCAGTTCCGCCAAATCGATGGCGGTCATCCTTCCCTCCAGGCCCGCGACTTTGATCGCATCTTCTATATTCGTCATGCAGAACGGGCAAGCGGTCACGATCACGTTGGCTCCAGCTTCCGCGGCCATTTGAACTCTCTTTACGCCCATTCGTTGATCTTCTTTCGGCTCGTAGAACAGCATCAGTCCGCCACCGCCGCAGCAGAACGAGCGGTCGCGAGACCGCGTCATTTCGACTCGCTTCAACCCGGGAATCGCATCCAGCACATCTCGAGGATCGTCGTAAACCTGGTTATGCCGCCCCAGATAACAGGGATCGTGGTAGGTGTAGACAGCCTCTTTGTTCTCGACAGGATTGAACTTGATCTTGCCGGTTTTCACTTCGCGCGCGATCACCTGGCTGATGTGCTCCACCGGCGGCACATCCTTGTAGTCGTGTTTCAGCGCGTTGTAGGCGTGCGGGTCAGACGTAACGATCCGCCGGACGCCGGAGGCTTTGATGGCCTCCACGTTATGGTCGCGTAAAGCCATGAAAAGCGTTTCTTCCCCGAAGCGCCGGACCTCATGTCCACTATCTTTTTCCGCCGCTCCTAAAATTCCGAAATTTTCGCCAACGTGGTTGAGGATCTTTGCCGTTGCCCGCCCAATCGATTGCATGCGGTCATCGTAGGAGGTGATGCTGTCGACAAAGTACAGAGTGTCTGCACCATTTTTCCCGTCCACGACCTTGACGTTGCAGATTTGCTGGAACTCTTTCGCTTTCGTCCAGTCGGCCTTCTTCTTCTCCATCTTGCCGTAAGGATTGCCGCGGCTTTCCAGCGCCTTCAGCGGCTTCTGCAGGGACTGAGGCACATTCCCGTCATCGATCATTCCCCGCCGCAAATCGACGATCTTGTCGATGTATTCGACCAGTAGCGGACATTCCGCTTCGCAAGCGCCGCAAGTCGTACACGACCAGATTTCATCCTCGGAATAAATATTCCCGATCAGAGGCTTGCCGTTGCCCGAGTTGCCAAACATCGGATAGTGCTGGAAAGAGTAATCCCTTGCCTTAGTGGTGATGAATCGTGGGGACAACGGCCTTCCGACGGCATTCGCTGGGCAATTGTCGGAGCAGCGCCCGCAATCTGCACAGGAATAAAAATCGAGCATGTGCTTCCACGTAAAGTCTTCGAAGGACTTTACTCCGAAGGATTTCACCTGATCGAGATGCTCGTCGCTGACGCCCCAGCGCACCGGCTTCAGAATCTCGCGGTCCAACTTGGCGAAGTAAATATTGAAGAGCGAAGTCTCAACGTGGAACTGGATTCCAAAGGGCCGATAGCAGAGCAGGAAATAGAAAGTCAGTTCGTGGAGAAGATAGGCTCCGAAATAAACACTTCCGAGAACGGGCAAGGAGGTTGCGACGAGAGCCTTCTGCAACACCCAGGGCAGCGAAAATGCCGCCAACGCTTCGACGGCTTGGCCCGACTGCGCCTGGCCAGCGGCCCTGGCGGCGGCGAAGAGGCTATCGGCTACCATCAAGATCGCGATCAGCGACAGCAGAAAGATGGCGTCCGCGGTGTGGGCCTTGCCGAATCGCGGCGGAACCTCATATCGCGCCGGCTTGAAAACCAGACGGCGAACTATTGCAATCCCCATGCAGAAGAAAACAACGGTGGCGGCGTAATCCGTGATGATGTCGTAGACCGGGCCGGCTCGTCCGCCAAGGCCGGGCATGACGAAATTCGGAGAGACACCGACAATGAGCGTGGTGAAGGCGCGCATTGCCAGGACGAGGAAGCCGGCAAAAATAACAATGTGAAGGATTCCTGCAGCTCTGTAGCGGGGATGCTTCCACTGCCCCAGCCAAAATTTCAGAACCCTTTCGAGTCGAGCCCATGGCTGGTCAAAGCGGAAATCACGATTCGCTCGAACGAGCGGCACCAGGCGTCTTGCCACGATGTAGGAGAAGCCCACAACTCCTAGAAGATGAATAGTTAGGAAGAGGGTTTGGCCGGGGATCAACCAAGATGTTAACTGCGCAGCTGACTGAGTACCTCCCACGTCACTCTCCTGCTGACGATCGCTAGGCGATCAATTGTGTCAAGATTTTCTCCTCCCTAACCGGGGGACCTGCTGCCACTGCTGATTCCACTGGAGCAGGAGGGGGAACAGTGATGGTTGCGCGTACTGACTTCGGAGCTCGGGCCGGTGTCGATGCAACCTTCACCTTCGCACGCACTCTCTTCTCCTGTTTCTTTTCTGCTTTTTTCTGTGACGACGGTTTGACCTCGGTGGCTGCGCGCAATTCCGTGAAACTTAACTTCAGGAACGTTTCTAAACGCCGCAGATCAGGAACCGCTTGCGCACATCCGCTGAAGCCGAAATACGCCGTGCCGTTATAAGTCAGGATGGCGCAGTTGAGCGTCATCTCGCCGCCAATCGGCACATAGGGATAGCAGCCCAGCATCTTGTGGCCGAGCAGATACAGAGGGTATTGCGGTCCAGGCACGTTGGTGCACACCATGTTGAAGGGCGTGAACGGAACCTGGCTTATGACCTGGCCGGCCAGGGCTAGCGCCGTAGTCGGGAACATGCCGATCAAGCCACCGGCCAAACTTACTAATTCGGCGGTGTGGGCGCCCTTGAGGAATTCCGTTCTGCGATGGACAGCCGCCAACAGTTTCCGCGGGTTGCGAATGTCCAGCGGAATGGTGACCGGGACCAGAGAGATGCGGTTCCCCAACTCGCCTGGACTATCACTGCCTCGCAGATTGACCGGAACCATCATGCGCAGCAGCGTTCCCTTGACATGATCGCCATGCAACTCGACATAGCGCCGGATGGTCGCGGTGACCAGCGCGAGAATGACGTCATTCACGCTGGTTCCGCAGGCTTGTTTTATGGCTTTCACTTCCGCCAGCGGGATTTCGGCCCAGGCGAATTTCTGCGGTCCGCGATAGAGAACGTTGAACCGCAACCGCTCGGTGGATGCGCTGAGTTCTGGAAGTAGATTGGTGAACTCGTCGGTGGCCAGTTTTCCGCCGTTCGCGGCGAAGCGCTCCGCCATGCTCGTTAGGTTGGCCAGCCCATCGAGAATTCGTTTGCTGAATTCAGAATAGGAATCCACGCAGCCATCGGTGATCGAGCTCCACACGTTACGAGGCGCCGGAACTTGGAGCCGGAGCTTTCGTCGAGGCAGACGGGGTGCTATCGGACTCGTATCCATGATCACATTCATGATTCCGACCCCGGCGATGCCATCGGCCAGACAGTGGTGCAGGCGGAAAATGAGCCCGCTGCGATCGCCTTGCAGTCCATGCACCAGCGTCAGGTCCCAAAGCGGATGCTGCCGGTCCATCACCTTGCTCAGAGTTTTCCCTGCCAGCGTCTTCAACTCGGCATCGGTGCCGTGCTTGAGCGTCGCCTCGCGTACATGGCGGTGGATGTCGAAGGTTGGATCGTATTCCCAACTGGGAAGCCCAATATTAAGGAGCGGAGGCACTACGCGCTTAAGGTACCGGGGAATCAGCGGCAGCTTCGACTCGACAAACTGGACGCAATCTTCGAAGGGAATCTTACCCTCAAACACGCAGACAGAGGCCACGTTCAAGGGCATACCTTCGCGTTCGAGATGGAGGAAAACCGTGTCTCCCCAGGAAAGACGGTCACCCTGCTGCTGGTTCTGCATCGCCGATCTCCTTCAGTTAGTAAACTTCAGTTGCCGAACCTAATTACCGACTTTCGTTTACGAAACCATCGCCCATCTCAGCTCGCGAAAGAAAATCGCGACGTTAGCTTCGCCAGCTTGAGCACCTTGTAGACGCCGACGTTGACACCGCGCAACACCACCTTGACGCCCTTGTCACCCGCTAAGGTCTCGAACTCTTCCATCCCGCGTAGCGCGCCGGCATCGATCCGCTGCACGGAAGAAAAATCCAAAGCCATTTCGCCCTCAACGCTGTCCAGTTTTTCCGCAGCTTCGTGCAACGCCTGAACCACGCGCTCTTCATCAATCTTCAGCCACACGGCGATCATTGCCATAAGCACCACCATCCCTACGCGTTTTGATTCCTGATTGCAGCGGTCACCCTTGCCGGGCGGCGTCCCTCATAGGCCTTCCAAAACAAATCGGCCAATTCGCTCATCAGGGGCATGCGCGGGTTCGACCGCCAGGAAGGATCGTCAAAGGCCAGCTTGGTCAGATCAGGGATCGCCCGCTCGAACTCTTCCTTCGAAATTCCCAGTTCGGCGATCGAACGCGGGAACCCCAGTTGGTCGAGTAACTGTTCTGTCGCCACCACTAGGTTCTTCACCTTTTCGTCAATCGTGTGGCCGCCCAGACCCAGCAGATCCGCGATCGTCGCGTACTTCCTGTGTGCGATATACCCCTTCTGGTAAGGCGACGGCAGAAACTTCGTGGGCACGGACGCGTTATACGCAATGACGTGCGGCAACATGAGCGCATTGGCTCGTCCGTGCGCCACGCCGAAGCGCGCCCCGAAAGCATGCGCCAGCGCATGATTCACGCCCACCGACGCATTGGCAAATGCCATCGCCGCAATGCAGGCGGCATTGTGCATCATCAAGCGTGCCTCTTCATCGCGGGGATTCTCATAGGCGATGGGCAGATACTTGAACGCCATCCGCATCGCCTGCATGGCGTTGCAATCGGTGTAAGCGGACGCGTAGCTGGATACCGCGGCTTCCAGCGCATGGGTCAGGCAGTCGATGCCGGTATCGGCGGTAAGGCCCTTCGGCATCGACATAACGAATTGCGGATCGACGATGGCCACATCCGGGGTCAGCGAGTAGTCGGCGAGGGTCACCTTGCGTGCCCGCGCTTTGTCGGTGAGGACGGCAAAGGGAGTGACTTCGCTCCCCGTACCGCTGGTAGTAGGAATGGCAATCAGTCGCACCCGGTTGCTTTTGTCGGTCGGGTACTGGACGACGCGCTTACGCAGATCAAGAAACGGTGCGGCCAGCTCTTCCAGGTCCGCGTCGGGCGACTCGTACTTGAGTTTCATGATCTTTGCCGCATCAATCACCGACCCGCCGCCCAATGCGATGATCTGGTCCGCTTTGTAGAAGTTGAGCGCCTCCACTCCCTGCATCACCACCTTTATCTCTGGCTCCGCATCGGGAATAACCGAGACGTGGACGTGAGTTCCCTCCGGAATGTAGCGCCGGACAACATCGACGTGGCCAAACTTCTCCAGAGCCGGGTTAGTAATAATGATGGTCGATAGCGACGGGAACTGACGCACATTTTCCACCGCATTCAGGTTGAAATAAATCTGATTGGGAACTCGGAACCACATGTGGGCTTGCGTCCTCCGAGCCACGCGCTTGATATTGAGGTAGTGATAGATATTGACGTTATCGGTGGTGCTGTTGCCGCCGCCGGTGCCGCATCCGAAGGAAAAGGTCGGTGCGAGATCGTTGTAAACGCCGCCCACGGCTCCGACTGAGCCGGGCGAGTTCACCAGGATCCGCCCTGCGTTCATCAGCTCGCTGAACCTGCGGATAACCTCATCGTCGCGCGAGAAAATGACCGCTGTATGTCCAAGCCCACCGGCATGATTCACATCGACGCACACCTTCAGCGCCTCATCGACAGATTTCGCGCGATAGACCGCGAGCACTGGGAATAGCTTCTCCACCGACAACGGGTGTTCCCGGCCCACGCCATCAATTGGCGCAATCAAAAGTTTGGTGCCTGCCGTCACGGAAATACCTGCGAGACGGGCGATATCTGCAGCTTTTTGCCCGACTGCCATGGGCTGCATAAACCCAGTCTCAGGATCGATGACCGTGCGCGCCAGAAGTCTCGTCTCTTTCTCGTTGCAGATGTGTGCGCCCAGTTCCGAAAATTTCTTTAGCACGAAGTCATAAATCTGATCGTCGATCACGGCCGTTTGCTCTGACGCACAGATGGTGCCGTTATCGAACGTCTTCGAGAGGATGATGTCGGTCACGGCGGTATTCACGTCCGCCGTTTTTTCCAAATAGACCGGGGTGTTGCCCGGTCCTACGCCCAGGGCTGGCTTGCCCGAACTATAGGCGGCTTTGACTGCGCCCGGCCCGCCGGTGGCATCAATCAAGCCCACGTCTTTGTGCCCCATGAGGTAGGCGTTGTCTAGCAGAGTGTGCGATTCCAGGCAGGCAAAAACGCCTTCGGGCGCACCATGCTTTATCGCAGTCTCATACATGATCTTCACGGCCTCGGAGCAACAACGCCACGCGTTAGGATGGGGACTGAAAATAACCGCGTTCCGCGTCTTGATGGCCATGATGCATTTGAAGAGCACCGTGGAAGTAGGGTTCGTAATCGGTGTGATCGAGAAGATGACTCCGATCGGTTCCGCCACTTCCACCAGATTTCGCTCGGGGAACTCGCGAATGACGCCGACGGTACGTTTATCCTTTATGTAGTTGTAGACGAACTCGGTGGCCACCATG
>DAIUEW010000103.1:0-10602 GCA_036844925.1 Candidatus Sulfotelmatobacter sp.
TCTGCTGCAACTGCTGCGTCTGCTGCTGGTGTTTTTGCTGCAATTGCTGTGTCTGTTGCTGGTGCTTCTGCTCCACCTGCTGCTTTTGCGCATCATTCGCTTTCTGTTTATCCAGATTCAGGTGCTCCTGGTCCTGCTGCTGCTGGAGTTTATCTCGTTCGTGCTGCTGCTTCGTGATTTGCTTTTGCTGCTGCTGCTGGTACTTCTTGTCCAGCTTCGGGTTGCCCGTGTTTGGAGTGCTCGGCGCCAAGGGCGGAAGGTCGTGAGGATGAACGGTCGCGCTGGGTTGAGCACCGTTGTTCGCTGCGCGCCCCTGATTTGCTCCGCGATTGGCTGGAGTATAAGATCCGCCTGCTTCTTTGGCCGGGGCAGCGCCACGGTCATTAAAATCTCCGGGCCGGGGTGTCGCCGCAACTCCTGGCTTGCCCATGTTCTCTGACGCCCGTTGCTGCGGGTTGGCTCGGGCCGCCTGAGCATGTTGAGTTTGAGTCGCTACCGGCGGGATGTGTCTCTCACGCGTCGCGGACTCCTCCTCAGGTGTCGGACGAGCGCTGATTCCACCATTGCCACCGTTGTAACTAACGTGGCTCACGTTGTTGTTGATCACGGTAGTGTTGTAAACATTGTGAATGTTAGTGATGTCCACGTTGCTCACGGAACGGTTGTAGAAAAAGTGTCCGCCGTCCCAACGCCCGCCTTCAAAGCCTACACCGAAATAGCCGAAGCCGTAATTGATCCCGCCGTAGAAGCCTACGTGCGGACCCCAGTAGCCGTCATAGAAAACAAATCCGTCGCCGCCCCAACCCCAATAGGCTGGAGTCCACAGGAAGCCGATTTCCGGCGACATCACCCATGTACCCGGCACCCAGTAGTAATCATTGACGTCGTAATCGTAGGCCCAGTAGCCAGGTGTCCAGAGATAGCCGTCCCCTGGACAAAGAGGCTGCTCATATACAGGTAGCGGGGGCGGGCCGATCCTAATGGCCACGCCAATTTGCGCAAATGACGCTGCCGAAATCGACAGCACGATGAGTGCGAACAACAGCGTGCGAATGAAGCGGATATACATTGTGATTCCTCTGGCGCATCATCCCTCGCTTGCTCGGTGAACGCTCTGCTGACACGAGTTACGTGGATTGAGCGCCCATTTTCGGGCGAAACATAACTGCAGGCTCCGTCTTGCTTGCAAATGCTTCTGGCAGAACTTTCTCATTCCTGAGATGTCGAAATCTGTTCAAAAAAGCTCAGTTCCGAGCCTGCACCTCATCAGTTGCCTGTGGGGAAAATCGGATGAATCAGCGTGGTGTGTCTTCTGATGTCGAGCAATGGAAAAAGGCCGGTCCCATGTAAGTCCGGCCTGAAACGTGCTCGCTTGAATTTAGTAAAGTAACGCGGTCGTGAGGGTCGGAATGGTCGGTGTTCTCGCCGCTAACCCATGACCGCACTTCGAGCTTTCTGACATGGGACACATTACGTGCTAACGGTTTCAAGGACTGTTCACTTTTATACACTTCCGAAAATGAACCTGAGTAGCACTCCCGTTGTTCGTGACGAGAGGCAGCGCTGTATGACTCCGACCAAACCCGCCGCTGGCCACAAAGTCCTGCTTGTGGATGTCTTGACTATTGCGGGTGGAAGTGGACGGGCAGGTAACTCTACAATTTGCTAAATCCAACAACTCTGAATCATGTTTCAACCCGACGAAATCAAAAGCCTGGGCCACCCGTCCCACTCCGCCAGCCGCGAGGGAGGTTCCCGGTGAGGCAGCCCGGGTCGGAGGCAGTCCGATGCTGCGGTTCCCTCTCAGGCCGTTGTTTTGTGTGCTTGTTCGGTGGAGAGATTGGCGAGGATGTCGCGCACGGCCGTCAACAGCTTTTCCGATCCCTTGTCCAACTCGAGGGAGGATTTTTCCAGAAACCCGACTGCTCCATCTTCCCGGAGCCGCTGGGCATTCTTCTGCGTCATGCCGGTCATCACAACGACGGGAATCGACTTGGTCAAAGGATCTTTCTTTAACGACTTGAGAACATCCAAACCACTTAGTTTGGGCAGTAACATGTCCAACAGAATGAGATCGGGCAAATTTGCGCGCGCCAAGGTCAAGGCTTGGTCGCCGTCGGCGGCACTGCTGACGTCATAACCGGTGCGCGCCAACGCCCGCTCAGTCGCAAGTCTTAAGAACTTGCTGTCTTCGACCAGGAGAATCTTTGTCATTGTCATTGCGGTACAGCCTTTCTTGCCGGTTCCTCGCAATGCTGTTCAGCTTCCTGATTGCTCGGTTTTAATGACCAACTATTTAATTGCCGACTGGCATCGAATGTGCCGAGGGCGAACGCGGCGCGATTTCGGACTCCCTTCTTCATTATCGGCGGATTTGGTGTTCGCATCAGGACTATGAGCCAGAATCGACCTTTGGTCCGGAGGGAGGCTCAATGAAATTTTGCTAATAGAATTCGGAATACGGTGCGAGCCTCGTTACGCAGTCTGAGAGAGTCCCCGGATTTCATTTCATTTGCGATGACGACGATCTCCCTCATTGAGGATGCCGATCTGGCGTCGAATCAGGTACTTCATAAGGTGCCAGCTGTATGGCTCGGCATGGACTGAGGAGGTAGCTTATTGTTAGCTGACTGACAACCTAGTCTTAGCCGGCGGCCGCTCGTCCGTAGGTTGATATTGGTTTAGAGTAGGCGGGGTGGTTCGCATTTTCCTAGTAGAAGATAACGCGATGATGCGAGCCTACCTTCGAGCTGCCCTCGAAGCGCCGCGAGATTGGATTGTTGTTGGGGAGGCCGAAAACGGGTGTCGCGCTCTGGAAATGTGGGGAGCGCATGCGCCCAACATTACGGTGATGGATTTCGTGATGCCTGAGATGAGCGGGCTGGAGGCGGGGCGCAACCTCTCCAGCCAACATCCGGAGTCGCCGGTGCTTATGATGACGATCGATCCTTCGCCGCAATTGGAGGAAGAGGCAAAAAGGGCTGGGATCAAGGGCCCGGTGCAGAAGGCTGATATCGGTTCACTTTTGAAGGCAGTGGAAGCGGTGCTAAAAGGTGGTACGTATTTTCGTTAGGGACTGGCGGCGGCTTAGCTGTCTCGCTCGACCCAGGGCCGTCCCACTTCTCGCGAAGAGCGCCGCGCGGGTTCTGTGGCCGACGGGAAATCCATCTTCGGCATCGCTCACGGCAGGCGTTCTCGCAAAGGCCGACGGGAAATGGGGCATCCAGTCAACGGTTCGTTTTCTTCACGGGGAGAGTGGCAGTGACCAAGGTTCCCTTCCCCTCCGACTGAATTTCTAAGGAGCCACCGAGTTCGCGCAGGGGCGAAGGACCATTAGATTTCTTGAATGGGTTTCTTTTTCTGCTTCAGGGCTGCGACGTAGCAGTGCTCATGCATGGGATGGCCGTCGGCATCCACCCGGCATTCTTCCAATGTGCAGGGCTTGCCGCAAATCCAGCAAATAGGTTCAGATTGAGTGGGAGAAGGCATGCTGCGACCTCATGGGAGTCGCTCGGATAGATCTTACGATTGGCCCGGGTATTTTGTCTGTCTCGAATGAACCATACTCGAATGAACCATGGGTGACGGAACATGGACGCGCAGAAGCGAAGACTGAGAGTGACGAAATGGCTTGGGATGGTTCCGGTGATTGCGGTTTGCTCGGCTTGCAGCCGCGAGTTTAAGGTGCCGCTGACGGCGCTGAACCGGGTTGCAGAGGCACAGCAGAGCCTTCAACTCCAATTCGTTGGACATACGTGCGAGGGTCTGGATACATCGGTCAAAAACTAGGCTGGCAAATCAGGGTTACAGATTTAGAACCTGTCTAATAAATCACCTCCAGACGGTTTGCTCGCCCTCGACATAACCTCCGGTTTGCGCGTCATCCGCTCCCGGGCAACGATAGAGCAGACCCTGATTCATTGCTAGCCTCGGCTTGAGCTGGGCAGGCTAGCGATCCAACTGATTAACCATGCGGAGCGCGATCTCAGCTCGTCGGTTCGTGCGACCCCATGGTGATGACCAGAAAAAAGCACGCGAACAAGGTGAAATCGTAGGGTTGACTACTCGCCCAAGCAGAAAGATAATGAAATCCTTTTCCGGGAGGTCTCACTAATGATCAAGACGACTGTGTTCGTGCTGTTGTTTGTGGGTAGCAATTTGGCCGCACAATCAGGTCAAGCTCAGTCTCAACCGTCAACCAAGGCGAAGGGGCAAGTGACAGTACAGGGATGCGTAAGTCGGCAGAGTGAGGATTACATACTGACACAGTCTGATCCAGGCAACAGTTATGTGCTTCACGCTGCCGACAACATCAAGCTGGGCCAATACCTCGGCCAGCAAGTGAAGGTGACCGGAACGAAATCACCGACTTTGAGCGACAGCTCAGATGCCGGACGGTCACCTTCTTCTGTAACGCTCACGGTCAGCTCGGTCAAAACCATCTCCAAGGAATGCGGCAGCAGATAGGCGATCTAGCCCGACAGAGGACCCGCGCGTTGAAAGTCGGAACTGTTTAACTCGGGTATTTTTTTCTCTGCGGTTCGGTAGTGACCATCAAAGTGCACCACTACCCCAAGAAAGCGGCACTTGAGTGTTGATCCTGCCGGGTGTAGAGTGTCGGTCTGCTAAAACAGACACGAAGGAGGAGCCGACATGGGATTCATCGCGTGGATTGTTTGTGGACTGATCGCTGGCTGGCTGGCGGGACAGGTGATGAAGGGCGGTGGCTACGGCGTGGTTGTAGACATCATTCTCGGCATTCTCGGTGGCGTACTGGGCGGCTGGGTTTTCGGGATGTTGGGGATCTGGCCGGGCGGCGGCATGATCGGCTCCATTATTGTAGCGTTTGTGGGCGCGGTGATTTTGGTGTGGCTCAGCCGCCTGTTAAAAAAAGCTTGAAGGGGATTTCACTGTTCCCCGCCTCGACAACCGAATCGCGCGATAGGATCATTTGTCCGCAGCGTTTTTGGGGGTGGTTGCGTTTTGGTCGGCTTCGACGGTGACTTCTACCTCAGCGCTTTTCTTGAGGCGCACCTCGTCGCCGTTTTCGTCGGTCAGCGAGTTTTTGATGCGGATTTCCTGATACAGAGTATCGGCGCCTTCAACCGAGATCTGCGCCTTTTCGAGCTCGCGGGGATGGGAAGGCGGGATAAGATTTTCAACCTTTCCAGGCAACGTAACGCTCGGCTTGTCGGCCATAGTTTCTCCTTTCAACTTTGGACCGCTCGAGGTTGAGCTACGTCTCATTTCTTTTCAATGCTCTTTTCATTTCTTTTCTCTTTTCAATGCGGCAAGAAAATCGGCAGACATTTCGCGGATGCGCTTGAGCCGCTCCTCCTGTTGCTTCACTTCCGTTTCGTCGAGCCAGATAAAGGTTTGTTTTTGCAGGCTCTCCATTTGCTCCGTCATGAGGCGGTGTAGTTCATCGCGCAGTTCTGCGGTGCTACGACGGTCCATAAGCATGCGCTCTCACATGTGCCCGCTTTGGATGCAATGTTCGGGCATGAAGGTTTGCGCGTTGCCTACTTTTATCGGGGGGAACCCGGCTGAGGGGCCGATTCAGCTGCGGTGCCGGTCACGGTTACCTTGACGGGCGTTTTGTCGCCGCTCTCATCAACGGCGACGAAGCCAGTCGCCGCACCGCTATGAGTCGGCGAGAATGAAACGTTGAGAGTGCAACTCTGGCCAGCTTGCAGGCTTTCACCGCAAGTTTTGGCGGGCACCGCGAAATCGCCGTTCACATTGATGCTGGATATGGTGAGGGGAGTATTCCCATAGTTTTTCAAGGTGACCGTCTGAGGAGGACTGGTGGTCCCCATCGCTTGAGGTTCGAAAACGAGGGCTGATGGTAAAAGAGAGGCGACGCCACCCCATCCGATGAGGAAAACGGATTGCGCCCTTGTCGGGTCGGAATCCGTGATCGACACTGAGCCCACTCTTTTGCCGGATTCTGTTGGTCTGAACGTTACCGTTACGGTGCAAGACGTACCTGCGTGTAACTCTTTCCCACACGAATTGTGCTGCTCGAAGTCTCCATGAGTTTTGATGTTTTCGATTTGAAGCGCCTGTTCTCCGACTGCGTGCACGGTGAACTCTTTGGTCTCCGCGGCAGCACCTACAACATTGCGGTCCCATACCAACTGGGTCGGCGCAATGTCGATGCCGGTTGAGATTCCATTGAGCGCGATGACATGGGGAGATGCGGGATCGGAGTCATTGATAATGAGCCGTCCCTCGAGTGATCCTGATGTATGGGGTGTAAACGAGACGGCCAGAGTGCAAGGCCCGGATGCACGGAGATCTCCGGGCACGGCACAAGGGAGTATCCCCGGCACCAGGACGAAATTGCCTTCGATCGTCACGCTGTCAATGCGCAGCGCATGTTCGGTATCCGAGTTCCGAATTGTCACGTAGCCGGGTTTGCTTTGCGTTCCGACCAACTGCGGCAGGAAGACGATGTGCGTCGTTGAGAGAGTTGTCTTCGTTGCCACGCCTGTGCCGGATAAATGAATAGTGACTTTGTCCTTATCCTTATCCTTTTCAGAGTTGATGAGCAGATCACCCTGGCGCAATCCTTCTCCATCAGGGAAGAAACGGACAGCTACCGCGCAGGCAGCACCCGGCGCAAGAGCAAGGGGCTGATGGGGACAACTGTCTGTGTGCGAGAACTGCTGAGAATTGGTGGTCGATATGTTGTCGATAACAATCTTAATTTTTCCGCAGTTGGTGATGGCAATCGATGCGGGCGCGGAAGGAATGTGCAGGCCTACCTTGCCGAAATCCAGTGAACCGGGAACAACGCAAAGGCTCGGGCTATGTGCTTCGTTCTTCCGCGGAACGCCGTTCTGCCCATAGGCAGAGGGGTGGACCCCAAGTAGAAGGGCGAGAGCCAGCCATCGGACCATTTGTTCAGTAATGTGGCTCGTGTTCGGCACCGGTTCCGGCGGAAAAATATCAATGCGGGCAGCTTGCTGACTACCCGCACATCACATGCCGTCGCTGAGTGTCACCTCCGGGAGGACGCAGCTGCGGAGGGAGCACTCGCAAATGGCAACGAAGCGGTTAGGTGCAGTTGCTGCTCGACCATCTGACGCAGCGCAGTATAATCCATGGCTCCGCTGAAGAAATGCCCATTGACAAAAAAGCTGGGAGTGCCCGAGAGCCCAAGCTTCATGCCCTCGTCCTGATCCTTTTTCACCGGCGCTGCCTCTTGGCCGGAATCCAGACAGGTATCGAATTTCGCGCTGTCGAGGTTCAGAGCCTTCGCGTTCTGCTTCAGATCGGAAGTCTCCAGCTTTTTGTCCTTAAAGAGGAGGTTATGGTACTCCCAGAACTTGCCCTGCGCTCCAGCGCAGCGAGCCGCCTCTGCGGCCTTTTCAGCCTGGGGATGCATGGGCAAAGGGAAATCTTTATAGATGATCGAGACTTTGCCTTTGTATTCTTCCAGAAGCTTGACCAGGTCCGAATTTGCCTTCTGGCAGTAAGGGCACTGGTAATCGGCAAATTCAACCAGTTGAACTGGAGCGTCGCGACCCCCTTCGATCGCGGCTGCATTCCCGGTGTCAACGTCGGCTAGCGGGGGCGCCAATTCGATCTCAATGTTGGCTTTGCTGCGGAGACCTATCAGGAAGGCCTGGCGCAGCTTCGCGGAACGGATTTCGCGAATGTGATCACGGATTTTGTCCCGCATCTTCTCATAGGGCTCCTGCTCCTTGGCACTAACACCCTCATAGTAGACTTTCAATTGATCTTCGGTAGGATCTTTTACTTTGTCATCGATTTCTTGCTTGAGAAGTTGATCAACGGTGATGCCCCGGTGACGGGCTTCGGTCTCGAGAACACGCTGATCTATTAATTCGTCGAGCGCTTTTCTCTCCGCCTGATAGTACTGGTAACGTGCCTGCAGCAGCCGGTTTCCTTCTTTCTGGTCCAAGTCGCTCTTGGTCAGGGTTTCGCCGTTCACGCGCGCCACAGCGTCGGAGTTTTGTTGAGCTGTGGCAACACAGGCTGTGAAAGCGATGATGGTCACAACTAGCGCGTATCGATCCACTCTTACAATCACGATTGAAATCTCCCTAAGTAGTCAAGAAAAGCGCCAGGAGAAATCCTGGGAATTCTCTCCTGGCGCGAGTTGGATTGTTACTACAGTTTTGGAGAAAACCGAAAACTAGTCGCCAAATCCGCAGGTGCAGACTCCGGGTCCGCTCCCGCTGGTGAAAATGGCACTGCACTGGTTTTCGAGGAACAGTAGTTCGTTCGAGCTGAGCGGAGCCGTCTCAAACTCTTCTTCGGTTTCCGCGAATCCAGCGGGTAAGGTCTGGATGTGCGTAGCCCACAACCGCAGGGACGGAGTAGGTCTTACTGCACCTCGATCCCCGGTTGGGTCACAACCTGGATCCGGAGTTGCGGAGATGGTTTTGATCACGCCATCATTCGTAACCAGTCGCGGGTTGTCTGGATTTCCCAGAAGGTTAGTGTGGATGTTGATTGTTCTTTCGCTGTCCGGCGTGAGAATGCAGCCGCAGCACTCGACGACCTGTTCGTCGTTATTCAATACATAGATGTCGGCGCACAGATTCCCGTTCAGGGGCCTTCCGTTCGCGTTGATCTTTGTCAATGCTGTGCCGGGATTCACAATATGCACTGTGCCACTAACTCCCGGCACCAGCGCATCGCTGTAGTAGGTGAGATAGTAGAAGTCTGATTGGGCGGAGGCGATTCCCGCAGCCAGACAAACAATCAGTACCGTAAGGACTGCACAACTCAACCACCTCGAATCTCTTTTACGAAGCATTTAAATCCTCCTAGATTGTGTGCGCTCATTGGCGCAGCTATGCTCAAACTGAACGGGGAAAGTGGAATTCGTTCCGAAGCTTTTCATGCCCGTGCCTTAGTTGCAGATCTCGGAAGAATTCGCAACCCCCTCGGCGCAAATTCCGAAGCCGCTACCCACACTGGCGATTCCGTAGCATTCTTCCTGAAGACTGTCTATTTCCCCTTCACTCAATGTTGCCGGCTGAAGCTCGTCTTCAGTAATGCGGCCGTCCGTTTGCACGTGTGTAGACCAACCGCGAATGTCGGGTGTGGCAAAGATATTCAGCGCATAGCCGCCGTTCGGTAAGATTCCCCCGCCGGTGGGATCACATGGAACTCCGCCGAAGAAATCATTCGGGAGGGCCGACACAACCTTAATGTCGCCATTGGCAGGCTTAATCCCGGTGAACGTGTTGGAGGTCAAGTTCCTGTTGACACTGAGTTCGAGCAATCCGTCGGGACTAATCAGGCAGCCACAGCATTCTTGTAACTCCTGATCATTGTTGAACACATAGATCATCGCGCAGAGATTGCTGGGTGGGTAGGACGGTGCGTATGCGCCAGGATTGATAACCCTTACTTCCTGGTCTAGCGTGCCTCCATTGTTGGAGAAGTAGGTGACATGGAGCAGGTCGTCCCCCTGTGCAACCGCCACAGTTGAAACCACCAAAACAAGACATGCGAGTGTGACCGCGATGGCAAGCCATCTGGAATTTCCGCTTGCGAGCATTGAATTTCCTCCTTGTATGCGCAGGCTGGCCTGGAGGGAATCGGCAGTAGCGCGGAAGGATAGTGCGCTTGGGGCGGAACTAACGCAATTCCCTGAATGGGGCAAAGCAAAGGAGGGAGCAGCCGTGAGCTACGCGGTTAAGACTAGAAAGTTAGCTGTAATTCCTAAGGCTTACGGCATTCGCCGTAGCCTTCTCAGCAACTATGCAACACCTTGGCAACGATCTCCGAACGGGAAGCCACATCCATCTTCACCATCACCATACGCAAGAAGGTTCTCACCGTATGATGACTGATCTTCATGCGCTCGGCAATGTCTCTGCTGCTAAGGCCTCGCAGGATGAGCTCAACTGTCTCCTGTTCTCGTGTGGAGAGCCCGAATCGGGTAGCCGCCTCCATCAATGCAGCCGCGATAAATAACTCGCTGGAACTTCGATCCAATATCAAGGCAAAGGAACCGACGCTGCCTCTCCCTGGCAGGCCATCGAGAGGGACTCTCCGGAAACGGTATGTCCGCTTTCCGGACTGAAACTCGCTCACCATTGCCGGATTCTTGAGATAAATGAGAAGCTTTTTCCTGACTAAGCTATGTATGCTCCGGATTTTGGAAGGATCATGGGGATAACTCAAAGCCTTAATGGCCTCGCTGTTGGCCCCCGTTAAGTTCAACGAAGCGTCTGCTATCAGGATGCCAAGGCGCAACCGTGAATGCATCTCCATCATTTGAGGAGGGATTCTGAGGTTTGCCATAATCCTTGTCACCGCACCCGCGATCGTCTGGGCTTAGCACAGTTCGAGCCTTTGGGTCCCTATTTTGGACCGAGGCTAAAGTACTGCAGTTTAGGGCCTTAGGGAATGGCCTGATGGTGACGCCAACGGGCACGGCAGTGCCACGCCCTCGCCGTGAGGATCGCACGCTTAGGGGCGCCGAAGGGTCTGAGCCTTTGCGGAGAAGTGCTTAGGAGCCATCTCATAAATAGTCCTTAGCAGGTCGAGGTTCCTCGGGGGCTAAAGCCCTCGTCTTTATTGGCTCTGGACGGCACGACTGAAGGTCGTGCC
>DAIUEW010000104.1:0-10443 GCA_036844925.1 Candidatus Sulfotelmatobacter sp.
AACGAAAAAACACAAGAACCCACTTGACTCCGACCGGCCTTCTCATGGAAGGCGTGTACACTCATTGACATCCGGGAACAGGGGAAACCCGGTCAATGAGTGATATCGGTATACGTCAATCAACACAAAAGTCGGTGTCCTTAATCGGCGGCACCTTCACTCGGACGCTGGAAGCGAAGCACGCTGCCCGCGTCCAAAAGTGCGCCGAACGCATACGACAGGGTCGTGTAAAACGGTATGGTGATATTCCCTTCGGGATAGCGCGGAGGCGTTCCTACGAAGAAGTGCGCCAATGTTGTGTGCCAGTTGTGGTCTACGAGAACAGTGGTTGGTGTCCACAGGATTATCTTCGTCGCTAGATACAGAGTCGGCAGAACCCACACCCAAAAGCGATGATTGCCCCTGAGTAGGCCATAGCCGAAATAACCCGCAATACCAGCCAAAACTATCTCCAGCGGGTAGTAAGGTCCGGTCGCAATCGAGATTATCCCTTGCCCTAAGAGTGGCTTCAGGATCGCTTCCAACAAGATCGCAGTCGCCAATCCTACGCCGAGTGTCGCGATCAAGAGATGCAACAGGTATAAGCCGACCCACCGCACAGAAGTTTTCATCGATGTAAATGTACAACTTTCCGGGCCGATGCGAGCATTGTTGTCGCAAACAGGCGATTTCACGTTTTCACTGTTGGTCAATGAGCGATATGGGGATGTTACGCCAGCTATACTGGACCAGAGGCTTTAACAAAAACAGCAGACAGATTGGCCAATTGGTCTTCGGCGGTCTGTGCAACGAGGTTCATGTGAGAAGAATTGAGTTTCGGATTATTGGATACGTGCTTCTCACCGTTGTTTCTGTGACCGCCCAAACCTCCCAAACGAAGGTCGTACCCTGCCCGGCAAAGGGCGTTCCTGCCGGATGGATGACTTACGTCAATCGGTCGTACGGTTTCTGCTTCTCTTATCCGCCCAGTTACTATCAAATACAGAAGCCTTGGCTCACGAAATATACTGAGACCAAAGAGTACTCGCAATACATTCTTAAAGCTGCTCGTGAGGGTCGGGTGGTACGACTGCAGCCTAAACAGACGGAGAAAAGCCCGATTGAAGCCGAGCTAGATGACCAAGCATTCAACTTGGACAGCCTCGCCCGACTGGCGCCGACGGGAATCGAAGGTCCGCCGGAACCTCAGCAAATCGGAACCGAGACCTTCTATTACTACGGGCCCGGCGGCGGTGGTGTGGCGTATGCTGACAGATATTTCCTTGACGTGAGAGGCAAAACCCTATCCATCGCTTTTGAGGCGGGACCCAGCAATATTCCATCGTCGGAAACGCGGTCTATCGAAAAACCGCTGCTGCAGACTTTCCGGACCTTCTAGTTTAACTGGTGTGAAAGCCTGCAAAATTTCCCAACGAAAAAGCAAACTGGCAAGAAGTCTCGGCTGGCTGACGTTAACAGGCGATTTCGCTCAAGTGCGGGGCTGGCGAGGGCGTTCCCCGTCAGTGCCAGCGCACCGGGCGGAGCAGAGACCCGCTAGTCGGCCATGAAGTGCTTCTCAAACAGGCGCTTGGACCTCTCGACCCCTTCCTCGGTCAGCATCACCGACTTCGCCTTGGTCGCTGGGTCGTGAATGTAGCCGCTCTCGTGTAAGCGGTCGAGAACATCCCAGCTGTGCGACTTCCACGCCCTCGGCCCGTGTTTGTCCTTGAACGTGGTCAGGTAGAGCAAGGCCAGCGTCATCTCATCCACCTTCTCGTTGTTAATCGCCATGATGTGCTCCCGCGCCGAAGCGGTATTCTCAGTCGCCCCTCGCGCATCAGTGCTTGCGTCGCAGCGCCGTCTGCCGTACTCCCAAGGGATGCGGCACGGGAGGCCGTCGCCATGCGCAAGAGAAAGACCCTGCCAAATTATCGTCGCAGAACGCTCCGGATGCCAGACCTCGACCACTCCAAGCTGGCAGTGCTCAACAGCCTCGGCTCGCCCGGCTCGCGCCGCGTCTACGAATACGCCCTCGATCAATTCATTGCGTGGTACTGCTCGGAGCCCCGCCTCGCCTTCAATCGGATCGTGGTCACCCGCTACCCGCATGCACCTCGAATCGCGAGGGCTGGCAGCCAACACCATCAACCAGCAACTGGCAGCGGTGCGCCGTCTGGCGAACGAAGCCGCCGATGCGGGCCTGCTGAGTCCAGAACTCGCAGCGGGCATCAGCCGGGTCAAGGGCGTGAAGCAGCTAGGCTTCCGCGCCGGGAACTGGTTGAGCGCGGAACAGTGCTCAGAGGTGCTCCGGTGTGCCTTCGGCACCAGGATGCGCGCGAAGCGCGACTACGCCATGCTGGCCACGTTGTTTGGCTGCGGCCTGCGGAGATCGGAACTGGTCGGGCTGGAGGTGGACGACGTGCAGATGCGCCAAGGGCACTGGGCTGTGGTGGACCTGATCGGAAAGGGCGGGCACATCCGCACCGTGCCGATCCCGAACTGGGTCAAGGCTGCGCTGGACGAGTGGACAGCGGCAGCGGGGATCACCGAAGGGCGAATCTTCCGGGCGGTCGCTCGGGCCGGGAAGATATGGGGCGACGGCATCTCGCAGAATGTCGTCTGGTACGTGGTCAAGGGCTGCTGCGAAAAAGCGGGGCTGCAACACATCGCGCCGCATGATTTGCGGAGGACCTGCGCGAAGCTGTGCCACACGAGCGGCGGGGAGATCGAGCAGATTCAATTTCTGCTGGGCCATGCCTCTGTTCAGACCACGGAACGCTACCTCGGCTGCAAACAGAATCTCGGACATCCGGTCAACGATCTGTTCCGGCTGGCAAACATCGGCGGGGCGGCGTATGTGGTCCTCGCCGGAACGGCGGCCCTCCGGGTGAGAGGCGAGGCCGCACAGCCAGATAAAATGTCAGACGATGAAAGGGTGGCGATCAAGAAGGGTCAGACGAGAGAGCGAGCGCCGGATTTCAGGGAGATGGGCACGCTTCGCTGTGATACTTGCGGCGAGGAGTTCATCGTCTGGCATTGTCCCGCGCTCGTGAACAAGACAGCCGCTTGCTCGACAAAAAGCGCTCTGGCTCGAAAAAGTTCTTGACGAGGAACACGAACGGAAACAGAACCACGCAGATCACATCCAACTGCCTGACTAGAGGCCGGGGCACTTGAGCGAAATCGCCTGGTTACGTAAACCATCGGCAAACAGCAAGCGACGAGGGAGGATTGCTCAGCTACTGCAGCTTCGCGTACTCGGCCTTGGCTTCTTTCAGAATTGGGATATCCGGATCGGCGTCTTTCCACAGAGCAAAGAAATCCTGGTAGGCAGTGCGCGCGCCGCTTGCGTCACCGGCTTCCGCCCGGGCGCGACCGAGTTGCAAGTGGGCCAGCCTGCAGGTTGGAAGCGCCAGCATGCAAACGCCCGGATGATCAAGAATTTTCTGGAACTCTTCCCCGGCTTCCTTTCCCTGATGAAGCTTGAGATAGGCCAGACCGCGCACGTAGTTGGGCTGGACACCAGCCGCAAAACCGAACTCGTAGGGAGTCGCGGTTTGCAGGAGTTCAATTGCCTTCCCGGGATTCCCCTGGTTCACAGCAATTCCAGCGCGGACTGCGGGCACCCGTACCATGTTGATTATCGTGTCCAGGGGATTCTCCCGGACGAGTTCCTGGGCGGCGGCCTCCGCTTCTCGTGCGTCCCCCGCAAGTGACAGCGCCCGCCCCGCAAGGGCAAGAGTGGTGCGCGCCCGGGAACGAGAAAGCGCCGTCGAAGCGTCATCCTGGGCAGCCTTGAAGTTTCCCATCTCCGCCTCAAAAACAGCTTCCCGCGCGAGGGTTGTCGCCGCGATTTCCTCGAGTTTTCTCTGGCGTTCGAGATCGACCGCCTGTTGATAAGCAGCCCGGGCCGATCCCATCTTGCCTGAAGATGCGTCTACTTCGGCAGCGGTCTCCACCACTACATACTCATCCTGGCGGCCTTTCGCCCACTCCACCTCATGCTGCATTCCGGCCGCATTTCCGTCCAGGAATGCGAACACATACAGATTGGAATGGTCAAAGGCGCTGTCGATTTTCTTCTGAACCTCTTCTTCGCGGATTGCTTTACTTTCGGCGAGTCGGTTGAGCCCCTGGTAGGCCGCGCTCAGGGCGTTGTAACTAAACGCCGAATCGGGGGCCAGTCGCATGGTTTCCTGTGCTTCTTCCAGGGCCTGCTGCCATTTCCCTGTAACTTCATAGCCAACCGCGAGGTTAGTGGACGGGATGTCGTCGCGCGGGTAGGTTCGCCGCCATAGTTCTAATGCCTCCAACTCCTTGTCTGTTTCCCCAGTCACAATGTTGTAATAGTGGGTCTCAATGTAGAGTTTTTCCAGTTCGCTGCCGCGGTCCCTTCGTTCAAATGCCTTCTTGGTACTTTCTGTGCCCATCACACTCTCGCCGATATTGGTGTAAGCCTGGCCCAGCCGCGCGTAGGCCACGGCAAAATTCGGATCCAGTTCCAGTGCGTGCTTGTAGAAAGGAATCGCGGTCTGCTCGCTGCCCTTGTCTCTCTCTGCCTCACCCAGGCTGAAGGACTTGAGAGCCTCAAGCGAGGAGGTGGTCGCCTCTTCTACCGGGGCATCGAATTTCTGCAGTGAAGCCAGCGACTCGCCCAGCTTGCTCCGCAGATTTGAAGCCACCTTGCCCACGGCGCCGAGAACCTGTTCTTTCTTGTCGACTGGAATCTGCTCGCGCGCCAGGTCGTCTCCCGTGAGGCAATTCACCGCTTCCACTCCAACCACGTACTGAGTTCCAACCGCGGAGATGGAACCGTTCAAAACCGCCTTGACGCCTTCGCGCTGGCACACCTGCCGGGCGAGATCCGGCGTCACTCGTTCGTCGGGAGAGTGACCCATGTAGCGCAGTGTGTCCCGCACGCGCTCCTGGGGAAAAATATTCAGATAAGGCGACTGCTCCAGTTGCACCGCCAGCGCCTGCCTCAACGTTCCATCGAACACCGGGTCGCCCGTGGTGTTCACGAAATCGGAGAGCAGGATGGAATCCTTCGCTGTGAGGGCGCGGGCTCGATGGCTGTAGAAGAATATTCCACTGGCGACGAGGGCTCCGACTACACACGCCGCAGCAACCCAAGGCCAGCGCTTGCGTCCACTCGGCAGCGATGGGGCGGCGCTCAATGTCTGTCCGGATGCGGACGCCGCTGTCTGAACCTTCGACGAACCTGATGATGAACCCGAACTGGGCGCTGCCGTCGGCTCCGCAATCGGCGCGACAGTCGCCGCCGAACTTTTTCCCGAGTCGAGCTCGCGCTTCAGCCGCTTCAGGTCGGCTCGCATCTCCGACGCAACCTGGTAACGAAGGTCAGGCTCCTTCTCCAGCGCCTTGTTGATGATGCGTTCCGCTTCGGCCGGCAGATTCGGATTCAGCCGCACCGGCGCCGTTGGCGCGCGATTCAGGATGGCATCGAAGATCACGGCGGAGGTGTTGCCGGTGAAGGGCTGCCGCCCGGTCGCCATCTCGTAAAGAACGGAGCCGAAAGAAAACAGGTCTGTACGTAGGTCGAGATCTTCGCCGCGCGCCTGTTCCGGCGACATGTAGGCCACCGTGCCCACGGTGCTGCCCGGGCTGGTGAGGTTCGCCGGATCAACCGCCGCTGTCGCCAGGGTCACTCCCGCCGGTTCCACTTGCGGAAGCGGACGCGCTGCCACTTTGGCCAATCCGAAATCAAGCACCTTCGCCTGTCCGCGTTTGGTGATAAACAGGTTCGCGGGCTTGATGTCGCGATGAACTATTCCTGCTGTGTGCGCCACATCCAGCGCATCGGCAATCTGCGCCCCCCAATCCACCAATTGCTCGACTGAAGTTGGCTTCCCCTCGATGCGGTACTTCAGCGTGCCGCCTTCGAGGTACTCCATCACGATGTAGTGACGTCCCAGATCTTCGCCGATGTCGTAGATGGTGCAAATGTTGGGATGGTTAAGAGCCGACGCCGCCTGCGCTTCCCGACGGAAGCGCTCCAGAGCCTGGGGATCTTTCGCCACTTCATCGGGCAGGAACTTCAGGGCCACAAAACGGTGAAGGCGCGTGTCCTCGGCCTTGTACACCACCCCCATGCCACCGCCGCCTAACTTCTCGGCGATGCGGTAGTGCGAAATGGTTGGGCCGATCACTGGGGGCAAATCTTACGTCTGGTGAGGAGGCAAGTCAATGAAACCCCTAGAGTTGGCACCGTCTCGAAAGGGTTGTTGTCGAAAAATCCCGATTACGCTCAAAACCCCAAGCCCCGGCGAACAGACGGCGCAGGGTTGTGACACCGCCTGTTCTCAACAGTTGACGTCCCGGATGATCTGCTTTGGCAGACGATTTTCGAACTTTTCTGACTGTTTCGCCCCCTGGCGAGCTCAGAGCGAGTGCCTAATTGCTGGGTGTGTTGAACATCGGCACAACTTCGCTTACCACGTCTGACCTGAGTCCTTCGGCGCCGCAACCGCCCCCAAACGCGCCGGTGGTCCGGCGGCTATGGCCCGTCCATGTCTGTAGCGATGAGCTTTACAACGATACTAGTTCGAGCACCTTCATCTAGCTGGACGTGCTCCCCGCGGTCTTCATAGGACTTCAAGAATTTAGGATCGCGGATATCAGCCTGCAAGTCGTCGAAGGCCAGCACCGTGTACTTGCCGGGATTCAGGCCTCGCAAGCTGAAGTGCCCAAGTTCGTCGGTAGTGTCTCGCTGATAAAGATCGCGCCGGTTCCGGTGCTCCGCGCTGGGAACATCCACAACCGTCGCATCTGCGACAGGCTTGCCCTTGCTGTCTACGACTGTCCCCTCAATAGTTGCCCCTTTTGCGCTGATTATTACGTCCAGGGATGTTGCCGCGCTGACGGTGAATCCGGAATCGGCGACGTCTCGTCCATCAACGTTCACTGATTTCGTGATGTAGTCGCGCAGACTGTTCGAGTTGGCCCCGACCATGAGCTGGTAACTGCCACCTGTCACATCCTTCAGCTCGAAGCTGCCGTCCTTATTTACACCGGACATTGCCAGGCTTCCGAATGTGCCTCCCACTCCGACTGCGAAATCATTCTCGTCTGCGGGGAGGAGGACAACATTCAACTGTGTCCAATCGAATTTCTGGCCCGTATCCATTCGGAGCTTTCCTTGTACAGTTCCGCCGGAGTTTGGTTGGAGTTGTAGCCCATCGACGTTTGCCGTGCTGACCTCGATCGGCTCACCCATGCGCATCATTTTCATGGCCGGTTGTCCCTCGGAAAAGCCAGTCACAACCAGTAGGCTTGCTGCGTAGGATCCGGGCCGTACGTTCTGAAACTCGAATTTGCCTCCCTCAGCAAGCTGTTGATTTTGCTCGCCCCTGTGGTCTTTGGAGGACAACATGATCTCGGTCAGGGCGGCACCATTCGGAAGTGCTACCACCGTGCCCGCGACGCGGTACGCTGCGCTGGCGAGGACCCCAAAATTAACCGGAGTTTCGTCTCCCGGATGAACCTCCACCGCTACCGACTGCTCTTTGTCCAGAGTGCCGGGATAATAGGTGGTGGTATAGATCAGATTGTCCTTCACCTTGTCCTTTTCTCCCGCATGTGGCGCCCGGAGTCCTTGCGGCGGATTCGCGGTAATCGTGTATCGCCCCGCCCGCAGATCGGGGATGCGAAATTCCCCAAGATCGTTTGTGGCTGCATTGCCTGAGTCATGGAAGTTCATTCCTCGCGGTGTAGAGCCAACCCGTAGCGCACTGATGCCGACATTTCTCATCGGATCGCCGTCGAGATCGGTGACCTTCCCAGTGATGACGGCCCCAGGTTGCATGTAAAAGACTAAGTCGGTTGTGCCCTGGCCAGGTTGCACCAAAATAGTCGCCGGCTTACCGCTGGCAGCCTGAACAAAGCCGGGGTGCTCGACCGTGGCCATGTATCGTCCCGGTTTAAGATCGTCGATCTTGAACCGACCCTCCGCATCGGTTGTGTCAGAGTATTGGCCATTGGATTGGCCGTCCCGTGCGCTGAACTGCACATTTGCTTTTCGGATCGGTTGGCCTCCGGGTTCTTGTAGGACCTTGCCTTGTATGGTTACGCCAGAAGTGTTCTTTTGAGAGGCGTTCTGAAATGCGAAGGCAGCCGCGACAAGGCAAGAAAAAGCGATCAGACGTTTCACCGAGCAACCTCCGCGCACCAATCGATGGTCGGTGCGTGCTATATCTGTCGGAATCTTATCTTATGCTTCTGAGCGTGCGCGTTTTGAATTTTTCTAGACGCATTCTCCCTCCTGCGGGTTTGAACTTCCTAGACAACTGGCGATAAATCCCGATTTCACTCATTGACCCTGCAACCGGGAGTTCTGGAAACGTTCAGAGGCATCTGTGCGCAGTGAGAAACGAAATCGTCCGCTTGATCGATTGCGTTCTGTTTTCCGCATGGCGAACCGAGAAGGCGACGGTAAAGCCGCCTCCTCGTGCCAAGTGGCTTAGAGTGTCCTCTATGCTAGCACGGCGTGCTTTTGGAAGGTCGAGCTGACAACGTCAAAGGTGTGAACCTGGGGCGTTCCCTCGATGAATCTTGCCAGGGTCTTCAACACTGTCGGGTACGTATTGGTGTTGTAAGTATCAGCATCGTTCTTGTTTTCCCACAGACTGATCGCGGTCACATCCACTCCGCCGGGACTAGCGAAGGTGATTTCGTCCTTAAAGCCATTCTGTTTACGAAGTAAAGGAAGGACGTCTTTCTCAAAAGTTCGCATGTAATCGGACAACATATTCGATTTCAGATGGATAGAGATATTGCGTGCAAACATAGGCAACCTCCTAAAGGTTGTAGTCGCTAAGAGGAGAGAACTTCAGATGGGCTGACTTAGTTTCAGAGAACCTGAAAGAGGAGAAGATGCTCACTCGGCTTAAACTGGTGCACTTGAGTGGCCCTCGGCATTGCCGCGCAACCTGTTGAATCGATACGGCGGAAAGCAGAGCCTGGTGGTTCCGAATCGAGTACTTTTGGCGGCAAGCGAGCACAAACGGAGCCATGGGTAGTCATTCGTTTGGATTGTTGGCGAAAAATCGTGATTGCACTCATTGACGCGGCAAGCCGACTGCAGAGCACCAACGGCAGAACCGGGTGCCTTGGTATTGTGGGGCCAAGTCGGTCAGGTTCGGACAATACCAGCGGTGCACCGCCACCAGCGCAGAGCAGCGCCTTGAACCAGTTCGATTCGTGAGCCCTGTGAGGAGATAGTCTCGCCAGTGCCTCTTCGGCAGATTTACGGCTCGGCGGGTTGTCTCCACCTGCGCTCATTCGCCAGTGACCAGACAAACCATGAACTACCAGAAGTCGTTTCGTCAACTGGCGTAACATCCCCATTTCACTCATCGACCCAGCAACGGGCTTCTGGACCCGCCGCCCCCATTGCTTCACCTGAACTCTCCGGCAAGACGAGGGCGTATCATTGCGGCCATGTCGAAAGATGAACAGTCAAAAGGCAAGAATCTCGCCATTGACCTCAATGCGACGAGCGCATCGCCAACGGAACCCGCGTTCATAGCACGCCCAAAGGGAGCACCCGTTTACTACGGGTTCGCGGTACTCGAAGACGTGAGAGTCGAGGAATTTACTTTCGGCGCGATCACCGACTTTGAGTCAGAGCCTACCGACACAGGAGATGCATTTGTCGTCGCGCCCGATGGTAGTCGCGCTGGTCTTGTCTGGGAGGTCTCCGCGACGAACTACTTCGAGGAGGTACGGCCTTTTGAGCGAGATAGGTGGGGTGTGTGGGCTGTCTCTTTCCCTCATCCGATGGACAACCGCACTAATGCTCGTAAGAATTTGCTCGCTGTACTACCCGACCTAAAAGCCCGCTGGGAAGAATGGAAGCAATGGCTTTCTCGTCAGGAGTTAAGTCAACTGTCGTAACTCCCGATTTCACTCATTGACCGGGTCCTCACCGCTATGGCGTAATAACCCCAATGTCACCGACAGTCATGATCGCTATCGTATCGGTTGCGAATCTGTGTTTGCTGATGACGGCTGCTCTGTATCCTGAGCAGGAATCTCTTCCCCAAGCAGGGGAATCGCGGCGAAAGGCGGGTTTGATAGCGGTCTTCCTTGGACTGTGCGGCCAGAGCCTTTACCTATTGTTCCTGGGTTGGACGTACTTCCATCCGGAGGATCGGATAGGAGGGCAGTGGTTCAATGCAGGGTCTTGGTGTTCGATACTGACATTCGCCATCGCGATGTTCGGTTACAAGCTAAAGCGTTACGCAGGCTTAGTGTCGGCTGTTACAACGTTCTTCCTGTGGGGATTGGCTGGGCTCGGTAATGTCCTATCGGGGCACTAACGGAATTTAGCGGCTGGTGGTTGGCGTAACATCCCCATAGCACTCATTGACCTGGTTCTAAGCGTTAAGGCCTTCCATGAGAAGGCCGGTCGGAGTCAAGTGGGTTCTTGTGTTTTTTCGTTGG
>DAIUEW010000105.1:0-10305 GCA_036844925.1 Candidatus Sulfotelmatobacter sp.
TGATGACCCGCGGCCGGGGATGACCAGGAGCTTGCAAGGCTTTCTGGAAGAACTGCTTGGCCGCTGCCGCGTCTCGCTCAGCGGAAAATAAGAAGTCGATTGTGGCGCCGGTAGAATCGACGGCACGATACAGGTACCGCCACCTCCCGCCCTGGGAAATGTATGTTTCGTCGACCCTCCAGGAGCCGTTGGTTGGTTTCAATTCCCGCCGGCATCTCTTGTTCAGTTCGGGGGCGTAGCGCTGCACCCAGCGCCAAATGGTGGTGTGGTCGCGACGGCAATGGCGGCGACCATTGATAGATTCAACAACAACAATCGCAGCTTCACGGTAGTCCTATCAGAGCATGACCTTCAGACGATCAGGACTTCGATCCCCAACGTGCTGAGCTGGCGGGCCATGTCCTCCGTGACCCGATCGTCGGTGATCACGCGATGAACACTTCCCATGTCTCCGATGACGGACAGGCTCCTCCGTCCCAACTTGGTCGCGTCGGTAATTACAGTCACTTGCTTGGCCATGCGCATCATGACAGCATTCAGTTGCGCTTCGAGCACGTCCGGCGTGGATGGCCCGGCCTCCGGATCTAGGCCGTCCACGGCGAGAAAGAAATGATCGGCATGGAGTTCGCTCATCATGCGCTCGGCTTGAGGTCCGACGAATGAGCCGGAGACCTGGCGCAGCACACCGCCAATCATGATCAGCGAGATGTTGGGGGCATCCACCAGCTCTTGCGCGATATTCAGCGCATGCGTGATGACGGTCAAGGCCTCGATATTGGTTTGCTTGATGGCCCGTGCCACCTCGGCCGTGGTGGTGCCGGAATCGAGAATCACGGTCTGGCGCGGTTGGATCAGCTGAGCGGCCGCGCGGCCGATGCGGATCTTCTCCGCGCGATGCAGCGTCTTCTTGATTTGCAGCGGGTACTCCGCCTGCGGTCCGAGCGGCAGAATGGCGCCGCCATGCGAGCGCACCAGGAGCCCTTCGGACGCCAGATGCTCCAGGTCGGAGCGAACGGTCACCGCCGATACTTGAAAACGCTCGGCAAGGTCGTCCACCGTGACGCGCTTCTGTTCATCGAGAACCTTGAGGGTTTCTCTTCTGCGCTCTTCGCAAAGCAGGCGCAATCGTATGCTAGCCATGGTTCAAAGAGGGACCTGCGTTGATTTTCGCAAGCTCCCTTTCAATGCCTGCCCCCTACTTACGGATGCTCCGAGAGAGTGTATCAGATGCCGCAAACAAGGGTGAAGGCGGCAGTACTTCCTGGGTGCCGTCATTTCGCGGACGTGTGCGGCACTCCACCCCAAAATCAGGCCATTCCGAGTGACCTCGACGTCCTATCGGCATGTCACGAGATTTCATGCTATCGTAACTTATAGCACCCCATATAGATATAATTCTTGACGGGCCACTATATGTTGGGGCATTATTCCAAATGCGCTACAACCGCGCACCCCGAAGGAGAAACGCTAGATGGCCCAGCCGGCAACCGCTTTAGATGCCAAAATGGAGTTATTGAAAGCCGAAGAAAACAAAAGGACGCGCACCGGCGTCCAGTTTCCACGCCATTTCACGGCCCGCCTGGAGCCGGGGAAGACGCCCTACGACGAAGTCGTGTGGGAGACCCGCACCGCGTCGATCGGCAACGATAAAGGTTCGGTGATTTTCGAGCAGCGCGACGTCGAAGTGCCGGCGGACTGGTCGCAGACTGCGACGAATATCGTGGCCAGCAAGTATTTTCACGGCAAGGCCGGAACGCCGGAGCGCGAAACCAGCGTCCGCGAGCTGGTTCATAGGGTTGTAGATACCATCGCCGACTGGGGCAAGCGTGACGGCTACTTCTCAACTCCAGAGGATGCGGAGAATTTCCGCAGCGAGCTGGCGCATCTGATGATCCACCAGAAAGCCTGTTTCAATTCGCCGGTGTGGTTCAACGTGGGCGTCAAGGAAGCGCGCGGCTACGGCTGGGTGTGGGACAAGGTCACGGAGAGCGTCATCAAGCTTTCGGGTGAGACGCGGCCGCAGTGCTCGGCGTGCTTCATCGTGTCGGTGAAGGACTCGCTCGAATCGATTCTCGATCTGGCCAAGACCGAAGGCATGCTGTTCAAGTGGGGGTCGGGCACGGGGACGAATCTATCGAGCCTGCGTGAAGAGAACGGGATTCTGTCGGGTGGGGGCAGGGCATCGGGGCCGCTTTCGTTTATGAAAGGCTTCGACGCCTTCGCGGGCGTGATCAAATCAGGCGGCAAAACGCGGCGCGCTGCCAAAATGGTGATCCTCAACGCCGACCATCCCGATATCGAAGGCTTCATCTGGTGCAAGGCCAAGGAAGAGAAGAAGGCGCACACGCTGGTGGAGGCAGGCTACGATTCGTCGCTCGATGGCGAAGCCTACAGCTCCGTCTTTTTCCAGAACGCCAACAACTCCGTGCGCGCCACCGACGACTTCATGGAGGCGGTCATCAAAGACGGTGACTGGTGGACCAAGTCCGTGGTCTCCGGCCAGCCGCTGAAGCGCTACAAGGCGCGGGATCTGATGCACGAGATCGCGGAAGCCACGCACCAGTGCGGCGACCCAGGCATGCAGTTCGATACCACGGTCAACCGCTGGCACCCGTGCAAGAACACGGCGCGCATCAATGCCTCGAATCCGTGTTCTGAGTACATGTTCCTGGATGATTCAGCCTGCAATCTGTCGTCGCTGAACCTGATGAAGTTCGTCACCCCGGGCGGCCAGTTCGATGTTGAGGGCTTCCGCCGCGCCTGCGACACCATGATCATGGCGCAGGAGATCATCGTCGATAACGCCAGCTATCCGACCGAGAAGATCGGTGAGAACTCGCACAACTACCGGCCGCTGGGGCTGGGATTCGCCAATCTCGGCGCGCTGCTGATGTCGTTCGGCATTCCCTACGATAGCGACCATGGCCGCGACTACGCCGGCGCCATCACCGCCATCATGTGCGGCCAGGGCTATGCTACAAGTGCGCGAATTGCGGAGGCCGTCGGACCGTTCTCAGGCTACGCGAAGAATGAGCAGCCATTTCTCGATGTGATCCGCATGCATCGAGACTCGGTGAATCGCATCACCCGCACCAACATTCCGACCGGTCTCTATCAGGGCGCGAAGGACTGCTGGGACCAGGCGTATGAACTCGGCCGCACCGCCGGTTACCGCAACGGCCAGGTGACGGTGATCGCGCCCACGGGCACCATCGGTTTCATGATGGATTGCGACACGACGGGCATCGAGCCGGATCTGGCGCTGGTGAAATACAAGAAACTCGTCGGTGGCGGTGTGATCAAGATCGTCAACAACACCGTGCCGCAGGCGCTCATTAAGCTGGGCTACACGCCCGAGCAGGTGGAGCAGATCGTCACCCACATCGATTCGACGGGCACTATCGAAGGAGCGCCCGGACTGAAGCCCGAACATCTCGCGGTGTTCGATTGCAGCTTCCGGCCGCAGAACGGCACCCGCTCGATTCATTACATGGGGCATGTGCGCATGATGGCGGCGGTGCAGCCGTTCATTTCCGGCGCGATTTCGAAGACCATCAACATGCCCGAAGAGGCGACGGTGGAAGAAATCATGGAAGCCTACACCGAGAGCTGGAAGCTGGGGCTCAAGGCAGTGGCGATTTATCGCGACAACTCGAAGCGCGTGCAGCCGCTCAGCTCGGGTTCCGGCAGCAAGGGCGAGAAGAAGGCGGCGGCGATTGCGGCACCGCCGCCCGCGACGGTGGAGAAGATCGTGGAGAAAGTTGTGTTCCGGCCGGTGCGGCGGAAGCTCGAAGACGAGCGCGCGTCGATCACGCACAAATTTTCGATCGGCGGCCACGAAGGCTACATAACTGTTGGCCTGTATCCGGACGGAACGCCAGGTGAAGTGTTCATCACCATGGCCAAGGAAGGCTCAACCATTTCCGGCCTGATGGACAGCTTCGCCACGGCCATCAGTTTCAGCCTGCAATACGGCGTGCCGCTGAAGTTCCTGGTTGACAAGTTCGCCCACGTGCGCTTCGAGCCAAGCGGTTGGACGGGCAACCCACAGATTCCGTATGCGAAGTCGATTCCCGATTACATTTTCCGATGGATGGCGCTGAAGTTCCTGGGCGCCGAAGCCGCACCACCAGTGGAGATCGGCGACGCGACCACGCTACGGCCAACCGAGCAAGACCCCCAGCAGGCGCTGCCGTTTCCCGCGCAAGTGTCGGATGCGCCCGTGTGCGCCGAGTGCGGATCGATCATGACGCGGAATGGGAGTTGCTACAAGTGCGGGAACTGCGGGGGGACGTCAGGGTGTAGCTAGGGAAGGGAACGTCCTGTGAGTGATAGAGATACTTACCGCTATGTATTGCGCGACGGCCGGAAAGTCGTGCAATACGGCATTTCAAACGGCCCTGAGGATCGCTTTCGAGAACACGTCGGAGATGGAAAGCGAGTTAGCAGCATGACGGTCGTAGGGCCAGCCGTCACCCGCGACTCTGCGCTCAACTGGGAACGGAATCGTATCGAAACGTACCAGCAGAACCATAACGGTAGGCGGCCCCGCTATAACAAGGTTTAGGCCCACAAAGCCTCATTCGCGGGCTATGGCCCGAACAGCTCGCGCCAGTTCACTCGCTTGCGTCTGACCCTGTGCGCGTTGCCTATCAGCCGACTTATCGACTCACGTACCACGCTCTGGTGGCGTTGAAGGCGCCGCTTCAGTGTGTCGATCTCCTGATCCACGAGGTTCAAGTATCGCGGCAAGTGGCCGAGTGTGACTACATCGAGTTGGTAACTATCCTTACGGTTCACACTCCAAAGCTGCTTTCGGTACTGGATGTGTTCGGCCCGGCGGATGATTAATCTGTTCCGGCGCCGTAGCGCTTGAAATAGCTCACCCTGAAGCACCAGAACCGGGTAGTAGACCTGTATATTGACCGGCTCCTCTTGCCCGCGACGAGGGAAGGTCCAGTTCTCATAGTGCTCATCAATGGAACTTTCGGTAGTGGGTCCATTTGAAATGTTCCACAGCGCTTTGGCATTGACAAGCGTATGCGCTTTCGTATGCGACAATGAGGCATGGCAGATGCGCCCGAAGTGCGTTCCACGCCCATCAAATACTTTGCCAGCGTTCTTGGGCTGGCTTGGCAAAACAGCTACAAGAAAGGCCGGGAACGAGTGATTGGCCTACTCCTGGCTCTAGGGACCGCTTTGCTTATGGCCTATGAATCCGGAGCGATATCATTCTCCTGGCAGAATGTCCATTGGCGACCGGCAGTGCTTTCCTATGCTCTGGTATTTTTTGGGCCGTTTGCCATTTTTCATTACCTGCGCGCTCAATGGGAAATGCACAGAGCAGAGGAAGAAAAGAGCCGTGATGCGCTCTCCCGGCTTACTACCGCTGAATCGGAAGTGTCAAATAAGGCCACAGCCTTAAGTACACTGCATTCTCACGTTGAAACACATGGCCAAATAACTGAGACTGTTTGGTCGATCAAGGAATCTGCGCGCGCCGTAAAACGTCGGTGGCCAAATTCCGATTTCGAACAAAGGCCGCTACTCAAAGCATCCTGGATGCCGAACGGAGCGGTGAATGCAGGCGAGTATCCCTGGCTGCCATTTGCAATCCGCTGGCATGAAAGTGTCTATGCCTGTGAATCCGTGGCTCATTCGTTAGCGGCGCTCCATTCTCTGTATTTAAACTCTTTAGATTTCGAAGAGGTGATGGAATTGTTGGACAGGGAGGAGCGACGACAAAAGGGTCTGTCAACTACACCGATGCCTAGCTTAATTATGGGCGCTCAGCGGTACGATCCCATTAATGGAGAGGATGAGAAGAGGTACGAACTGGGGCTATTTGTCCGAGCCGACACAGGCATCGCGTATAACGTAAACTTGCCCGCTGTTCGAATCGGAAAGCATTCACTTCGTTCCGTTGCTCAGGTCGCCATCATGCCGCAGGGTCAACAAATGTTCTTGGCTACTCACTTAACCGATTCCCAGGGGGGTAGCGTTACCGGCGACTGCCTACGGGATATTCTCCAAAACGCTTGCAGGCAAAACCAGAACGGATACATTGTGCCGATTCCTCTGCGGCTAATATTTCACGACACTTTAGGAACTGAGTACGTCGCAAGGCACGAACTGTCATTCGATGCCGACAGAGTCCTTGTTAACTTCTTGAACTGCGAACATATGGTTACGCCGCAGCCCGGAGGGACTGTTTCTCCGTAAGAAGGACAATGTCTTGCAGGGACCATATTCGATCTACGATTCCCGCTTCGGTAGTGGGTCACTTTGACTTTTCTCCCCGCTTGACACCTGAGCCGAACTGGTAGCGTGGCCCATCAGTGGGTTGGATTGCTAGCCTGACAGCAAGGAGCCGTGCCGCTACCTTCACTTGAATTCCGCATCGAAGTAAGTAAGCGTCTGAGCAACGCCAGTACCTATTTTTCGGAGCGTTTCAACCAGGGGGTATCCATTGCCGATGCCTACGTAAACGGTCGGAGTGATGTGCATGCGCACTTTGTAGTGGCGAGGACGCGCCTTTGTGCCCTTTATAGGATCGAGGATTCCGCTATAGAGGAAGTCCATCTTTGCCGGAATGAGCGCATTGTGTTTGTCCAAGTTGCTCAGCTCGGCCAAACGACCCGTCCATGCGCATCCATTGTACGGCTGCAATCGCTCGATGACTGCTATGTGGGCGGTGTTAAGCCCCTTCAGGAAGGTGGACTTGCGACGAAGAAAGCCCTCTGCGCAGCTTTCGATGGGAAACTGGGTGCGGCGTTTCGAAGGGCCGGAGTCCAGCTCCGCCACGCGGCCCACGAGATAGTCGAGGGCAGAACGAAACCCATTGGCGATCTGCCCCGCAAGAATTTGGGACAGATAGGGCATGCGCGAGCTAGGAACGGAAAAAAGGTCACGGCTGTGCTTTGGAAGTTTCTCAACAACCTTCGGATAATGGACCTTAGCCTTGATTACCCTCGCCCGCTTGGAGCACAGGGAGTCAAGATCCTTCAGTTGTTTGTGTGCCCACCGTACTCTGATATAAGCGTGTAGAAGCGACGACATCATTTCTCCTCTTCATGCGGCCAACTCTGCCGATTGGGAATCCATCAGCCCCACGATCTCTTCCATCGACCAAACATGCTGGCTGATGCCCGCTGCCATCGCAGGCGTGACGCGAAGCGTCTGATGAATCCTCGCGAAGTTGTAATGCATGTAGTGAATCGCGACCGCCGCTTCGTGGTTCTCGATCTTCTTTGAAAAACCGTTCGTCAACCGCGTGAACCGCCGCATCCCCATCCGCATCGTGAGATTCTGACGCTCCACGTACGAGGTGGAAATGTGCTTCTGATCCGGCATGCCGAGCACTTCGACTTTCTCCGTACTGACGAAATTCGCGCAACTGTAGCGCGCTTCACCAGCCCGCTCCGCGCCGTAGGTTTTGATGAGCATGGCGTAGTCGATGTCATCAGCAAAGGCGTCAATAATGGCGTTCAGATAGACCTTGTGGCCGTCGGTGGTGAGCTGCACGCGGTGACGAAGACGGCCTGCAAGATTGGCGATAAACTCCGTTGCGCAGCCCGCGTCCCGCTTGCCGACCAGCCAGCACGGAACGAGCTTGGTGTCGGCGTCGATTGCGACCCAAACCCAGGTATCGCCGACGATGCGCTCCTCGGCCATTGCGGGCGTGACGTTCTTTTGCTTGCAACCGACGTACGACCAAATTTCGTCGCATTGAATACGCTGGCAGCGCAGGTTGCGGAATACGTGATCCTGGTAGGCGAAACAGGCCGCACCAAGTTCCAGAAGCAGCCGGGTGACGCTGCGCTTTGCTACGCCCTTCATGCGGCAGATCGAGCGGATGGAATTGCCTTCGACAAGAGCGGAGATGATCTGGGCGCGCCGGTCAACACTCAGCCTATTCATAAATTGAGTATACCAGAGCGCTATGGTATAAGCAAGAGAAAACGGTGGGAAATGTTAGGAAACTCTATGATTTAGCTGGCTCTGCGTTGGCGCGCCCATCGTGCGCGTACGGCTTTGGTTCCGAGCTGACTGCGCTCCTCGGGCGTGAGCATCGCCATGCGGTTTTTGCCGCCCTTTTTGCCGCCCTTGCGCCCCAACTCGGTCATGACCTGGCTGATGAGGGAAGGGTTTAGTTTGACGGGTTCGTCCGTTGGTTCAGCGGTGGAGCGCTTCACGATGTCGTGCGCCCACTGATTTACGTCCTGCGGTTCCTTACGAGCACGCTTTGGCATGGCGCTCCCAGTATCGCATTCTGTGCCGAGCCGTCAAGCATGCCAAGATTCAAAGTGACCCACTACCCCCGCTTCCATCGCCGGAGTAACTCGCAGGGTCTGGTGAACTCTCGCGAAGTTGTAGTGCATATGAAACAGCGCAACCATCGCGACATGATTTTCAATCTTCTTGCTGAAGGCGTTCGTCAAGCGAGTAAAACGGCGCATATTCATCCGCATGTTGAGATTCTGGCGTTCCACATAGCTGGTGGAAATGTGTTCCTGATCCGGGTCGCCAATAACCTCGATGCGTTGAGTGCCAAGACATTGCGCCGGGCTATACCGCGTCTGTCCCTCGGCAGGATCGGTACCGTAAACCTTCACCAGTTGCGCGTAATCAATCGCGGACCCAAAAGCATCAGGAACAGCCGTCAAGTACATCCTGTGGCCATCCGTGGTCAACTGGATTCGGTTCTTGAGGCGACCGGCAACGTCCTGAAGGAACTCGGCGGCACACCCGGCATCCCTCCGTCCTACGAGCCAGCTAAGCACCAGCTTGGTATCAGCATCAATCGCAGTGAACGTCCAGACATCGCCAGCAACCCGCTGTTCGGCCATTTCCAGCGTAACGTTCTTTTGCTTGGCATAGCAAAACGACCAGATTTCATCGACCTGAATCCGCTTGGATGCAACATTGCGAATGGTCGCGTTCTGGTAATCGGCGCACGCCTTGCCAACGCTCGCCAGCAGGCGAAGGACTGCGCCTTTCGATACGCCCGTCATGCGAGAGGTAGAGCGAACGGAACACCCCTCGACCAGCGCCGAAATCACCGCTATCTTCTTTGCGGTGCTGATTACGTTTGCCATGTCTTGAGTATACGACAGCGCTTTCGCATACGCAAGAGAAAAGCGACAAAAGAGGCAGTTTTATGCGGTTTTCTTGGCCTTTGCCCATCGCGCTTTAGCGGCCTTGCGAGCGCTTCGTCGCCGTTGTTCATCGGTCATAGTTTCAAGTCTGCGTTTGCCGCCAATCCTGCCGCCCTTGGCTCCCATGTCGCGCATGACCCGCTGAACGACGGTAAGTTCTACGGTCTCCGTGGTGGCTTCCAGAAACACCCGGCGGGCATTCTGGACGGTATCAAGTTTTTCAGTAGTGCGTGTCCGCTTTGGCATACATCCGAGCGTGGCACGAATGGCCCAAATGGTCAAGAGGGGCAAATTTCAAATAGGCCCACTACCGAACTTTCCAGTGCGTTGATCAGCGAGGTAAACGTTTGATGGTGGCCCTCGCTATGAAGCGCGATCCATGGTGTGTTTAGGCTCTTCCGGTGGAAGCTGCAGTACTGGGTCGCTATCGGCCCTTTGCAATAATGGTGGAACTTCTCAAGGTGCAGGAACTCGGAGAGGCGCCTGAATCTCTGACCGTCCCAGAACTGCACTGGGACTCCGGAACATTTCACCTCTTCATGACGCAAGAACGGGACGGGCGAGTCCGCCGAGAAGAACACAACTGGTTGTTCGTTGTTCTCACACTCAGCGACAACGATTGGAAAGATGAAATCCATTCTCTTTTTTGCCAGACGCGCGCCAGCAATCGCAGAGACATCGAACTCGCGAGATTTCCCGGTTTCTGGATCCGGGTATGCGGGGTTAGTCTCCACGTAGTATCCGTGCTCCGCTAGCATGTCCGCTACGCGTTGCTCAAGAAGGTATCCTGATTTGTTGATCGCTGCGATCATTTCAGGTTTTGTGATGCGCTCATTGTGGTTGGTCATCGCTGCAAATCCCCAGCATCTGCTTCGCGATTCTCCATGACTCAGCGGGTACCGCCGTGATGGACCTTTTCAAACCCTTGTGACTGGACGATGCGGCCGGCTTCATCAGCCGAAAGGGCACGAAGCCTACCCAACCGGAACCTCGACCTGTGTCACGAACAAGTCAGAGTGAAACCGCTGCTCGATCTCCGACGCACCGGCGGTCTCGAAGAACAATGTCAGCGCCTTGATGAGATTCGCGCGAGCTTCTTCCAGGCTGTCGCCCTGGCTGGCGACATCAAGTTCCGGGCAAAGCGCCA
>DAIUEW010000106.1:0-10230 GCA_036844925.1 Candidatus Sulfotelmatobacter sp.
CGCTTCCGAACCACCGGATACCGCCAGATCATCGAAGTACACTTGTTGTTTCCGCGCATGACATCGGTTAGCGAAGCCCACCGCTTGGCAACAATTCTGGAAGAACGCCTGCCGACCGACCTGGGAGTGCCCGCCGAGGTCATCACTCACCTGGAGTGCTTGGAAGACCATGCCGATGTTCACCACGATCAACACTACACCGGAAAACCGGAATAGTCTCCACGCGATGCCAGGAAACGGTAAATCGCTGTCGCATCAGAGCAGTCTTCTTCTACGCCGTAATAAGTGACTCCAACGCAACGCGATTGGGGATCACTAAGGTAGAACCGCTCTGCTGGATAAGACGCTGCTTCTTGAAACCTGCGAAGAGCCGGCTGACGGTCTCTCGCGAAGTACCGATCATCTGCCCGATCTCTTCATGAGTCAAGGCCAGCTTTACTTGGCTGGGGTTCTTCGCCGCAATGTTCTGATCGAGCCATCCCACCATCAGCCGGGCCAGTTTTTCGGTGGCCGAGTCAGAAAGAATAAGGTCACGGATCTCGCGGCAGGTGGAGGCATAGTCCGCGCTGATATGCTGGGTCACCCACAGGGCAAGTTCGCCGTGGAGGCGCATGAGGCGCAGCAAATCGCACTGCCGCAGGAAGCTGATCTCACTTGGCTCCTGAGTTTCAGCCGTAGCTTCATACGAGCGCCCGGAAACTACCGCGGCCACTCCCAACGGGCACCCAGGTTCGACCATTCGCAGAATCAGCGTTCTGCCGTCGCTGCCACAAATGGAGAGCTTTACCCGGCCCCGGCGCACGATAAATACTCCCCGGGGAGCTTGCCCTTCCGCGAACAGTACCGCGCCCGTGGGGTAGGTGGTGGTGATGGCTTCCTGTTCCAAGGTGTGGGCTACGACTGGGGGAAGATCGCAAAAGGTCTTGTCGGCTAGTGCCGCTTTCTGAATGTTATTTATGATATGTGTGGCCATATTGCCTCCCGTCTCACAGCCTTACATGGGCAAGTCCCTCACCATTCTCGACGCGCTCGGGGTCGGATTTGCGAATATACATTAAGTGCAACAAAACAAACGGTTTAACATTATTTTCCCGAAACCAGCGATGCCTGCGGCCCTATCCTCGGCCGGGTTGAACTGCGTCCTTTCCCACAGCGTTGTGTGATCTCCATCACCGGTTGACTGGTTGTAGAGCACGAATCCTTGGTCGGATCAAGCATCTGCCCTCGCTTATCCCAAGGTCGTGTGGATCGTATTCAGCAGGGCCGTCCTGCTAAAAGGCTTTTCGAGGAGGGTCACGCCCGGCTTCAACACCTCGCGATTCGCCATGAGTTCGCCGGTGTAACCCGACATGTATACGATTTTCAACTCCGGATGGGAGGCGCTCAGGCGTTCCGCCAGCTCCGGGCCGCTCATATGCCGCATCACCACGTCCGTAAGCAACAGGTCAATCGGACTGGGATGAGACGCCAGCCATTCGAGTGCAGACTTGCCGTCATCCGCTTCGACCACCGTATAGCCGTGTTCCTGCAGGAGTTGCCGGGTCAAGCCGCGCATGATTTCATCATCCTCCACGAGCAGGACCGTAGTTCCCTGCCGTTTCGGGCTGATCGCTTCGACTTCCTGTTTGGACGGGACGCCTATCTTGTGCTCCGCGCTGGGGAGATAGATCTTGAACGTCGTCCCCTGTCCCAGTTCGCTGTAGACGAGGATCTGCCCCGCGCTCTGTTTGACGATGCCATACACCGTGGCCAGGCCCAACCCGGTTCCTTTACCCGCTTCCTTAGTAGTGAAAAAGGGCTCGAAGATGCGCGATACCGTCGCCTCGTCCATGCCGGTGCCGGTATCACTCACCGCAAGCAGGACATATTTCCCAGCTGCCATGGCTTGATGCTGTTCGGCAAAATCCTCGTCAAACTTCACGGTGCCGGTCTCGAGAATAAACTTGCCGCCACGGGGCATGGCATCGCGCGCGTTCACTGCGAGGTTGACCACGATCTGGTCGAGTTGGCCGGGGTCCGCCTCCACCACGGCCGCGGGCGATCGTGGAACGATTAGAATCTCAACATCGTCCCCCAGCAGTGGGCGCAGCAGTTTGCTGATCTCCCGCAAGCGTTCGTTCAGATCGAGGAGGCGAGGCTGGATGGCGGACGTCCGGCTGAAGGCCAGCATTTGCTTGGTCAATGCCGTGCCTCGCTCAATCGCTTTCCTGATGTTTTCAACGTAGACCGAAGTCTCGGCGGCGGGATCGATGCGGTCGCGCAGGAATTCCGTGCAAGCGTTAATGATGCCGAGGATATTGTTAAAGTCGTGTGCCACCCCGCCTGCCAGACGGCCGATCGCTTCCATCTTCTGGGCTTGACGAAGCTGGCCCTCAGCCTTTTTCTGGCCCGTGATGTCGCGCGCAATTGCCGATGCTCCAACGATCTCACCAATGGCATTGCGCAGGGGAGACACAGAAATGGACATATCCAGGCGGCGTCCATCTTTGGTCTTCCGCACAGATTCGTAATGCTCGATGCTTCCTCCGCCAGCGATCTTCTCGAGAATCTCCGAGAGTTCGTCCGGACGGTCATCCGGCGTGAGCATGGATATGCTCTTTCCGATGACCTCTTCGGGAGTGTATCCATAGATACGCTCCGCACCCCGGTTCCAACTCGTAATGGTTCCGCTCAGATCTTTGCTGAGAATGGCGTCTTCGGACGAGTCAATGATAGAGGCCAGCTTCGACCTGTAGTCCCCTAGCTGTTCGGCCGTTCTCCGATACAGTTCTTCATTCGCCCTGCGCAGTTCCTCCGCGATTCTCTTGCGGTCCGTAATGTCGCGGATGGCGCTCAGCACGAACTGTCCCTTCTCCGTGGAGACGGGACTCAGACTGATTTCCACGGGAAATTCCGAACCATTGCGCCGCCTTCCGGACAGTTCCAGCTCTGCCCCCATCCGGCGCGTCTTCGGCGTTCGCGCGAAGGTTTCGCGATGATGGTGGTGCTGCTGACGATAGCTTTCCGGAACCAGCATCTCGACCTTCTGTCCAATCAATTCGTCGCGCTCGTAGCCAAATAGCTCTTGTGCCTGGGAATTTACTTGCACGATGGTTCCGCTGTGGTCAACGGCGATGATGGCATCCGGCAGGGTCTCCAACAGGTCCGTGGAAAAGAGAGCGTCAGCCATGGTGATGACCGATACTGAGGAAACCGGCTTGCCGAGATTGGAGTGAGGCGGCAACATACACAACTCCACAGTTTCAAACTATCGGTACATAAAATTTAGTCCGAACATGCATGCCTGTAAAGACGCCGGCGAAATGGGGTACACTCGGGGTGCAAAAGAGGAGATCATGGATGAAAGGCAATTCAAAAGTAATCAAAGAATTGAATGATGCGCTGCGAGAAGAATTGACCGCGATCAACCAGTATTTTCTGCACGCGGAGATGTGCGAAAACTGGGGCTACAAGAAGCTCGCCGACTACATCAAGAAGCAATCCATCGATGAGATGAAGCACGCCGAAGTGCTGATCGAGAGGGTGTTGTTTCTCGACGGAACCCCTTCCATGGAACCCCTGAAGCTGACGGTTGGCGGAACCGTGCTCCATATGATTGAGAGCGACCTGGCGCTTGAGCTTGGGGCGGTGAAGCAGTACAACGCCGCGGTGCAGATCGCAACCGAGGAGAAAGACAACGGCAGCCGCGACCTGCTGGTCAAGCTGCTGAAAGATGAAGAGGAGCATGTGGACTGGCTTGAGGCTCAACTTCACCAGATCAAAGAAGTGGGCTACGAGCGCTACCTTTCCTTGCAGACGGGCAGCTTCGAGGAGAAGTCGTAGTCGCCGGTTCAAGCGCTCTTGAACCAATCCAACAATTCGGGCTTCATGGGAATCGCTCGCTCGGACAATGACGAGAGAATATGTGACTTACTGCACCGCACTGAGAGTCATTTGTCACTGAATCAAAAAGCAATTCGTGCTAGGGTTTGCTCCAGCCTGAGCTCCCGGCATTCGGGAAACATCCTCAACACACCGAGGGCCCCCGCTAGAACCTGTTGTTATCCCTGATAACGAAAAGGAGCACTCCCATGTTTGCACGTATTCTCGATTACGAAGTGAAACTGGAAAAGAAAGAAGAGTTCGTGAAGGTCATCAAGAACGAAGTCCTGCCCATCCTCCAGAAGCAGACCGGCTTCCAGGAGGTTCTGCCCTTTTTCCCCGAGAAGATGAAAGATGAGAGGGTATACACCATCAGCCTCTGGACGACCAAGGCGGATGCCGAGCGCTATGAGAGAGAGTTCTATCCCAAGGTGCTGGACATCCTGAAGCCATTCCTGACCACACCGGTGAAGGTGAACTATTACAAACTCGAGACCACACTCTGCGAGCACTTCGTCGAGGCGCTGGCCGCCTGAGACAAAGAACAAACAACGTTAAGCTGAAACCCCAGGGCAAGGGCTCTGGGGTTTGGCGTTCTTGTAAGCCTGCGCAGCCTCGCCACTTTCACCTTCTCCGCGGCGCACCTCAGTTCATGTTTCGCCATTTCTGAGTTAGTCCAATCTAAGCAGACCGCTCGCTAGGTGCTCAGCTGAGTGATCTCTAGGCAGCAGGATTGTTGTTTGTCTCCGCCGAACTTCCGTAACCACTATTCAAATACGAACGGGCTCAACTTTTCGCGCAATCTGTCGATGACAACCGTAGCCCCATTCTCTACTTATGTTCAACTTTCTGGGAACCATGCTCCGGCACCAGTGGCTCAGGCGTTTGCTCTTGCCCCTGCTTCTAGTCACAACGATTTGCGCCAACCGCCTTCTTTTCGCTCTATCCACTGCAAGCGATTCCCAGGAATCGTCGAATCTCACCTACCACAGCTCTGTTTCTGAAGTACGTCTCGTGTTTTTCGCCACCGACGAACACAATCGTCCCGTTGAAGCGCTTCAGCAGGACGACGTTGCGGTGATCGACAATGAGACGGTGATTCGAGACTTCCGCTCCTTCGGCCCGGCTGCCTTGGTCAAACTCGACGTCACGGTGCTGATGGATTTCAGTGAATCCGTCCTGCCGCAGCTTCAACAGGAGATCACGAATGTTCTACAACTGATTGCGCAGTGGCCGTGGAATCCCACGGACAATGTATCGGTTCTGTCATTCAGCGGTACGGAAGTACACCTCCTCTGCACGGGAGATTGTCGCAGTTGGTTTACTGCCGATCGGGTTGCGTCCTCAGCCAGAGGGGGCCCGACACCGCTCTTTGATGCTATTGACACTGCGCGTAACCTTCTCAACCAGCGCGCTGGGCAGCCAGAGGTTTGGCCGGTCATCATCCTCTTTTCCGATGGTGACGATACGATCAGCAAAGCATCATTGCGCGAGGTGTTGGAAAAAATACTGGCAAACGGCGTGCAAGTTTATGCCATCGACGTTAACAATCCGGAGCAACCGTCAAACGGAACCGCAACGCTCCAAAAGATTGCCGACGACTCCGGCGGCCGCCGTATCCGTCTCGGCGAAGGCGCGCTCAGGATCCTCAACGACGTGATCGCTGATTTGCATTCCGCCCGCGTGGTGACGTACGTGCTGCCGGAGTCTAACTCAGATTTCCATTCGATTCGCATGCTCCCCACCCGCGATCTCAGTTTGCAATTCCGCAGCCGCCGCGGCTACTACATCACACGGCCAACGCTCATTAGGAGGACGGTCCCATGAAACGGTCACTTTCGCTGGTTTTCTTGTTCTGCAGTCTGCCGGGTTTGCCGGCCGCGCAAATTTCAATCTATCAGCACGGTACAGTGGTGAGGATGCACATGGGCGACTGCGTTCTGGCTCCGCGCGGATTCATGATGGCATTTGGCGCCCCGGCCGGCCCGCCGAGCCAGGACTCCTGCCCCGAGTACACTCTCGTATCCAACACCGTCGTTTTTGTCATCGTTGGAAAGTCATCCACCCAGCTCATTCCGCTCACTGAAACCATCGACTTCCGTTTGCAAAAAAACGAGCTTGCGGTCCGGGTTGATGACGCCAGACGCGAAACGAAGTTCACGATCAAGGATATGATCACGCGCTCTGAGTGGGACCGCATACAGCGGCATATTGACGAACGAATGAGAACAACAGAAGTTCACGAGGCAGAGCGGTAAGCCTCGGGAAGGAGGCACTCTTTTCGGCTCCCTGCTTCATTTCGCGTTGTGACCCCAAAATGTTAATGGTTGCCAGACAAGGTTCCGAATTTCATGGGCCACTGCGCTCATCAGGATTCTCGTGTTCTTCAATAAATGGTCTAGACTGAGGTCCTCGCGATTACGAAGGTCCTCAGAAAGATCCACAATGATGGCTGCCAAGCGGGGCTCCGATATCGTGCTGTAGGTGGAAAACCAAACACCAGCCAGAAAGACTTCCCCATCCCTCCTTTTCCCTGTCTCATTGACCTGCAGATGTGTCGATGAGTGCTATGGCGATTTATCGCCAACTACGCAAATTTCCCAGTCGGCGAGGACACGGAAATAGCATTATTTGAGCGATGTGATCGCTTGCAGGTCAGGCCACCCGTAGGATACTTCAGACAGCGTCACGCCGCCGATTTGGATCTCTTTGGTCGTAACGATCTGCGCGCCCGATCTCACGTAGAAGTGTCTCGAAGGATTCTTCTCCAGTACCCAAACGATCATGCTTGTGAAGCCTCCGCTCAACAGCGATTCTGCAAGCTCTTTGAGAAGATCTGTTCCGATCCCTTGTCGTTGCGCCTGCTCTAACAGGTAGATTGCATACAACTCGGCATCGTATGTCTGGAGTGGCTCACGAATCGCCCCTCCGCTGATAAAACCCACTATCTCTCCGTCCAGATCGGCGATATAGACCCGTATGTCACGGGTGAGCCATTCTCGCCACAGGAGCACACGCCCTGCCTCGTTCAAAGTGGCGAGGTGTTCCTCGGGGACGATGCCTGCGTAGGTCGTCCGCCAGCTTTGCACATGCACGTGCGAGATTGCGACTGCATCGTGCTCCGTTGCGGTGCGAATCGAGATCATTATGCCCACACTAATCTTGCTGATACGATTTCGGCAACCGCCGATATGACCGAGTGACCGGGCTACCCGGACGTAACTGTTGCAAACGGCGATAGCGCTCATCGACCGGGCTTTTGTGTGCTTCAGTGTTTCCCGCGGCATAGTCGTCGTTAACTTCATCTGCAGAGGATTCAGGGACAAAATCGCCAAGCCACTCACAGGCCTCATCGTGACTCGGGCGATTGGCGTCATGGAGTACGGCCTGATGCAAGAAAAAGCCGCCCTAGACATCGGGCGGCTTGCTGTTGGTTGCGACGGGATGCGTGAGGGCCGATGCTTACTTCATGCTGCTCAGCTTTGACAGTTCCTTGACGGTCTCCTTGTCGTCGTAGACCCCGGCATTCACAATGTACGGGGTCCCCTTGGCGCTCAAGTGATAGGTGATCTTGCGGGCCGGCTCGCTCTCGCCGGGCTTCGGCCACCAGTACTCGTTCCAAGTGCCGGAAGGCGAAGCCTGCACGGTCTTGCAGTAGGCATCCGAGTCTGGGTAGATGCTTTTCCCCGTTTTCGCATCCTTAACCGAGGAGAGCTCTTGGCCTATCATCTCCGGCTTGATCGGGTGAGCTGCCATGATCTTCTTGCTGCAGTCCTGGATGAAGATATAAGTGTCCTTCCATACCCATGGACCTTGCTTCTGGTTGAACTGCGCCAAGTCGCCGGTCTTCGACAGGGCGCTGGCTGCTTCCCTTACCTTGGCGATGACTTCCTGGGCGGTTGCATTGTCCTGCCCAACCGCGACAGTGCACAGGGCGACGTTAAGGAAAGCCACCGCCACGCCGGCGAAAATCTTGCTGCTCTTCATGCGGAATCTCCTCTCTGATCAACAAACGGCACCCAGTCTACACCCATCTCCTCCGTTCGCAGAATTGCGAAATGATTTTCATCTGGAGTCGGGGGCATATTATCGACGAACCGCAAACTATGCGATTGGCGATTGCTGTCGAAACATCCCCGTTACACTCATCGACCTTGGGGCTGGGGCAGCGTAGGTCTTGTGCCCTGTTTATCCACCCAATAAGTGATCGCAACGATCAATTGTTTGCGTTTCCCTTTCCGTCTGAGATGCGCTATCAATCTGGCAGCTCCGAGAGGCAATCCAATGTCCCACCCGAATAGCCAGCCATGGCGAAATTTGCGTTCCCACGGCTTCCGAGCCAGCGACCTCGACAGGCTCCTCAACGCTCTCCGCGCACTGGATCGCACGGTGGTCGAGATTTCCATGCACATTTACAAAGTCCCTCCGCGCGATCGGACAGCCATGCGCAAACAACATCGCTGCCTGCACGACACCATCCGAGAACGCCTTCCCCGATTCCTGTCCTAGCGCCCGCGGGGAACCTAACTGTCGTAATCACGGAGATAGTTGACGAGAACAGGCTGATTGCAACAGTTACTTCAGGTTTGCCCGTGATCCGCTCGGAGTCGGTAAACGGTAGCCGACTTGAATAGTCTGGTCTGTCGTCCCGGCCAGCTACGCATTTTTTAGTAGGACCCTCTGGTCCCGTCCGTCTTTACCAGAAACCCTGATGGCTCTGCCATCCCCTGTAGATTTTTTCTCCGGCTCAGTACTCAAAAACTCCTTCGTGCACGTGATGGCGACGAAGCAATTCCGCCGTTCTTCCTCCATCTCCGGACTCGAGTTGCCTCTTTTCACCTAATTTCTATTGATTAAGGAAAATCGACAGGCGACTTGTCCTTTGCGTTGTCGCGGGACGAACCCGGGGCAGTAACGTTTAGGCCGGCGGCGGGCGGGTTCAGGTTGGTGGGGACTTTGCGTTTGAGGCGTGAACAAAAAACCCTCTCCCCGGTCATCGGGGAGAGGGCCGTTGCTGTCGGAACGTGTTTTAGTCGTCCGAGTCAGTGGTGGTGGGTGCCGGTTTGTTGAAGTCGCTCGGTGGGCGAACTGCCCTCTCGCCCGGATAGGGCCGCGCAAACCCGGTGGACAGGTACCAGTTCAGATGGTTAACGGTGTCCGGGTCTTCAGAGTCGGGCTTGGTCAGTTTTCCGGCGAAGATCTGCGCCTTCTTCTGGAGCCAAGCTGCCCTCAGGGCCTTGACCTTAGGGCTGCTCGCTGGGTCAGCCGAGCTCGCGGTAACGCCATCGTTCAGCGGGACCTGGTTGGGCACATGCGTCCACGGCTTGAAGTTGTCCGCGGGCGGCGTGCCATTGACGAAAGCCGTCCTCATCGGCGAGGCGACGAGGTCGAACTGGTTCATGGTCGGCAGACCGAGGATTTGCTCGATCGTCCGAGTCATGTTGACCTGCGTGTAGTAGGTGTGGTCGGTGGCGCCATTCTGCACGGCGTATGGGCTGACGATATAGCCTGGGCTGCGGTGACCATCGATGTGGTCGACGCCGTTCTGAGCGTCGTCCTCCTCGATGAAGATCGCCGACGTGGACCAGATGTTGCTGTGGCTGATGTAGTCGATAATGCGCCCAACGGCCAGGTCGTTATCGGCTTGTTCGGCCTGCGGGGTCGGCGGGCCGCCGGTGTGGTCGCACATGATCCACAGCTGTTCCATCGCGGGCACTGTACCCTTCGCTACGTCCTTATTGAAGTCCTGCAGCCACAGATCGACGCGGAACTGGTCGGGGATGCCCAGGTCGAAATATGGGAAGTTCTTGACCATGTGTTTAGCCACGGCCGGGATAGAGGACTCTGCCTGGATCGTGTTCTGGAAGTACAGCGTCTTCTCGCCCTTGGTCCCAGGTAGTGCGCAACCCGGCCCTCCCTCGAAGCACTGCGAGTCGGCGTAAAAATCGCTCCAGCTCGGTTCGCTGGTCACCCCGCTCGGCTGTAGGTACGTATTGTTCTCGATGTATTCGCCGTAGATCTTCACCGGCAGACCGGCGGCCTCCGCTTCCGAGAAGAGGAAGCCTTTTTTCTGATAGGCGAGTGCATCGCCGGCGTTCCCGCCTGGATAGCTGCGGACCCAGTCCGGCGACTGGATGTCGTCGGCGTAGGGCGCCATGCCCTCCTGGATCCATTGGTGACCGTCTGCTGACTGGCGGCTCGGGTTGTAGAAATTGTCCAAGAGAGGGAAGCGAGTCACCAGCGCGTGCGCGTTCGGCGTGATCGGGGTGCCTCCGGCTGCTGAGCCGTCGCCGAACACGGCCAAGGAGGGGTCGCCATCGCCGGCGGCCACGTCGCCCAGGATCTGATCATAGGTGCGGTTTTCACGGA
>DAIUEW010000107.1:0-9885 GCA_036844925.1 Candidatus Sulfotelmatobacter sp.
TAGGTCTCACGCAGGCACCTCCTCTGGGATAACCCCGCCACTAATTGCGCTGGAAGAAGAGGGTAATCGCCTTGTGCTCCGGCCTTTCGACGTTAACCATCATCGTGCCATCCGCGGAAAGAATATAGCTTTCGAGAGTAGTCACGCCGGATAGTGTGGTCGTCACCTTCAGGATGTCGTGATCCCACCTGGTCTTGCTCTTGAGGTCTTTGCCGGTATGTATCGTGGCGCTGTTCTGGCTGTCGGTGATGTCGCTGTAGAAGAACGTCTCAGTGGCGCCTTCATAGATGAAACTGCGAGAGACGGTAATGTTGCCCTCTCGCTCGTTGATCGTCACGGTGCCGGTTTGAACGACGCGCTGGCCGGCAAAATCGCTCTTGGCGGGCACCAGCGTCCAGGTGCCGTTCAGCGCGCGGTGGTCGTGGGCAAAGGCGGAGAACGTGAAGAGCAGGGTCGTCAAGACCGCTCCGGTAATTGTAGTTGAATATGTCTTCATGATTTCCTTCCAGGGGCCACCTTCTTTAACGAAATGGCATGTAGCTTCGGGAGTGTTACAGCACGCGCGGTGCCGTTCAGGTGAAAACGGTGACGTAGAGGGGGATCTGCATTCACTTCGTTAGACTTTCTCTGCGGGCCCGTAACTGTTGCGCAGCATGGAACCAGTCTTCTTCCGGTGAGCCCTCCGGACAGCCTCTAGCTTCCCCACAGCGCATGAGCGAGAATTGCGATGTCCTCGTGACCAAAGACCGCAATGCCGTGCTCATTAACAGCGCGAAGGTTTGCCTGCCCGGATTGCTCGTAAGCCTGTTGGGAGTGCTCAAGAGCTTGCCTCGAGTCGTCCGTTGCGGTTTGGACAACTGGCGTCCCGAAGCGGACTTTGCACTTGGGATGACAGATTCTGCACGTAACTTCGCGGCTTGGCGTCTCGATCACAACATTAGAACCTTTTGAACCAAGGGCGTGAAACCGCTTTCCTCAATACAAAGGGGTTGGTGCTGAGCGTGCACAAAGACCCTGTTGCGCGAACACAAATACCAAAGGAGCTAGGAAATGTCTGAACTTAACGCAGTGGTAGCTGCTTACGACACGCACATCGGAGCGGAAGAATGCGTGGATTGAACGCGTAAGTTGGGCGGATTCCAAAGTTTATGCGGGCCTCTCGAGGGAAGCCGTCAGGAATGGTCCGGAGTACGTCGAATCCATGCCGATCACGCGAGAGTATGAAAACCGGCTCTACCTTCACTACGGCCGGCCGCCGTATTGGCTACACGAAGCCGAGCACAAGTCTTCCTTTTCCCTGAGCGGCGCATAACTCAGGGTTGGGGCGGCACCGTGACCTTGCGGGCCCTCATCCGCGGATATCTTTTCGTATCGATCTTCCGGGCGTGCACTGAATCTTTGGCGAGCGAAAACGCGAGCGGCCTGGCCGCTCGCATTCATCCCGCGGATATCGTCTGTGGTCGACGCCTGGCGCTAAGATTTCTGACCCTTTAGAATCTTGGATTCGACGAATTCCAATATGTCGTAGCGCTGGACTTCCCGGTCAGGGAAAAAGCTGTTGATCGCGTCCTGTTCCCCTTGGAATGCATCGAATACAGTTTCCAATTTTGCTGCCGTCAGCAGTTCGATATGTGACGGCTTTAAATTGAACACTGCCAGGTTCCCACCCGCCTTTCGCAGCTTCGCCAGAGCAAAGAGTAGAGTGCCAAGGCCAGTAGTGTCCAGTTTGTGCAAATCGCTGAGGTTCAGTGCCACGCGAATCTTTCCTGCCGTTACCATGCCGTCCAGTTCCGCTCGAAAATCCAGATCCTCTTGGCCGAGCGTGAGATGTCCATTCAGAGTCAGAATCTCGATTCCTTCATGCTCTCTATGTGTGATTTCAAGCGACATGTTTGCGCGATTTGCAGAGAGCTAAACAGCTCTTATTAAATCGAAGACCAATCTTACAACAACCGGTGGCCGACACGACGGTCGATCGCGCAAGATTCCACTCTGCCACCACGATTTATCGGGATTCAACCGTGTTATCTCGCAGGCTTGCATAGCCGGAGGGCCGGAGAATTTTATGCTGACTTGCGATGTCACCGTCGGTGCTTTTCAATTCCCGAAAAATGATGGTGGACAGGATGGTTAAACCACCAAGGACGAAGAACGCCCGGTGGATTCCGTAAATCATTTTCGCTGCGCTCATATGAAAACGGTCAGGAATGAAGAATGCAGTGACCAGCGAGGCCGTTGCGACGCCGAAACTGATTGACATCTGTTGCGTGGTGCTGGCGATCGAACTTGCGCCGCTGGTCTGCTCCTCGATGACGTTGGCATAGACGAGCGTGTTCATGCTTGTATATTGCAGTGAGCTGAAGAACCCGAAGCAAAACGCCTGCGCCACGATGAACCAAACCGGCGTACCCATGCCGATGGTTGCGAAAAGTAGAATGAGCAGACCGAGGATCACGGTGTTGGAAATCAATACGCCACGGTAGCCAAAGCGGGCCAGAATTCGTGGCATGGTCATCTTCAGGCTCATGGCGGCAATCGCCTGCGGCATCATGAGCAAACCCGATTGAATCGGAGTGAACCGGAGGCCAACCTGGTAGAGGAGCGGGAGGATGAACGGGATTCCGCCGATGCCCAGGCGAGTGAAGAAGCTGCCGCTCACCGCCGCGCGGAATGTGCGAATGCGGAATAGGCTCAGCGCCAGCAGTGGAAACGCGGTCTTCGCCGCGTGAAGTCCATAGCCTGTGAGCAACAGGATGGAAATCGCCAGTATCCCAAGGATTTCGCGCACGCTCAGCATGTGTTCACCGAATACTTCCAGCACATACGATAGCAGCGCGATGCCGGAGCCAAAGAGGATGAGGCCGACCACATCGAGGGGATCGGACTTTTCACGGTAATCCGGTAGATGCAGATAGACGAGGCACAAACCGACGAGGCCGATCGGAAGGTTCACGAAAAAGATGACTCTCCAATGAAAATATCCGACGATCAGGCCGCCGGCGATCGGTCCGAGCATTGGACCAATCAGACCTGGGATGGCCACGAAACTCATGGCTCGGATGAGTTCGGATTTCGCAAAGGTCCGTACAATCGTGAGCCGCCCTACCGGCACCATCATCGCTCCCCCGCCGCCTTGCAAAACGCGACATGCGACCAGCACATGAATATTGCTCGATATACCGCAGAGAAATGAACCCAACGTAAAGAGACCAATCGCCGACGCGAACACCCGGCGCGTTCCGAATCGGTCCGCCATCCAGCCGCTGATGGGAATGAAGACCGCGAGGCTCAGTGTGTAGCTGGATAACACCGCCTTCATGCTCAGCGGGGCCACCTTAAGTGCCTCCGCGATGGCTGGCACGGCCGTGTTTAGAATCGTAGTGTCGAGCGACTCCATGAAGAAGGCGACTGCGACGAGCCACGGTAACAGTCGCTTGCTGGATGTGCCCGCTTCCATCAGGTCACGATAGCAGGCTCTTCGGAAAGGCCGGGATTTCCATTTGGCCTCTCGGCTCGCCCGCCAATTCGGAACGGTCGGATCGACGATTTTCTCTGGTGTAAAATCTCTCTTCGGACAGAGAGGATCGGCCAGTCCACGCCTGCACTGGGATCACTATCTTTCTCCGCGGCGGGGGGTTGCACGTCAACAACTCGCTGCTGAACATCGTTCTGCACAACTAAGATGTCCACGATGTCAAGAAATCACCGCCGCTGAATCAGCCCGCAACGATGTGAGGTGAGCACTCTTGAACAGACAAGGAGCAGCGTGTCTGTTAGCTTAAAGCTGCGTTTCACCGCCTAAACTAAGAGAAGGGCATTCATGGAAGTAGTTCAGTTGAAAAAGTTCAAGCGCGCGCTCAAGGCCCAGCAAATGGTCGCGATTCACAATCTGGGCGAGAGCCGGGAGATTCTTGCCGTCGAGGGAAGCGCCGATGAAATGGATCAAACCGGCCGATCAGCGGAGCGGGAATTTGCCATTCTTGGTCTCAATCGCCGGTCGGAGCTACTTCGCAACATTCATACAGCATTGCGCCGAATTGAGGATGGGACCTTCGGCACTTGTACCAACTGTGACGAGGCGATTGGACGGAACCGCTTAGTGGCTGTCCCCTGGACACCCTTCTGTATTCGCTGCCAAGAGGTCGTAGATCGGGGCGATACGAGGATGATGGAACCTCCTTACGAACTTGACATCCACGCTGCGTAAACTCGTGGTCAAGGCGACCGACGGCGCTAACACGGCGAACCATCGTTCCGCGGCGGAAAAGATTCCATCAGAGTAAGCAACGACTCAAAGGCCACGTAGCTGCAGGAGAAAACGCATGACCCACGAACACGGTAGCGAATACCAGCTAAGAATTGTGCATGATGACCAAACTGAGGAGCTGAGCGGATGGATGAACTGCCCAGAGGATGTTGCCCAAACGATCACCGGACTCCGTGGCTCGCCAACCAAAGCTTACTGGCTCCAGGTGCGAAACATCCTCTGTTTCAACTGCCTGCACAGAGAACAAAAGGTTTCGGAGTTTCCGCTTACCCCGACCGCAACCGAAAACAGTCGCTCTCCACGCCGAGCGGACAGGAGGCCTTTCACCTCCGCCTCAGGCCGTACATCTTCGGTCGGAGCTTGACAGTACGAAGGAGATTTCAATGTTTCTAACGCTTTTTGTCATTTTGCTCGTAATGTGGCTGCTGGGATTTTTCGCGTTCCACGTTGCCGGCGGGTTAATTCACCTTCTATTAATAGTCGCGGTGATTTCTTTGGTGCTACACCTCTTCAGGGGGCGTAGCGTGGCTTGAAAGCAGGCCGCAGCACGTCGATGGCCCGGTAGTGTTTGCAATGGCCAATCGAGCTGACGTTCGTGCTGAATTTCCCGCTGATTACGGATTTGAAGTGGGATCTGGCGCTCCGCGACCATTGTTCAGGTGCATGCGATAGAGCAAGGAGTGGGGTCCGCTATAGAGGAACTCCAGGGCGATGTTCCCGCCCACATACCCAAGCAGGCTGTAGTTTCCCATTCGGAATGCATCCTTGGCGTCGTAGCGTCCCGGATACCACCCATAGACGGCAGTCATGGTGCCGGCGTACGGAGCGATCACAGCAGGGAAAGAAAAGACACGATGTCCGTCGTCGCCGCGGCGTGCTGTGAAGGTCGAAATCACAGCATGGCTCAGCCGTGGAAGCACGCCTTTGCACTCACAGCGGTAATACATGGTGTCTTCCTTGAAAGCCGCTGCTAGCGCATAACGCGCCGTAGTGCTTACCGCCGCGATGCCCAAGTCGGACCCGAATCGCTTGCCGTAACCCTCAGCGCCTTGCTGCCACGCCGGCGGGGTATTATGCGCCTGGCCAATGCCAGCCGCGAAAGCGGCGCCCGCGAAAGGATACGGGCCGAACGCGTCAAAGAAATAGTTGCGGAGCTTCGTTGTCTTCGTCGGACGCGTGTACGCCAGATCCAGTTTCACCGTGGTTGTGCATGCAACTGGGCCGGAGTAGTCTCTTGAATCGGCCAGTGATTGCGCCTTTGCCAGCATTGGCAAGCTCGCGATGTCCGCCACTACCAACAACGAGAGCATAACTCCGCGCATCATCATGTCGAGATTCTCATTGGTCCATTTTGCGCCGGTTACGTGATCGAGTGAGTCTCGCCAACTGCGCAGCACACGAGCGATTAACTAAGTTCGCGCCAGTCTTGCTCATTTAACTCTATTTTGTATTTCTTCGCAGCTGATTTGATGTGTTGCCACGCGGCGTCGCGTTCAGCGTCAGTCACCCCTTGCACCTGCTTAAAGCGGGCGATTGCGTTGCGCACGTGAGCAACGTCATGGATAGGTTCCTTGCGTTCCTTAGGGAAAGCGAAGTCTTCATCGGCGATATGATCGCAGCTGGCTTCGGTGATCTTGGACATGATTCTCGACGAGCAAACCAATGGCCAATTTACTCGCGCCATCGCAGGAACGCGCCGACACCGCCGATCGATTCGAGCAGGGCTGCGTCCTCAATGTATGTCACGGTTGCACCGGTTTGCTTAGCTTTCGTCACTAGTAGATCGGGCAGGGACGCCTGCCGCGGCTCGTCACTTTTCGTTCCTCCCTCTGCGTCAGGGATCTCCGGTGCGAGGATGGCCTGGACTTCCTCCGGCTGGGTGTGGCTATCCTCGAGCGCGCTGCTAATGAGCAATTCTTCGACTTGCCCGTTGGCCAGGGCTTCGAGCGTCTCCTGCGGCCCGGCTACGGCCAGTCCGCGAGCACGATATTGCTGCATTAGCCGGTCTACCTTTTCTGCGGCAGTCCTGGCTTCTTGCTCCTGTAGCTTTTCGAGAGTCGCGGTCATGACATCCTGCTCAGAAGCATGAATGTCGAGTTTCATTACCTCGACCATGGAGACCATTTCCTGAGGCAGTTGCTCTTGAAGGAGTGGAATCACGACCTGATCTCCGGCAAGGATGATGTGACTTACTTTGTCTTCGCGGACAATTTGAGCCAGGCGTTCAATGACCTCTTTAGCGTGCTCCTGGTGCGCGTTTCCCACACGCCGCTGGTAGCGGGCTTGTGACCATCCACCGACCTTAACCCGGTGGGCCTTCTTGCCTTTCACTTCCTCCGCGCTGATGACTTGGCCAAGCCCGAAGACGAAAATACGCGCCGCGTTCGTATCGGTAAGGACCGCGGCGTACCGCGGATATTGCTCATCGAGGCGGGCCAGATGATACAGATGAGGTTGGTTGTAAGCGTAGACGCGGTTATCGCTGACCGGAGTCGTTAACTGGATTGCTTCGAAGAATTTTTCCGCGCCCCAACACGCGAATATTGCGACCCCATTTGCCGCGGAGTCGATTCTGTCAGTGGCATATGAACCGATTCGTTCCACGTCAAGATCAAAACTGTTACGTTCGGGGGAACTCCTCGCCCAAGTCCTGGCAAGAGCTTTGAATTCGCGACAAAGATACGGTGTCGCGTTGGGAGTGCGTCCGTGCTGATCCGGCTGAGTGTTCAGGTAGACGCTCAACACTGGAAACGTGGTGGGCTCGAAAGCCACCAGCCGCGCGAGAGGCGCTTCTATAGTGGTCGCAAGTGGCTCTGTGGCCATGGATGACATGACAGAGGATCTGCACGCCGCGGGCCAAAAAGTTTGACGATTGGGTTCTCCGAACAGGCCCACGAGATTGAGCAGGATCTGACGTGGATTCATGCGCGGACTCTTCCGGGTGCACTTTTTGCCGTCTCCTCGCAGATCATGCAGCGGATTCATCCGCCGGAAGCAAGCCTCTCGCCAAGAACGATTACCAGCAATGTTTGCATTCTTGGGCAGACACGAAGGCCAATGGTGTCCAGACTGGCACAAGGGGCGTCGAGTAGTCTTCGGCGTGCAGCACGCCCCTTAGCGGTTTCAGAAAGAAGAAGGTCAGTTTTATGGGCCGAGCTGTAAATCTCCTGGCAACACGCGTTTCGGCGGCTGTCTAGTCGAAAGATGTGATCAATTTTGAACAGACGCCTTCGGGGGATCGACTCTATGCTGTGTTGGTGCGTTATAGTACGGCAGTTTCATCAGCGGAAAGTCTTCTGGGGGACGGATTCGCGTCGGTTGCGCCGTCCGATCTCGATGTCGCAGCGGAGACGTTGTTAGGTGGGCATGGCTGCCGGCTATACGACCGGTAGCAACTTCAAAATCAGCATGGGAGAAGACAATGGCATCCAGTTTCGCAGCGCCGGCACATAGGGCACCGTTTGAGGATGTATTAGAGTATCTACCGGTCTCCACTACCATCGGATACGGCAAAGGCGAGATCGTCTATGGTCCTCAGCAGCCTTCGGCGAACATTTTTCTCATCGCTGCGGGCAAAGTCAAGCTTTCGCAGATAGCTGAAGACGGCAAGGAGATACTGCTGGAAATCATCCAGCGCGCTGAGTTGTTTGGCGAGTCGGCTTTCGTCAATGGTCATCGCGGCAGTGAACAGGCGACAGCCTTCGAAAACGTCCAGTTGATGGTATGGCCTATTTCTGCCGTGGAAGACCTGGTGACGAAGCGCCCGTGCCTTGCCGTGTCATTGTTGCAGATTTCCGCGCAGCGAACCGTTGATTTCGCGCACCGCATCGAGAGCTTTTCGATCGATAACATCGAACGGCGGCTCGCGCGTTCGCTCATCCGCTTTTCCGAAAGGCTCGGCACCCCGGAGGGAGATGGATCCGTCCGGATGATGCCGTTTACTCACGAGCTGCTGTCACAGCACATCGGCACCTCACGCGAAATCGTTTCCCACCATATGAATCAGTTTCGGAAGCAAGGTTACCTGCGCTATTCCCGTCAGGAGATCGTCCTTTACCCCGATGCCTTGGCCGCGTGGATCGCCAGACCTGCACGTTCGGCGGCTGTTTGTTCGTCGTCTTGAAGTGGCAACAGCAGCGGACATACCAGCGACTGTGATGCCCACGGAGCGACAGGCTTCTTGAACGCGATGTGCAAATCGAGGTGACCCTATGGATCGTCTTCAACCTCTTGACCGCGCATCCCAGAAAATCAACTGGACTAACCTCGTGGCATTCGCCATTTTCCATCTCGGTGCGATAGCCGCGCTCTTCACCTTCAGTTGGCCGGCCGTTGCGGTCGCGATCTTCCTGTTCTGGATGTGCACCGGTCTGGGAATCAGCATGGGCTACCACCGGCTGCATACTCACCGGTCGTATGAGGTCCCGCTAGGCCTGGAATATTTTTTTGCTGTCTGCGGGGCGTTAACGCTCGAAGGGGGGCCGATCTTCTGGGTGGCGACTCACCGCATCCATCATCAAAAGTCGGATCAACCGGGGGACCCCCATTCCCCGCGAGATGGTGGTTGGTGGGCGCACATGGGTTGGCTTCTGGTTGGGCCCAGCAAGCACAATGATACGCCGCTCATGTCGAAGTACGCGCCCGACCTGGAGAAAGATCGCTTCTATGTCTGGCTGAACGACTATCACTGGGTTCCCATGATCGTGCTTGGAATTCTGTTGTTTGCCGTCGGCGGAGTTCCGTTTGTGCTGTGGGGGATTTTCCTGCGTGTCGTCGCGGGCTTGCACACTACCTGGCTGGTGAATTCCGCAACGCACATGTGGGGCAGTCGCCGTTTCGCTACTCCCGACGATTCCCGCAACAACTGGCTCATTGCCGTGATTACTTCTGGAGAAGGGTGGCACAACAACCACCATGCACACCCCACATCCGCGCGCCACGGACTCGCCTGGTACGAGTTCGACCTGTCGTGGATTCAAATTAGAATCCTCAAGTTCTTTGGCCTCGCAAGGCGCGTTCGGGTAGCGAGACTTAACGGGCGGCTGGCCGAATGGGAAGCGACGCCAGGGTCGCCGATGCTATACGCGACCGGCAGGGCCAAGGCCGCAACCCCAGTTGAACTGGAAGCAAGTACGGCTCACCCGTCCGGCGGCCCCTGGGGTGTGGCATAACCTCAGTTGAAAACGCCAAGCAGGTAGGCGACGAGGAGAATCAGTAATATGGTGCCTAGGCCGATGCCGGCACCTCCGCCGTAACCCCAGCGGCTATGGCCATAGTAGCCGCCTCCGCAACCTAACACCAACAACAAGAGGACAACCAGTATCAACATTGTGGACCTTCCTTTCTTTTAGACGTTAGCTCGCAGCAGGCTTCGGGGAAGTTATTGCTTCGTACGCGCCTCTCCGAGGGGATCTCTCCCAGAACCAACTACCCTCGGATGCGCGCGCTATTTCCTTCCGTATCCGAAGCCGGTTTATCGGCCGCGTCGGGTTAGTCTCGACTCAGCGCCCTTTCGAACTTTCTCGCGACCGCCGGAGTTTTGAAGTCGCCGGTCAGAATTTCACGATTCGTTGCGTCGCGGCCGTAGAGTTCCCTATTGGTTTCCTCATCCGGCCGAA
>DAIUEW010000108.1:0-9750 GCA_036844925.1 Candidatus Sulfotelmatobacter sp.
TGGCTGATACGGCGAATTTCCATATCCAGTCGGCCCCAAGGGAAGTGCCTGCCACCATCTTTGGCCGGCATCATGAAGCCGGTCAACCCACGCAAACGCCTCCGGTCCCAGGTCACCGATGCCGTAAGGCGAGGGCAGAGACGTGACATGGAGCAACAAGCCCGATGCCCGGTACTCGGGCGGAAATGGGCGTACCTTCTGCCGCCCGTCGGCCGCAGGCGACGGGGTTCCGATCATGCAACCCTGCCTAATCCGCGAACTACTTGGCAACTCGGCCAAGTGAACGGCCGCGTCGATTGATTCCCTGGATTGTAGGAAAGCCGTAACCGGTCGGCGACTGAGACTAACTCACACTTCTCACTCTCTTTCAATTCAATCCAGCAGCAGACCAGGTGACCTCCCTCCGTCTTCCAGGACATCTTAAGTCCTCTCATGTGTGCTCCTTCCATGAAGTGACACGAAAAAGCGCTTGAAACTCGATCATGACATGAACAACTCATGGGCTTGTCAAATTGGGTCGAGGCAGACTGTTTCTACAGCACGGGACACGGTTCCGCCCTCCAAATCTCAGCTGCATATTGGGCAATAGTGCGGTCGCTCGAAAACTTGCCACTGCTGGCAACATTCAGGATCGCTTTCTGCGCCCATGCGCCGGGATCAGAATATAGTGCGCCGAGCCGGTCCTGCGCCTCGCAATAAGATGTCAGATCGGCCAGGTGCATATAGTAATCGCCGCGTGTCAGGAGTACATCTCGCAAGGGGTCGAAAATTCCAGGCTCGCTTCGATTGAAGTATCCCGAAAAAATAAGATCGAGAGCTGCTTTCGTTTCCGGTTCATTCTCATAGTGCCAATGCGGGCTGTACCGGCCTCTGCTGCCTTCGACCTGTTCCACTGTTAAACCGAACAGAAAGAGATTGTCTTCTCCGGCTTCCTCCGCCATCTCGATCGTCGCACCATCTCGCGTTCCGACTGTAAGAGCTCCATTCATCATGAATTTCATGTTGCTCGTACCGCTCGCCTCAAATCCCGCCGTAGAAATCTGGTTGGAGACATCGCTCGCGGGGATCAGCCGCTCGGCAAGGGAAACGTTGTATTCGGGAAGAAAGATGATTTTGAGACGGCCGCGGGTAACCGGATCAAAATTGATCGTCTGTGCCAAATTGTTGATGAACTTGATAATCAGCTTCGCCAGCCGGTAGGCCGGTGCCGCTTTGCCCGCAAAAAAGTACGTGCGTGGAACCACCTCTCGGTTCGGGTTCTCCCGCAGCCGGTTGTACTCGACAATGATCCGCAGCGCATTCAGCAATTGTCTCTTGTATTCGTGAATCCGCTTGATCTGGCAGTCGAAAACCGTTTGCGGGTCCACAATTCGCCCCGATGTAGCTTTAAGCCAGTTCGCAAACCGAGTTTTGGCCTGCGCCTTTGACGCAAGAAACGCATCCCGGAAACCGGGGTCCTCGGCAATGGGCTTCAGCTTCGGCAGTTCGCTAAGGTCGGTAATCCAGCCATCGCCGATCCCTTCGGTGATGGCCCGTGCCAAAGCCGGATTGGCCTGTAGCAACCACCGGCGCGGCGTTACTCCATTGGTTTTGTTGTTGAAGCGCTCCGGGAACATCTCCGCGAGATCTTTCACCGTCGAGGTCCGTAATAGTTTCGAATGGACAGCCGCAACGCCGTTCGTACTGTGCGAACCAACAATGGCCAGGTTCGCCATTCGGATCTTGCGCTCGCTGCCCTCCTCGACTAAGCTCACGCGTTCCACTCGGCCCTCGTCTCCAGGAAAGCGCTTGCGAACATCCTCGAGGAGCCGCCGGTTGATTTCGTAGATGATCTCCAGCTGCCGTGGCACCAGAATTTCAAACCCCTCCACCGGCCACTTCTCCAAGGCTTCCGGCAGCAGCGTGTGATTGGTGTATGCCAGTGTCCTCCTGGTCAGATTCCACGCGTCATCCCAGCCCAGGTGGGCGTCATCCAGCAGAATTCGCATCAGTTCCGCGACCGCCATGGCAGGATGTGTGTCGTTCAGTTGCATCGCTACCTTCTCGGGCAGTCTGTCCCAATCGTTGTGCAGGCGCCTGAACCGGCGTATGATGTCGGCCAGCGAACAGGCAACCAGGAAGTATTCCTGCGCGAACCGCAGCTGGCGCCCTCTGGTAGTCGAGTCGTCCGGGTACAGTACGCGGGTAAGCGATTCCGCTTCTAGGGTCTCGCCCAGAGCTCCGATAAAGTCGCCGGTGCCGAATTCCTGAAAATCAAAGTATTCGGGCGCTGCCGCGGCCCACAGGCGCAAAGTGTTGATCGTTTTGCCCCCGTAACCCACCACAGGACGATCAAATGGAATGCCATAAAGGCTTGATGGCCGGCCGGGTATCACTTCAAATTGACCGCCTCTAACCTGGATCGAGCAATTCAGTTTTACTTCCACCCGTTCGGTGGGACGCACAACCTCCCAAGGATCAGACTGGCGAAGCCAGTTATCTGCGTTCTCCTTCTGCCAACCGTCCACAATCGATTGCCGGAACATGCCGTACTCATATCGCAGGCCGTATCCGGTCGCAGGTAGCTGCATGGTGGCCATCGAGTCGAGGAAGCAGGCTGCCAGACGGCCCAAGCCCCCATTTCCCAGACCGGCATCCGGCTCCTCCTCGAGCAGGCTGAGCCAGTCGATCCCCTTTTCTTTCTCCGCTTGCTGTATGAGAGGATCAAGTAATAAGTTGGTTACATTATTTGCCGCAGAACGTCCGATCAGAAACTCCATCGACAGATAATAAATCCGTTTCGGGTTTTCTCTCTCGTATGTTTTCTTGGTCAGCACCCAACGTTGCGCGAGGGCGTCGCGGACGGAATGGGCAAATGCTTCGAAGCGTTCCCGCGCCGTCGCAACCTTCGGATCAATCACTCTGTCGAATATCAGATGCCTCTCATAGAATGCGTTCTCTGTTCCGACGAAAGGGATCGGCCCGCAACCATACTGTCGCAGCAGTTCCGAAGCCCGCATTGAGCCCTTCGGAACCGGAGGTAGGCTCGCTATTTTCGGCTCCGCAAGATCTTCTGTTGTCATGAAGCTCCTTTTATTCAGTGATGTTAATTGAGGGGATAGGCAAACAAACTTGGTTTGCAAGAACCGCAAGAAGGACCCCGGTATACGTCAGTTCTGAAGAGCCGGTCACCACTTGATCCCGTTGTCCACCGATGACCCTACCGAATGATCGCGCTGAAACACAGTTCTGACGATCGAGATAACCTCGGTCGGTGTCGAGGAGTCTTCAGCCGGCATGCCAGCTGTTAATCCGTTATCAGCGATGAGCACTACCACCGACCGCGGACCAGCCCGATACGTTGTTCCCAGAACGGGTTGCTCCGAATTCCATTCGCAAATCTCATTCGGCGGATCCAGCGCAGTATCGATCCAACGCCCCCAGTTCTCTCTTCCGTTCCTCAATATCGGAAGCTCGAAGTCGAGAGGCTCCCAATACGCATTCAGAATCACGTGCGCCAGTACGCCCTCGCTCTTCAGCTCTCCGCCGATTACGATGCTGTGCGAAAAAGACGACCAGTCCGGCTGATTGAGCCTTACACCGTGCCAGGCGTGTTTTTGTTCGCTGAGAACCTGGCTCAAACTCATGCGCCGGCGTTCATGGTCGACGTCTCGGATCACACGCCGCTCAATCAGCAGCTTCACAAACCGGAGGACGTCGGTATGTTTGGAGAGCAGGTTCCAGTCGAACCAACTCGTATTGTTGTCCTGGCAATAGGCGTTATTGTTGCCGCGCTGGCTACGCCGCACCTCATCACCCATGACAAACATGGGCACGCCACCGGACAACATGACCGCTGTAAAAAAGTTCTTTACTTGCCTGTTGCGCAGCGTCTCGATTGCGGGATCGTCCGTCGGACCTTCGACGCCGCAGTTCCAGCTTTGGTTCTCTTCAGATCCATCGCGGTTGTCCTCGCCATTCTCTTCGTTGTGCTTGTGGTTATAAGAGACCACGTCGTTGAGGGTAAAGCCATCGTGGCACGCAAGAAAATTGATACTCTCCTCGGGTTCGCGCTCTTTCCAACCATAAATACTTGGGCTGCCCACAAGACGATCGGCTGCGCGGCCCACCGAATCATTCACGCCCCGGACGAAGTCGCGGACGTCGTCGCGAAACCGATCGTTCCACTCCTTCCAACTGTCGCCCACGAAGCTGCCGACCTGATAGAGACCTGCCGCGTCCCATGCCTCCGCGATCATCTTTGTACCTGCTAGAGCCGGATCGGACTCGATGTCCCAAAGCACCGGCGGATTCGGCATCACCTCGCCGGACGTATCACGCGCAAGAATGGACGCAAGATCGAAGCGGAAGCCATCCACGTGCATCTCTTTCACCCAGTAACGCAGGCTGTCCACGATCATGCGCCGTATAACCGGATGGTTCGCATTCAACGTATTTCCGGTGCCAGTGAAGTTCGCGTAGCGTGAGGGGTCTGCTTCCAACAGGTAGTAAGTAGGATTGTCAAGGCCGCGGAAGCACTGTGTCGGGCCACCGTGTCCGCCCTCCGCGGTGTGGTTAAAAACTACGTCTAGGATGACTTCGATGCCGGCCCGGTGCAGTGCCTTCACCATATCCCGAAATTCGTTCACCGCGCTCAGCGGTTCCTGACGCGAGCTGTATGCCTGGTGCGGTGCAAAAAATGAAACAGGTGAGTAGCCCCAGTAGTTCGTTCGGCCTCGGGGCGCATCCTGAGGATCAAACTGAAACACCGGAAGCAGCTCGACCGCGGTAATACCCAGTTGCTTAAGGTAGGGGATCTTCTCGACGAGTCCTGCGTACGTGCCGCGTTTCGATTCCGCCAAGCCGGAACTGGGGTGTACGGTGAAGCCGCGCACGTGCAACTCGTAGATGATCGTGCGCGACCAAAGCTGTTTCAGCGGCTGGTCACCTTCCCAGTCAAATGCGTCGGGGTCCGTAACCAAGTTCTTCATCGCCGTCGCGGTGTTTTCTCCTGCCAGACGTGCTGCCTCACGGCTATAGTTTTTCGGGACGGCAATGGCGCGGCCATATGGGTCGAGCAATAGCTTGGACGGATCGAACCTGAGACCCCGATCTGGCTCGAATGGCCCGCCAGCCCGGAAGCCATAAATCTGCCCCGCCTGTATGCCGGGCACGAAAGTGTACCAGTAGTGGTACGTTCGGTTGGTTAAAGGATCAATTGGTATAACACGCGAAGGACGAGAGTCGTCCACCCGATCGAATAACAGCAGTTGGATGCTGGTCGCATTCCGGGAGAAGATTGAGAAATTTGCGCCACCGTGTATCAGCGTAGCTCCTAGTGGATAGCTACAACCGGTCACGATGGCTGGGACCAGATTCTCCTCACCGACTCGTCCCTCGTGTGGCATCACGGCACTCATGCGTAATTCTCACAAGCCTTTGGGCACGTACCTTATTCTGCAAACCATTGGGACGGCTTCTTTGTACTGAACACGGTTGTAGTTTCCAGATGTGCCCGGCATGTTCGGACAATCAGGCTTCCCAGCCATTCAAAGCATTCCTGATGCCGCACGGAATTTCGTGCCTGTATCTCAATCTGAGAGAAATCATGACTGGGAACCGATGATCTGGCGAGCCTTCGAGATGGAATCCAGCCCGGCGGCTCAAGCCAACGCCGCGAAGCCGCTGCACGCTCTGCCGGAAGTTCGGCAGAAGACATCGGCATCTGCTGACCAGCACGGATCTGAAATCCGACCATTATGCCCGTCGACGATTCGCACCGTGACGGGTGACCGCATCCGGCAAGCCGTGCCCCACGTACTAACGGGATGATGCAGTATTCTTTCTGCCCGCGAAATTCCTGGAGAATTGGTGCCTTGCGTCACCAGGTACGTTGAGTTAGAACTCCAGGAACGCGAATTGCTAAGTCACTGTTGGGGACAATGCGGAATGGCAGTCGATACAACGATCATCGTGGCGCTTGCGGCAGTGGCTGGCTCCACCGTAGGCGCTTGCTCATCAGTAGCTGCTACGTTCATAGGCCATCGGCTCCAAGCTCGAGGGGCCCGATTAGCAGCAGAATTAGAGGAGCATCAGGAACTCTACGGAAAATTTGTCGAAGAAGCTGTACCTCTATTTGTGGACGCCATTCAAAAATCAGCAATCGAGCCCGCTAAGATCATGTGGCTCTACTCGAAGGTGGCACGAATCCGCCTGACATCAACCGACCAAGTTCTTCACGCAGCGGAGGAGGTGGGTAAGCGGCTGCTTGAGTTCTACGAACGGCCGCCGGAGGATCCCGCCGTGATTCTTGCGCGGGTTGCGAAGGGTGAGGAGAGTCTAGATCCGCTCCGAGATTTCACAGAGGCATGCCGCCGGGAGCGGGCTATGGCCGTTCAACATGTATGAAGCATGCCGGGCTGAGCGCCCAAGATTGTCGCCGAGCGCCATGTGCCGAGCATCTGGGCGGCGTCCGAACTAGGATCCTAAAAACGCGGCAGGGTATCCGGATGAACTTCAGTTCATAGAAGGTCGAACTTTTGGTCGGTCGATTTTGACCGCTATCGGCAGCTGTAAGGATTTCGTACGGACAGTGCTGTAACATCGGTGAGCACCTTCGCTCAATCGTTCACAACGCTGCTGTGATCGGCCGTCTGTATCAGTGAGTGATGTAGTAGCTTCGTCGAGCCGAGAAGCACGTGGCTCGGTACCGCACGAACAGCAGCCGTAGCAAGCGGCCCTAGTAGAGACAACAGCAAACCCATCGGAGCCTGCGCCGCGCTCACGAGAGAAGCCACATCCCATTTGCCTGTTCGACCTAGGGCGCTCAGGGAGAATTGGCCGCGTATTTACTTAGTCGGACGAGTGAAGGGGCCGGCTTTCCAACAACCTTTCAAAAGCATCCTCTGCCAGAAGATCCAGTGACTGCACCACGATATCGGCGGGCAAGGGCTGGGCGTGGCGACTGACTCCGATAGTCCACATCCCCGCTTTGCGGGCTCCCTCAATACCGGCGGCCGCATCCTCGACGACAATGCATCGGGCAGGTGGTGTGCCGACGCGGGAGCCTGCGGTTATGTAAACTTCGGGATCCGGTTTCCCTCTTTGGACTTCTTCCGCGGAGACAATGACCTCAAAATACTTCGCCGATCCCAGAGCATCGAGAACAGCGTCGATGTTCAGTCGCGGCGCCGAGGAAGCGATCGCCTGAAACCACCCCTGTTCGTGAAGTCGGCGCACCCAGGTGGCAACTCCCGGCAGGGGCTGTATTCCATTCTTGCGGATCAGATCGCGATACAGTTGCTCTTTGGCATTTGCAATTTCGGCGATGCGGTCTGCTGTCGCCGCCGCACCCAACCATTGGGAAATGACGGCATCATTGCGCTGGCCGAAAGAGGACAGAAACTGCTCGCGCGTGATTGAAATCCCACGATTCGCTAAGGTGTCCCGCCAGGCAATCCAGTGGAACTCTTCCGAATCGATCAGCGTGCCATCCAAGTCCCAAAGAACCGCCCGCGGTTCAATCACGACTTACGCGACCTTCGAGGCAATCTGGGATAGTGCGTACTCTTGGAGATGGCGGGCATCGGCGTGGAACTTGCGGATGCCTTCAGCCAGCTTCTCCGTCGCCATGGCGTCTTCATTATGCATCCACCGGAACGTTTTCACATCCAGGTGAAGGCGATCTCCGGCAGATGCTTTGGCCTCTTCGGGATCGAGCTGACAATCGAGCATTCCCTCGGTCTGCTCCAACTGGTCGAGGAGCTCGGGACTGATGGTGAGCAGGTCGGCTCCGGCCAGGCGGACAATCTGATTGACGTTGCGAAAGCTCGCGCCCATCACCTGGGTCTTGTAGCCAAACTTTTTGTAATAGTTGTAAATGCGGGTTACTGATGCAACCCCGGGGTCCTGGTCCGGTGAAATCTCCGCGCCGCCGTGTTCCTTCTTATACCAATCATAGATACGGCCGACGAAGGGTGAAATCAGAGTCACTCCCGCCTCGGCGCACCCAACCGCTTGAGCGAAACTGAACAGCAAAGTCAGGTTGCAGTGAATGCCTTCGCACTCAAGCATCTCGGCGGCACGGATGCCTTCCCAGGTGCTGGCGATCTTAATCAGGACGCGATCGCGCTTTATGGCTTTCGCTTCGTACAGGGAAATGAGCCTATGGGCTTTGGCGATGGTGCCCTCCGTATCGAAACTCAAGCGGGCGGCTACTTCGGTGGATACGCGCCCGGGAATGACCTTCAAAATCTCACATCCGAATAACACGAAGAGCCGGTCGATAAACTCCTCAGCCATTTCCGCATGGCCGCCGCCCCGTTCGGAAGCCAGTTCCGCGGCTTCGTCCACCAGGTGCTGGTAAGCCGGCATCTGCGCCGCCTGGTAAAGAAGTGACGGGTTGGTGGTGGCGTCCTGGGGACGGTGCCGGGCAATGGCCTCGATGTCTCCAGTGTCCGCGACAACAGTGGTGTGTTTCTTTAGAGACTCTAAAAGGGTCATGATCGTTTTCCTCAATTCGCGACTGCGCTCTGCTCCAGTTCCTTCACCTTTTCGAGGCGGCGCCGGTGGCGCGTGGCCTCACTAAATCGGGCGCTCAGAAAACTCTTCACGCAATCCCATGCCACTTCGATTCCCGTCGTCCGCCCGCCGAGGCACAAAACGTTCATATCATCGTCCTCTACGCCTTGGCGTGCCGAATAATCGTCATGGCACAGCGCCGCGCGCACGCCATTCACTTTGTTAGCCGCCACCGATGCGCCGACGCCGCTGCCGCACAGCAGGACGCCCCGCTCGACATATCCGCTTGCAACTGCCCGCGCGAGCGGGATTGCGAAGTCGGGATAGTCATCATTGGGATCGTTAACCATGTTTCCGAAATCGATCACCTCATATCCTTCCTCCGCCAGCTTTCTGGTGAGTTGCACTTTCATAAGAAAACCACCGTGATCCGCGCCGATACCTATTCGCATACTCTCCTCGTCTACTTCTGCACTTTATGCCGGACAATTTGACTCTTCGCCGCGGCAACGATGTGATCCGCGGTAAATCCGAATTTCTTCAACAGCTGTTTGAGAGGAGCAGACGCTCCAAAAGACTCAATGCAAATGCTATGGCCTTCCGCACCAGTGTATTTAGCCCAGCCAAAGTCCGAAGCCTGCTCCACGGAAACTCGCGCCTTTACCGTTGGGGGCAGAACAGAATTCCGGTAATCGGAGTCTTGGTCGTCGAACAGTTCCCATGACGGCATGCTGACTACTCGCGCGCGTACGCCGTCGCGGGTCAGTTCCTCGTAAGCTTCGAGACAGAGTGAAACCTCACTGCCGGTTCCGATGAGAATGACGTCCGGAGCGGCATTCGGAGCATCCGCGAGGACGTACGCGCCCCGGGCCAGGCCGGAGGCCGCGGCATATCTGGAGCGATCGATCGTGGGGACCGCTTGTCGCGTGAGCACCAGCACGGCCGGCTCATGGTGCAATTGGAGAATTACTTTCCATGCTTCCCGAACCTCACTCGCGTCGCATGGCCGGATCATAATCAAGCCGGGCGTGGAGCGCATGTGCGCCAATTGTTCCACTGGCTGATGAGTTGGGCCATCCTCACCCACTCCAATCGAATCGTGAGTGAAGATGTGGATCACGGGAAGCTCCATTAATGCGCTCAAGCGGAGCGATCCCCGCATATAATCCACGAAAATAAAGAATCCAGAGCCGAATGGGCGCACTTTCACCAGGCTCATTCCGTTCAGGATCGCGCCCATGGCGTGCTCCC
>DAIUEW010000109.1:0-9540 GCA_036844925.1 Candidatus Sulfotelmatobacter sp.
CCGAGCGCCGCACGTGGTTCCTGTCGGAAGTGGTGCAAGATCTCTGAGACGTGCGATCACCGAGCAGGGCGGAAAGATCTCGCTAGTGCTAAACGAACCAAACGGCATATGACTGCCTCAGAGAGAAACCACGCCATCGGTGTTTCAAACTCTGATTGGAGCGCCATGAGTATCAACTTAATGAAATCGTTGCGTTTTAGTGAGTTTGGACCGCCGTCAGTGTTGCGAATCGAAGAGGTTCCGATTCCAGAGCCTGGCGACTTCGGCCAAGAGGTCAGAAACTGTTTGGAAAATGTCGGGCGCGTTTTGAACGACGCGCACATGAACTACTCCGATATCGCTTCGGTTCAGATCTATCTGGTCGATTTGTCGCAGTTCCAGGAAGTGAACGCCATCTACAAGGAGTACTTCAAGAGTCCGCTGCCCGCTGGAACGACCGTGCAGGTCGCCAAGTTGTCCTTGGGTGCTCACATCGAAGTCTCGGCTATCGCGCGTAAATGATGCTGAGAGATGAGAGTCGACCTAAGCGCGAATTTCGGTTTTACTGAGGAAGGCAAAATGAAGAAACAAATGGAACACTTCGCTAAGATCTGGCTTTGCATAGGCCTCGTGGCCGCCTTGGCAATAGTCTGCCGGGCACAGGCCCAGGACGGTGATGCGAAATTCGCAGTTGATCCCAACTGGCCAAAGCCGTTGCCTGGAAAATGGGTAATCGGACAAGTGAGCGGTGTATGCGTGGACGCACAGGATCACGTCTTCATCGTTAATCGCAATGACATGACAGACAAGGAAGCGGAAGTTGCACAGCAGGCGCCACCCTACATTGAATTCGATCCCGAAGGCAATGTGGTGAATAGCTTCGGTGACTGGAAAGTCGTTCCGAATGTCACCCACGGGTGCACCATCGACTATGAGAACAATTTCTGGACGGCAGGCAATGGCGATGGAATCATCCAGAAATACAGTCACGACGGAAAACTGCTGATGCAGATCGGGGAAAGAGGCGTTGTCGATACTTCCGATGGCACTCTCAAGGGTCGGGCACTGAATTCGAGTCACACGCAGTTCTACATGCCATCCGACATAGCGGTCGATCCCGTCAATGGCGACGTCTACGTAGCTGACGGTTACGGCAATAGCCGCATAGTTGTTTTTGATCGATCCGGGAAATTCCTTCGTCAGTGGGGGCACCAAGGGACAAAAGAAGAGGCCGATGCTGGGGTGGGTGGTGCATTCATGCAGGTCGTGCATTGTGTAGTCATCGGCAACGACGGTCTAGTCTACGTCTGTGACCGGCAGGCCGACCGGATCCAAGTGTTCGATAAGATGGGAAACTTCAAGAATAATATCTGGATCAAGAGAGGAACCAGCCTTCCCGATAATTGGGGAACAGCATGGTGGATCGGCTTTTCTCCCGACCGGGAGCAGAAATACATGTATGTGGACGACGGAGGCGATGAGCAGGTCAAGATTCTCGACCATGCTAGCGGAGAAGTACTCTCAAGCTTCGGGCGTCCCGGTCACCAGATCGGTGAGTTTACCCATGGCCACACACTGGCAGTCGATTCCAAAGGCAATGTCTATGTGGCCGAGACCGATTGGGGCCGCAGAGTCCAAAAATTTGAGCCGGTGAAATGATGCTATGAACATGAACACCGGGACCGGAACCAGCATTTGGCGCATTTTTCACACGAGTTCAGTTGTAGACTGATTTTCACATTTCATGCAGGCAGGTCGCCAGGAGGCGTAGATGAATACGACTCGACGGGACTTTCTAAGAGTCGGTGCGGGTGCCGTGGCCGCCACATCCGCCGTCTCGGCAAACTCGAACGAGGGCTTCTCCTCTATAGCATCAGGGAGATCAGCGGCAGCGCCGTCGGGGGACGAGGGCAACATGATCTATCGGAGGTTTGGACGCACGGATGTGCACATTTCCGCTATCGGGGTGGGTGGTCATCATCTCGGCGATGTGCCGACGTTGGACGAGGCGGTGCAACTCGTCCATGAAGCAGTAGACGCCGGCATTACTTTTTTCGACAACGCTTGGGAGTATTACAACGGCAAGACTGAGACCATCTTGGGCAGAGCGCTCCGGGACGGGCGCCGCGAAAAGGTATTCCTGATGACAAAGGTCTGCACCCATGGGCGAAGCGGCAAATTAGCCATGCAGATGCTCGAGGACTCGCTGCGGCGGTATCAAACCGATCATCTGGACCTCTGGCAGATCCACGGCATCGTTTATGACAACGACCCGGAGTTGGCGTACGCCAAAGGCGGAGTCCTGGAAGCATTTGATCGAGCCAAGAAAGAAGGGAAGGTCAGATTCGTCGGCTTCACCGGTCATAAGGATCCTGCATTTCACCTGCGGATGCTCGAACTTGGTTATCCATTCGACTCGGTGCAAATGCCGCTTAATCCCTTCGACGCCAGCTTCCACAGCTTTGAGAAGCAGGTCTTACCCGAGGTCAATCGGCGAGGCATGGCGGCGCTGGGCATGAAGAGCATGGGCGGTACCGCGTGGGGGATAAAAGCCGGCGTTGTACAGGCTGAAGAAATGTTGCGTTACGCGATGAGCCTCCCGGTCACCACCACAATTTGCGGCATGGACTCGCTGGACGTGCTGCACCAGAACCTGCGCGTCGTGCGCGGCTTTCAGCCGATGACTCAGAGCGAGATGGAGGCCTTGCGCGCTCGTTGCGCTCCGACAGCGGCCGACGGCCGCTTCGAGCCGTACAAAGTATCGCTGCGGTATGACAACCCGATGACCCGGATGCCTCATGGATTTCCCTTCGATCACACTCAAAGAGAGGTCACGGAGATGTTGGAAAAGGCGGACGGCCCCTGGTTGGTGCCAGAGACAACACCAGAGACGTCGAGGAGGTGACTAATGGTAGATCAACGTCGACAAAATGAGCGATCCCAAGTAACTCCCGAAATCGAGCGCCGGTGCTTCATCCAAGCAGGTCTGACCTCCGCGGGGACAGCGCTTGCGACTTCAGTTTTGCCCAGCCCAATCGTATCGGCTGCAGTTCCGCCGCAAATGACGAACAGCGGCGCTGACCAGATTCCTCGCAGGCCGCTCGGAAAAACGGGCGAACAAGTCTCGATCATCGGCGTTGGCGGATATCATCTGGGGACCGTGCAATCGAGCGATCTGGCTATACGTCTGGTTCAGGAGGCGGTAGATGCGGGAGTCACTTTTTTCGACAACGCATGGGAGTACAACGACCACCGCAGCGAAGAATGGATGGGACTTGGACTGCAGGGAAGGCGCGATAAGGTTTTCTTGATGAGCAAGGTTTGCACCCATGGCCGAGATAAGAAGGTCGCCATGCAACAATTGGAGGAGTCCCTGAAGCGGTTGGGCACCGACCATTTGGACTTATGGCAGATTCACGAGGTCATCTACGAGAACGACCCAGACCTCCATTTCGCAAAGGGTGGTGTGGTCGAAGCGCTGGATGAAGCCAAAAGGCAGGGCAAAGTACGTTTTGTTGGTTTCACCGGACATAAGAGTCCGGCGATCCACCTCAAAATGCTGGCGCACGATTACCCATTCGACACTGTCCAAATGCCGCTCAACTGTTTTGATGCAACCTATCGGAGCTTTGAGCAGCAGGTGCTCCCTGAACTTCGGCGGCGGGGGATTGCAGCGCTCGGCATGAAGAGCCTCGGAGGCGACGGCCAGCCGATCCAGTATGGCGTCGTGAGGGCGGAAGAAGCGCTTCGTTATGCAATGAGTCTGCCGGTCGCGACCACAATTTGCGGTATCGACTCGCTGGACGTGCTGTACCAGAACGTGGGAATTGCGCGCGGCTTCAAACCGATGTCGACGCAAGAGATGCAGGCGCTCCGTGAGCGATGCAGACCTTCTTCGGGTGATGGCCATCTCGAGCTGTTCAAAACAACAAAAAAATACGACGGAAGAGTTGGGCGAGAGCAGCATGGTTATCCTTCTATCGCTGAACTTCCCTTATGAGAATCAGCAATGACCCTGATGTTCTGCCGCGCCGGGCAGGACTTTTACGGTTCCCAACTCTTTTGGCTCTTCCTTCATCTTCGAACCACTTCAGTACGGCTTCGGAAACCTCTTCTCGACCTATGAAAACTTCGATCCTCCTTCGACCCCTGCGGCTGAAGTGCTCGTCATCCCGGCTTCTCACTTCTATATCAAGTCCATAGTGTTTGCTGCGGACCGGACTCCCTACGCTCACAACCCGACAGGTTTCGTGCCACAATTTCACGGCGATCCGATATCGGTCTCGGAGATCGGCTATAGCCCGGGCAGGAGGGCATCCGCCGTTCGCGCCCAGGATAATGTCGAGGCCGATTGCGGGGGTTTGTTCGGGGCACATGGCAGAAGCAAGCCGACTGTTGCTCTGGGATTTCCTAGGAAAATGTCTGCCGAAATCGCCCCAGACCACCGGAAGTCGTCCGAAGCGACTCTTGATTGAACGGAGGAGACAGCAGGGCAAACCCGCATCAATATTGCACTTTGCCCGGACTGGTGATACTTTCCTGCAGCCCTTGGAAATGGTGGGAATAGATTCCCCCTCCCGGCACCACAATACGCTCCTTCCTCATGCTTTTGGCTTTCGTGCTCAGGATTTCCCCTGCCGGTGGCCGCTACACTCACGTCGGCAGACCGGCTTAACTTGGGGATTGGGCAATCTTACCCACGTGCTAGTAGTGATTCGCCCCGGCTGCCTTTGAGAAAAAGTGAATAGCGGTATGCGGGCCTCACACCTAACGCATACCGGCGGGCTACTTTACCATGACTTAGCCTTTGGATGTTTGTGCGAGCTGGCAACGCCTCAGCGGACTGCACCGGGAGAGGGCTCCACACCATTCAGACCCGGTTTATCTAGTTCGCGCAAAATGAGGCCAGAACTACGAGCCTCATCGCGGACCATAGTCTGACCCGCCCCGAGTCCCGTTTCTGCAACAGGTCCAGCAGAAAATCAGGAAGGAAAGGTGTTTTGTGGTTCGCACTTCGCTCTCGTCGAAGTGAACGTACGGTCACGGAGCGAGAGCGCCTTCAAAAAATGTTCCTAGCCTGGCTGTTGCCCGAAACTGCGAAATCGCTTCGAGTTCCTTGAAGGCAGAGGTGAATGCGTTCGAAAGGCTCCACATCGTCCGGGGTTGGAATTCCTCGTGCTGCGGGTTGAAGTACAGGTTGTGTACCTTCCGCGCTAAGTGCTTCGGGACCTCGAGGTCTCCCTCGATGAATGCCCGACAGATCGTCAGTTTTGCCACCTCCGCTGATAGCTGCTGCGATCGCCAGCCTTCCACCTGCCGGCGCATGGGTTCGAAATCTCGCTGCATCCTGTCCACGCCGATAGAAAGCGCGTCTTCAAGGGAAAAATGTTTCGAGTGTTTCGCTAAGACGGGGCTGTAGTCTCCCCGAAATGCGAGGTTGTGACACACAAACACTCGCAGCCCGACCGTGCATGCGAGTCGGAACCGCTTGTTGTTCGCGTTTCGAATTCCGATTGCAAATCGGCATCCCTCGAAACTGGTTTCTAGGTCGAGAACACCGAACATCTCCATAGCGTCCGCAGATACGGCGAACTCCTCGCCGACTACACCGATGTGACGATGACCCAACGTTTCGACCAGGGTTTCCACGACCGCTATGTGGGGGATCGGGATATGCGTTTCTGTCGCTGGCGGCGTTGGCAGCTTTGCCAACTCCGCCCGCGTGATTTTGCCCGTGCATGAAATAAGCGTACTTGTTTCTGACATTGTGGTTCTCCTCTCAAAGTTAAGTTCAGTTCCAACAAACCTCGTGCTTGATCGCAGACGGACTGTCTTAGAGCCTCCGCTCGGAGGGTTCTATGACACCGATTCGAGTTGCGTTCTACGCGCGCGTCTCCGGCGAACAGCAGGCGGCCGCGCACACCATAGAAAGCCAGATTGCCGCGCTCAACGAGCGCGCTTGCAGCGACGGAACACCAGTGCCATCCGAGCGACAGTTTGTCGATGACGGATATAGCGGCGCCACGCTCATTCGGCCGGCCCTGGATCGGCTCCGCGATCTGGTCAACGTGGGCGCCATCGACCGCATTTATGTCCACTCCCCTGACCGACTGGCGCGGAACTACGCGTACCAAGTCCTACTCCTCGACGAATGGCGTCGGCGCGGCATCGAGGTAGTTTTCCTAAACCGGCCTCTCGGTCAAAGCCCGGAAGATGACCTGCTACTGCAGGTACAAGGCATCGTCGCCGAATACGAGCGGGCCAAGATCATGGAGCGGAGTCGGCGAGGCAAGAAGCATGCGGCCCAAAGTGGGTCGCTCAACGTCATGTCCGGTGCGCCGTTTGGGTACCGCTATGTATCTGTTCGCGAGGGTGGAGGTCAGTCGCGATTTGAGCCAGTAGCGGAGCAGGCCCGGATAGTCCGGCAGATCTTCTCTTGGATCGGACAGGACCGCTGCAGCCTTGCCGAGGTCTGCCGACGGCTTCAGAAAGGTGGCGAACTGACTGCTACTGGTAAGCGAATTTGGTCCCGCCAAGCCGTGTGGCATGTTCTACAGAACCCTGCATACCAGGGCCAAGCGGCATACGGAAAAACGCATATGTTTCCACGGGGGAAGAAAGCCCGGCTGCGGGCAGCGCGCGGGCGGCCAGCCGAACCACGGCGCAGCAATGCGCCAATTGCAGCTGACCCAAAGGAATGGGTGTTTGTGTCTGTCCCGCCCTTGATTGACCCAGTTCTTTTTCGTGCGGCACACGCGCAACTAGAGGAGAACCGGAGTCGCGCTCGCCTGGGGCGACGCAGGCCCGGGTACCTCTTACAGGGACTCACCTGCTGCGCAAGATGCGGTTACGCGTACTATGGCAAGACGACACGCCAATTAGGAGCTGGTCGTCAAATGAAAGACTTTCGATACTGCTGGTGTAGTGGATCGGATGGCTATCGGTTTGGCGGCGAACGCATCTGTAGCAATGCGCAAGTCCAGGGCGAGTTTCTGGAGAAAGCTGTGTGGCGTGAAGTATCCGAACTGCTGAGGAACCCGAGAGGTTCTGGTTTGGGTCGTAACCGGCGCGTGTTTTGCCTTGGTGATGCGGGTGAGAAGCTCGCCTGACGGTCACGGGAGAATCTGTAAGTTAGAATGTCGCGCGCGTTATCACGCAACCTGTTTGCCCCGAGAACACGGGAAGTCAAGGAGCCAGGTTCGCTGGCAACCGGAAGCCAAAAGTATGCCGCGCGTACTTTTCACGTTCACAGAATGTCCTTTCTCGGCGAAAAGCATGGATCCTTCTAGCGGGGGTAGCATTCACGTCTTGGCCCGCGACTTGGTCGGCTCAATTCCTGACCTTCTGATATTCGTGAGCTTGAAAGGAAGCATCCGTTGGACGGTATCGAGCCTCTCCCCAAAGCCGGACCGCGAAAATCCTTCCCTCGATTAAGCGGCTCTCGCTGAGAACTTCACAATGGGCCGCGCGAGGGGAAGCTTGGGGAACCTAAAACCTTCAAGCGCCCATCGGAAAAATTGTGCCTTGCGTTGGGGCGTCAGCGCAAGAAATTGAATTCGAATATTGTGATGGCTCATGCCGGCTCCTCGACTCACTGATGAACTTGATGAATGCGGCATCCAGACGCTTCAGAGAGACGGGGTACTCTCTCAGGGCTACGATTCCACGTATGTCTGGATGGTCGCCAGTCCCCGAGACATTGATAACAACTTTCGCTGTTCCAGGCGCGCGCTGAGAGCTGCGAACTTTTGCTCTAGATACTCGAGATTGGAGGGTTCCTCAATGCATACCCACTCTCCTAATTTCCTACTGGCCAAGTTTATCCGTATTCTCAGCGTTACTAATAGAAGTTGTTCACGTGCATGTTCTGTTGTGGAAGAAGGAGTGGTTGGAGATTTCTGATCCGGACGACCAGCGAACAGGCTGTGTTTCAGACGTTCAGAAACTATTTTGTTCTTCAATTCCAGCTGCGCTCGTTGCTCCCGCATAGCCGGCATGACAATCCGAAAATCTCTATCCGCAAGGGCTTGGTTGATTGCATTTTCAGAGCGCCGGATCATGACTTCGAGTTGCGAAAGCACAAGATCTCCCCGCGTCTCGCTAAGAGCTTCAGGAGTGGGAGCGGCTCGATGATCTCCGCTACCATCGATTGGGAATTCAACAGACGCAGTCAGATGGTGCTTGTGACGATCCAATGCAGACCGCGAGATTTGAAATTGCCGAACTGTGGATCTTGTCCCGTCTCGCAACAGTGAGACATTGATCATGTCAAGCTGCGGATTGCAACAGATTGAGCAGCGAGGTGGCATATGCACTCCATGCCTTGCACTTAGCAATTTATCAGACCTCCACGCCCTCGCAGCTCTTGTAGCACCTGTCTCGGTACTCTCCGATTTTGATCGAACCGTCTCGTCTCGCACGTCGTGTGGCAGAAATCGGAGAACACGAGATCTCTCGTCCGGATAATCGGCCGTTAGTCAGTCGGGTTTCGGAAGCCCCATCCGGCTCAGCAAGTCAGCGTAGCGCGGGTCGGAGTGCATCCCATACCAGTAGATGTCTATAGCGAGCCAAGGCATGGTGACGGAACGCTCTTCATAACCCTTTTCGAGAAGCCGGAACGCCTCATCTTTATCTCCAAGGCCCGCATAAATCCCAGCAACTTGATAGAAATCGACATAAACGTGCGAGGACAAGTCCTTGAATCCCTTGGCGATCTTTAGCGCATCAGCCCGTCTGCCCGAAACGGCATAAACCCACCCAAGACCGTTAGCAACGTATTGGTTCTCTGGCGCTACAGCCTTGTCCTGCTCGGGGATCTTGTCGAATTCGGCAAGGGCTTGTGGATACATGCGCTTCATTGCGTATGCCCATCCTAGCGAGGCGCGAATCACCGGAAGACTTGGATTGAGGTCCAGCGCCTTCTGGTATTGAGCAATGGACTCGTCATATCGTCGGGTGAAAAAATAGACGTCTCCCACTTGGGAAACTATTTCTGGTGACAGCGGGTCAAGGTCCTGCGCCTGCTGCGCCTCTGCCATGCTTTCGTCGAATCGCAGTCTCGTTTTCAGACATTCGGCATACCGATCATGGGAGACCGCACTGTTCGGGTTTAGCTGGATGGCCCGCTTGAACTCTCGCTCTGCGCTTTGCCAGTCCCAGTCGGCGAAGAACACGGCATATGCGAGGGCAGCATGTGCCTCGGCAAGGGTGTCATCAAGCTCCACTGCCTTCATTGCGGCCGCCTTCGCCCTCGGAAGACTGTCGCTGGGTGGAAGATACTGCCATCCGCCCCCAAGCCCAGAGTAGGAATCAGCCAGACCCGCGTAAGCCAGAGCATAGGCGGGGTCTATCAGGATTGCTTGTTGAAAGTATTCGATGCTCTTCTTTAGACCTGCTGCCGTTGCTTGATTCGCGAAATACCTTCCCTTCAAGTAAAGCCGATAAGCCTCCGGATTTGTCGCAAACGACTTGTTCAAGCGCGTCTTCTCTTCGCTCGTCAGCCCTCCTCGCAGGTTTCCAGATACAGCAGTTGCGATCTCCTGCGGGACTGAAGTGATGTCT
>DAIUEW010000110.1:0-9277 GCA_036844925.1 Candidatus Sulfotelmatobacter sp.
AGGATCGCGCGCGCGTCGTCGATGCTGCCCATCGTCAACCACGACGGGATGTGAATAACGTCATATTTGTCGAGGATGTCTGGAATCAGGGTGATCCCGAACAGCGCGACTGCGACGAGTGAGAGCTGGAGCGGGATCCGCCACAGGTTAATGTCGCGTTGCGAACGGAGCTTGGTAGGGCGCGGGGCGAGCATGCGATGTGAACTTCAAACGCTTCATCTCCCGAAGAGCAATCGCTCCAGGACGGGACCGAGGGCCAAGGCAGGAAGATAGCTCAGAGCCACCATAATTATCAAGCAGGTCGTGAGTAGGACGCCGAACGAAAAAGAATGGGTCGGAAGAGTTCCCGACGAAGACGGAGTACTTCTCTGACGGCCGAACAGATCTGCGAATGCCAATGCCGGAATCGCCAAGCCGAACCTGCCCACCATCATCGCGAACGCTGTCGTGAGGTTGTAGAAGGGAGTGTTCGCACTCAGACCGGCAAAACTTTGGCCATTGTTGGCGAAGCAGGAAGTGTAAGCAAACAGAATCCCCGTGAAACCATGGGGGCCGGTGTTGACGGTCAACCCGGAGAGTCCCGCTCTGGTGCTCACGGCAATCGCGGTGAGCGGAAGGACGACTAGGGGTGCGGCCAGAGCATACAGCATGATCATCTTGTTTTCCGCGGGCCCTATCTTCTTTCCCAGGTATTCAGGCGTGCGCCCAACCATAAGTCCCGCCAGGAACACGGCGATCGCAGCCGCCATCACCATGCTGTAAAAGCCTGTTCCCAGCCCTCCGTAGACGACCTCTCCGAGCAGCATATTCACCAGCAACACCATGCCGCCGAGCGAGGTGTAGCTGTCGTCCATTGAGTTGTTTGATCCCGTGGCCGTGTTGGATGTAACGACAGCGGTGAGGGTCGAACCCCCAATACCGAAGCGTACTTCTTTTCCTTCCATGTTCCCGCCAGACTGGAGGCGGCTATGTCGGAAATCTACGTTTCCGATGTGTGGAATCCCCCGTTGTTCGAAGTGATGTACGAAGAGCAGACCGCAGACGAAGAGTAGGACCATGACGCGGTAGAGAAGCCATCCCTGTCGAGGCTGCCCGACCATCCGGCCGAAGGTGTTCGTGAATGCAGCAGGCAGAAGCACGATGGCCAACATTTCGAAAAAGTTTGTAAGCGGCGTGGGATTTTCATAGGGATGCGCCCCATTGGTGTTAAAGAAACCGCCGCCGTTCGTTCCGAGATTCTTGATGATCTCCAGCGCGGCCACCGGACCCTGCGGTATCACTTGCTGCGTACCTTCGACGGTTGTAACGACGGCATAGTGGTGGAAGTTCATCGGGACGCCTTGCGAGATCAGCATCAAGGCCCCGATCAATGCGCCCGGCAACAGGACCCAGAGCATGGCGCGTGTCATATCAACCCAAAAGTTGCCAAGCGTGTCGGAGCATTGCCGCGCAAGACCGCGGATAAAGGCAACGCCCACGGCCAGCCCCGCAGCGCCAGCCAGGAAGTTCTGCGCGCAGAGTCCTACCATCTGGCTGAAATAGCTCATCGTGTTCTCGCCCGCGTAAGCCTGCCAGGTAGAAGTCGTCGAGAAGCTGATGGCCGTATTCAGAGCCAGGTCCGGGGTTAATGGCGTCGTGTGATACCGCGGGAAAAACCAGGGAAGAAACGGCTGCATTCTGAGAATGCCATACAACAGCAACGTGCCGGCAAGGCCAAACACCACGAAACACGTCGCATACTCCTTGCCGGTCATCTCCACATTAGGATCAACCGCGGTAATGCGATAGATGAGCCGCTCAACGGGAAGACATAAACGATCGAGTCCGGTTCCCTTCCCGGAAAACACTCGTTCTATGTACCCGCCCAGAGGTCCAACCAGGACGGTGACGATGATCACAAACAACACGTATTGAATTGCGCTGTAGAGATCCACCAGCCCTAACTTATCTTATGAACGTTTCGAATGCACGTGATCGTTTTTTTGGCGCATACCTTTACGGTTCCTTTATCGCCGACACACAGCTTCTTTATGCCCCTCTTGCTAGTGTCGGAATACCGGGCAAAGGAAAATTGGGAGCATCAATCTCCCGGAGCATAGTCCGGCGGAGGTCAAAGAAGTGACCCAAGCAGTCCTTCCAAGGATCGCGGCAGCGATGATCGTTCTATGTCTGGTCGGGATCAGCGTTTCGGCGCACGCGCAGTCCACGTTCGGTAGCATCGTCGGCGTGGTGCATGACGCGACACAGGCGGTTGTGCCCGGCGCGTCGATCAATGTTCGGCGTCTGGAAGACAACAGCGTTCGTTCCACCACGTCGGACCAGAACGGATCGTTTGAATTTGTGAACCTCAAGCCTGGTAACTATGCTCTTTCCGCGCACGCCGAGGGATTTGCTGATTTCCAAGTTCCATCCGCGGAACTAACCGCCCGGCAGACGCTAAGGATCGATGTTACGGTCGGAGTCAAGAGTCAGTCCTTCACGGTGGAAGTTGCTGATACGGTCGCGGTGATTAACACGGAGAACGGCGTGATCAGCGATTCCAAGGACAATCAGCAGATCACCCAACTTCCGCTGAACAATCGCGCCACCACGACGAGCCCGCTGGCAGCGCTGTCGCTTTCGCCGAACGTGCAACAGGACAGTTCCGGTAACATCGCGCTGGATGGTGCCAGTTCGGCGATGGTGAACTTTTCTGTCGATGGCATCTCGACCGCGAACGTGCGGCAGAATGGCGCGCTGCAAGACGCTTATCCATCCCAAGAGGGAATCTCTGCCGTAAGGGTAACGTCGTTCAACAACAGCGCAGAATTTTCGCAGGTGGGTGATGTCACTTTCACTACTAAAAGCGGCACTGGTCAGTATCACGGTAGCCTGTTTGAGTATCTGCAAAATGACGCGCTCGATGCCGACCCCTACGGCTTCGGCGGTAAATCGCCAAAGCACTTCAACACCTTTGGTGGATCGCTCGGCGGCCCACTGGGCATTCCGCATCTCTACAACGGCAAAGACAAGACCTTCTTCTTCTTCGATTACGAAGGAAACCGCCGTTCCACCGCGGTTGCTGAGCAGTTTCTTGTCCCCACGCAGGCGGAGCGCAACGGCGACTTGACCGCGCTTGGCGTCACTACCCCGATTACGAACATTAACCCCACCGCTGCGGCGCTGTTGAGCTACTATCCGCTCCCCAATGTCTCCGGCCAAGGGAACTATAACTACGAGAATTTCCAATCCACCCCGGCGCGCACGGACGGAGCCGACCTCCGCATCGACCACACTATCAATTCGAAGCAATCGGTCTATGCGCGCTTCAGCCGCAAGAACATCACCGAAGATTATGCCAACCCTCTGTTACCGAACGATTCTGACAGCGTGCACAATCGCAGCCTTCTGGTTTCTGATACGTGGGTACTCACGCCGCGTCTGCTGAATGAGTTCCGCTTCGGGTTTACCAATGTGACGACCAGCGTTGGTTTTCCCATCGAAGGCGCGAATGCGCTTTCGCAACTGGATTTGACCGGGGTAAACATAAGCCAGCACCCGACTTCGCATGCCTTTCCCACGTTCAATTTCAGTGCCGGAACAGGGTTCACTCCCATCGGCCGTGACAAGACCGGAGTTACGCAGTCGAAGACGCTGCAATTCACGGATAATCTGAGCTGGACGCGTGGCAAACACACTTTCAAGATGGGCCTTGATGCGCGAAGGGTGAGGTACTTCGATCTGGAAAGTTTTGCACCCGTGTTTAACTCCGACGATTTCGGTGATTTCATCTTCCAGGGTACGTTCACCGGCAATGCTTTCGGGGACTTCCTGAAAGGAACGCCGACCTCTCTGTTCTTTGCCGTCTCGAGCCCGGACGTGGGCGGAACGGCGTGGCAATATGGCGTCTTCGGCCAAGACGAATACCAGGTCAACAGCCACATAACGCTGAACTATGGCTTGCGCTGGCAGGTCCTACCCGGCTTTCACGAAGATGGTGGCAATCTGGCAAACTTCGACCAGAGAAGAAATTCGATCGTCGTGCCCAACGAACTGCCTGCGTATCTGCAGCAGCAAAACATCCAGGCGTCCAACCTGGCGTTCCAGCAGTCGTTCAACGCCTGCGACCTGGGCAATACGATCTTGCCCTGCACGAACTACCTAACCGCCAGCCAGGATCACCTTCCGCAGTCGTTGCGCAATATTTACATGCGGAACTTTCAGCCGCGCCTATCGATCGCGTGGCGCCCGTTTAACGACACCAAAACAGTGATTCGTGCGGGCTTCGGGATCTTTACGATGACGAATCTTGGTCCGTTGTCCTTCAACAACAGCGGCAATCCGACCTCTGCGCTGCATACTTATACCAACAGCGGCACACTAGCATCACCTCTGATTCAGTTCCCCAATACCGCGCCACCCACGGTGGGCGTGCAGTACGGCGGCGGCGGCCTCGACCAGGGCGTCGATCCGAATTATCGCGACCCGCAAGCCAATCAATGGAACCTCACCGTGGAGCGTCAGCTCGCCAGCAACGACAGCTTGCGTGTCAGCTACGTTGGCATGCACAGTTACCGCCTGAACATTACCGAGGACCTGAACCAGATTCCCGCCAGCACGACTCCATACACCGTGCCGGCTGGAATGTACGTCGATCCGCGTGCGCCCTATCACAACTGGTTCACGCTTTACAGCACCTTCAACGCAGGCGAGGCCAACTACAACGCGCTTCAAGTTGAGGAAAACCACAAAATGTCCCACGGCCTCTACTTCAGCGGAAACTATACGCTGGCGAAAAACCTTGCCGACAATCAGGGCGATACTCCTACCGCCTACGCGGGCGAAGTCAATTACGGAGTTCCCATCGCCAACCGGTTCGATGTCCACAGTGACTACGGCAATGTTGAAGGCACGCGTCGTAATCGTTTCCTTTTCACCGGTCTCTACCAGTTGCCCTTCGGTCAAGGCCGCGCTTTCCTGAATACAGGTGGTTGGAGGAACGCAGTGCTGGGCGGTTGGGAGCTGACCACGATAACCCTGCTTGAAACCGGCCCTTGGCTTACGCCAAGCATCAGCGACTCGTTCGATCAGTCCAATACCAACGTCGTCAACCGGGGCGCTTTCTTGCGTCCTGACCAGGTCTCGACGAATTTCTATCAGGGTCAGTCACGCGCGCAATACTTCAATCTCTCCGCATTTGCCCCGACTCCCGCTGGTGCTGGACGCTTCGGCAACGCCGGAGTTGGTATCCTCCAGGGCCCCGGCACGGCTGCAGTTAGCCTCGGCCTAGCCAAGACCTTCCATCCCACTGAGCGACTAAGAGTCCGCTTCGAGTCCACATTTACCAACGTGCTCAACCATACCAACTTCGCTCCTCCCGCCACGCAGATCGACGTCCCGGCAACCTTCGGCGTCCTCAGTGCTCCGCAAACGGCAGAGAACGCCGGAAACCGCACCGGCCAACTTGCTCTAAGGGTTGAGTTCTAGGCATGCAGCGGACAGATGCCACACAAGGAATCGGAGGGGATTAAAAAAGTAAGCTATCGGAGAGAGCCCTCTCCGCAGCTAAGGATTTACCTTTTGCTCGGACCTCGGCGCGGTAATCCATTCTCACGTGGTTGCCTCTGAAACAACCGGCTCGCTTGGCGCTTTCTCAAACTCGATGGCATGGTCTTTTTAAGCCCGTCAGTCACCGAACAAGGTCACTCAATCTTGGGCGCGACGGGACTACAATGTCTGCGAAAGAGAGGGCACCATGTATTTGCGAAACCTCTGCTTATTCTTTCTGGCGACCGGGTTTGCCGGGTCCGCAACCGTGGGAAGGCTGAATGTACAGATCCAGGAATACGAAGTGCCGACGCCGCAGTCTCGGCCACACGATCCGGCCCTCGCTCCTGATGGCTCGCTTTGGTACACCGGGCAGGGAGCCAACAAACTCGGGCGGCTCGATCCGAAAACTGGGGAATTTAAGGAATACTCGCTGAAGACGCTCGACTCTGGGCCGCACGGTCTGGTCGCGGACAATAACGGCAATATTTGGTTCACCGCGATATCAGGAGGATACGTCGGAAAGCTTGATCCAAAGACGGGCGAGATCGCGGAGTTTCGACCAAGCGACGGAACGAAGATTGATCCTCACACGCCGGTGTTCGATCACGATGGCATTTTGTGGTTTACAAACGAAGAGACTAATTACATCGGGCGTCTCGATCCGGCAACGGGCAAGATGACCTTGACCAAAGTGCCTACTCCGCACGCCGTGCCCTACGGCATCGTAATCTTACCGAACAACACTCCTTTCTTTTGCGAGTTCGGCACGAACAAGCTGGCGAGCATTGATCCGGGCACGATGAGAATAAGGGAATACACTTTGCCGGCAGCGGATGCTCGACCTCGCCGGATCGCGTTGGCGCCCGACGGAACAATTTATTACACGGATTATGCGCGCGGATTTTTGGGACACTTCGATCCGTCCGGAGGAACGTTGCTGAAAGAATGGCGGTCGCCGGGAGGCTCGGAATCGGAACCGTATGGAATAGCGATCACGAAGGACGGCGAGGTCTGGTACAGCGAATCAGGTGTCAAGCCTAATACGCTGGTCAGGTTCGATGCTAAATCGGAAAGCTTCAGTACCCAGCCTATTCCATCCGGCGGCGGGGTCGTCCGGAATATGGTGGCAACTGCCGATGGGCGGCGGCTTTATCTGGCCTGCAGCGGAGTCAACAAGGTCGCGATAATCAATCTGAAGAAATGAAAACGCTTCCGCGACAAACGCGATGGGGACCTCCCGTGTCTTGGCTGTGGCAATTTTGGGTTGGGAACTGGAGCGACTGGCCACAAAGTGGGGGTTTGAGGTTCTCAGCGACACACAGGGCGTAGATTTCGGGCCCCAGAATTGGCACAGTATGGCCCGTTGTCGTAGAACAAAGAGGGCATCGTCTCGGGTCGAAAACTGCCTCCTATGCATCATGTGCCGTAGTAGGGATGTGTGTTTATCGGCTGGCGTTTCACATATAAGTAAGATTCTCTTAAGGTGAGTGCGGCCGCTCGTGCGGGCGAGTATCGTTGTTCACCATCGCGGGAAGCTGCGTAGACTTTAGAGAGTTATGGATGCCCACACGCCCATGCACGGAGTATACGTACCGCTCTTTTCTGAAAAATCACATCACGCCCGACTGGGGAGACACGCTCATCCGAGACGTGCAGCCCCGCCCGGTGGAATTGTGGCTCCGGGATTTACCACTCGCAACAAAATCCAAAACGCACGTGCGTTCTCTCTTGCACGGGCTTGTGGAGTTTGCGATGTGGGCAGGAGTGCTGGACATCGGGCGGAATCCCGCGTCGCTTGTCCAGAACAAGGGCGCAACGCGGAAAGTACGGAGGGCTCGCAGTCTGACGGTGGAGCAGTTTCACGCTCTGCTGAAAGAGCTGCATGAGCCGTTCGCAACAATAGCACTCCTGTGCGTGTGCTTGGGTCTTCGCATCTGTGAGGCTCTTGCGCTGCAATGGGCTGACGTGGATTGACTGCAATCCCGAGTGAGCATCCGTAGGGGCACTACCTACTTTTGTGGAAAATCAGGGCGATTCAAATTGAGCCACCACCAACCGCTACTGATCATGTTCCCGTTCAGAATGATTAGTGACACTCGGATAGAGTGTCGAAATGCAAGTTCGTGATGGAGAACTTCCTCGTGCGCGCCAGCTGGCGCGCACGGGGAAAGAGTTGAGCCGCGAGGCCCGGACTCGTTTGGCCTGGATGGATTTCTATCGTCGGAGCCGCAACGTGGTCCGGACCTGCCGCCATTTCGGAATCAGCCGCCAGACTTTCTATCGCTGGAAGCTCCGCTACGATCCTCAGAACCTGGCGACGCTGGAACAGCGTTCCCACCGTCCTCATCGTCGCCGTCAGCCCACCTGGTCGTCCTCGCTGGCCGATCGCGTTCTCGCCTTACGGCTGCGCTACCCGCGCTGGGGCAAGGACAAGCTTGCTGTCCTGCTCCGCCAGCAGAAGCTCACGGTCTCGACCTCCATGGTGGGCCGTATCCTCACCCAGCTCAAGCGGCAGGGCCGGCTCGTCGAAGCGCCCCGCAGCGGTGTGCCGGGTTCGCGCCGTGCTTTACGCTCGCGTCCCTATGCCATCCGCAAACCCAAGCAGTACGCGGTTTCTCAGCCCGGCGATCTAGTTGAAGTCGATACCTTGGACGTGCGTCCTCTACCGGGCGTGGTTTTCAAACAGTTCACTGCCCGCGATGTGGTCTCCCGCTGGGACGTGATTCAGGCTCACACTCGCGCCACCGCTTTCACCGCTGCCCAGTTCCTCGACACCTTGCTGCACCGCATGCCCTTTCCCATTCGCGCTCTGCAGGTCGACGGCGGCAGCGAGTTCGCCCCGAGTTCGAGCAACTCTGCCAGCAGCGTGGCCTGCGCCTGTTCGTGCTGCCGCCTCGTTCTCCTAAACTCAATGGCGCGGTCGAACGCGCCAACCGCACCCACACCGAGGAGTTCTATCAAGTCACCCCTTGTTCCCTGGAGATGAAAAAACTCAACCGCGAACTCCGACAGTGGGAAAAGATCTACAACACCGTGCGCCCTCACCAGTCGCTCGGTTACCTCACCCCGCAGCAGTTCCTGCTGCGGACCTCATCTCAAAGAAAGGAATGAAAAGTGTCAACAATCTACTGGACGAGTACAGATCATTGACATTCGTTTACATTCGTTCTAGCATATCGCGACTTCGGTCAGGCGGAGTCGGTTGTACGGTGCGGTTCCAACCTAAATTCTTACATTTTAGTTTCAAGGCGAAAATTCCCTCACTTTCGCTTGGGCCCAGGTTAGCAACGTCAATAACACGGAGCAGTAGTAGTGATGATGCGGGCAATTTATCGCTCGGCCCTCCCGGCTTATTTCGCCCTCTTAGCTGTTCTGCCTGCTCTTTCCCAGACCGTAAGTCCGACGAGTCTGTCATTCGGTAACCAAGCCCAAGGTACTGCCAGCTCAGTCCAAAAAGTGACACTGAAAAATACCCTGACTTCTGCGATCACCATTACCAGCATCACCACCAGCTTGTCTGACTTTGCCGCTACCAACAACTGTCCAACGACCCTGGCGGCGGCCGCTACTTGCACGATCTCGATAATTTTCAAACCATCTGCTCTCGGGGTCCGCTCAGGCAGCCTCACCGTGGTTGATAGCGGGACCTCGAGTCCGCAATCAGTGGCTTTGAGCGGGACCGGGACTGCTCCTATTCTGGTTTCGATTGCTGTCACTCCGGCGACACCTTCAGTGGCGGCAGGATATA
>DAIUEW010000111.1:0-9107 GCA_036844925.1 Candidatus Sulfotelmatobacter sp.
GAGGAGTTAGAGGTGCCGCTTGCCGAGCTTGCCACCTCATCCGAGACCAATGTTGTTGTCGGAACGGCCTCTACGTTTGACAAGCAGAGTCCTCTGTAATCATCGGCGCATTGAGAGCCGCATCAGGACGGATCGCAGGCAAGGGGGGAGCCGCCGAACGTCTCGGATTGAAGCGTACGACGCTACAAAACAAAATTCGCCGACTGGGGATTTCGAAGGCGAATTATTGCCAGTAGTTTATTCCGTGTGTCCGGAGTGCACTCGCCTCTAGCAATTAGCGGAAGCTGGGTTCTGGCCAGTTGCTCTTAGACATTCCACTGCCCTGTGGAATCAATGTCGATTCGCAACATTGTCATTCCGTCTTTCTTTACTTCGTAGGATCCGTCACGCCCCAACTTCAATGTAGCTATTGTTCACCGCCTCCGAATGTCGGGATGGACGCGCGAATCTGGCCGCCAGCTTGCATAACCTGTCGGCTACCTCGGACGTATTCGCATAGCTGAAGTGTTCCTGCGCTTTTTCGAGAACGACCGCATACAGCAGCCGAGCTTCGTCATCATCGAGTTCGATCATCATGAGATCCTCCTATCCTCAAGCCCAATGGTGCCTCCAGACCAGGAGACGTAGGGCACAAGAGTCCAATTGCAGAGCTTCTAGAGGGCATGTGAAACGTTGTGATCATCCTCCAGTGGCTTTACGTGGCAGTGATCAAGCCAAGTCATTGTGTGGCAATTAGCGGCGAGTACCGCAGCGCGGGACACGTTCAGACGGAGACTGCAGTCCTGTATGGATGATCGGATTGCAATTCTCAGCACCAGAATTGCGCGGCATAGCGGATCCAGTTCCGCTATGATTTTCTGGGTGTCCATCTGAAGAATAAGAGCGAGACTGGCCGTGCGTTGCTCATCATCGAACTGGCATAGGTGCTCGACATGCGGGCATCGTCGATCTTTGTACGTCGTTTCACACAGGCGAATCGCATCCCCCTGGAGCGATGTCGCGGCGGCAATGGTCGCAGCCTTGGCCCACTCTAGAAGCCAATTCCGGAAAGGACTGTTTCCCTGAAGCGTGATCTCACAAGCCTGGGCGACTGCCTGTTCCGCGATTGCTTCGTCGGCAGTGATCAGGAACGCGAGCCTATACAGAAGATTTCTTTGATCCGGGAAGCAGGCCACGATTTCAGCTGCTGATGCATGATTGCGAGCATCCGCAGCCGGTGTGCTCGCATGAAACCAGGACATCATTTCTCCTCTTTCTGGTGCCGCCCTGGACCGGCATCAACCTGCATAGGAATGCGTAATTGAAAACTTCTCTCATTATTTCCATGCCGCCGCACAGGCATCCTCCGCACAGGCGATAAACCCAGTCGTTCGCATACGGCAGGTGCGTAGACACCGCTGGCGACAAATACTGCACCGACACTACCCAACCGACTCAGCAAACGCTCGCAGGCCGAATCGACACAGCTCACCTCGGTCAGGTCAACGATCAACCCCTTCGGCACTACGTCAGTAGTGACTAGGTACCTGGCCTGCTCCGCCCACTCACCGACAAGCCTGCCCTCCATCTTCAGGGTCGGACCATTGGCCAACCACAGAATTTCTGCGCGAAACATTGCTTATCCTCGGAACGCCTTGTCCTGCTCCCCCTACCCCAATAGCAACGCGAGTTGTATGCCAATGCGGCAGCCGCTATCTGATTGATGGGAATTGCCTGGTTGCACGAATCAATTCGGCCGATTTGCCTCAATCCGGTCATTGTCCGCATGCGGGCAGGTGAGATCGGGTTAGCAATGAAAAGAACAGACGACGGAGTGTTACTCGAAGGAGGTTCGGAGACCTTCTTTACTAGAGCTACGCCTTGGCTACGAGAGCACACATCAGATGAGGAAGGTGGCGGGCACGGAGCCCGCCATCGGGTGGACTGGTCAGGTGAGACTTAATGATGACCATTGTGCACGGTGAAGAGCATGTCAATTGCCAAGTGGAAGCGAACAGTGCTGCTCGAACTGGCTGTATGTCATGCTCTCTCCAACAAAGGGCATCTGTGTAGAAATCCGACAAAATCCGAGTACGAGAAGGTCTGATTCGATGACAGTTTCGACACGCCAACGAGCCTAAGTGGCAAAACGCCAACGCCCCAAATCCTATGTCGCTGAAAACCATTCGCCGCAGCCTTGCAATCACCAAGCAATTGCGGTAATGCGGTAATTCGGACGTCTGTCCAAATGTGGGCGGACTCGTTCAGTTGAGTTCGACTGGAGGAGCCACGCTGAAATGGTGCTGTTAATGCTGGTGAATGCTCCACCTATTTAAGAAGGTCTTGACTTCCTTCAACAGATCTGTCTCAAACGACTGGCCGTTTGACCGATTCCAGACAACGTAAATACTTACCGACACTGCCGAGCGATTGCCTAAGGCAGGCAAACAGACAATCGAGTTTGAGTGAGGGTCGATATTGTACGTGAAGGAATTTCGGCTGAGGGTGAGCTCTCCAGGCATAAGGTCCACGATCGCGAGCAATACCGACCTCACATGCCGGCAGGTAGGGCATGAGGGATCGACGTGATTGAGATCGGACGTGTGAGAACCAATCAACTCCACTTCAAAGCCGACCAGACGGCGCTCGCCACGTATCTGCTCAAACTGGGGCCAAAACTGCCAGAATACGCTGTATTCGGCTACGAGAGATTGCACTTGAGAGTTCAACGCTGGAGTTGCCATTGTGCACCTGTCCACAAAGTTGCAACTAGCTTGCCATTCGTTTTCCGACTCGGAATGGCCGCTCCTTCACCAGGATTCGACAAAGGTCGCAGTTCGCTCAGGCCTTGGCCAGCTTCGGTGCAGGAGGGATTCTGCAAGGAGGCGAGTGTCGCAGTCGTGATCGTCGAGCGCAGCAAGCAGATCCTGGTACGCGGCCAAGTTCCGTCTCGTGTGCCACTCTAGATGGCAAGCAAATAAGTACAAGGCGTCGCGATGTCCGATGTTCTCCGACATGTCAGTCAAGTCGATCATGTTGTTGCAGACTGACTCAACGGGACAATAGTTGTTAGTTGACGGACTCTCTACCCGTCTCAGCGTTTACCAGTGGCGACTGCTTCCGCGGCCACGATGCTTACGGCATCAACCACGACAAGCAGAAAAAGAGAGCCGACGAGTACACAAGTCGCGAGAAAGTTCTCATCAACGCTGTTGGCGCGAAGCAGAAGATTGATCGGGTAAGTCAGCGCCAGGACATTCACCACAGCTAGCACCGTCCAAAACTCCGTGCTTGGCTTGTTTGTCTTCATTTCCAGAACCTCGAATAGGTAACGTGCGCATTTACCTCGCTTTTCGTCATTTGTTTCCTGGTCTTGTCGTCGACTACCAGCTCATTTACCAGGAACATACTCATCCCGCAATTGCTGTTGCTGCATACCATATGGGATAGTTCCCCAGGAACGCATAACTCTAGGTTCACGCAGTGGGCACTTCCGCAGGCCCAACAATGAAGAACCATGACTTCTCCGGCGACTCGAACTGCTTTTGAATTGTTCTCTGAATCCATTCTCGAAGCTCCTTACGCAATTCGAAACCTGGTGTGTATGGGTGTAGCCGGCAGACGGCGCTCAATCGTCATGGTCTCGAGCGAATATCCATATTTCGCTGCGCAGTCACAACACACTCGGTACGTCTCACCTTGCAGCGTGAAAACACGACTGAGGTGAGTGTGGTGACATCCAAAGAGGAAATCGAAAATCGCTATGAGGGTCGCCATAAGCGCTCCTTTGTGGCGCTGGTTTTGCCCGCATGAACCGTCGCGAGCATTTAACGGGTCGCTTCCCGCTCCATATGTGAGATCAGCGAACAAGCCCGACTCCTTTAGCATGGAACTCAATTCGACCGTGATAGTGCAGGTCACCAGCCACTTCGAGCGTCTGCCTAAGCTCTTGGTTCTTCTCGCGATCCCGCATTCTGCCCGCGGACTGTCATGACCTTTCGAGGGCACTGCCGCAATGAGGGCACCAATCTTCAGCCCGCTGCCCGTCCATACTCCCGCAATTCAGTGATTTGCCGTGCTACGTCTTTGGCGAGCTAAATGCGTTAATACGGCTGCGATGCATCGATGGCTGAACTGCTTCGAGCGGCAATTCCGGCAGAGCTACCGCGGCATGAGAGGGTCAAATCGGAACAAAGGAGTCAATATGTACGCCACAAAAGCAGTCAATGGCGTCCCCGCGATCCAGCGCGATGGACAAAGTGTCTTGGGTGTCTGCGATCAAGATTGGGAGTTTGCAAACTGGCTATGCGCTCTACTCAACGAACTGGGCCGCAAGTCCGGATTGTTGCTGAACGAGCAGGACTGGGAATGGCTCAATGCAAACGATCGCTCATTCAGAAGGACGGCACAGCATGCCTGATATCAAGGAAGCCACCACGATTTCCATTGTTGTTCCCTTTCATAACGAGGAAGGTAATGTCGTTGAACTGTATGGTCGCCTACAAGGGGTCATGGAGGAGATCGGTCGCACTTACCAGTTCGTCTTCGTCGATGATGGCAGCACGGATCTTACTTACAAGCTGCTGAAGGAAGTCGCGCTGATTGACCCGCACGTGACCGTTGTCAAGCTGCGGCGGAATTTTGGCCAGACCGGAGCGTTGGCTGCTGGGTTTGCGCACAGCACCGGTGAATATGTAATCGCCATGGATGGTGACCTTCAGCACGATCCCGCAGAGATCCCTGTCTTCCTGGAAAAGATCGAAGAGGGCTATGACGTCGTGAGTGGGTGGCGCAGCCACCGCATCGACAATTTATTGCTACGGAAGATCCCTTCCCGCTGTGCCAACTGGCTGATGGCCAAGCTCAGCGGCGTCAACATTCACGATTTTGGGACCACGTTCAAGGCGTACCGGGGCGACCTGCTGCGGCAATTACCGCTCTACGGCGAAATGCACCGGTTCATCCCGGCTCTGGCTTCATTCTACGGAGCCTCGATCTGTGAAATACCCATTCAGAACAACCATCGGAAGAACGGTGAATCGCACTACAACATTTCTCGCACGTTCCGGGTATTTTTCGATCTTATGACGATTCGTTTCCTCCTACGCTACATGTCGCGCCCGCTCCACTTCTTCGGCCGGCTGGGCGCGATCAACATGGGTTTGGGATCGGCCGTCGCACTCTGGCTGCTGATCTGGAAGGTCGTTAGCGGAAGCGATGTTCTGCAGCAACACGGATTATTGCTGGTCTTTGCGGCCGTGCTCATATTGGTAGGACTCCAGCTAATAGGGCTCGGACTCCTGGGTGAGTTGGAGGTGTGGCAGTACTTCAATCGATCTGAGCGCAGGCCTTACGCTGTCTCTGAGGTGCTTGATCAGCACGCAAATCGAAAAGTTGCGATCACGCCGGAGGTGAATTCGTGAGCACACAACCGCGTTCGCACCGTAAGCCGGAGCAAATGTGCTGAGTGAGGTCCAATATCGTTGCCTTGGACGGTATCGGGAGCCGGCGATTGTACTCCTGCTGACGGTCCTGGCGTTCGCAGTTCGCCTCTACTGGGTTGACTTCAACAGTCTGTCGGAGGACGAGTCGGCGAAATGGGCGGCCGTTCAAGAGTATCGACACGGACACTTCGCCGGGGTCAATAGCGAGCATCCGATGTTGCCAAAAGTGCTTGCTTGGGCGAGCCTGACAGCTGGGGAACGCTGGAGCCGGATCGCCGCGGTGCATGACTGGCCTTCGCCGAAGCCCGAGGGCTGGCTTCGTATGCCCAACGTGCTGTTCGGCGGCGCCGCCGCCGCAGTCCTTTTTCTTTTGTGCCGCCGAATGATGGGGCTCGTGGGATCTTTTGCAGCGAGTTTCTTCTGGGCGGTTGCGCCACTGCCAGTCGCGCTGAATCGACTCACGAAGGAGGAAACGCCGCTCACCTTTTTCACCTTGCTGGCCTGTTACTTCTACTGCCGCGCCCAACAGGCAGATGCGGACAAGAGTGCGTGGCGATGGTACGACCTGAGTGCCATCGGCTTTGGTCTGGCTTTGGCCTCGCAGTACATTCTTCACCTTCTTGGCCTGAACGCGCTTACCTGGCTTCTTGCGGGCAGAATTGGACTTACGGTAGAGCCATCGCGATTCAGCTACAAACGATTCTTCCTCGTACTCTTCGTTACCTTCATCCTGGTGAACCCGGTGGTTCTCTCTCCGGCCAACTTCAACGCGATCCTGCATTGGCTCCATCATGATGGCGTGCGGCACAGCGGCTACGATTTCGACGGCACACTGTACATGAACTTTCCCGCGCGCCTGCTTGCCGGAGTTCCGTGGTTCTACTATGTCTGGCTGGTGCTGGTAAAGACACAAATTCCAATCCTGGTGGCGGTCATAGTTGGCAGCGCGCTGCTCTTGCGAGATCGCCGGACACTCGCGTCGTGCTTTTTCCTGTCGCTCGGAATGCTTCAGTTCGTCGGGCTATCTCTGAGTGGAGCAAAGTGGATTCGCTATTCACTTCCGATGCTCCCTTTTCTTTACCTGGCCGGCGGATATGCGGTCCAAGAGATTTGGAAAGGCGTGAAAGGAAAAGCCTGGTCACCGGCCTTCGTGGGAACGGCCGCAGTTATTTTGATTGGATGGCCCCTTGCAGAGCTACACGCTTGGGCACCGTACTACTCCTTCTACCTGAATTCAATCGGCGGAGGTACACGGAACGTCACACGCTATTTTGGGCCCGATGAGGTAGCAGAGTTCGACACACGTGAGGTGGCGCAGCAGGTGTGTCCGTTCGCCCCCGTCGCGACGAGGGTGGCGACCGCAAGACCAATGAGCATGGCCTATTACCTCAAGACCTGCTGGCGCACCGACATTCAGATTATGCCGCTGTACGATGCCTATTATGCGCCGCGGAACGGAGATCTGGTCATTCTCGAGCCGTCTCGCCGTTTTTTTGAGACGCAACGCTACTTCGATGTTCTGAAGAGCTCTGGCATGTCTCACAGCGACGTCCGTGTCGGACCGGTTTCCGCGAGCACCATCTATCTTTTCGACACCTCCGTACCGGAACCAAAGAATGCCCGGGAAACCTTAACTCTGACTCAGTTGCGGGACGCATCACCTCAGTTCGAGAACGATGCTCAAGTAACCGCATCGACCAACACCAGCAGGTTTGGATTCTTAGATCTCACCAGGAGACTCACACAATGACTCCGCTTTACCACGCAAGGAACTCTCATGGGGGCTGGTTTGTGCGCGCAATCGCTTTTTTGATCATCGGCTTCCCGGCAGTTGCACAGCAGGCAAATGTATCTGCGCCTCTGAGCGCTGATGAGGTGATAGGACGACTCGCTCAGATGAATGAAGTGCGTGCTAAGGCACTCGATAGCTACTCCAGCCTCCGCACGTACCATCTGGAATGCCACTGTGTGTCACATAAGAAGGCCGACATGGTCGTGCGCACTGATTACCGGGCACCAGATAAGAAAGAGTTCACCATCGTGTCAGAGAGCGGGTCTGGCACGGTGCGAGACCGTGTGTTCAAGAAACTCCTGGAGGCGGAACAGGAGTCGATGCGGGATGAGAATCAGCAGCGTTCCGCCATTACGCCCGAGAACTATACGTTTCAACTGTCTGATTACGAGAAGACCGATACGGACGAATTCTACGTGCTCGATGCCCAGCCGCGAAGTAAGAACAAGTTTCTGTTTCGGGGCCGAATTTGGGTGAGTGCAAAAGACTTCGCGATAACTCGAGTCGAGGGCGAGCCAGCTGTCAACCCTTCCTGGTGGACCGTCAAAACTGACTTCAAACGCAGCTATCAGAAGATCGGGGACTTCTGGTTGCCGGAATCGAACGAGAGCGAAACGAAGGTTCGTGTCTTCGGCACGGCGGTTCTAAGCATTGAATATAGCGATTACCAAATCACACCCGCCGGTGCGACAGTGGCTTCCTCCCAAGAAAAGACGCCGGCTGGACAGTAGCCGAGGAGCTCCTGAAAGAGGATTGCTGTGCGGGGTATTTCTGAGTTATCCCTCCTTCTCTTGACTGCGACACGCAGGCCGATAGGAGCATAAAGCGCACCCCCTAACGTCCGTGGAACCTCACGATGGTCGGTGCAGATGGGACCCTTTAGCCGCCCCGGGCAAAGGGAACCCGCCGCAAGGGCAAGAATGCGCCGACTCTCTATCTCTCTCTCCCGAACAAAGTCGAGAAACGCCGTCGATCAACGGCATAAGTGGTGGGCAGATCGAGGGTAGTCATACAATTTGGTCCCCGGCCATCCGTCTTGATGTTTCGACACAATCTGCACATCAGTCTGTGCCCAAGCCCGCAGCTGCTGATTGACCTTTTGTAGGCAGCTGCCCTCATCTGGGCACACGAGATGGGATTTCAATCGTCCATGTCCCTTTCCTAGAACGAGTTCCACTTGGCCCACAAAATGCCTTTATCGATGCGTGAGACAAGACCGGGTACTCACGCTCTGACCTGATCCGCGTGGTAATTCACGACAGGAGGAGAGCGATGCTGCCCGGAAAGGGATCAATGTAAATGGCAACTTTTGACCATCCTTCGGACTTAGTTCACCGCATCCCATACCCGATCGTTCAGAGGCCAGGGCTGCGAATTGATTCGCGGGTTGCAGCATGGCCGGCGGAAGAGGAAAAACAGCCTCCCGTTCGCTCCAACCTGCAAGGAAAACAAGTCGGTGACATTTTTTATCTAATCGAATCGCGACCGCGAAATCCCTCGGCAGCAATTGGATCGTTGGCCTTCCTTTCCGTCCTCCTCCTGGCGCTGATTGTCATTCCGCTGTTTCACACGGATCCACTCCCCAAGAGGGAAACGCTGACGATGTTGTACCTACAGCCGCCGTCGGCCGCGGGCAGCAATGCTACGAAGCTTCAAGCGCCTAAGCTCGCGTCCACATACATCCCGACAAGCACTGGCATTACCGCACCAGTGCATACGACGCAAGAAGCGCCGCCACCGCCGGTCGGCACAACGGGCGGAGTGGCCGGGGGAGTTCCCGGTGGAATGGTCGGTGGAGCTCCCGGCGGGGTGTTTAGCGAACTGCTGAATAAAGCGTCAAGCGTTCCAGTCCTTGCGAAATCGCCTGTGCCGACGCCGGTTAAGAGAATGCG
>DAIUEW010000112.1:0-8698 GCA_036844925.1 Candidatus Sulfotelmatobacter sp.
TCCCGGGCGAATACACCACTGGCGGCAAGCAAAAGCTGCTGGGGATTAGCAAACGGGGGAACTCTTACTTGCGAAGACTCCTGGTGCAAGGGGCCCGTGCCGTGCCTCCGTGAAACCGGACTGCGCATGTGCCCTGCGGAGAAAAGCAGGGACAGTGGCCCCGTTCTCAGCTGAGCAGTCCGTTCTCTGCAGTCCGGTTTGTCGAGGAAGAATCGCGAAATACGGGCATGTTTCGCGTATTTCGGGGTAAGGGGTAGCGGAATTTCTCTGCAGTTGAGACTTGCTGGCGGAGAGAGTGGGATTCGAATCCGCTAAAAGATGTTAAACAAAGGACATAGCAGAGCGCAGTTGGGACTTTTAGTCCTTCTAAGTCCTCGTAGGGCAAGCTACTGATTTCCGAAATCATTTTTTCTCTCCGTGTCCGTGGTGCGACAGTTCGATTCAAGGGTGAGAAATTGCAAAATGACAAGACTTGAACCAGGTCCAAACGATGTTCAGCGAAGAGAAGAATGGAAGGATGTATCCCGCTACCTGGGAGGGGAGGAAGGTTAGGAGGAACGATGACAAAGAAATGCGAATGCCCTAAAAAGAACGGCGAGAAGTGTGGTGCCTATGCGCCGACCGGCAAGAGTGTCTGTATTTTCCACGATCCCGCCCGAGAAGCTGACGGTCGCAGAGCCAGACGCGCCGGAGGCCTCAGACGAAGTCGAGCCGTCGCGGTGCTTCCATCGGCCACGCCGGATCATCCCTTGGGTAATCCCAAAGAAGTTTCAGGTCTTTTGGCAGACTGTATCAATCAGCTTCACCGCGGCGAGCTTGATACCCGGGTTGCCAATGCCATAGGGTACGTCACGAGCATTCATTTACGTAGTTTGGAACAGGTCAGCGCAGAAGCTAAGGTCGACCCTACGTCCCAACTCTACGCAAAGCGCCTCTACCTCCCCGACTGGCGAAGGGAAGTCATTGAGGGACTACAGAAAAAAGAATTGGAAGAGCAGAAGCGTTTGGGGACCGGAGAACCCAAGCCCTGATAATGCATTGGCCCGCTGGCTGGTTCCGATCGGCTTACTCGTTTTCTTCCAGGTTTGCCTGATCCGCAAAACGGGGAAAAGCCCATGTTCACCTCTAGCAAAATGGCTTCCCTCTACCTAGGTAGGGATTTCTCCAAATCCATGGAATTGCCATCGATGCTTGCCATCCGGAATCTCGCGTACTGGTTTGTCAACACCGGTACGATCTTTCGGAAAATCACAGGGCCAACAAATGCCAAGTACGCTTCTATCGCCGTATTCCACAAACGTGCCCTTGTCAACTCGTCACAGACCAAGGTTTAACAAGACTCTACAGTTGGTATGCTTCATAATTGGATAGCAGGGGACGAGGAGTTGGGCCACACCGGGAACCAACCACACTTCGCCCTCTGCTTTTTTGCCCTCTTAGGACCGCAATTTTCGCTAGGTTCAGGGCTAGAAAAATGGGTACTCCCTCTACCTAAGGTAGGAATCTCCAAATCCATGTGGCCTGCCATTGATCCTCTCGATAAGTGTATGTTTCCAATAACTTCACCATGGTGAACGATGTACTCACTGCAGTCAGTGAACTCTACCTAGGTAGAGGGGGTACACCACCAGAGTAACGGGATCTTTTTGCAACAGCAGCCCTGACTCTCGTTTCGCTGCTTTTGCTTCCTAAGAAGAAGTCAACCAAGACCGACGCATGATGAATTCGGGCGCGTGGCCCGCCTACGACTTCGAAAACCGGATGCTCACGCACGGATCGGTAAGCATGGTCTACGACGACGACGGCAACCGCGTCAGCGAGACCGTCGGCGGAGTGACGACCAAGTACTTGATCGACGCGCTGAATCCCACTGGCTATTCGCAGGTGCTCGACGAGCTGCAGTCCGTAGGTGTAGGTCCGCGTCACGGCACCGTTGACCAGCGGATCAGCTAGAACCAGCTTTCCGGCAGCACGTGGACGCCAACGCCAAGTTCTACGGCTACGACGGCAATGGCAACGTCCGCTTCACGACCAATACTCAGGCACGGTGGGCAACGCCTAGCAGTTCTACGCTTTCGGCATGCCCGTCGCAGGCACGAGAACGATTGCGAATACCTACCTCTACAGCTGAGAGCGATTCGACAGCAAACTCAACCTGTACCACCTGCGGGCGCGATACTACAACCAGGGCACGGGCCGCTTCGAGGCCGTGGACGATCCGGATTTTGACGACAGCTTGGACCCGCGGGAGGCCCATCCATCGCTCTTTGAAGGGTTCCACAACCGACAACCGCCTGCTCGCGTAGGGCGTGTCCTCCGCGAGCACCACCTTATAGTTACTTCCCAGTCGGAACCGTGGCAATCGAATCATCTTCGTGCCAACAGCAAGACTGTCGATGGGAGAAGAATGATACCGATGAGCGATCGCGCATGCGAAGTGCTCCGGGCGCACTCGACTGGACCTCAGAACAATGCGTTCGAACCAAGTGCGGCAGTGGGAGCACAAGGATCGCGACTTTCGCCGCGATCGCACTCAATCCTGTTTGCAAGTTCGGATAGGATTCCGGCCCAATACAGCGGCCCGCAGGGCGCCCTCCCGCGCGGCTTTGTGTGTCAAGGGTGTGGTTGCTCTAACGCATACGCTGTATCTACATGGCGAGTTGTCTCCAGCCGAACTAAAGCAACGACTTCGGGAGGCATCGGTCGGTCTGAAGCGCCCTTTGGACAATTTTTTTCAGGGGAAAAGCCTGAACGCCAATTTGCTGACTTCCAAGGGGCAAGACGCGATTCTCGAACTCGTCCAGCAGTATAAGGCCCAGATTTTGGCAATCGATCCGTGGCAGAGCTTCATCCCCGGCGCTGATGAAAACGTCTTCAAGGATGTGTCGATCGCGACAGCATGCATGGATCGGTTGATTGCGGAGTGCAGGGTAACTATCTTTCTAGCGATCCATGAGGGGAAAGACTCCTCGCGGGGTGCGAGGGGACATTCCTCCCTCGCGGGTTGGCGAGACACGCTGTTCGCCCTGAAACGCAAGGGAACCACGCTAAAGGTGGGAGTCGAACCTCGTTGGGCAAGTCCACCCGAAGATCTCAAGCTTACGTTCAAAGATGGCACGCTCTGGGAGGGAGACGGCCCGGGATGGACAAAACAGGCGGAAGCGATTCGCAACCTCCTAATCGCCAACGGGGGGAAGCTCTCCAGAGACCAGATCGCTTTTGGCCTAGGCCTCGACCGGGACTCCGTCCGAATGCCTCTTAAACGGGCACAAGACCGGGGGGCCATCCGAGTTGATGGAGATGTCGTAACTCTTCCTCCGTCACCACCAGCGTCACCAAACCAACCCTCTTAGGGTTGGTTGTTTTGTGACGGGAACGCCAGAAATCAACTCTTCAAATTTGTGACGGCCTCAGACCCGCATGTTTACAGGGGATTCTGCAAGTTGTCACAAGTGTCACAATGGGTGAAATTCCAATCTGTGACGTTTTGATCTTGTGACGGATGTGACGCCCCCTTCAACCCACCCTTTTGCAGCACAAAAATTCTTACAACTAAGGAGCATTTCTTTATGCGAAGTCCTAAAACAAACGTCTCGGCGATTCTGGCCGGGGAGCAACGTTCAAATCGGTTCCGCTGTCGCCACAGCATCGCGGCGGCGGCCAAAGAAGTCGGCATCCCAACGAGCTGGGTCTGGTATTGGCTACTTACCAAGCGCCTCAAGTCCCAAACGTGGCTTCGGAAGATCTGGGTGCGCTTAGAAGACGTGCAGAGGCTATTCGCAGATGCGGAGGCCGTCCGAGACGCTTTCTATGCAACTTGCGATTACCTAACGTCGCCAGCGGCCATTCGACAACTCGTTGAACGCTGGCCGGATGAGCAACATCCGTGTATCAAGTTCCAGCCTACAGTTAGGCGAACACCACAGTGCGCCCAGGTCATATCGCTGCCACTCTCTAAACCCGTTCTATGCGAGGAGGAAACAGCATGACCGACCAAACGAATCCCTCACCTCCTCGACGCCGGGGCCGACCCTGTAAGGAACAGCCGTGGTTGAAAGAGGTCGCACAAATGGTTGGGCGCGGAACACCGCTTCGCAGGGCGCTATGGAGCCGGAACGTCCTGTTCACGGAACGGGAACTGAAAAACATCTATCGCCTCAAGAAATTTCGGGAATACTTCGAGACTGCCAAGATCGAGTTTTATTGGGAATGGGGGAAGGTGCCGGAGCGAAGCCACACAAGCCCTGGAGAGAGACTCCTAGCGGCTCGACTCAATGCCTCGCAACTGGCGGACTGGCTTAGGTCAAGGTAAGGGATTTTTCGCTACGATTTTCAAGATTTTGCTCCCGGCGGAGAGCAGACAGGCCTTTTGGTCGCGGAAATAGCGGAAATTGGGGAGCCATGGCGACCAAGCTGAAATTGGGGACAACAAATTGAATCAAGTATTAGGTAATACTACCCTTGCTGACTCAATAGCTTGGACTGAAATCCGAGCGCAGCAGAGGTGTGTATGTCTAGGCCGCCCAAGAATCCCTTCGATCAGTTCATGGAGGAGTGCGAGAAGCCATGTAACAGTAATGCGGACTCATATATTGCTCTTCGTCTTGCAGTTCAAAGGAATCCGATCGTCCCCGAGAAACCCCAGATAGGCACCGGAACCACGACCCGGAGGTGGACGTCATATCAGCAGGTGGACTGTAATAAGACAAATTCGAAAACCTTGACGGCGTTTGTTTCCTTGGATGCTGCCTCGAATGAGAAGATCGTTACCGCAACAGCGTCCTTGGAAAATACTGCCAACATCCAGGGAGTCACGGGTCCAACATTGGGGACGATCTCTGGCAACACTGTTCCTGTGTCATACGGTTTCAACGGATTGGACAAAGTGTTAGGGAATTGCCCAGGAGGCGGTCATGCGACCGTTGTAGTCACGTTCGTTGTTCAGAGGCAAGCTCCCATACCGCAGACCATGCCCGCGCCGTCAGAATCTGTAACTGTTACTTTGCCGAATGGGTTGTCACTAAAAGCAGCCATCATATCGATTGTGGAGACCGACAACGCCTCGGCGAGGTTTTCGGCGAACTGTGGTCAAACCGTGTTGGAAACGAAAGTTAGCGGTGGCGCAATGAGTGCTGGTAACAGGACTGAGCTGATCAACCAGCTACAATACCGGCTCATAAACCCAGGAGGATCTACTATTGCGTTGAAGGCAGTAGGTCCGAGTGACGGAGGTGTGTATGACATTGACTGCGTCCCGTAAGTATTTGCGTGCAACAGCAGTTGGATTCGCGATTATACGTTTTCTGGTCTTGCAGGTTGCAGCCGAAACCGCTCAGTGTGCAGATCCGCCCGGCGGCAGTGTTACGTGTGAAAGCGGACAGGTTGCAATCTGTGCGGTTAAGAATGGCAAGGTGGACGGGCGTTGCAAGACCCCTCCTACGAACATGAAGGCCTCGGATCTAAAAGCATTTGTGTTGTCAGATCTGACGGGCAAGAAGGTTTCCGCGAGCGATGTCAATGACTTCAAATACCAAATCATTCTGCGTCAGGGTCGCCTGGAGACCAACGGACAGGTTGTGACCTTCAAGATTCCGAAGGAGTTGTTGAAATCGCAGGACCCGGAAGACTGAAAAACCGCGCAATGTGGCTAATTCCTCTCGAACACAACCACCATGTTTGCTTCCAATTCGGTTGACTATCTGGACCCAAGATGGACCCTAGCGCGCAAAGTCAGGGCTATCTGGGCCTCGGCGGCTTTTTCGGTTGGAAATACAGCAAGAAATACGGCACCGTTACGTCTATTACCGACGAGGCATAAGAGGCGATCGGATCGCCGTCGTACTCATCGCCCTGGGCATGAATATCCCCGCCGCACCAAAACCAAATCGCATACCATCTACTTGGGCTGACAACAAACGAGGGCGTGAGGAAAGGTATCGTTAAATTCGGAAAATCGCCAGTATAAATAGACGGATACCCGCCGTTTGAGCCCTCATCAAAGAGAATATTTTGCTGGTAGACCGGCGTCTCCACCAGCGAATTGGTCGCGTCGTAGCCCTGCACCAGGAATCCCGCCCAGCCTCGGGTATTGGCACCAGTCCAAGAAGCGACGTAGTAGTAGTACTCACTTATGTTCGCGATTGTCTGGACACTCAATACTCCGTATACCTGCGGCTTGAAGTAGATGCCCACTGCGGCCTGCGCATTGCTGATGTTCACTTGGATGGATTCAGTCGAACATTCGTCGTCGATATTCAAGTTCCCAGTTTCCTGGTTGGCATTCGCCGTCAGGGTGCCAGGGGCATAATCGACATAAGCGGTCGCCGACCAGTTATAGTTGTATGGCGGCGTTACCACGGAATACCCCGATACTGACGCCACATCTAAGGGGACTTCCGATTGCAGACCGGGCAGCTTGGCAAAAGGCTGTTTGGGGGCCCTCTTTTGGTGGAACTGCCGAACCTCTCTGGCCAACGCCGCGACATCCACGCCGCTCTTTCCACTTACTTCGCGTTGGAGTTGGGCCAATTTCTTTATTAGTCCTGCCGACCTGGCGTCTTCCTCTCGCTGCCGATTAAACCGGGCGGTAAGGTCCGCCTTCACAGTCTCCATTCCTTTTTGCACCAGCTCCGGCGGTGCGGCAGGCGTGAGGATAATCCCTTGAGACCTCGGCTGAGGCGCTCGTATCATGATGTACTCCTTGCCTTAGGGAGTGAGCCGAAAGATTACTCGGAAAGAAGTATGGGCGCGAAAGGATGCGAGTGTCAACGAGAAGGTCTTGGGGCCGCGTGCTTAGTTTGCAGGACCCAAATTGGACCGAAATCTCGCTCCAACCTATTGAAAACAGGCGAGGGGCCTTTGGTCCCGAAGCAGTTCCGGTGGTCTAACCTATTGATTCGCTTAGCTTGGTTCTGCGTCTTGTAGTGGGTTTTCAGTGGTGTTCGGCGCTATCTGGTCCTAAAATGGACCCAAGTTTTCGATGTCATTTGACTCCCTGCAGACCCCCTGGTTTTTCGTTTAGCATTCGCCTTCAATACTTCTCCTTAACCAACTGAGCCATAAATGCAAACACTTACAGTTTACGAATTGCCCGCCGAAGACTGTTTGCGCGATATGGCACGTATACCGAAGAAGTACGGAAGACTGAGAGTGGCGAGCACATTGCGGACCCAAGTTGGAGCCAAGTTTTTTGCCATTTCCGCATCTGATATACACCAGTGGTCGAAACTGCGGTATTCTCAGGGACGACGTGTTGGGCAAGGCGTCGAGCAGTTCAGGCTGTGCGATTACCTCGAACGGGAAGGGGAGCAAATTATGCCGATAGCGAAAGAACTTACGATTCGGATAGAGGATCAGCCCGGCACACTGGCGCAGTGCTGTCGAGCGCTCGCTGACCGTGACGTGAACATTCTCGCCTTTGAGGCATTCGAGCGGGAAGGACAGAGCTTGATTCGTATGGTCGTAGACGATTCCGCGACCGCCAAGGAGCTGCTGGCTGCCGAACGTATTTACTACACCGAAACCGAAGTTGCCCAGGTTGCGCTTCCCCATCGGTCGCGTGACCTATACCGCGCAGCGTCACGCCTTGGAGAAGCTCACATCAATGTCAACTACGCCTATTGCGGAACAGAGCCGGGAGCGAACATGTCGCTGGTGGTGTTCGGTGTCACTGATGTAGCCAAGACGGTATCCCTGCTAGAGAAGGTCGCTGAAGCAGCATAGAAGCGCGTTGAAATAAGGCGCCACAGGACGCGACTGAGAACGAGAGCTAGCGATTCGCGAACCCAAGAAAGGCCATACCCCGACCGCCGGTGGCTTGAATGCCTCGTTTATCCTTCGCCGGCAGGTGCAAGGCATCGCGCGGCGATTTCCGGTGGTACAGGGTTGTAGAAAAAAGCGGAAGCCCACTCGAATCCAGTGATTCGAGAAATCTGCGGCAAGCTTTCCAAGTGCCAGTGGAAGTCCGCTTCAACTGTCTCCCAATAGCCTTTTCTCGGACGCAGAAAGGGCCGGTAAGAGTGCCATCGTTGACAAACGTTTCGGCATATTCGCTGGTTATCAAGTGAATATTGTTGGTGTTCCGTGGACATCCGAAGGTATTGAGCAACGGGAATCCGCAAATCGGCAGCCATGGTGCCCTCCTGTAGAGCACCATCGGCGCAAATCCTGAAGGACTTTAGGACTAACTGCAATTCTATTCTTGGTCTCGTGCCGAAACCTCGGCCCGCTGCCGAAATGTCGGCACTTCTAAGGCGGCATCCACTCCTAAGCGATTAGAAATGCCGGATATCGTTCACGGCTATTGCCGTGCCAACCACTGTCGTATGAGGTCAGTCCCAGACAATGACGGTTGGGATCGGGTGGAACGACTTGTGACGGAATTGCAAGCAATCGAACGCTGGGACGCTGACTATTTGCGGAGCCGTTATCCCGAAGCATACGAAATGCTTGCTTTTGTGGCTCGCCGAAAGAGACGTGCTGAAATTCTGTCTCACCTAGTCAGGCTTATTCCGCCGCTCCTCATTAAGGAGCAGAGGCTATGTATAGTCAGGAAATCGAGGCGAGGAGAGAAACCGGGCTGTGCTCTCGGCGTGGTTGATCGACACGGGGCGAGAGCGATTGACCGTCAATAAGCGTAATGGGGATCTTTCGCCAACCGCACTGAACCAATGACTTTCGTAATTTCGTCGTGAAATCA
>DAIUEW010000113.1:0-8688 GCA_036844925.1 Candidatus Sulfotelmatobacter sp.
CATGTGCAGGAATGGTCAATCTTGACCACCACCGCAGATTTCAGACACTACCGAAACATTGTTACAGTAACCATTTCATGACAAACCGAAGTCGCGCGTCAGCCTTTGTTCCACCTCCGAAGGTATGACTACATGCAGGCATTTTGATCCCGGAGCGTAGGAGTCTGTGTGACTGTCGTTCGTCTGGAGGAAGGTTAAAGATCCTGCTTGGTAGTTATCGGTTCGCCGTCCCAGCTTACGACAGTAGTGTTCCTGGCGGACCATTGTCAGGTGTAACCAAGGATGTGAATGGCTGGCTCTTTCCGCAAGCTTCGGATAGTGATGTTTTACGAAAACGAAGGGGCCGATCTTCTTTCGGTCCAGTACCCTTCCCAGCGGATTACTTAGTCCGTTCGCTCCCGCGGATGCAGGGCAGCACATGTGTCCGGACTTCCCCAACGGGCACCGTCTCTCTTTGAAATTGGCATGATGGGCAAGATCATACGCCTGCCGAAACCCCTTGCGCGATAACTCCGGTCGAGTTTCTAGACGTATCACGGGCTACCCTGAAGTAACCCCAAGGGAAGGTTTGCCGACCATCCGGGAGTTATCGCGTGGGTGGCTCGAATCGAAATGCCGAGTGCTGCCACTCGCCGTCCGACTTGGCGACGGTAAGTGTCAGTCGCCGCGGGGATTGCGCGGCTTCCCCTTTCTTGAGTGGAAAAGAAATCTTTTTCACACGCTCCAAGTTCATAGGGGGCTGGCCCGGTAGCCTCCCTTTTTATTTCGACCCACGGAGCCGAAAGGCATGGCTTGCTCACTGTCTGCCTGCAACAACACGGCAAACTAGGAACGTGCCTAGTTAGGAGAAAGCTGGCACCCCATGCTAGCATCGTTTCAGTTTTGGGTTCCCGCAGTCTCAGTTGCACTTGCCGCTGCAGAATCAACAAAGAACCCTTTGCTCCATGCAGGACGGCCGAAGGGATTCCGCTTGGCTCTTGACGACATTAAGACACTCGTTGATGCCGGAAAGGAAAAGGGCTATCTCACCTACAACGAGGTGAATGACCTGTTTCCCCATGACGTCCATTCCCCGGAGTCCCTGGACGACCTGCTCACCACCATCGGGACGCTCGGCATTGACGTGCTTGAGGGTCAGCCCAAGCTGCCCACCTCGGTCCTCAAAAACAAGCTTGAGAACGAAGTTGAGGCCAGCGACGAAGTCGAGCTTGACCTGACCCTGACGGCTCTTGAAAAGACCAACGATCCGGTGCGTATCTACCTGCGCAAGATGGGCACAGTGCCTCTGCTCACCCGCCAAGGGGAAGTGGACATTGCCAAGCGCATCGAGCGCGGACAGCTGCGCTTGCTGAAGGCACTTTCACGCTCGCCTATTGTGATCCGTCAGATTCTGGCCATCGCCGAGGATTTGAAGCGTGGCGTGCGCTCGATCAAGGAAATTGTCGTCTTCGATGAGGAAGAGATGACCGAGGACATCCTGGAGAAGCGCGTCCAGGACACCACGCGCCGCATCGACGAACTGCAGAAGCATTACAAAAGAGCCAGTAAGCTGGCCGGAAGACTACCGACCATCCCGGCAAAAAAGAAAACACGCGAATACCGCCGCTGCCGATGTGGCCTGGGCCGCGAGATCGTTCGGCTTTCGCTGATCATCCGCAACTTCGGTTTCACCAACTTCGAGCGCAAACGCCTGGTCGATCGGGTGAATAAAACCGTGGATATCATGCGCTCACTCGATCGCCAGATCAGCAACCTGGAAAAGAAGATTGAGAGCACGCGCAGCCAAGAACTCGAGAATGATTACCGCAAGGCGCAGCGGCAGCATCGCGCCGACCTGAAAAGCCTGGAAGGCGACGCCGGTGTGAGCTTCCAGGAGCTGCGGCGCACGCAGCGCGAAATTATCCAGGGCGAAATGGACGTGGAGCAGGCCAAACACGAACTCATCGAAGCCAACCTCCGCCTCGTGGTTTCCATCGCCAAAAAATATGGCAACCGCGGGCTTCAGTTCCTTGACCTGATCCAGGAGGGCAACGTCGGCCTGATGAAGGGAGTGGACAAGTTCGAGTACCGCCGCGGCTACAAGTTTTCCACCTACGCGACGTGGTGGATTCGCCAGGCAATCACCCGAGCCATTGCCGACCAGGCGCGCACCATCCGCCTCCCGGTGCACATGGTCGAGATCGTCAACAAGCTGATTCGCGTCTCGCGGCAACTGGTCCAGGAGTTGGGCCGCGAACCTACCTCGTTAGAGATTGCCAAACGCATGGACATTCCCGCAGCCAAGCTGCGCAAAGTGCGCAAGATCATGCAGGTACCGATCTCGCTAGAGACGCCAATTGGTGAGGAGGGGGATTCCCATCTCGGCGACTTCATCAAAGACAGCGCTGTGCTCGCACCGGACGAGGCGGCCATCAACGTAAACCTGAAGGAGCAGACCGGGCAGGTGCTGCGCACTCTGACTCCGCGCGAGGAGAAGATCATGAAGATGCGCTTTGGTCTGGAGGACGATTCGGAGCACACGCTGGAGGAGGTTGGTCGGGCGTTCGCCGTCACCCGCGAGCGCATTCGCCAGATCGAAGCCAAGGCTCTGCGCAAGCTGCGCCAGCCTTCACGCTCCGGCAAGCTCAGGTTATTTCTCGACAACGTGCACGAATAGGGCCGCGGGCGAGACGTGCACGCAGGGAGAGCTCAGGAAAGGGATGGCGCAGCATCTGCGAGTTGACCTAGGCAGCCTTACTGCGATGCGATATACAGTGGCTAGTTTGGCGATGTGTTCCGCAGAGCATGCAAGGCGTACATCGTGTCATCCAGAGCTTGTTCCACTTCGATGTTGTCTCCGGCTATGTGAAACAACTCCCGTGCCCTTAGTGCAAGAGCTTTCTCTGCTTGCGCAATGCGCTCCGGGAGTCTGGCGTTATCAACCTCAAAGAGCGCAGCCTTGTACAAATCTCCACGCTCCGCTGTCCAGAGATATTAGAGCTGTCTGTATTCATAATTCCCCCTGTTTCGCTTGGCAAGCGGGTCTGAAAGTGTGACGAATTCTCCCGAATGCTTTGCGCAGGAACAGCCAACAACATCGTCTCCCCAACCATTAGATACGATGGCGCCGGTGATCCCTACTGGGAAGTGACTCGTGTTCGCCACTGCGGTAGAGCTTAGGGCGAGCTTCATTGACAATCAGGGCGCGCCCGCCGTGGACCGAACCGTTCAGGGTACGAATAGCATCTCGCGCCTCCCCAGCATTAGTCATCTCGACGAACGCAAATCCCCGCGGTTGACCTGTGTCGCGATCCGTGACGGCCGTGACTGTTTTAACGGCTCCGTACGCCGCGAATAATGTCTGAAGCTGGTCTTCTGGAGTGGCAAAATCTAAGTTACCGACGTAGATGTTAGTCATGGCTTACCTCCGGTGGTTTGAGCATCGCTCTCCACTACGTGATCGTCCAACCCGTCATGCTTCACCAACGATTTTCACAGTGATCCTTGAGGTTGAGGCTCGGACGGCTTTTCGTTCGTTGCCTCCTGCTACTTCGCCTTCTGCCTGAAGCCAGTCTTCTTCCGCATGGCCATCTATTCTGCCGCGCACCTCATACAGCTCGTAAGCGCGAGCGCGCACGTTCTCCTCATCATTCGTGATAGCTGCGTCTCTCTTGGTCAAAAGCTCCGATTTCATGGACTTCTCTCCTTGATTTATTGTCTCCATCTGGGTGCTATCGGCCTGTGAGGCCTTATGCGACATGTAGGATTCCTGGCCTCTGCACCCAGTCTTCAGGAACCTCGTCGCGGGCGATGACTTCGTCGGCGCAGATGGGAGACAGGTACGTTGGGGGTCCAACCAGGAAACTGATCCGCTGCCGTGGATGCTGTCGCCGAATCGTTCTCCAGAACTCCACTGCTTCTTTGGATCTCTGGCGCACGTCCAGCAGTACCAAATCGAAAAAATCAGGCACCCAGAGCAACTCTGCTTCAGTGACGCTTTTGGCCGTGTGCACGTGAACTCCGCGGCTTCTCAGCACCCTGGCGCGCAGCTTCTGCATCGTTTCGTTGCCATCGACGATGAGCACGTTTTTCGTGCGAACTTGAAAGGAAATCGGCGATTGTTGGGGCACAGAACACCTCCCAGTCTTCTGGAGGCGAGCGTTTCGGAAAGCGGCGTTCCCTTTGAGAAGCGGGCGTCACCAGAAAGATCTAAACCTCGACTCTTCTTGTCTCTTTCGTAAGAGGGCGGGGATCAGCCGCCCCTACCGACCGCGAAAGCCTGCCTGCTTGCCTCAGGCTGCTACGCGAGCAGCGGTCTTTTGCAAGGTCGAGTTCGCAACCTCAAAGTTTCGGACCTCAGGAGTACCGTTGACCACTTTCGCCAGGGCCTTGAGCACTTCTGGATAGCTGCCGCGGAGATAGGCTTCCGCGTCCTCTTTCTTGTCCCACAGACTGATAGCGACCACTTCCGTTCCGGATCCGGGGGCGACGAATACGATTTCGTCTTGGAAGCCGTGCTGTTTCCGAAGGAGGGGAAGAATCTCGTTCTCGATCGTCTGGGTAAACTCCGCACGGGTATTGGGCTTCAGGCGGGTATTGGGCTTCAGGTGCATGGAAACGTGACGAGCAAACATGTCAGCCTCCTGGGTTATCGTGGCTAAGAGGAGGGAACTTCAGATGGACTGCCTTAGTTCAGAGGATCTGAAAGAGGAGAAGACGTAATTCGCTCTGTCTAACACACTATACCGAATCCCAGTGTTGTCAAGCAGGAACGGCGTAGTGGGTTGTTTTGAATTTCCGTCCGTTTGTTGCCTGACTATCTGTTGGCGACACGTTAGGATCGACTCGCTCTCTGCCGGCAATTAAAACAGGGCGGGTCTTCACGGGCGGTTTTATTTCAAGCCAAGCTCGCCATCGTTCTGTCGGATAACCCCGTAGCACTCGCAGGCGGAGTCTTCAAGTTTCTTGCGGTTCACGATCTTCACTGCACCACGGGTGTACTCGATGAGCTTCTTTCTCTGCAAAACACCCGCTGCCAAGCTCACGGTAGGTCTATCTGTCCCCAACATCGTTGCGAGAAAATCATGGGTGATGGGCAGCGTCCCTGAATCCACTCTATCCTGAGTCATTAGCAACCACCGCGCAAGGCGCTGCTCAATATCGTGCAGCCGATTACACGCGGCTGTTTGTGCAACCTGCATACCCCGAACTACTGCATAGCGGCTCAACATCAATTGAAGGTGTGGAGCGGATTCCAAAGTGTTTTGCAAAGCTGCGACCTCTACCCGAAACCCATCCCCCGTGATTTGTACCACCGCTTGAAGCGGGCTCCTGCTCAGGCCAACTGCCGCCGGTGTTCCTGTAAAGCCCTCATTGCCAACGATGCCGGCTTCGGCGGTCTTTCCATCTTTCATTACGACTACAAGAGAAATCAAACCTCGATTCGGGAAATACGCAAATTCCAGCTTTCCACCCGCCTCGTGAAGGACTAGATGGTTTGGCAAGCTGACGTATTCGAGATGAGGACGAAGTGAGCTGTAGTCGCTATCGGAGATCGATAGAAGTATTATGTTGCTGACTTGCTTCCCTGCGGTATTCGTCCGCTCGCTAGGCTGGGAATGAACTCGTCCGTCATGGGATGCGAGACAGGAAGTCTGGTCGGGCATCGTGAACCCCCTCTCGAAGACCTAGCAACACTATGCTGGATACGACCCCCTGATGCTGAGCAATACTGACCGCTTCAAGACGCACCAAACGTGACCCGTATGCTAAAGCGATTCTGCTACTTCAAAGGAGGCCCCGTAATCGGGCGTGCGAACGAACAAAACTCTTCTGCGTATGTGGGATGCCCGACAGACCATCAAACTTGGCATGTGATATTGGTGCAGTGGGGGAAACTAGGGGAGAAAATGACAAACCCGATGACAGACCTAGACGCTTACACAGATCAGGAACTGGAGCAGGCGCTCGCTCGCGTGCTCGCGCAGGCTCGGGGAGAAGTGCTGAACGACGCTGAAGTGAAGAAATTCTGGCAGCTCTACGAAGAGATTCAGCGGCGTGCGCCCTCTGTGACCGCCGCGTAGTTAACTGACCTTGCGCAGGGGCTAGAGTTGAAATGGATGGGAAGCGGGGGCGAATTGTTAACTGATGTAACCAGCGATTACGCTCACAACCGGACCCAAGCCCCCAGTACGCGCCTCGCGGCGTCATCAGTTGCAATCCGCGCGGGCCGACGCCGACCGCATCCGAGGCACTGGCAGGCGCTGGCCAGGTTGGTGGGAGTCTCGCAGGATTGTAAAGCGGATTGAGTACCTTCCAACACAGAACAACCGCGCGAAGGGCAGCGAAGTCAGAAAAATTGGAAGGATTGACTTTCGATATCAAGGGTGAAATCATTGTTTTGTCGGGCGGAATAGCAGATTTGCCCGCACACTTGACGCTGTTCTCGCCCTTCTTGCGCATTTATTCTTCCTTCGTCATAGGAAGTTGCCTTCTGCGCAACCGGAATTCTTGAGAGGGGGTCAATCATGCTACTCGTGGCAGCGTCCAAGAAACTCAGCAAGTTCGATCCCAAGACATTCCTTTCGACCATCAACGGCGGCGGCAGGAAGATCGAGGCTTTTCCCAAAAAGCAGACGGTCTTTGCTCAGGGCGACTCTTCCGATGCTGTTTTCTATATAAAGGAAGGAAAGGTAAAACTCACCGTTGTGTCGCAGCTCGGGAAGGAAGCCACAATAGGCATTCTGAACGAGGGCGATTTCTTCGGAGAAGGTTGCCTTACAGGGCAGCCTCTCCGCTTGTGCTCCGCAATCGCAATGACTGATTGCTCTGTGATGCGGATTGACAAGAAGTCCATGATGGAAGTGCTGCACCGGGAACACGCGTTTTCGGATATGTTCGTGGCATATTTGCTGACACGGAACATCCGATACGAAGAAGATTTGGTTGACCAGCTTTTCAATTCCAGTGAAAAAAGACTGGCCCGGATTCTGCTATTGCTGGCTCATTTCGGCAAGGAAGGCGTGCCCGAGACTGTAATCCCCAAGATCAGTCAGGAGATGCTGGCGGAAATGATCGGTACAACTCGCTCGCGGGTTAGTTTTTTCATGAACAGGTTCAGGAAGTTAGGCTTCATCGACTATGACGGCGGGAGTGGGTTTCAAGTTCACAGTTCACTTCTCAACATCGTTCTCCACGACTAGAACTTCGTTCCGAAAAAACGGAACTCTACTCTCTTGCAGACGTAGCGACTCTCGGCTTCGCCATTTCCTTGACGACTTCGGCGAGTGTCGCTTTCGCCGATTGCTTTCTTGTTTTTCTCTTACCCATACACCATGATTTCACGAGTCCGGGGGCGTCTACAGGTCAATTTGGATCATGTATTCTGAGTCGAACGGGCATATCGCCAGTCGGTTCGCGCTGAAGCCCTCACGGAGTGTGGACATCTATATTCCGAAACTTGAGCAATTGTGAGCAGTCACCAAGTAGGCCACCGTTGTAATTTCTTAGCAGATATGAAGGAACTATGCGGCCCACGGTCGTTTTGTTCCTCTGGTGGCGCAGCCGTATATTTGTATACAGGAAAAGTAGCTTATCCACTCGCTGCGCCACATCTACTTTTTGAACGGGATTCACACAGCAAGTCAAGGCCCCGTCCAAGTCAGGCCCCGGTCAGAGTCATGGGGCGTTCGTTGGACAGCTCTCCCCGAAGTCAGCCAACGCAAAGCGGTTCCACCAGCAGTTTGACAACGGTTGCGCAGAAGCCTAGCCTTGAAATTGAGCAAGCTACCTCTTCTTACTCTTTCAGGTCCCCTGAACTAAGTCAGCCCATCTGAAGCTTTCTCCCCTTAGATTTCTCCAAGGGGGAACTGCGTTATGACCCATTGACCCGTTGGGAACCTTTCCGTGAGTCTTCCACCATGCAAGACCGCATGAACCGCCTCTTCCGTGAGTCTTATAGCCCCGAAGGCCCAGAAGAGGCGCTAACAACCACCAGCTTCGCGCCGCCGGTGGACATCTACGAAGACGAGCACAACATTACTCTGAAGCTTGAAGTTCCGGGCATCGACGAAAAAGACATTGATGTCCGCATCGAGAACACCACCCTCACCGTGCATGGCGAGCGCAAGATCGAGAAGGAAGAGAAAGAGGAGAATTTCCGTCGCGTCGAGCGTCAGTACGGAGAGTTCACCCGGTCGTTCACGCTGCCCAGTTCGGTAGATCCGGGGCAAGTGAGCGCCCACTATGACAAGGGCGTGCTGAAGATTAACCTTGCCAAAAAGGCCGAAGCCAAGCCCAAGCAGATCAAGGTAACTGTTGGCAGCGAGAAGACCCTCGAAGCCAAGGCTCCCGGCAAGGCCGCGTAAAACCAGCAGCTAGTGAGAGAAATGGGAGACGGCTGAATGTCGGCTCCCATTTGGTTCCAACTGGCCGTCAAATGGTACGCCAAGACTTCCAACGACTGCCCCTTCTCTGATTTCGAACTTCTCTAGAGGCCCTGCTGTGGTTTGCGTTTCAGCGGCTTGCCAATCGCGAGAAGAAAGATGGCACTCTTGTCTTTTGCGTGCGGCGAAAAGAAGTTAATCACGTCATCGTCGAAGAAGGTTAGCCCGGTTGCACCCAGGCGCTGAGCATACGCAGCCAGGTACATCCTCCCGCCGATGGCACCCGCCTCCAGCTGGACGGCCCGGTAGCCGCGGTTCCCGTATC
>DAIUEW010000114.1:0-8672 GCA_036844925.1 Candidatus Sulfotelmatobacter sp.
ACACAAGAACCCACTTGACTCCGACCGGCCTTCTCATGGAAGGCGTTAGCACTCAGAAGCCTTCAAGCCCGGTGCTGCTTGCCCACGCTTGCGTAGCCCAGGCGTTCTGCCGTAGTTCCAATTGAGTGAAATCGGGATGTTACGTCAACGACCCTCCAGCCGAGACGCGGTAGCAGACAGAGCGCGGGAGCCTTCGACTATGATCGTATACATGCGTTTGACTATTTCTGAGGTCGCGAGCCAGATCGGACTTCGACCCTCTGCGATCCGCTACTACGAACAGATCGGGATTCTTCCTCCGGCGCAGCGCGTGAGCGGGCAACGACGCTACGATGTGACCGTATTGCACCGTTTGATAGTGATTCAGAGGGCGCGGCAGACTGGCTTCACACTGGGTGAGATCAAGGAACTCTTCTTTTGGTTTCGCGCTGGAACGCCCCCTTCAGTCCGCTGGCAGAAGTTGAAGAGACGGAAGATTGTCGAACTCGATGCGATGTTGGAGCATATCCAGACCATGCGTGCCGTTGTGGAACAGCAGGGGACCTGCCGCTGCACTGCATTGGAGGAATGTGGGAAGAAGATGTTCGAGAAGCAGTGCGCAAACGCTCTCGGAATCCTCGCAACTAGAAGTATGAGTGCCCTCGATCTTAAGCGTCAGTATCCCCATTCGTCGGAGGCGACAATGCCGACTCGGTCGGTTCGCTTGTCAGCTCATCGCTCGTGAGTAGACGAAAAACTTCAGTGTACTCAGACGATCTTCTTATGCTGGAAGCTCGCGACCTGCACCTTGCGGCGAACGGTTTCAGCGTCCGCGACTACGAGGCACCGAGGTTCACGATTGGCATCTTCGGTCTGTCGCTTAGGTTCCCAAATACTGAAGCTCGCAAACGTGCCGTACCCCTTCACGACTTGCATCATGTGCTGACAGGCTATGGCACCGACTGGATTGGAGAGGCAGAAATCGGAGTGTGGGAACTGCGCGGCGGTTGCAACTCCTTCATCACTTACTTCTTAAACGGGTCTGGAGTGGTCATTGGCTTCTTCCTCGCGCCGCATCGTGTTTGGCGAGCCTTTCAGGCGGCGAGAGGGCAGCGCACTCTCTACAACTACCCGCTTCCCTACGACCGCCTTCTGCAAATGGCTGTCGGCGACCTTCGAAAGAGGCTCGGAATCTCCCGACAAACAGCGATGAGATGACACAGCTTTTCGAGGATGCGGCAGCGCGGCATGGTCTGCGAGTGGGTGACAGGCAGGAGAGGCATTCTTTTATCATGGCGAGATCGCGCCGTGCCTGGCTACTACACTGAGAGGCTTGCTGCCGAACGTCTCCGCGCTTGCTATGATCTCGCCCCGCCTCGCACCAAAGCGTACCTCGAAGCGGAGATTGAGTTCGTCCTTGCAAGAACGACTTCCTCCATGCTCGCCTTGGAACTGGGTTGTGGCTATGGACGGGTGCTTGAGCGGCTTCTTCCCAGAGTGCGGGTGGCGTTCGGAATCGATACGTCGCCGTCCAGCCTCTGCATGGCACTGGAACATTTGGGACGCAAACCATCACTACGCCTTGCCTGCATGGACGCCGTTCAAATGGGCTTTCGCGACTGCGCCTTTGATGTGACTATCTGCATTCAGAATGGCATCTGTGCCTTCGCGGTTGATCAGCAGCAGCTCTTCCGAGAGGCGATTCGGGTGACCCGATCAGGCGGGCTGGTGATGTTTTCGAGCTACACACCTCAATTCTGGGAGCATCGACTGGAATGGTTTGAGATTCAGTCCGCACACCACCTGATTGGCGAGGTCGATTACCAAGCTACAGGCAACGGAACGATTGTCTGCAAGGACGGTTTTCGCGCAACAACTGCGGATACGCCGAGTTTTGAGAAGCTTGCTGCAAGTCTGGAAGTTATCCCCCTGATTACTGAGGTTGACGGTTCCAGTCTGTTCTGTGAGTTCGTTGTCCCTTGACACTTTCGCAGAGTGCGAGCCTACGCCACCACCGTAGAAGCTCGCTCGACTGGCTGTTTCGCCGGAGCCAGCGCGATCAAGGCTACGCCGATGACGACAAGCACAGCCGATCCGACCAGAAATCCTACGCGTTGACTCGGAATTTCGAGTCCCAATATCGACATTGTCACGGCATGGGCGAAGCTTGACCATGCTGCAAAGGCGATCAGGCTGCGATGCGCCGATGGATTCCGCACCGCGATAAGCAAGAAAATGCCGAGCGCGACATAGATGCTGAGCATCATGGTGTCGCCCATATCCGAGCCAGCCGGATGCAATAAAGAGCCGATCAGGGGATAAACACCAGCCGTAAAGAGCAATCCCACCACGACCAGCACAACCTTCAGCGCTCGTTCTCGACGCATCGTGCCCTCCCGCTAGAATGTGCAGCCACTTCAACTTTCCGTGCCTGCTTTCCAAAGTCCTCGATGCTGGACTAAAAGAGAATGGAAGCCAAGTACGCGCCAGCGGGTTCGTTGTAAAGCCCTGTCGTCATTAACGTCATCGGCTGGACGACACGAAGCCCACTTTCAAGGCACCAGCGGAACAGCCCCTCGTTGCGCGTTGGCACAAGGATTCCCGGACCCTGAAACTCCGTGGCTGCGCAGATCAGCGCTTGCAAGTCCTGATTGCTCTCGCCGACTGCGTGACCGAAAAAGGCGATGGACGAGGCGTAGGCTTTGATCCGCCCCTCTGACTCGGCGACCACCACCGTCCCTTGCTGGATCGCATCATTGAGTTCGCCGCCACGGTCGTGCCCGTGGACTCGCGCACAAAGATCGTTGCAGGCTCCGAGATCGCCCGGTTCCGCAGCGCGGACGCGATAGCCCAGCGGCGTCTTCTGAATCGGAGTCCCCTGCATACATGCAAGTGGCTCGCGCACGACGAAACCGAGCTTCGCATAGAGTGAGAGCGAGCGGTTGTGATACGCCGCCTGCACTAGACGGACTCCTGCGAACTTCCTTTCCGTTGCACGTGCCATCACGGCTTGCATCAGTTGGCGTCCCGCGCTGCGGTTTTGTGAACTGGGGTCAATCGTGATTGGTCCGACGCCAGCAATGGGCGTCCTCTCGTCCAAGCAGTTGCTTCCGATGACTTTCCCGTCCTGCTCGGCGACCACGCAGAAGAACAATGGATGCGAAAACATCGTCGAGAGCACATGTACAGGAATCTCCGGCGTTGGGAAATCGGGAGGGAAATTGTGCTTTTCGGCGAGGGTGCTAAAGGCTTTGAAACAGATTCTTCCGCACACTTCGGCGTCGGCTTGAGTGGCGCGGCGAATGACAAGATTTTGATTTTCGCCGATCCACGCTTGCGGCTGTGCTGCCATCATGGTTGCCTCCTTCCACGGCTCCGTGATCCCGCGTACATACGGGATGACTCCCCCACTACGGACGGAACTCAGAAAGCAATGTTAGGAGTGCCGCGAAGGCGAAGTCAACGAAGGGCGATGGTTCACCAAGCGCAAGGAGAGTTTGCCCAGTTGCTTTTAAACGAGGATGAGGTTCCGCGTGATCAAGGAACTGGAACGCGAAGCGGGAATCCTTCTTCAGAGCTTCTTCATAAAGTTGTAGTGCGGTTTCGATCTGTTTGGTGTTCTGCTCATTGCGCATCATTTCGCGACCGCGCAGATATAAATCGTATGCCTCGACATTCTCAGTCGGGTGCTGTGTGCTGCTGCTTGTTCCTTCGTTGGGCGCGCCGCTCCCAATCGCGGTGACGATTTTTGCGTACATGTCGTCTTCAACAGTCAGCAGGCTCTGCGATGCACCTGTAAATACGCCGCTCCACAGTCGTCGCCCGCCGCTGACATCATCGACGTTCGCAGTCACTCGCATGTTTTCACCGGAGCCCTGAATCGTTCCGGTGACCAACAGGTTCACGCCGAAGTTGCGTGCGATGCCTTCAAGGGGCTGCGTTAGGTCTGTTTCTTTTGCCGCTGGATTGGCAACCACATGCACGGTTAAGAAAGCGGGATTGGCGTTAGTTCACAAGGCGAACGGGTTTTGACGGCTCGGGCGTTCAGGCGGTCATCCGGACACTTCAACATAGACCCCGCCTGGCGAACAGGTGTGTTGGTCAGACGCTTACCTCAAACAACGCTTTATAGTATCCGCTCGCGTCGTGACTCAGTGGCATCAGAAGTGCTCTGTCCAATTCTAAGCTCGCGACGGGCGCATTGTGGACACCCTCCGAAATGCGCCCCGCACAGTAGTAAGTTCCCCTGACAATTTCTAGCTTGCACCACCCGAAACGTTTTGATAAATTGAAAATGTGAAGTTAGTGCCCCAAGCTCTCATCTGCGCGGCCTAGCTTTTCGTACAGCACTGCCCCACACGACCTAGTCTTTCCAAACGGAAAACCCGACGGACACTTCCTGCGCTAGCTGAAGGCGACTGCGAAGAAAGCCGGCGTCGAAGGCGCCGAGCTTCACTGCTTCCATAAGACCTACGGCGATACTCTGCACGAAGAAGCCGTCTCAGTGAACACCATCCGAATCCGCCTCGGTCACGAGTCGCTGGATGTGACGCTTGCGTATCTCAAAGGGAAGGATGCGGAGTCGGAGGAAGCCCACCCTAGGCAGGGGTCGCCGCGGATGGCCGGCGGCGGTGCACCCCGCGCTTGCGCCCGCGGGCGATCAGGGCCGCCCCTTGCAGTACCCCTTTCACCCAGCACGCCGCCGGTCAATTAATCCACGAAAGCCAAACTCCTTATAGACCTCCCGCCAACGACGCATGGAACGTCGCTGATGCCGATGATCTCCGCCGCCGGCCACCAGTTGATCTTCTTCGCCACTGCCCGCAAAATCACTGCCTGCACTTGCATGGCCTGGTCCGTCGCGGCCCTCGAGTAGCTTTCCATGCCCGCATGGTCTCCTACCCTCGCCACCCGCCAAGCGGACAGATCGCTTGCTAACTCAAGCGGACAAATCATTGCTAACGACACAGCTGGATATCCCGTATTGACAAATATTGTGCCAAATGATATGTCCTTTGGTCGGTGAGGGCAGGTGCGAGTTTTATTTGACCTTCTCACCTATAGTGCCCAAATATGGAACTAAACATTTTTTCTGCGTGCTCGCCGGTGAATCGCACGATCGTTCGTGTGCGCCGATGTGGACAATCCGTTTATGCTAAACGATAGGTCTCCAAGAAAGGTGCAGATGGCGCGCAGAATCGCTCTGCTCTCGATGCCGTGGCATAACCCATACCTACCATCCATCCAACTCGGCACACTTAAAGCGTACCTGGAAAGGCAGCTAGTTGACCTTACTGTCGATGCATTCCATTACTACTTCGAGTTGGAACAGATCATAGGTTTGGAAACGGCAAAAGCTGTTTCCGAGTTCGGTTCTTTCCTGGGCGAAGCGGTGTTTGCGTGGCAGCTGTTTCCAGAAAAACGGCCGGATATTCTTGCATTCATTGAAGATGAAAAAAAGAGACATAAGGACCTCGGGGAGATTGATTTCCTAGATCGGATCATCGATCCGATTGCGGTTGCAGCGCGTCGACGTGCCGAAAACGTCGAATGGGATCAATACCTGTGTGTAGGGTTTTCCTTGGTGTTTGCTCAAACTCTCGGCAGTGTCCTAATGGCAAAACTTATAAAGGAGCGCTACCCGGCTACCGTAGTCATCGCCGGCGGGCCGTGCTGTACTGGCGAGCTTGGCATGAGCCTTCTTCGGAAGTTCCCTCAGCTGGACTTTGTGGTGAACGGAGAAGGTGAGCTTCCACTCCTGGGGCTCGTCACTTCCCTACTGGATCCCGATAAAGGACATCCAGAGGAGATCCCGGGTGTGCTCAGCTGTAAATCGCCACCCGAACGCTTACCGCTGCTCAATCAATTGGCAGATATTGAGTCTCTTCCCATCCCGGATTACCGGTCCTATTTCGAGGCGGTTGATGCCTCCATCACGAGCGCTATCGTTCGTCGGCAAACGGTTATTCCCGTCGAAAGCTCGCGCGGTTGTTGGTGGGACCGCAGCTATCGTAACCCAATGCTTTCGTGCAGCTTTTGCAATCTCAATCTTCACTGGAAAGGGTACCGCGAGAAGCAGATTGATAACTTTGTCGCAGAGCTCGACGCTCTCTCAAACCAGTATAACGTCCTCGATTTTCTGCTAGTAGATAATATTTTGCGCTTCAACAAGGTTGCGGAACTGTGCGCAAAAATTGTGAGGCTGAAAAAGAATTTCAGGATCGGGATCGAGGCGAGGGTTTCCGTCAAACCGGCAGAGATGGCACTGTTGCGAAAGGCAGGCGTTGTCGCCATTCAGTTTGGGATCGAAGCCCTCAGTACAGAAATCTTGAAGTTAATCAACAAGGGCACTACCTGCATCCAGAACATTCAAGCTATGAAGTTTTGTGATCGCTTTGGAATTGAGAGTATCTCTAACCTTATTACCGGCCATCCAGGTGTCCGAGCAGAGGCAATTTTAGAGACGATCAGAAACCTCGAGTTCGTTACTTGTTACCATCCGCTGCAACTCTCCTCGTTCACACTTACTTACCAGAGTCCAATCTACAAGAATCCCTTGGCATTTGGGGTGAGGTGTATCCGCAACCACGAAACGCTCTCGCGCTTTTTTCCCAGTGACTACTGGCACAAGGAATCGTGGCTGGATAAGAGCTTTGATGCTGATTTGTCGGAAGAAATCAATGGACTATGGAACGACGTGGCCAGAGTGTTACAGAGATGGAAAGAGTTGTTTGCGACGCAGACTGAGCAGTTTGGCGTACCTTCGCTACTAATATATGTGGACGGAGGAGACTTTCTCCGTGTCACAGATTACCGCACTACTCCCCCTCGCGTTGTGGAACTTGATAAGTCGTCGCGCCGGCTTTATCTAGCGTGCGAGGAGATAATTAATGTCGAGGCTATTCAGGCAGCATGTAATGAGCTTGATATTAATGACGTCACGGAAAGACTCGAATGGCTTGTACGCGAACGGTTAGTTTTCCGTGAAGGGAAGCGTTATCTAAGCCTTGCAATTCCCTCAGATCCTGTCGAACGCCTCACTTACTGCGTCTGCGACGAGCTCCTGAATACTGTCCCGACAATTGAAAGCACAAAGAAAGCTTACGCAAGCCGACCTCCACTTCCGCCGTTAGTGGCTCGGATGTCTTGAAAACCAATTACCTAGGAATAATACAGATCCAATAAAACTAGTTGAGGTAAATGGTCAGACCTGCCGGTCCGTAATTTGATGGCGATGGGGTGGCGATGTTGTGCATGTGTATCGGGAGCAAGTCTGTTGCCCTCGACATTTCGCAGGACAACACCTTGAATACCTCACCTTCTCTTGCCCGGAAGCTCTGGGGGACGGCACGGCTGCAGATAGAACTGCTCCGGAGCGGTGATCCCCGAGCCTCGGAGGTTGACGTGGCGAGCGATTGGAAACTGCGTCGGCAGCTCATGCCCGCCAATAAGACTTTGAATTAATTGCACAGGCCTCCGGCTCGGGCAGTAGAGGGGTTGTCAGCCTAGAAGCACCTACGTATTATGGATCGCATGGTGGCCCCGAATACAGTGCCAACCTTACAGCTCCGCCAGAAAGCGCAGCTCATGTCAGCCTCGGAAATTGAACGCACGCTCGTCCGGCTTGCTCACGAGATTGTGGAGAAGAACGGGGGAGTGGAGGGGCTGGCTTTTGTCGGTATCCGCCGGCGTGGGGTTCCGCTGGCACAGCGACTGGGCAAGCTGGTGGAACGCATTGAGGGCGTGCCGGTACCGGTTGGCACCCTGGACATTAGTTTTTACCGCGATGACCTTTCCACCTTGGGTCTCGAGCCCGTAGTACAGAAATCTAACCGGGGATTCTCAATTCAGGACCAGAATGTAGTGCTGGTGGATGACGTGTTGTTTACAGGCCGCACCATCCGCGCCGCTCTGGACGCGCTGTTCTCTGCTGGATGCCCACGCGGCGTGCAGCTCTGTGTGCTGATCGATCACGGACACCGCGAACTGCCGATCGAGGCCCAGTTCGTGGGTCGTACTATCCAAACCAGTATGAACGAAGTCATCGAGGTCAAGCTCACGGAAATCGACGGTGCAGACGAAGTTCTGCTGACCGATATCAGCACTGTCCTCTTTCGCTTGTTTAACGTTTTTACGAATATCACTCAATTGATACTGGAAAAGTGATGGCTGTGCCCCGCCTTCTTGTCGCGCGTAACTCCGGCACTTAAATCACTACTACTGGAACTCTCTCTCAGTTTGGACACAGGCGCGATTTCTACGTTAAACGTGTAGCAGCGGCTTTGACCGATGACAACGGATAATCGGGCCTCCGCCAAGGGTAATGCGGCTGCGATCCCGGTTGCCGGCGAATCGAAATTTAAAGCTCGCTCGCAGCTCATTAATCCCCACGCGGCTTACTGTTTCTTCCAGGCGTAGTAAGTGCCTTCGATGATCCCCACCTTGCGGCAAATGTCGGCCACTTTCTTACCTGCCTCTCCGCTGTCGCAAAACTGCCACTTCGGCATCGTCCCTTCTCCTCTCCAGGACTGTCCTGCCTAAGATAGCTCTAGTTTCCCTTGGTCCAATTTATGGGTTTTGGGTCAGGGCCATTCCATTAAGTCAGGGTCACCCTCGTATCCTGAATGCGGGGATGGGCTGTGAAGTGCCCCCATTTGCTGCACCAATCGCAATGTAAGTTCTGGGTTGATGTT
>DAIUEW010000115.1:0-8526 GCA_036844925.1 Candidatus Sulfotelmatobacter sp.
CAAGGCGGCTGGCGAGAGGATTACCAGTATTTCAGCCAGGAGGCGGGGATCTGATCCACGCGATTTGGTTCTACTCAAGTAACACCAGGAAAAGTGTCTGCAAATGCCAGAAGGCCCCGTTCGCAACTCATAATCGCTGCCTCGGGATTGCGCCCGAGTCACGGGCAACTCTGACATAACGCGATTAGGTAAGGGTTGCCGACAAATCGTCCTCAACGATCGTTTTCAACGGATCGTAAAAGCTGTGATGGGGCTGACAAGCGAGGGCCGGCGCTATAATCCTCCGCATATGTGGCCAGCCGCTTCGACCCCAGCCGTGGAGATCAACGGTCAACCAGATCACCACCTCTAACCCGCCGAGTTACACTCCCAATCAGGCCATTTTTTTCGTCTAGCTGTCGCGACTCCGGTAATAGCTCAGCTTCGGCAAAAGTGGATGTGTTTCTCGGCCTATTCCGGCAAGATGCTTCCGGCAAAGATGTTTTCGGCGTAAGAGTAAGGGTCGAAGGTTGTAACGCCACGAGCGGCCAAATACCAATCCAGATTAGTGTTCTGACGAAACTATGAGGGGCATGGGTTGGCACTGCGGACGAGGCTCCGAAGTCAGCGTATCGGAGCTGGTTTGCAATATGAAAGTGCACTCGGCCTCCGATCGAAGCTGCTGATACCGCCCGTGCCTAACAGCCTTCGAAGGCTCGCGCGATCTCGTCTCGAACTGGGGGCGTGAGCGGCTCTACGGCCCCATTCGTCACGATCGTGATGCCCTCGCTCGACGGACGCACCTCACCAATCACCACAACCGGAACGCCTGTGGCCTCAATGGCCGTCAGGACCGAGTCCGCTCTGTCTGGCGCGACGGCGATCAGCAACGCGCCCGACGCAATCAGTTTCAGCGGATCGAGCGCCAGCGCACTGCAAATCGTGTCGGTTTCGGGAAACACGGGAATGTGCTCGCGAATGACCCGAAGCCCGAGACCGGCGGGCGCCACCAGCTCGAAGAGCCCCATCGCGAGCCCGCCTTCCGTCGGATCGTGCATCGCGTGCACGACCTCGCCGACATTGGCAGCCGCGAGAGCCGCACTCACGACACTGATGCCGGGCTCAATCAGGAAACGAGCGGCCCGCGCCAGAAGATCGGCATCAACCCGTCCCCGCAGCCGTTCGGACTTCTCTCGTGCGAGGATCGCGGTGCCCTCGATGGCCACACCGCGTGTCAATAGGATCAGATCGCCGATGGCGATGCGAGTCTTCCGCACAAGGCGAGTCGGTGCGACCTCGCCGAGCATCTGACCGACCAGAATCGGGCGGTCGAGGCCTTGGGTGATTTCCGTGTGCCCGCCGCCGAGCGTGACGCCCAGTTCCTCGCACGTGGTCCGCACATCGGCCATGATCGTCTCGGCCAGTTCGGGCGTCGTGCGGCTCTCCGGAAGGAGCATGACGACGAAGAACCACAACGGGCGCGCGCCCAGGACGGCAACGTCGTTCGCGTTGACGTGAACAGCGTAACGCCCGATGTGATCAGTGGCAAAGGTGATGGGATCTGTCGTGACGACGAGATAGCGATCACCTGCGTCGATGACGGCCGCGTCCTCGCCAATCTGAGGTCCAATGAGCAGGCGCGGATCATGCTTTGGCAGATGCCTAAGCAACGATCGCAAATGCTCAAGCGGAAGTTTGCCGACTGGCAGAACCTTCTTCGGTTGGCCGCGTCTCATGCGCTCACGCTCGTATCCTCCCCGCAAGCCGGACGCCCTTCGACAACGTCACCTCCGAACCTCCCGCTCGCCGTCTGGACCGGCATTGTCTTGAGCTGCTCTTCCGGGGGAGGCCGGGGAGGGAAGGGCGCAGACTGAGGAGAACATCGTTCAATCTCACATGCGCCCGACACAGAGCGGGAAACGCATGTCCCAGGGACTGCACGGTGTGCGGCAAGCATTTGTCGCCACTCATCCACGGTAAGAGCCGTATGCGTATTAATCCTCTTCTCAATCGCCAGCCGGACTCCGTACTCACCGGGGCGCACGGCTTGATCGCAACAATTCTCGAACCAAATACTGAAAATCGGGGGGCAGTTTGCAGTCAATCGAGACGCTCTTGCCCGAGCGCGGGTGGACAAACTCAAGATGAGCGGCATGAAGAGCAACGCGAGCAATCAGCTGCTCCGACGATTCCACCCGGTGGTATTTTCTATCGCCGATAACCGGGTGGCCCATCGCCGAAAATTGCGCTCGGATCTGATTCTGCAATCCTGTCACCAGCTCAACCCGGACGAGCGAAGCATCCGCAAAAAGGCGTTCGACGGAATATCGAAGTTCGGCACGAGCCGCTTGGGGATCTCGCGCCGTCCGCAGCTGTTGATACATTCCTTCACGTCGAAAATAGTGCACGAGCGTCCCTACCTCAACCCCGAGACGGCCGCGCAGTACCGCGAGGTACCGCCTTACGGGAGTATGGTCGAGAAACTGCCGCACCAGCGCATCTCGATCCGGACCGGTCTTTGCAAATAGTAGTGTTCCGGAGGCAAAACGATCGATGCGATGCACGACTAAAGCTCGTTGTCTCTTCAGCTTGAGTCTTGCGACGAGCAGAGACAAAGCGGACGGAGTATCGGAGCCCTTGATCGGCACAGCCAAAAGTCCGGCCGGTTTGTCGAGGACGACTACGGCATCGTCTTCGTAAAGCACGGAAAGCTCCCGGGAGAGACGAGGCCGGCGCCGATCTTCGTGGGCCGAAACCCGATCCGGCTTTCCGCTACGGTTGCGAGCCTTTCGCGGAAGTTTCTTCATTGAGTGGGTGCCTGATGATCAGGCCATTATCAAGCCATTCCGCTGACATCGCAAACACGAAGATCGCGTCAGAGTTGCCCGTGATTCGGGTGCAATCCTCATCTCGATCGCCAGCCGGCCCCCCGTACTCATCGGCGTCGCACGGCTTGATCGTGACAGTTGTCGAACCAAATAACGAAAATGGCGGGGCAGTTTGCAGTCAATCCGAGAGGGTCAATGATTGCGCGACAACTACTCCAAAGGAAATAGGCTTGAAGATCAGAGCACTGAAAGAAATTCCTTCCACGGGGTCGCGACCAGCGTTTCCGTCATCGAATGCCCATAGGCACGGATAATCATTGCGGCCTTTTCAATCTGCTTTGGATCATCTGCTTCGACGAAGTCCACGACATCGAAACGCCCTAAAGTTGCGAAGCTGCCCTTCCAAGTAATATCCGGACATTGCGTCCTGATCTTCGCCGACACCGCGGCAGCCAAGTCCTTAAACTTTTTCGGTTCCGCGAAGGCCTCTCGGGAGAAGTACTCAGAATGATATAGGTAGTCACAGAACACCTCCTTTACTCGACAGTTATCCGAGCCAGCCGGATGCAATAAAGAGCCGATCAGGGGATAAATGCCAGCGCAAAAGAGCAATCCCACCACGACCAACACAACCTTCAGCGCCCGTTCTCGACGCATAGTACATCCTCCATTCGTGCCCACCGACAACATGATAGCCGAACAGCTATTGCAGCTTCGCGCACTCCGTCTTGGCTTGTTTCAGGGTGGGAATGGGGATGTCGGGGTCGGCGTCTTTCCACTCAAAGGTAACGAATGAGCACGATTGACAGATGTTTTCGTCAGCGACAAATTTCCGCCTCTCGTTTCCGGCTGCGATTGAAAAACATCCCCGACGTAAGGAGTTGGAACAAATCTTCCGGCGTGACTTGACTTCTGTGGCCATTGGACTATGGTGGAAGTAGAAGACCTCTACCTACCAAACAGCGGGCAAGCCCTCAGTATACGTTCCTTCTATTCGGAGGTCGTTATGACCACGGCGTTTCCCCCATGCCAGAACCGTACCGATTGGAAATCTCTGTACGCGGCCGCCATTCTGGAAACGAACAAAGGGGTTCTCCCGCAGCGAGTCTCAGAAGCTGAAGCAGCCGTGATCGCGAGAAGACGAGAAATCTTTTACGCTCACGGAACCCCCGAAGAAAAAGAAGCCTTGGAAGACGCACTATATGCCCTCCACGCGTTTACAACGGCTTGGCAGCACAGTGAAGCTGCGTGATTCCGTATCCGGATCATCGTCGGCACACCGGAATCACGCAAATACCTGATTTTTGGGTGGCTGCGACTTCTGGTCAAAAAGGGCTGCGCCACAGAACCGCAAATGACGAGCGTCGCTATTGCAGCATCGCGTACTCGGCTTTGGCTTGCTTCAGGATAGGAATGTCAGGGTCGGCGTCTTTCCAGAGGGTGAGGAAATCTTTGTAGGCGGCGAGGGCGCGGGTGCGGGCGGCATCGGCATCCGCTCCCTGCGAGGTTCTTGACTGCAACGCATTGGCACGGGCCACGCCCAGATGCGCCAACGCTCCCGTCCAGCAGTTCTGGACAATGCCGCTGTGGTCGAGAAGCTTCTGAAACTCGGCGGCGGCAGCACTGCCTTGTCCGGCTGCCAAGTATGCCTCTCCGCGTACGTACACGTGATAGAGGCAGGAATCGCCAGTACCTAAGTCGATGGGAGTAGCAGTTTGTAGGGCCGCCACGGCGGCAGCCGAATCCTTTCTGTCCAGCGCGAGTTGTGCCTGAATCGCAGGCAGCCAAACCGACTGCGTCAGGGAATGCAGTGGGAAGCGTTTTCCTAAGTCTTGCGCTAACCATTCGGCTCGGGCCGTTTCGCCATTCATCGCCAAGGCAAGCGCGGCTTCGGTCTCGACACCCCGACTCGCGGGAGCCAACTTCAAAGCCTCTGCCGCTGTCTGCCGGGCTTGCGCCGTATTGCCGAAGGCAGCTTCTTGCACAGCAGCATCGGCCAGATGGCCCGCCCCAGTTTCTTTGTTGTCCGTTCGCACGGCGGAGTCGGCAGCCCGTTTGGTCAGTTCACGCGCCTTGCCAAGATGACCAGCGTAAGACTCGGTGCCGGATGCGATGCCAAGTCCAATGTCCTCATATTCGGGCTTGCCTGCGAACCACTTTAGCTGTTCTGCCATAGCGGCCGAGTCCGCGGCGAGAAACGAAAGCGCGTAGAGAACCCCGTGGAGACCTTGATCGTCCGCTTCCCGCGCCTGCGCCTCGTGGATGGCCTGCCTTGCTTCGTCGAAGCGTTGCGAGGCAAGGGCGAGACCAGCAAGAAACGCGTAACTTTCTCCATCAGGTCTCAGTCTCACACCTTCCTTGGTCATCGCTATGGCCTTTTCGTAGTGCCCCTGAGCGGCGTACAGTAAGCCCAAATTGCCTCGAGCCCCCAAATTTTCGTCCCGCGGATAGGTCTCAATCTCTTCCTGATATGTTTTGGCTGCTTTATCCATTTCACCGGTGACACCCATATAGTACTCGGCGGCGATCTCCAGCCTTTCCATCTCGCTCGCGTGTTCCCGCAACTGGAATGCTTTGGTGAAGTACTCGTTGGCCCGGCCTTCCTCACCGAGATTGCCGTAGTCGATACCCACCGCCCTGTATCCCAAGGCGAAATTCGGATCCAGCTCGATGGCACGTTGGTCGTATGGCAAAGATGCGGCAGCGCCTCTCTCGTACGCCTTCGAGCCTAGGCTGTAAGCTTTTAGAGCTTCGAGCGAGGGCGTGGTGGCCTGTTCGAGCGGCACATCGAACTTCTGCACCGTGGCTAGCGATTCGCCCAACTCGGTGCGCAGCTTCGATGCCGCCTCGCCCAGCGCGTCCAGCACCTTCTCTTTGGACAGCGCCGTCACCTGCTTCTCGGCCAGCGGGTCACCACTTTGGCAATTCACCGCATTCAACCCCAGCACATATTGGTTGCCCAGACTGGCAATCGACCCGGCAATATAAGCCTTGCTGCCCGCCCGCTCGCAAAGCTCGCGGGTGACTTCGGGCGTGAGTTCGTGTCGGCGGGACGCGTCATCAATTTCAAGGTCTTCGCAACTTGGCTGTCGGAAAGCATATTCAGGAACGGCGACTGGTTTAGGGCGACGCTGAGCGCCGTCTTCAGTGTGTCGTCGAACACCGGATCGCCCGTGCTGTTGGCAAAATCGGCGATTACGATGGTGTCCTTTTCGGTCAGGGGGTGCGCGGTCTGACGCTTGCCGAAGTAGAACGCTCCCGCGATTGCAGCGACGACAAGGACTACGGCGGTGGGAACAAGAATCTTCCAGAGTTTCCTGCCCGCGACGGGAACTTCACCCACTTTCACAACGCTCGATGACGAAGATGGAGCAAGTGCAGGCGAGGAAGCGGATGCTGGTGACGGAGGGGGGGCGACCTGAGAGCCGCTTTCGTGCGCCACCTCCACTGTGCCGGGCCTCCCCGCTATGGCTCGTCCTATCTCGGTATCCCGCTTTAGCCGCTGCAACTCGGAACGCAGCTCGGAGGCGTGCTGATAACGTAGTTCGCGATCTTTCTCCAGTGCCCGGTTGATTATCCGTTCTAGTTCGGCGGGTACGTCGTGATTCAGTCGCACCATGGCCACCGGGGCACGGTTCACGATGGCTTCACAGATCATTGCCGAACTTTCTCCGTGAAACGGCAAATCTCCGGTCGCCATCTCGTACAGCACTGAACCAAACGAGAACAGGTCGGTCCGCGCATCCAACTCTCTCGCCCGCACCTGCTCCGGGGACATATATGCCACCGTTCCCACCATAGTGCCCGGACTGCTCAGGTGCTCCGCGTCCACCGAACCCGTCTGCGTGTTAAGAGACCCAATTTTGCTTGAGGAACTGCCTGCCAGACTGACCTTCGCCAGCCCAAAGTCCAGAATCTTGGCATGTCCGCGCTTGGTGACAAAGATGTTGGCAGGCTTGATGTCGCGGTGGACGATGCCTTCTGCGTGTGCTGCGTCAAGCGCGTCCACGATCTCGATGGCCAGCGACAGAATCAACTCGGTTTCCATTGGACGCCCCGCGATGCGGTGCTTCAGAGTCAGCCCATCCAGAAACTCCATGGCGATGAACGCTTCACCGTGCTGGTCGTCTATTTCGTAGATCGTGCAGATGTTGGCGTGATTCAGTGCAGAGGCAGCTTTGGCCTCCCGCTGGAAGCGGCTAAGAGCCTGCGGGTCTTTGGCTACATCGTCAGGCAGGAACTTGAGAGCCACAAAGCGACCGAGTTTGACATCCTCAGCCTTGTACACCACACCCATCCCGCCGCCGCCGAGCTTTTCGACGATCCGGTAGTGCGAGATGGTTTGGCCGATCATGGGTGGGAACTTAGGGTGCAATGTTACGGAGGTGAGGAAGGCGAGTCAACGAGGACGGCACAGCGATGGACGCAGGAAATGGCAAATCGGGCGATTTCAGGCTTCCCCAGCCCTTGCCCGTCCGGTGGTTCGGAAGGGGTGCGCCGGAGGAGCTACAACTGGCTTCTTATCAACGCCGAAATTTTGAGTTTTCGACTAGCCTGCATCTATACCTTTTGAGGCTGAACCGAAAGTACTCGACAGAATCTATTTCGATGCCCAGTCGATGAGCAATATGGCGATGTGCCAGAGGCTTGGCAGATTCGAGAGATTGCTTTGCGGCCCCAGATCAGTCCCGCAGACTAAACCCGTTTGATTGTCGCGAACCAAGCCGGTGCGCCGTCGTCATCGTGGTATCTCGTCTGAATCCTGTCCGGTTTGATTGCGGCGACATCCCATCCATTGCGGGGGTTGAACGCCGCTCTTAGCTCTTCCTGACTGATGGGGTGCGGGCCAGTATTGGGACCTTCATCACTGAAGCACAACACATACAGAGTTCCATCGTGCTCGGTCAACGACCCCTGCTGCCAACCACCATGGCGACCTACACGGAAGCGATGAACGAGTTTACCAAGAACGCCAATGCGTTCATTGAACAGCTGCCGCTTCTGAACAAGGCTCGGAATGCGTACGAGCAAGCGATGAGAGCCAACGCGGAACTACGGAAGCTCTTAGACACCGGCGAGGAGAACCTGCGAGCTCTCATGACCCGCTTGGAGCAGATAGTTAGTCCTGCTTCGGAGAAGCGAAGACCCGAAGGCGAACCAAGCCAAACTTGTGATGCAAGGCTTTCTGGGGAAACCGCGTGTTTCCCCAGCCCGCTCTTTGTGTTTGACACACAGCCACTGGCGAAGCCGCCGGTAAGAAAGAACGGAAAAGCCGGCTCGCGGAAAGCCGGCTTTTTTGTTTGCGGCTTACGCAGGGTGTGGTTGCGCTTCAGTTATCGAACCTGGGGCTCTGTAGCGGAGCCGATCTTGGTTCCGATCACCTCGCCTGACACTACCAACTCGACACGTCGATTCTGCTGACGGCCTTCCGCTGTGCTATTTGACGCAATGGGTTGGGTTTTGCCCAAGCCCTTTGCTGTCATCGAGGACTCTGGGACTCCTTGCTGCGCAAGGTAGCTCCGGACCGCCTCGGCCCGCCTCTCCGAGAGACCCTGGTTATATTCATCGCTACCAACGCTGTCGGTGTTGCCCTCGATTCCAAGTGTGAGCGCTGGATAGGCGAGCACGATGCCGCTGATCTTGGCCAGCTTCTCGCGCGCCAGCGGGCGAAGTGTGTACTTCGCGGTGTCGAAGAGAACGTCAGACATGTTGACGACCA
>DAIUEW010000116.1:0-8258 GCA_036844925.1 Candidatus Sulfotelmatobacter sp.
TCGCGGGCCACGGCCGGGGCGGAGACAAAGTCTCCGTGCGCCGGATTGGCTCCGGCGTAGCCGTAGGTCTTGAGGTAGGAGAACAGCGAGCGCAGGGCGGTCAGTTTTCTCCGAATGGAACTATTGGTCATGCCTGCCCCAGGCCCCGGCCTCGATACCGGCATGGGCCAGGAACTGGCCGAGGTCGCTCTCATACGCTCGGCGGGTATGAGGGGAGGGGGTGCGGAGCTTCCACGCCTTGACGGCTTTCGTCATCTGCTCGCGGAGGTCGGCGGGCAAGCCACCGACGAACGCCGGGATCGGGTCGGACCCGACCGGGACGATTTCCGCTTTCTGCATGTGTGCATTTTCACCCATTGCCACCCCCGGTTTTTAGTTCGGATAACCCACTTTATCCGAACTATAACCGGCTGCCGGAAAGAGGCAAGGAAAAGGTGTTAGATTGTACGCTATCTTGCACGGATTCTTTCGGGATAAATTGCACGGTCTTTCAGACGGCATGGAACCACGAGGCCCTAAGAGTGCACAATAGCGTGAAAGCATACGTGCAATTTATCGAGGAAGATTACAGGCAAGCTATCTGATCGGTTGATCATTGGGTTTTCTTTGCATAGCTCGTAGTTATAGTTCTATGTTGTGAAGACTTCGGTTGCGTGCACTGAGTAAATTCCGGCAGGTACGTTAAGCAATGCATCGTGGAGGGGTTTGGTATGAATCATCTCCGAAATCTCGGAAGCCAGTTCAGCATTCCGATTCGCCCCGACAAGGAAGGCTACATCGGCCGAGAGTGCCCCGTCAGGGAATGCTTGGGATACTTTAAGATTACCCCCGGCACGGGGGTGAAAGGTCCGGCTCCTTGCTTTTGTCCGTACTGTGGACACAGCGGAGCAAGCAATACCTTCTTCACTCAGGAGCAAATTAAGTACGCGCGTTCCATCGTGATCCGGCAGGTCACGGATGCGCTCCATGCGGATCTGAAGTCACTCGAATTCGAGCAGAAGCCGCGCGGCCTGCTCGGCATTGGCATCAGCCTGAAGGTGCAGGCGTCCGCGCCCAGGCCCATCCGCTATTACCGGGAAAAGCAGCTCGAAACCGAGGTGCTGTGCGACAACTGTACGCTACGGTATGCCATCTACGGGGTTTTCGGGTGGTGTCCCGACTGTGGCGTGCACAATTCGCTTCAGATTCTGACCAAGAATCTTGAACTTGCAAGGAAGGAACTGGGGCTTGCGGAGTCGGCAGAGAAGGAACTGGCCAATCATTTGGTCGGCGATGCGCTGGAGAATGTCGTGTCCGCGTTCGACGGCTTCGGACGGGAGGTTTGCATGCAGAAGGCGGCCGATATTCACTTTCAGAACCTCAGCGGCGCGAGGCGCAGGGTGCAGGAAGCGTTCGGTATAGACTTCGCCGATGTCCTTGCACCCGCTGAGTGGGAGTGCGCTTGTCGCGTTTTTCAGAAGCGGCATGGCATCGGCATGAATTCGCGGCTCCGCGATCTGAGCGACGGCCTGCTCAAGGAGGCGGTCGCGGAGTACGAGAAGACAGGCCAGCCGCAGCGCCGATTCCTTGCGGTCCACTACCGAGCCCAGACGTGGGCGTGGGAGCAGCCAATTGTCATCAAGGTCGAAGCACATGCTCAAGGGACCAATCGGCGAGCGGTGGTCACCAACCGGCCGGGCTGGAAGGTCCTGCCGGCAGCGGTGTACGACGAATACGCCGAGCGCGGTGAGAGCGAAAATCGGAACAAGGAGCTGAAGAGCGAACTGCAGGCCGATCGCCTCAGCGACCACCGTTTCATGGCGAATTATTTCCGATTATATCTTCATGCCGCCGCACTCAACTTGCTGGTACGACTGCGACAAGCCGTCGTCCAGCCACCCCCCACGACGGAGGAACTGGGCCTGCCTGCCGAGCTGCCCACTGCCGCAATCGACGAGCCGGACCGCAAGCGGTTCTTCAACCGCCGCCGCCAGCGTGATCCCTTGGGAGAAGGATTTGCCTGCACATGGCGGACTCGGTTGATCAAGGTCGCCGCTGAAGTGATCACCCGAGCCCGCCGGGTGATCGTGCGGCTCTCAGCGAGCTGGCCGCACCTGGACCACTTCTTGGCCGTGAGTAAGCCCGTAACCGCCCCTCCATCGGGGTAGGTCGACTACCCGCGATCCTCTCTGCAACGGCCGAATTCAAAGAGTTAAACACCAGGGGTAGGGGAAGGTTCGCGCGCCGACCAAGCCAGCGGACCCCAACCCACTGCTGGAGCTCCCTGAGGCCGATTGCTTGAATGGGTGCGAATAATCCGGGCTAGATTTCTCTCCATCTCCCTTGAAAACGATGCCTTACATGAATAATGTCACCTTGGAGTTCACAAATATCACATCCGATGGGACTTGTCCACAAGCTACTGCGGTTCACGCTCGGGTTGCGCATAGACCTAATCTGCGAAGCCAAGGATTCCCGACCCGAAGCCCGGAAGAATGTGCAACCCGAGCGTGAACCGCAGTAACCCGTTTGAGAGGTGGTTTTGAGAAAATCCCAAAACACCCCCGAGGAATTGCGGCACCTGACTCGAAGGGACCTGAAATGGCACATCGTTGCTCGACTCCTACCCAGAAGATAGCTTCACGTTCGCTCTCTAGGCGCAGAGAGGTTAAGCTCCAAGTGGAGTGCTTGGAAGTACGGTCGTTGCTGACCACGGCTCTCCCCACGGCCTTCGCAGCCCAGCTCAGCAAGCTCCAGTCAGCCGTGGAGAAATGCCCGCTTGCAGTCCTAACTTACCAGGTTCTGAGCTCCACAGAGCGAATCACGGACAACCAGTCCGCCGAGTTCGTCAATGGTGTGTCCACAGCGGTCAGTTCCTGGGAGCAACAGCTGCCGCATAATCCTAACTTGGTTCATCTGCTCGATCTTCAGGGGACGGCCCTGATTGCTACTGAGCAGCAGTTGCAGCTGCGGTTCCATGACAAATTGTATTCGGAGACGAGACCAGATAAACAGCCGTTCCCGAATCCTTCGTATCTCTATCTCAAAGATGTAACCACAACTGTCCGGCAGTTGACCGAGAGCCGTCAACTCTGGGCGAGTGGTACACCGAATCTGGCGTTGTACAAACGTGCGGATGTGTTGGCACACAGCCTGGAATCAGACGTCGTCAGTACCCTGTCTACGTCTACTGGCCCCAAGTTGACACCAGCAGAAGCTGCAGCCTTGGGTCTGGCAGAGGCCAGCGCATTCCAGGCCGATTACGATGCCAGCTTGACTGCTCGGCCCGGAATCGACCGGATCGCCGACGCAGCTGTGAGTACACTGAAGTACAATCTGAGCCTGATCGCCCAGCTGGGTGTCGATCAGGCCGAGCATGCGCAAGAGCAATTCGTGCAGCAGATGTTTGACGACACCGGTTTGTTCGGTCCGCAGGGGCCACTCAGTGAGGTTTTCACAGCGCCGGTGAACCCCTTCGACAATCCGCAACACACTGGCGGTCTCGACACTAGCGGCGGTCTTCTCTACGCTGGGCCGCACACCAACGGTGGGTACTATACGATGTATACCTTCGCCAACGCCAAGGTGGAGGCAGAACCGCTGACACAGAGCACGACGTATTTTCGGGTGTTCAGCGATCCTGTGCTCACTGGTGCACTACCCCCTAATGTGAATGAAAACAACTATGAAGGCACGTTCGTCTCGACCCAGGAATTCTTCAATCCGAACACGGCGATCCGTAAACTGGCACTGGACCAGAGCTGGTACCACCCGAGCCTTGCTACGATGAAGGTCAACGTCACCGTCAAGGCTACCCCGCAAGAACCCATTATGGTGTATGTCGGGACGGCTGCGCCAATCCTCCAAGGCGTTTACGCGCCCGAATCGAAACCCTCCCTCTATCCTGGCGGCGCCCAGCAGGTAGTGCTCCCTGCGGCAGTGGCATTCAATCTGGACAACTACAGCAACTCGCGCCCAATTTGGTCCCAGCCAGTCCCGCAGAGTCCTCATAAACTTAACCGCCGCCCCACTAGGCTCCAACTCAGCCCTCCAACCATCACACCGATTCCGTTGGATTTCAATAAGCAGCTCACTGATAAGATCAAGGATCTCATGAATCAACCTATCACTGGCCAGTACCTCCCTCTCCGCAAGGCGCTGCTGCTGGACTATGCCTTGGCGAACTACAAGACCCTGCTGAATAGAGACACGTCATTTATGAAAGCCTACAGACTTTCATCCAATGACTATTATTCAACCAGAGGGAGTGGGGGTAGCTCAATTGAACCAGACTACTTCTCCAAGACGATGCTCCCGGTCCTGCACACCAGCAGTGATGCTGATTATGATTACACCCAGAAACACTATGATTATAATTCAGCGGACCATCAATTCTGGGTAGATTTTGCCAACAGGAAGCTGGGTGGTGGCGTGTTTACGGACGGCTTCCTCCAGGAAGAGACTCTGTTCCTGGAGACTCCCGAATTAGCGAGCGCAGCCACCAACTCCCTTCTCACTCGGACCGGTGGCGTTGCAGTGCTTCGCGGTACTCCCTCGCCGTTGATCTTCATGGGAGCACATCGGGTGATGAATATAGAGAGTGGATGGATGGTTCAACCCAACGTACCAAGAGACCAGGAGAATTGGCGGGCGAAGTCCATGGGCGAAGTCCTCAGCCATGACGAGCCGCTGCTTATGACCCAGAAAATCAACGTCCTCTCTATGGCAGCCCCAAATCTGCAGAAGGATAAGCCAACACCGGAAGACCAGTCCAAGCCGGAGGTCCTGCAGGACCTATTCAACACTTTCTATGCCGGCTTCATGATGGCGCACAATGCAGACCAGAACAGTTCAATCCTGATCAACACAGGCCCGATCGGGGCTGGCAACTTCCACAATAACAAGGCCGTCGTCAACCTCATGCAACAACTGGCCGCAATTGTGGTCAGCCAACAAACTGGTGCCCACGTGAACCTGAAGTTCTGGTACTACGACGAGAACAAGCCCCGAAACGATGCCGTCTATCAAACTGTCAATAACATCATCAATGATTTCAATGGTAAAGGGACCAAGACGATCTCCGTGCTGCTGAACGTCGCGCAGTCATGGGCTTTCGATCTCGCCCGAAATTACCCTACGCCTTCAAAGTGAACCTGAAGTTCTGGGGCTACAACGACCCGGATGCGAAGGCGGCCGAGAAGTACGTCAAGGCGATCATCGATAAGTTCAATGGTCAAGGGACCAAGACGATCTCCAAGCTGCTGGAGATCGCTACGGAAACAATCCCTTCAAAGAGGACGTAAGCGTTTGGTTTTAGCCGCCTAACTGGTCGACGGCAGGAGTGGTAGAAAGGTTCCACGATGGAATGGACAGGTGGCTGCGCAGGTCACAACCCGACGCTTACGCGAACATAACCTCTGATTACTTGAAATGTAGAAAGCGAATTATCTCGCCTGAATACAACACGCCGAAAACGATCAACGCCAGAAATATGACTCCACAAATAGAATTGATAACCCGTTGTGTTTTCGCGGTGTGCGGAATGGAACGAAGTGCATCCATTTTCTCCATGGAAACCAGCCATTGCTTGTCCCGACTGCTAACTGGCGGTAGGCGTTCTGGTTGTGACTTGCGCGTCATAGCTTGACATTCCATGGCAGGAGTTCATCGATACGCTTGGCCGGGTGATCGGCGATGCGTGTGATGAGGGCGCGGAGATACGCCTCGGGGTCGAGGTTGTTGATCTTGGCGGTTTCAATGATGGTGTACATGACGGCAGCGCGATCGCCTGCACTTTCGGTGCCGATGAATGTCCAGTTTTTGCGGCCAAGTGCCAGTGGCCGGATAGCGCGTTCCGCAGCGTTGTTGCAGATGTCGAGGCGGCCGTCGGTCGTGTAGCGCGTCAGGGCGTCCCAGCGTGACAGCGAGTAACGCAGCGCCTCAGCGAACGAACTCTTGCGGCTGACCTTGTTCAGCGTTTCCTCGAAGCGGGTCTTGAGTTGTGCCAGGAGCGGCACCGACCGTTCGATACGCACGGCCAAGCGTTCCTGCGGCGGTCGGCCGCGTATGTCATCTCTTTGGCTGCGGGTGATTTGTTGGCGTGATGCTCGTCGAAGATCTTACGGCGTGCGTGCGCCCAGCATGCCACCTCGATCAGGCGGACGTCCCCCGTCAGCGGATCGGGGCGGTACAGGTTGTTGAACCCGGCATAGGCATCGGCATGCAGATACCCACGGCAACCTATGAGCAATGCCTCCGCATGCTCGGATTTGCGGTCAGGAGAGTAGCGGTAGGTCACGGCTGGTGGTGCAGTGGAGCCCCAGGGGCGCTCGTCACGCACCGCTACCCATAGTCGCCCCGTCTTCGTCTTGCCCCGACCGGGCTCGAGCACCGGCACCGGCGTGTCGTCGGCATGAATGGCTTCGCCCTGGCGCACATAGCCAGCAATCGCATCCGCAATCGGGGAAAGATGAAACGTCATCCGCCCTACCCAGTCGCATAAGGTGGAGCGGGTGAGCTCCACGCCCTCGCGGGCATAGATCTCCGATTGCCGGTACAGCGGGAGGTGGTCGTCATATTTGGCAACCAGGATATGCGCCAGCAAGGCGGGGCCGGGACGGCCACGCTCGATCGGAAGGTCGGGCATCGGCGGCTGGGTGATGGTTTCGCAATCGCGGCAGCTCATCTTGGGGCGGGCATGAACGATAACCTTGAAGTGCGACGGCACATATTCGAGCAACTCGCGTTCGTCGATACCAATCCGGGTCAGATTCATGCCGCCGCAGGCCGGGCACACGCAGGCGGCGTCATGCTCGACGCGCTCGCGCGGCAGATGATCCGGCAGCGGCAGGCGTACAGGATGTTGCCGTTCGCGTTTTGCTGCCGCTGGCTTGGCTGCCTCTGTGCGCTCACTGCTCTCCGCCTGGCCTTCCTCCAGATCGCCGATCAGCAGTTCGAGCTGCTCGATCTCGTGTTCCATTTTCTCCGACGAACGCCCGAAACGCGCCCGACGCAGCAACGCCAGTTGCATCTTCAGCTTCTCGATATGCACCGTCTTGGCGTAAATCTCCGCATCGCGGGCAGCAATCTCGGTTCGCAGTTCGGCATCGCGTGTTTGAAGTCTGGTTTCCAGGGTCTGGTAATCTGTCTGCAACGCGATGGCAAATGCCTGTAAAGCGGCAAAATCAGAAGGGAGGGAAGCGGTCGAAAGCGATATGATTCCGTGTAGCGCAACATGCCGCGAAACACCAGCGTTTTATGGGGTTTTATAGCGTTTTTCTTATGCCACCGCCGGCCGGTATTCCAGCTCTATCGCCACCGTCCGCCGCCAATCCATCCCCTCGATCAGCAACTCCAATTGTCCCGATGTCAGCCGCGTCCGCTCGTCGATCACCGGCGGCCAGACGAACCGGCCTTTCTCCAGCCTCTTCGCGAACAGGCACAGCCCCGAACCGTCCCAATACAGGGCTTTGAGATAATCGCCGCGCTTGCCGCGGAACACAAAGACGTGCCCTGAGTACGGATCGCTCCGCAGCACTTCCGTGACCTGTGCCGCCAGGCCGTTAAACCCTTTGCGCATGTCCGTCGGCCGGCACGACAGCCACACCTGCGTACCGGGTGCTAGCCGCATCATGCCGCTTCTCTCACCGCTGCCAGCACCCGCGTCAGTGCGCGCTCGTCCACCTCGCCATCGACGCGCACCCGAAACCCGTTGGGCAGTTCAATCTCGATGCGGCCAGCAATGGCGGCGCTGCTGGGTGGGGGCGCAACCGGCTCCCTGGTAGAAGGTGGCGGCGGTGGCGGAGCGGAAGGCTCGGCGGTGGCGGGCAGCGGGCGCACCTCGCCCTCATGGTCGATCACGCCGACGCGGAGCAGACTAGGAGCCTGTCCGAGAAACAAGTGAAGGTAGATAAGGACTTACGTCGAGCGGCCGCAGAGCGATTTTTCGTTTTTCGGGGAATTCCGCACTTTGTCCCTGGCGGTGAAATCCGTAAGTCATTGCTCTAATTCGGGTTAATTCTCGGACAGCCTCCTAGGCATGGCCTTCGCCGCCTTCGCCGCCGGCGCGGAGTCACCCTTCGCGGCGGGATCAGGCTTCCCATTCCACAACCGGCCGTAGCGATACTGCTTGCGCCACTCGAACACCAGGTTCGCGTTCAAGTCATGCCGCCGAGCCACGATCGATACCGATGCGCCCGGCGCAAACGTCTCCTCCACGACCCGACGCTTCACAGGAAATTGCATTTAGGTAACAAACCCATAGCTTGAAAGGAGTTCGC
>DAIUEW010000117.1:0-8041 GCA_036844925.1 Candidatus Sulfotelmatobacter sp.
CCTGGCACATGAAACCGACGTTCACCCTGACTTACGGTTTGGGCTGGACGCTGGAGATGCCGCCGGTGGAAGCGAATGGCAAGCAGATTGAGTTGGTGGACCAGTCAGACCAGCTAATCTCGGCGGAATCCTACCTGGCGAATCGCAAGCGCGCTGCGCTGCAGGGCCAAGTCTACAATCCTGAAATCGGCTTTGCCTTGGTAGGCAATACCGAGAATGGGCGTAAGTATCCGTACAACCCATTCTACGGCTCGTTCAGCCCGCGTATGGCTGCGGCTTGGAACCCACACTTCGATGGCGATTCGCTGGCCGGGAAGATGTTCGGCCACGAAGATACCGTCATTCGCGGCGGCTACGGGCGCGTTTACGGGCGCTTGAACGGAGTGGATCTGGTGCTGGTGCCCCTGCTGGGTACGGGCCTCATGCAGCCGGTGCAGTGCGTCGGTAGTGCCTTCAGTAACGGCAAGTGCGGAAATACAGGAAACACAGCCACGCCGGCGACGGCTTTCCGCATAGGCGTGGATGGCATGACTGCCCCACTACAGCAGCCCAGTTCGACGCTGCCGCAACCGGATTTCCCTGGATACAATGCCATTTCAGCCGCTACCGCCGAGTCTCTGGATCCGAACTTCCGGCCCAACCAGGTGGACTCGTTCGACTTGACGATTCAACGCCAGTTGTCCCGTAAGGTCACATTGGAAGTGGGCTACATCGGGCGCAGAATCACCCATGAGTACCAACCCATTAACCTGAACGCGGTGCCCTACATGATGACCATGGGCGGCCAGCAATTCGCCCAGGCCTATAAGAATGTGGTGCTGCAATACTGCGGCGGCGTAACCGGTCTGGCCGGCGGCGGTTGCGCGGCCAACGCGGCGGCGGTGACCCCGCAGCCGTTCTTCGAAGCGGCGCTGAAGAACTCACCTACAGGATACTGCAAGGGGTTTAGCAGTTGCACCGCGGCTGTGGTCTTCAATGAAGGGGCTGCTTCCGGGGCGGGGAACCCCAATGCCACCGGTGCTCTCTCTAATGCTCAGGTGTGGAGCCTGTGGAGCGATTTGGACAGCGGCCCGTTCAACTTCCCGCACAGCATGATGAACACAACTACAGGACCTCTTGGACCCCAGATGACCTCAGGCGTTGCTGTCAACGCCAGCACGGGCTTCGGGAACTACAACGGCGGCTTCGCCTCCGTCAAGATGGCGGACTGGAGGGGATTGACGATGCAGACGAACTTCACCTGGTCCAAGGCCCTGGGCACGGCGGCGCTGGTCCAGGCCACCAGTGAATTCACGCCGGACGATCCCTTCAACCCCTATACGATGTACGGCCAACAGGTCTTTAACCGCAAGTTCGTCTACAACACGTTCCTTGTGTACCAGCCGCCCTTTTATAAGGGGCAGCATGGACTCGTGGGACGGGCGCTGGGCGGATGGACGTTCTCGTCGATCTTCACCACGGGCAGCGGCTCTCCGGTCGAGATGCTGACCACGACCGGAGGCGGTCAGGAATATGGCGCCGGGGATAACAGCAACTTCTTTGGCGATGAAAATGCCGTGCCGATTGGACCTGTCAAATGCTGTCACGCCTACTACAACCGGCCCTCAAGCGGGTTGCCGGTGAATATGTTCGCCAACGGCACGGCAGCGATTAACGGCTTCCGTAATCCCATTCTGGGGTTAGATAACCGGGATGGTGGCACGGGCATTGTCAGCGGCCTGGCCTATTGGAATATGGACTTCAGCATCAAGAAGAACTTCCGAGTGACGGAGGGTGTCAGTCTGGAATTCCAAGGGGTGTTCGCTAACGTTTTGAACCACAACCAGTGGTTGGATCCGATTGGCAATTCCGCCGTGGCTCTCTTCGAAGGCGCGTCCGGTTTCGGCGCTCTGAATAGCGGCTCAGCGCAGGAACAACCCGGCGGCAACCGGCAGATCGAGGTGGGCGCTCGCGTTCGCTTCTAGCTTAGAGAAGTTCGAGGCGCCACGCGGCGTGTCGCCTCGAACTAACCCAATCCGCAGCGCTTCCCCTCCGGCCGCACCAGTCAGATGCGGCCGTTATTATGCACAAACCTAGCGCGTGAAGGATCAAGTATCGAGCCTGAGGGCCCTTACATTCCCAACCACGCGGATCTGCCTCACTGGCCAGCTTCAGATTTGGAGACAACGGCGTATACCCCTGCCGCGCGAGCTTCTTTCTCAACAAAAGGATCGCTGTGAGCAGTGAAAATAATCACCGGTATAGCGGGCATGAGCTTCTTCAGCACACGGGTTTCTTCCCATCCGTTCATGACCGGCATTGAAAGGTCCGTCACAATTAAGTTAGGGCGGAGCAGTTGAGCCTTTTCGATTGCCTCCCTTCCGTTTTCAGCCTCTCCGCATACGTCAAAGTCTCCCTCGCGGGTGAAGAGTTCGCAAAGCATCCGACGAACGATCGGGTTGTCATCAACGACTAGCACCGACCTGACAGGCATACGAATCCCCACTCAAAAACCCGTTTCTAAAACCAACGGGTACGTTTTATGCTGACATTCAGATGCGCAATGACCCGCAAGTGTTGATACAGAATGGCTGCATCCCAACTTTCCGGCTCCGGAAGAGTTTCTGTCACTCGCCAAGGCGATATTCTTACGTTTCGGTGTCCGTCGTTACTAGGTAGTGTTTACACTCCCACGTTCTTCCCAGATCTAAGGCCCTGCTCTGCTGTGCTTTGCGAGTTTGGCACAGATCGTGCTCTGAACATGGAGGCGCTGCTCCGGAAAAACGACGCCAAGGCAAAGTTCTTCATATGCTTGTCCGGCGAAAATCGGAGGAGTGCCATGCCGCGAAAACCTCTAATTCTGTGTGTCGATGACGAATGGAATGGCCTCGAAGGTTGCAAGATGCTGTTTGAGGAAGCGGGGTGCAAGGTCCTGGTCGCCACCAGCGGTGCAGAGGCTTTGCAACTGTTCGCCTCCCATCCCGTCGATTTGGTGCTTCTCGACTACCACATGCTTGGAATGAATGGGGACGTCGTCGCAGAGCACATGAAAGCTGGCGTACCCGATGTTCCAATCGCTCTGCTCTCCGCAGATGATGGGCTACCCGAGAGCGCTCTGAAATGGGTAGATGCGTTTGTGTCCAAGAGCGAATCGCCCGCGAACCTGCTACAGATTGTCGAGCATTTGCTCGATTTGCGTTTTCTATTTGCTCCGCTCGATGGTTTAACCGCCGGGCGAGGAAGACGCGCGGCATAAGACTATTAAGAGCGCGCGATGCAGAACCTGCGACTACTTCCTAAAGGCAATCGAAGGACTATGGAGGTCACTATGAAAAAAGCATTCCGAAGAGTAGATCCATTACTGTGGGTATTGCTTTTGGTTTCTGCTTTGCTTCTACCCGTCCCGGTGTACGCTGAAAACGATGTGATGGGAGAGATTCAATTTGAAGGAAAATCCCAGGTCGAGAAGACTTCTGGGGTCTGGGTTGACGGAGCGTACGTTGGGTATCTGAAAGAACTCAAGGGATCGAAGAAGGTTCTTCTTCTACCAGGCAAACACGTAATTACAGTGCGCCAGGACGGTTACCAAGACTTCACAGAACGAATTCTGGTCCAGCCCGGACAGAAGGAGGTCGTTCGCGTGGCCATGGAGAAGGCCCCTACGGGACCGCTTCCTGATGTGCCGGCGACAGTGAAGATCGCGGTCAACCCCTCAAGGGCCGCAGTTTTTCTGGACGGCCTTTTCGTGGGACACGTCGGGGAGTTTGAGGGCATGGGTCGAGGGATGCTAGTGGCGCCGGGAACCCATCAGATCAGAATCGCCCTTCCGGGCTACCAAACTTTTGAGACGAACATCAACCCGCTTGCTAGTCAGAAAGTTGAAATCAAGACCGATTTGGTCAAGAATGGCGCCCCTCTGGCAGGGCCTCTAGTCCAGACGGAAACAAGTACCGCCACACCGCCGTCTGTCGTTCGTGACGCGCCTCCACAGCGTTGAAACGCAACCGGAGGCAAGGCAAATCGGCGATATTCGCGAGGACTGAGTGGAAACTGTCGTCGCTGGCGGAAGAGCGCACTTGCGCATTCGGCTTTGTTGCGCCGAACAGGCGACACTCTTTTAAAAGCAACTGCTATGGCGACTTGTGCTTCGGCGTCTTCGCTTTAAGCGTCGAGATAAGGCCCTCTGCTGCGGCGACGAGGGAGACGCGCGGCATAAGACATGAGAGCGCGATGCATTTGCCAATGACGGATAGGCGTCAGCGTATCATTGCCGCTCTAGTTGAGGTCGCAATGACCGAAGCTAACGCCAAAAGATTTTCTGCCATTGCACCCGATCTAGCCGCTCCCGAACAACAGGACGAGATGACGGCGCTAGCCAAAGGGAAAAAAACCAAAGCTGAAATGCTTAAGACAGCAAATCCGCCTGATACGAGATCACGTCTAAAGAGTTTTCTTACGTGACTCTGCGGGCGTTATCCAGGTGAGTTTGCAACTATCGAAAGCCACTCTTCTGGGCCGTTCATGACAAGATTGTCATCTGCCTCGGCTAGATCCGCCTGCTGCGGCGGATTTAGCGCCAGGATTCTTGTGTGGGGAAATTTCCCCTTCAACCACCGGACCCTCTCTTCTCGCGTTTCTCTCGGTGCTGCATGTCCGACTATGAAGAGACGGTATCTTTCGTGGTTGGCGAGAGCGCGCTGGGCATCGTCGTTGCCGAGTACAGAACTGACCTCGTACCCGCGATTCTTCAACAACTCTGCCCTGGTGATAAGCAACATCTCATTGTAGGCAATCTGAAAGATGCCGTTGCCTTCGGAGACTGGCTTCAGACCGCATGGCTGCAAACGCTTGTCTTTAGCTTCCAATAGCTAGTTGATCCGGCGAACAAGCTGGAGCAGTTTCTCACGGTCCTGCTCGACCGATGCCTGCTGGCACAGCTATAACCATTCTTCTTGGTGGTCTTTCACAACGTCCCCTTCAGGCGGCGACCAAAGAAGTGCTGACAACCGGTAGCCGGGCTGTTACAACCGTTCCGTTGCCGTTAGAATTGATTTCCAAAGTGCCGCCCAGTTGCCGGAGTCTCTCGCGCATTCCCCGGATTCCGACTCCCGGTGTACCCCCTGAGTCCATGGTATTCCGCTTCTCTTGGGGTATGCCTTTACCTTTGTCCTCCACTTCCAGGCTGACTTGACCGTCGAAACGGCTAATACGAATTCTGGCGACTGGGCTTTCCGAATGACGGTGAATGTTCGTGAGGCACTCCTGAACGATCCGGAAAATGGCGGTTTCCGAATCCTGCGGGAGACGCCCCAAATCCTCTGGGAGCTCCAAGTCGACTATGATCTTGCTGCGTTCTGTAAACCCATCTAGGTACGAACGAAGACCCGAGGCGAGCCCAACTTCATCCAGCAGTGGTGGATGCAGCAAATGAGAGATGGTGCGCAGTTCTCGCGACAGTTCCTGGACAAGACCGACGCTTTCCCGGATTGCCTTGGCAGCGCGGGGAGCGATGTTGCCGTTTTCGGACTCCACTAACGACAGGTTCATGCCCAGGGCAGCGAGTACCTGCCCAGCGCTGTCGTGCAACTCGCGCGCGATACGCCGCCTTTCCTGATCTTGCAGGTGCAGCAGGCGGCCAGAAAGGAGACGTAAACTCTCTTCCGTCCGTTTCCTCTCGCTAATGTCACGGATGGCACTCGTAACCAGCGTGCCCTCGTCCGTCTGCAACGGACTGAGGCTAATCTCCACTGGAAATTCTTGGCCATTCCGGTGCAGACCAAATAGCTCCAGGCCCGCACCCATGGAGCGCACCCGCGGTTCGCCAAAAAAACCGGTTCGGTTTCCCAGATGCCTGCGGCGAAAACGCTCCGGCACCAGCATCTCAATTTCTTGACCTAGTAACTGTTCACGTCGATAGCCGAACAACTTCTCCACCTGGGCATTAGCTAGGACAATCTTGCCCAAAGGATTCACCACAAGCATTGCGTCTGGCGCCGCCTCCAGGAGTCCCCGGAACTTCGCCTCCGCGCGCTCACGCTCACGAGCTGCTTCTGACTCGGAGCGAAGTTGTTCTTCCGCGAGAAGCCGCTTTTCCACTTCAGTGCGAGCTTGTTCTTTGCTTCTTGCGGCGGCTCGCATCACTCTCACAACCAACACATACACGACGATGGACAGGACTGCGATTGCCAACGAAGCCAGCACTGTGGCCCATTGGCCGCGGTTGGCGAGAGTCACCCGTATCGCAAGCAGCCGATCTTCCTCTTTCTCCATATCAGCTACGATATGGCGAAGCTCGTCCATCCGCTGTCTGCCAACGCCGGAAAGCATAAGCTGGCCCGCTTCCATGTCCCGGCCTTCTTTGTCTAGTTGGATAGTTTGCTGCAGAACGGTAAGCTCCTCTTGTTCGATCCGTCGAAGCCTCACGCATCCGCTGCTGCTGAGGGGCGCTGTTTTTCGTGAGACTGTCAAGTCTAGCCAGTCGGGCGTCGATCTGCGAGGTCGCTTCTTGATAAGGTTCCAAGTAGACTGGATCATCCGTGATTAGGTATCCACGCTGGCCTGTTTCTGCATCCACCACAAGGCGAAGAACGGCACTCAACTCTTCCTTCACTTCGTGGGTTGTCTGAACCTGATCGTTCAGTCTGTCATAACCAAGGGCGGCTCGGCAGGTGTACGCAACCACACCAAGCGTGAGGAACAACCCGATAGTGAGGATTAGAAGAAGACGTCGCTGCAGAGTGGCTAACACGCAGCCGCTTCCTGTTTCGGAAAGATCGCCACAGCAACGATCGGGAGGGCGTAGCCCACCCGATTGTGTTTTGAGACTACTTCCAAACGCGAGCGGTCGCTGTCCATGATCCCCACCCTTTCCATTCGGAAAACATGCGGGAAAGGACGCCGCAGTGAGACAATGATGTGATAACTAACCCCAAAAGTAAAGCGGAGTTTCGCGGAAACGTGTCTCGCGCTAGGCGGCTCGGGCCTTGGCCTTGAAGCCAACGCTGCATGACTGAGGTAGCAGGAAGCAACAAACGCAAGGCCGTCCGAGCCTCAGCCTCAAGATCACTGTGACTAGAAATCGTTGGAGATAGAGCATCTTCGCCGCGGACTGGATCTTCTTCAGATCAACCCTCGCGGTCAGCAGCCTCTCGATGAGGTGATCTTCGACGATGGCGACGGAGGCGTCATAGTCATCTTCACGAACCGAGGGTTCGATCCGAGTCGCCAAGTCGTTCCACTCCCACCCCAGCGTTGCATCCTTATTGGTCCAGCGCTTTCAATGCCCTGTGGTGTGTTAACCGATTATTGATGGCGCAAACAGGTAGTTCCATGAATGGTAGCCAACGATTCAGAAGATGTTAAGGTCGATCGAGCTTCTGGGAACCACGGTCGCTCCCATCGTCCGTAAAGAGCCCACTGCTGTCACTTCGCGTTCCTGATCGAGAACTCCAGTCCAGAACAATCGCGGCGCAACTCCTGTCTGAATCCTCCCTGTGAGTACTTCATCCAAAACAGAGTGCATCCGTGCCGTCTGTCCGTGGCGTCTATCAGAAGCGAGGAGTCCGATGGATGTTTGAGAGTATTCTTTGCCAAGTAACGGAATACGATCCTGACGTTCTAGAGTCCCTGATTGAGCTCGCAGTCGAAATTGCTCGCGAGGGTCGGGAGGGAAGGCGCATTGGCACGTTATTTACGCTCGGGGATGAGAAGGCAGTGCTCGCGAAATCCAGGCCGTTGATTTTGGATCCGTTGCTCGGGCATCCGGAGTCTTCGCGGCACGTCACCAATCTCAATCTCCGCGGAACCATCAAAGAATTGGCGCAACTCGACGGCGGGTTCGTGGTAAGTCGCGCAGGGAATTTCGTTTCCGCGTGCCGCTATCTCGATGCTGTGGTCACAGAAGTGGACGTGCCGTTGGGACTCGGCAGCCGTCACATTGCCGCCGCCAACATGAGCGCAGTTACCAAAGCCGTGGGAATTGTCGTCTCTGAGAGTTCGGTGGTGCGGCTTTTCTGTCATGGACAACTGGTCGGCGAAATCATTCCCGAGGTTTGGATGATGG
>DAIUEW010000118.1:0-7822 GCA_036844925.1 Candidatus Sulfotelmatobacter sp.
AGAAAGCTCCTTAAACTTTCACGCTGTGTGTCTCATTTTCATTGACACGCACCGTTCCGACATTCCACGGGTTCGTTCGTGGTTAGAGCGCGGGGCCTATACTCTTTTGAACACTGACATCCATCATGAGGAGGCGCGCCGTCGGAGCTTGGAGCTGTGAAAGTCGCGACGTCAGGTCCGCGATACCTCGGAACGGCGATCGTTAAGGGGCTGAGGCAGGTTGCTTCATGATAGGGTTTGGAGTGGCGGCATCTTGCGTGCCGCGCTCAAACGCAATTCGGATTATCCCCATCAACGCCTCTGGAACCAACCCCGGGAAGAATTCGAATCTTGGCGATCCTGCTGATTTGATCAGCTTCCAGTTTTCGCCTATGGAGTCAATCTGGTGAATATTTCGTGCCTGAATACCTTGATCCAAGAGATATTGAATATCTCGATTGGAGGCGAACAGCGCCCCGCGGTAACGACCTGCTTCACTGCGATCCGAATAAAGACGTTGAGGTTGGTCCAAATACGACAGGACTTCGAGTTCTCGCCGCGTAATTTGTAGGGATTCCTGAAACTCGGTATGGCTCAGCAAGAAGTCCACATACCGATTCCGCAGTACTCGAATCCGCGCCCCTTCGTCCCGATCGGAGAGAATCTCCACGAAGGTAGGATTGTGATCCCGGTCCGCATCCCAAACATACCCGCATCGAACCATCTCGCTTTCGACTTCTTTCGCGACAGTGCGCGGAACGATTACATCTGTAAACAAATCAGAAATTCGGAGCTGTCTTCGTAAGGGAGCAAGCCTTTCAATCAGTTCCGGAGACGCGCAGGCGTTCGCAACAGCTTCGATAGCACGGATATGGTCTCCTAGGTCCATTCCCAAGGTCTCATCCATCCGCACATGATTTATTACGAGAAGCCGGCGCATATTCGTAGACTCTAACAACACGTCAACAACGCCCGGCACCGCTAATTGCGCCAGTTGGCTGCCGAAAAGGGAGCCAGCCCCCATGATGAATAGTTTCGCACCTCGCAGCCGACGCAGATATTCAGGATTGGGTCTAGGCCCACCGCCGCTGGGCGCTCCACGCTTCACAACCCCGCAAGTAACTCGGGGTCCGAGCTGGGGGAGTTTGTCAATGTACTGTTGGCCATATAGACGGTTACCTTCTACAGCATCAGCCGGGCATTGAAAATGTCGCGCCAAATCCTCGCGAATAGGCTCGCCGTACTCCAGAAATAGCGTGGAATCGTCATATGTTACCGGCAGGACGACCGGAGCAGAATGAATGCCGAGGGCCTGGAAGAGCACGAATAGGGGTGCCATACGGGCCAAATCTTCGGGAGTACGGGCATCACCGAGTACGCCACAGAGCTCATAGGCTGCTATAAGGTTAAGGTTTCGGACACTTGATCCTTTTACACGAAGAGGTTGGCTCTGCCCTTTCCTAAAGGAGTGGTCGACAATCCGCGCCAAATTCAACTGACCCGAAACGAATGACAGAAAATCAGGGGCTGCTCCTAGGTGAGATCCCGAATATGTGGGTTGGCTCAGTTCACTAGAAATTCTATCGAAGACCGCAGCCGTAAGATCACTCGGTTCACAATCGAACCGGTATGCCAGGACTGCCTGCTTGCCCTTGTTGTCTACGCATTCCTGCAAGATGCCGGCCATGTCACCAACACCAAAGACAAAACCGCGTTGGGGCCGCAATTGACGCTGCACCTCTCCGGAGCTACCGCCATCATCTGTGCTCGGAACACCCGCTGCCGTCGAGATCCCTAGCATCTGTAAAGCCTTTAAAGTCACGCTGTTGAAGCCGCCGCCGCCGCCGCAGGCAAATACGCTGCACTCACGATCCAGGAAATGCTCCTTTACAGTGACCGGATTCGGGGCTTTTGCAGCCGGCCCCACAACAACGTTTGCAAAAGTTGTCCCCAACCGGGTAGCCTCTTCCTGCGCCGCACGACAAGCCTCCTGCCGATTACCGTGGTAGAGACCATTGACCATTAAAGAGAAGTTTTCGCCAAGGATTGCCTCAACATACTCAGATGTAGTCTGAGTGGCAGCCGGAATTGAAGCGCCAGTGGATACATCTGGAATTCGCCGGTGGACTGCGCCCTCAAATCCATCAAAATGGTTTACGCTAGGCGTCAGTCGCACAAATCCGCCAGCCCCTTGCTCCTTCGCGAGGCCGTGAATCGCTTCCGCCACGCGACCGTTCACACGAAAGGCCACGTACACGGGTTGTTTCCATCCACGGATCTCCGCATATGCCTGCCCCTCGGCGTAGATTACGCTTGCGTTGGCCAAAGACTCGGCCGTATCTTGCGAAAGGCGGGCGGGATCTAGCCCATGGCCAACCGGCCCGGTCCGTATTTGGAACCGTGCATTCCGGGTGTGTTTGGACAGCTCATGGAAGAGGTCGTCCTCTTCGCTATTTAAGATTCGAAATGCATCTACGGAACTGAGATCCGTACCGGGGGAGTCTGATTTCGGCAGAAACAAAATGCTCATCGCCGGATTCAACCCGAGCAGCTCTTGGCAGATCGCTAGGCTCAAATAGGCCTGCCCTGCATTGCCCGGCAGAAATGCAAGGGTTACTGATCGCTTCGGTTGGACGTATTCGAAAAAGAATTCTTCCAAAAATTTGCTGCCGCCCAGTTCGGGTGAGAGATTGGCTTCGCCGCCAGACTGCAGAAAGTCGAATATCCACGCACCCGGCCCCTTCTTGTATGACAACTGCCTTTGGAAACGCGGGTTGTTGAAATCGGCTGCTGCCGCCTTTAGGCTCAACCTGACGAGCTCGCCCAGACGGTCCACTCCGCGAGCCGCCGTGGTCGCCATCCACGCAGTAAGCAACTTGCCGCCGGAGTCTATGCAGGCATGAGTTGCGACTCGTGTTGGGCTATTTGAATCTTCTTTGGAAAATGTGTCGCTCATGTGGTGCCGCAGCCATAACAAAACGGCCTCTCGCGCCACCGCTATATCAGCCAAGTTTCCGAGGTGATCTCGAAACCTTGCACCATCTCGTAAAGGAAAATTCAGTAGACCTTTGACGAAAGGATAGATGTCCTCTTTCGCATCATGGAGTTTCCGGAATGCTTCGTCACCTCTGCCGCAAGCGACGCACTCGACGAGGTTGTCCACATAACGTCTCCATGGATCTTCAATTTTTTCAAACCAGTATTCATCGCCTGCTACTTGGTGTCGGAACGGACCCAGTTGGTACGCACCCGCAACTTGAGAGACGCCCCCTTCGAAGACTGCCGCCACGAGGTCCTTATTCGCGGGCTCATTGGGTGCGCGATAAACCGATTGGAAAATGGTTTCCTCGCCAAGTTTCTCCCAGTCTCGGCAGACCAAGGGATTTCCCTTCGTGGCTCCAAACGCTTTTCGGCGCTCGTTGCGCAAATGCAGACACCGCTCCGCTACGCTCTCACGAATTGAAAAGTCCGAAAGCGACGACTCGGTCCCGCTCGCCAGAACACGACATCCTCGCGCACCAAGCGCCTGATGAAGCTTTTCCCAGCTCCAAAATTCAATGCGGCCGACCTCGCCATGAGTTCCCCTTTGTTCGAGTTCCCTCGCGGTCAGCCTGCCTTGTTCCGCGGCGTGGAAGAGTATCCCTGCCTCATCCTCTTCGGTAATCTCGACGAGGTATACGGTCTTGCGCTCAAGATTGATGACACCTATCTCGGGTAGCACGACACGCTCAATAATCGCGTCTTCATTCGAAAGCGGGATGAGATTCGAGGTTACGTTAAGCCGAATCTCCTCCATCAGCTCCTGCTTGGCAGTGTTGTGGGGGCGCTCGGCAAAAGGCACATGTCCACCTGGTATATCGTAGAAACCTGGAAATAGGTCCTGATGACGGCTGCGCTTTTCTAGAAGGATCTCGCCATATCGGTTAAGGACGAAGATCGATACCGTACGATGCCAGATACCCTCATGGTGGGCACGGGAACGCAGAATCCCGTGCGGAAGTAGTTTTCCGTTGTCATCGAAAGCCGCAAGAAGTTCTGGGGTCATAATACGCTCTGACGCTATTGTACTCGTGGACGGCGGCTCGGTGCGGTTGCTCAAGCCCATCCCCGGCTAGGTGCTTCGAACAATCACGTCGCTTGACATTGGATGGAATTGTCGGCGAATACGGCGTATAAGGCAGTACAATACAACGTGGGATTGTGTATAGAAGCGTACATGCATTAAACTGACCGGCTCTATGCCCATTTTCGGGGTAGGGAGGCAACCTCATCAATGGCAACGTCAAACAGAACGACCACACGACAAAGAAAACACTCTTCCCGCTTGTATTGGTCCGAAGCTGGATTGTGGAACCCTGCCGATGGGCAGCGCGTCGCGCTACTCGACCTAGATGGCACCCTAATGGACTCTGAAGCGGGTCGAGAAGAGGCGTGGAACAGGGCCTTGTCGGAACTCCGTGGACTGATCCCTACCGATTCAGTAAGCAGGCTCAACGCTTATCGCGCCGTATACAAGTGCCATCCCGATATAACAGGCAAGCGCGGACCCCGCGGGTACGAATTTGAGGACTTTCGGCAGCAATGGAATACACATTCCTCTTACGCCGTTCTGATTGCCTGGTACGAACTGTATGGCTTCCCGGCCAGGGGAGACGACTACCAGGCAGAACTGGAGAGCCTGCTGCGTGACCAAACAAAAGGACCTGCTCTGTTGGCTGAAGCCGAGACCATTCGCGATCCCTGGTCGATCGAGTACTCGGTGCCGATTGAGAGAGCCGTCTCCTCGTTTTGGGCCGGAAACTGGAAGAAACACCTCTGTCCCGGTGTAAAGAAGCTGCTCCGCTCCCTGCATAGAGCTGACATTCGGTATTACGTTGCCACGGAAGGACACGTCCCGACACAGTGGCAAAAAATCAGCCATGTTGGACTCAATGATATTGACCAAGTCCTAAAGAAGCCTTTGATTAAACAGGAGCAACTGCTTGCAACCAGCCAGGCTGCACAGCCCCGCGGTGAAGTCGATGCAATGGACAGTCTCATCCGCTGGTACCATGGTCGCGCAGCTGCGTGCAGGGGGGCGGCTGATCGATTGCAAGATGGTCTGCAACAGCAACGAAAAACATTACGGGATGACGCTAACGCCTCTGACCTAGTCGCCAATGGTTTGAATCGCATCTCCGGGCTATTCGACCGCCTCGCTGAGAAATTGCATGACGAAGGTGGCACCAAATGGGCCTTCTATGTTCGGACGATGTACGCTATTAATCGCGATCTAGAACATCCACGTTCGCAATTTCTAACGTTTAGGCTGAATTGGAAACCAGGAACGAAGATTCGCTTAGCAATGGTTGGAGACTCGCACAAGTCAGATATACAACCTCTAGTCGAGTATTCTCAAACGGCAGGTGCCAAAATTCTGAGTATATGGTTGCGACGCCAAGGCCACGGCGATAAGGAACCCGATGGTGGAGGCAGTCGTGATGTCCGCTGGCTGGAGAGCGACGTTATTGTGAGCGCAGGCAGAGATTTTCTGCTGAATGCGGAATGCTGGCGGAAGTACACGGAGCCGTTACGACAGCCTATTGGTCTTTTTGGTAGCGCAGTCGATCCCGAGCAGAAGAAAAGAGAAGGACAACAGGAAGAGCGCCTAGCGAACAACCTCGATGAACTGATCGCGGGTATTGGTGCAGTGTGGGGCGAACGATATGTCAAAGAGCCACTTTCGCCAGAGCCGGATATCGTACTGACGCTAAGAAAGCTCATGGACGATGAGTGGTTTAAAATAATCGTAGCCGATATTCGCTCTGGACGTTTTAAGCAGGACGTTCAAAATACCCTGAGTAGTCTTTGTTTCAATCCGTTTCTTCGTAGAAATAAGCCGCTGTTTTTGTGCCAAGGTGCCAATTACGCCGCGCTGGAGTTGCTTCTGTCTATTATGGCTGCCGACGATGGAACATTCCGAAACCCTGAGCTGCTCGACTCTGTGGCAACGCTGTTGGACACCGCAGACAAGCGCTGGGCCGCGGTCGCCATTTATGCACTAGATCGTCGGGCGAATATCGAGCAACAGATCGCGAAAGCCGGCCTGCTGGACAAATATCTCTCACGACTAGAGGCGTTACGTGCCTCCGAAGAAGTGCCGGATTGGTTTCCTGATGACCGGCTGTTCTTTCTATACCAGCGGCTCCTGGAAGAGCGCCGTGGAACGTCGGGTGCTGTACTCGTAGCACCCCAGCCTCCCCCTACATCGCCCGTCGGACAGGTTGACACGCTTGGCCAATCAAGTGGTATGGCTGATCTGCAGCAGAGCGTTCGTTTGGGAGAAAGTAACGCTAAACGCGGGGTCTGGTGCAACATTGGTGGCCCAAAAGCCCGCAACATAATATGTGTCTGCGGGGAGGAAGGCATCGGAAAATTCTCTACGTTAACAACGCTCGTGCGGGGGTGTTTGTCCGGTCAAGGGCTGCCGAACGTTACTGCTCCCCGTTCTTCTGTGATTGTCTTCAACAATGATCCGTCGGGTGTCGACAGACTGGTCGACTTTGGACTGGGATCGGGGTTCGACGTCTCCGTGGTTGTGCTAGATAGAGAGGTAGCTCTGACCAAGGAACGGCTTAGCGGTAAGAATGTCAAAGTCAGTCCCTTGCGGTTTAGCCTTGGGCAACTGGGAGACGAGACGATCCTGCAGTGGCTGGGATATGACGAGAAGCGGATTCCTCATGAGTTGTCAGCGATCTTGCGCAGAGTTCGCCAGGCACAGACCAATGAAATGAATCTAGATGAGCTGATCAACCAGGTTTCAAAAGCGCACTTTCGGGACAGAGATAGCGTCCAAGCAGCGCTGGAAGGTATGAGGCCCTTTCTTTCAAATGAAAGTTTTCTCGACGAGTTGGCTGGCGGTCGGTTAACGATCCTGGATTGCGGGCGAACGTCCAAAATGTCGAAAACCGATACGATCGCTCTTTGGAACCGAGTGCTTACCGTGCTCGCTGATGCTTCGCGTGAAAGGCGGGATGACGAACATTATCTTTTGGTATTCGACGAACTAGCTCAGGTTTTTGGTTCCAAGCCGACATCTGATGAGAGGCAACTGGGTAAGACGCTGGAGCACATCGCGAGCCTCGGACGGCACCTCCATATTTCAATGCTTGGCATATCACAAACGCCGGAAGAACTTCTTCGAATCGCAGCGCTAGCGACACACGCCACCATTTTACTGTTTCACAGGGTCAGGCGCTTCCCGCCGTCGATTCCAGAGCTCCCTCTGTGGGATGTGGCGCGCAGGGTCAAGACCACGTTTTCAACACTTGCAAAAGGAGAGGTATGGTACGCCTCAACAGAAGGTGGCGAAACAACGGGCCGGGTCCAAATCTCGCGTTCAAGCGCTGCACGTGCCTGAGCGAGGATAGCTCCAGAAGGTTGATATGTCGGACCATTAGCTCACCGTCATCTCGCGACCCGTCCAGCACGTTCGCAGATCGGGCGAATGACCATTGGTACACAAGTACTTCTGTCTGGCGGCGGTATCCGGTGAGGACCACTTCCTCCTGCTTTTCATGAACGTTTCTCAGTCCGAGAAGTTCGATGTCTTGCACGTGGCAGCCGAGATCCTCCGAAATTTAGGCGAAAGCGTGCTAATTCGGCGCGGTTCGAGTTGTTGCTCCCCGTTGTGCAGCGTGCACTCCTCTTAAGCCGCCAAGTCGTTTGAGATACACGCGATCCACAAAGTGTTCTTGGGTGACCATAAGCTCGATGCCGCGCCGGCGAATCTCTTCCCCATCTGCAATGCTAGGAACTTGTTGAAATAGCCCGTCCACAGGCATTCCGATTCGAGTTTTCGCGT
>DAIUEW010000119.1:0-7460 GCA_036844925.1 Candidatus Sulfotelmatobacter sp.
AAGCTCAATACCCGGCCCGCCGATGCCTCTGTCTACGCTTCGCCCACCGCCTCGCAACGGTGCACGCAAAGACTCAAGGCCAGGATGGTTCGCTACTCCTTTCCTCTAGGACTCTTGCATTCCCTGCTACATGCCGGTTTATCCCGGCGCACGGACAGAAGACTAGGGTGTAACGAGGAAAGCGTCCACCCAGACCCAACTTCCGCCGGACACCGCGTTGTGTGTTCCGGTAACCTCAATCGCCAGCGTATGGGTTCCCTCAGTCAAACCGCTGGCCGTATAGACCGCCGCTTGCGTTTGCGCTGAAGTGGCGTACGTGTCGATGGTGCCCTGTATCACGCCGTCCACGTATACCTGCGCAATACCCGACCACTGGTCACGATACCCAATCCAGCTCACGGCCGTGCCGGTAAAAGTCAGAGTGGCGCGGGCGTTCGTATCCATGCACATTACGATCGTCCCGCCGCTGGCCCAAGCATAGGTCTTGGGGAACCACGTGCCACCGGTATACACCACGGCAGAGCTATTTTGCTCGATCCGAGTGGGTGTCGCCGATGACGACGGAGGCGTAGGCGGTGAAGAAGTGGACGTTGAAGAGACGGTCGTCACGTCAAAGGCGTCGACCCAGACCCACGCTCCACTGGACTTACTGTCGTGTTGCCCGGTCACCTCAATCGTCAGACTGTGAGCGGCATTGCTGAGGCCGCTTGCTGAATACTCCGCGGCCTGAGCCTGCGCGTTTGCCGAATACGTGTCGATCGTCGCCTTCAGGACGCCGTCCAGATAAACCTGTGCTATGCCCGACCACTGATCGCGATAGCCAATCCACTTGACGCCCGTTCCGGTAAAGGTAAACTTCGCTTGGCTGCCTTCATCCATCGCCAGTGTCGCAGACCCGCCGCTGTTGAACGCCCCGCTATTCGGATCCCAGGTTCCGGTGTATACAACCGCCGGATTGTTTTGCTCGTAGCGAACCACTGTAGTCGGGGGCGGCGGAGGAGGCGGTGGTGGTTGAGTCGTACTGCCTAGCACGATCAGGTAGGTGTCGGAATAATCGGTAGTGTACTTGTCGATCGCTTGCAAGTCGAAATCGCTGGCGTAGAGCAGTCGAGTGCCATCGCGACTGACGGTAAGCTTCGGCTGCCAGTTATAGCTGTTCAGCGGCCGGCTGCGATGATGCGCCCAGCGAATTACTCCCGAGCCGTCAAGCTTGACCTGCAAGATCTCGTTGGTATAAGCGACCCAGCCGCTGCCGCCGGATTCGGGATTGCTGGGGGCCTCCGTATCGACAAAGGCCGACCCGTTACCGTCCGGAGCCGTAATGTGGACCGCGAGGCTCCAGTCCAGTTGGGCCAGGCAACTTTGTGTGCCACTGGCCAGGAGGATCTTCACGATTCCGTTGTTGCAGTTTGGAATCGGCTGCGGATCATTCGAGTTCGTCCAAACCAGCACTTCATTCCCATTGGTATCGCGCGTGAGGTGCTTGTGGCCGTCGGCGTGCCCAACCTGCCTCAAGAAGTTCATGTTGATATCAAACAGCTCCTGGCCGGTGTAGCGGACGGTCCCGCCCTGTATCCAGCTAATGATCACGTTGTTGTTGGGCGTGATGTACTCGCTGTCGAAGCTGCGCCCAGCGGTGTCGAACACCGTGAACTTTTTGTCGGTGCTGATCTGGTAGACGAAAATGTACCGGCCGTCGCCGCAATACACGAAGTGATCCCCGTCCAAGGAAATATCCATTTCGCCGTTGCCGCTAATGGCCGAGTACTCGCTAAAGGTGTGTACCACGGCAATGGAGCCGGTGGAAGTGTTGTAGCTCTTGAGCATATTGCCGGAATGGTAATAGAGCGTTACGTTGTCTTTCCGTGACCATCTCGGCTCACTGGAGGCGTTGATTTCAAGTGGAAGGTCGTGGATGTAGAACCCGGAACCATCGTACAGAGCAAAGTAACTCTGGTGCACCAGTATGAACTTCGAATTGTCGCTGTTGAACGCGCTCATGGTCGAGTATTCATTCTCAATCCACGTCAGATTGCCGCCGCCATCCGCGTTGGCTGTCCCCAGGGCATTCGATACGCGCTTGATCGTCGAGCCGAATGTGGGATCGACGTACGTTAGGCCAACCTGGGGCGGCACTAAAGTGTCGTACTCAGGCGCAAGTTCAATGCCTGTGGTAGTAAGCTGGGCAACTGCGGTTTCTTTCGAACCGATCAGCAACAGGGACCCCGAAAACAGAATTGCCCGAACAAGCTTTTTCACTAATTTCTCCTTTTTGGTTCCATTTTTTGGCTTCGTTCTTTCCCTCGGCCCGAATGGAGGGCCTTTCAATTCCCGGAAGCATTTGGCCTTGAACGCTCCGATAGTGCCCAAGCCGTTTCTAAAAGCCGCCGGACCACCTTCTCCTGCTCGAGGCAGGCATCGGCTCCGCACCTACGAGCACCCGCCATGAAGTCTCTTGCCGGACAGATGAGGATCAGCTTCGAGAAGGGGCTAAACCGCTTGATGGAAGCGACGACCCGGCAGACTGGGGTCCTCAGTGGTTTCACATTCGCCACGATCAGTTCGGGACAGAGCCGTCCTGCTTGCTGTCCCACGCTTCTCAACCCGCTCAAACTGCCCACAACTTCGAACTCAGGCCGGTCGCGAAAGAGATATTCAATAAGCTGAGACAAAGCTGGGGGGCTAACGACTAGGATTCTGACCTTACGCACGCAGCTTCTCCCTTGCCGGCGCAAGGTTTCTCCTCACCAGAGCGGTCGCCGAAAAGCCCAGTGAGCTCTTTTTCACCTATCACGTATCAACTGTGCGGTCGGAAGGTTTGCGGCTCAATTAGGCGGGCACCTTAGGGTAGTGGGATTCGCACCCTAAGGTGGGGGGCCGAAGGCGTAACCGGCTCAGGTTCTTCTGTGGACGCGTATTTGATCAACTGCAGGCAAACGCAAGACTTCAACGTCCGCGTCAGGATGAAGCGCGTGGGTCGGCGTGTGTTTTCTTAGGGTTGTTATCAGACTTTGGGTCGCATCGGAAGGTGCCGGGATCTCTGCGGATTTGCTTATTCCGCTGGCGCCAGGAATTGAAGAACTCTTCCATACAGCCGGCGTGGGCCAGCCATGGAATCTCTGGCGGTGGAAACGAATGCCCGCCACCGCGCCTACGACTGTCTCTTGCTCCCAGCAGGTCTTACGCACTCCAGTCGGAACCCGTACGGCTGGCACCCCGCATCAGAATGGAGTAAGTAATGATTGAAGAGCCTGGTCGCATATATATTGCCGAAATCCGTATAGCCCATCCGATAACACGATTTCAGCGAAGCGAAATTATTCCACTCCACGAAGGACACAACACCCTTGTAGCCTCGTGCCAGGTATGCCTCGAGAGCCCTGGTCATCCCGATCGCGTGCAGACGTTGCCCCCGATAGTTCACATGGGTGAAACCCTTGTACATGTAAATGAACTGATCGTTAAAATGCAGAACCAGGTCTGGCGGATCAATCTTGGTCGGTTTATTGGAGTACCACCCGTAGGCGGCGAGCACGTCGCCGTTGAGGAAGCCGTAGCATTCGTCTCCTTTCCCGAGAGCCTGTCCTAGAAAATTCTTGGATAGTTCATACTCGGGCCGCTCGGCAAACTCGGTGAGCATACTCTCGGTCAGGAACAGGCCGCGGAACTTTTCGTCGCACTTCAGAAAATCTGGATGGACTGCATCGATTTTGATACCCTTCAGAATCTTCAAAAAAACGCCGCGATTCAACGTCCGCAGGGCGACATCCTCAAGCGCGTGAAAGGCACCGAACTGCTTGATATTGCGCTTGAACTCGATTAGGTCCATCGCTCAATGCTCGGACAGCTCCCGGGTTGAAGTCCAAAGCGGCGAATGCAATAGCTCCGACCGTCGCCTTCACGGATGGTCCGCCCAGGGAGTTGGCTTTCATTGTACAACCTATTCCGAAATGTTCGGTTTACGGGGCTGGGCACGTGTCGGCGTATCTTGCCGATGCCGGATTGCCACGGTCGCAGTTTGAACGGTCCGCTATTGAAACTGGTATTGAAACCGGCGAACACCGGGATTCTATGCTTGCTCGCGTTTTTCCATAAGGCTTCCGGTTAGCGCTCGCTCGCGCCACTTTCGCGAGTCGCGCGGCAAAGACCTGGCCGCATTCACTGTGAACCTGTTGACTCTCGCATAGTCCTTCGGACACACATTCGGTAACTCTCGCTGTTTCCGGTAAACTCAGACGTATTCGACCGGATTGAGCGCCGGCGTATAAGCCAGCAAGTACTCCCACTCGATCCAGGCCCAGAGAAAAGCGCGAACCAGCAAAGGTTCGTCTTCGTGAAGAACCGGATCATCGTCGTAATCATTGTGCTGATCATCGTTTTCTTGGTGCCTTCGTCCCGCAGTGTACGAAGGTGAATCGTCCGTAGCGAGGCAGGAGAATGCCCTGGGGCAACTCCGCGATTTGGCAGGTCTAACTTTCGTTGAGGACAACCAGAAAAATTATGAACTCGTGGCTGGAACGAGCAAACAGCTTTCAGCGGTACGCGCGAAGGGCCTAATCGGGCGCCGGCTGCAAGCGGACGGAAAAGCCTTGGAAGACCTCTTGGCTTCTCAAGATAGGATCACCGCAGAGTTGGCGAAGTGAGACCCGGCAGCTTTAGGTGATCTCCAGGTATTGTTTGACAAGACCCGTCAAGCCGCCAGTGCCATCGACCGCTGGGCTTGGCGTTAAGCGTTCCCAGCTTTCGGCGATTGGACGCTTCGCATTCGATGCCCGCGTGTTCCTCTTGGCTCAAGAGGGAATCTCCTAGTGGGCAGGGTTTCCTGGCACTTCACGCACTCTTGAAACGGCACCACGTGATGTTCCCATCGTCGACGGTTCGCCAATCTATTTCTCGAAACCGGTGCGGAATCGCCCAATCCACTCCATACTTTTGCTCGCCATACTGAGCCTCGTGAACCTCGGACTGGCGAGCCAACGGGATAAGATGATCGGCTATTTGGCCCGCTTCACTGCGGCTACCAGGCCAGGATAGGGGTTAATGGCCTTCCCCCTCCACCACAGCCTTTCCGGCCCCAACTCGAAGATCGCAAAATGTAAGTGAGGTGCGCCGGGATTCGCATTTCCGGTCGATCCCACAAAACCGATGACGTCCCCGCGCTCGACCTGCATTCCCTCCCGCAGCCATTCCGCGTACCTGTCCAAGTGCGCGTAATAGTAGCAATACACTCCCATTTCGTCGAATTGGTATATCGTGTTACCGCCCGGTATGCTGAGGAAGAGTTTGCGGACGGTTCCGGATACCACCGCAATGACGGGCGTCCCTCTCGGTTCCAGAATGTCGATCGCCTCATGCCGATGTCCGTTGTGAACCTCTTCGAACATGTCGCGCAGGTTCGCGAGAGCGAGTCCGCCGATGGGCGGAGTCATCTCGAGAATTGAAGACGTCGCGCTCACAGCGAGAAACACTGGGAAAAGCCCGGCGATGCAAGCGCAGAGCCGCAAAGCTATTCCTCCAGGACGACTGGTGTGCCCCGTCGAACCATGTGCGATAGATTAACCACGTCCCAGTTCGTCATCCGGATGCACCCGGCCGATTCACCGTGCCGGACATGCCCCGGATCCGGCGTCCCATGGATTCCATAATGTTCCTTCGAGAGACCGATCCATGCTGCGCCTGCGGGGTTTCTCGGGCCGGGCGGGAGTATCGCTGTCGCTTTCTTTGGATCCGCGTTCCAGAAGAGTTCCGGGGCATAGTTGAACCACGGATAGTGCACAACGCTCGTGATGGTCCAATGACCAATCGGCAGCGGATCGTGCGTGCCGCCGATGGTGGCAGGAAACTGCGCCAGTTCCTGGCCGCCGGCGCCGTAGGCGATTACCGTGCGTTTTGACTTCGACACCACCACGCGTAACGCCAGGCGCACAGCGGCGTGCTGCACATTCGGTATCGTGATCTGCTCCCCCGCGGTGTCCAGTTTTTCGTCGGGATTCAATTCGGCCAACAGCTTCGGCGAGCAATGGAACCTCTCGCCCAGTTCCTCTCCCGGCGTTTCGAAGCCAAGCCACTTCATCTTCGCCTTTTCCTTGATGGCGGCCGGCTCTGGTTGGAACGGGCCTTTCTCATCGGCTTTGGTAATCGTGTAGGTCAACAGAAGAGGGCCGGCGTCGCTATCGAGCAGGCGCCACATCTCCGCGTCAATTGTGCCGGTCGGCCTCAGACCATGGCTTTCCTGGTATCCTTTGACCGCAATCTCGAAATCGTCGCCGTAGACGCCGTCAATTTGGCCTGGCGAGAACCTGGCACGATCCAGGAGAATCTGTGCCCGCACCACCCTTGGTCCGGTCGCCCCCGGCCCAACCGCGCGAGTCGCCGTTGAGTCATCGATCTCGCTCGTAGCAAGACTCCCGGCGGCCGTCGCACCAGCACGTGTTTTCGCCAGTCGGGCTGTGCCAGCGCCGGCCACCACAAGAATCGAAGCAGTCGCCGCTAGTAGATAAGTAAGACGCATACCAAACACGGGGGCACTTTGTGGGCCGTTCCCAGGGACAGCGTGGTGCTACTTGAGGGCTAAAGGCTTCCGAGCCAGAGCGCCGGGAACAGAACATTCACCAAAACCGAGGTGCAAAGCCTGCATCTGCGACGCGAAATTTGCCGATCCGGTTCACGTGTGAACGAGGTTCTTGCGAACCAGAGCGCGTATTCGTTAGTCACCGTAACCACAGGTGTCAGAAAAAGCTTGGCACGACAAGTGCCTTACAGCTGGATAGGAGAATAATCATGTCACGTTTCTGGAATACGGCCTTACTCAGCGCTGCCCTTATGGTCCCCATAGCGATGGCGCCGACAATGTTGCGCGCTGAAGATCACAAGGCCGCTCGCACTTACCACGACAAACAACACAATGATGATCATGAATGGAATAGTCATGAAGATCAGGCGTATCGTGTTTGGGTGAAGGAGAATCATCGCAAGTCCAGGGATTTTGCCAAGCTTAACGAAAACGATCAACAAGCATACTGGGGCTGGCGTCACGAACATTCTGACGCCTTGCTCAAGATTGATATTCGGTAGCCTCGACCCCACTCGTTCGCCCTGCTAGCAAGTAGCGACTCTCCCTAGGGAGAGCAGAAAGCAAAGCTTCCTTCGCAAGAAACAGTGAGGGTCGCTACTTAAGAAACCATATTGAATTGAAAGGCAGGGAGACGTTCTTGCCCTGCTGACTACGGAAGTTGATGGGTTGGATGGCACTGACTCTTGCAGTCTCGGAGCCCTTATTGTGATTGTCGCAATCTTTGGATCACCTGCAGCGTGTGAACCCGCGATGTGTCCACACGTTCTCACAGAGCCTTGCTGAATTGGTTCGTAGATGTGATTTTCACCACATTGGAGGCCACGGTGCTCCCTATTGACGCTGAAGAGGAGAATTATCGAATGCGTAAGACACTTGTGGCCGTTTT
>DAIUEW010000120.1:0-7326 GCA_036844925.1 Candidatus Sulfotelmatobacter sp.
ACCGCGAAGGCACAGATGCCATTCTGAATGCAGATAGTCAAATCAAAGGCGCGGTCGCGAAAGCCCATTTGAACGGAGTCCATGCAGGCAAGGCATAGCGATGGTTTGCGTCCCAAATATTCCAGTGCCATGAGGAGGCTGGACAGCGACGTATCGATTCCGAACGCCACCCGCACTCTGGGAAGAAGCGGCTCAAGAATCCGTCCATAGCCACAGCCCAGTTCCAAGGCGAGCATGGAGGGCATCGTTCTTGCAAGGACGAACTCAATCTCCGCTTCGAGGTACGCTTTGGTGCGAGGCGGGGCGAGATCATAGCAAGCGCGGAGACGTTCGGCAGCAAGCCTCTCAGTGTAGTAGCCGGGCATGGCGCGATCTCGCCATAATAAAAGAATGACGCTCCTGTCTGTCACCCCCATCCTGAAGGAAGCCAAAGCCGAGTGCGCGAAGTTGCAGTAGACAGTCTCGCTGCCTCGACCTTTGTGCCCGGCGGCGGTTGTGTCCCTGCTGCACGCTCCATAGAATAATCGCAATGATTGCCTCACCAAAGTGCGTTATGCTGCTTTCCTGCTTCGCAGTTGCTTTGGGGATTGTGACGGCTAGTATGGCGCAGGCGGCGTTCCCGGCCGAATACACTCGCCCGCATTTGTAAGAGAAACGCCCTTATGGAAAGCGCCGAACACCGGTTCTAACGAGCCGACAAAAGTCAACCCGCGATGACCAAATCCCCGGCTTCTGATCGCATTGCATTCGCCCAGTGCCCTCCGCGAAACCGGACTGCACAGGTGCGCTTCAGAGAAAAACTGGGATAGTGACGGCCTTCGCTGTGGGACAGTACATTATCTGCAGTCCGGTTTGTGGACGAAATATTGCGAAATACGGGCATGTTTCGCTTATTTCGGGGGAGAGAGCGGCTGGATTTCTCTGCAGTTAAGACTTGCTGGCGGAGGGAGAGGGATTCGAACCCCCGGTACGGTTTCCCGTACAGCGGTTTTCAAGACCGCCTGTTTCAACCACTCACACATCCCTCCGCGCTACATCAAAAGCACATGGATAGCTTACCAAAGTCAGTTGGATCCAGGTTGGATCCTGGTTGCATCGTTGATCCTGACGGGCTCCGGCCGTCTCCGAACCAGGTCGAAAACGATTTCTGGACAACGGCCGAAGCCTGAGGTTGACAGCTTCTTTTTAGTTCGCTTTGGTCGTGAGATGATGCTTGGCGAGCGTGGAGTGGTATCCGACGAATTTTAAGTGAAACTTCCACCACGTCGCGCGCTCGAAAAGCTCCGGTTACAAACATAGTCGCGATCACGGCCACAAGCAAAAGATCCAGTACATGCCCATTCGTAAATCCCATGCTTCGGACCATGCAGCTTCGGACCATGCAGCTCTTGGTATTAACGGTCGAATTACTCGGCGCGACTTCCTCGGTTCGACACTTCTGGCTTCTGGAGCCGTATTGCTTGGGGGAATGACTCCCGCGGAATTGCTCGCCGGTCGCGATGAGTTCACGGGCTACGGCGGCATCGGCGAATACAGCACCTCGAACGGCAACACTCTGGATGTTCTCGAAGCAGGTCATACCATCCGGGAAGGCGTCTACGAGCCGCTTCCAAAAGATATTGTCGACACCGGTGAGAACTTTGATTGCGTGATCATCGGTGGTGGAATCAGCGGCCTGGCTGCCGCGCTGTTCTTTCAGCGCCAGGCCGCTCCGGGCATGAAGTGGCTGATACTCGAGAACCATCCCATATTTGGCGGCGAGGCCAAGCAAAACGAATTTTTGGTGGATGGCAAACGGCTGATCGCGCATCAAGGTTCCGCCATTTATCAGATTCCGTATCCGCAGAGTTTTCTCGCAGGGTTCTACGATTCCATCGGGTTGAAAACACCCAAGCTGACGTATCAGCGATGGGCTGGACCCCAGCCGGAGTTCCCGCTTTCCAAAACTCCCTACGAAGCCGTGGGTTTGCAGCACGGACAATACGGCTTCTGGTTTGGCGGAAAATTCGGCCAAAAGCCAGGGATGTGGTTGATCGATCCCATCGGCAAGAATCTGGAGGGCGCCCCGGTTTCGAAGGAAACTCGGCTCGAATGGCTGCGCTGGCTCAAGGGCGAACCGGTGGAAAAAACGAAATTCGAACATCCAAAGGTGGATGGGGATTCGATTTCGCGCTATCTCGATTCCATCACGCTCGAACAGCATTACATGGAGCGTTTCGGCCTCAGCCGGGAAACCGTTCGGACTTTCCTATCTCCGGTGGAAGGTGGCGGGTCAGGTCTGGGCCCCGATGCCTTGTCTGCGTATTCCGACTATGCGTTTGAAATGCTGCATCCTTTGCCGGAAGAGGACGGCGGCTCGGATCAGATGTTTCCCGGCGGCAACACAACCATTGCAAGATTGATGTTGAAGAGTTTAATTACCGGCGCCATCGACGGACCGGATAGTGTGCAAGGTGTCAGCGGGAATAAAGTGAACTTTTCTGCCCTCGACGTCCCAGGGACTACCGCGAAAATTCGCCTCTCGTCCACCGCCGTTCATGTCCAGCACGACGGGGATCCCGGCAAAGCCAACTCCGTCAACATCGCATACCTCAAGGGAGGCGCGCTCTACCGGGTTAAAGCACGCTCGGTCGTGATGGCCGGCGGAGGCTGGACTACGAAGCACATCGTAAAGGACCTTCCCGAAACTCACCGCAACGCCTATGCGGAGTTCCACCGTTCTCCATGCATGATGGCCAACGTTGCGGTGAGAAACTGGCGATTCTTGTACAAGATGGGAATGACCGGTTGCCGTTGGTTTGAAAGCATCGGCAATTACATGGAGGTTCGCAAGCTGGCGCTGACCGGCGTCAACGACTCTACGATCGAACCCGAATCGCCCATTGTTCTCAGCCTGAAAATTCTGTATTCCTATCCCGGACTATCGACGGAAGCGCAGGGAAATCAGGGCCGTGCAGAAATGATCGGAACTTCCTTCAGGGACTATGAAAGGCAAATTCGTGAGCAGTTCACGGAGATGTTTGCCAGCGCCGGCTTCAACGCCCAGCGGGACATCGCGGGAATCATCCTGAACCGCTGGGGTCACGCCTATCTGAGCCCGCAACCGGGATTCTTCTTTGGCCGAAGCGGTCAGCCTGCCGCTCGAGAAGTCCTGCGCAAGTCGCCGTTCGGCCGGATCGCATTTGCCAACACCGATCTGGCTGGGGCGATGGACCATCGCTATTCGATCCTCGAAGCACAACGGGCTGTCGGACAATTGCTCGATCATGTTCTTGACTGAATAACCCTTCCGGTGTCGGCTTGGCTTCGTAGATTGTTTCAGTCGCGAATCGGTATCGCTGTTTCATCTACCATCCGAGGCGCAGGAACTGCGCCCCGTCCATCGACCGGGCTGACCGGGTAGACCGTCTGCTCGTCAAGCGCCATCATTGGGGGCCGAACGTTCCTTGTAGACAACCGCGGCTCCGGGGAGACTGTGATTCTGTCACCGCCTGCAATTCGTGATCCGGCTTCCTGACGAACGAGTCGCTTTGCGTGAGGCTCCCCGGTTTGTCGTTCGGGCAAGGCAGAAACGGTCTTCGGATGATTCACGTGCTTGGCGACTTGTGCGGGTGTAGTCACTTTGCTTGGCCCCGGGTCCGGGCATGGGTACCAGGTAGGGTCGACATCCTGTTGGCCGTAGAGACTCGGGCCGATCAGGAATACACACGCAAAACTCATACCCAGCAGCAAACGATTGGTTTTCATCGAAATGACCTCTGGAGCAGTGGAATTTGGTGGAGAATTTGTAATCTTTTCTCCACAATCTGAACGCGATTCTGGCGCAGCCTGCCGAAAACGTCCATGGAGCGGGTCTGAAGCGATATCAATTGATATGAAGAATGAGCGATGGGTATATCGCCATTGCTCTCATTGAGGGGTTCTGAGTGTAATCGCGCGCTGTTCTCAACGGGTTGAGGTTTGTCGGATAATAACGATCAGAGAATTACGGGAGGACGGGGACCCGACTCCAAGAGCCAGGAGGTACTACGATTTGTATTCCGAGTTTATTTCACCCGCTCCCACACCAGCACCCGCTTCTGGATCTCCGGATTGAGAAGACCTCGTGTTGCTGTAATGATTAGCCGGTTGCCTTCGATACGAAACGGGCGCGGCTGGGTAGAACCGACAAAGGACGGCGACCAGGCAACTTCGGGAAAGTGCGTCACGGTCGACGTCGCGCTGTCGAGTTTGAACGTGCCGCAATAAGCGAGGAAGGAGTCGTAGTAGGCTATCTTCTCCGCGTCAGTGGCTTTGGCCGGGTCTTTCCAGACCGGGCGATCATTGTTCACGATGGTGGCGCACATATATCCGTCGGGCTGGTACATGATGAAGCCGTGCGGGTGCGGACCGTATTGAGTGGGGGGCTGCACCTTGCCGTCGTTCATGGTGTCTTCGATGGAGACCAGCTTCCAGGTGCCAAGCAATTGCGCGACCGCGACCGTGGGCGCGGGCGTGGCGGTCTGCCCCAGTGAAGCAGCGACGAGCAGGATTGGAATCAGGAGAGATTTCATTCGGAATTTCCTTTTTGATCTCGAATCTGATCTTCAAAACTGAACCATAGTACAACCCTCTTCCCGATCAATCGCCCTCTCAGCCGAGTCCGTCATTGGCGTAACATCCCCATAGAACTCATTGACCCATGGAGCGCGAGCAGGAGTGCGGCCTCTTTTTCCAACATTTTTGAAGCAGTCAAAACCGAGCGTGCCCTGCTTACCATCCCAGGATCGCGTGGGTGATCCTCTGCCACCACCCCGGATTGACCCGCCACGCGTACACTGCGAGACTTTGGACAACGATCATTGGGGGCAGCGCATAGAGATATACCTTGTGCACACGCCCATCCACCGCGCGATCTCGTACCATGCCGAGCACGATCAGAAGGTCCAAGACGGGGTAGAACAGGTTGTGGTTGAACACGAAATCGAATCGGCCAACGGCAGCGTCCATGAGCTGGCAACTCGCGATGAAGACGAGGCGCCGATGATATTCCGGCCTCTTCCTCCAATAAATCGCCAGTGCGATACACAGGCCGAAGACGATCATGTCGCAGAACGGAATCGACAGGAAGGCGTCAGTACCCGGTTGATGCAGTACTGCGCCATCGAAGCGAGCCATCACTACCGCGATAATGAAGCCTAGTCCAACCATCAACGTGGCGAGTCCGGCTCCAAACCAGCCCAGAAACCGGTGCACGCCCACCTTCCGCACGCGCACCAATGTCGACTGAGTGATGAAGAAGACCACCCAAGTTGAGAAGGCCGCACCGTGCACCCACAAAAGCCACGGCCTTGGCGGGTTGGCATGGAAAAGGTTGGCGTCGACGGTCCGACTGAAGCCCCATACGACCAGCACAGCCATCACCAGCGACATGCAGAGGTAGAAATACTGACCCAGGAACGTCTTCAGCGGCTTCGTTGTGCTTGCTTCTTTGTCAATACGAGCAGCGATCGCTGCGTTTCCAATGGCCATGGTTCTCTCCCCCAATGAGCGCGCCGCCATTTCAAGTCCTCGAACCTGCCGAAAACGTGAATCTTCTGCGAGTGGCGGACATCATTGGCCGCGATGAGTCCCTGGCGGCACAATGCCTTCGAATGGCAAACTCGGCTTTGTTCAGCCGTGGTCCCGCCTTAGAATCTCTGCGCGGAGCCGTGCGCACTCTTGGCATCGCCCGAATCCGTGACGTAGCTGTATCTTGCGGGCTGATGCGAATCGTTCCCCTTTCCCAGGGCGGCGGTCTCGATCCCTTGGTTTTCTGGCAACATTCGCTCGCTTGCGCTATCATCGCGCGCAAGCTGGCGCGTTCGGTCGGTTTCGGTGATCCCGAAAAGGCCTACCTTGCGGGATTGATGCACGACATCGGATACATTGTAAATATGGTTGTCCTCCCGCAGCAGACAAAGGCCATGATGGAAAGAGCTCAACGCGAGGGCCTTTTTGCGGGAGAGGTAGAGTATTTGGACCTGGGGTTCACTCATTGTCAGAGCGGAGAGATCCTGGCGCGTCAATGGCGACTTGCCGATACTCTGGTGGAAGTGATTCTTTGTCACCACGATCCTGCCGCTGCAACTCATAACCCGGCGCTGGTGGCCATCGTCTCGCTATCGGACAGGTTGTGTCGAGCTTCGGACCTCGGATTAGGTTACGCGGAAACACCAGGGCCCTTGGAGTCCTGTACCGCCGAGTGGAGACTCCTTGCTGAACACTGCCCCTTCGCAGACGAAATCAGTTGGAACGATTTCGTCAACGAATCAACGAAATATGTGGGCGAGATCCATAATTTGGTTACTGCGATGTGTGCTGGGGGTTGAGGCTAGCCTAAGGAATCGAAAGATTGATAGGTGGGCGTCTGAATCAGTGGATCAAGGGCTTTAGTTCGCTCGTTCAACCTTAGCGCCCGGACGAACGCCTCCTCAAAGGGAAAAGATCCCACCTGGAGCGCAAGCAAGCAGACTGGCTTTCCCGTACTTAACCGATGCAGGAAGCGATTCGTCGATTCGCCGCCGCGCGCTTACACTTGACGAAGAATCGCCACAGCACTCAGTCGATGAGTGTGCCCGCCCGTTTTCGACAGTTAACAATGTGTTAGTTTGAAGTCTATTGTGCGGCTAGGCAGCGAATGAAGGCATTGGTCGAATCATTATCACTTGGCTCGGGAGCCGTTCTGGTAGCCATCCTTTCAGCGGCCATCGTTTGGCTATTATGCTCCGTGTGCCCGCAATCCTTACACAAAGTTTGGGTTGTGATCGTGCCCTTCGCTCTTGCGTACTGCCTTTACTGGTCTCCGACTTGGCTCACCGACGGGTCTGAATTCGACAGGGCACTCATAAGGTCTGAATACCACACTTGGGCGTTCCTATTCATTGGTGCGTGGTTTATAGCCGGCCCTATTCCGTCAGCCGCAGTCGTCGGCATGCTTCGAAAGCGCCGCGTCCCCTAACGTATCGAGTTGAACGAATTTGGATTGCCGTCGATCTTGTTCGCGATCAATAACACGAGGTCTCTTCAACCGAGACGCAATCCTCACTTGGCGTAACATCCCGATCGCACTCATTGGTATTCGTGGACCCAAACCGTGACTACGGTCATCATATCCTCGCAGGAGGGTGACCAAAGATGTATCACGTGCGCCAAGAGAACCTGCCCTTTGTTGGTAGTTCGCATGAGTTTGTCGGAGCTGAGCAGGGCAACACTAATGTTTCGGTGTTTCTGTTCCACGGGAAACCCGGATCGGGGCCGGGTCCGCACCGGCATCCTTATGACGAGATCCAGTTCATCCGTGAAGGC
>DAIUEW010000121.1:0-7316 GCA_036844925.1 Candidatus Sulfotelmatobacter sp.
GCGAATGCTACGGCGAAGTCGTTTTTAATACTTCCATCACCGGCTACCAGGAAATCTTCACCGACCCATCTTATTCGGGACAGATCGTTGTCCTGACCAATCCTCAAATCGGCAACTACGGCACTAACCAGGAAGACAACGAAGCCACGCGTCCGTGGATCGAAGGGCTGATCGTGCGCGAGTTTTCGAAAGTGAGTTCGAACTGGCGCTCGCAGCAGGTGGCTGAGGAATATCTAGAACAATTCCAGGTGCCAGTGCTGTCGGATATCGACACGCGGGCGCTGGTGCGGCATCTGCGTGATCACGGAGTAATGCGCGGTGTGGTCTCCACCATCGAGAGCGACGCCGAGAAGTTGGTAGCGAAGGCGAACTCCATTCCGAAGATGGACGGCACCGACTTGGCCAAAGAGGTGAGCACGAAACGGCCTTATGTGTGGGAGGTGGGTGAGCGCTCGCACGAGCCGGTGGCCGTAGTAGGGGTAAAGGACGAGCCAGCGCGGTTTCATGTAGTAGCTTATGATTTCGGAATCAAGCAAAACATTTTACGTAAGTTACGCGGCGAAGCTTGCCGGGTGACGGTAGTACCCGCTCAAACGCTCGCAGAGGATGTGCTGGCCTTGAAGCCGGACGGTGTGTTTCTGTCGAATGGCCCGGGCGATCCCGAGCCGTGTACGTATGCGGTGGACAGCATTCGTCGGCTGATGGGAAGAATGCCGATCTTTGGAATTTGTCTGGGACATCAACTCACCGGCATTGCGCTCGGGGGAAAAACCTTCAAGCTGAAGTTCGGACACCATGGCGGGAATCATCCGGTGAAGCGGTTGCAGACAGGCAAGATTGAGATCACCGCGCACAATCACAACTTTGCCGTCGATCCCGATTCGCTGCCGGAGAGTGAAGTCGAACTCACACACATCGATCTGAATGACTCAACGCTGGAGGGCCTGCGGCATCGCAACCTGCCGCTATTCAGCGTGCAGTATCACCCGGAAGCCGCGCCGGGGCCGCATGACTCGCATTACCTGTTCAAGGAGTTCACGAAAATGATGGAGGAGTGGAAAGGATAGCGCCGGATTGAAACCGATCGACAGGGAAGGTTTGATTTCGGTCGCGTCAAGCACGGTTCGTATCGGCTGAAATTTGAGCCGTCGTGGGGATTCTGCCGTGCTCTAACTCCAGTTAAGTTGTCCTTCAGGGATTTGGCAAGGGATCAAAATGACAGTGCCGGTGGCGGCGACCGATACTTGTTGGTCCTCATTTGCTTTGAAAGGGCGCGCCTTCAAGGCGCGCCGTAATAGGTGCAAATAAGAATTGCGGCTTTAGCCGCTGAGGTACGGTCGTGAGACCAACCAGAGAGCACGCTACGAATACCAGCCAAACCTACATGGTGACGTCTGCTACTTGGGATCGGCTCTCTCTCTTTCGCAACGAGAGATGGGCCGGTCTGCTCATCGACGTCCTCTATCACTATCGCCGTTCTGCCTTTATGTTGCACGAATTCGTTGTCGTGCCCGACCACGTGCACGTGCTCATCACGCCCAAGACAAGCTTGGAGAAAGCCGTCCAATTCATCAAGGGCGGATTCTCCTATCGAGCCAAGAAAGAGCTAGGCTCAAATTTGGAAGTCTGGCAGAAGGGATTTTCGGATCATCGGATACGCGATGCGGAAGACTATCTGCGTCACGCTGCATACATTCGGGAGAATCCTGTTCGCACGCATCTTTGCGAACGGGCGAAAGAATATCCTTACTCGTCAGCGCATCCTGGATTCGAGTTGGATGCGGTGCCTCAGGGGCTAAAGCCCCAAGACATAGACGAGTTCTACGGCGCGCCTGAAGGCGCGCCCTTTCAAGACGAAAAGCTCTGCGGCGTGGAAGCTACGCCCTTTCAGACCAAGAAACCAATCGGCGCGTCTGAAGCCTCGCTTAATCAAAACAAACGCGTCGCGTCCGTTACTTTCCAAAAGAATTCGCGGAAGATTGCATCGTAAATGCCCAAACGCACTGATATCTCGAAAATCCTGATCCTCGGTTCCGGGCCCATCGTCATCGGACAGTCGGCGGAGTTCGATTACTCTGGCACGCAGGCTTGCAAGGCGCTCAAGTCTGAGGGCTATCAAGTGGTGCTGGCCAACTCCAATCCAGCGACCATCATGACCGACCCGGAGATTGCCGACCGCACCTATATCGAGCCGCTCACCCTCGAGTATTTGGAAGCGATCATCCGCATCGAGCGGGAACTGACGCCGGGCGCGGGTTTCGCCGTGCTGCCTACCGTCGGCGGGCAGACTGCACTCAACCTTGCCATTGAACTTTCCGATGGCGGCGTTCTTGAAAAATACAATGTCAGCCTGATCGGGGCGAACGTCGAGGCCATTAAGAAAGCAGAGGACCGGCTCTTCTTCAAGGACGCGATGCAGAAGATTGGGCTCGACGTTCCCAAGTCGGCGTTGGTGAACAGCACAAAAGATGGCTTGGAGTTCGCGGGCAAGATCGGATTTCCGGTCATCATTCGGCCGTCGTTCACGCTCGGCGGAACGGGGGGCGGCATCGCCTTCAACCGCGAAGAGCTGGTTGAAGTGCTGGCCCGCGGTTTGGATATGTCTCCGGTTCACGAGGCGCTGATCGAAGAGTCGGTGCTGGGATGGAAAGAATTCGAGCTCGAGGTGATGCGCGACACCAAAGACAACGTCATCATCATTTGCTCGATCGAGAACTTCGATCCCATGGGCGTGCACACGGGCGACTCCATTACAGTGGCCCCAGCGCAAACGCTCACTGACCGCGAGTACCAGGCGATGCGCGACGCCTCGATTGCGGTGATCCGCGAAATTGGCGTGGACACGGGCGGATCGAACATTCAGTTCGGTGTGAATCCCGAAACCGGACGCATGGTGGTCATCGAGATGAACCCCCGCGTTTCGCGCTCGTCGGCGTTAGCGTCGAAAGCTACGGGATTTCCGATTGCGAAGATCGCCGCGAAACTTGCCGTGGGATACACCCTGGATGAAATTCCCAACGACATCACGCGCAAGACTCCGGCGTGCTTCGAGCCGACGCTCGACTACGTGGTGGTGAAGATTCCGAAGTGGCAGTTCGAAAAATTTCCCGGAGCCGACGAGAACCTTGGCGTTCAGATGAAGTCGGTCGGCGAAGTGATGGCGATCGGCCGTACTTTTAAAGAGGCGTTAATGAAGGGCGTTCGCTCCCTCGACACGGGAAAGCGCGTTGGCGGCGGAAAGATCGAGCCCAAAATCCTGACGCAGCGGCTGGTGACGCCGCATCCCGAGCGGTTGGCCTATGTGCAATACGCTTTGCGACAGGGGCACACGGTAAAGCAGATCGCGAAGATGACCTCGATGGATCCGTGGTTCCTGTATCAGCTCAAAGAAATTAACGACATGCAGCTTGAGTTGGAGAAGCACCCGATTGAGTCGATTCCAACCGAGGTGTTGCGCGAATCCAAGCGCATGGGATTTTCCGACGGGCGCCTGGCGAATGTGTGGCGGCTGGAAGGCCAGGAGAAAGTCCGCCACCTCCGCAAGAAGCACGGCGTCTTGCCCGTCTACAAGCGCGTGGACACGTGTGCGGCGGAATTCGAAAGCTTTACCCCGTATCTTTACTCGACCTACGAGGATGAAGACGAAGCCGCTCCGACGGATAAAAAGAAGATCATCATTCTGGGCAGCGGTCCGAACCGTATCGGGCAAGGAATTGAATTCGATTATTGCTGCTGTCACGCATCGTTCGCACTGCACGAAGACGGATACGAGACGATCATGATCAATTGCAATCCTGAAACTGTCTCGACCGATTACGACACCAGCGACCGTCTCTACTTTGAGCCGTTGACGTTTGAAGATGTTTGGGCGATTTATCAGCACGAGACGTCGAAGGGTGCGCCATGCGGTGTGATCGTGCAGTTTGGTGGGCAGACGCCTCTCAACCTGGCTCTGCCCCTTAAGGCCGCAGGCCTCAACATTATCGGCACATCGCCGGAATCGATTGACCTGGCTGAAGATCGCAAACACTTCAACAAACTGCTGGAGGAACTGCAAATTCCGCAGGCGGCAGGAATGATGGCAACCTCGTTGGAGGAGGCGATCGACGGAGCAAAGCGCGTGGGATATCCGGTGGTGGTGCGGCCCTCCTACGTGCTCGGCGGTCGCGCCATGGTGATCGCCTACGATGAAGAGTCGGTTGTGCGGTACATGAAAGAGGCGGTCGAGTACTCGCACGATCGACCGGTGCTGATCGATCACTTCCTCGAAGACGCGATTGAAGTGGACGTCGATGCGCTCTCTGATGGCGAGGACGTGGTGATTGGCGGAATCATGCAGCACATCGAGGAAGCCGGCATTCACTCGGGCGATTCATCCTGCGTGCTGCCAGCCGTCGATATTCCACAACACCTTATGGAGCGCATGCGCGACTACACCTTCAAGCTGGCGCGCACGCTGAAGGTAGTTGGGCTGATGAATATCCAGTTCGCCATTCCGCGCGGCGATGGCAGCGGATCAGGCAACGGCGCCGAAGGCGGAAAAGTCTATGTGCTTGAGGTCAACCCGAGGGCTTCGCGCACGGTTCCCTATGTTTCGAAAGCCACAGGCGTGCCGCTGGCGAAGATTGCGGCACGGCTGATGACGGGGCGCAAGCTGCGGGAATTCCTTCCGGAGAATATCGACCGCCGCACCGACCTCGATACGGGAAGCTGCTACTACGTGAAGTCGCCGGTGTTTCCGTGGAACAAGTTTCCCGGCGTCGATACCGTGCTGGGGCCGGAGATGAAATCAACCGGCGAAGTTATGGGCGTCGGCGACAGCTTCGGCGAAGCCTTCGCCAAGGCGCAGTTGGCTGCAGGCCAGAAGTTGCCGACCCAGGGCACGGTCTTCATCAGCGTGACCGACCACGACAAGCGGTACGTTGCCGAACTCGCGCGCAAGTTTGTACATATGGGTTTCAAGCTGGTAGCGACCTCCGGCACTGCTGACGTGATCGAATCCGCGGGCATGAAGGTCGAACGAGTCTACAAAGTGAAAGAGGGCCGTCCGAACGTGGTGGATTTCATCAAGGGCCAGCGCATTCATCTGATCGTCAATACTCCCACCGGTCTGGAGCCATGGTTCGACGAGAAGGCGATCCGCCGCGCGGCGGTCATGGCGCGCATTCCGACGATCACCACGCTTTCGGCCGCACGGGCCGCTGCGGAAGGGATCGCGGCTTTGCAGCGTGGCGAAGTGAATATCAGAGCCCTGCAGCAGTTGCACGCGGAACGAAATGTGAGCAGGACGTGAATGCTCGGTAAACTGGAATTGGCGGATATCCCTTCTTAGTTCTGCCTGTGTTACAATATATCCATATGAGTAATACACTTACGGTTCGCTTGCCGGAAGAACTCCTGGAGCGGGTACGGGAGAAAGCTCGCCGAACTGGGCTTCCGGTGGGCCGCGTCGTCCGTCAGTCCCTGGAAACCACGCTTGGCTCCGACGCGAACCAGGCGTGGAGAAAATATGCGGGTATTTTAAAAGACGGCCCGCCTGACCTTTCTTCGCGCAAGGGATATTCGCGCAAGTGAACGCCATTGCGGACACCGGATTTCTGGTGGCTCTGCTCGAGCAGCATGACACCTACCATGCTTGGGCAATCGAGGTTGCAGAAGCTATCCGTTGGCCTGCGCTGACCTGCGAATCGGTTTTATCAGAAACCGCATTCCATGTGCGGTCCAGCGAATTGCCGCTTGAGATGTTGCAAAACGGAATGCTTCGCCTCGCATTCGATTTCACCGGCCATCTGGAACATCTCCACGTTCTCGCCACTCGCTATGCCGATCGAAAACCCGACCTTGCCGATCTCTGCCTGATTCGTATGAGCGAACTCTACCCGCGGCACACCCTCATCACCGTCGACCACGATTTTCGGGTTTACCGCCGAAACAAACGAGAAGCCATCCCGCTGCTAAGCCCGCCGAAGAAGTGATACGCTGTATTGGCTATGTTAATTCACGGTGTCTTTCCTCCCATTACCACGCCGTTCTATCCCGACGGCAACGTCTACTTCAAGAAGCTCGAGAGTAACGTTGAGCGATATTCGCGTACGCCTTGTGCCGGCGTAGTCGTACTTGGATCGACGGGCGAAGCCATTCTACTTTCCGATCAAGAGAGGCGAGACGTCCTCAAATCGGCACGCGAGGCCAGTGCGCCGAACAAAGTGCTGATCGCGGGTACAGGGATCGAATCGGCGATCGAGACTTTGCGGCTTACCGAGTTTGCCGCCGAACTTGGCTACGATGTTGCCATGGTGCGCACTCCGCATTACTACAAGAAGCAGATGCAACCGGCAAACATTCTGGCGTTTTATCGCACCGTGGCCGATCGTTCGCCGCTGCCGGTGATTATTTACAACTTTCCGCAGGCGACCGGCTACGACATTCCGGCAGAACTCGTGATCGAACTGGCGGAGCATCCGAACCTGATCGGAATTAAGGAATCGAGTGGAGATGTGGACAAAGTGCGCAAGATGGTGGAGGGCACACGACACATAAAGCGCAGCGCAACCGTCACTGAGACGTTTGAGGCAGTGACGCCACGCATGTTGGCTAGTGCGACTGCAGGGTCGAGTCGCGAAGGTGGAGAGCTGGTTTCGGTTGCCGTGCTGGCAGGTTCTGCATCCTTGCCGAAGCCTTCTTCGGCGGGCGTCACGGTCTTCGGCAACATTAAAACCAGGCAGAAAGAAACTGGATTTCAGGTGCTGGTAGGCGCCGCCAACAAGTTGCATCCTTCACTTGAGGCTGGAGCAGTGGGCGCGATTCTTGCTTTTGCCTGTCTGGCCCCGACCTCGTGCTATGAAATCTATGCCGCGTGGAAAGAAGGCGACGATGAGTTGGCGCGACTGAAACAGCAGCGTATTGCTCGCACGGCAGAACGCGTTGTGGGCGAGTTAGGAATTCCTGGAGTAAAGCATGGCATGGACTTCAACGGCTACTTTGGCGGCCCGGCACGCCTGCCGCTGCTGCCACTTACCGGCGAGGTGAAGACTGAAGTAGAGCGAATGTTGGCGGATATAAGAAATTAAGTCCAGGTCTTGATCAGAGCGGGACACGGAGTCCAGAACGTAGAAATAGAGATCGTCCGATCCCGATGTCCTAAGAACTTGCCAAGGAGCAACCCAGGTCTTGTGATCCGGATCACATTTCCGTATACTATATTCGAACGAACGTTCGAATTATCCTCAGCTCTCCGCAATGGTATGGCAGGTGTAACAACAGCGGCGCGTGTTTCTCTGCGAAGGCATCGTAGTGCCTCGGCGCCTGCAACTCGC
>DAIUEW010000122.1:0-7206 GCA_036844925.1 Candidatus Sulfotelmatobacter sp.
TGCGCCAGGACCCGGGGCTCAACCTGTACCCACGTACGTTCTTTTTCGCCGGCAAGGCCGCGCCTGCCTACCGGCTCGCCAAGGTGATCATCAAGTTCATTAACAATCTGGCTGCGACCATCGACGGCGACCCCACAGTACGCGAACGGCTTAAGGTGGTATTCCTGCCCGACTACTGCGTCTCGCTTGCGGAGCACCTCATTCCCGCCAGTGACGTCTCCAACCAGATCTCGACGGCAGGCTATGAAGCCAGTGGCACAAGCAACATGAAGTTCATGATGAACGGCGCATTGACGATCGGCACACGCGACGGCGCGACGATTGAGATGGCTGCAGAGGTCGGCGAGGAGAACTTCTTCCTCTTCGGGTTGACGGCTGAGCAGGTGATTGGCAGTCGCGGCTGGTACAACCCGCGCTGGCACTACGAACACGATCCGGAGACCCGCCAAGCCCTAGACTTGATTTTCTCGGATTATTTCAGCTGCGATGAGCGAGGTGTCTTCGAGCCGTTGCGGGACATGTTGCTGAAGCAGGGCGACCACTACATGCACTTGGCGGACCTGAAGTCGTACCTCACGGCAGACGCGCAGCTGAACGCGTTATATGCCGATTCCGACGAGTGGGCGCGCAGAGCCATCTTGAACGTAGCAGGCTCGGGGAAGTTCTCCAGCGACCGCACCATCGCTGAATACTCAGCAGAAATCTGGCATGTACAGCCATGTCCAATACCAGAGAAAGCGTAAAAGAGAACGCGGAGATAAGACTATCCAGGTGCCGACTGGATTTCTCGGTACAACTCAGTGGGTAGCACGATGAGGGATCCCGCTTCGTGTGGTACAAATATAAAGGACCGCTGCTGCACGACTTGCGCCGCAGCGCCGTTCGCAACTTGAGAATTGCTGGTGTTGATGAAACGGTGATAATGAGGATCTCCGGGCACAAGACCGCTGAAGTTTTCCGCCGCTACAACATCGTCTCCACGGACGACGTGACGAACGCGATGCGCAGACTCAAAACCTCAAGTGACAGATCAGTGATAGTTACGGCGAAACGGTCCAAGAGATTGCCTGCAAGTCATTCAAATTAAAGCAGTGGGCGCGTAGCTCAATTGGCAGAGCAACTGACTCTTAATCAGTAGGTTGTAGGTTCGATTCCTACCGCGCTCACCAACTCCTTTTTGTACAGCAGTCCCGGGTGCCAGTGGTGTGCCACATTTCTGCTCATTGGGCCCGGCCCCAGGACTCTAACCACAGCCATAACCCGGAGAGCGATCCCATTTACCTTCGGTAGGCCTGGGCGATGTGGCCGACAAGCTTGGCCCAGCCCATATCCAATCCAGCTGACTTCCCAGCGCCAATCGTGACTGAATAGCCGACCATTCGGGAACCGATGCGGAATGCGTATCGTCCTGAACGGTTCCGGTTGAGTGTTCTGCTCTCTGCGCGAGAGAGCAGGTCGTAATCAGCGCCAAACTTAGCGGGATGTTTATGAATCTACGCGCTGTCGTGATTCCTCTTTAGCCCCGTATCGGAAAGGAAAGCGAGTATATCTTCGTTGATGACAGCTGGATTGGTCGTGCACATCCCGTGTGGTAAACGAGGATAGATTTTGAGCGTGGAGTTCCTTACCAGCTTTGCCGACAGGAGGGCAGAGTTTGCAACGGGGACGATCTGATCGTCATCGCCGTGCAGAATGAGCGTAGGGACATCGATTTTCTTGAGATCCTCAGTAAAATCGGTCTCAGAGAACGCCTTGATGCAGTCATAATGAGCCTTGATTCCACCCATCATCCCCTGCAGCCACCAGCGCTGGCGGATTCCCTCGGAAACCTTTGCTCCAGGACGGTTGAAGCCGTAGAAGGGCAAAGTAATATCAATGAAAGTCTGGGCACGGTTCGTTGCGACTCCGTTTCGAACGCCGTCGAAAACCTCAATTGGCAATCCGCCAGGATTCGAGGGAGTCTTCAGCATGATTGGAGGTACGGCCCCAATCAGAACCGCCTTTGCGGCACGCTTTGAACCGTGTCGAGCGATGTAACGAACGACTTCGCCACCTCCGGTCGAGTGGCCGACGTGAATCGCATCTCGTAGGTCCAGCCTCTCGACGAGTTGCGCGAGATCATCGGCATAAGTGTCCATGTCATTGCCGTCCCAGGTTTGCGTAGAGCGACCGTGACCTCTCCGGTCATGCGCAATGACGCGAAATCCTCGCTGGCCAAAAAACAGCATCTGCGCGTCCCAGTCGTCCGCCGTCAGTGGCCACCCGTGACTAAAGACAATCGGCCGGCCCTTGCCCCAGTCTTTGTAGAAGATCGTGGTGTCATCTTTCGTCGTAATCGTAGACACGAAATAGTCTCCCTTTTTGTTAGTCTTCGTCGGTGAACTGTTGGCCCTCTCACCTTCTATCAGTCGTCGAAACTTCTTGCACCGCCCTTCATCCGGTTCTTGACCAGATTCGTCCAGACGAACTTGATTACCCGAGCGTCGTTGTAGCAGTACGCGAGATTGTGATTCAGCGTCGAAAAACAATGTTGTTGGCAGGTTTTCTTCATGCTGGCGAGTTGACCGTCATCGAATTTGTGCTTATCGATGTTTCCCCAATCGTAGGTAGATGCGTACATGGGGAAACAGGGAGCGACGGTCCCGTCGGTTCGAATGATCACATTGTTCTGGCCGGCCCGACAGTTCCACTCCGCAAAGCGCAACTCGCCAATTGCATCTTGGACAATTCCGGGAGTATCGACCAGCCGCTTAGCAATGTTTCCATTGCCGCCGCTCCCGTCACCGTTCCAGCCAAGCCGCTTCAAATCTGCGCCGCTCGCCATTCGGATGAAAGCCTTGATTTCCTGCAGGCGCTGCACCGAATTGACCATCTGGTAGCCAGCCTTGTTTTTCTCGATCAGCCAATCCACCAGCGAGTCTATTTCCGGCCAGTCCTCGGGACGAATATAAGTTGGATTGTCGCTCAGATGTTTGAAGTGCTCGTCTTGCTCGAGCATGGGAGTTTCGTTGATGTGATAGTCGGTAGCAATGCGGTGGTCGCGCGCATACTCGGTAAGGGTTCGAATATCTTCCGTGTTGTTTCGGCAGATGTTCATGTTGAAAAAAACCATGTAGCCGTACACGTGTTGCTTCTTCAGTAGGTGCTCCAAGTGCTTGCGCACGGGTACGACGGCTTTTGGCAAGCTCGGCTTCTCGTCCCAGGAATCGACGGCAAAGTTAAAGACAGAAGCGCCAGCGTCACCCAAACGGTCAGCCACATCGGGGCGCAACAGCCGGCCGTTAGTACCGATGTAGATCCAGAATCCTTTCTTGGCAGCGTAATTCACTACCTTGTGAGCGAATTGAGGGCGCAACAATGGCTCTCCACCCATCAGCGCGAGCACGCGGCAGCCGTGATCGTAAAGCCAGTCGATGGAACGCCGCGCCACATCCTCGGTCATGCCCTTTACTTTGTTGTTGTAAGCCCAGCAGTACCAGCAGTCGAGATTGCATTTGTACTCGACAAACAGGTAGGCGGTGATGGGATGGAATTCGCCGGGCATCACGCGCGACCGTACATAGGGGAAAAGCCATCCCCGCACGGCACGATAGACGTGCGACAGACTCCAGTCCCGTTTTTCGGGAGCTATTTCGGGTCCAGGATCGACCAGCTTTTCCGGATACTGGGGAAATACAGGTTCGGGCAGCGTCAGCCCCTTTGCCGCCGCGGGCTTGACCACCTGCCGCGATGAATCCATCAGCAGATTGTGAATGTCGACATCAATGCGAAACTTCGGAGCGGTTGCCATAAGGTCTAGCCTCCGGGTCCTCGATTGCAGAAATATGCGAACCCATTTTTCATGACGAGTGGGCCGAGCCAATTGGTGCTATTTGGCTAGGAGTAGTTATCGTGCGTTGAGCGTTTCATCTGTTTCGGGTAGCTTTCGTCCACACCGGACATCCGCCACTCTCCTGACGACGGAGAGTTTCTCCTACTCGCTGCCTTTGAGGTGACCACCTCTTCGGGTGAACTTGCCGATCAGGAATTCCTGGGCCAGGCTTGCCCCAATTCGTTCAGCGATGCCGATCGCAAAATTTCCGAACACCAGCCCGGCACCACGATCGGATCTGGGATAGTAAAGGTTTGCGAGGCTGGATGATGCTAGAACGCCGCCCAAGGTAGAGTAGTTTGGTTGCGATTTTCCATTGTCCGCTCTTGCCACAAACGGACTGAATACCGCGTGGCGGATTCGGGAGCCAGTGGTACCAGTTCCCTGGTAGAAGTAGCGCGGGTCCTGGTGCAACAGGGAAGGCAGTATGGCACCTCCGATCATGATGTCCGAAAAACCATCGGTGGCGACTGCGCCAACGCGCTTTCCATATGCTCCCCAGCCTTGGCCATAGTGCGGAGTATCGCCAGCTTGCTTGGCACTGGCCACAAAGAAGACTCCCGCCGCCGTAACTGGGTCTGTGGAGACCTTCAGCGCCAGCTTGAACTTCATCCCTGTCGTCAGCGGTGCAGGATCGCTGTCATAGGAAACGTAAAAGTTCGGAATGATTCCGAACACGCGCTGCTTTTCTTCGGCCCTGAACTGCTCGGTAGCAACTTCGACAGAGTCGTAATGGACGGCGACAGCAGTGCGCTCGGTTGCAATTCGCAGTTGGATGCCGGTCACAATTTTGAACTGATCCGGATTCAGTATGATCGGAGGAGATACCCACCCTGCAAAATCCTTGGCGCTGATGCTGAGCTGATACGTAATGCCTGGTGTCACATCGTGAAACTCGAACATCCCGGTCTCGGTGGTCACGAGCGTACGAGGGTCATTGCCTTCAACTTCTTTAAGAACGATCGTCGCGTCCGGGATCGCATCGCCGTTGACATCGGTGACGGTGCCCATGATGGTTGCTGTTCGCGACGTCGCTGGATTGTTCTGGCCTGAGGCCAGCGCGGAAAGCACTAACGCCACAGCGAGTGCGGCACCGAGATCAATGCATAAGCGTTTCAACCGTAGCCTCTCTACGTCTCACAGGAAGAGCAACGCAGATGCCAAACCGAGAAGTGCGCAATGTGCTGAATTTCCTGCACGTGATCGGTCTGGACGTTCTTGTCGACAGATTCGGAACTCAGCCTTGGATAAAGGCAACTGGCATGCCAGATAGGGGATACAGGTTTGTGCTTCCAATCCTCTGGAAATGGAGGGATTCTGTGGAGAGACTAATCGGCGCTGGTGTTGAAGTGTCGAAAGTGTCAAGAAACTGTCAAGTGCCAACGACAGTGTGGGCGAAGACAGTCCTTCCGATCAGAAACGGCCTCAATCTGTTGACCTCCGCGCGCGAACATTGCGTTTGCACGAGGAGGGCCAAAATGAAACGGTCGCTCTCAGCGCACAACCCTTGCGGAATAGGAGGGTGTGAAGCAGCAGACCGCCTTCAGTTACGCATGAAGGAATCCACGGGCACTTCTGAACGAACTGTGCCAGAGTTAGCGGAATTGAAGTGGCTGGGAAGGTATACCAAAAATGAATCCCTGGTTTTTCACCAGGCAGTGCATCGAAGCCATTCCATTCTCCGCCATGTATGCGCCAATAGTCCTTCTCGGATTCGGCTGCGTCGCGTTCGTGGGTAAGAAGCGAGGAGACAAATTTCAGTGTGCCGATGCAAAACGCGAGCGCAAGTAAGATTACGACTGCGAGCCACTCAGCGGCGTGGGAACCGAAAGCATGGTTTGTGAACCAGTTCATAAAAACGTGCATCAATCGATACGACAATGAGGAAAAAGTAGAGATCGACCTTCCGGCCTCTAACGGAGTTGCTTAAGCGCACTGCCTTCGTGCCCCTGGTTGATTGGTGTTCTGCTTCGAAAGCCAAGCTGTTGCAAGTCGAGTCCATAAGGCTAAAGTCGATGCCACCCTTCTAGACCGGAACGAAGCAAGAGACTCCGCTCTCTTCGGAACTACTCTTGCAATGCAAAGTGGCGGCCAATCAGAACTGACACCATGATCTCAGTAAGTGCCTGAGGGTGAATGAGCCTTCGAACAGAATTTCGCAGACAAGGCCCAGGTTTTTTCGTCAAAAGACAAGGGATTGACAGGTGTTTGGCAACTGACGGCAACGCCAGCCAGGTGGTTCCAGTTTGCGATTCAAAGCCGGGTCATTTCTCAGTGCATTGAAAACCCGCGCTTCAAATTTCTGTTTCGCCTCTTACATCTGGCATGGCGGTAGCGGTGCTAACTTACCTCGCGGAGGGCACCGACAGCCAGTTTCGGTGACGGCACGCTTCACAGCGAGCTCGTACCCATAGTCTGCGGAGGGGTTGAGAGTTCCGCGGAAATCCCGAACTGTGAAGACACTACGCATGGCAATTCTGGCCGCGACTGGCACGGCCCGAAAACGTCTAATTCCCACCATTCGCGATCTCGATCCGTGCACCATCCTGGCTGTTCACGGGCGTGATCCAGTGAAGCTGCGAGCGCTTCCGACCTCGAACTCGTTACAAGATTATTTCACTGACGGCCTCGAACATTAGTGCTCTCATTTGCATGGATGCTGACAGGACAAGGCCGTAGTTGAGACGCCAGGAGAGATGGAAAACATCTAAAAGGGCATATAATGCCCGCCATGGGCACCAGTGAGATGGTGCCATCCGGTCGGTTCAAGAGGTCGATTCTCCAGCTCTTCGGACAGTGAGTGACAGGATTCGGTCGCTGATCATTTGTGCCCTGCCCGATGGGTCGCACGAGTTTGTAAATCGAGAGTGGATAGAGATCGCGAAAGCTCCCGATTAGAGGACTCGACCGGTTGGGGCTGGCAATTAATGAGAGCGCTATGGCCTCGCTAGGACATGAATCCGAATCGAAACACCTCGAAAGCCTCATCGATTCCATTCCCTCACTGATACACACCGGCAGGCCTGACGGCTACCTCGACTACTTCAACCAACGTTGGCTCCAGTATTTGGGACTTCCGATGGATGATCTTCTGGGTTGGAAATGGAGAGCAGCAATTCATCCTGAAGACGTCGAAGCCATAGTGGACAAGTGGCGCCATTCAATAGCAAGCGGCGAGCCTTTCCTACATGAAGCGCGCGTGCGGCGGGCAGACGGGGATTATCGCTGGATGCTGCACCACAAAGTGGCCGTGCGCGACGAATTCGGCCAAATTGTCAAGTGGTATGGATCGAGCATCGATATAGAGGACAGAAAGCAGGCCGAAGAGCAGCTAC
>DAIUEW010000123.1:0-7020 GCA_036844925.1 Candidatus Sulfotelmatobacter sp.
TGCGCGTATCACCGGTTCTAAGGGATGGACAGCACAGCGGCTGTCTGGCCCTGGTAAGCGACATCACCGAGCGCAAGCATGCCGAGGAGGCGTTGCGTCGTTTGAATCGCGAACTGCGAGCGATCAGCAACTGCAACCAGGCCCTCCTGCGCGCCACCGATGAGAAAAGCTTGCTCGAAGAAATCTGCCGGATCGTCTGCGAGGAGGCGGGTTACCGCATGGCGTGGGTGTCCTATGCCGAACACGACGAGGTCAAGAGCGTGCGCCCGGTCGCATGGACCGGAGCCGAGGAGGGATATCTCGCATCCGCCGGCATAACCTGGGCCGACACGGACCGTGGGCGCAGCCCCACCGGAACCGCCATCCGGAGCGGGAAAAGCTGTTGCATTCAGGATTTCGCAAAGGATCCTCGACTCGCCCCCTGGCGGGAGGGCCTTTTGCAGCGCGGTTTTCGTTCCGGCATCGCCTTGCCCCTCAAGGACGAAAACGACAACGCATTCGGCAGCCTCACCATTCATTCCGCACAGCCCAACGCTTTTACATCGGAAGAGGTTCGGCTGCTTGAGGAACTGGCTGGGGACTTGGCGTTCGGCATCGTCAACCTGCGTTCCCGGGCCGCACGCAAACAGGCAGAGCAAGCTCTGCGGCAGAGTGAGGCGTATCTAGCCGAAACGCAGAGGCTGACCCATACGTGCACTTTTGTCACCGATGACTCGACCAAGCCGCTGTATTGGTCGGAAGAACTGTTCCGGATTTTTGGATTTGATCCGGATCACGGGTTACCGACGCTGGACCAACTGCTGCAACGAATACACCCGGAAGACCGTGACAAGTTCTGGAAGGCGTTCCAGAAGGCGACCCATGAGAAAGTAGATTCCGATGTCGAATTCAGAATCGTGTTGCCCGATGGAACCGTCAAACACGCATATCGCCTGGACCACCCCGTTTTGAATGCCGACGGAGAGCTTGTTGAAGTGCTGGGCACGACGGTCGATATCACGGAACGCAAGCGCGCCGAAGAAGAAGTGCGCAATACCGCCGCGCAGTGGCAGGCTACCTTTGACGCGGTGCAGGATTTGGTCTTGCTGCTCGACAAGGATTTCCGTGTCTTGCGAGCCAACCATGCAGCGGCGGAGTTTCTGGGGCTGCCGTTTGACAAAATCGTCGGGGGACACTGCTACGAGCTGACCCATGGGACTCCCACGTCCCCTGCGGAATGCCCTCTCGCCAAAATGCGCCAATCTCGGACGCATGAAGAAGCGGAGCTCCTGGCTAGAGAGGGAGGCCCCTGGTTGTCGGTTTCCGTTGACCCCGTATTTGACCCGAGCGGTGAACTTATACAGGTCGTTCATGTGGCGCGGGACATGACGGAACGCAAGCGTGCCGAAGAAGCGCTGCGCGAGGGCGAGACGCGCTTTCGCACATTTGTGGACCACGCAGGCGACGCCCTCTTCGTCCAGGATCTCGAGCAAGGAACCATCGTTGATCTTAATCAGGCCGCATGCGAGAGCCTTGGTTACACTCGGCAGGAACTGATCGGGAACACGGCAGTTGCCTTCCACCTGGATTCGGATCGAGCGGAGATGGAATCAGCCGCGGAGCGAGCGGCGGCGGGTGAAACCGTGGTCGGCACACACCGCCATCGGCGAAAGGACGGCTCGGTGTTTCCTGTCGAAGCAAACACGAGTTCTTTTTGGTACGGCGGGCGTCGCTTCCTGCTGCATGTCTCCCGGGACATCAGTGACCGCGTGCGGGCGGAAGAAGTGCGCCTGGAAGAGCGGGTTCGCGAGCGGACACGCATTGCTCGAGAGCTACACGATACTCTGTTGCAGAGTTTTCACGGAACGTTATTTCATTTTCAAGCTGCTTCTAGCCTGTTGCCCACCCGCACGGCTGAAGCCAAGAGGATGCTTGACAGCGCGATTGACATGGCTGCGCAAGCGATTACCGAAGGCCGTGATGCGATACAGGGGTTGCGCTCACCCGAGGTCGAAATCAACGACCTGGCAGTCGCTATAAGGACCTTTGGAGAGAGTTACGCAGCCGATCGCGGAGACGATGGCTCTCCCGTATTCCAAGTCGAGCTTGTAGGCGTTGCCCGTGAGCTGGATCCGACTTTTGCCGGCGAGGTTTACCGCATTGCCATCGAGGCCCTCCGCAATAGCTTCCAACATGCCGAAGCCCGGCACATAAAGGTAGAGATCCACCACGAAGAAAAGGAATTCAGGGTTCTTGTTCGCGATGATGGAAAGGGGATCGACTCAAAATCCTTGGGTGCTGAGGGCCTCAAAGGACACTATGGCTTGCATGGCATGCGCGAACGGGCCAAACTGATTGGGAGTGAAATAGTGATCCGTAGTGAGGTCGGCGCGGGCACAGAAGTCGAGCTCCGCGTTGCTGCCATCACCGCATATGCGCCTGTGGCCTCATCTTAGCCACACATTCAAGACCCTTGAAAAGCGCCGGCGGAGATTCCGGATCGGGGGCCGGCAATCCAACAAGCACCCACTTGGATGTATAGTCGGCATGTCGTACATCTGGTCTGCCGACGCCGCAGTTCCGAGCGGATCACGGGCAAACCGGAATGTATGGTCCGCCGCTTTGTCGCAAGCGAAAAACGAAAGTGACAGGATGGTCTGCGCAAATGTATCCGGCCTTTGTGGAGCACAAGCTCCTGGCACTTGATGGAATGCGCTGCGCGCTCGTCCTAATTAGTAATGCAGCCTTGGAAGGCATTTTCCGGTTAACAGGTTTCGAGAGCGCCGGGTTCGACCGTTGTGTCATCTCATAGTTCGCCAGCAGACCTGGCAGAAAATCATCCACTCCGTAGTAGCCGCTGGTCTGTAGATGTGGGAATCGCCAAGGCGATTTCCAAGCCTGGCTTCAGCCAGGCGTCATCTGCAGGCCAGTCACGTGGTCGCCGCAACGGCCAACATCGGTGGCCGATAGGGTTCATTCTTAGCGAGCACAGCCCAGGCCATGCGCGCCAGCTTATTCGCTAGGGCCACTGCAGCCACGTTCCGGTGGGTGCGAGATGTGAGTTGGGCCAGCCACGCACTCAGGCCGGAAGATTGCTTCGTGCTCTGTTGCAGGACGGCGCGAGCCCCTTGCACGAAGAGTCTTCGCAAGTAAGAGTTTCCGCGTTTGCTAATCCCCAGCAGCTTTTGCTTGCCGCCAGTGGTGTATTCGCCCGGGACGATTCCGAGCCACGCGGAAAATCCTCGCCCTTTTTTGAAAGCTGCTCCGTTGCCGATCGCGGCGATGATGGCGGTCGCCGTCACAGGTCCGATGCCCGGGATCGCGACCAGCCGTCGGCAGGCTTCGTTCTCTCCAGCTATCTTCTGAATGACCGCATCGGCTTCGTCGATCCGCATTTGCAAGTGATCGAGTTCCAGCTTCAGTTGTGCCAGCAGCAAGCGCACTGCGCCCGAGAGCTTGGCGCTGGCGTCTTCCAGAATCCCGGGCAAGGCCTCATCCACATGGCGTCGCCCCTGCCGCAAGGTGATTCCACGTTCGAGCAGCAAGCCACGAATCTGGTTGATGACGGCGGTGCGACGCATCACCCAACGCTCCCGTACCCGATACAGGGACTGCAGATCCAGTTGGTCATCGCTCTTGATCGGTACGAAGCGCATCTTCGGCCGCTCGACTGCCTCCGCAATCGCCTCGGCGTCAATGTAGTCGCTCTTGTTCGTCTTTACATACGGCTTGACATACTGCGCCGGCATCAGCCGCACCTCGTGACCCTGCTCTCTCAGAGCCCGCCCTAGAAAGTGGGAGCCTCCGCAGGCTTCCATGCCAATCAATTCCACCTGCAGGTTCGCTGTGAAGTGCAGCAGTTGCTTGCGGGAAAACTTCTTGCGCACCACAACCTCGCCGCGTTGGTTGAGCCCAACCAGATGAAAAAGGGTCTTGCCGAGATCAATGCCGATCGTGTGTAGTTGCATGGGGACGCCTCCTTGTTCACCTCTTATACCCAACCTGCTGGCTGGGTAGATGCGGCGGACCATCCCATTAGTAATCCGCCGTGAACGGGGGGACGAAGACTGGCCGCCTGAACTTGCTGATCAAGTGATCAAGTGGTGAAGTCACGTTGGCTGCGGATTAATCGTCAACCATGTGTTTGCTCTGACACTTACCAGTAAGTGTCAGAGCAAACACACGGTTGACAGATTTAATCTGCAGCCACTACGGCTTCGTCGACGCCTGGCCAGTAAAATCCTCGGGCTGTCAGTCTTCGTTTCTTTGCCCAGCGCGGTTTACTGCCGGTTAGGGTTGCTGTCACCCGAGAGGCCGCGCGGGTTCAAGTCCGTCGCTCGCCCAACTTTCCACGGTCAAGAACGACCGCACACTCGCTCGTTTATCACGACAAAATACCATCACGCATCGAAGAAGCCCGGAGGGTGCTCGTCTTTCGATCCCGAGAGCTATTTGAAACTTCCCCCAATTATGACGGTGAAACTGAGGCTATCGAGACTGCCCTCTACGCCCTGCAAGCCTTGGAGAATTGTCTGAGATCGAATACAAAAGATCGCAGACACGCTCCCCGAGCCGGTTAGACTGTTCCCAGGCTACAAGAATGCCTTGCCGTTGGGACAAGATTGCGGTCCCTTCACTGGTCGTGGGGGGGGCGACAAACACATTTCCTTCGCAGCGCGTATCCTAATTCAAAGATCACGTCTCCCCGTCAGCGGTATCATTGCTTTATTGTTTTTTGATATAGACCATGAATAAGCGCGGCTGAATAAACCGTTGTCTCACGCTGCAACATGGGAAACATAGCTTCTCGCCGACCGCTTCCGCTTCGCTTTAGCTGGCCCCGCATGACGACCGCGGCCACGTTGGCCTCTTGTGTCACCTGCGTATTGTTGCTGGCAGGCACGGTTCACGCCCTCGATCCGAACCTGCGCCTTACCCAGTACATCCACAACTCCTGGAGAACCCAAGATGGGTCCGCCCCAGCAGCGGACATAATATCGATAGCACAGACATCGGACGGTTTTCTGTGGTTCGTGTCTACTCGGGGCCTTTACAGATTCGATGGTCTTCGGTTCGTTCCCTGGGCCTTGCCGCCTACCGTTTCGATGCATGCAATAGCCAACGTTTTTGGCGACCGTTCTGGTGGGCTTTGGGTAGTTGGGGACGATGAAATCGCCCACTTGCAAGGGAGAGTCGTCAGCTCACATTTCGAACTGAAAGGAGTTCAATCGACTCAAAACATCAGCGAAGATCCTGACGGTTCGTTGTGGGTCGTGCGAGGCTCGCCGGGAAGTTTAGATTCGCCGCTCTGCCATGTCACGCACGAGGCTCTCAAGTGTTTCGGTAAAGATGAAGGAATCCCGATTGCCCCAATCAATTCTCTGTTGGCTGATGGCAAAGACGGGTTTTGGCTCGGAGGACCTACGGCACTTGTGCATTGGCATGGCGGCGTTGCCGAGACCTATCGGACGGGAGGCCAAGTCGTGAGCTTGGTACCGGATGTCGGCGGATCGCTCTGGGTGGGCATGCTAAACGAAGGCCCTAGACTAGGACTTGCGAAATGGAACAACGGGACCATCAAACCCTTCGTGACCTCGACCTTCGACGGAAGTAAAGTCGGAGTCACCCGCATAATCTCCGATCGCCACGGTCACATTTGGGTAAGCACCGACGGAAAAGGGGTCTTCTGCATCCACGGCAATGATGTGGACCACTATGGACGCATCGAGGGATTGTCCAGCGATTCGGTGTGGTCTCTTTTTGAAGACAGGGAAGGGATTATCTGGGCGGCGACTTCGAACGGGATCGACAGCTTTCGAGATCCAGCCGTCGCCACGTTCTCAGCCTCAGAAGGCTTACCCAAGGATGCAGCAGTGGGCATTCTGGCTAGTAAAGACGGTACGATCTGGATTGCAAACAACGGCTCGCTCGATCGCATCGCCAACGGGACCGTTTCCTCCATTCGAATGGGAGCTGGCCTTCCCGGAGAGCAAGTCACCTCACTACTTGAGGACCGAGCAGGGAACATGTGGGTGGGAGTGGATAACGGACTCTATCTTTTCAAGAATGCGCGCTTCCTCCCTCTCCCAGAACCAAATCACAAACCGCTTGGAATGGTAGTCGGAATCACCGAGGACACTGATGGGAATATTTGGGCAGAATGCTCCGGCAAGCCGCGAAAGCTTGTACGGATTCGCGATTTTCAGGTGCGTGAAGAGTTTCCTGAATCACAAGTCCCACCTGGACATAGTCTCGGAGCGGATCCACACGGAGGAATCTGGATAGGCACCGTTAAGGGGGACGTGGCACTGTTTCGGAATGGTATTCTGGGGAAAAAATTTCAGGTAAATCTCAAAGGCGATTCAGTCGCCGATTTGATTCTTGCCCAGGAAGACGGCTCAGTACTCGCGGGTTCCACGGACGGGCTTTTCGGATTGCGCAACGACCGGGCGCAGAGGATGACGAAGAAAAACGGTCTTCCTTGCAACTGGGTCTATTCTTTTGTTGAGGACAAACACAAGCAGTGGTGGCTCAACACCGAGTGTGGCATCGTCGAGCTGTCCGATGCCGAGCTCCAGCGATGGTGGACCAACCCAGAAACGCTAGTTCAAAACAGGCTTTATGACGCATTAGACGGAGCTCGACCGAGTCCCCCCTCTTTCAGGTCTGCGGCTTACTCTGCTGACGGGCACGTATGGTTTGTTACGGGAGTTGTGGTGCAGACGGTGGACCCATCCAGGCTGTTGCAAAAAGCGCTTCCGACACAGACATACATCGAATCCCTCATCGCTGACCGAAAGGAGTTCGAAGCCGCGCCCAACCTCAAAATTCCTCCAAATCCTAGGGACTTGCAAATCGATTACACCTCACCCAGTTTTTCGATTCCACAAAGGGTAAAGTTTCGCTACCGGCTCGACGGCTATGATCACGATTGGCACGAGGCCGGCACGCGTCGGCAGGCGTTCTACACCGATTTGCCTCCCGGAAAGTATTCCTTTCGCGTGATCGCATGCAATAGTGACGGCATCTGGAACGAAAGCG
>DAIUEW010000124.1:0-6924 GCA_036844925.1 Candidatus Sulfotelmatobacter sp.
GGGTCTGTCCCTCGACATACTTCATGCAACAGAAGGCGCGACCATCCGCCAGAGTGCCCGCGTCATGCACGGGAACTATGCCGGGATGCTCCAGGCTGGCCAGGATGCGCGCCTCCCTGAGAAGGCGCACGTCGAGATCGTCTGCGGGCCCTGCAAGATCAAGCACTTTCAACGCCACTCGGCGCTTCAGCACCGTGTCCTCGGCCAGCCACACACTGCCCATGCCGCCACAGGCCACATATCGCAGGAGGTTGTAGCGAGTCCCACTGAGGTCGGGCCGCTGCATATCGGCCTGAAGCCTGGCAACCACCCTGTCCGGCAGACTCTTCATGTGACCTTCACTCCGAACAGCGCTTGGGCTTCGCGGCGAAATTCCTCCTCACTAGTGGTCATCTCCCGCAATTGGTCGAGAACGCACCGCCGGAACTCTCGCCGGGCAAAGGCGAGGTAGTTGGTCACATCAGTGGTAGCCAGTCCGAACTCGGTGGCGAGTTGCGCGTAGGAAGGTTTGGGATCAGCGTCCTCAAGATCGTAGCGCTCGAACAACTCGAACTGGATCAATTTGCCCCCAGACTCACAGCTAGCCTGAAGCCTCGCCAAACCGAGGACAAAAATACTGCGGACCCACTCCTTGTCGAAGCTGTCCTCCGGGGATCCGGACAGCAGCTCCGTCGCCACTTCCTTCTCAGCCTCCATGAAGTCGAGGCATAGATGTGCACTGCCAACGCCGCGTTTCAGCCGCTTGGAGTTCCGTGTCTGATTCATGAAAAGCCGGTCAGCACACGTGCGTAGAAAAGTGCGCAGGCGTCCTTTACCGCTGTCGTAAGAATCGAGGAATTCCTTTTCCAGAAGACGGGTGAAGAATTCCTGCGTGAAGTCGGCAGCGTCTTCCGGAGCGATGTTCCACTTCATGCGCACGTACTTGTAGACAGGTCTCCAGTACGCAGCGGCGATAGCTTCGATCGCCCACGATCGTGTGGCGGGGTCGTTGCTCTGCGCGGCCGCTAGGAGAGAGTGGCGCGTCATGGGGAAACTTCCGCCGTGTGAGTTCTGGGGCAATCTAGTTGGGTTTCGAGCGCAGTTGGAAGTGTAGTACTCAGGTCACATGGCGACAAGCTATGCGGTTTAGCGACGAGTACGACCGGAATCGCCTTTTCGGTGCAACATAGATTCCTCTTCCGGAAGTTGTTCCGGGCCAGAAGTCGCCTTCGAGGAGATCGCCCTTGAGTCCTCCAACCCCTTTTCTGGAACCGCCGGACGAGCGGGAGTTGGCTGATCCCTGATCCAGGAGGGTGGACCTTCATCATTCCTCAGCGCAGCCGACCCGATTGGACCTGTCGAGAAAAGCCGGGTCATCGACTGGAGCCATTCTGTTTTTAATCCTTGTCGAGCACATTTCAGGATCTCCTACCTCGATTTAACCTAGGTGGCGCTCCATCGGAATCGCGCCGCACCGACTTGGTGCAATGCTTCCGTGATTCAGAAAGGGGAGCAGTCTGACTGAGGTGCCATGGAGAGCGACAGCCGTTTGATGTGCGCACAGGTCGAGCGGTCGAATCTCCGTCGCGATGGTCATTCCGGCGAAAAAAGCCGCGACCGCAAATTGAGCACAGAAGTTGGCAGGAACAACCACTGATTGGTCAATGCGCCCTTAACGTAAGCCCAAAAGGACGCTTCCCCTAACAGCCAAGCGCTTAACAGGACCGGCAAAGCGAAGAGCAAGATCTCGACAAGAGTGCTCCCTTCTTTGTCGGGATCGGTAAGTCCAGGCTTATCCTGCGGCGGCTTATACCGCGGGGCCTCCATGCGCCATACGGCAGTCGCGCGGAAGCGAACCCGACGCAGAGGATGGCCAAAACTCATCACTACATGAAGCCAAGTTGCCCCGGACCGCTGATGGGCGAAAGCCCAGCCATAAGAAAAGTCGTACAGGAATTCCGGCAGACAGAATAGCGCCATGCCAAGCGGCACAAGAAGTACACCAGCTACCTGTCACCACGATACGGCTTCACGCTGGACACGCTGACACTGGTGTCGATCGTGGTGCGCAACATGATCCTGAACTGGCTCATGCCTGTGTCCCTATTGTGGCACTCCAACTTGCACCTACGCCTACGATCAATTCGGCAACCGCTGGCAGCAAAATAGGCCCTACACCGCGCTGTTGACGTTTACCACCAACAGCCGGAACCAAATGGATGGCTACACTACGACGCTGCCGGGAACCTGCTCCCGGAACCCCAAAGCCAATCTGTAGATTCGCTCACTTGCTTCGGCAGCGCTGTGCAGTATCGCTCACTTTGTTGAGGAATTGTGTCCTCCGAGTCTTCGACACTCACTGCCGCACTCTTTTATTCTTCGCGCTGACGCGGATTCAAAAGACGAGCAATTCTGATCAGCTTTTCCAAGCTTGAAGGTTGATACTGGGCATCTCAGGGTGCTGACGACAAGAGAATCCGGTCAACCAACTTGGTTTTGTGAGATCGCGTGCCAGTGCGACCACGGAGCTTGCCGCTTACCGCATGAACTGTAAAGCCTGGTTCGCTGCATATAGATTCACTGAGGAGGCAACGACATGAAAATGCGCGGACTTATCGTTTTGTGGTTAGCGATTGTGGGCCTGGCGGTCCTGCCACAGCCAGCGAAGGCGCAAGCACTAATCGATCCACGAGATTCCGCCGGCGCGGTTGCGAGCGCAACCACGGCGCAACCAGATTTGACGTACACGCGTCCGACGGAGAAAACGAAGATCGAGAACTACCTCTTCGACGCGTTCGGCCCGTATCCGGCCGCAGGAGCGGCGTTTGCGGCTGGCATTAGCCAAGCCCAAAACACCCCGCCGGAGTGGAAGCAAGGTGCTGCGGGTTACATGAAGCGATTTGGGTCGGACTTTGGCATCGCTGCGGTAAGTACCACCACACGATATGGATTAGCGGAAGCGTTCCGGGAAGACACGTTGTACTACCGCTGCGAGTGCAAGGGCGTGTTCCCTCGGCTGCGCCATGCCGTGATTTCCACCTTGTCAGCCCGTCGAGGCCAAGACGGCCATCGCGTTTTTTCCTTCCCTGCGCTGATTGCGCCGTATGCGGGTCCGATGACCGCCGTCTATGCGTGGTATCCGGACCGCTACAACGGCAAGGACGCGTTTCGGATGGGCAACTACACCATGCTGGGATATGTGGGCGGAAACATTGCCCTGGAATTTCTCTATAGTGGTCCCCACTCCATGCTTCATCGCATGCACCTGAATAACGGACACGGAGCGCCGGATCAGGGATCAAATCCGTGATGGGCAGCGAATCCAGTGCGGCGGCGGGCATGAACCCTCAAGTTCGAGGGCAGCGAATCCCAGCCATATCCCCGTCACCGAGCTCCTCCACCGGTCTGATCAACGAATTTTTCGAATGGTTCGGCGACCTGGGGATATTTTTCTGGCGCGTGCTGCGGGCCGCAGTGACCCCGCCCTTTGAATTTCGCGAACTATTTCGGCAACTCGACGAGATCGGATCAAAGTCCCTTCCTCTGGTCGCTTTGGCCGGCGCGGCTACTGGCGTTGTACTTTCCCTGGAAGCCCGCTATAGCCTGACTCGATTTGGCGCCAAGTCTCTACTTCCTGCCGCGATCGTATTCTCTGTCATCCACGAGACTGGACCGATCATTACGGGTCTTGTAGTGAGTGGCCGAGTGGGCGCGGGCATTGGCGCCGAGTTGGCCTCGATGAAAGTAACCGAGCAGATCGACGCGATCGAGGCATCCGCGGTAAACCCATACCGATTGCTGGCGGCGACTCGCATCCTGGCTTGCGTCCTGATGCTGCCTTTGCTCACCCTCGCTGCCGACTTTTGCGGCTTGATCATGGGCTGGATTACGCAAGCGATGGTTGAGCCGGTTTCGTTGCATCAGTTCATCAACGCCGGTTTTAGCGGCGCCGATTTCAACGATTTCCTGCCACCCACAATCAAGACCGCTGTTTTTGGACTGATCATTGGGCTGATTGCGTGTTTCCAGGGGATGCGGACACAGGGAGGCGCTGCGGGTGTAGGCCGCGCGGCCACGAGTTCGGTGGTCTTGTCGTCGCTGTTCGTGATCCTGGCCGATGTGGTGTTGGTGAAACTGATCATCCTATTTTTTCCATAGTGGCTCCTTGTGAACACTGCTTCAAGAGCCTGCGAAACCAGTATGAACACAATCGATCAAATTGCGATACGACGAGAAGAAGCCGAGGAAGACGGCAGTGCATCGGTCGTCGGCGTCGAGGAGCTACATAAATCCTTCGGAACTCAAAGGGTTTTGAACGGGATCAGCCTCAGTGTGAAACGCGGCGAGACCCTCGCGGTGCTGGGGCGCAGTGGTACCGGCAAGAGCGTATTGCTGCGCCTCATCATCGGCCTCGATAAACCCGATTCGGGATCGGTCCGCATCCATGGTCAAGACATCGCTGGGCTGACTCTCGACCGACTCGGCGAGATCAGGAAGAGGATGGGTTTTCTGTTTCAGCACGCTGCGCTCTACGACTCGCTAACCGTCGAGCAGAACGTGGCTTTCCCGCTGCTGCACCATAAGAAGGAGATGTCGAAGTCGGAGCGGGGAGACCGCGTCAGGCAGCTGCTGACGGAAGTGGGCATGGATGGCACGTTTGAGAAGATGCCTTCCGATATCTCGGGTGGCATGCAGAAACGAGTAGGGCTGGCGCGTGCTCTGGCCCTGGAGCCCGATATTCTGCTGCTTGACGAGCCCACAGCCGGTCTCGACCCCATCAGCGCAGCGGAGATCGACGACTTGGTTCTCAACCTCCAGCAGGAACATCACATGGCGTCGATTGTGGTGACTCACGATCTGCACAGCGCGAAGACGATTGCCGACCGTCTGGCCTTGCTCAACGAGGGAAATGTGGTGATCGAAGGCAGCTTTGAAGAGCTGCAGGAAAGTGACATCGAATTTGTCAGGGAATTTCTAAAGCATTCGTAGGGGGACATATGTCGAGAGCGGCGCGGTTAGGAGCTTTCATCGTTGTGACACTGGCGATTCTGGTCGCCGGCGTCTTCATCATCGGAGGCAAGCAGTATCTTTTCAGCTCCACATACCAGTTGAAGGCGCAATTCGACAACGTCGTCGGGTTGGATGCCGGAGGCGACGTGCGAGTGGGCGGCGTTCACAGTGGAACCGTGCGCAGCATCGTGCTACCGCACAAGCCGGGCGAAAAGGTCACGGTCATCATGGATCTCGGCAGGTCCACACACGAGATCATCAAACAAGACTCTGTGGCGACTATCGAAACCGAAGGTTTGTTAGGCAATCAGTTTCTCGCGATCTCGTTTGGATCGGCGGGATCAGGCGACGTGCGGGATGGCGATAGGATCGCCAGCCAGCCGCCACTGGAAATGTCGGATCTGCTGCAAAAGACGAGCGGCATTCTGGATAGCAGCCAGCAAGCCATTCAGAACGCAACTCGGGCGGCGGCGAACCTGGAATCGATCAGCGCCAAAATCGATGCGGGTCAGGGGACCGCGGGCGCGCTGGTCAACGACAAACAGCTCTATAACAACCTCGAGCAGACGACCAGTGCGATGCGTGACACGATGGTGGAGGCGCAGGCCGGGGTTACCGACTTCCAGGAGAATATGGAAGCCATGAAGCACAATTTCTTCCTGCGCGGGTATTTCAAGAGCCGCGGATATGAAGATTCTGCCCAGCTGGCAAAGAATGAGATCGAGCGGCTGCCTCAAGGCGCCACGATAAAGGAGTTCACATACTCAGCAAAGCAACTCTTCGATAAGCAAGACTCGGCCAAATTGAAGAACCAGAAATCTCTAAACGCCGGCGGCGATTTCCTGGCGAATAACCAGTTCGGTTTTGCGGTAATCGTCGTATCGGCAGGCATGGAAGGCGACACCGCGAAGGACCTAGTGCTGACCGAAGCTCGGGCCATGGTTGTGCGCGAGTATCTCGTAGAGCACTTCGGATTTGACGATAGCGAACTCAAAACTCTAGGGATGGGCAAGCAGACGGACACAAATTCGGACGCTGGCTGGGGTACGGTGCAGATTTTCATCTATCCAGCCGGGACCGAAATTCCGCCTAACAAGCAAACGCAAGCAGGCATCGCATCCAAGGCAACTTTAGAGCAACCCGTTCAGGCTTCTGCGACCGTGACACCCAAGCCCCAATAAGAAGCAATAGGAGTGACGCGGGCCTTTGAATCCGCGTGTTTGACGGTTCTCGTATATAAGACTAGGGGCTGTAACTGAGGTGGTCACCACCTTCTCCTCATTTCAGGTTTCCTGAACTGTAAGTCCTCGCTAAGCCCCCATCCGACTAATCGCCTGTGCCTGAAAGCGACACCGTCTCTTTGCCCACGAAGGAGTTGTCGGTGACGGTCAGGCCCGCTTTCCGTGCGCCCGTGGCCTCCGGGGTGAAGGTTACGGAAATCGTGCAGTGGTCGCCGGGATTGAGCGAACTCGGGCAGGCATTCGTTTGCGAGAAGTCACCCTGATCGGCTCCGGTGATCGCAATGCTGATGATGTCCAACGCCGTGGTGCCGTCGTTGGTGAGGGTGACGTTCTTGGTCGTACTGCTGCCCACCTTGTGCGTGCCGAAGTTCAGCGACTGCGGGGACAACTCGGCGCGAGGATTAATTACCGTGTCGGAGATCGGTACCTGTTGCGGACTGCCAGCGGCGTTGTCCGCGATGTTCAAGGTTGCCGAATTACTTCCTATCTTCTCCGTCAGCGGGACTATGGTGATCGCGCAACTCTTGCCCGGCGCCAGCGTCGAGCCGCAGAATTTGACGAAGTGAAATCCGTCGGGATTTCCGCCTGCTTCCGTCAGCGATATCTTGCTGATGAGCAGCGAGACCGTTCCTGTATTGGTGACGGTGACATTCTTCGCGTGGATGCTGAAGAGGCGAATGTCTCCGAAGCTGAC
>DAIUEW010000125.1:0-6568 GCA_036844925.1 Candidatus Sulfotelmatobacter sp.
GGACATCGCCCTTTCACGGCGGTAACACGGGTTCAAATCCCGTCGGGGACGCCAATATTGACACCGGAGGTTTTCTCCTCCCAAAAGTCGCATAAATCCTGCATGATCGTGGTGTTTTTGGAGTTCAAAAAGCCCCAAGAGTGCGACCACACCAAACCATCGGGGAAGAGCATGTCGCAGAGTTCCCTCCGCTGACTCAGACCGGCCTTCTTCCACGCAGCGGACAGATCAACCAGTTCACGCTGCGTTTGGGCGATAAGCTCTTCCATCGTGGAACGCTCTGATTCCAAAGCAGTAATTTGCTTCTGAATCAGTGCGGTTTCTTCAGTGATGTTCTGTTTCAGCGCGTCAAAGTCTTCCCCGGACAGGTCGCCCTTCAGTTTGGCCTTGATCGCTTCAGAGTTCAAATACTTCTGCTCCTGCAGTCGAATGGTCAAGGCTCGGGAGTCCTGCCTAGCCCGCTCTTCCCGAGCTTTCCAAACCTCTTTGGCGACATCGGGGAGAATGGCCAGATATTCCACTGTGGGCTGGTACATATCGAGCAGGGCTACGAAATCTGCTTCGAGTTTCTCCGCAGAGATGAATACGGAGCGACACCCCGGTTTGTAACACCAGTAGTACGGGAACCGCTTTTTGGCGATGCCTGCAGTCAGTCCCTTGTCGCATTTCGAGCAACGGATGAACTGACGCAGCGGGAATTCAGGGTTCAGGACCTGCCGGGTTCGCGCTGTTTTAGAGCGGCCCGCCAGAACGTCTTGCACCGTGTCAAACAACTCTTGGCTCACGATAGGCGGATGAACACCCCGAACGAGCAGATCACCCGATTTCACCCAGCCCGCGTAGAGTGCATTGCGGAGCATGGCGTGCCACGTCTGTCGTGGCAGCATTGCGCCTCGTGCGGTTCTCAATCCAAGAGCCGTAATCGTGCGCAGCACGTCATCAGCGTGGTGATTACCTGTTGCCATCAATTCAAAACCTTTGCGCACTAGGGGAGCCCGGTCTGCATCCATTTTGATCGTTGAGCCTGCCCCGTTCTTTGGGTTCGTATATCCGAGCGGCGCACGCCACACGAACCGGCCCGCCTTGACCGCTGCCTGCATGCGGCTTTTGGTCTTTTCTGAAAGGGAGTCACTGAAGTACTGATTGAACACGCCTATCGTGGGTTCGCCGCTGTTGCCCTTCGAGGAGTTGCCGAAATCGTACGAAGCCCATGACTCCGGTTCCGCCGTCAAGGCTAACGCTGCTAATTGAATGGTGGCGTTGGGTGCGGTTTCGTTTCAGTCCCGCAATAAAAATCCTCTTACGTGCAGAAGTGAAGCAAGAAGGCTCGGAGCCTAACAGCAAGGTTCAAACGAGCGTGGTTGGGGACGCCAACAAAATAAAAGGCTTCCACGCCACCACCGCTTTCCTTCATGATCCAATTTGATCCACTTAGGCCGGTTTGATCTCCAAAACCGCGCCCTTCCGCACCAGCTTTACCAAATTGCTCTGCGCCTCGCGCTTCTGTGGACCGACTGCCTGCATGTAAACGTCGGTCGTGACTTTCAGACTTGCATGGCGCAGTAGTTCCTGTACGACCTTGGGATTCTCTCCGTTCGCATTCAGGAGCGTCCCAAAAGTGTGCCGAAAGGTGTGATACGAAACTTGCTTCGTCACCTTGGCACGCTGCAAAGCCGGCTTGCCATAATATCGCCACAACGTTCCAGGCCAATAAGGCTGTCGGCCTTTCATGTGCGGCGAGGCAAATACCCAATCGCCCGGACTTGGGTACGGAGAAAGGCGTCTCCATGCCCACAGCGACTCGGCCGTCTGCGCATCTAGCGGAATGTCTTTCAGAGAAGCTTCCGTTTTCGGCGCACCTTCCACCATCGCCACTACCGACCGACGAATGTGCAAGATGAGGTTTTCGAAATCCACGTCCTGCCACCGAAGCCCGATCAGTTCTCCTCGGCGCAACCTGGCCCGACTGAAGATTCTCTCCCCCGCATTTGTCGAACTAAATCCTGCTCAACAATCTCGTACTCAGGATATTGAACACTTGGTAGAGCAAGAGCTACGAACTTAGACCCGGGTTCATAATGCCTCAAAATAGCTCGTAAAAGACCTGGAAGCTTGCGAAGAATGCGAAGAGCGAATCCCCGGCTGTTCTTTTGATCGGTTGCGGGGAAGAAAGGCCCCCAGCGCCACCGCCAGCACGACGAGGATCACTACACTGCTTAGCAGCCAGACCTGTTGTCGGCTCGGACGCCAAGCAGTTTCTCGCGCACCGTCCGGCGCTCGCGCCTGTGGCGACACCTAGAGATTCGACTCGGCAGCTGCGCCCAGATCAGCCACTGTCTTAAACACCGGGATGTACTGGCCCACTGGAATAGTGATATGGCACAGCGCACTTTCACCCGCTTGTGAGTATGCTGTTGGTAGGTCGGATATGTGTCGCCTGGAGCACAGAAACTGCTCCGGTTCCACGGGGTAATGCGAGATTGCGTCTACTTGGTGGTTTCTCGGAATGTAGCCTAGGCGGAAAGGATCGGGGACAAACCATGAAATCGCAGATTAAGCTGGGCACGGTGTTCGGAGTTGAACTCGGGCTTCACTACAGTTGGCTAGTCATAGCGCTACTGATCACTTTTTCGCTGGTCGCACAATTCCACGCCGTGAATCGCGATTGGAGTGATGCTTTGGTGTGGAGCACTGCCATCATCACGGGCTTGCTGTTCTTTGCCTGCTTGTTCGCGCACGAGTTGTCTCACGCCGTCGTCGCCAAGGCCCGCGGAATTCCAGTCCACAAAATTACTCTGTTCTTGCTTGGGGGCGTCGCCCAAATCGAGAAAGAAGCATCCGACCCGAAAACGGAATTCTGGATGGCCATTGTCGGTCCCATCACCAGCGGACTTCTTGGGCTGGCCATGTTCGCTCTAGCCAGGCTTTCTGGCTGGACTCTGTGGACTTCGCCGACAACACCTGGGACAGCACTGCTAGTGTGGTTGGGCTACATCAATCTTGCACTGGGCGCGTTCAACATGATTCCAGGCTTTCCCCTCGATGGCGGGCGCGTGCTACGCGCTATTCTGTGGTGGACGATGGATGACGCTGAGCGCGCAACGCGGGCAGCGGCATTCGTGGGGCAGGTCATCGCCGTTTTATTTATTGGCTTTGGAATTCTCCGGTTCTTTCAGGGAGCCGGTCTTGGGGGACTGTGGATTGCCTTTATTGGTTGGTTCCTTTTGCAAGCGGCTGGCGCCACGCTCATACAGGTCCAAACGGGCACACTTCTCCGCGGCCTGCACGTGAAAGATGTGATGTCGACAGACAGTTATGGGGTGGATCCTGAGCTTTCAGTACAGGAGTTCGTTAACGAGCACCTGCTTCGTACCGGCCGACGCTGCTTCCTGGTGGTCCAGGATGGGCGTCTGCTCGGTCTGATCACACCCAACGAAGTGCGCACGGTCGAGCAGCGAGCATGGCCGTTCACAGCCGTGCGCAGCGTGATGCGTTCAGCGGATAAGGTCCATTTCGTTTCTCGCGATATGCCCGCGATGGAGGCGCTGGAGATCATGGGACGCGAGGATGTCAATCAACTGCCGGTAATGTCGGACGGACGGGTTGAAGGTATTGTGTCCCGTGCGCACGTTTTGCAGGTACTGCGATCACGTGCCGAACTGAAGTTGCCCCCGAGTTTGCCCCGAGCCGCATGAAAATGAAGCCTTCTTCGGTGGGGCAATTGCATGGCGAGGCAAGCACAGGCCCCTTTCATGTCTAACCGCCCTGTTCCCACATTTCGTCTCACGAATCGCTTTTCTGTCTTCCAAGGGTTGCGGCCTTTTCGATGGTCGGAGGTATCGAAGAATCTCCTGGCCGGATTTACGCTTGCGGCCATGAACATCCCGCAGTCGCTTGGCTACACCAAGATTGCTGGCACTCCTGTCATCACTGGCCTCTACACGCTTCTGTTTCCCCTGGTTGCGTTCTCCATCTTTGGTTCTTCGCGCTATCTTGTGGTGGCTGCTGATTCCGCTACTGCGGCCATACTTGCGAGCAGCCTGACCAGCTTGGCTCCAATCGCCAGCCCCAGGTACGTCGCCCTCGCGGGTTTAGTGGCCCTGTTGACCGGTATCTTCCTTCTCCTCGCTCGCCTACTCAAACTTGGCTTCTTTGCAGATTTCCTGTCTCAGACGGTTCTCCTGGGCTTTCTCGTTGGCGTCGGCTTTCAAGTCAGCATCGCCGTGCTTGGTGAAATGCTTGGCATCAACGTCCACAGCCGCGGCACTCCCGGTCAGATCCTCGAAGTGCTGCGATCGCTGCCACACGTTCATCCCCTGTCGATGGGGATTTCATTCGCAGTTGTAGCCGCTATCCTGCTGTGCCATCGCGTCGCCCCCAAGTTGCCCGGTACTCTCTTTGCAGTTGCCGGGACAGTCGCGGCGAGCGCCATCTTTCACTGGGCACAGCGGGGTGTCGCCGTTCTCGGCCCCGTGCCCGGAGGCTTGCCCCATTTGGTGTTGCCTAATCTGAGTTGGAGAGACGTGGAAATGCTTCTTCCCGTTTCCGCCTCTTGTTTGGTCATGATCGTTGCGCAGAGTGCAGCAACATCGCGCGCATACGCTACCCGCCACCATCAGCAACTCGACGAAAACGCCGACCTAGTCGGCCTCTCTGCCGCCAATGCCGCTGCGGCCTTCAGCGGCACCTTTGTTGTGAATGGGAGCCCTACCCAGACCGCCATGGTCGAAAGTTCCGGCGGCACAAATCAGCTGGCCCACCTCGCCACAGTTGGTGTCGTTGTTCTGGTCCTTCTTTTCCTTACCGGTCCGCTCCAGTTTCTTCCTAATTGTGTTCTTGGCGCGGTCGTGTTCACTATCGCGGTGCGTCTCATCGATCTGCGTGCACTCGGCGCTATCCGCCGCGAGAGCCCCGGTGAATTCACGCTGGCGGTCACAACTGCGGCGGTCGTTGTTTTCGTTGGCGTGGAGCAGGGCATTCTCCTTGCGATGTCGTTGTCGCTGCTCCGCATCGTCCACCACAGCTACCGTCCTCACACTGCGGTGCTTGAACAGACTCGTGAAGGAATCTGGCACTTAAATCCGGTCGTTCCCGGGGCGGTTACCGAGCCCGGCCTGGTCCTCTATAGGTTCGGCGCACCACTCTACTACGCCAACGCCAATCGTTTTTCCGAGGAAACGCGGATGCTGGCCACCTCGGCGCCTTCACCATTGCACTGGTTGATCGTTGATGCTGGGTCCATCACCAATGTGGACTTCACCGCTGCTCGTGTTGTGCGCGAACTCCAGAAGGACCTCTCCGCTCAGGGCACGGGTCTAGTCTTTGCTCACGTCCAGTCGGACCTCAAGCCTGATCTGGACCGGCATCACCTGACCGAAGTCATTGGTCCCAGCCGCATTTTTGATAGCTTGCACGAAGCCCTCGCCGCTCTTCGGGGCAGCGTGCCCTCTTTCTAGATGTGATTTCTCAACAGATTGTCCATTCGACGAGATCCGGTGATGCTGCTCTTTGATTGAAGTCCCTACAGCCCATACTGAGCATGAGTTGATCATGCGTATTGCGCTGATTGACGGGCCGCTGCGGGACATCCAGTTGCGTGGTTTCGCGGCGCTCGTCATCGCAGACGTCAGCCAACGCTTCGTCCCGCAGGTGTACGGGGTGATCGCTTTGCTTGATCCAAAGCTTCTTCAAGTGGCCAAATCCGTTTGACAAACCAAATACGTCCACTGACAACTGTAGGGTTCACAACAGAGACGTGCAGGCGTCACAGACATGCCGGTCAACCTGAAGTAACTTTTGAAGAGACTACTTTCCTTGCAAGGAGGTTCACATGAGCACCGCAACGATCCTTCCGTTCTCAGCGGAGTCCAGTGAAAGCACAGCAGCTATGGAACGGTACCGGCAGGCTTACCAAGTCGCTCGTACAATTGCGGATTTCGCTGAAAAGGCGAAGTTCACCGGCCTCGTCCTGGGTGGTGTGCTCGTGGTGGCATCGAGCGTCGCGGGCCAATGGGCTTGGGCGCGACATTCAGGTTTTTCGCTATCGCTGTCACTGCTTGCCTGCTCCGTGTTCCCGGTGTTGGCGGGATATCTCTGGGAAAAGGTTCTTCAGGCACTGGGACGTCTAGTGGAAATGAATGTCGATTCAGCCGTGAATTCGTCGCCTTTCCTCTCGGATGCGCAACGAGCGTCGGCGATGTTTGAGCGGCAGGAACTTACGAATGTGACCAATATCGACGCAAGAATAGCATAGGTCTGTTTTCGCCAACTGGGGGCGCCCCGCGATCCCTCAGTTTCCCGCAACATTCCGAAGCAGCGTTGATTCGTCCCGAGCCGTCTGATGTTGAAACAGGCTACAATTCGTTCATCACAGGATACGTGGGAGGTTGATCATGCCCGTTTACGACTACATCTGTAAGGACTGCAATAAGGCGTTTGAAAAGATCATCACACTGACAGAGCACGAAAAGGAAGCAATCTCTTGCCCATATTGCGGCAGCAAGAACGTGGAGCAGGAGGCGACTGCATTCTTTGCGGTGACCTCCAGCAAGAGCTGAATATATCGGGG
>DAIUEW010000126.1:0-6310 GCA_036844925.1 Candidatus Sulfotelmatobacter sp.
CGATAACTTGGCAGCGTACACCGCATCCCGCCGGAGACCGGCCTTCTCATCCCATCTGTTTTCAACAGTTAACTTCCGGTTTGCCCGTCACTCGGGCGCTAGAGGGCCAAGCCTGTCCATTCTTCACTCTTAAGGGGATTGGTCGCCGTTCTCGGCGTTTAGCAGGATGGTCAAGGGCGGGACATGTTCAGGCTTGACGTAGCGGTTCACCAGGAAGCGCTTGCCGTCCCTGGTCACGTCATAGGTAAACATGTCGGTCGAGGAGATCGGGGCTCGGCCGTGAATCTGGAACAGAGGAGCGGGCTGCCCGGTAACGAAAGTTGTCTCGCCGTTGACTGGCACCGCCATCAACATGCCACTGGGTGCGATGTAGAAAATCTCTTTGCCGTCTCCGCGCCAGCGCGGCTCGGTGCCACCGCCGCGCGAGACCTGCCATTTTCCCGCCGCACCGGGAAACGAGCTGACGTAAATCTCCCATGTCCCCGATTCATCGGACGCATAGGCGACCCACTTTCCATCATAAGAAATCTGCCCGTCGCTTTCGTTAGCTTTGCTATTCAGCAATGGGACTTTTGCCCCGCCCGTGGCCGGCACGGTCGCCAGGTAGGTGCGTGATGGACCCTGATCGGTGAAAAGAAGCCGTTGGCCGTCCGCCGACCAAGAGTTGGGCAGGAAGTCATCAGTCACGCCTGGGTTGCGCAGCAGGGCTTTCTCTTTTTCCAGCCCGGTAGCCCGTTTGAGGAGTATCTCAGATGAGTCCGACGTAACCGAACGGTACGCGACCATGCTTCCGTCGCGCGACCAAACGGCATCGGTTTCTTCGGTTGGCTCGAAGGTAAAGCGCGCATTGTCGGAGCCGTTGGTATTCTCCAGCCAGATATCGACGTTGCTTGCTTTCAGATCGGCAATGTCCACGGCCGCTCTCTTGCCGTCAGGCGAAAGTGTTGGGTTCGCAATAACGGCCGGTTCGCCAATCCGGCCCAGTTCTTTACCGGCGCGGTCCACCCACGTGAGTGCGGACAAGGCTGCGCCGACGCCCGCGTTGTAGATCACCGTGCCGTTGCCGGAGACGGTGAGGGCGGCCCAGTAAGTGGAGGGCTGAAAGCCAACGGCGCCGGCAATGGGCGTGCTGTTGCCCGATACCTGTCCGGTGGCGGGATCGAAATTCACACTGTACAACTGCCTCTGATCGCCCGCGTAATAAAGATGCCCGGAATCGTAGCCGAAATTCGAATGACAAAGCAGGATAAGCTTCTGCTGCTTGTCATCGAGAGAACCGAAATAGATACCGCTGGTTTTGTCATCGCTGGCGTTGGAGAAATTGCCCGCCCAATAGAGGAAGTGTTTGCCGTCAGGAAGAAAGAGCGGCCAACGGTGTGTCTGTTGCAGGGGATTAGCGGACATTATTTCCTGCGTAACCGGAGCCGCGCCACTGCCATCCGCGTTGATTCGCCACAGGGGCTTGGCAGGGTCGGGAGAGTAGAGGATGACATTCTGCTTTCCCCAGGTTCCGCCGCGTGCCGCCAGAACGTTGGCCAGAGGCTGGGGCGTACCGCCCGAAACTGCGATTTTTTGCAGCTTGCCGGCGGCGAAAAAACCGACGAAGGCACCATCGGGCGACCAGAAAGGATAACTTGCGCCCTGCGTGCCCGGCAGAAGCGTCACGCCGGACGAGCCGATGCGCTGAACGTAGAGCATGGGCAACGCAGAGCTTTCCTCCGGTGATACAAATACCAGCATGGAGCCGTCGCGCGACAGCGCCATGTGGCTGATACTCATTTCATCGGGAACGGCGAGCGCGAACTGCATGCGCGTGGTCGGCGGCGGGCGCCGCATTACGAACCAGGTGGCTGCCGCGACTGCGACTAGGGTCAGCACCCCAGCGAGCCAGGGAAGCAGGGAAACCCTTCGAGTTGCGCCCGCCGCCGCAACACGAATGGCCGTGCTTGGCTCAGTTCCAGAGAGCGCACTCAACGCAAACGATAGGTCGCGTGCCGACTGGAACCGTTGGTCCGGGCTCTTTTCCAGGCACCGGCGCACAATACGTTCCAGCACGGGAGAAACGGGATGTGTGGAATGGGACGACCGGGTGGATAAATCGGGCGGGTCGTCCTTCAAAATCGCAGTCATAGTTTCGGCCGCAGTGTCCCGGCGGAAAGCGCGCTCGCCAGACAGCATTTCATAAAGCACCGTGCCGAACGCGAAGATATCGGTGCGAGGATCGGCCGCCTCGCCACGCACCTGCTCCGGCGCCATATAGCTCGCCGTACCCATGACCACACCAGCCGCGGTGTGCGCGCTGGTGAGAGTCATTTCATCCGGCTGTGCGCCTGCCTTTTGTGTCAGCTTGGCCAGACCGAAGTCCAGGATCTTGATGCGGCCGTCTTTCGTGACGAAAATGTTCTCCGGTTTCAGGTCGCGATGGACGATTCCTTTCTCGTGCGCTGCCGCCAACCCATGTGTGATCTGGACTCCGTACTCGATCGTCTTACGTTGCGGCAGTGCTCCGCGGTCGAGCGTGGCACGCAGACTTTCGCCCTCCAGAAACTCGGAGACCAGGAACGGCAATCCCTCGTGCTGACCGATGTCGTGAATGGCAAGAATGTTGGGGTGGTTGAGCGCAGCCACTGCCCGCGCCTCCTGCTCAAAGCGACGCAGGCGATCGGTTTCGCGGGCGAAGGATTCAGGAAGAATTTTCAGAGCGACATCGCGCCCGAGACGCGCATCTTTCGCGCGATAAACTTCTCCCATGCCGCCTGCACCCAACACAGCCTGGATTTCGTAAGGACCGAGTTTCGAACCAGAGGTAAGGGCCATCCGTGCGAGTCATTATAGCCTGTGCAGCACGTTGGAGGAGGACGGTTCTGGGTGTGTTGTCGGCAACTCGGAAGTTATCCGAGCCGCTACCGGTCGGGAATTGTGTCAATTGGCGATAAATCTCCAGAGCACTCATCGACCCGCTGCGTGCGACCTCGACCAGAGTTAAAATAGAGCGTTGTGCGCAAGCGCCCAATCACGCCGATTCCGCCGGATGCCACGGCTCGCGACGAAGGTGGGCTGGACCTCGACCGCGCAGCCGTGGTCGAGGTCACATCGGAAGAGAAGGAATATCCTGTCGAATCTGCGCTGGTCTTGGGAGAGACGAGAGGCTGGCGTGCCGCCGATTGTGGCACCCAAACCATCCGGCTAATCTTCGATCAGCCACCAGAACTCGAACATATCGCACTCCTCTTCGAAGAAGCCGAGATACCACGCACCCAAGAGTTTGTCTTGCGATGGTCTCCGGATGGCGGTCGCTCGTTTCGGGAAATTGTGCGCCAGCAGTGGAATTTCAGTCCCCCCAACTCAATACGCGAGCGCGAAGAGTATCAGGTTCACCTCTCTGGGGTCACTGTTCTTGAATTAGTCATTGTGCCCGACATCAGTGGAGGATTGGCTCGCGCATCGCTCAAGAGTCTGCGCCTGTCTTGACTCACGTGACCGCAGCAAAACAAACCTTCCCGCAGGACAGTCTTGCTTGTGGGGCTGACTGGCCAGGGCTTAGTGCTTCTCAGTAGCCTCTTCGACGATCCGCACAGCGGCTTGGTTGAAGTCCTCGCGTGGTTTTTTCCCCTGATTCTGTGGTGGACGGTGGGACGACTTCTTGTCGAGTAGATCAGCTTCTCGCTGTGCTTTATCGACTTTTGTCCGTTTCTCTGACATACCCACATTATGCGCTAGCGAATCGGAATTTGGGCGGCGGAGGGCGTGTTGGAGGGGCTGGTTGGCGGTTGACGTAACATCTCTATTTCACTCATTGACCTTCCTTCCTTCCTTCTGAGCGGAGGGCTACAATCAAACCGTGGCAAACTACACTACCAATCGGATAGAAGGGGGAACACAGTTCAAGTGTACTAGCTGCGAATACAGCGTCAGTACACTCGACTTCGACGCCAAGAACGGCAGCCTCCGCACCCAAGGGGCTACGGCTATCAATCGGCACGCTACCCAGGTGCACCACGAGACGCCGAAGTATTCATCCCTCCCTCCTCAGCGGCGCATCAGACGGACGTGATCCGAGCTACCTCGTTTTTACTCCAGTCTTCTTCGAGAGCACGTGGTCGACAATCGGCTAACCGTTGAAACATCACGATTCCACTCAGCAACCCCTAGTCGCCCAGTTCTCAATGAGTGAAGGCCTGATTTCTCGGTAGTGGTGCAGTTTGTCAAACTGCACCACTACCGATTTCTCCAAAGACTTGGGCTGAAGACGATGCACAGGTTATTCTGAGCGGATGACTCCGCTACCTTTGGCGAAATCCGCTTTCTTCGCTAGGATGGCGGACAATCGTTCCGCCTGCTTCGTTTCTGCCTTCCTCTCGGCAGTGCGTTCCTGCGCCCTAGGTTCGTAGCGCCCGGGTTCCAGTCTTTCGTGAAATCTCATGGGGATTCCTTGCTGCCCGCGCTTACTTGATGTCAGCTTCCCTGGTCTCACGTGGGGTCGGTATCTTCACTTCTATGATGTGAATTAAATTCCTCTCCGGGTAGAGGTAAGCTGCCGCGCGCACGTAGTGTCCTTCGTGACCCTTAAGGGTCTCCGGATTGTCCACCCTCCAGGCTCTTTGCTCGGTTACGAACCTCAATGTCTCGCCAGCTTCCTGAACTGTACCCATGATGGTTGTGAGCCGAGCCCCTATGTCCGTGGGAGTCGTCGCTGCCTGAGTGGGCGCGTCCTGCGAGAGAGCAACGACGACGCTTAGGGCAAAGCACAGACAGAAAATAGCAAATAAAAGAGTTTTCAAGGAAAGGAACCTCCGTCGCAAAGCCGACCAGTGCGCCTCGGTGCTTTGTAAAGGCGAGAAGGCGGAATGACCCGCCTCCTCGTGCGACATACGCACAAACTTTTACACCGCTACAGCGACGTTATGGAAGGTCGAAGTGACGGCCTCGAACGTCTGAACCTTGGGCGTCCCATCGATCAGTCGTGCGAACTTTCTCAGCACCTCTGGGTAAGCATTGGTGTTGTATGCTTCGGCATTGGCTTTGGTCTCCCACAGACTGATTGCAATCACATCCTGGCTGCCCGAATTTGACAATGTGATTTCATCCTTGAAACCGTTCTGCTTGCGAAGTAAAGGAAGAATCTCATTCTCAAAGGTGCGGGTGTAGTCAGAAAGCATGTTGGATTTCAGATGAACGAAAACTTGACGTGCAAACATATCAACCTCCTAAAGGTTGTTATCGCTAAGAGGGGAGAGCTTCAGATGGGCTGACTTAGTTCAGGGAACCTGAAAGAGGGAAGGTGGAAACCACCTCACTTTTGATGCTAGCCCTCTGGACCATTATTGTCAAACTGCCGAACTTCGCAGACCCAACGGCAAACCATGTGGGGTTAGAGCGGATCCTGGGGAAGTCGTTGATTCCCAAAAGAAAGTGCCATTGACAACGCGCATAGCGGGAAAGTCGGCGGCGGCGCACCGAAACAGTGAAAACATTCGCCGACGAGCGCCAGCAAAACGGCGCCGGGGCCGGCAGGGATTGACCTACCCCCCTGCCCTCGTAAGAATACGACAAGTTTCTGTTACTCCCTCTCTTCCGGTTTGAGCCGGAATGGGGATGCACGAGGGGCAAGGGACGGCGTTTGAGTTCCTCGCTCCTCGCTCGGTTGCGTACGGAACTCTTCTCCGCCCTCCAAGTTAGTGTATTACCGTCGTTGTGAGGTAATTCGTACCGTCAGGCGGATCGGGATCGATAGCCTGGCTGCTGATACCGATCTGGCTGGTTACGATTTTGGAGGTCGCCCCGCCCAGGAACTTGGTGGGAACCTTAAAGGAACTGGCAAGAGTCCAAGCCGCAATTAGACACGGGGATGAATCCGAGCTGCGGTGGGCAGTCGAGTACTGTCGGATGAAAGTGCGTATCGCCACTGGGAAGGATGATGCAAAGTACTGGCGCGGCATCGAACGCGAGGTCACAAACGTGCTCGGGTCGTCTTCGCCGGACTGGGTTTTGAGTGAAATCGCTTGATTTTGGCACGTGGGAAACTCCAACGGTGAGTGAGGGAGCTTTTCTATTTTGCTCCGACCTGTCAACCATCAATCGCGCGTGCCCTAGTACATCCTCAAGGCGAGCGATTGCTTCATCAATCCGCTTCCGACCTTCGGGATCGTACGATTCCGGGTTTACGGAAGCATCGTCTCTCGCACGGTGCAGAACCCTTAACACATACTCGGCTTCGTCGACCACGCGCCGCATGATGCCAGTATGATTAAACTTCGTGGGCGTCGCGGTGATCGCCATCACTTCCAGCGTGATGAGTGCTAACGCCTGT
>DAIUEW010000127.1:0-6268 GCA_036844925.1 Candidatus Sulfotelmatobacter sp.
ACGCCGGCCTGTCACGTCGGAGGTCGCGGGTTCGAGCCCCGTCGTCCCCGCCATTATTTTTAGTAATTTAGCAGCCAGTCGACGTGCGAACTTGTTTTCCAACCGCCGCCAGGGCGGCAACCCTCTGCCAATCTTGAGCTCCACCTGACTTTAACTGTCCGCGCTCGTGACTTGCTTGCCCGCCGGGTGGCCGCATTTTTCGGCTACCACCGCTCGCTACCGCTCGAGTTGACCGTCCTCGCGGACGCTCATTAAAAGGCGGGCCGTCGCAAGCACCCCGCCGCCGTCGCCGATCGGCGCGCGAAAAAATCGGAAACTTATGGTTTCCGGCAAAAGGGGCCCGGAGGCGAGCGGGAAGCACGGGACGATCCCGGGTGCGGAAGGTGCCGATCCATCGAACCTCCGATCGCTTCGGATTGAGAAAAACTTCCATCTCGCAGGCCAGATCAATGCTCTTGACACACCGCGCAGGATGGCAGGATACTGGACACCTCCGAGAACGGACTGAGCCAGGTGCTTGGTGATAGTACTTGCTAACAGCGGGCGAGTTGCTTCCACGCATCGAGCATATGGCTTTGGACTTAGATTTAGACATCGTGCATCCTGCCACGAATGAATCCCAGATCCTGGCTGTCACCACTACCGCTCATACGAATAGTTTCACTTCTATGTGTCCTTTGGGTGAATGTAAGTTTTAACCACACGCCCGCTGCACGATCAGAATTCTGGTTCCGGGATGGTGGGTTTACCCTAAACACTGTCCAAAACTTATTAGAAGGAAAGCACCTTTATCTCGATTCCTTTTACCAATACGGATCTCTTCCGATTGGTCTTTACACGTTTGTTAGCCGGTTCTTTGGGAATGGAATCGAAGCCTTATCTAATTATCTTCTAACGATTCATATCCTTTGCATTATTGCCGTCTTTGTTGTCCTGGCGGCAGGACGTTGTGACTTGAAGGCAACAGCCTTAGTTCTTCTTGGCCTTTCCTCCTTCATAGTTAAGCCACTTATACTCCAATACGAGTGCGAGCAGTTCTTGACACTAATAGCGATGGTGATTTGGCAGGCTCCGGCAACCCGCAAGCCAGGCCGCAGTGTGCTAGTAGGTATTGTGCTGGGAGTTATGCAATGGGTTCGCTTCGGTTCTTCGGCCGGACCTATCCTTGGAGTGCTGATCGTAGATCTACTGTGTCTTTATGCCCGAGAAGGCGCCGTCACAAGAAATGTCTTAAAAACATGGTTAAAGCAGGGAACTTTCATATTGTGCGGATTTCTGTTGGTGGAAAGCGCACTCTTGATTCAGTTGTTTCTTACTTTACCTCGCGACGTTGCTCAGGATGTTGCCTGGCCTTTCTATATGTTAGGCTCCTTCAGTGTGTACGGTCCGCAGGATCGCTATCCACGATGGATCAGTTTGAATTATTTTCTCGGTTCGCAGATGACCGCAGTGGTCGCGTTCCTTTGTGTGGGTTTCTTCTTGGGCGCCCAAATGTTTTCGTCACGCGCCCGGCAAACGTCCCTCGACGAAAATCAAACCAGCTATCGCTTCATTGTGCCATTTGTCGCCTATCTGGCCAATGCCGCTTTCTTCTACCAGCAAGTTTGGCATTTCTATGTCGGCCTATGGTTGCTAGGAATCGGCGCAGCGTGCGGCATCCGGTCCCTACGGATACCTGCCCGCATTGCTCTGGCTCTTCTATTCTTACCGGGCGCATATGTTGCCCTGCGCCCTGATTCCAGGCACGCGTCCGCTGTTCCATTAGTGATGACGACCACTCCTAGGGGCGAACGCCTGTGGCTGCCCCCCGAGGTGCTGGCCCGAACAGATCATTTAGTCGCAGCCCTGGCGGAATTTGAGGCCAGAAAGTCGTCGCCGATGGCGGACAGAAAGGGAGTCATTATTCTGGAGCGTCAACCGGTTACTGTCAGCTCGCACCTGCATTTCTTTTATCTTATTCCGCAGGCTATTCGGCACACGATGATTTTTCCCGGATGGCTGCGGCCGAGGGATTTCCAGCAGATGGAACGGACGATGCAAGACGTGACGGCGGTAGTTTTGCTCCAAAAAAACGAGCAAGGGCCGCCTCCTAGAGACATCTGCCGCTGGAATACCTACGCGTTTCCCAGTGAGTTTTGCACTCACGTATCGGACATGCTTATGGACCCGATTCCAGTTGACGGTTCTTCTTGGATTTTTCCCGTCAAACCAAGTACTTCTGGCACCCAATGAATCATTCTTGATCCGTTCTTAGCGGGAGATTGGCGGTTGCCGTGATTTGGTTCCAATTTGGACTGCCTGAATCGCCCATACCGTACTAGCAGCACTGTGTCTTGACAAATGTCAAATGTTCCGTCAACCTGAACATGAATCATGGGTTTTGACTTTTTAAAGGGGTGCAGCTAAACCCACATGGCTAAGGCAGTTATGCCCACGGTACTGGTTTCCGGTTCCTGCGGATTGATCGGTTCCGAGGTTTCGCTTTTCTTCTCGCGGAATGGATTTCAGGTCTGCGGCATCGACAGCAACCATCGTGCGATTTTCTTCGGGCCGGAGGGCGACACAAGTTGGGTTCTAGGGCGATTGCAACGCGAGATTCCGGGCTACCAGCACCGGGCTCTGGATATTCGACAGAGGGATGAACTTCTCGCCTTCATTGATGAGCTGCGCCCTGACCTGATCATCCATACCGCGGCGCAGCCGTCGCATGATCGCGCAGCTTCTATTCCGTTCCTCGATTTTGAGGTAAATGCGCTGGGCACTCTGCACATGTTGGAGGCCGCGCGCCGTTCGTGCCCGGAATCTCCCTTCATCTTCATGTCCACCAACAAGGTGTACGGCGACCGGCCCAACCAGATTGCCCTTAAGGAACTGGATTCGCGCTTCGATTATGATGATCCGGCATTCGAGAACGGCATTTCCGAGGAGTTCCCGATCGATCAGAGCAAACACTCCTTGTTCGGGGCTTCAAAAGTTGCTGCCGATGTGATGGTGCAGGAATACGGACGCTACTTCAACATGCCGACCTGTTGTTTACGCGGAGGCTGCCTAACAGGCCCCAACCATTCCGGCGTGGAGCTGCATGGTTTCCTGAGTTACCTCATCAAGTGCAACATCGAGGGACGCGAGTACAAAGTCTTCGGTTATCAAGGGAAGCAAGTCCGGGACAATATCCATTCCGAGGACGTAGCGCGGTTCATGTTCGAGTTCTGGAAGTCCCCTCGGGTCGCAGCCGTGTACAACATGGGTGGCGGGAAGGGGAACGCCTGTTCGATTTTGGAGGCCTTTCGAATGGCCGAGCGTTTCACGGGGCGCCCGATGAAGTGGCAGTATCTGGACCAGAACAGGATTGGCGATCACATCTGTTACTACAGTGATCTGCGTAAAATGAAGGCCCACTACCCCGCTTGGGACATTACCAAGCCCTTGGATTCTATTTTCCAAGAAATTAGCGCCAGCTGGACGGAACGGCTGGCGTCGAAGAATGTTTCATGAAGGTTTTGATCACGGGGATCTGCGGGTTCGTCGGCAGCTCTCTGGCTGAGAAGCTCCTGGAGCGGCGCCCAGGAATCTCGATTTGGGGCATCGACAACCTGATGCGGCCGGGCTCTGAAAGCAATCGCCGCAGACTTGGAGAGCTCGGGGTCACGTTCGTTCATGGGGACATTCGCGCGGCCAGCGACTTCGAACTTTTACCGGCGGTGGATTGGGTGATCGACGCCGCGGCCAATCCAAGCGTCCTGGCCGGCGTCACGGGCGGCTTCAGCAGCCGCCAACTGTTCGAACACAACCTGGCCAGTATTCTCAATGTGCTGGAGTATTGCAAGAAGCACAAAGCGGGTCTACTGCTGCTCAGCACCAGCCGCGTGTACTCCATCCCGGCGCTAGTGTCGCTGCCGCTGCGGGCGGACGGCGACGCCTTTCAATTCGACGAGACCGGGCCAGCTCCTGACGGGGTGTCCGCCGGTGGACTGGGAATTGATTTCTCGACTCGCGCTCCGATTTCGCTATACGGCAGCACGAAATTAGCGTCGGAAACGGTTGCCCTGGAGTACGGCGAAGCATTCGATTTCCCGGTCTGGATCAATCGCTGTGGTGTGCTGGCAGGAGCCGGGCAGTTCGGCACGCCGGATCAGGGGATCTTTTCTTACTGGATCAATGCACACTTGCGCCGGCGTCCGCTCCGGTACATCGGCTTCGATGGGACAGGCAAACAAGTTCGGGATGTGTTTCACCCACGCGATTTGTGTGCTCTATTGGACGCCCAGATGAATACCGCTGGTTCTGGCGGCCCACGCATTTACAACGCCGGAGGGGGGCCGAAGAACGCCATCTCGCTCGCGGGGCTGAACGCATGGTGTGACGGGCGCTTTCGTCCCCACGCTCCGCAGGCGGATCTGCGCCCGCGGCCCTATGACATTCCTTGGCTGGTCATGGACAGCGGCAAGGCCGAGAAAAGATTCAGCTGGCGTGTGGAGTTTTCCCTAAATTGCATTCTGACTGAGATCGCTCAACACGCCGAGTGCAATCCGCACTGGCTGGAGGTCAGTGGTTTATGAAGACAAACCAGTCACCGGCCCACCAGGAACCCATTCAGTTTCTCTCTGTGGTTATTCCTGCGCGAGACGAGGAGGGCCGTATCAGCGCCACCGTCGAGCATCTTTACGTCGAGCTGCGGCTGCAAGGCATCAAGCACGAAATCGTCGTGGTGGATGATGGCAGTACCGACTCCACCTGGCCAGTGCTGGAACAAACCAAGCACCGCGTGCCAACGCTCGAAGCCGTGCAGAATACCGAGGAGCATGGCTTTGGGAGAGCCGTGACCTTCGGTCTCCATCGGGTTCGAGGCGACGCCGTCGTGATCATGATGGCGGACGAATCCGATGATTGCCGCGATGTGGTGCGCTACTGGGAAGTGCTTAATAAGGGATGGGACGCGGTGTTCGGTTCCCGGTTCATCCGGGGCGGTGGGGTAATCGATTATCCATGGCACAAGCTGGTCATGAACCGTTTCGCCAATCTATTTCTTCGTCTGATGTTCCGCGTGCCGCTCAATGATTTCACGAACGCATTCAAGGCGTACCGCAGGAAAGTGATCGAGGGTTGCAGCCCGTTTCTGTCGCCACACTTCAATCTTACGGTTGAAATCCCACTGAAAACCATCGTTCGCGGTTACTCGTGGACCGTGATACCGATAACTTGGCGCAACCGGCGATCCGGGGTATCGAAGCTCAAGATAAAAGAAATGGGCAGCCGCTACCTCTTCATAGCACTCTACTGCTGGCTGGAAAAATACTTCTCACGGGGGGACTACGCCAAGAGGGAGCCGGCTGCGTGTTTGCCTGATTCGGAGAATCCCGAACAGCTCCTCCGCAAGAGCAGTATGAAGTGAACCCCTGGAGTGAAACACGAAGTTAAGGGGGGTTATCGCCAATCGTTGTCAGCATAGGGGAGGGCGAAGACGGGATCGGGAATCCTCAGCACTGAGGACCTCTCAGGTTACGCGGTGACTCTGGAAAATACAATTTGAGTATGCGCACGCGCGGACCGCGCGCACTTGCGAAATCGTGAACAATAGTGGCTGAGTTCTCCACTGCGTGATAGACGCTCAAGGGCACTGCGTAGGCCCGTTGTTCCATCGCAAAGCGTTCTTCCCAATCGGTCAGAATCACGTATTGGACACGGTTTAATCTGAGATCATCAAGCGTGATGTCTCCGACCCTCGCAACCGGTACATTTATCAGATATCCATTTGGCGCTACTCGGTAGCAGATCTTTCCGTCTTCGGCGCCAAAAAGAGCATATTGCTGATAGGGAAGTTGGGGGCCGTATGTCTCAACGAAAATCCGCGAACCTGCCGGTATGTTTTGCAGAATCCATTCCCTTGCCAAGGAAGAGCTAAATGGCGCCCTGGCTTGGCTCAATTGCTCAACCGCGGCTTTCATCGACGGCCACAATGCAAGAAATAGTAGAAGAATCGATCCAAGCCGCACCAGGCTTTCAGGCCAACTGGTCCTGAGAAACTGATCAGTAAGGTGTGACCAAGCGATAGCAATCAGTGCCAGTAGGGGAGGAATTACGGGCAGAAACCAGCGATACCACCATAGGTGCAAAGCGGAGATGAATGAGCAAAACGCGAGTACCGCAATAGCCAGAATCACAATTGCCGGCGACGGTTTCCTGCGCGACGGCCAAAGGGCGCCGGCCAAGCCGATTAATAGTGCCATAACACTCACATCAGAGTTAGTGACCGCGCTGGCAAAGTACT
>DAIUEW010000128.1:0-6268 GCA_036844925.1 Candidatus Sulfotelmatobacter sp.
GCAACGATATTGTTCGCCACAATATCGGCCGGAACAAAGCTGACCTGGTTGAGAGTATCGACGCCAATCCCGTGATTCACCATAAAGGCGACCAAGCGAACGGCGATGTCGAAGTTGTTACCTCCGCCCGCGACGGAAGGACTGACGAGAGCCGGCCGGAAAATCCGCGCGGAAAGTCCCCGGTTGCGCGCGTCGACAACCACCTGTTCCGCGACCCATTTCGATTGACTATATCCAAAATCGAGAAGCTCCATATTCTCGTTCAGGTCGGTCTCATACAAGACTGATTTGACCGCCCAGCCAAACACGAAGGTAGTCGAGACATAATTGAACTCTTTGGGCCTGCCCTCGAACGCCAATCTTACGACCTCATTGGTTCCCAGCACGTTCGCGTCGCGCATCAGGTCGTAGTTGAACAGGTAGTTCACGGTTGCACCGTTATGGAACACCGTGTCGATTTCACTCGCGAGGAAATCCCACACGTCCTGCATCAGGCCAAGCTTTGGCTGCGCGAGATCGCCGGAGACGGGGATTACGCGGGCCTCGAACCTCTCCATCAGGTCCGGTCCGCAGGGTCCCATTGACTCCATCGCGGCTCTCAGTCTCTGCCTACCCTGCTTTTCGTCGGAAGACCTGACGAGAACATAGATCTTCGCCCGTGTCTGTTCCAGCAAGCTTTTGATGAGGAATGGCCCTATGAAGCCTGTCCCGCCCGTAAGCAGCACATGATTCAGCATCGGTATCTCCGGCATGGGCGAAGGCGCGGGAGGCTCGAAGATGAGCTTCCTGTCGTTGCTCATCATTTGTTTCTCGGCGGCGCACTGCTCTTCACGGAAAGCCGCAAGCGAACGGCGCAGCTGAACCAGCGCCGCTTCGGGAGCGCGCTCCAGTTTCTCGGCGAGCCCAAACAGATCGGCTACACTGACACGCTGAATAACACCGATATCTACCTGCCTCGCCAGCAACTCGGCGCCTTTATCTTTCAAGAGTTCTTTGAGCTCATGCGTGAATACGACAAGATCAAGGGAATCCAGCCCGGCTTCGACGAGGTTGTACGACTCCAAACCTGTCAGGTTGTACCTGGCTTTCAATTCGGCGAACGTGGAATGTATGTCGGAATGGGACTTCCCGGCGTCCTTCTCTCGCGAAAAGTCGGAGAGAACGGTGAACTGACCCTGCAGCCACATCTGCTTGGTCTTATGGCGCATGATCTTCCCCGAACTCGTTCTCGGGATCGCACGAGGCGCTATAAAGGAGATCATCGCCACTTCAACATTAAGATAACTGCGGACCGCAGCGGCAATCTTTCGTGCTTCAGGAAGCGCTTTAGGATTTTTGACTTCGGCGACGATCGCCAGGGCAGGTTCGCTGTCTTCCTGAATCTGGAACGCGGCGACGCAATTGTGCCGGACCAGACTGCATGATTTCTCCACGACATTCTCAATGTCCTGCGGGTAATAGTTTTGCCCGCGGAGAATAATCATGTCCTTGATGCGGCCGCAGACGTAGAGTTCGCCGTCGTGGATGAATCCTATGTCGCCGGTCCGAAGGTAGCCGTCGTCATAGGGAGTATCGTCCACGAGCCGAGCACGAAACTGCTTCAGAGTCAATTCAGGATTATTCCAGTAACCCTGGCACTTACCGCTTCCAGCCACCCAAATTTCGCCGATGCGCTCTGGCTTAAGAGAGAAATGCCCTTCCGGATCGACAATCTTAACGTCGAGATCCGGGAGCGGGGTTCCGCAACTGACGATCTGCGTTGCGCAGGCGATTTCTGAGACTTCGGTAGTCATGCGGGCCTTCCCCAGCGCCAGGGCACGCTTGTTGAGGGAAACGATATTGCGACCACCCAGTGAGACCGCCAAAGTATTCTCGGCCAGCCCGTAGGCGACATGGAAACTCTCGGACTTGAGTCCATGGGGCTGAAACGCTTCTAGAAACCGGGTATAGGTATCGGGCTTTACAGGTTCCGCAGCGCACATCAATACGCGAAGCGAGCTGAGATCACAAGCCTCTAGGCTTTCCCTGGAAAGCCTCCCAGCGCGCAGGCAATAGTCGTAGGCGAAGTTGGGGGCAGCCGCCGCAGTGGCTTGGTAGGTCGTGATTGCATTGAACCACAGGATCGGCCGCTGAATGAAGTCCATGGGAGCGAACCCATACGTCGTGCCACCTTTCAGTCCTGGATACAGGTAGCACCCGATCAGTCCCATATCGTGATACTGCGGAAGCCAGGAAACGACGACCGGCGACGGATGGTCGATTACGAGCTCATAGGTATTCAGGATGTTTTCGTGCGTCACCATCACGCCCTTGGGCTCCATCGTCGAACCCGACGTGTACTGGAGAAACAAGATCTTCGAAGGATCGGCGGGTGGTTGGTGGGCAATCGTGTCCACGAAATCTTCCGTGGCAATCCACGGGAGACCGGAAATGTAATCTACGTCGACGCCCGATGCCGAGACTCCACGTCTGGCGAGATTCGTCTTGAGAGATGCGTGGTAATCTCTGCTGGTTAAGATCCCAGCCGCCTGGCAATCCTTTGCGATGTGGACCGTCTTATATAGGGCGCTCTGGAAGCCACGCGAACTGGGAGGATAGACCGGCACGGGGATCAATCCTGCGCGCACGCAACCAAAAAATGCGCAGATCATTTCGAGCCCCGGCGGGTAGGCAAGCAGAACCCGATCGCCCGCCGCGAAACGACCCTCTTTCCGCAAATATCCGGCGATCGCTTGTGCTCGGCGGAGAAACGACGCGTAGGTGTAGGTTTCGATCGGGTCGCCGTTTACGTCAAGGTACGAATAAAGTAGCTTGTTCGGGTGCTCATCTGCCAGCCTATCCAGGTGGTCCAGAATTGACGCCGTCATTAATCAGCGATCCTCCAAGATCGAATAGAACGCAAGTCAGTAAAACGAAACATCCCTCGCTACCGAGCAAGGGAAACACGATTGAGTCTCAAGGTGCAGACCGGAGTTGCGGGCTGAATGTGAGAATGTTCGCCTTTTTTCTTAGTATAAAGCGCCGATCCACTAGCTGGGGAACGGACGTTCTCGATTTCGCCGCACAGGGCGCCGAGACTTGCGGAGTAACGCCAAGCTTCTATGGCCCCACGCAAGAGGTCCCACTTGTTACGGTTCATTGGTTGGTATACTAGCAAAGCATCCGGACAACGCCACGCGTCATCGCTTCCTGGACGAAGCGCCGCACTTAGGTTTTGTCCGTTCCGAATTTTATTTGATTGCCCTTAAGAGCTCACAATTAAATACCTTTGGGAAACTGTCGACGGCGCGGCAACAATCACGCCGCGGGGTCAGGGCCACTCATGTAACTTGTGGAACGCGTCGCATCCAATTTACCATGATCGCGGAGGGGCCGGTGATGTTCGAACCCGAAGCGGCAATTGCTCAACAGCCGGAGATATCGGATCTCGTACCATCGGAAACCTCAGCGTCGCCGATTATCGAGCCGGTCGATGGTTCTTCCTTCCCGAAAGTCTTGCGTTGCCGCCTTGAGAGCTTTTTTGCCGATCAGAATATTTCTCCTAAAGCGGACCGTACGATGCGGTTCAAGATCGCTGCGGGTCTGGCAGTCCTCGCGGGGAGCTGGATTGCTCTGTATGCGCTCAGGCCCGGTTCATGGAAGTTTGTTGCCCTCTACTTTTTAGGCGGGCTCGCGCAGACATTCCTCTTGCTGAACATCGCCCATGACAGCAATCACAACGCCATCTCGTCCCGGCCGCTCATAAACAAAACCCTGAACTATGTATTCGATTTGTGCGGAATCAGTTCGTACATGTGGCGTATTCTTCATCATCGGGGCCATCACTCCTGCATCAATCTCCACGGCGAAGATGACGCCCTTTCGGGACGCGGCATCTTTCGCTTTACGCCCTATGAATCCCGCTTGCCGTGGCACCGGTTCCAGCACATCTACGCGCTGTTCGTTTACGCGCTGTTCTCTCTCGATTACGTGTTTTTCAGGGACTTCCAATGCTTTTTCTTCCCGACCCACGAATATCTGAGACGCACCAAACATTCTCTGCGAGAATACGCGATTCTCTTTGCCGGCAAGGGCTTCTACCTCACTTACATGCTTGTTTTGCCGGTGATGGTGCTGGGAAAATCGCCTCTGCTGGTTGCCGGGGCGTTCCTCCTGGTCAATTTGACCGTCGGTTTAACAGTAACGCTCGTATTTCAGTCGACGCACACCATCGACAGCACCTACTTTCCTTCCGAACGTCGTGAGTTTGACAACGGCGTGTATCACATCTTCGCTACAACGGCCGATTATGCAACCGAAAGCCCGCTTGTCGGTTGGCTCGTGGGCGGGCTTAATTATCACATCGTCCACCACCTGTGCCCTTTCGTGTGCCATACCCACTATGCTCCGCTGACCAGGATCGTGAAGGAGACTGCCGAAGAGTTTGGGGTTTCCTATCGGCAGAACCCCACCATGACCGGGGCAATCCGGCATCATCTGATACTCTTGAAGCAACTGGGGAACTAAAACTGATGCTGAGCGTTTTATCTTTTGCGCATGGCCCAGCCACCACTTCCTACAAGTGACATGAAATCTCCTGCGGTTCGAGGCAAGTATCAGGAAGGCATATGAGCTCATCAACGCCTATCCCCATTGTTTCCCGATTTCGCTGCTTTGCGGATTCTCGCGCAATGGCCCGCAATGCCGTGCAGGTTTTGTCCAGGTACAACGAAATCTTCGGCGACACATTCCGGCTCTATTTGGGTGGTCTCAAGGAAGCGATCGTTACGATCGATCCAGCTGTCATTCAGCACGTGTTGAAGACCAATGCGGAGAACTACCAAAAATCCGAGATTCAAGTAAAGCGTATGGGCCACTTCCTGGGGAAAGGTCTGCTCACGACCCACGGAGAAGCCTGGCGCACGCAGCGACGTCTAATCCAGACGGGCTTCGATCGAAAGCAACTCGATGCGCTGTCCTCAATCATGCGGGACTCCCTTGCCGAGTCGCTTCGCGATTTCGACAGACAGATCCACGGTGGCCCCGTGGATATTTACCCCCACCTCATGAAAATCACCTTCGCGATGGTCGCTCGATCGTTATTTGGCGCGCGGTTGAAGGATGAAGACATCGATCTTGTCAGCCATACCATCTGCACCGTCCAGGAATTCATTGTTCGGCAAACCCTTCAGCCCTATCTGAATCCCTGGTTCGCTGTCTCGGGCGAACTGCGCAAACACGAAGACATGCGAACCCGCGCGGACGCCGTTCTGCTCGAATACATCAGGAAGCGCCGCAACGAACCGCCCGGCCATGATCTGCTGCAGACTTTGATGGATGCGCGTTATAGCAATGGCGAAGGCATGAGCGATGAACTCATCCTGAGCGAGAGCATGCAACTTCTGGTTGCGGGCCATGAAACATCGTCGAACGCTCTATCGTGGCTTCTTTATCTTTTGAGCTCGCGTCCAGATTGCCTCGAAAGGGTACGGCAGGAGTTTTATACCGTGCTCGGCGAAGCGCCTCTGAGCCACAGCGACGTTCCCAAATTCGAATTTGCGACGCAGGTAATTCAGGAGGCGCTCCGCCTCTACCCGCCGTTTTGGATGGTCGACCGCATGGCTGTCGCAGACGACCGTGTAGGCGACGTCGCCATACCCCGCGGATCGATGGTCATTGTGTATGTGTATGGTGCGCATCATGCTCCGCGCTACTGGCAAAATCCGGATAATTTCGATACGGAGCGGTTCACTAAAGCAAATGAGAAGCTGCGCACACCTTTCACCTTCCTTCCCTTCGGTGCCGGACCGCGAGGCTGTATCGGCGGAAATTACGCGATGCTGCAGATCCTCATGATTTTGCGCGATCTGCTCAGAACGTACGATTTTCAGTTGGCACCGGGCCAAACGATCGAAGCTCGCCCGATGGTGATCCTACGGCCGAAACACGGAATCCGCATGATGTTCACCAGTACCATCGCGCCTGCCCCGTGCATCGCATAAGACGCGATCCGGGCTGGGAACGGAAGTTGTAAAAGCGCAAAACCTTGAGATGACAGTTGTTGAAAAGCCGCTTCCAGTGGGCAAATTGTCATCATGTGCTAATTGAAGGAGTGCATTCGAACCGATAAGTGGGCATATCAGCATTGACGGGTGGCCAAATCCCGATTGCTCCCGGATGACGGGCAACTCTTCCCTAATCCTGTAAGGGAAGGTTTGCCGACACATCCGCCCGGAATGCACCGGATGGAGTCTCCCGGAATCACATCCCGCGGGTCATCACTGGTTGT
>DAIUEW010000129.1:0-6021 GCA_036844925.1 Candidatus Sulfotelmatobacter sp.
TCATGGCAGAAGATACGATCGGCAACCTGCAGGGTGCTAAGAAAGCAGGCATGCAAACCGTGTGGGTGCCGCGCAGGGACAAGGGCATTCCAAATCATCCCTCACGTAAGCTGCAGAAAAAGCTCGCTTCGGTCGATCATATCTACGCTACGCCGCATGAGTTTCTGGACGCGCTGGATGCTGCGATGCGTGCTCCCGGAGAAGTTCTGTGAGGGCGGAGGTCAGCGACTTTCGGAGGGGAGGCCGAGGACAGACGGAAGCTTTCAGTTTCTCTGCATTCGACATGAGCGAGGATGAGAAGCCGATGAACGTTCCGTCTTCCCCACGTTTTTCCCGCCTGTCCCCGCGTTTTTCCTTATCCCCACATTCACCCAGAATTCCTCCAACGTCTGCAGAGACTTACGTCTCTTTCGCCAGAATTCCGCCTCGACAAGATCCACGAATGTTGCTGCGATTGTCTTCCACAGGAAATCCTCAATTTTCACAGGAGGCCGGCAAATTAGTCATTGACACGACGATTTTGGGAGGAGAAGAATCTTTACAGATTCGCAACGTAAATCTTTGCGCCGTCGGGGGTACTTCAAATGGCCAAGAACGCGGCTAAAGTGGACAAGGGCCGAACTTACATCAGTCAGGCAGATGTGCCGAGCTATTCGTTAGAGAAGGCGCTCAGAATTCCCCGCGCAATCGGCGACAACTATGGATATAAACCAACCACGCCCTTGCAGGTTGCCAAGGCGCTGGAGATGGCACCAGGCGTCAGCTCCTTCAAGATGCTAACCGGTGCGGCAATTGCGTATGGACTAACCGCGGGTGGATATAACGCGAGCATCGTCTCGATTACGCCACTTGGTTTGCGAATTGTGAGACCGACTGCTGAGGGCGATGATTTGCTCGCGAAACGCGAGGCGCTGCTAAAACCACGTGTCATCCGTGAGTTCTTGACCAAGTACGATGCAGCGCCATTTCCAAAGGATAGCATCGCGCAGAACGTGCTTATGGAGATGGGTGTTCCCCAAGATCGCACACTCGAAGTCCTGAACTTAGTCATGGAGGGAGCGGAATCGGTCGGTTTCATCCACACCATTAAGGATCGCAAGTACGTTGAACTCGGCGGCACGCCAATTCCCGAGTCGTCAAACGGCGGCAGCGATGTAGCGTCCGGTGGTGAGGGAGAAGATCAGCCGCCCGCGTTGGCTTTGGTGCCGCCTTTAACGACCCCGAAGCCTCTACCCAGCAGAACCACAACTGTGGGCGCTACGCCGCTGCCAACAGACGACCGTGTGAAGAGGGTATTCATCACGCATGGCAAGAACAAGCTGTTTATTGATCCGATCAGGAAATTGCTAGCTTTCGGTGAACTGGAAGCAGTCGTTGCTGATGAGAAGCAGACCGTATCCCAACCCGTTCCAGAGAAGGTAATGGGTGACATGCGATCTTGCGGCGCGGCCATCATTCACGTGGAAGATGAACAGCGATTGATGGACAAGGACGTGAAGGAACACATCGTGCTCAATTCAAATGTATTGATCGAGATTGGGGCAGCGATGGCGCTGTACGGGCAGAGATTTATTCTGGTAGTTAAGGAAGGCATTGAGTTGCCTTCCAATCTGCAAGGGCTTTATCAAGTACGTTACGGCGGTGGCACCTTGGATGGGACAGCAACCATCAAACTGTTGGAGGCGATCAACGACATGAAGAAGCGACCGTTGCCCGCTCCAATGGGAATCTAGGGAAAAATCGGGGACAATCCCCGTCGCATGAGGAAACGCCTATAGCGAAAGGAACAACTATGACCGACGAAGAGTATGAGACTGAAACTAAGAGTCGGATCAATCGGTGGCACGGCCAATTAAAGGACTTAGAATCGAGGAGTGACCTAACTGGAATCACCACACTCAAGGCCCTAATCGACACAGAACTCGCGCTGGCGGAGACCAGAGTGAAAGCACGACAAGCGGGGCACCCTACATTGACTGTATGGCTCCCAATTATCTTTCCAACTTTGGGTGCAGTCCTCGGAGCAATCCTTCGGGGGATTGCTGAAGGTAAAGTGATCCGCGCCATGAGTTACAGAGGCCGGGTGGGGCATCCAGTTCACTCTAGCTAGGACAAAATGCGTCGGCTCGGCCAGCCGCTACCGTTCCTAATCACGGCGCGCCACTGGCGCTGTTGCGCAGCCCGCCGGGCCACCAGTTCCAATCGCCCGCAATACGAAGGAGCGCGGGACCGATCACAATACGAACGAGCGTGGCGTCAATCAACACGGCGACCGCCAACGTAAATCCGATCATCTTGACCACCAGGAAACTTCCGAAGGTGAATGCCGCAAATACCACGATCATGATCGCGGCAGCGCTCGTAATCAGGCCTGCGGTTCTAGCCAGACCCTCCGGGATCGCATCCATTTCACTCAGCCCGCTCCTTCTGGCTTCGAGAACGCGTGCAACCAGAAATACCTCGTAATCCATGCTTAATCCGAAAACGATTGCAAAGGCGACGATCGGAACAAGAGGAAACACGCTACCGGTTCCCTCAGGAACTCCCAGGAAGCTGCTTCCGTGCCCGTTTTGGAAAACGACAACCAATGCTCCGAAGGACGCCGCGACCGAAAACAGGTTGAGTGCGATGGCCTTCAGGGCGACGAAGATAGATCGGAATCCACAGAGTAGCGCAAGGAGCGTCCCCCCCACTATAAGCGCCATCACCGACGGAAAGCGGTCGCTGATAATCGTTTCATAATCGGCGTTCAGTGCCGGGATGCCCCCAACGAGAAGCGTTGCGCCAGGAACTCCGGTGAGAACTAGCGCGCCGGTCTTCCGAAGCTCCCGCACCCAGTTGACCTGGTCGCGAAGGGAGACCGAACTCGCGGGTAACACCTCAAGCAGCGCTGCTTTCCCGTCACTACTCAGAAACGTTCGCCGCGTCTCCCGCGAGAGGTCACGTAGGGAAGACCGGTTGCTCTCCGCAATCGTAGTGATAGAAATCACGCGGCCACAGCGAGGGTCGCTCGCGAGGCGCTTGGTGACACGATCAAGCACATTCCACCCAGCGTCGGTTTGCGCGATGGAGTCCGTTGGAAGCTCGACAATGATGCGCAACGATTCAACAACGCCTTCCCGATCCATCTGTCTCAGGGTGTGGAGGGCACGGACCGATTCCGACGCCTGCGGAAGCCAATCTCCCCGGGGGACACTAGTATCCAGTCGTCTGATCTGCCAGGCGAGCAGGAGCAACGGAGTGCCTGCCAAGAAGAGGGCAAGCCAGGGATGCGCGACAATCACATGTCCCCATCTCCGCCAGCGCTTTCCCGTAGTCGCAGCCCGATGCGCATCCAACTTTGGAGTAAAGGGCAATCTGCCAAGATTAATCCGAGGGCCGAGTAACGCCAGCACTGTCGGAACGAGAGTATTTGTAAGCAACACACTCATTCCCGCCACCAGGAATCCTGCGATACCGATGGAACGGATTTCGCTGATCGGAACCGTCAAGAGGGCTAGAAATCCGATGGCGACCGTTGAGGCTGAAATCAAGAGCGTGCGGCCCGCCTGGCGTGCCGCGACGACCGAGGCCGCGGGTCCGTCGTTCCCGGCGGAAATTGCTTCCCGGAAGCGGCTGACCATGAGGAGCGCGTAGTCGATGCCCAAGCCCAGGCCAAGCATGGTGGCCAAATTCTGAACCAGAATGGACAAGTGCCAGCGCTGGGCCAGGAATCCCGTAATCGCAAGAGTGGTCGCGATGGCAAGCTGGCCAACCGCCAATGGAATCAGGGCGGCGATCAGGCTTCCAAAAGCCACCAGCAGAAGTGCTAGGGTCGCGGGGATCACCAGACTTTCGCCGCGTTGCACGTCGTCGGCGCTGGCTTTCCGAATGTCGAAATTCAGTGGAATCTCGCCGGTGAGTTCGAGCTTAACCGCCGGATAACGGCCCCGCAGTTGATTTTCAAGCGAGCTTGCCAGCTGGTGAAGCTTCGGAACAAGCGACTCCACGGTGCCTTCCGTCGACATGAGTCCCACGAGAACAAACGTTTCCCCTCCCCGGCCCAGAAAGATCGGATCGCGCGAGTCGAGATAGGACACCACTCCCGAAACGCCGGGTTGGTCTCTCAGTCCCGTCACGATGGTTTCTAACGCTTGCCCGCCTTCCTCCGAACCCGCAGGCGGGAGTCCCTGGATCACCAGGACCACGCGGTCCACGAACGGCGACCGAAAACGGTCGGCCAACTCTTGCCGGACAGTTTCAGCTTGGCTCCCTTCGACACGGGTCGCGGTCTCGAGGTGTCGCTCGGCGTGAAAAGAGAATGGGAGAAGTGCAATGGCTGCTGCGAGGACGATCCCTGATAGCCAAAAACGGCGCGCATGCATCGCATTCATAATGTCATACAAAATCGTCGTCACGCTATCGTCTATTTAGGGACAGCCGCCCTCGGCTAGCTTGCCCTGAGCGAAGCCGAAGGGTCGAGCGAAGCTCGACCAATCTGCTAAACTCTCCCCACTGGCTTGAGAGGATCAATTCCCACCTTACTGTTGTTAGGACTGCTTGGCGCCGTCCAACCTGGAGTGACAGACCCTCGCATTGGCGTTTGGACGCTCGTCTCTGCACAGTCCAACCTGGATCCTCCGAACCGGCTCTCGATTACACACCTGCATGGTGGCGGGGTGCATGTAGTCATGTCAGGCGAAAAACATTTCGATTTCACTGCGAATCGGAACGGACACGAGTCGCCCGCACCCGGCAATCTCGGCTTTAATCAAATTGATCTGCATCGGATCGATAAGAGGCAGGCTGAGGTCACGGAGAAAAAGGACGGAACTGTTGTGGCGACGGTTCGCGAACAACTTTCGAAGGATGGAAAGGAGCTAACGGCCAAGACTGCGACCGCAGGCCATCCCGATCGGATCACCGTGTGGACGCGAACCGGAGGTGCGAAGGTCGCCAGTGACCTGTTCGTAGGTGAGTGGACGCAAGATCTCAGCAAGACCCGTTTGCGGCAAGGTTTGGTGCTCAAGATCGAGGCGGACGGAAGCGGTGGGGTCCGTTTTCTGGGTGACTTCAGCTATACCGCCGGTTTTGACGGAAAGCAATACGATCTAAAGAATTCGCGCAACGACACGGTGACGCTTGAGCTTGTCGATCCTCACACGGTGGATGCGATTTACCGGCGGGACGAACAAGTCACCCAAACGGATAGGTGGGTGGTTTCCGCGGATGGGCAGCAGATGACGCTATCTACCACAGGCACGTTGGAAACGGGCCAGCGGGTAACGGAGAAGCTCTTATTTAAGAAGTAGCGGAGAATGTACCTGTGGCGTCCAGAAGGTGATCGCTCTGGTAGCGCGTTGTATCGTTCGGCGGGATAGCCATAGTGCTTCAGTATAGACGGCTTCAAATTGTAGACAGGGCCATTTCGCTCATTGCCGCCGCGATCATCTCACAACTGCTCCGAGGCTTCGACCTTCGTAATCTCCTCGATACACTCAGGTTCTCCAGCGGCGGCCATGCACTGGAGGCAATCCGCACCGCAATCTATACCTCTCCGATGGGTCTCGATGGTCAGTTCCTGCTCGCATATCGGTGACACCGCGTTGACCTCGCGAGCCGCGACCGCAATGATCCCCTTGCGATACATGAATTTCACAATGCCATTGACCGTATCTTCCAGAGACGGGTCCGGTTTGCCCCACACGGAGGCATCCCGGGCCATTTGATAGGAAGAGCTGTCATACCGTTTGAACTCCATTGCGGAGATGTTGTCGACCGAGCCCACCAGAAAATCCAGCAGGGGAAAGAGAAGATCTTCCTTCCGGCATCGCCGGATCAGCTCGGGAACGAAATCGGGAAGGCTGAAGCTTTCGAATTGCCGGCCCGTCGCTTTGGTAATAAGCCCGGTAATATCCATCATGTTCGAATAATCGTCCCGAACCACATGGTAAGTCTTATTCGCGGTACCGGGAGTAGAAGAGATCGCAACGATATTGTTCGCCACAATATCGGCCGGAACAAAGCTGACCTGGTTGAGAG
>DAIUEW010000130.1:0-6010 GCA_036844925.1 Candidatus Sulfotelmatobacter sp.
GAGCTTGGCCTGATTGACGAATATCGTTTTGTCGTTATGCCAATCATTGCTGGAGAAGGGAGACGGTTGTTAGAAGGTGTCAACCTGCCGGAGAAATGCCAATTAAAACTTGTTGAGTCAAAGACTTTTAAATCAGGATGTGTTGCGCTTCGTTACTTGAAACAGTGACAGAACAATCTGCAACTTCACCCGTGGAAGGAAACTCAATCATGAGAAAAATTATTGTGCTTGAATTCATCTCCCTCGATGGTGTCATACAAGCCCCGGGTGGGCCAAAGGAAGATACCAGTGGCGGCTTCGCGTATGGCGGATGGACAAGTCCGCATTCCGACCCCGTTTCTTCAACCGCCATAAAAAAGCAGATGAATATGCCGTGTGACTTGTTGCTAGGGCGCAGGACCTTCGACATTTGGGCGCCATTCTGGCCGCAGCACAGCGACATTTGGCCGGCTGTCAAGACAGCGACCAAGTACGTCGCCTCGAATACCATGACTTCTCACGAATGGCAGCCATCCGTGTTTCTAAACGGAGATATTGTGGAAAAAATCGCCAAAATTAAGCAACAGGAAGGGCCGGATTTGCACGTTTATGGAAGCGCCAATCTCGTTCAGACGCTCCTCAAGCATGATTTGGTCGATGCGTTCTGGCTGAAGATATTTCCGATAACGTTGGGCGGTGGAAAACGATTGTTTGCCGATGGCACGATCCCGGCGGCATTCAAGGTGACGGAAAGCACAGTCACCTCGAAAGGCGTCATTATCGTGAATTACGAGCGTGCCGGTGCAGTCCCAACCGGAAGTCTATAAACTTGAGGCGCAATGCGGGCGTGAGCGAAGCAGGAGCCCGCAGCCGAAATCCTGAGCGTTCTTGGCGAAGGATCTCGGCTGATTAGATAACCGTGTCGGGGTGTGTATGGGTCGCGAGTCTCAATCGGAATCGTTCGGTATTGATTCAGGTCGGATGGAATCTTATCTTCGGCTCGCCTAACCTGAACAGTTGGCAGCCGCGTCGTGTGGCGCAAACACAATTCGTAAAACACGTTCGGGTTGTGAAAGGACAGATCAACGACCACGAGCCGGGCTTTCAGGATGTGCTCGATAACCTGCTTGCCGATCATGCCGGGCTTGCCCATTTGGTCGGCCCTGACAACTTCTAATCCGAACCCTCTAACAGCGGGCTTGATGATGTACTCCATGAAAAAGTCCGCGTGTTTGCGCTCAGGAGTATTTTCGTCGCCGATGGGTGTGATGTAGAAGCAGAGTTTTGAGAAATCGGCCGAGGATTCCGCAGCCGCCTTAGCATCGACTGTCGCGGGCACGCCCGCCAACACGGGGAGGGATTGCGCCGCCCCATTTGTTCCCGTCAGAGCGGTTTTACCTGCTGGAGCTTCTTCAACGGCCTGTTCAATTGGGATGATTCGTTCAGAGCCAGCTATGGTGCGCAACAAACCCAAGTACTTGGCATTCAGTGTGAAGGTGTCAATGCACTCGGCCTTCTGGTTCTCCTCGATCTGCGCTTCCGAGAGGTAATCGGCAAGCACCTCTTTTGCAGGTACCTTGTTGCCCTTTAACTTCTCGTACAGAAACTTAATGGGGCGATTCGATTGATTGCCAATTCAAAGCGGGCCGATAACTGCTTGCCCTTGGCGAGTTCCTCGTTACTCGCGCTCATCGAGGAGCCATTGGTTCGTGTTCCGGGTGGATTGTCGGGCCACACGGGAGGAATCCCCGCCGGCAACAGACCCCTGCATTTCGCCCGGCGCGGTTGCGGGCTTGATGAACTATGTACGTCTGGCCGATTACGGCTAATCTCGTCGTCGCGATCGCCCTTCAGCGCAGAGGATTGCTTTTTTCCCTCAACGGATTTCGCTTTCTTGTAGTACTCCCAGCGGGAAATAGGTCATGGCCGCTTGCGGTGAACCTTTCCGTCCCGGGTTGTAGAGTTGGTTCCTCGATGCGTACTCGCCGCGTTGCGGCTGCAAACGGCTAGTAATGACAGAACAAATAGCAGCGGCCGCCACCCAGATTGCCCAAGCAAGAAAGCCCCGCTTGTGAGAGCGGGGCTTTCGATTTGGGCTGGAACGGTGACGACTATACGGAACACTTAGCGCCTGCCGCCGTGTCCTCCGCCACTGTGACCTCCACCGCCGCCGTGTCCACCGCCGGCATGTCCAGCGCTGGCATGTCCGCCGTTAAAGTGTCCGCCACCGTGCGAACCTCCGCCTCCATGCGAAGAGAATCCGCGCGACTCCCCACCGCGGCTGCCGCTGAAACCACCAGCGCGCGGCGCGCTTGATTCGCGTCCACCGAAAGCTCGTTCGCCGCCGGAGAATCCCCGGTTGGCTGCGTAGGCTCGGTTCCCTTCAGCGCCCCGGTTAACGGCTGCTCCGCGATTGCTGCCGGCGAAGCCGTGCGACGCCCCCGCATAGCCTCGCGATGCGCCCCCATTCCCGTGACCTGCGGCTGAGCCAAATCCGCGCGCACCGCGACCCGCAAACGGGTGCGCTCCGATTCCGCCATGCGCGGAAGAGAATCCTCGATAATTTCCGTGCACAAACGCGGCGTGGTTATAAAACGCTCCGCTGCGGAAGGCATAAGGATGGCCGCCGAAAAAGATTCCACCGTGGAAGCCCCACCCGATACCCCATCCATGCCATCCCCAACCGAAGCCGAAAAACGGCGAGATCGGGAAGCCAAAGCCGAACGAAATACGCGGGCCGCCAAATCCCCACCACGGAGAGAACCCAGGCCACAGGCCTACGGGATATCCGTACACATAGGCCGGATTGTAAGCGGGCACATACACCACATCCGGATCAGCCGGCTGGATGTCTACATTCGGCCCCTGCTCGTACACGCGCTCTTGAGGCGTACTCCGCAGATTGCCCGCGTCGTAAGCCTTGTGACGCATGTACTGGATCGTCTGCATCACGTCATCCGGCTGGCTCTGATAGGCTGCGCCCAGCTCAGAGGTCCACGACAAATCCCTGTCCAAGTTCGCCAGCACTGTGGGAAACTCCACTAGAGACTTCACGCTCGGATCCCAATCCTGCCGGTCCACTTCCTCGGCCAGATCCCGTCCCTTCAGCCCCGGGTTCTCTCGTGCCATCCGGTCCGCCTCTACAATCTGCGTTGGATATGCTGACGCGGCCAGTATCTGCGCCACGAGCGAATCGGGATACAACGCAATCGGAGCTACCAGCTTATCCAACTGCTCCGGAGGCAACTGTGTGTACTGCCGTTGATCCGGCCCCGTTGGAGGCGGAGGCGCCTGCACCTGGTCTTGGTATGCATCTTGATCTTGCGGCGATGGAGGCGCGGCATCCTGAGGCGCGCTCTGGTCCGGCGCATTGTATTGCGGCGCGTTATACTGCGGCGCAGTCTGCTCTGGCGGCGGTCCCTGATCCACCTGAGCGCGCACAGCCGCTGAGGGCTTGTCCATCGACTGGTCCTGCGCCCCCAAGGAAGTGCCGGTCCCGAGCGCCATTGCGCTCGTCAACACCGCGGTAAGAAGCGTTTTAGATAATTTGGTTTTCATAATGTTCCCCCAGAATTCCTGTTACTAGATTGAACACTGGGAATGGGGGAGAGTTCCGTTCTTTTGATTGACTTACACCGGTTGATTTCGGCCAGGCAGTGGTGGATTTCGGCCAAAGAATACGCTTGCGACGAGAGGACAAATTGTAGTTTTTCTAACTTACGATAGCTGCGAGAAAAATATTCTCGCTAAAGTCAGGTTCTCACGTTTCCCCCGGGTGTTGTGTACGCATTGATCGCCTATAGCACACGGTGTGTAGGTTTCGGCCATGTGCCAAACCGCGTTCGCGTTGGTGCTTGGGTGTGACGAACACGGGTACCCAAGCAGACTTTCTGGGCGGTTGGTCGGCAACCCTTCCCTAATCGCTAAGGTAAGGGTTGCCCGTCACCCCGACCTCAAATGATCCGCTATTGGAGGGGAACTCCAGAGATGGCACCATGACAGAGAGCGGACAGCAAGAGGACTATGAAGCCGCAATCCAATTGCGGCGCTCGACAAAGGTCGGTGGTTCGTACGTATGTCCTGATGCCAGCCGGCTCTCCTCTCGGCGTGTGGACCACAACAAGATAGGGCCCAAGGATGCGGCTGTGAAGCGCGCGATGATCGGGAATTCTTTCTCGACTTCGAGGCGCAATTTGTGAATCTGCGCACTGACGGTTCGATTGACTTTCTTGAATTCTCGTTCCATCACCCAGAGCGCGGCATTGTAAGCGCCGCTAAGCTTCTTCGCCTGCCGCCTAAACCGCTCACGAACGCGTGAATCGGGATGGTTCTTGTAGCGTTGCCACCCCTGGAGCATGGTCTGGCACATGCGATAAAGACTCGGTCCATTACACTCGAAATCGCGCAAGAACGCCCAGTCCAGAAACCTCTTGGAATCCTCGCGGGAGATTGCGTCGTGCTGGAAATTGAATTTGTATTGGCCATGGATATCGGCAAAGTCAACGTCCGTCAACAGACGGCCCTGATCGGCCATCTGCTGGTAAAGCGGCGTGCCAGGCACCGGCGTGTACAGCATGAACTGGTGGAAGTCAGTCTGGCAGCCGACCGCTGACTCGATTTCTTGCACGATGTTGTCCGGCGTGTGGTGCTCCAGTCCAATGATGGTCGATCCCTGCACTCGTATGCCGTGCTCACGAAGCTCCCGCGTAAGTTGACCAATGTCCGTATCTTGCAGCTTTTGATAGCTGGACCGGGGAGATTCCAGACCCATCCACACCCAGGAAATGCCAAGTTCAACCAGTTCAAGCATCGTGTATTTTTGAATCGCATTCGCAGACGCGAAGACTGCCAGCTCCCAGCTTTTGCCCGCCTGCTTCATCCGCTGCAGCAAGCCGATGGCTCGCGCACGGTGAAGCAGGAAGTTCTCGTCCATCACAAAGAAGGAAGAGACTTTGAGCTCAGACTCGATCCCGCACATCACGTCAAACAGCTCGTCGCCGGTCTCGTAAAAATTAATAAACTTTCCCTTGCCTCCAAAAAAGGCAGACGTGGTGCAGAAGTTGCACCCCATGGGACAGCCCACCGACGGAATGATGGTTGCCGCCGTGCCTCCCTGCTGCTGTGGGAGACGTACTCCCATGATGCGTGTCTGCAGGCCGGAAACAATGCTGGGATGACGGATGGGGGCGTCCTCATCTTCTCCGAGGTACCGCCGCATCCACGAAATACCTTCTCCGCGCACAATGTGATCGGCATCGATCATTGTTTCCAAGCCAGGAATGGCGGCTACGTGCCCACCCACCACGATCACCGAATTCGGAGACAGTTCTCGTACCATGCGACACATCTCTCGAACCTTGCCCACGTTCACCATGATCGAAGAGATACCAACGATGTCATATTGGTTCGTCACCAATTCACGAGCAAAGGCTGCGCGCGTGGGGAAATCCAGCACACAGCAGGGAGCCGAAATATTCGCCTGGATCAGCATGATGCCCCAGGAGCGATGAAACATACGTAGTGAGAAGCTGCCCTGCGCGCGAGTGACCTGATTATGATAGAGCTCCATCGGATTGATGGCCCGGCTGCCGAATTCGTCGTCTTGCGCATAAGGCCCGAAGACCGAACTCAGCAGAATGCGCGCGCGACTTCCCTTACGGTGGGGTTCCATATGTCTTGCAAGATACCCTTCGACCGTATTTTTTGCAGTGCTCTTGAGCACATTACAGAACTATTACAATGCGGCCCAATCGACACTAAGAACCCATTGAGCTTTGTGTCGCGCGAGCTTCGCCACAACCCAATAAGCGTTGTTGTGCGAGGCGAAATGACAGAGTTTCTGGATGAGTGGTCGGCAAACCTTACCTTACGGGATTAGGGAAGAGTTGCCCGTGATCCGTCCGAAGACTGGTGAACTTGTCGCGTCTGTTCGGCTCAACGCCCTTCCCAAGTCACTTCTAATTCAGGCAGTCCGGGCGCAGTCCGCATACTGTACGAGGTCTTTCCAGAGATTAAGCCAACCGGAAAAGAC
>DAIUEW010000131.1:0-5953 GCA_036844925.1 Candidatus Sulfotelmatobacter sp.
AGCATGTCAGGTGAAGGCTGGTCGCTCGAAGCCAACGAGGGGAAAGATCTACTAACCAAGATCCGGGCGCGCGGTACTCCACTGCGGGAATATCTCGGGTACTCCCCACTCAGCGGGATAAAGACGGGTTTTAACGAGGCGTTCCTCGTTGACTCTCTGACGAGGCAAGAGCTAATCAAGGGCGATCCGAAAGCCAGGGACCTCATCAAGCCCTATCTCCGTGGCCAGGACATCAGCCGTTGGAGTCCGCGTTGGCCCGGTCTGTGGATGATAGCCATGAAGTCGAGCGGCGATCACCCCTGGCCGTGGTCCGACAAGGGCGTCGAAGCCGAGAGTATCTTTCGACACGCTTATCCGACGATTTTCGCACATTTGACGAGCTTCAGAGAAACCCTCGCGAGGAGGCAGGACCAGGGTCGCTATTGGTGGGAATTACGATCCTGCGCCTATTGGGAGGAATTTGCACGTCCCAAAATCACCTACCAGGAAATCACATGGCAGCTTAACTGGTGCTTCGATGCGAGGGGCACGCTCTGTAACAATACGGCTTATATCCTCCCAACGGAAGACAGGTGGTTGCTTGCGGTGATGAATTCGCCAGTGAGCTGGTGGTACGCATGGCGCACAGCCGTGCGAGGCAAGGATGAGGCGCTGCGATTCATCAAAGAGTTCGTCGTGACCCTCCCCATTGCCTCCCTGCCGAACCAGAATCGAGAGGAGGTCAACACGATGGTAGATGGCCTTCTCACGAGCGCTGAATCGCGCCTTGAGACGGAGCGGGGCATGCTGGACTGGCTGAGGGTGGAGTACGAGATCAGCGATCCGGGCACCAGGCTTCAGGATGTCGTGTCTCTCGATTCCGACTCGCTTGTCGCCGAGGTCCAGAGGGCACGCGGCAAGAAAAGCCGGCTCAGCGCGGCGGGTCTCCATAGTCTTCGAGACGAATACGCGCGCATGGTCGAGCCGGCGCGCGTGGTGGCTGCGGAGGCCATGCAACTGGAATACCGCCTCCACGACCTGGTCAACGAGGCCTACGGCCTGAACTCGGAGGAAGTTCGCCTGATGTGGGACACGGCACCGCCGCGGATGCCGATACCCCGGCCGGCCTCCGTTTGATTCAAGACCGGGTGAAGCAAAATTATTGAAGAATGAGACCTCGTCATGGACAACCGGAACCGTCGCGCTGTCGGAACACCTCGCAACGGGGTATCTCGGAGCCGCAGCCCTATTGACGGGGGTTCTCCTCTTGTCTCACCCTGGAGACTCATCAGCGGTCTGGTCTGACATCTCACGGAAAGCGCGGGCGCCTGCCGAGGTGAGGAACACCGCGTTATGCACGGCGTGTACCATCGGGAGGCGATTGTGAACTCTGACCGGATGGACCCCAGAGCGCTGGAGCGGGTAAGCGGCCCGTCTTGGCGGAAGATGCGACCGTTGTTCGACCGTGTTAGCGATCTTCTTCTGTCCGTGTCCTCGACAGCGCGGGGCGAGTTGACGACCATCTACGTAAAGTATCTGGATCAAGAAACAGGGCCTCAGCCGTACGCAGTACTCTGGATTAAGAAGGCAAGCGAGATGGTGCTCGGACTCGCGCTCCCGAACAAGGCGACCCCGCCGTATTTCACGGAGGCTCCCCGCGGTTACGGCTATAAGGGTTTAACAAAGTATGTGGCCATCCACGAGAACGATGAAATCGCACCAGACCTCGCGGACTGGGTTAAGGACGCCTACGCCCACGTTGCCGGGGCCGGTCGGGCATGCTGAGGGGCGTGATGTAGGCAAGCAAAACAATTGGTATCGGTTCGGTTCTCAACGAAAACAGAACTGACACCAATAATCCGAGCAGCCTCCGGATGCCGTACAACTGTCGCCAGTACCCAGCGGTGAACATTCGGTTTACGTCTCGATGTGCCTCACGTCTTTACAAGACATCGCAATCATGGTCGCAAGCTTCGCATCGCTCGCTGAAGTTCTTTGGATAAGCGGTTTTCGTCGCCTACAAACGGCAGTACCGTCCGTATTACTTCAAACGGCCAGAAAACTAAGAATAACATTTCTTTGGCAGCAGGTATCGTCTTCAGGAAGGAATTCCGGGCCTCTTCCAACATCGATTCGTAGTCACTCAAGTCGGATTTTTGATTAGGATTGACGAGTCTTCGGATGATGTGAAGCTGCACGTTCGCGACGGACTCGATGGGCTGGCTTACTATTGAGTAAAACACGGCAATCATGTAACCCATAAGGGCGTTTACCCTGCATGTTTTATCGTGCCTATCCCACTCGAATCTGGATGCGGTGATGTGTGCGTCCACCATGCAACCAAGCAAATCATGCTTCATGCAGAGCGTTTGCACTTGACTGAAGATCTGCTCCGCTCTCTGGTCGTCCCCGGATAAGTAATGGACGCGCATTGATTTTGTAAGTAATGTGGCTTGGCCTTCCGGCTCATGCTCATACATCATCGCTCGTTCCAGCTCTTTAGCAGCCAGATTGTACTTGTGTTCATACTCGTAAATGTCCGAAAGGCCAGCCGAACAGATCGCGATATAATCGGCATTCTCCAGAGAGGTCGCCCACACCTGTCCCGATAGCCAGTATTTCAGCGCACCGGCGGTATCACCGTTCTCCGCGCAAAGATCCGCCAACACCTGGTAGCACACGTACGGCTCGCGTTGGCGAGGGAAACCCGGCTCGTATCGCTTCAGGAGGTTGAGGGCATCGCGCGGGTTACCCAGTTCTTGCATAAGACTTGCATAGTTGACTGCGATCTCGATTTGCATATCTGCGATGCGATGTCGTCTGGCGAGGCGGAGAGCTTCCAGGTAGTGCATGCCAGCTCTTTTCAGGCGAGCCTGCCGCCATGCCAGGTTGCCGAGCGACTCCAGAACGCTGGTGTACTCGCGCCAGAGCTGCCGTTTCCTCGCTTCGCTACGGCACTGCTGAAGCACTGCGGCCGCCTTCGCGAGGTCGTCGCCTTCTTCAAGGGCGAGCGCCCGGTTGACAGCCGTCGCCACACTTCCCGGGAAGTCGCCGGCTGCCCGGGAAAGCATCTCTGATTCCTCAAAGGCCATGACGGCTTCGTTCGTTTTCCCCAAGTGCCGAAATGCCTCACCGAGATTATTCAAGGAGATACGAAGCTGGGTCGGAAGGTCATACTTTCTGGCAAGCCGGACCGCCTTCTTATGCAGAGGTAGGGCGTCTTTGCTCTTTTGTAACCATTGGTAGCAAACCCCTTTCTCGTCGATAATCTTGGCCTGTTCCGCAGTTAGCCGGTGCATTGCCGCTATTATCTCAGCGCGGTCGAGAGATTCGATTGCAACCACATGGAATCCGAGGCGGCGGCGCCACACATAGTGTTTCAGATGAAGCGAGATAAGGTCTGACGGAGAGGCGCCGGCGTTCTCCATGCACCGGACCATCGAAGAGAATGCCGCCTCCGCCTGATCCGTTAATCCAGCTTCAGTATGCGGGCGAACAGTGAGCTCCCAAAGCTTGCTGGCTACGTCCCACTCGCCGCGTTTTTCTTCCTGGAGGGCCATGCGGGAAAGGCGCGTTGATGACGGATCGGGCAGAGCCTCGGTTCCCGTCGGGCTGGCAAGGGCGACCAGGGACTTGAAAAGCCACATAGGCTGGCCATTCTTCCGGGCCAGCCGCAATGCTTGTCTCAGGCTGACACGCGCCTCCTGATCCAACCCCCGGCATTTCTGGGAGATACCGATGCCGTAGTAGGCACTGATCTTGCTTTGGATGTGCCCGACTGCGTCGGCCGTGCCAAGCATTTCCCGGAAGGCCGTCTCTATCAGGTCAAAGCGCTTCAGAGCGTGACATGCTTGCGCGAACCCCTGCGTCGCCATCATTTGCAGGTGGGGGCACTCTTCCTCGGCTGCCAGGCGGATTGCCCTACGGTATGCATCCCGTGCTTTCCGCAGCTGCCTCATGCTGTAATAAACATTTCCAAGGTTGAAGTGAGTTGTTGCAAGGTCGACACCGGTTTCGAGCTTCGCAAACTGTTTTTCCGCGCGCTGCAGGTGTTGCAGCGCCGCCGGATGGTGCCCGCGTTGCGCCTCAATCGTGCCTAGTTGCGCATAAGCCATGGCCAGGCTGAACGGGTCATTCTGTTTTCGTTTTAACGCGATGCTCTTTTTAATGAGGGCGACGGCGGCGTCAGGCTCATTCTGCGACAGCCTGAGCTGGGCAAGATTGCCAAGCGAGCGGCTTATAAGTATCGAATCCCCGATCTTTTCCCCGTGCGCGATGGCACGTTGATAGGCCAATGCCGCCTTCGCCATGTCGCCGAGACGGGCGTATGCGATGCCTGAGTTGATGTAATACTGTCCTAACCAATAGGGATCTCTGGCTGACAGGCTCTGCTTGCGCACCCGGTCGAACCACGCGATGGCCTGCTGGTAATCCCCCGCCTCGGTCTTACATACTGCCATCGCGTGAGACAGGCGCAGCCTGGTGTTCGCGTCGAGTTTTCGCATGATCGCGTCTTGTGCGAATAGCTCGAGCATATCCAAGCATGTCTCGTTCCAGCGGCCAGGGAGGGCGGCGTTTCCCAGGTCCGACAAAACGAGCACCGCGTCCGGCAACCTGCCGGCGCCCAAGTAATGGGCTGCCAGATAGAGCGCGATATCAGGGTATTCCTTAAGGCTCTCGAACCTCTCAATCCACGCGCCGGCGAATCGTTTGCTATCGAATTCGTCGGAGAGGATGGCCTTTCTTGCTTCATTCGAGGGAACGAGGCTCTGATCCTTGCGTTCCACCAATCCATATCTTGCCAGACTTCTGCAGCGCTGCGCCCAATCGGTGTCGGGGAAGAAGCTCTTGTAAAGCTCCAGGGGAAAAGGTATCCGGGACGTGACGATCATTCCGAGGGCTTCCCTGTCGGCTGAGCTCAAGATCGCGACGCGGCGTTTCGCGCGGGACGCACGGGCCTGCGAGCCTCTCGCACCGGAACCATTGGATTCGTTGCCATGAGCGCCCGATGCGTGCTCTGTCAGGCAGGACCGCAGCAGGTCTCGGATTTTCTCGGGATCGGCTTCCGCATCTTGCCGGGTTTGTTCGTCGCCGAGCATGGTGGTTGCGTCGTTGGCACTTGCCCCGCTGAAAATGGAGCGGGTCCCTCGGACAATGGTGGTCTCGGTCCTGATCCGCTGATGAACTTCCTGGACAGATTGCTCGGTAAGCTTTTTCCGGAATAGCAAGGTGACCGTTTTCTGCTTTCTCCAACCTGGCTTTTCCTTCTCGATCCGCAATGCCTCGTCCCCCGCCCAGGCGTACCAGATATCCTTTCCCTGGTGATCGTAGAGCAAGTAGAGCGGGCAAGGAGTGTTCAATAAGTAGTTGAGGTTGCTTGTCTCAATCGAGTGCGCAATGGTGCCGTCACTCCTCTGGCGCCGCAGTACCTCGCAGCTTTTGAGTTGCACGTACGAGCGCATGCCGGTGTAATCACCCGACTGCTTGATCTCGATAGTCCCGTCGACGCCGGTGTCTGTCTCTCGCTCCCGCCGAAAAACGAAGCTTTCAGCGGGAAGGGCATTACTTATGGCCCTCAAGCTAAGTTCTTGGAGCTCGGCGTTACGGTCTGAATGAGGCAGCGGCCCAAGGTTATGATTTCGCTTTTTTGGAGCCGGCATCGGTGACCGTCTCTCGTATGGCGGATGTCCCGCCCCCGCGTGGTATCCGGGCGTGATCCCGCGAAAAAGTGTGTCGGGTTCAGAGCAGAGATCGGATCATCTCGAAACGCGCCTGCACCTCATCCCAGCCGGGATATGGACCGAAACACAGCACACGACATTGTGTCTCGAAGGTGCTTACTATTATTTCACGCAGTTCCGCGGATGGGAACAAGGCATTGCTTCCCGCGGGAAAGGTGAAGGTGACAGCCACCAAATATGGAGAATACAGGTAACTGTGGCAAGCCTTATGATTGTTTCTTCGGTCTTCCACG
>DAIUEW010000132.1:0-5901 GCA_036844925.1 Candidatus Sulfotelmatobacter sp.
GGGCGCACTTTCACCAGGCTCATTCCGTTCAGGATCGCGCCCATGGCGTGCTCCCGGATTCCGAAATGGAAATTGCGCCCGGCGTAATTCTCGGCCGAAAAATCGCCCGCGCCATCGAAGGTAAGGCGGGTCTTAGTGGACGGGCCCAGATCGGCGGAGCCGCCGATCAGCCAGGGAATGTTCTTCGCCACTGCATTCAGCACCTTCGCCGAGGACTCGCGTGTTGCCAAGCCTTTCGGGTCCGCGGCGAATTCGGGCAGGCCGTGGTCCCAACCTTCGGGAAGCTCCCGGTGCTGCATACGAAACAGATCTTCGGCAAGCTCGGGATATTGCTTGCGATACTCGGCAATTCGCTCAAACCAGGCATTGCGCAGGTCCTTGCCTCGCTTACCAATCCCCTGGCGGAAGTGATCGTAAACGCCATCCGGCACATAGAATTTCTTGTCTTCGGGCCAGCCGTAGTTCCGTTTGGCGAGACGAACCTCCTCTTCTCCCAAGGGCTCGCCGTGCGCGCCGCTGGTATCCTGCTTGTGGGGCGCGCCATAACCGATATGGCTGTCGACGATGATCAGAGTGGGCCGGTCGTTGGTGTTTTGGAACGTTCGGAACGCACGCGCGAGCATTTCCAAATCGTTCGCATCGCCCACCCGCGTGACGTTCCACCCATAGCCGATGAACCGCGTGGCCACATCCTCGCTAAAAGCCAGAGCGGTATTGCCTTCGATGGTGATGTGGTTGTTGTCGTAAATCCAGCAGAGATTGGAGAGCCCCAAGTGCCCCGCGAGCGATGCGGCCTCACCGGAGACGCCCTCCATCATGCAACCATCTCCGCAAAGCGCGTAGACGTTGAAGTCGAACAGGTCGAAGCCGGGGCGGTTGTATCGGGACGCCAGCCACTGCCGCGCGATCGCCATTCCAACGCTTGTCGCAACGCCCTGGCCGAGCGGCCCCGTTGTGGTCTCTACTCCGGATGTCCAGCGGTACTCAGGATGCCCCGGACAGCGGCTATCCAACTGCCGGAACGCTTTGAGGGCGTCCAGCGGCACGGAAGGTTGCCCCAGAATTTCGTAATCCTTGCTCACGGCCCGCACTTCCGTCAAGTGGAGCAGCGCATAAAGCAGCATGGAAGCGTGGCCAATCGACAGGACGAACCGGTCGCGATTGGGCCAAACGGGGTCCTGCGGGTCGAAGCGCAGGAATTGTTGCCACAGGCAATAAGCCACCGGAGCCATGGCCATAGGAGTTCCAGGATGACCGGAGTCGGCCGCCTGTACTCCATCCATAGCGAGCGTGCGGATAGTGTTGATACTGGTCAGACCGATTGGAGAACGTACTGAAGCCTCGGGAGTCACGAGTGTTGCGCTCATCGGGAATCCTTTCGTCCTTTGTTTATTGCGGCCAGCGCCACCCGGTAATCTCTGGCGAGTCGATCCCATGCTGGTATGCATATCGCCGGCACGCGATCTGCTGGTTGCGGAATTTTTCTTTCGCATGTCCGCCGATTCTTTCGAGTCTGGGAATACGATCGATCGCATCGATTGCCAGGCTGAATCGATCGGTTTCGTTATTGATCGCTAGTTCCATTGGAGTATTGATGTTGCCTTTCTCCTTGTACCCGCGGACATGAAGCCGCTGGTTCTTCCGGCGATAAGTCAAACGATGAATCAGCCAAGGGTAGCCGTGGAAGTTGAAAATGATGGGCTTGTCCGTGGTGAAGAGAGAATCGAAGTCGCGATCCGTCAGCCCGTGCGAATGCTCCGTGTTCGGCTCGAGTTTGAAAAGGTCGACTATGTTGATGAACCGGATTTTGATATCAGGGAATTCCTCTCGCAGCAGCACCGTTGCGGCCAAGGCCTCCTGTGTTGGTATATCGCCCGCCGAGGCAAACACCACGTCGGGTTCGCAGCCTTGGTCGTTACTCGCCCAGTCCCAGATACCGATGCCCTTCGTACAGTGTTCGATGGCGGCTTCCATATTGAGGTACTGCAGGTGGAGTTGTTTATCCGAGACGATCACATTGATGTAGTTCTCACTTCGCAGGCAGTGGTCGGCGACTGAGAGCAGGCAGTTCACATCTGGCGGCAGATAGATGCGCGTGACTGCCGCACTTTTGTTGAGCACCACGTCGAGGAATCCGGGGTCCTGATGGGTGAAGCCGTTGTGATCCTGCCGCCAGACCGTGGATGTGATCAGCAGGTTCAGTGAGGCGATGTCCCGGCGCCAGGACAACTGGTTGCAAATGGACAGCCATTTCGCATGCTGGTTGAACATGGAGTCGATCACATGCACGAACGCTTCATACGAAGAAATGAAACCGTTTCTCCCCGTGAGCAGGTAGCCTTCGAGCATGCCCTCCATTGTGTGCTCGCTGAGCATCTCAACGACACGGCCATCCGGCGCCAGTTCGCTGCCGTCCTGGTCTTCGGGAAAGTACTCGGCAATCCAGAATTTCTTGGCGGCCTGATAGATTGCCTGCAGCTTGTTGGAGGTAGTTTCATCGGGCCCGAACACGCGGAAGTTGGTCATGTTCAGCTTCATCACGTCTCTCAGGAACGCGCCCAACGGAGGGACATTCTCTGCCTCGATCGCTCCGGGCCGTTCCACCTTGAGAGCGTAGTCGCTGAAAGAGGGCAGGCGTAACGCCTTTCTGAGGATCCCCCCGTTGGCGTGAGGATTAGCACTCATGCGGCGCTCCCCCACAGGCGCGAGCTCTTTCAGCTCTGGGATCAGCCGGCCATTTTTGTCAAAAAGTTCCTCGGGGTTCTGCGCGCGCATCCACTTCTCGAGAATCTGCAGTTGCTCGGGATTTTTCTTAACATCCGTCAATGGAACCTGGTGCGCCCGCCAGAAGCCCTCGACCCTGTGGCCGGCGACCTGCGTCGGCGCACCCCATCCTTTAGGGGAACGCAGAACGATCATAGGCCAACGCGGCCGGCGTGGCACTCCGGTTTCACGGCATTCGCGTTGCACGTTTCGAATCTCCTCAACACAATGTTCCACGGTCGCCGCCATTGCCTGGTGCATGCTGCCGGGATCGGATCCTTCGACGAAGTAGGGCGTCCAGCCGTAGCCGCGAAAAAGGTCCTCCAACTCTTCGTGAGTAATCCGAGCGAGGAGAGTAGGGTTATTGATCTTATACCCGTTCAGGTGGAGAATCGGCAGGACAGCGCCATCGCGAATGGGATTGAGGAACTTGCTAATGTGCCAGGATGTCGCCAGCGGCCCTGTTTCCGACTCACCATCGCCGACTACGGCGGCAACAATCAAATCCGGATTGTCGAAAGCCGCTCCACAGGCGTGAGATAGCACATAGCCGAGTTCACCGCCTTCGTGTATCGACCCGGGCGTCTCTGGCGTACAGTGACTGCCGATGCCGCCGGGAAACGAAAACTGTTTGAAGAATTCGCGTAATCCATGCTCGTCCTCGCTCTTTTCGGGGTAAATCTCGGAGTAGGTGCCCTCGAGATAGCCGGGGCCTAAAACACCCGGCGCGCCATGTCCGGGTCCCGCCATGAAGATCATGTCGAGGTCAAACTTTCTAATCAGGCGGTTCAGGTGGATATAAATGAATGCGAGTCCGGGGCTCGATCCCCAGTGGCCCAGAAGCCGGTTCTTGATGTGCTCGGGCTTGAGCGGCTCTTTCAAAAGTGGATTGTCTTGAAGATAGATCATACCGAGCGCCAGGTAGTTGCATGCTCGCCAGTAAGCGTCGATCTTCTCTTGCTCTGACGGACTCAGGGGCGACCCCGAAATCGTGGTTCGTGCGATCCCATAAGCACTCAACGAGTCGCTGGAGCGTTGTTCCGTTTCTATAACCGGTGTCATTCTTGTAAACTCCTTCTGCCCAAGACTTAAGGTCGATATAACGCCTCTGGAGGCCTCTGCGATGGCGTTTTCGCTCGAATGCCCTGATCTGGCTTTCCGTGCCTTAATAGCGCTTTATGCATGAATGCGGATCTTCGAGCTTCACCTGCGAATCCGCATTCGGGTGGCCATTCGCAGCGAAGCATGAAAGAGTGGGCAAGATCCTTAATACTTGAGAGTTACCGCGGGCATTGAGACGCAGCAAATCATATCCATGTCATCGGCGTCAGCAGGTGCCTATGTCTTCTGCCGAAATTCGGCGCAGCCATGATCGCGATGCTTCGAGTTTGGCGGGCTGGCTCTCATCTCGACAAGGCTGCGACATCATCCGTACGCGTAAGAACATGGCGTCGACACCCCGGGAACTGACGGCCAAAACAGCTCTACTTACGTTCGAGAGCCCATTGCGCTTTCCGTTAGGACGGGTGTGGCTCTCCCAGAATGCATCGTACTGTGTCGCGCGCAATCAGCAGTTCCTCGTTGGTGGGAATTACCCAAGCGTGCAGCTTCGATCCCTCTGTGCTGATGCGGCCTTCCCGCCCAACCATCTGTTGATTCTGACTCACATCTATCGTCAGGCCGGCCCACTCGAGGCCCGTGCAGATGCGCGCGCGTATCTCAGGCGAATGCTCGCCAATACCGGCAGTAAATACCACCGCGTCAGCCCCGCCCATGCACGCTAGATAAGCGCCGATATACTTCCGCGCCCGATAGCAGAAGACCTCGATCGCCAGACCGACGCGGCGGTCCTCGTGCTCCTTAAGTTCCTCCTCCAATACCTTCATGTCATTGGTCAGGCCAGAGATGCCAAGCAGGCCCGACTGCGTATTCAAGAGAGTCTCGACCTCGTGTGTGGAGAGCCCTTCCTTGTTCGCGATCAGGTTGACGATCGCTGGGTCCAGATCGCCCGAGCGAGTTCCCATCACTAGACCCTCGAGGGGCGTCATGCCCATTGAGGTGTCTACGGGGTGGCCGCCACGAATTGCAGCGGCCGAGCAACCATTCCCCAGGTGAAGTGTGATGATGTGCGTTTGTTCGCGGGTGAGCCCGTGCAAAGCCCGGTAACGAAACGCGACGTAGCGGTGCGATGTTCCGTGAAAGCCATAGCGCCGGATGCGGTGACGGCGGTACAGATGATAGGGCACCGCGTAGAGGTAAGCGTGCTCGGGAATCGAGGTGTGAAAAGCCGTATCAAATACTGCCACCTGTGGCGTCGCCTGGCCGAGAATCTCCCGCAACGCCCGAATGGCAATCAGGTTGTTGGGATTGTGAAGAGGCGCGAGGTCGATGCAGTCCTCAATCCCCTTTAATACCTCATCGTTGATGATGGCCGACTTTTTAAACAGCTCGCCGCCATGCACCACGCGGTGCCCCACTGCTTGGATGTCCCCCAGGCTGCGAATCTCATCGATCCCGGAGCGATCTGATGCCAACCAGCGCAGCACATAATCGAGTGCCGCCGAAACATCGCGGATCGGCGCCGTGAGCTTGTGGCGGACGCCCGTGTGGCTCTGCACGGTGAAGATAGCTTCCCCGCCGATCCGCTCCACCTGCCCGCGGCACAAAAGCTCATCGTTGTCCTGCTTGATTCGCTCAACGTCTGTCGCGATCACCTGGAATTTCAGACTCGAGCTCCCTGCGTTAATGACGAAGACGTTCATAGGATCTATCCAATTTTCCCAGGAAAAGGGCGGCCCACACGAAGTCCTTACTGGCAACCAAGACAATCACGGATGATACTTCGCTTAACGGCATTGACGATCATCCATGCGGCGGTTTCGATGCCAATTTGTGAGCTAATCATCATGTGATAGAGATGCGGATCCTTCCAGTCGCGTCCGTAGTTGGCCCGGATATAGCGGGCGCGTTCGTGGTCGGTCAAACGAATCAATTCCTCAATGTCCTGTGACAAGTCAACCCTATTGCGGACACGCGAGACCCGCTCCTCCCAGCTGCCATAAATGAAGACGTTAAGGACGTCCTCGGTGCGTGTCAATGAAAATGAGACACACAGCGTGAAAGTTTAAGGAGCTTTCT
>DAIUEW010000133.1:0-5803 GCA_036844925.1 Candidatus Sulfotelmatobacter sp.
TCCAGTAGGATGGAGCGGGGTTGCTCCTTCGCTGCGGCCAGAGTCTGATCGATATCCTTGCTCCAATTCACACCCATCATTCGCCTCCTTTAAGAAGCATGTTGCCACGAATCGAGTATGCCCGGTGCTGACGGTCTAGGAGAATCCCGGGGATTGGAAATGGCTCCGATAGAACTCGACATTCACAAGACACCTCAACAGCCAGAGTATTGCGCGACTGCTCCAAAGTGTTGCGTATCGCGGTCAGAGCCTTCTGCAGATTCGACAACGAGCTACTAACCGCTGCTTTTCTGACGATAGAACCTTTCAAACCAGCCAGGCCCACTTGCTCAGAGCCCATAGCCTTGATCAGGTAAAAACCGGGTTCGCCGGCGTTCTCGCCTGCGCGCACGCAGAAGGAAAGGTCAAGCGCGGTTTCGAAGTAATGGCTGGAATAGAGCTGCTTTTCCGCCACGGCATAGATAACCGGATCACCCGGCTTGCCACGCATGGTAATAAGGTGCACGATCCGCAGCGTCGGCTTCAAGCCGAATTTAACCTTGCCCCAGTAGAACGCGTCATCAGTATTGGCGGGCCTGTAATCCGGGTATTCAAGAAGGTAGCGATGGAAATCCGGAAGTTGCTCCGGCAACACTTTGGCATAGCTGAGCATATATGCGAATTGCTGGGGCACATCGGTCGGGTTACGTTTGTCGTGGAAGACGCCCAACGCTTGGTTGCCCTCTCTTTGGTATCGACGTACGTGCTCCAGTGCTGCCTTGTGTAGAAGGTCGTTGACCTGCTGGCTGAGATCCGCCGCCGACCAATCGATCGCTTTCTGGGCCTGGTCCATGGAACTTGCCGGCATCTGGATCAGACAATCGCCTGGTTTGCAGTCCTTCAGGGCCTTGATGTCATCATCATCGAAGGAAAAACCACTCAGATCCGAAAGCTGAGGCGGGTTGCTGAACACTCCGAGCGCCAGGTAGTTCGGAAGTTGCCGAAGACGATCAAAATCATGAGCAAACTGGATGTATTTCTCCGGCGCAGCGTGGACATAAACCGCTCCGAACAGAAAAACCTCGGCGAGGTTGCGCGATGGCATCGCCTTCACGACGGCTCTCCCGCTCTTAAGTGCGGCAATCTGCTCTTCGCTCAGGCCGATGTCGTTCCGGAAGAACTCCTGTAGCCTTGAGTTCGACTGCGAAAAGCTGGGAACGCTCGCCAGAAGCATCACCGAAAGCGCAGCTCTCGTCACAAGCCTTCCCCATTTTCGCTGCCGAAAGTTTCTGATTTGCATTTTGGCTTCTCTCCTTATTATAGATTCTCTCTTGCAATTCAAATTTTTTCTCTCTGGAGAGGTGCAGGAGAACCTCTCTCTTTTTGGGAATCAGTCAAGCGCAGACAGCGATGGCATTGTCGTTCGGGTTCACTGCGCATAACTTCGACCCGTCGTACGGTTGATTGGTGCGGAACATGGCGAACAAAGCGTGTAATAGTTTTCGCATGACGGCCACGACGGCTTGCAGACGAGCTTTGCCACGAGCTAGTAAGTTTTGATAGAAGCGTCGCAGGCAAGGATCATGACGCAGCGCGACGAGCGCTGGCATGTAAAGAGCACGACGCAAGTGACGACTACCGCCGCGACTGATTCTAGGCCGCTTTTCAACCGATTTCCCCGACTTGAAGAGCCGGGGATCCAGCCCACTGAATGCGACCCATTGACGCGCATCCAGCGTATCGGGAAGAACGGCGAGTTCGCCCAGGATCTGCAGAGCACTGGTTTCGCCGATGCCGGTTGCCGTTAGCATGAGGCGGAAGCGGCGGTCCAGTTCGGGATCCTCAGCGATGAGGCACAAGGCTTGTCGACGCAACCGTGTCATGCGCTGTTCAAGATATTTCTGATGGTGCTGCATTTCCTTAACGACCAACTCTGGTAAGGCCTGGCTCGCCGCCGCGGCATGGGCACGATTGTTCTGTTGCGTGTGAATACTACTCAGGTCCGCAATGGCACGTGTAATGGCGTGCAAGTGTAGGGCGACTGCACTCGGTGGCTGCCAAGGAAGCCAAGGCATGCGCCAGACGTATTCGCAGAGCACTTGTGCATCGACCCGATCTGTCTTGTTGCGCTTACCCAACGACTCTGCAAAGCGCCGTGCGCGACGAGGGTTTACTACGCTGATCTCCACCTGCGGATGTGCTTGCAAGGTCAACGCTAGATCCAGAGTGTAGTTTCCACTGGCTTCCACGCATACGCGAACTCGAGCCTTGCCGTGCAGCCAAAACCTCAGCAGGGCTTTGTGTCCGGCCGCACTGTTGCTAAAAGTTGCAATCGTGAACTGGTCATCGATGCCACGTCGCATAGCCACGTCCAACTCGTGCGCGCTAACATCGATCCCCGCGAAGTCTTGGACCGCAAGTTTGGCTCTCTCAGTTTTTTTCATAACCATCCTCACGATGGGATTAGACTGAGTTCCGGCTCCCCGACCCTGTGCTGCCTCTCGCGCCGACCTTGTGAATGCAGGCTCAAGCGGCCTAGGATTCTCCACGGCGTGGGAGAGGAGGGCGGGGGGCCTATCTATAATCCAGGCTGCTCGGCTCACTGCGCCTAAGGAGATGAACGGCCTCCCGCCGAAACCCGATCCGACCCCATGTACCACGGGATCGCAAGATCGGGCAGTTGCAATCAAGATACAAGGAGAGAGGTGTCAGGCTGCAGGGGCATCCAGGTTGGCCTCACGCAGCATCGCGAGCGCCACGAGTGTAACCGAAACTACTACAGGTCCGATGAACAGCCCGAGGGCCCCGAACGCCTTCACACCCCCCAAGAGCGCGAAAAACATGAGTAAAGGATGCATATTCGCTCGTTGACTGATGACCCAGGTCCGGAGCAGATGGTCAATTTGCGACACTACCGCTGCACTCCAAAATAACAAGATCAAGCCCTTTCCCCAGTGTCCGGAAATGAAAAGGAACATCGTAGTGGGTCCCCATACTACAAATGAGCCAACGATCGGAAGCAACGAACAAAGAGCCGTTACCAGTCCCCATAGGATAGGAGACGGCAGACCAAGCACCCAGAACCCCAAGCTCATTAGGATCCCCTGCGATGCGCCCACGGCCAGGCAACCGTAGACGTTGGCGACGATCGAATCGCTGATGCCGGTGAACAGACGCTCGAATTGATCGGCCCTAAGGGGCAAGAACGCCGCTAGCTGAAGCTTCAATGACTCGCCTTCCCGAAACAGAAAGAAGAGGGTAAAGAACGCAATTATTGCTTCCACAAAAAATGAAACGATGTTGCTCAGGAAATGCGTTCCCCAGGACAACAAATAATGGCTAATCTGCTCCAGCCAACGACCCAACGCTCCGCGCAAATCAAGTGCGGAGAGGTCAACGTAGTGTCCCGCCCATCGCGACAAACGCTCGACGAAGTGCATCGCGTAGGGACTCAAACCACCCTGTTCCGCGCTTCTCCCGCTCAACAGGAGGTACAGCGCGCGGGCCTCCCGGGCAACGAGGACTCCCAGTATTACCGCTGGCACAACAACAGTGACAAGGACCAGAATCGTAGAGGTCAGACCTGTCAAATTCCTGCGCTGGATGCGGCTTTGGATGCGTAGATGGATCGGATGAAAGACGATTGCGATCATCAGCGCTAAAAAGATGGGAGTCAGAAAAGGCCTGGCTATCACATAGCAGAAATAGAGCGCGACGGCAGCCAAAACCAGCAAGAAAACCGTCCCGACCGAAAACTTCCCAGGTACGGCCTCCGCTCTGCTTCCTTCCTGGTTCACTTGAGTATGTGATGTTTTTTCTGGCACGAGTTTTTCACCGCGACGCGCAACTTTATGTCTGCTCCTCACTGAGCTCGACATCTTATCGGAAAAAACCTTGTTCCGACTGTCTCATTGGATGTCATTAGTGCCTCTGACAAGACAGTCGCACGGGAGATCCATGGCCGATCGAGCCAGGATCCCCCGTGTTGCCCTTAGAGCGTTATCGAGCCTGCAGTCTCAAGCCACCATGCTCTTTGCCCGCTCCACCCATTGCTCGTACTGTTTCTTGATCTCAGTTACGCGCGCATCGATGGCGGCTTTGGCTTCGCCCTGAGCCTTAGCGGCTTTTTTGTGCAGGGCCTGCACCTTGGCATCGGTCTCATTCTTGATTTGCTCCGACCGTTGCCGGGCCTGCTGCAACTTCGTTTGCAACCGAGTATTGAGCTGGTCGATCTTGGCTTGTAGTTTGGCCTTCTGCTCCGCTTTTACGCGAGCGTGCTCGGCTTTCAACTGGTCAATCTCGGCTCGCAGCTCGGCGACTTCGCGGGCCCGTTGGGCTTCTTCGAAGCTCTCTCTGGCCGTGCGGAAGACAAAGCCATTGAGTGCTTCCATTCTGGTATCCACCGGGGTTACCCATTCTTCGCTGATATCCGCGACGATCGCGTACTTGCCGGGGGTGAGTACGTTCGAAACTTCGGCCAGGAAATCTGAGTCGACTCCGGCTACGAACAAGTCGGCAAAACTTCCCGCCATCGTGCCGGCAAGTGCCCCGACTGCGAGACCAGCCGGGCCGCCCAGCAAGCCGATGAGGCTGCCGATCGCTGTTCCGCTCACCGTGCGAACAGGAAAATCACCTTCGCCCTGTTTCACCGTGATCGTCCCATCATTGTTCTTGCTGATGACGGCTTCGGCATGGATCGTGATGCTTCCCTCGGAATCGAGTTGATAAAGCGCTCGCGATCCTTCATACGTTTTGGTTTCATTGTCGAAAACTACCACTAGCATTTTTTCCATGGCATTTCTCCTTTTCAAATGCTCGCATCCAGCGAGTAGGTTATTGGGGTTAGGTTTCTACGCAGCTCTTTCGAGTGCGAGGTGAGGCAGGCTGTGGATCGCTGTGGCAAAGCCAATCAGCGACGCCCCGTCGCAGATCAGATCCACGCCAATGGCGAAGCCGATGAACCAGACGCTCGAAACTGGCATTTGCGCCAGCAACATGATCCCCAGCACCAGCGAAACAATTCCCGAAAACACCGACCAGCCCCACCGCGGGAACTTCAACATTCCTGCCCCAATGGCGCGAAAGAGACCGCCGACAATGAAGAAGGAAGCAAGGATCAGAGTGAGGCTGGCTGCCCCGGCGAGCGGATACCGGATCAGCAGATATCCGGTGAACCCCCGGAACAGTGCGCTGAGCAGAGACAGCAGAAAGCCCTGCCAGCTGTGAGTGCGAAAGGCATGCACCAAAGCGAAGATGCCACTGAACAGCAGCATCCACCCGAAGACCAGAACCGTGGCAAAGGTAGCGCTCACGTTACCGATCACGCATACCGCGCCAAGAAGGATGAACAGAATCCCAAGGGCGAGGAACCATCCCCAAGAAGTGCGAATTTCCTCAATTCCCGCTGCGAGCGGGTTAGACCCAAACTGCTTGGCTGACATTTTGCTTCCTCCTTTTCTGCAAATTGATATTGAGTTCCATCATTCCTGCTAAACACATGGAGCCGGGGCTGATTCATTTCACTCACGTCTTGCGAGCTCAGAACGCTCCCTTCGAATCCATTCACGAACAAACAGCGGACAATTTCGAAGTTCTGTGCCGGCTGCTTCTGCCGCTGCCAGGAAGCGCACAGAATCAGCATCCACCAGCGTCACTTCACCGAGTTCGAGAGCAATGGGCGACGAATGAATTTGCATTTGCATCCTCAGCTCCGCAAGACTCTCCGCGTCGATACGCCCACTCACTCGTAGAAGGTGTGACTCCCGACTTTCTTCAAGTCTCAACATTTCTGGACCCGAACTCGCTCACTCACGACGATCGGTAT
>DAIUEW010000134.1:0-5528 GCA_036844925.1 Candidatus Sulfotelmatobacter sp.
TTTCGCCCGCACGCCTTCCGTCTTGTACCATTCTTGACGCAGCCGCGCGCGCCTCATCGAGATCGGGTTGATCGCGGGATAGCCAGCGCAAACAAGTGTTGGCGTCGGTGACGGCGGCGGCAATCGGTTGATTGACTTCGTGCGCTAGCGAGGCACTCAGCTCTCCCATGCTGCTCACCCGCCTGACGTGTGCGAGATCGGCCTGCGCTTGGCGCAACCCCTCTTCGGCCTGCTTGCGGTCCGTGATATCGCGAATGGCGCTGGAAATCAGCACGCCCTCCTCGGTCTCCAGCGGGCTGAGGCTGATCTCCACCGGAAACTCATGCCCATCTTTATGCAGGCCGCATAGTTCCAACCGGGATCCCATCGGCCGCGCGCGAGGGTCGGCAACAAAAGCCGAGCGGTGTTCCGGATGCTTACTCCTGAACCGCTCCGGCGCCAACACTTCGATTTCGTTCCCCAACACCTCTCGTCGTTGATAGCCAAACATCTTCTCCAGTTGCGCATTGACCAAAACAATTGTGCCCTCATGATTCACGACCGCAACCGCATCGGGCGCCGATTCCAGTAAACCGCGGAATTTCTGTTCGCTCCGGCGCAACTTTTCTTCGGCCCGCTTGCGCTCCACGATCTCCGCTTGCAGCTGCTCGTTGGTTCTGGCAAGTTCGGCAGTGCGTGCCCGCACCATGTTTTCCACTTCGTCGTAGGCCTTGTGGAGCGCCAGTTCCACACGGCGCCGCTCCCGGATTTCCCTTTCGAGCTCCTCATTGGCGGCGCGCAGTTGAGCCGGACTCGGGAGGGCTACGGCTTCCGGTAGAAGGTGCACAAACAACGCCGCCGTGGCCACGGAGGACGCCGCGGTAATGGCTTTGATCACACCGGCCAGCCGGTAGGTGCCGTGCCAGACCGTCCAGACTTCCATCAGATGCGTGGTTCCGCAGCCGAATATGAAGATACCGAACATTAAAAACATCCAGTGAAAGGGGAGGTCGCGCCGCTTTCGCACAAAATAGACCAGCGCAAATGGGATCACATAGTAGGACAGCGCGATCATGGTGTCCGAGATCGCATGCAGCCAGACGATCCCCGGCTGCCAGAGATAGCAGTACCCGTGTCCCATGAAATCGGACGAGAACAGTTTCGTTAGGAATTCGAGCATCTTCCCCTCCCCTTCCGCTCGGAGGTCGCTTGGTTAGAATTCGTCGAGTCGTCGCAAACGAAGCGTGAACAGATTTCACGCGGACCCCAGGGCCGACGTTGAAACCTTAGAACCGGAAGTTTGACAATTTGTGGAAAAATTGTAGCAGGGCGCTTGTGTTCATACTAGGACGGTAAGTTTTTGCGTGGTCACCCGGCTTGCGCGTGCGGGATCCGAGTTAGCTTGGCGGAGAGCCGCTTCGGCGCAGTTGCGAGATTCCTCAGCGCGCCGTTTCATCTCCAGTAGCCCTGTGACCAGCAAGGTCCCCACCATGAAGACTGTAAATCGAAGAAGGCAGCCGGTTCGTGCGCTGGAACAGACGTCCTCCAGAGAAAGAAACGTTCATAGGCTATTGCGGAAAGAGCGACGGAAAGGAGACCCGGCCCCAGCCCGGAAGAGACTACTCACCATAACGGCGAGGAGGAAACGCGACGCGGGCGCATCGATAGGCCATGCCACCGGCAGGGCAAGGCCGCAGGAAATTACGACCAGTCCATAACGTTGAACATTGTACTTTCATTCGTGAGTAGTTCCGGACGGCCCTAAGGTGCTTCTGACCGGCGGAAGCTCGAGCTTGGCCGCCATTCTCACCAATTCCGCCAGCGATTCAGCTTGCATTTTCCGCATCACGTGTCCACGTTGGATCTTCACTGTGACCTCACTAGTCCCGAGCTCAAAAGCTACCTGCTTGTTGAGCATGCCTGAAACCACCAGGCTCATGACCTCGCGCTCGCGCGTGGTGAGCGAATCATAGCGTTTTTGCAGCTCAGTTCGCTCTCCCTGCTGTTGGCGCATGATTCGATCGCGGTCCAAAGCTTGGTAGATCGCATCCAGTAAGTCCTGGTCGCGAAAAGGCTTGGTAAGGAACTCCACCGCACCGGACTTCATGGCCTTCACTGACATCGGAATATCTCCATGACCGGTGATGAAGATGATCGGAATGCGGATGCCGGCATCGGCCAACTCGCGCTGAAAGTCCAGCCCGTTCATTCCAGGAAGTCTCACGTCCAGGACAAGGCAACTTGGCCCGTCCGGGCGCTGGCTGCGCAGGAACGCTTCCGATGTAGCGAAAGTCTCGGAACGCAAGCCAACAGACTTCAGCATGCCTTGGATGGCGGCACGCACCAAGTCATCGTCATCGACGACGAAGACAACGGGGGGGGCGGCCTCGGACTTCATTCACCTGCCTCGGCTTGGATGGGCAGGGTGAGATGAAAGCTGGCTCCGCGAGGAGAGTTGGCGGCAGCCCACAAGCGTCCCCCATGCGATTCAACGATGGAACGGCTGATGCGAAGTCCCATGCCGGTCCCTTGGGGCTTGGTCGTAAAGAACGCGTCGAAGATTTGATCCGCCTGCTTCGGCGGGAGCCCGACACCGGTATCGCTGATCGATATCATGAGATGGCCGTCTTCGGCTTGCGAGGAGATGATGAGCTCGCGTGTACCATCTAGATCTTTCATCGCGTCGATGCTGTTGGTCATGAGGTTCATCAGCACCTGCTGCAATTGGACGCGATCGCCCATTACCTTGGGCAGATCTCTGGCTAGTTCCGCCTGAATTGAGACGTCGTGTCGCGTTGCGTCGCTGCCTAGAAGGACGATCATCTCTCGGATGATTTCGTTCACATCAATCAATGCCTGTTCAGGAGTACCTTTTTTGAAGAGCTGCCGGACCCGAGTGATGATTTCCGCCGCGCGCGTTGCGTCCTTAACGACTCTCGAGGCAGCCTCGCGCGCTTCTTTCACGTCGGGGTTATCGCGCGAAAGCCACCGTACGCAAGTACTAGCGTCTGTCACCGCAGCGGCGATCGGTTGCTTCACTTCGTGCGCTAAAGAGGCAGTCAGCTCTCCCATAGTCGTGATGCGGTTGATGCGGGCGACATCCGTTTGCGCCTGACGCAAGGCTTCTTCGGCTTGTTTGCGTTCGGTGATGTCGGTGGAGCTGCCAACGAATTGCACCAGATCCCCGGAAGAGTTCAGAACAGGATGTCCGACACTGCGGAGGTACCTTACGGCGCCACCTGGAAGAAGAATTCGGTATTCAACTTCGTAATCTGATTTTTCGTGGATTGCTCGATCGATTGCTTGTTGCCGCCCATCACAATCGTCCGGATGAATGCGCTCCAAACGTTTGTTCCAAGCCGACATGCCCTCTTTCGGATCGAAACCATAGACGCGATACCATTCTTCGGATAGATGCGATGCGCGACTATCAGCTACTTCCCAGACCCAACTCCCTGTATGGGTGAGTTTCTGCGCCTGGGCCAGATAAGCTTCACTGCGCTGCAGCCGTTCGTGTGTCAGCTTACGTTCAATGGCGATGCCCGCGAGGTGGGTAGCCATTTCCAGGGCGCGGTCCTCAGACGGACTCGGACCGCGCGGTTCGCGGTAGTACATGGCGAATGAGCCCAGCACGTTGCCCGAATGCGCGAGTATAGGAGTGGACCAGCAGGCGCGTAACCCAAAGGGCTTGGCCACTTCGCGGTACGCCTCCCAGAGTGGATCCTCGAGAATGTCGGTGACAACAACAGGTTCTCTGCGGTACATGGCCGTGCCGCATGATCCCGCCTTCGGTCCGATGCAACGACCGTCGATGGCGTCGTTGTAGGGCTTGGGAAGAGTGGGGGCGGCGCCACGCCGGACATGCTGGCCGTCCTCATCGAGGAGCAGGACAGAGCAAAAGAGGCCGGCAAATTGAGCTTCCATAGTCCGCACCAGCTTCTCCAGCGTTTCCTCCAGCGGAGCGTCGCGGGCTATCATCTCCAAAACACGGCGCTCTCCGTTGCGCAGCGCTTCTCCCCGCTTGCTGTCGGTGACGTCCATCATGGTACAAACGAATTGCTCCACATCCCCGGATGCGTTCAAAACAGGATGGCCGACCGTGTGAGTGTATTTGACAGTGCCGTCCGGAAGAAGAATTCGGTGATCCACTTCGTAATCTGACTTTTCATTGATTGCTCGATCTTTTGCCTCCTGCACCTTGGCTTGATCCTCCGGATGCATGCGCTGCATCCGGTCTTTCCAAGCCGACAGGCCCTCTTTTGGATCAAAGCCATATATGCGATACCATTCCTCGGAGAGATACACCGCGTCTTCTTCTGATACCCGCCAGGCCCCACTCCCGGTATGCGTGAGCCTCTGCGCTTCAGCCAGATAACTCTCGCTCCGCCGCAATGCCTCTTGCGACCGCATGCGTTCGGTGACATCACGGACGGCAGCGGAGACAAGCGTGCCCTGTTCGGTCTCGAGCGGACTGAGACTGATTTCCACGGGAAACTCCGTGCCGTCTTTCCGCCGTCCGTACAGCTGCAAGCCTTCACCCATCGGCCGCCCCCTAGGCTGGGCGAAGAACTCTTTGCGGTGCTGGGGGTGTAGGTCCCGAAATCGCTCCGGCACCAAAATCTCCACCTCTTGCGCCAGTAGGTCGCCCCGCTGATAACCAAACAGTTTCTCGACCTGAGCATTGACCAATATGATCTTGCCCTGCCGATTCATGACGATCATTGCATCCGGAGCGGATTCCAGAAGCCCGCGGAATTTCTGCTCGGCTTGCTTCCGCTCGGTGACGTCCATCACCGCTCCTACGAACTCTAAAGTGCCCGATTCATCGCCTACGGCATGAGCCACAACGTGGACATGCTTGAGGGAACCATCCGGCATGAGCAAGCGATGTTCATGTTCAAAATTCTTTCCATCCTGCGTCGCGCGTTCAATTGTCTGTTTCACGAGCGCCACGTCTTCCGGATGAACCCGTTGGAGAATGAGTTCCACAGTCGGTGTCGTCGTTCGGTCGTATTGGAAGACTCGAAAGGTTTCCTCTGACCAGATGATCTCGCCAGTGGAGGGTTTCCAACCGAAACTGCCCGTGTGGCTGAGCCTTTGGGCTTCCGCCAAGTACGCCTCGCTTCGCTGCTGCTGCAGTTCAAAGATCTGGGCAGCGAATCGTCTATCCACCCAGGACGTCAGCAGAGCCAGCCCGAGGACGATAAAGGTGACGGCGACAATTCCGGCAATGCCGAGTGCCGAGATGCTTACGGCGTGAGACAGGTCGGCCGGCATGCCGGAGGACGTGAAACTGGCGGCGGCCATGCCGGTGTAATGCATGACAGGGATCGCAGCACCCATCACGACGGCTCCGGCTAACTTCTTCCGGCCGACCCCCGTTTTCTCATCTCGGAAGTGAAAGGTAATCCATAGCGCGGCGAGAGAGATCAGAACCGCGAACGCGACGGACAGGACGACGAGAGAGGAATTAAATTGGCATGTAGCCGGTAAGCGCATAGCGGCCATGCCGATGTAATGCATACCCGCAATACCCGCACCCATCAGGA
>DAIUEW010000135.1:0-5488 GCA_036844925.1 Candidatus Sulfotelmatobacter sp.
GCGAGACCATGTTGCGCTTTTCGATGTCGCCGAAGTGCGAGGTGCCGTCGCGGCCGCGCGTGGGCGAATCGGCCTTGGCCATGTACTGCATCATTACGTCGGAGGCGCCGAAACCGCGGACCAGCAGCGACCCCTGGTTGCGGATCATTGGCGCGAACCAGTCGTCTTTATCGAGTGCGTAGGCGGAGGCGCAGGAGCAGGCTTCCTGGCCAAGTCCGAAGTAAACTCCGCCGACGACCTTGCCTTGCTTGTAAAGATTTTCGAGCGCGACCTCCATTTTGCGGTTGAGCAGCATGTAGCGGTAGATCTCGATGCACTGCTTTTTGTCGAGATACTGGGAATCGCGAATGGCAGGGACGGGCGCGTCGAGGTTCCCTGTCACTTCATAGCGAACGTGCTCGGCGCCGTCTTTGTCTTTCTCTATCGACTGGTGAACTGAGAGGTTGGGATGCTCGAGGCGCAGGTCGGGGATGGAGTAGGTGCGCAGGCTCGTGTCGTTGTTCTTGGGTGAAGACGCGGGTGCCCCATTTCTCGCGTTTTTCACGAGAAGTGGGGATTTAGGCCGAGATGCCCCGTTGTGCGGACGGTTGCCGTTGGAACCAGACTTGGATTTCGTCTTTTTGTTCACAATGTGACCGCAGCGCTGAAAGCGCAGTGTATTGATGGTATCGCGAGAGCAGGGAAAAGGGCTAGGGTAACCACGATAGGGGTCAGAACGCCGGAGCAGGCATTACCGCAGTCACGCCCAGGTTGTGTCGTCTTCCTTATGGATCTGGCGGAATTTGGCTGGAGGTTGCATTGGGACACCCACCGTCCGTCCCAAGAGCGCGTCGAGCGTTTCGACCCAGAGCATCTGACAGGAAAATACCGTGCCAAAATTACGGGAGATGGACTCGGCGACTGCGTTCAGGTCGAGCGGCTTGCCGAGTTCTTGTTGCATCGAAGTCACCGGTTTTGAAGTGATGCCACAGGGGATGATCAGGTCGAAAAAGCTGAGGTCAGTGTTCACGTTGAGGGCGAAGCCGTGCGAGGTGACGAAGCGGGAGATGTGGACGCCGATGGCGGCGATTTTGGCCTCGGCTGCATCGTTGGGCAGGCTCGCTTCGCTTCGCCTGACAGCCGAGGCGGCTGTCCCCACATGAGCATCCTTGTTGTCTGCACCGGTCCACACGCCGGTTAGGCCCGGTACTCGCTTTGCCGGAATCGCGAAGTCGGCGCAGGTGCGGATCAAAACCTCTTCCAGGCGGCGAACGAACTCGACCGCGCCTAGTGTCTTGCGTTTGCCGTCGGGCGTGGCGAATCCACGCAGGTCGAAGATGGGATAGCCGACGATCTGGCCGGGACCGTGGAAGGTGACGTCGCCGCCCCGGTCGCATTCGAAGAGCTCAACTCCGCGTTGAGCAAGGAGTTCGGGCGAGGCGACCACGTTGGCCGCTCTTGCGTTGCGGCCTAGTGTGACTACGGGCTTGTGTTCTAGCAGGAGAAGAACATCACCGATTTTTTCCGCTTTGCGCAGGTCGACAAGTTGCTGCTGCAGGCGAAGGCCGGTGGCGTAATCAACGGTACCGAGTTGGACCAGAGAGATCAAATTCATTTCGCCGCGGATGTGCGCGGATCAAAATCTTTTTCACCACAGATCCACCACAGAGACATAGAGTCACAGAGAACTGCTTTTTCTGAATGTCTCAGTGTCTCTGTGTCTCTGTGGGGAGTTATGCATTTATTGCGATCCCATAAACGCTGTTTGACGCATCCAGCATGGCTTCGGCCAGCGTCGGATGGGCGTGGATGGTCCACATCAAATCTTCTACGGTAGCTTCCAGTTCCATGGCAGCTACGGCCTCGGCGATCAGTTCGGTGGCTTGCGGACCGATGATATGTACGCCCAGAATCTCGCCGTAGTCCGCATCGGAGACAATTTTAATGAAGCCCTCGTGCTGGCCTGCGATTGATGCGCGCGAATTGGCGGTGAAGGAAAACTTGCCGATCTTTACGTTATATCCGGCTTCGCGCGCTCTCGTTTCTGTCAGACCGACGCTGCCGATTTCAGGATGGCAATAGGTGGCGCCGGGAATATGTTCGGGGTTGATCGGCTTTCCCGGCTTGCCGGCGATTTTGGCGACGGCGACGATTGCTTCCATCGCGCCGACGTGCGCCAGTTGCGGGCTGCCCAGTACGATGTCGCCGACAGCGTAGATGCCCGGCTCAGCGGTCTGCATCCAGGAATCGGTCTTGATGAACTCCCGGTCGGGTTTAATCTTGGTTTTCTCAAGCCCGATGTTTTGAGTGCGCGGCTTGCGGCCCACGGCGATCAGGATTTTCTCCGCATCGATCTTCTGCTGTTTGCCGTCGACCGTGATGGTGACGGCAATCCCCGTTTTTGTCTTTTCAACTTTGTCTACTTTGGCGCCGGTGTGGAAGCTGATGCCGCGTTTGCGGAATACACGGGCCAGTTCCTTGGACACCTCTTCGTCTTCCACCGGAACCAGTCGAGGCAGCATTTCGACGATTGTGACTTCGCAATCGAATGAGCGATAGATCGAAGCGAATTCCACCCCTACGGCTCCAGCACCCACAATTACCAGCGATTTGGGAATCTCTTTCAGGCTGAGAATTTCAATGTTGGTCAGAATGCGGTCGTTGGCTTCAAGGCCGGGCAACATCCGGGCTTCGGAACCGGTGGCGAGAATGATGTTCTTCGCCTTCAGATGGGCGGCTTTGTTTTCATTTACGACTTCGATCATCAATAAGCCATTTTGAGCAGGCCCAGTCAGCTTGCCATAACCCTTGATGGTGTCGACTTTATTCTTCTTCATCAGGAACTCGAGACCCTTCGTATGCTTGGCTACGATCTTTGATTTGCGTTCCTGAATCGCACCCCAGTTAAGTTTTCGCGAATCGACACCCTCGATCCCAAATTCCTTGGCGTCTTTGAGATGGTCCCAGATTTCGGCGTTGAAGAGCAGAGCTTTGGTCGGAATGCAGCCAACGTGCAGACAGGTGCCACCGAGGAATCCATCTTTCTCGATGAGTGCAGTTTTCAGGCCCCACTGGCCGGCGCGAATGGCTGCGGTGTAGCCAGCCGGACCGCTGCCAATGATGGCGACATCGTAAGTGGTGTCAGGCAAAGTGATTGTCCTCAATAGGAGAGATGACTAAAGGCAAACGAATGATTCTAGAACAGGGTGGAGGAGAGGTCCACATTCTTAGGGCAGCGAGGGTGTGGTAGAAACTCCGTGCGGGGTTCGCACAAGGCGAAGCATCGGAGAAATCCTGCCACGCGCTCGAAACGGCTTGGAATCACGCTGAGGAAACTAAGGATGTTGCGGCACTCGACCTGCTGCTCCACCCAACGCTCGTATATGTCGACTACGACGGCACCGTAATGACCAAGTCCGAGTTTCTTGCGTCGGCCAAAGCACCGGAACATCCGGCGCAAATCATAAACGATTCGCAGCTTACCAACGTTTACGGCGACGCAGCAGTTGTTACTGGCACTTACCATGAAAAGAACATGCAAAAGGGTTAACCGTACATGCGGCGCGGACGCTTTACAGATACGTGGATAAAACAAAACGGCACTTGGCAGTGCGTCGCGAGCCAGTCCACGTTGATCCTTTCTAAATAGGACCTCTCCAGTGGCGCTTAAGCACTTCGGGACACGCCTGTAGTGTTACAAAATCTCATTTACACTCAATGACGAGCGGTCAAAACGTGTAATCGCCTTATAGTTGGTCAGACCGCAGAAATTCCAAGCTAGGATTTGCACAGCAGCACAGTCTTTTCCGTTGTGTGCAAATCTGCGTTTTCGGGGATGGGGTGCAGGGGAAGGGGCGCCCTTCCCCTGCAGCGGCAATAGAGAAGCCAAGATGGTCTGATGTCGCTTTTCTTCCAGGCACAGGGAATTCTGCATCGGCTGTGCGCGGAGATGCGGATTAAGTTTTCTGCTGGCTTCCTACAATGGGAGCCGTCGGAGGCGTCCCGCGGTTACGAGTCTAATCGCCAAACACGCGATGCTCTTAAATCACAATCTCGACAGCTATCGGCGGATCACGCCTCTGTCGCTACGTGTGCGCTGGCACCTCGTTAATGGTTACCCGAACGAGGTGCCTATGGTTGCCCGGACGAGGTACTCGTCAGACCGTCTCCCGTGGTAGCAAAAAAACACTGCATCTCGTGATGTGTTCTCGGCGAGATCGTGCGAGAGTTCTCATGTAAGGCGGGGGAACGGACATGTGGATGAGATCATGCGCTGTTTGTAAAGCACTCTTACGCAAGCCCCGGTTGCACGACTCAGTGCACTGTCAATGTGGATGGACTTGGTAGGACCACCGGAGTCGAAAGCCAAGAGGGCCTCGCGGACAGAGACTCATGAATCAAGGAGATTGTCATGGCAAAGGTAATTGAGTTTTACATTCCGGAGAATGCTCGGAAACCACGCAGGTGGGCTCCAGAACAGCAACTCGGAAAAGTTATCGAGTTTCGCTCGCAGGCGAAAAAATCAGCCTAGCCGCTTTTTCGCCCTGCGACCGTAGCGTCCTCGCCAATAACCCACCAAAGAAGCGGCTGTTCGTAAGCCAGAACAGCCGCTCCCGCCTCTCTGCTTAGATGGAACGCCGATTAATATGTGTGGGTGGTGGTGGCACCGACCGGTCGGAAATAACCATACTCGCTGATTGTTGTTCTGTTAACTGTTGCAACATCTCTATAGCGCTTACTGACCCGGCGGTCAAAACGTGTATAGGCATCCGCCCTACCCGCGACACGCAGACACAGGCCCCCTCCAAGTCATCCGCACCACGAATCTTTGTTTTTGATTTTCCTATTGAGCAAGGTGCACGCCAAAGGCGTGGCCCCAAACTTCACTTGTCGGATCCACATCGTCAAAATTGCCGGAGTCGCTGATCATGTCTTTGAGGGCATTGGCGACTCCGGTGGCGGCTGACAGGCCGTAGGACGAGCCTCCCGAGAGCACGATCGCATTGACGCCCGCGCTCGGGTCGTCGTAAGCCAGCCGCAAGCCCTCGGTGTTGAGAGTCCCAGGCGCACCGCCCCGCACGTCGACTGCGGCTACGACAGGCGTGGGGAAGTACAGCACCGTAGTTCCGGTAGGCCCTTCCTCGTATTCGGCGACGCCGATCTTGACGCCGGGAAAATCAAACGTCAATGCCGGGCCTTCATAAGAGACATGCGGCTTTGGCTTCGATTTGGCCGCGTCTTGCGAAAGAGCAACAGGCGTGGCGAGCGATAAAAAGGTGAGAACCCATGCGGTCGCGCTCCAAGGCAAGAATCCAGGTGTGAATCGCATCGATATGCTCCAAATAATTGCCGCTGGGTGGCTCGGCCAAGAGGGTAGCATGATCGCCGGCCTTGGAATTCTGGGCGGATCACGGGCAACCCTTCCCTAATCCGGTAAGGGAAGGTTAGCCGACAAACCGCCCAGAATCGTTGCATCCGCTGCAACGCGCTGCACAGTCTATAATTGCGG
>DAIUEW010000136.1:0-5252 GCA_036844925.1 Candidatus Sulfotelmatobacter sp.
ACAAAATTGAAGTCAGTTTACCCGACAATTAAGCTGTGACAGAGCACTAGTGCCGTAATCCTCGTCGGTTCGTGTCGCACAGGATTCAGCTTGAAGCCGGAGAAACGGTACCTGCCGGTCGCACCGGACTCAGATGTCGATATAGCGATAGTCTCGCCAATACTCTTTGATTCGTATTGGGAGAAGGTATTCGATCTGGCACGGACTGATCGAAGTTGGGCTCGGACGCGAGTCGGGAAACGTTTTGCTTCGGATCTCTTCAGCGGTTGGATCACCCCACGTCACCTTCCAAACCTGCCGAGATTCTCGGATGGGAGATCATGGGCCGAGTTCTTTGACGGCCTGACCGCGCGACGGACCTGTGAGATTCGGGAGATCAAGGCTCGGCTGTATCGCTCTTGGGAGCGGCTTGAGGCGTACCAAGAGATCATGGTCACCAAGTGCCGGGACGACTTGCGAAAGGGGAATTGATGGGTATTTCGAACCCTCGCATTGGGGACCTTATCAATGACGTGGAGGAGGGCCGATTGGAAGTCCGTCCGTACTTCCAAAGGAGGCAGGTATGGACCAACACCGACAAGGAGTTTTTCATTGACACTGTTTTGAAAAGGTATCCCTTTCCGGAGATTTTCGTTTCCACGGCTGCTCTCGATCGAAAGAACATCAAACGGCGAAAGTGGTTGGTCGATGGCCAGCAACGGATCACGACACTGCGGGATTATGTTCGGGGGTCGTCCGACCTCCTGTACAAGACGATCCCACGTTACGAGGACCTGACGGAAGGAGAACAGACTGCGCTTCTGGATTACGAAATCGCTGTCCGTGATCTTGGGACGGTCAGTGACGCCGAGATCAGGGAGATTTTCCGACGAATCAACACGACAGACTACGCGCTGAAATCGATGGAAGTGCTGAACGCAATGTTCAGTGGGGTCTACAAGCAGTATTGCGAGGCGTTGTCCCGTCAAACGTTCTTCGAGAAGCACAAGGTTTTCTCGGCGTCCGCCCAGAAGAGGATGTACGATGTGACGTTCTGCGTGACGCTGGTGACAACTCTGCTGTCCGGCTATTATAGGCGGGACGAGAAGAACGAGGAATACCTGGAGCGATACAACGACGACTTCCCTCAGCAGATCGCCGTGCAGGTCGCCCTCGACCGAGTATTCGATTTCGTCCAGCGTTGCGGGTTCGGCGAGAAATCTCGAGCCTGGAGGCAGATCGACCTTTTCACTCTCTTGGTTGAGCTTCATGCTGCTCTGGTGGTAGAGCAACTGTCGCTGAACCCTACGATCGTAGGTTCACTCCTTAGTGCATTTTACAAACGAGTTGATAACTGGTCTCAGGAGAAATCGTTGCCTGATGAGAGGGATGTCCCCACCGGCGAAACGGAGGTGTTTCGATATCTCAAAGCGGCTGGCAGGATCGCCAACGACAAGTATGCTAGGGTTGACCGAGCGAATATCATCTCGGGACTCATCAGATCGACAATCGACTCGCATGCCGCTGAACTCGACAGACCAGCCCCTAAGAGAGCCCGCAAACTGAAGCGTTAGCCTGAGCGACTCTTGACTTGCCGTCCAAACTCTTTTGCCATCGAGCGGCAATAGACTGGATTCAGGTCGATCCCGTCGGCTGGCATGTCCATACCTAGCGCAACTCTGAGGACTGTGCCGCTTCCCGCAAACGGATCGAGGACGGGGCCATGCCCCGAATTGCCGATGGAAAGGCATCGCTCGACCAATTCCGGGGGGAAAACAGCAGGGTGTTCGCGTCTGGCCCTCGATTGCGACTCGATCGTCCACACGTCCTCGACGCCAAGGTTCCGGAGCTCTCTTCGGCTAAATCTATACTGCCTCGCCTTCGCGAAAAGGAAAACAAACTCATAGGTCCGGCAAGGGCGATCGCGGACGTTGGGCTCAGGGACTGCATTTTCTCGTCGCCAGATGATTGACGAACGTAGAATCCATCCCCGGTCGATCATGGCGAGCGTTACACGCCAAGGCATTCCCAACAGAGTCTTTTTCGGTGGCCCGAGTCCACTGGTGTCAACGGCTCGGAGCGTCGAGAATCGCCGGCCGTTGTGCTTGCGGTCCATGCCCTTCGGTCGGCCCTTCCCCGAGTAATAGGTATCCCCGAGGTTGAGGAAGAGAACTCCCTTTGGATTAAGAACATCCTTGACTCCGTCCATCACGTCGCAGACGGCCTTGACGTACCCTTCCACGGTTGGTTCGATTCCGATCTGGCCCTCGACACCGTAGTCTCTCTGCCAATAGTAGGGCGGAGATGTGATAACACATGTGTAGTGATTTCTGGGCAACCGGCAAAGTACCTCTCGCGTGTCACCACAGTACACGTTCCAGTCTTTCCTGGTCGGCGCATAGCTCCCTGACCATACGGTTTTGCCGCATGGGTTGTGGTGACTGTGAGCCGTAGATTCGTTGGCGATCGTCAAAGCTGACCATCCCCTCAATTAGTCCTGACAAGGGTTGCCCCTAAATCTCTTGCGAGTCTAGGCACACGTCGCTGAGTCACTTCTAACCCGGACTGGGCCGAAAGCATTCATTCTGCACCTCATCCATCGTCCACACGTCCGTCGGACTAACTTCCGACGAACTGATCAATGGCATGATTATACTAGCTCATGCCGATCGCGGCGATTCATCCTTCGATACCGATCCTTCGCCCTAGACTACGTGACGGCGGGTGGTGTCTGAGTCAGTGCCCTAAACGAACGTCATCGGCCCGTTGTCCCTGTGTGCTTGAGCATCTTTACAGGATCAACCGTGCCATAGCATTCGGAGGAGCCAGCCTACGGCTGGGCCCACAGTCGTCGTGACCAGAAGGGCGGCGAGAAAATGCTCCTTTACCTAGCGTCGCAAGGTTCTCCTTCGCTGGAGGGTGGGGATCGTGAATGCGCCGGCCCGACTGAGCCATAAGATGATGGTGGTTTGTGTTGTCGGCGCCAGCACGCGGCACGCCCGATCGAAGGTTGGGTCCTGGTAACTCGACTTCACCATGTTTCGAACGAACTTGGAACTGTGGAACTCCCCACGGTGGAGGTGGCCTTTCCGAACATCTTGCAGGTTGGCAAAGGGGACATTCGCAATCCTCACGGTAGGTTGAGCGATCCAGTCAAACCGCCTCTTCGCAGACAGGGCATCTTGACACGACAATTAAGAACGTCCCCTTTGTTAGCGTCCCCTTTGTTGGCGCATCCGCCCCCAAGACTGCTGGCCGCCTGACCCGGCGAAAGCGACGCCCCGCGAAAACCGCACGCGAGCACTGACCCCGCGAAGCCCCCTGCCGAAAGCTCCCACCTCCAGCTACTGCTCCAGGGGATCTGGAAGTTCCGAAGCGATAGCTGAAAGATCAGCGTGTTTCAAAAAGAAATAGAACGTCGAATCTATAATCTGAAGCATCTTTTTACTCTGGTCGAAGTCAATGACCGGCGGTGAAATACTCTTGGTCGCCTGCATCTTAGCGAGGTTGTAAAGAAGATTACTCATGTCTGACGCTCGGACATCCGACCCGCGATGGTGGATTGCTTGGATCTTCTCTTGAATTACCGATCGCCGCATGCCGGTTGCCAGCCCATCGTATCCCTCAGAGAGAATGACCCGCACGAGGTAGTAAGGGAGAAAGAGCGGCTGCAAACCTTGTTTCGCCCCGGTGCTCAAGTTTCCCGCGGCAATTGACTCTAGTGCTCGTTGATGGCGCGAGGAGTATTCTTCCGCCTTTTTCGTGCAGGCCCGAGTCAGCAACGCCCTATCAATGATCGGAGTCAGTGTTGGCTTCGTTTCGCTGACATCGGCGAATAAGCAAGTTTCCTTGAGCAGTTCTTGAAACACGCCGATTGACGAGAAGCACGCGCTGATGATGTCCGCTATTAGTTCAGGGCTGAAAGAGACATTCAGCTCCTTGCAGCCCTTGTCAGCTACCTGGCGAAACTCCTGCTCCGTCCAGGGCTCAACCGGGACTTCAGTGACACGGTCCAAAAGGTCACCATTGTATTGGGAAAGCCGGTTCTTTTCTCTCCAGACGCCCAGAATTACGAACTTCAGCTTAAGCTCCTGAAACGTCCGCAAGTCGAAGGCAAACTGTCGTTGCCGCTCTTCGTCGAGGTAGTGAAAATTCTCAAGCACAACCACACAAGAATGCTTTCGCGCACGGCGCATGGCCTCACATACGTCCTGTGGGAGCTCCAGATTTATCGGCAACTCCTCGAACTTCTGTTCCCTTCTGCTTCCTCCAGAGACCTCACCCTTCGTCTCGGCCTCCCCGCCACCAAACAAGGGAATCCATGCTTTGAACCTCGCCCCGATCCCGAGCTTGGCATCTGACTGTGACCCCTGCGACTCTTCTGTTTTGAGGGTGATGCCGGTCTGACGCAAGATACTGTGGTAAATATCGATTACGTTCGTTCGCGGCGTAAGTTGCACGACGATGTTCTTGCCGTAAGGCAAGTGGCGGGAAACCAGGGCAGTCTTCCCTTGCTTCGACGAGCCATAGACCACAATCTGCTTGTCTGACTCAAGTGCCGTCACAAATCGTTTGTCGACTTCCTCTCGCTCAATGTATGACGCGACTTGCTCGCTCGAAACACCAAAGACCTGTGAAGTTAAGAGTGACATTGACAAGCTCCTCGCGGCTTCTTGTATTAGATCGTAGCCCGGTGTCCTAATGGTCATGGTCGGCCACGCACTTTCGGGCGTGTAGAGCGGGCATATCGTTGCAGGGTCCGCCTTCTAAGCGTTGCTCAATCGCGTCGGCCCAGGGAACCGGGCCAGGAGCCAAGAGGGCGATGTTGCTCCGCGGTCCAGCGATCGACCGCTGCATCCTCGAGCCTCCCATATTCGTTTCCCGAGCTCTTGATTTCAAGGGTTCATTGTTCAGGCGCCGACCAGGCGATCGCAGGTAGCGCCAGGTTCCGACGCATCACGCCGCCCAGTTTCTGCAAAGCAGCTCTGCCTCTTCCAGGACCGTCTGCGTAGCCTTCTCCGCCTTGTCAGGCGGGTAGCAGTACTTGCGCAGCGACCGCCTCACGATGGTGCGCATCTTGGCGCGGGCGCTTTCCTTTACGGCCTAGTCGGTGGTGACGTTGGCTTGGACGGCATGCGTGGTCTGATTGGTGGCTTGTCCTGAATTCGATCCTCACGCCACATTCCCCTCCTCCTGCCCCCGGGCTCGCTTGAGGTAGCGCTCGAACAGCCAGTCGAGGAAGAACCGCGAGAACTTGGCGTCGTCGTTGATCT
>DAIUEW010000137.1:0-4970 GCA_036844925.1 Candidatus Sulfotelmatobacter sp.
AAGTATTCCTTTCGCGTGATCGCATGCAATAGTGACGGCATCTGGAACGAAAGCGCTGCCCAGCTGGATTTCTCCATCGCTCCCGCGTACTACCAGACGAACTGGTTTCGCGCCTTATGCACGGTCATCTTTCTGGCACTGCTGTGGGCGGCGTACGACTGGCGTGTCCGGCAATTGCAACATCAGTTCGACATGACGCTCGAGACGCGCGTGGGCGAGCGCACCCGGATTGCTCGGGACCTGCACGACACGCTGTTGCAAAGTTTTCAAGCACTCTTGCCACGCCTTCAGGCTGCTATCTATCAGTTGCCGGAGGGTGCGGCCAATTCCCGCAAGACACTAGAGGAAGCTGTCGATCAGGCGGCTGAAGCGATCACCGAGGGTCGGGATGCCGTGCAAGGGTTGCGCATGTCCACGGTCGAGAAAAACGACCTTGCGGTAGCCATTCGGACGGTTGGGGAAGAACTCGCTTCGGCCGAGACCAATCAATCTGCACCCAAATTCGAGGTGGTTGTGGAAGGGACATCCCGGAATTTGCATCCGATTCTTCGAGACGAAGTTTACCGGCTCGCGGCAGAGGCGCTACGCAATGCGTTCCGGCATGCGGCAGCGCAAACCGTCGAAGTTGAAATCCACTATGACGAAAAGTATTTCCGGCTTCGCGTTCGCGACGATGGAAAAGGGATTGGCCCCGAGATTCTTCGCGGAGACGGACATAAGGGGCACTACGGCTTGCACGGCATGAGGGAACGAGCCAAGCTTGTGGGCAGCAAGCTGACGATCTGGAGTGAAGTGGATAGCGGTACGGAGATCGAGTTGATGATTCCGGCATCGAGAGCATATGCGAAATCGACGCGGCGTTTCTGGTACTTTGGGAAGCGCTCTGCGACGGATACCGATGGGAAGGAAACGATCGAGCGTGAGTGATGGGTCAGCTCAAATTCGAATTCTGGCGGTTGACGACCATGCCCTCGTAAGGCAGGGCATAGCCGTACTCGTCGGCACCCAGCCGGATATGACTCTGGTCGCCGAAGCCTCAAACGGCCGCGAGGCCATCCAACAGTTTCGCACACATCGTCCAGACGTCACGCTGATGGATTTGCAAATGCCGGAGATGAACGGCCGCGATGCCATCATTGCGATTCGGGGAGAATTCCCCGATGCGAAAATTGTCGTGCTGACGACCTACAAGGGCGACGTTCAGATTCTTCGCTCCCTGAAAGCAGGAGCACAAGGGTACCTGCTAAAAAATACATTTCACAAGGAACTCGTGGAAACGATCCGAGCCGTTCATGCCGGAAGAAAGGCGCTTTCTGCCGAAGCCTCGTACGAAATCGCCGAGCATGCGACCGATGACGCCCTGACGCCGGCAGAAATCAACGTGCTACGTTTGATCGCGGCCGGCAATGCCAACAAACAAATCGCGGATCAGCTCAAGATCACCGAGGAAACCGTCAAGAGTCGAGTCAAGTCCATCCTTTCCAAGTTGGGCGCCAATGATCGAACCCACGCCGCAATGATCGGCATGAAGAGAGGAATCATCGAGCTGTAGCTTCCACCACCTTGCCTGCCCGGCGTCAGCCAAATGCAGAACTCTAAAGAGTGACGATCCTAGCTCTTTTTGGGGTATCGGTTCGCCTTCACAACATCACAATATAGTAATGTCCAGAAAGGCGCATTTTGCGGCGTCTCTATTCCACATTCGCTGGCGGTTGGCCCGGAACGGGCTTGCTTCTCATGCGCTTGGTCGTTGGCTCCGTGCTGATTGTGCGTGCGGGCTTGAGGCTGTGGAGCGATCTACCGCCGATGAATGTGACAATTCCCGCTGTGCTCTTGATGGGAACAGGGATCCTGCTCATCGTAGGCTTATGGACGCCGATCGTGGGAACTTCCATCGCATTGATTGAAATCTGGAAGATGCTTACGGTAGCCGGGGACAAATGGGTATGGCTGCTGTTGGGAACTGCCGCTGCCGCTCTAGCAATGTTAGGACCGGGCCGATGGTCCATCGACGCTCGTCTTTTCGGGTGGAAGCGCATCGAAGCTCCGCCTCGCAAAAGTAGTTCTAACTCTCCTTAATGGACTGCCCCAAAATAGACTGCCCCAACGACCAAAATTTCTTGCCTCAAAAGAAGGCTGCTATTCGCTCCCCAAGAGTCTGCGATTTGCCCCGATGTGGGGCTGACCGCAAACGGAACTGGGTTGACAATGTGCGCATGAGTGGTCAAAGAAACGGAGGTCGCGTTATGACAGAAGATGGCACATCAATCCGAGTTCGCATCGACGATGAGGGTTACACGTACATCACGGTAACTCAATGGGACGAGAACGGTCGGGAAATCGTATATCGCGAGAATGAAAATTTTCGTTGTTCGGAGCCGCAATTTTGAAGCCGATTTTAGCCTCGCCCACAGAGGTTAAGGAGATTGTCATGGCAAAAGTGATTGAGTTTTACATACCGAAGAACTTTCGGAAACCGTTAAGGACGGTGGCTCAGCCGCAACTCGGAAAAATCATCGAGTTTTGCCCACAGGCGAAGAGATCAGGTTAGCTGCTAGTCACTTTCTTCGTACACAAGTTCGCAAAGCACTGCAAGTGTAAAGGTCGGAGGAGACTATGGGATGCGCCAGTATTGATTTCACCGACGTCGGAGGCTTCGCAGGAACGAGTTTTCCCAACGTAAGTGGGCTCGAAGCCGATCAGTTCTATCTCGAACCTGAAAACGACTCTGAGCACTACTTCGAAGGCATTGTGGGCAAGAGCCAGGGTCTCCGGAAGGTGCTGGAACAAGTCGCGATCGTTGCGCCTACGGATTCCACAGTGCTACTTCACGGTGAGACAGGAACCGGCAAGGAGTTGATCGCACGCGCGATCCACAACTTAAGCTCCCGGCGCGAGCGCGCCTATGTGCGCATGAACTGCGCGGCCATTCCATCGGGCCTATTGGAAAGCGAACTGTTCGGGCACGAGAGGGGAGCCTTCACGGGAGCTCTGATGCAAAGAAAGGGCCGATTCGAGTTGGCCGACGGAGGCTCGCTGTTTCTGGATGAGATCGGCGACATCAGCCTGGAACTCCAGCCGAAACTATTGCGTGCCATCCAGGAGCAGGAGTTCGAGCGGCTGGGAAGCTCCAAGACGATCCAAGTGAATGTGCGACTCATCGCCGCGACCCATCGCGACCTTGGGGACATGATCAAGGAAGAGAAGTTCCGCGAGGATCTGTTCTATCGATTCAACGTCTTTCCAATTGAGATTCCGCCACTTCGTGAACGGCGCGAGGACATTCCCTTGCTGGTGAACTATTTTGTTTCGAAACTATCTCGGCGGATGCGAAAACAGATTAGGTCGATACCCAGACAGACGATGGACACGCTGACGAACTGCCCGTGGAAAGGCAACATCCGGGAATTGGCTAATTTCATCGAACGGGCTGTCATTCTCACACGTGGTGAGGAGTTAGAGGTGCCGATAGCGGAGCTCTGTACCTCTTCCGAAATGATTTTGGTTGCTGCGTCGGCCTCTAGCTTTCGACATGCGGAATGCAGTGTGATCGTTGAGGCATTGAGAGCTGCGTCGGGACGGATTGCAGGAAAGGGCGGAGCCGCCGAACGTCTCGGATTGAAACGCACGACGCTGCAAAACAAGATTCGCCGCCTCGGCATCACGAAAGTTCAATATCAGAACTAGCCAATCTCGATCGTCTGTATTTATTCAATGGGATGAAAAGGAGTTCAATATGTCGTTTGAGGCAGTGTGGGGATTCGACCCCGATAGGGTGATTCAAGCTGTGGGTTTGCCGCCGTCCGAGATAGAAACGGACAAATTCACCTATAGCGCAGAGGAGCAGCGAGCTGCGCGCATACCGACTGATCTGCACGCGCAGGTTTATGAGCTCCGCCGAATGTATCGACTGTGATGCAGTTGGTCGAAAAGTTTCCTCACGTAGCCCACCGATGTACTCCCCTGGGCGGCCATTTCGATAGATGGCCGCCCCCTCCTCATCCCAAGCCCGAAGCAGATCCAGACTCTAGTTCAGGTTTCAAAGCCAAATGACTCAGGGTGCAGGTATGCACGAGGAGCACTAAAAGGCAGCAACGGTTTTGACGCTCTCGGAGCAGGGGGATAGAAGCCACGACCGAAAAAAGGGTAGAGACCGAGTGATGGCCGAGATACCCCGGTTGCTTGAGTCTATGAATGTCGGGCGACCCACACAGCGGGAGTAACGTCTGGGAGGCACCTGATCGGGAGATCGGCAAGCCCGGGGAGAATCGTGGAAAAGTAATCGCGCACCTCTGCTTCGGCGATTTCCTGGCGTCCAAACTCCACCGGCACCAACCGGCCAGCCGAAGAAACTGGTCTACGCCTTCTCTTCCAACGCCGCTTTTTCAGATGGCGATCCAGCGTGCTGAAGCTCAACCGCCGAGTCCGACAAAACTCACTGCGGCGCATACCGCTGCTCACAAACTCAGCCACCAACTTCTGAACCTCCGCACCTGTACGTCGCTTGGGCGCTGACAACTCTGTTTTTGCGGTCATCCGGAAACTTCAACACAGACCCCCGCCATTCGAACAGGTGTGTTGGTCAGACGCTTACGTCAGAGCAAACATACGGTTGACAGATTCAATCCGCAGCCAGTCCGACTTCGGCGACGCCTGACCAGTGAATTCTCAGGCTGTCAGCCTTCGTTCCTTTGCCTAGGGTGGATTACTAATGGGATGGTCCGCCGCCGTTACGATGAACGGAGGAGGCGTCCGGTTTGCCCGTCAAACGGGGAGTGGCTGCGAATCGATCTTTGCCAGTCGACCTATTCGTATTAATGCAGCCACGGAATGACTTGCTCGTCCACAGGTTGGACGGATAAGTGTTTCGAAGTTCCTCGGCGACTTTGCCCAGTACGGCGTGATCGTTCGTGGCCTTGTAGCGCGCCACAGCCCGCCAGTACATCGCCTCCGGTGCAAAATGCGAATTC
>DAIUEW010000138.1:0-4791 GCA_036844925.1 Candidatus Sulfotelmatobacter sp.
AAGCGCACGCCTACGCCTACGGAGGCGCTGTCATCCAGGATCTGGGCTACTACCCATTCGGCAGTAAAGAATTCAGCAACCTGGTGCACTACGTTCGCAGCGGGGACTTTGTTCGAGAGCTGCTGCTCGAAAGCCAGGATGTCAACGAGTACGCCTTTGCGCTGGGCGCGCTGTCGCACTATGCGGCAGATATCGCCGGCCACCCCGCCGTTAACCAATCCGTCGCAATCGAATATCCGAAGCTGCGAGCGAAGTTTGGCAAGTCCGTTCGATATGCCCAGGACAAGACAGCGCATCTGAAAACTGAGTTTGGGTTCGACACAGTGCAGGTCGCGAAGAATCGTTACGCGTCGCAGCAGTACCACGACTTCATCGGATTCCAAGTGTCCAAGCCACTGCTGGAGCGAGTCTTTCCCGTGGTGTACGGAGTTGAGTTGAAGGACGTGCTTACTCACGAGAATCTGGCGGTGGGTTCGTATCGTTTTGCAGTCAGCCGCATGATCCCGGAGATGACTCAGGTCGCGCTGCAAACCCACAAAAAGGATCTGATGCGCGAGACCCCGGATTTCTCGAAACGGAAGTTCCTATACCGTCTTTCGCGCTCTGACTACGAACGGGAGTGGGGGAAGGATTACGTGAAGCCGGGCGCAGGTACCCGGATTTTGTCAACGCTCTTGCGATACATGCCGAAAATCGGTCCCTTCAAAGGGCTAGCGTTTAATAACCCCACTCCCCAAACTGAGGACCTGTATTTCAAGAGCATCAACACGACCGTCGATCAATACCGGGCCTTTCTCGAAGAAGTGCGCAGCGACAAACTGGTTCTTCCCAATTGTGATTTGGATAGCGGCAACGTAACCAAAGCAGCGGAGTACTCGCTGACGGACGACACCTACGCAGATTTGCTGGCTCAGCTGTCAAAGCGAAAGTTCGAGGGGACGTCGCCGGAGCTGCGCGATAACATCCTGCAGTTTTATTCCGACCTCTCCGTACCGATCGAAACGAAGAAGGACCAGCCTCGCTGGCAAGCCGTGCTGACTGAGCTCGACCAGTTGAAGGCCGCGGCGCCGGTGCCGACTGTCGCCAGCAGTCCCGCTCAGTGATCTCCCGTGCGGTTACTTCACTTCAAAAACGCGGCGTCCATGTAATTCGCGACATGGAAAAAGCATTGACATGGTTCCCGTTGGGGAATGGTTTGATATGAATTTGGGGCCCGATGACACCTCGTTGATGTTTGCCGCTACTGCTAGTACAGCTAGAGTTGCCGAGTTACAAAGCTTTCTGAAGTCGTGATGGAGCACCTCTGAGACCAGGGGATCTTGCCTCGCCAGCCTCTCTGCGCTCCTCCCACTCTCGTCTTAGGTGCCATAGAGGCTGATTCAAAAGACGATCAATTCTGATCAGCTTTCCCAAGCCCAAGAGTCTGATACTGGCATTCACAAGCATTCTGACAAGAACGAGAATCTTGTGTACCAACCTGGTTGTGGAGGTTTCAATGAATCTGAATCTGCTGGATCCGAAGCTGATTGTGCTCGCCGCCGTGGTGATTGTGATCATCGCAGTAGCTGCCTGGTTGTACGTGCGAAAACGCAGGAGTACCACTGCAGACCTGCGGCAAAAGTTTGGGCCCGAGTATGAGCGGGCCGTGCAGACGCATGGGTCAGAACGAAAAGCAGAAGCGAAATTAGCGGATCGCGAGAAAAGAGTTGAAAAGCTCAACATTCGCGATCTTGATTCGATGGAACACGAACGTTTTTTGAAACGTTGGGAGTCCGTTCAGTCTCGCTTTGTCGACTCCCCGAAAGGGGCAGTCGCGGAAGCCGATGACCTGGTCTCCTCTGTGATGAAAGCTCGCGGCTATCCCGTTTCCGAGTTCGATCAGCGTGCCGCCGACATTTCTGTCGACCATCCTCGGCTGGTGGAAAACTACCGGTCGGCCCATCAGATTGCGCTACGCGTTGGCAAAGACGCAGCAACCACCGAAGATCTCAGAACAGCGATGATTCACTACCGCTCTCTATTTGAAGAACTCGTGCAGGTGCCAGTAGCTGTGCAGAGAAAAGAGGTCGCGTAGTGACCGAAAGGAAAGAGAAAAACAATGATGAAACCAAGTACGCAAGACCGCACGGAAGGCAAGCTTCACGAACTGAAGGGGAAGATCAAAGAGAAAGTCGGAAAGGCGACGAACGACCCCGATCTGGAAGTCTCAGGGAACGCAGAAAAGAAAGCCGGCAAAGTTCAAGAATGGATCGGCCGCGCTGAAAAGGCGGTCGGCGAATAGAGAAGTACTGGGCGCCCCGTTTTGCCACAAGCGCGGTAACGACACCATTGAGCACCACAATCATTTAACGATCGGTTGCTGAAAAGGAGAACCACGATGACAACAACTGAGCAGACTAAGTGTGCTCACCTTCCCTGCAAATGTTTAGCGAAGCCTGGCGACAAATACTGCGGTCAAGCCTGTAAGGAAGCGGGATCCAGCGAAGTCGAGATAGCGTGCCAGTGCGACCATGGAATGTGCCCTCTGACCGTATAAGAACAGACCCCGCTGTTGGAACTCTTAAGGAGAATCTCGAAATGAAATCGCAGCGAACAATGGTCTTGCTGCTGGCCCTGCCAGCCGGGGCGCGAGTGCCGCCTCGGTTCACTTTCACCACAAACTTGATATTTTCATGATTTTTCCCTGCCGATTTTAAAGTGATAAACAAATGGGAGGCGATATATTCCACCTCCCATTTCTCTCACTACTCTACTGGCGCTAGGCGGCCTTGCCGTGAACCTTGGCTTCGAGGGCCTTCTCGCTGCCCACATTCACCTTGATTTGCTTGGGCTTGGCTTCCGCCTTCTTGGCAAGGCTAATCTTCAGCACGCCCTTGTCATAGTTGGCGCTCACTTGCCCCGGATCTACCGAACTGGGGAGCGTGAACGAGCGGGTAAAGCTTCCGTACTGCCGCTCGACGCGACGGAAGTTCTCCTCTTTTTCTTCCTTCTCGATTTTGCGCTCGCCATGAACGGTGAGGGTGTTGCCCTCGATGCGGACATCAATGTCTTTTTCGTCGATGCCCGGGACTTCCATCTTTACAGCAATGGTGTGCTCGTCTTCGTAGATGTCCACCGGCGGTGCAAAGCTGGTGGTCGTCAAAGCCTCTTCTGGGCCTTCGGGGCTGTACGACTCACGGACAAAGCGGTTGATACGGTTTTGCATGGTGGCCAAGTCACGAAGCGGATCCCAACGGGTCAATTGTGTCATAACGCAGTTCCTCCTTCAGAGGGAAGCTAAGAGGAAAAACTTCAGATGGGCTGACTTAGTTCAGAGGACCTGAAAGAGTAAGAAGAGGTAGCTTGCTCATCTTTAATGCTAGGCTTCTGCGCAACCGTTGTCAAACTGTGTGGCATTCGATGAAGCTGCGCGATTTTGACCAGTTTTTCGGTTCACTTCGTTCCATGATGGAAATTGCGAGGAACCAAGCGGCTGCGATTGCGACGCGGATCAGTGAGCCGTTCGTACTCTTTGTCTCACAGAAACGATGGCCACATGAAGAAGTGGATGACAACACGTTACAGACTGGGATCGGCTGTGAGACTAATATATGGCCTCGCAGCCGGCATAGTGACGATCATTCTGCTCGGGTCGAACGCACTCTCCCAATCCGAATCCGTGAGGCTCGAAATGTCGGCTGTCGACCTGGCACGGAATGTGGTCACTAACGAATTGAAAGTCCAAGATGAGGAGCACAGTTACTGGATGTACCGTCTCGACAAGGAGGAGTCCGGGAGGAAACAGACCCTAGAGATCATCGAGACGAACAATGGTTCTCTCAGTCGCCTTCTCTCCATTAACTGCCGCCCACTTGACCCCAAACAGCAGCAGAAAGAGAACCAGCGCATGCAGAGGCTCGTCAACCATCCAGATGAGCAACGAAAATCACAGCAGGCGAGCAACAAGAAAGCAGAGCAAGGCGCGCGCTTGTTCCGGATTCTGCCGGACGTGTTTCTGTTCAGCTATGTCGGTCGTCAAGGGGACCTCGTAACCCTCGTCTTCAGACCCAACCCGAATTTCCAGCCGCCATCCCTTGAAGCCAGAGTCTTCCACAGCATGGAAGGTAAGATGACGGTCAATACCAAACAACAAAGGTTGGCAGCGCTCAACGGCCGTCTGATGGAGGATGTTAAATTCGGCGGCGGACTGTTAGGACACTTGGACGAGGGAGGCAGGTTTGAGGTTAGGCAGACAGAAGTTGCACCAGGTCACTGGGAAATGACCGCCCTGAATGTGGACATGAAAGGGAAAGCCCTCCTGTTCAAGACAATCAGCGAGCAAGAAACCGAAAACCACAGCGACTTCCATCGAGTGCCGGATGACGTGACACTTGCTGAAGCAACAGGCATACTCAACCAACAGATCGTTGTAGCGGACAATCGCTAGCGCATCGCAAAGAAGTTCCGGGGGCTAGGGCCGAAGTACTCCGCACTCGCAGTTTGGCCGACGGTGACGACAGCAGCGCCTCCATATGCAACGTTACAACAACTACGCTGCCGCGGGCGTTCGCATAGCGTCCATGTAGCTATCCATCGACTGCGTCAACTGTGCGTCCACTTCGTCTGCAATTGTCATGACATCGGGCAAGAGCAGGCTGAAATCCAGAAAGCTCAGATTGCTCTGCAATGTACCAAACAGAGTCATCTGCAGTATTCGTGATTCGTGCACCAACATCGCGGGGAGTGCAGCCTTGTTCATATCGCAGCTTGCCATGGGCCATGGCGGCTGCGGAAAAGACAGCATCGCTGTCC
>DAIUEW010000139.1:0-4731 GCA_036844925.1 Candidatus Sulfotelmatobacter sp.
CCTGCGCGTTTCAAGTGCACCGTGTTGATCTGGAAGTAGCCCCAATCGAGCGTGCCGTCGGAGTTGTAATGATAGGTCTCGCAGGCACCGCGCGGGTTTTCGGCACGTTGCACCGCCAACGCGATGCGGCATGCCGACCCGAATTTGTTGCAAGCGTACTGCTGGTACGCCGTCAACCTGCGTCCAAGTTGATCGGCTTGGGCCGCGCCTGCTTCCTCTGCCGAATCTCTTGGCGCAATGACCAGAGGCCACTGGAATCGGATGCGCACTGGTGATTGCAGGGTGATCGTGTATCGAGCCTGTAGCACGACTGCGGCCACCCCGATTCCTCCAGCCAAGAGGAGAAGCAGTCCCACTCGCCTCGGCAAAATTCGTTGTGACTTCGATCGACGGACGCGCGCCCGCTTCGGTAGTGTGGCTGTCAGAGACATCGGATGGCACCCGTGGATCGCCGGAACGCTTGGACGCAAATATTTTGTGAAGGCTGTTGAACTGTTCGCAAAGGAGAAGGACGTTGCTGAAGCATTCTTCGATCAGATTACTACAGCGGTTTGGAACAGACGAAGCCAACTGCTGAGCAAGCGGCCAGCCACAAGATCGCCCTTTTATTCGCAGGATGCCACAATGACCTCCATGGACCAACCCGAGGTCATCGCTGCCGGCTTTCCCGAATTCTGGCAGCCCGTTTACACCAAATATAAATTGTTTTTCGACTGTGCTGCCAAGCTCGCTCCGATCGTCAGCGACATGATCAGAGCGCCCGTGGAGGGGCACCTTCTGCAAATTGTTGGCAGAATGGTCGCCGCTGCCACGAACAGCTACGGGGCGCTCCTGACCCTCGTCCTGAACGGCTACGGCCAGGACGCGGTGAAGATCGGCCGCAGCATATACGAGATCGAGCTGAATATCCTCTGGCTGAAGAACCACCCTGAGGATTTAGGGGATTTCCTCGACTACAACATCATTCAGCAAAAGCAGCTTTACGATGAGATGACCGAGGAGCAGCAGAATGCGTTCCCGAAGGAGCGCTACGATGAGATGATAGCCAATTACAATCGTGTTCTGCCGCGATTCGTTTCCGGCCGCGATAAAACGCGCCCGCGGAATGAGTGGTGCAGGGTTTCCATCCATGAGCGTGCGAAAGAGGCCGAACAGCTTTGGAAACAACAGATGGAGGCCGATGGCCTGAAAGATAACGGCATTTCGCTCTACAAGACATTCTACCGGCACGCTTCCTCGATGCACCATATGGACATCGCCGGCGTCATAGCAAGCCTGGACCAAGAGATGAACGCCATCATGGCTCCATCATGGAAGCATCTTGACGATGCACTTGTCGCCGCAGCAAGCGTGCTCCGGTGCGTTTCGCTCTACGACGAGATGGCGGGGCTCGGCATGCAGGAACGCATACGCAGCGGCCCCAACGATGCATACGTCGCTGCCTGCAAGGCGCTTTAGTAACCGCCCGCGCAGAAGATTCGTAAACGCTTCGGCGTCAGCCGCAAAGTAGTCTGAAATGATGCCAGGCTCAAACGAAGAAATTGTATTCCCTCTGCTGAGTGCACGACGCGCAGGTCGTCGCTCGACAACGCGCCTTAACCTTGTCGTCTCAACTCGAGAGCTCGCTTGATCGCACTCTGTTGCAAGAGCAATTCACCATGGAACGTCACCTTTAGATCTGGCGTGACAGCACGGAAGTACTGAAGGTAACGGATGAATGTTTCATGAAGCGAACCAGCTGCTCCGCTGTCATGATGCAGTACCGACTCGGCATCCGATTCACCGAGCCAATCCGCCGCATTTGCCAACTCCGCGTCATCCTGCGCTCGGTCGAAAGGATCGTAGCCCTCTGGGTCAGTTTGAGTACCGAAACCGTTGGATCCGCTACATATTTCTCGTAAATGTCGAAGCAGTGTAAGAATTCGTGGGCAGGCACACCTCGTACCGTTCTAACGTCCTCGCAGAGTGCTGTCTGGGCTATTCTGAAGAGGATGTTCCGGCCCGCTGCCACCGACTACACTGCTGGGAATGGACCTACGACGTTCGAAGCGATCTTCCGGTCGGACACGCTTTTGAACCTTCGCTCGCTCCTTCAGGGCATTCCTTGGCTAGCGCCGTTCGCACGCCAATTGATACGGATCGAACTGGTAATCGACGCGAACATCGTTCAAGAGGAAATCCGATGGCTGCTAAAGAGGCGAAACCTGGCCGCACGCTCTTCTCTCCAAGAGGTGATCGATTCCGGCGTGGTTGTAGCGCTTGCGCCCCAGTTCCTGGAGTCGGAGATCGAGGAGCATATTGATCGAATTGCCCGCGAGACTGGTAGGACCACTCTAGAGGTTTGGGCGTGCTGGCTCGAGATTCGTGCCCGGATACATTTATATCAGCCTGCGAGCAACGCCATCGAAGTCTCAGCAATCGATCCTGACGATGTGCCATATAAACAGGTTTACGATGAACTTGGCGCAGACGGTGTTTATTCGCGGGATTCCCACTTGCGAAAGATGAGCCTCCCGGTAATTCAAGGATCACCAACTATCGCCCTTCGCGAGTACGCGCGTGCGACGAGCGTCTCGGTCGGAATCTCAGTAACTTCGGGGCTCGTTCTAACAATCAGCTTCGCCTCATTGCGCGGCGCTTATCTACTTGTGGAGAAGTCGCTGAAGGCCATCGGCGATTTCCCGATGTGGTTGAAGATCGTGATGGCAGGAGCGATTGCAGCCGCGATTATCCATCCAAAAAGCAGGGCCAAGATTACCGAAACGTGGCACAGGTTTCGCACCTTCGTCGAGGCAACGACACCGGGTCTCGTCAATGCAATCGAGACTATGGCGTTACAATACCTTCAACATCACGAGACCGCCACTCAAAAGCACTTAGAAATTGTGGCAGCACTCCCTCCCACACGCCGACGCCGTTCAGCACTACAGTTCGCTCGGTCGATATGTCTCATCAGCAAAGTGCCGCTATCTGCCGGAGAAATCGCGTCCATGATGCGGTCACAAGGGTACGAGACACGTTCAGCGAATCTTCCTCTGTACATTCAGCGACGAATGCGTGAGAGTGGTCAGTTCATTGAGTTCACCCCTGGACGGTGGGGCTTACCCAGTGGCCGACCAACATTTGCTTCGGGTTCCAGCCTGTGAATCTCAACGGCCTGTGGCGTGCGCGGGTCAAAGAACCACGCCGAGCCCACGCCGCGGGAATGCTCAGGGTGGCCATACGTCTTTCAGCCTTTGGCAACGAAAGAAATGTTCAGCGTAGGGCCGCTTTTGAGCCTTCCGTAGAAGTCTTGATTAACTCGCTGGTAATCTGCCAGCTCCGGCAAAAGCAGCCCGAACGGCACATTGGGTAGCCGCTTCGTTCCATTGGGAACCGGCCGTCGTCAACGCATTGGGCCGGTTACCAGGTAACTTCGGCAAGCCACCCGGTCGATACACAGTCGCCGACCTCACAAGTCAGGTTCAGCTAAGATTTCCAGACTTTACAGATCAAGAGTTCAACGAGCTAATCGGCGCCCTGGGAACATCCGGGTCATTCGTAGTTCGAACAGACAACAAGGTTTCACCAGCAACACGCCAGCAGCCAGCGATTCCTTGGGCTGGGCGAAGGTAACGAACGACGTAATGGCTTAGACCGGCGCGCGTTTGCTGAAACAATTGCGCCTACAGAGAACCTGGCGAACAACTCTCGCCCGAATGGTTGAAAAACGGCGTGGTTTGGCCGGCTGGATTAGTCGGAGATTAGGAAAACCTCGAAGGCCGGCGTATCGATTCGTCTCGGTAGAGCGGGGGGTGGCTACTGTCGAGGATCGATGTCGGACGGGCGTGCTTTCGACTGCGGTGAACAACGGGAGCACCCACCGGATGGCGCCGGAAAGAAATACGGTCCGGATTGGAGAATCGGCGACGCGTCGTCACCTCTCCGAAATCGACGGGGCATCGTTTTTGTTCATGTCAAATTTGTCCACACGTTGGACCTCATGACCCTCGACGCATGATCGAGTCCCGTTCAGGACAGCTCGGGACGGCAACCAAGGCGAAGCCGGCCGTCGTCACCCCCGTCATCGAATCCCAATTAAGCTGGATCCGCCTGAAACGCGATCAGTTTGGCGAAGGCAGCTTCTCAGCCTGTGCCGGCCCCACCGCGAAACCTGACTTCCGCGTCACTCATCGCCCTTGAACCATTCGCGCTGATGTTGCCCTTCACTTCAACTCCGTGCTTCGATACCCTCTAGGAACATTGTGGATTTGCCAGAATTGAGTTTTCACCCAAAGGCAGCAAAGCGATTTGACGAGCGTGCCCAAGAAATCCCCGGTACGGTTCAATGTCTCCGCACTATTCGAGATCCCACAGCCCAGGCGCCGGATGTGCATCCGGCTGAAACCATTCGCCCCGACGATATCCTTTCGGAAGGTAGGTTCGTATTTGAAGTCGATCCTTTAGGCGAAACCGCCGGCGTCTTTTGGGTTTCAGCGTCGATGCGGGTAGGGTGGATAGGGCCGGCCTTTCAACCGATCAAAACTTTGGTCGACTCAATGGGTCAACTGAAGCCTTTTCGGGATCTCGTATCAACGAAGTTCATTCTCGAACAGACATGCCACTGGTTGTGTGACACGCTGGAGCGGCGTAGGGCCGACAGCCTTTCCGAGTTCGTTACGCTTCGGAGCAGGGAGTGGAGTGCGCCCTTGGACTGAGACAGAGAAATCAGGGACAGTTCTACACTGAATG
>DAIUEW010000140.1:0-4440 GCA_036844925.1 Candidatus Sulfotelmatobacter sp.
ACATTGTGGCGCTACAGGGACATACCGTCGGTCTCGATTGGCACATTGCATGCAACCTGTAGAAAGTTCATGTGCGCACGCAAAGCCGTCGGTGAAGCAGAGGTGCGCGGCACTTGATCCAAGCTCTCCCCAAGCAGTTACGGATCAAGTCGCTCGCACCTCATCCGACGGTTTTTGAGCGAAACAGCGGCGTTTGGTCCACTATGGCAGTCATCGCAGAGGTTCTGAAACCACGGTCAGTATTGATCGCAACCGATTTTTCAGAGGCCGCTGAAAAGGCGCTCCGTTACTCTCTGGCACTCGCTCGGTTCTATGAGTCGAAGTTTTGCTTGGCGCACGTGGTGTCGTCCCTGGGACTGACTATGGCAGGCCCTGGTGCAATTGCCGCTTGTGAAGAGGCAGTTTCGCGAGAAGCTGCGGAGTTGGAAGACTCGCTGATTCGATCCGGGGCTCTCAACGGCATTCAATACAAATTCATCGTTAGGCAGGGTGAACTGTGGCCAGAATTGCGAGAAATCATCCGAGAAGAAAGCACGGATCTCCTCGTCGTCGGCACACATGGACGACACGGTGTGGGCAAGCTGTTCTTCGGTTCAGTCGCGGAACAAATTTTCCGTCAGGCAGATCGTCCAGTCTTGACCCTTGGGCCACACACCGATGGCCGCCCCTGGTTTGAAACGTCCTCCACGCGCCGCACGTTCCTGTTTGCGACAGACTTCGGACACGCATCTCTCCACGGCTTGCCGCAAGCCATTGCGGCTGCCAATCAGTTTAGAGCCAAGCTCGCCTTTCTGAGTATCATTCCAGCCGCACCATCGAGCATCGAGGAAGCTCTGACGAACTGGCAAGAGGATGCGCGCATGAGAACCCTGCAGCGCCTGACAGAACTCGCCGACGATGCCGGGCTCGACACGAGACCGCAGTTGTACGCGGAATTCAAGTCAGCGAGGCCGGTAAGTGAGCAGATTCTGGAAACTGCTGGCAAACTGCGAGCGGACCTCATTATTATGGGGCTCCATGATTCGGCCCATACCGGAATAATCTCGCACCTGGATCTTGCCACTACTTATGATGTGGTTTGCCAGGCTGGCAGTCCTGTACTGACGGTGAACTGTTCCTCAGGGTCTGACCTTCGAGCGCGAGCGACCGAAGTAACAGCTTCGCCTTTGTCGGAGACCGATGTGATCCGCACTCACGGGTTCGGAGCGAAGTGGTAGACGAGATCGTGACTCGCCGTCAACCAGATGAGTGACAGCCGCGAAGAGAAGTCCAATGGAGACTCCTGCCATCAGCATTCCGACCATGCTTTCGAGCGGGCCCAGCAGCCGCCACTTTGATGGAAGGACCACATCCCCGTATCCAACGGTCGCATAGCTGCTCGCTGAGAAGTAGAACGCGGATTCCCAAGATGGCAGGCAAAGCCACCGGTAGCAACTCGCCCACAGCAGAATGACGATTCCGTGCAGAATGATGACGGCTACCGTAGTTTGCATGACCAGTGCGGCGCAGCGAAACACCCGCACCTCCTGAGTCTCTCTTGGAATACTTCTTATCCAAATGATGAGCGCAGCGGCGCCGCCACACTGGATAGCGAGGGTAATCAATACCAGAAGAACGGCTGCACCGGTTTTTTGGAGGAAAATCATTTTACAGATCGTTCTCTAAACGAAACCTGAGGGCATGCTCTCACTCGGCTGGTTTTCCGAAAGACACACATGGAGCGGTCCGAAATGCCGCGTCACTCGGTTAAGCCAATTTGTGACGAGCGCACAGCTCGCAGACCGGTTGGTGAGCCGAAGTCTAGCAGCGCACAATGTTATCGCCCTGAATACCTCTCATCGCGTTGCGGGTATCCACCACCAAGGATGCGTGCTGCGCGATCCAGGCGTAATCGTAATCCGAATGATCTGTGACGATCAGCACACAGTCGTACTTGGCGACGTCGTCCACGGGTACGCATTTCATCTGCAGATCGTAATGGCGTCCTTTGCCGATAAAGGGAAAATAGGGATCGTTGTAGCTGACCTCAGCACCATCCTTCTGCAGCAGCTCAATAATGGTCAGGGCCGGCGATTCGCGCAGGTCATCGATGTCTTTCTTGTAGGCCACCCCGAGCACCAGCACTTTGGCGCCGTTAAGAGCTTTCCGCTGTCGACTCAGAGCCCTGCTGACGGATGAGACCACGTGATAGGGCATGGCACTGTTGATCTCTCCAGCCAGTTCGATGAAGCGTGTCTGGAAATCCCACGCCTTCGCCTTCCATGACAGATAATAGGGATCGACGGGGATGCAGTGCCCGCCCAGGCCGGGGCCGGGGTAGAAGGGCTGAAAGCCGAATGGCTTCGTGGACGCGGCATTGATGACTTCCCAAATATCCAACCCCATCCGCAATGACAGAAGCTTTAGTTCGTTGACCAACGCGATGTTCACACACCGATAGATGTTTTCCAGCAATTTCGTCATCTCGGCGACGGCGGGTGAAGATACCGGCACAACTCGGTTAAAGATTGATCCGTATAGGGCCCCGGCCAGCTCTGAGGCTTGGGAATTCAGGCCTCCTACGACTTTCGGGATGTCACGCCGCGCGACGCTGTCATTGCCTGGGTCCTCTCGTTCCGGAGAAAAGGCGACAAAGAACTGATCTTCTCCGTTAGCCATCGCGTCGCGGGCGGCCTTCAAACCGCAGCCATTGCCTTCCTCCAAGATTGGAATAAGCACTTCCTCCGTGGTGCCGGGATAGGTCGTGCTCTCAAGCACGACCAATTGACCGGCACGGAGATGCGGTGCTATTGCCCTGGCGGTGTTGGTAATAAAACTGAGATCAGGCTCTCGATATTCGTCCAGAGGTGTGGGCACACAGATGATGATGGCGTCCATTTCGGTCAGGCTCGAAAACTCTGCGGTCGCACAGAAACCTTGCGAGCGCGCCGCCTGGATCTCTGTAGGTGGAATTCGACAAATGTAGGATCCACCCGAGGTGAGAGTTGCGACCTTATGCTGGTCGATGTCAAAACCCGTTACCCGAAACTTCGCTTCGGTGTAGAGCAAAGCAAGCGGCAGGCCCACGTAACCGAGACCTATCACGCCTACCCGCGCTTGGCGGGTTTCAATTCTGGTTTTCAGCTCTGAGAATAGGCTGGCGGCGCTGCTGCAAGTAATCATGACGATCTCCTCTATGAACAATCACTTCTCATGGCTAATGCGAGTAATGAAACTCTGCGGTCGTTAGTTCAGCTTCTGTCGCCAGCTCGCCTGCCGGAGCGTCCCACTTAATCAGCTTCAGATCCAACACAAAGATGGAATAGATCACCGGGACAAGCAGCAGCGTCACAAACGTCGCGATCGTGAGACCACCAATCTGGGCATAGCAGAGAGGTTCCCAGAGGGGTCCCCCGTGAATGGCCAAGGGTATGAGACCGAGCACAGTCGCGCCGACGGTGATCATCACGGGGCGCAGTCGCACGATGCCGGCATCGAGCAGAGCTTCTCGTAAGGGCTCCCCTCTCTCGTGCGCTTCTTCGATGAAGTCGAAGAGCACGATGACGTGACTGACGATCACGCCGACCAGACTCGCGACTCCCAGGAATCCCATAAATCCGAAGGGCTGTCCCATAACGACCAGGCCCGCTAGAGCTCCTGTCATTCCGTAGGGGATTGCAGCGAACACCAGAAGCGGCTTGACGGCACTTCGGAACTGCACGACCAACGCAATGTAGATCAGCAATACGGAGATCGCCATGACCACGCTTAGTTCCTTGAAACCTTTCTGCTGTTCGTCGTATTCGCCTCCGATCTCGAGGAAATAGCCGGGAGGCAGGTTCTTCTGGAACTCCTTGATTTTCGGCAGCAGCGGCGTGAGCACTTGAGACGGTAAAACACCCGGAATCGGGAACGCGGATACCGTAACCGTCCGGAATTGATTGCGGCGCTTGATTTTCGATACCGCCATTTCCGTTGTGACGTTCGATACCTGTCTCAGAGGTACGTGTTGATTGCTGGTCAGCGAGTACACGTACGCATTTTGAATGTCAGAAAGCCCGGCGCGTTCCTCCATGCGCAAACGCACCGCGATGGGGATTTGTTTGTCAGCTTCCCTGTAGGTTGACACAGGCAGTCCACTCTCCGCCGCGGCAGATGAGAGGGCTATGTCCAGATTCGTGATCCCGGAAAGGTTGGCGCGGTCGGGGTCAACCTTCAGCCGGACATTCATCGCAGGCTCTCCCCAGTCGTCTCGGACCCGAGTCGCATTTGGTTGGACCCGAAAGACTTCCTGGAGTTCGCCAGAGAGACGGTGCAGAACGTCGATTTCCGGACCTGAAATTCGAATGGAAACGGGAATGCCAACGGGCTTGCCGGTTTCGAGCTGCCGCACATCGACCCGGGCTCCCGGGACTTCGCGGCTCAGCGCCGTCTGCAGCGGCCCAACCAGTTCGTTGGTAA
>DAIUEW010000141.1:0-4340 GCA_036844925.1 Candidatus Sulfotelmatobacter sp.
TGCCGCCGCAATCAAACACACTGTAATCAGGGTTGAGAAAACAATGGGGATGGTGAAGGCGTATCTCCAGCTCAAAGCTGTGACTGACACAAAGCAAATTGCGAGCGCCCCCGCAATGCTGCGCACGCGTGCCAAAGTCTCTGCCAGAAGTCCGCCCAGCAGCCACGCTAATACTGCCGCGAACAAAAGAAAGACGGAAAGAAAAGCCCGAACGCGCTGAAGAAGTCCCAATAAGTCCGGGTAAACCCTTGCGCGTCAAAGTGGACGGAGCGCATTAACCCAAGAACCGCGTCCGCTCTCCATTCCGGATTATTCTGGCGAAACCCAAACGTATGTCCGGCGGCAAATAGCAGCAGAAGAACAGCAGCGATTCGATAAAACATAGATGTTTTCATTCTTGCCTCCAGAGATCACGGCAGTAGGCCCCACTATCGCCGCGTAGGCTCAAACTGTACGACTACCGTGGAATTAAGCATCTTGGATTCCCGTGATCGGAAAGAGAATTGCAATGGCCGATGGGCAGACGCGTGTGTTCCATGATATCGACCCCTCCAGGGTCGAGAGACGTTTGAATCGTGGTTTAGTTAGCACACTGTAAAAATGGCTCTTGTCGTCAATCCAGGTGTCCTATCCGAAGTCGCAAATGCTGTTGGACTTCTGAGAAACGCAAGAGCGCGATCGTTGTGCGGATCGATACGCTGGTTGCCATCGACGCCGAAGCTCCGCTTCAGCAACAGTCACGACGGTTGCCGGATTGGCTCTGGAGCAGAACGAGGCCACGGTTTGTTTAGCCTCACAATGCTTCGCTTGCGTACTGGACAGCTTTTCACCGGTTCGGGAAGTGCCGGGAAAGCCACGATCCCAAGAGGATGAAGTATGTGGCTGATTGCGGAGCGTCGTTGCGATTTGTCTCGGCGTCCACTTGCATCGTCTCTTTCACCGGAAACATCAGTTCGTGGTTTGCGTTGGGGATAACCCCAATCTCGATGTCGTGTATCTGGCTGCTTAACGCTTTTAGCCGCTCCATGGATTGGGCGACGGGAACCCATGGATCAGCACCTCCATAGAGAAAGAGCAGAGGAACCTTCGCCTTCAGAACAGCCTCGACCGGGTCAGCATCCATTTTCCTGCGGATCGCCGGATCATTAGTGAGCTGAGACACTTTGGGCATGTAGGTAAGATCAAACCAGGTTTTGGATTGTGCTTTGGTTAGAGCGTCGGCTGCCGTCGCGCGTGAGTTTGTACCCCGTAGATAGCCCATCCACGCTTTTCGCGTCTCCAGCATGTCCCGAACATCTTCCTGCGAATAGCTGCGAACCGTGAGCAAGTTGCTCGTCGCGAATTGCATTTGCTCATCCGCGGTGACAAGCGGGGCCGAGATGGAAATCGCGAAGGCAGCGTCCCGGCTGCGTCCCGCTGCCAGCACGGCCAGCCAACCGCCCTGACTGAGTCCCCAAAATCCGATCTTGGCCGGATCAATGCGGGGGAGCTTGGCTAACGCGTGCTGCCCTGCGACGCCGTCGTCAGCCAGCGTCTCATAATCAACACCCTGAAGGTTCCCGGAGGATTGACCGCTTCCGCGGCGATCGTAGATGAGCACTACAAAACCCAGCGCTGGCAATCCTTCGCTCAGATGACGGTAGAGAGCTGATTCTCGCGTCGTGGCTCCTGCGGAGTGCAAAATCACTACAGCGGGGAGGTGATTCCCAGTGCTCGGAAGGTAGACCGTCCCGACTAGATTCGCACCGGCGTTAGAAAATCGAACTTCTTGCGAAACGACTTGGGGAGTACCGGCTACATGCCAATGATCGGTGGCGCTGGCGGCTGAATTAACGGGCGCTCCATCAGACGGGACAATAGTCAAGAGGATTGCCAATGCCATTCCCAATTTCATCGGATAGCCTTTCTGCTTTGTCGGTTCACAAACGCCAGCCCCTTAGCCTCCAGCCGACCAGCGGTAAACTCCCTTTCCCCATAGTGGGTGGTCAGGCCAGTGACATTGCCTCCCTCACCTCTAGACATTACGACGTGGCCAAAGAAGTTGCGCTCTAGAAAATCATTGGTTGAGAGCGGAACCAACAGTGTGTGAAGATCGCCCAGTTCCAGAACCAAGTAGCCGGGGTCGGCTGTCAGATTGAACTTCGCGTTGGGCACGAAATACTCCGGACCGTGTTGATACATACCCGCGTAAGCTGCCAGTATTGACTGAGAAATCGTGACCGCGTGCATGGCTGGGGGTGGCAGCGGTTCCTGATCAAAGACGATCGCGGCAAGAGCCTTGGCGATCGGTTCTTGCGAGACGGTGGCATAACTGTTACTGAGCAGAATGATCGTGACATCGTCGTCTGGAAAACGGTCCAATTCGGCGGCGAACCCAGGACTGCGACCCTTGCCGGACATTACGCGATGTCCGAGGCGTTTACGGATGTACCAGCCGTAGCGATTGCCCGGCCGGCGGCGCCGCCTGTCGCGTGTCGCTCAAGTTCTGGGAAAAAATGCGATAAGCTGCAACTTGAGAAAACACGCGATTGCGCTCGCGCACATCGCGGAATGTCGCGCCGGTCACATTCGCCGGGCGTTGATGGTACTCCTGCAACCGCACGATCTGGCCAGGTTTCCGCAGCGGCAGCGGACGGAACAGAGCGGCAGTTACAACACTAAAGATAGCCGTGTTCGCCCCAATCCCAAGCGCCAGGGTTATAACCGCCACAGCGGTGAAACCGGGAGCCTTCCACAACATACGAAACTCGTAGCGCAAGTCCTGAAGCAACATTTCCATAGCTGTTACCCTAATCGGCTGCGCTGGCTAAACCGAACTCACAAAGGTCTTCACTCCGGCAAGTACCGGCGACCAGCAACCAGGGGTATGGACGGTTGGCTTTGCAACTTGTGAGCAGATGCGGGACTGCCCACACCTATCTGGAGACTGACCAAACTGACGTGCTACGGCGGGCTCAGGCCAGAATTTCAAGAAATCTTTTTCCCCGTCGCTCACTGTTCACCGGTTATTGGCACAAAGATGCACTTCCACCACCGTTTACCGCTTATTCTGGCCGAGTGACGGGCAACTCTGAAGTAATCCCAAGGTAAGGTTTGCCGACTATCCTCCTTCAACTTCCTACAATCCCGTTTCTGGCCAACTTCCGAGTAGCCGACAAACCGGGAACTGACCGGGTTGATAAACACTTGGGTGTCTATCGAGATCAATTCGAAAAATGGATGGACGGCCTTATGGAATGGGAGGCCACCGAGAAGCAATACCCGGCGTCCATTCTTAAGACGGCCTGCTAACTGGCAAATCCCTTCGCGGATCTGTGTGAAGCTGGCAGAATGGCCGCGAAATGAGGCTGGGTACATACTGACCCATCCTAGAGATCTGCTCCGCGCCTTAGAATAGCTGGGACCGAGGGATCACCATGCTGTGCACAATCTTAGGCCTACGCGCCTGAGTCCATGACTACTAAAGCCTACCCGGACCCTAAGCCTTTTCGCGAGAAAGTGAGGCTCGTCATTTTGGATCTTGACTGCTTTCTCTATCCTTACAACAAGACATACCGAAACGCCGTCCTGCGGGCTTGGCGGGAGATCGAAAAGGAATACGGCCTTCCCATATTCCGGAGGAAAATAGCGCAAAAATTGATTGCAGAGGCTAAGGAAGAAGCTAACAAGAATCCAGATGACGCATTATGCCGGTACATCAGCAAGCTGGCGGGAAATCTAGAAAGCAAGGGCCTCCCCGGCGCCTCCGTGATGGGCATGCTGGAAGTCTATTATCGCAGCCGGAAGGCAGCGCGCTTGGGCGAGGAAGAAGAAGACATTCGGCCTGATCACGCCCTTGGCCCGCCTTACAAAGACATGATCGCCATGGCCTTTAATCTGAGGCTGCTTCAGAACCGTAAGAGCGGAAAAAAAGCAAGACTCACGCGCGACGAACTGAAGGAAAAAATCGTGGAAGGAGACAAGGGGATTACACGGCTGTGGCATAGGCATATGGGCACCGGTTTCATCCGCCCCGACGCCGGACTGGTAAGCAAGATACAGCGGCTAACCGACGCTGGGGTTGAGGTCGCAGTCCTCACGCATTCCTTCAAGCAGGGAGAGGGAGAGGCGATGGAAAAGCTGGAAAAGCTTGGCCTCAGAGAGGTAATTCCCGGGCATAATATTTTTGGGCTAGAAGAGATTTCTCCCTATAAAAAGGGGACGAACCCGGAGGTTTTTGAGAAAGTGCTTGCGGCCATTAACAATATGCGCGACCCGGCAGACCCGATTAAGCCGATCGAGACAATCATGGCAGAAGATACGATCGGCAACCTGCAGGGTGCTAAGAAAGCAGGCATGCA
>DAIUEW010000142.1:0-4327 GCA_036844925.1 Candidatus Sulfotelmatobacter sp.
TGGAACGTAAGTCATTAATCCGTAAGACGTTAATCCTAATCCGAGTGCCATTCGTGGCTGTCACCTTTTCACCCGCTGGTTGAAGTTGGTCGCTCGCGCCACGTACGGCCAAAAGATCCCCGGCCGCTGCCGGCCGGAGTGAGACCTTCACGAGACAATAACGTTCTTTGATCCGAGGATCAAGAGTGCGGGAATCCGGGCTCTGAGAATCCGCCAGCAAAGAAACGGCATTGCACGTGCCAGGTCCACGAGTCGTTTTCCGAGCGAACGCGGCGTAGAAGCGAATGCTGGAAAAGTTCCTCCTCAGCGGAACTCAGTTCTTCCATACTGCAAGGGACGATCATTGACAGCTTCTCGAAATCCTCCATCGACCAAGTAGCTCGCAGGTCCGGGCCGAGATGCCAGAGCATCAGGACGTAAAGAACCTTTGCCGTGGCCGAAAGGTCATCCCCCTTGAGAATTTGCATCGGAACGAAAAGGTAATCAGGCGACATGACTCTCCCCTTCCCCGATCAGTCCGCCGCCGGGCGGTTCCGCAATGCCGAGACCACCGAACTCGTTGACACAAACAACATTCGCCATCGGAACAAATAGCCAGCCATCGGCTCGGGCCGGAGCCACTATCGGACGGGCATTAGGGAATTTCCTCGTGGAAAAACAGAATGGATGATCTGTCAAGTAGAAGGTTATCCCCAGTGCGTTGATCGATGCGATGTCTAGGATCTCGCCGATTTGACTGAAAACCTCAAGGATGGCTGGAGTCCTGATCAGCTCTCCCTCCAAGGAAATCCTTTCCTGCGGGCGACCAAAGCAAATTCCGACTGATGCAAGCCATGCAAGGGAGCCGTCCCACGCTTCCTTGCCGCACATCTGACGATCTACCGAGCAACGCATCTCAGTTCCCTCCCCAGCTCCCCGCCGCCTGGCTCTGCCGCGACAGCTCGCGGTATGCGGCGACGACGTTGTCCTCCGACCAGCCGATGATCTGGCCCAAGTCCCAGGCTTTCGTTAGGGCTTTCAGCCTGCCGTCGGCACCGTGGTTATACGCCCAGCCCAGCAATTGCCGGCCGGTCCGCGGCGGATCGTTCCTGCCGCCATAGCCGTTCTGGAGTCCGAGGGGGACATTGTGAATTGTGAACGCGATCCAGGCAACTTGGGCAGTTTATCTGTGTCTTCCTATTCCCCCTACTCTATGAAGGCAATTCACTATGTCCCTCTGGGGCCCACGCGAGGTAGCAGTGCCAGGAATGTTTTTATCGGTGACCTGGAGTGGATCGGCCAGCCTGGCAAAAGTCGAGATTCAGACTCAGCCAAGAATTTCCCATATCTTAGACGAAAACCACTCGGCTCCTGCGTCGAGTGGCATCGTCCGCCAGTCCACGCGCAAGAATTCAGCCCCTGGTTGACGCGGTATCCGGGTCACATCAATGATCTGATAATGATTGGCCACGTTATGCTCCAGTTCCACGCAACTGACACTTCCAGCCCCGCAGACAATCAGTGGGAGGGGTTCGGATTCCAGGGGTTGAAGGTCCCTTACTCGGGTTTCCCTCATCAGCGGCTTGTGCTTGTGCCCATGTAGAACGATGTCAAAACCTAATCTTTCCAAGTAACGCTCGACGTGACCAGCGTCCCGCAACGTGGACACATCTAACCAAACCGGGGCATCACCTCTTGTATCGAGGAATTCTGGGAACGGATGCAAATGGTGGTGGATCACGGCGATTCGAATCCACTCACGAGGGGGATTAAGATCCGTGAGCATGCTCTTAAGTGATCTTAATTGGTTGTCTCCGATAAACCCATAATGATGCTGTTCGTTTTCGTATACGCAAGAGTTTAGTCCCGCAATCACGATTCCGGCTTTTTCGTCGGAGTCGAAGCTGATAATGTCACTCGGCGGGGGCGGCGAAGCTAGATAGGTCAGCGGCCATTTGATCTTAGGGTATCGTGCTGGGAAGAGCTTTTCGCCATAGAATCTGACGAGAAATGCGATGTAGTTGTCTAGTCGCTTTCTTGGGTCCGCCTTGCTGAGTCCCCAATTCACGTCGTGATTGCCGGGAACGAAATGGACCCGCTCTTTGGGTATATTCAGTCCGTCGCAAATTTCTTCGACGGAGAAGCGTGCCAGATCGAATTCCGACTCGGTCCCCAAGTATGTCAAATCGCCTGAAACAACGAGATGGATGCGTGAAATGTCAGAGGAATAACGTGATGATTTGGCTTTAAATTCCTCAATTACATGCTTGCTAAGCGCTTGAGAATTCAAACCATCGTGAAACCGATGCATCTCTCTTGTGACGCCGTCTTTAACGTGTTTTCCGAAATGCAAGTCTGACAAATGGATGATAAGGGGTAGTTCATAACTGCTCTTCTCGACGGCCACTCGAGTTGAAAGACGTTCGCCCTCACTAGCTTGGTCGGCATGCGAGGCAGTACGCTTCCCTGAGCGAAGCAACTTCGCGAGTTTTCTGGCCGATCTGGTTCGGAAGCCGGCCTCGGCGAAAATCTCTAGCTGACGGGCTGCGGAATGCAAGCTCTTTGGCGACGTCGCCAGGTTTACAGCTTGACGATAGTGTGTATGCGAATCGGCATCGTTTCCAATCGCGAAGAACGCCTCCGCAAGGACGAGTTCAGCCCAGATATCGGCCTGGTCGATGGGGCCTGCGAGTATCTTGGCGACCAATTCGCTATAAAGGGTAACGCCTTCTGAGGTGTCTGACAGGTCTGCTAAAATCTTGACCGCAGCCTGATTGACGAGAACATAGAGACTGTTCGGCGAAACCTTCGCGGCCTCAGTGTAGTACTTCGCCGCCTCGGGGAATTGCTTGAGCCTCTTAAACCTTCCCCCGATCATACCAAGTGTCTCGGGGTCCCGCGGGTTTAGTTCAAGAGCTCTCTCAAAACTGGCGAGCGACTCTGAATCATATTGTGGTCCAAGTTGCTGCAAATACCAACCTAGCTGTCGATGGATTTCGAAGTCCTCGGGTTGAAGGCGGAGAGCAGCCTTTAGGACATCTGCAGCGACTCGCCATTCCTGGGAACTCGATAGGCGTTCAGCTAGTTCAAGGAGCGGCGCAACAGGCAGCGGTTCCAAATTCTTAGCCCATTGCCAGACGGCGATGAGCTGGTCGATCGAGTGTGCTCGTTCAATTCGCGCAGAAAAATCACGTTCGAAAGCCGCAAGGTCCCTCTGAGGGCTCGTGGAAGCACCGACATTCTGGAGATATGTTTGGACGGGATTGCCCTTCGGCAACTCAGAATGATTGAGTAAATAGTGAGTAATTTTCTTTCGAGCCTCGTCGGCTCTTGGTTCTTCGATCTGGTAGAAAAGCACTCGCTGAGTGGAAAGGTCAAATGGGATGGGTGTCCCTTCGTAGGCGAAAAGGATTGTGCCCCCCGTCGAAACGGCTTGGCGGACGCCAAGCTCATAAAACACATTGGCGTTGTGAGCGCTAATGTCAGCAAGTAATAGATCTGCCGAAAGTATCTCGCGGAAGTATTGATCAGAGACCAATCCTGGTTCTACGAGTTCGTCGATACGCAAAACGTTCCATCCGGCGTCTTGGCCTGCGGGTTTAATAATATTCGCATAAACATAATCGAAATCGAGTTGCCCAGACGGGAGGTGGGAGGCTTTTTTAATCCCGAATGGCATGATAACAAAGAGTTTCTGCATCGAAATCTTCCCATGCCAATCCTTCAGACCAACTGACCGCTGTCCGAGAGAGGTTGACCTTTGTCCGCGTGCTTCCTTCAGGCGAGGCGAAAGTCGGCTCACCGTACTATTATATCGCAAGCGGAGGTCTTTCGACTAGAGAGGGCTGATCGGGTTCAACGAGATCCCAGGTAGTCGCACACCCTCAACAAGTGCTCGGTCCACGTGACAGCCGTTTGGACCAGGATTCCCCACATGAGCGATGACCTCACCGTCAGCGATTACCCGCAGTTCTTCGAACACAGATCGAGAGGCAGATCCGAGAGGCAGATCGAGGACATGCATAGCAGTATTGACTCAGCGGGTTGGATTCGGTAGATTATGCGGATCATCCCAGGAGATCCTCCAGGGATTACGCACCACTTTTCTCAGGGATTTCCGGTACTTGAGCCAGTACACTCAACAGATACTCGTTTTTCCACCCCGCCAGGAGGCGGCGGCGGTGGATGCTCTTCCCTTTACTGTTCTTCTCGGCCTTGAGCAGACACAGTGCCACCTTTCGGAGCCAAGACAGGTTCTCCGCACTGTTGCCAGCCCAGTGGCGTTGCTCGTCTTCGCGGAAACAGACGTCCAACACCCAGTGTAACGAGTTCTCGATCCCCCAATGAC
>DAIUEW010000143.1:0-4325 GCA_036844925.1 Candidatus Sulfotelmatobacter sp.
CCGATCTGATTCTTGAGTTCCGCGAACAAGGCTTCCACCTTCTTTCTTTGCCGCTGGGCCTGGGCGAACTCGGGCGTGTTCGCCAACTCCCGTGCCCGTTGGCGGGCCGTCTCATCCATGTGAATGGCGAGATACTTATATCGCCCACTTTGTTGTCGACCAGATAGTTGTCGTAGTACCCCAGTCGGGCCGGAGTCCCACCCTTGGTGGCGTAGGTCGCATCGGGATCAGTGGTCGATACCTGGCCCTGCTGATGCGCGGGCTCTTCGGCGGGATTCTGCCGCTCCAGTTCCACCAAGTACTGGCGTACGGTTTGGTTCACTTGCGCCGCTTCCGCTAACTGCTCGCGCGGAATGCGGCTCTCCTTTGCCGCATTCGCCTCTACGAAACTGCCATCGACCGACAGGTGCTTGCCCTGCACTAATCCCACTTCCACACACTGGAGCACGATCTGCTCAAACAACTCCTCGAACAGCTTCGATTCCTGAAACCGTCCGTGCCGGTTTTTCGAGAACGTGGAGTGATGCGGGATCTCCTGATCGAAGCCCAGTCCGGTGAACCAGCGCCACGCCAGGTGCATGCGCAGTTCCTCCACCAGCCTCCGCTCGCTGGTGATGCCGTACAGATAGCCGATCAGAAGAATGCGCAACAGAAGCTCGGGATCAATCGAGGGGCGACCGGTTTCGCTGTAGCTGTTTCTCAATCGCTCGCGCACCAAATCAAAACTGATGTGCTTTTCAATGAGCCACAGCAGAGGGTTCTCGGGAACCTGATCTTCCAGGCGGAAGTAATAGAACAGCGCTTCTGAGCGGGCGTGGTACCCCATCATGGTCAGCAGGCCTCCGACGATCAAAATCCAACAGAGCATGGGCAGGATCACTTCCTGCTACCATGCTTCTGTCGATTCTCCGCCTGCTAATCGACGTGACTTTTTCAACACCCACGCCTGATTGCAACAGTTCTGCATAGCTGAGCCTCTCCCTGACTCATCAGGTTCCCGGCGACACGGGCGTTGATCGTCTTCCTCGTGTGAATTGACAGTCAATACTAGTCGCCCTATCCTCAGTTATCCTTTCCCTAACCCTCACATGATAGGGACGACAATATCGCATTACCGCATCCTCGCGAAGCTCGGCGGGGGCGGTATGGGTGTCGTCTACAAGGCCGAGGATACCGATCTACGGCGCTTCGTCGCTCTGAAATTCCTCCCCGAGGATGTGGCCGGCGATGCCCAGGCGTTGGCGCGGTTTCGGCGGGAGGCCCAGGCTGCGTCGGCGCTCAACCATCCCAACATCTGCACTATCTACGAAATCGGCAATTACGAAGGACAGTCCTACATCGTCATGGAGTTCCTTGACGGCGTGACTTTGAAGCACCGCATCGCGGGCCAGCCGCTGGAGATGGAGCTGTTGCTGGAGTTGGCCACAGAGATCGCGGACGCGCTCGATGCCGCGCACTCCGAAGGCATCATCCATCGCGACATCAAGCCGGCCAACATCTTTGTAACCCGCCGCGGTCATGCGAAGCTCCTCGACTTTGGACTCGCGAAAGTATCTGTGAAGGTCACTGCCAGCGGCCTGACGGCAACCGAGTTGGCGCCGCCTGACGCGCATCACCTGACCAGTCCTGGTGCGATCCCAGGCACGATTGCGCACATGTCGCCTGAGCAGTTGCGCGGCGGAGAGCTGGACGGACGCACGGGAAAAATGCGAACCAGTTAACATCGGATCCTAATGCAGACATCTCTGATGTGTCAGCCTGCGGCAGCCGGTACGTAGTTTTCGCGTGGCGGTTTCACGAAGGAGCGAACTCTAACATCTGGCGCTTCAATGCTGACGGCTCGAACCCGCTCCGGCTGACGCGTGGTCAGCGTGACAGAGAACCCGTCTGCTCGCCCGATCAAAAGTGGATCTATTACCGCGGCACAGGCCCCGGTAATGAGCAGATCTATCGAGTAATGTTGGATGGTTCGGCCCCACCCGAGCCACTTCCCGGTAGCGTCAACTTTCATGGGTACATTCTCATGGCGACGATTAACATACCTGCCAGGAGTTCACGGACAGTGGAGATGAGTATTTCCTCGGACGGCAAGGTGTTGGCTTACGCAGCCGACCAGGTTACGGGCGTGGAAACTACCGAAAGCATCGCTCTGCTGAACCTGGAGTCTCCGACCTCGCCCCGAATGCTCACCGCCCACGCGCACCGATCGGGCGGGGTGCAGTTCACGCCCGACGGAAAGGCGGTTGCATACCCGATCCGGGAAAACGGAGTCGATAATATCTGGATTCAGCCGCTTGACGGTTCTGGCGGACGTCAGATCACCCACTTCTCTTCTGATCAGATAGACTCGTTCCACTGGTCGCCAGATGGGAAGAACTTGGCGCTGTTGCGCAGCCATTCGGAATCGGACGTGGTCCTCCTGCAGGAATCCAAACCTTAGCTAATTCTGCTTCTCATTTGAGGTGACGATTCAAAAAGCAGCCGCTGAGACGATTCGGAAACGAGCGGTTCTCATACTTAACGAAATATCCCCGTTACACTCAATGACCAGCAGTCAAAACGTGCTATCGCCTGATTTCGACAGTTATCGAAGACAGCGTTTGGTGGCTTACAATGTCGCCGAAAACAATCCAATACGAATTATGTCACTAAGAAGCCTTTAACAAAAACCTAGGCTAACAGTCCTTGTCAAAGCCTTAACTACTTTAATCCCTCCACCAGGTAGGTCGGCGAGCATGCGGTGATATCCATACACACAATTCTTGGCGTCGGGGGTCAACAGGATTGGGCCGATATTTCTCCACCCCCGCTGGGTCGGATGGCATGAGCTCCTTCCAGCGAATGCGTTGCCCGGTTTGCAAATCGAGGCGATCGACCCGAGCCGGCAAGCGGCGCTCTGGCCAGCGTGCCCATGTTCACCCAAGTTCCGATCGCTTTGCTGTCCAGCAGAACGGCCAACTCAGCGAGGAGGACACGGACATGAGCTGCGTGTGGCTGAGTCCCATGGAGCGCGATTCTGGTGCTTCTGGACGCGCTGTGAACACATCAGTAGGATTGCCTTGCCACGCGGCGCTGTAGAGAATTGTCCATCCTTCTGGCAAGCAATCTTTGATTTCGATCATAGCTGGAAGACTGCTTCAGAAACTCCTAAAGAAGTGTACGATCAACCCGTCTCGAAATTAAAGAGGCAAGCAGACTGCGACTGCTCAGAGTGTCGCCATTGTGACGCCGAAATACAATGTTCACTTCATGGTAGCGCCCGTCATCGGTGAAGAAGAAAGAACTGGACCGGGCGGATATATTTCATCGACCAGTTGCATCGGACGTACAGGACTAAGAAGGTTGAGTTCAACAGCGTGCCGAAGTGCCTTTGCGAATCGCTCGGCGTGAGTTTCCCAGATACCGAGTTCTAATGTGGTGTGCCCAATCGCCTCTTCGCGAGCCCACCCAGTTCTTTGTACAAAAGCGTCATTGACTTCGATATACCGATCTTCTTTTATCGTTGACAGGGTAAAAGGTTGCGGGCTGCACCTGAAGGCAGTTGCAAACTTCTCGTCAGGATTACGAACACCCATGACCTGCCTCGCGGAACAAAGACTTCGGGGAGTGGGCTACCGTGAACGTAATTCACGAACCGCTTTTGCGTATTCGTCTGTCGCCTTCGTCAAGTCAGCGCTGAGGTCCTCCGCGTCTCGTGCGTCGGCCTTCTTCAGCGCGTCTAAGACCTTTTGGACCTTCTTCTCGGCGGCTCTTACTTCCTCGATGGTTGACATTGCTGTGCCGCTCTTTCCCCGCTGCTCAAAGACTCCCAGAGCGGAGCACCACTGTCTGTGATTGTCTTCACCGATGATTGGTGTAACATCCCCATTACGTTGATCCGAGGCAGGCTTCATGCAATAGCCGCAGAGCTTCGCTTGCGGCGTTCTCAATGGCTTCCCGCAGTACCGACACGGAGGCCCGTACTTCGAGAGCCGATGGTGGAAGACGGCGTTGGGATTTGTCTCGCGGAGTCCTGTGATTCGTTCGTATTCCGCAAGCATGGGAATGAACATTGCACGCACACTCTCACCGCCCTTTCCAAGAGGTCGACGGGCCATCACCTGACGGTACTCATCGTCGTCAAGCATCGGCATTTTGGCCTTGCATCGCCAACACCAGAGCATTTTCATCGACGATTCGACTTTACTCGCGTGCCTGTGAGTCGAAAACTACGTTGCTGCTGAAACATCCCATAACGATCATCGACACATCGACAAGGTCAATGAGCGCTATCGCCTTCCATGAGAAGGCCGGTCGGAGTCAAGTGGGTTCTTGTGTTTTTTCGT
>DAIUEW010000144.1:0-4210 GCA_036844925.1 Candidatus Sulfotelmatobacter sp.
GGAGCAAACTGTCCGCTCTGTCCACCAGGCTCAGCGGCCAAGGCGAGAAAGTCCCCAAAGTCTGACATCCAGTTCAACGTAACTTCAAGTAGGACTACGTCTTAACGAAAACTCGTGGTCTGTTCGCAAGGAGCTGACGGCAGCATCGCGCTATGCGATCCGAATGGCACCGTACTCCACCTAAGTATAAACCAAATGTGGCTGAAAAGTCAAATGTGAATGGTTCTGCGTCAGTTTGGAAGCCGCACCGAGCGGCAGCAACATAATCACAAGGTGTTTTCAAGTAACCAGTTGTAACTATTTACTAAATTCGTTCCAGCAATGGCACATTCAATGCAACGACATGGTCACCACGTTGGACTTCGGTCTTGAAATTAAACGCGCCGCGGGCACGAGGCGTTTCGCACTCGGGCCTGTGCGGCGTGGTAGGTGGGACGCCCAGAACTGCGTTCGGAACGCGTTGAAGAAGGAGGCTCGGATGACGACTGCTACCAGCACGATCGAGGAACTGGCTAACCAGGAATATAAGTACGGGTTCGTCTCGGAGATCGAGGCGGATACGGCGCCTCGCGGTCTCAGCGAGGACATCATCCGCCTGATTTCGGCCAAAAAGAACGAGCCTGATTTCATGCTGGAGTGGCGTCTGAAGGCCTACCGGAACTGGCTCACGATGCAAGAACCGGAATGGCCAAACGTCACGTATCCACCCATCGACTACCAAGACATTTTCTACTATTCCGCTCCAAAGTCGAGCGGAGACGCGACGAACCCGGAGGAAATCGATCCCGAGTTGGTGGCGACATATGAGAAACTTGGCATTCCGCTGGCCGAGCGAAACCTGCTGATGGGGGTCAAGGCGGTCGCGGTGGACTACGTGTTTGACAGTGTGTCCGTCATCACGACATTCAAGGAGGAGTTGGCTAAGCACGGCATCATTTTCTGTTCATTCAGTGAGGCCGTTCAAAACCATCCTGAACTGGTTCGCAAGTACCTCGGCTCCGTGGTGCCGTACAACGACAACTTCTTTGCCGCACTGAACTCGGCGGTTTTCAGCGACGGCTCTTTCTGTTATGTCCCCAAGGGCGTGCGCTGCCCGCTGGAGCTATCCACCTACTTCCGCATCAATGCCGCCGACACGGGCCAATTCGAGCGGACGCTGATCATCGCCGACGAAGGCAGCTACGTGAGCTACATGGAAGGCTGCACTGCACCCAAGCGGAGCAAGAATCAGCTCCACGCTGCCGTCGTGGAACTGGTCGCCCTCGGTGACGCCCAGATCAAGTACTCGACCATTCAGAACTGGTATCCCGGCGACAAGGCGGGCAAAGGCGGCATCTTCAATTTCGTCACCAAGCGCGGTGCCTGTCGGGGGACCAACTCGAAAATCTCCTGGACCCAGGTCGAAACCGGAGCAGCAATTACCTGGAAGTACCCCAGCGTCATCCTGCAGGGGGACGACTCCATCGGCGAGTTCTACTCGGTGGCGCTGACGAACAACTATCAGCAGGCCGACACCGGCACCAAGATGATCCACATCGGGAAGAACACCCGGAGCACCATCGTCTCCAAGGGCATCTCGGCCGGGCGCGGCCAAAACACCTATCGCGGCCAGGTGAAGATACTCGCGGGGGCCAGCCAATCGCGCAATTACTCGCAGTGCGACTCGTTGCTCTTGGGCGACAAGTGTGGGGCCCACACGTTCCCGTACATCGAGGTGAAGAACCCCACATCGCAAGTGGAGCACGAGGCTTCGACTTCGAAGATCGGCGAGGATCAGATTTTCTACTGCAAACAGCGCGGCATCTCGCCCGAGGACGCGGTCAACATGATCGTCAACGGATTCTGCAAGCAGGTCTTCAAAGAGCTGCCGCTCGAGTTTGCCGTCGAAGCCCAGAAGCTGCTGGGCGTGAGCCTGGAAGGCAGCGTCGGCTAGGTCGAACACCGAGAACGAGCTCCGTCATGTCAACGCAAAGGAGAGGAACAATGCTCGAAGTCAAGAACCTGCACGCGAAGGTCGGCGACAAGGAGATCCTGGCGGGGATCGACCTAAGGGTCAACGCTGGTGAAGTACACGCGATCATGGGGCCGAACGGCTCCGGCAAAAGCACGCTGGCCCAGATCCTCGCCGGGCGCGAGACCTACGAGGTAACGGCCGGCGCGGTGCTCTACCAGGGCAAGGACCTGCTGGAGATCTCTCCGGAGGATCGGGCCCGCGAAGGAATCTTCATGGCCTTCCAGTACCCGGTCGAAATCCCAGGCGTGGGCAACAAGTATTTCTTGCGGGCGGCGGTCAATGCCATCCGCAAGCACCGTGGCATCCCGGCACTCGGCATCAAGGAGTTCCTCGCTTTGGTCCGGGAGAAGATGAGGTTTCTCGGAATCGACGAAGACCTATTGAACCGCTCGGTCAATGAAGGGTTCTCCGGCGGCGAAAAGAAACGCAACGAGATCTTCCAGATGGCGGTGCTCGATCCGAAGCTGGCCATCTTAGACGAGACCGACTCCGGCCTGGACATTGATGCCCTCAAAATCGTGGCCGGTGGCGTCAACGCGCTACGAAACAGGGACCGGGCCATCATCGTGGTCACCCACTACCAGCGCCTGCTGAACTACATCGTTCCCGACTACGTGCATGTCCTATCGAAGGGCCGCATTGTCACATCGGGTGATAAGGGGTTGGCTCTGGAACTTGAAGAGAAGGGCTATGCGGAGATCGAGGAACAGCTCGTGGGCAGTGAAGTGTGAACTCCAAAGAACGAGATTCAAGCGATGATTGAAGCCATAGAGAAAAAAGATAGCTACCTCAGCCACTTCGCACGGCTGGAGGAAAGGTTGGCAGGCAACCGGCAGCCCTGGGTGCATCGGATCCGCAAGGCGGCGATGGCCCAGTTCGCGGAATTGGGTTTCCCCACGACTCGCCACGAGGAGTGGAGGTTCACCAACGTGGCCCCGCTCACGAAGATCCCCTTCCAGCCTGTGGCCGACGACGAGTTGGATGGGGTCACGGCCGAGTCGCTGAAGCAGTTCACCTTCGGTGGGCTCGACTGCATACGACTTGTCTTTGTGAACGGCCGCTTCTCAGGGGAGCTTTCGTCGATCCGGCCACTGCACAACGGCATGAAGGTAAAGAGCTTCGCCGCCGCTCTGGACTCCGATCGCGAGCGGGTGGAACCCTACCTCGCCCGTCACGCCGGCTACCAGGACCATGCCTTTGTCGCGCTGAACACGGCGTTCGTCGAGGACGGAGCATTCGTCTACGTTCCACCCGGTAAGGTTGTCGAGCATCCGCTCCACCTGTTGTTTGTCTCCACGTCGCTTGATGAACCCACAGTGTCGCACCCTCGGAATCTGATCGTGGTGGGCGACAACAGCCAGATAACGATTGTCGAAAGCTATGTCGGGCTCGATGGCGGCCTCTATTTCACGAACGCAGTGACCGAGATCATCGCGGCTCAGAACGCCGTGATCGACCATTGCAAGCTGCAGCAAGAGAGCGGGGAAGCATTCCACATCGCGGCATTGGCCGTTCATCAAGACCGCGGCAGCAACTTCACGTCCCATTCCATTTCCCTGGGCGGTGCATTCGTCCGCAACGACGTGAATGCCAGGCTGGACGCGGAAGGTGTCGAATGTACCCTCAACGGCCTTTACATAGCGAGTGGACAGCAACTCGTGGACAACCACACGGCGATCGACCACGCCAAGCCGCACTGTAGCAGCCATGAGGTCTACAAGGGCGTTCTCGATGGCAAGTCTAAAGGCGTCTTCAACGGGAAGATCATCGTCCGGCCGGACGCGCAGAAGACCGACGCCAAGCAGACCAACAAGAACCTGTTGCTTTCGGCAGACGCGGTTATCGACACGAAGCCACAGCTCCAGATCTACGCCGACGACGTGAAGTGCACCCATGGGGCGACCGTAGGGCAGCTCGACAAGGATGCGATCTTCTATCTGCGCTCCCGCGGCATCGGCCAGGAGGATGCCCGGAATATGCTGACCTACGCATTCGCCAACGACATCCTGTCCCGAATCAAGATTGATGAGGTCCGGACGCAACTGGACGCGGCGCTTTTGAGCTGGCTGCCGAAAGGTCAAGAGATGAAGGAAGCCCTATGTTAACTGCGAACCGACAGCTGATCGCTAAGTTCGGAGGGGGTTTCTTCCGCCACCTCATCACCCCCACGAATGGCGGCCGGAACCGACACATTCG
>DAIUEW010000145.1:0-4101 GCA_036844925.1 Candidatus Sulfotelmatobacter sp.
CACCTCGCGCAACATCGAGGGCCGATTCCTCTATGGGCTGATCAAGGGCGAGCCGGAGGCCCGGGACGCCTGGACGGCCGTCGCTCAATACAATCACTTCCTGGTCGAGTATCAGGAACTGTATCACCAGACGGTGCCGGCGGCGCGGATCGCCTTGATCTCCGCGGAACCGCACAACCCGCTGGCCAAAGAATTCCTCAAGCAAAGCGTCTTTTTCGAGACCAAAGTGATCGCGCACCTGGACAAGGGAGTTCCGCTGGAGCGGTTCAAGGTACTGGTGATACCGCCCGACCTGCCCAAGCTCAGTGGAGAACAACGGGCCCGGTTGGATGCGTTCACGGCCCGCGGAGGCGTCATCATCAGGGACGGAAAGTCTAAGTCGGGAATCGTGGCACGCGCCGAAGCCGCGGCCACAGGGCCTCGCCTCGGCCTGGAGCCGCGGGGTTACGTGCTGGGCCAGTTGACTCGGAAACCTGATGGTCGGACTTTCATTCTCCACTTGCTCAACTACGATCACCAGGCCCCGGCAGAGAACGTGAAAGTCCAGCTGGACCTGAGCGGGCTGGTCCAGGATCTGAGCAGCTGGGAGGTGAAAGTCCTTTCGCCGGACGCGGCCCAGCCTCAGTTGACTGGCCTCTCTCTGCACGGGAGTGTCGGCGAGTTCACCCTGGGTCGGATCGAGCACTATACCGTGGTGACTCTCTCGGTCAGGCCGGGAGCGTAGTTTTATCGAACCGCGCGATCTCGAATGCCTTGCCGGCTAGCAACGAGAACGGAGCTCAATACCACACTCCTCGATTCGTGGAGTGTAGTCGCAAATAAGAACGGTCAGGTCGTGATCCTGTTTTCCCGACCGTTGTTGAACTGAAGAAATAATAGAGTCCGCCGCCATCGCAGGGGAGCGCCAAATACGCGATTCCCACTGGAGTAGCGAGGTCACCGCAAAACCCGGGTGCGATGGCCCGAGACATGAGACCTAGAGCTTCTCGTCGCGTGATTCGCCCACTCCCATTCAGCAAGCCAGTTCCTGCGGCATCTCCCTTCACATTGGAATTCCGACATTCTTCCCCCGCACTGTGGACAGACTAAGTTAATGATCGACGAGATGATGCTCGTGTTCGATTCGCCCGGTAGTGTGTCAAGGGTTTCCATAATCGCTCTCCTATCAGATATCCGACAAATGCGCGAGGGGCAGACACGGGCCACAAACAACGGAAATGTGCCGCGCGGGTTTTCTTCGCTCTCGGGCGCTCCGAACTGGTTGGCTGCGGAGTCCGTCTCGGCCACCAAATGCCTGCCGCCTCGCTGCAAGGTGAGAGTGCACGCGCAATGCCAATGCCGAACTACAAATAAGAGCCGATAACCGAAACTATTCCTGAGTGTGCCGCATGTTAAATGTCACAACTATTGCCCTGCGTTAGGCATGTATGCCCGGATGTGGTCGCCACTTGGTCCGCTGAGTCACTTCAGTGCGAGGAACCGCGCTACGCAAAAGCATGAAACTCCAACCTGGCGGGGACACTTACCTCACTCTTCCATCTTTTGGCATGCCGATTGCCATCGACATTGATGAGAACAAGCTCCTCACTTGGCGAACAGTTGGTTTCTGGCGATTGATTGCAGAGCAAAAGGAGCAAACGGGAGGAGTGAATCATGCGGAGGCTAACAGCTGTAATCGCTCTGTGTCTGCTCACAGTTCCGGCTCTTTGCCAGTCGACATCGAAGTATCAAATGGGATTTATTACTGACGTCAAGCCGCGTCAGGGTGCAGGAGACGGTGCGTCCGGTCCCACTACCTATGACGTTTCCGTCAAAGTGGGCGACACAATTTACGTTGTACTGTACACGCAACCGTTGGGCGAAATCCCCGCGAAGTACGCTACAGGGCACGAACTGCTGGTGCTGGTCGGAAGGAACACAATTACTTACAACGACATGTTGGGTCGGTCGCTTCAGGTGCCGATAGAAAGCCAAAGACCCGCAATAGAAGCCAAGCAGTCTAAGTAGCTTTCACCGCCTGAGGCGGAGACATTGCTTGAGCGCACACGAGCAGGCGCGCCCTTCGGGAACAAGTCGATGTGCGGAATAGTTACGACATAGGGTTAAGACTGAATTCAGCAGGGAGTGAAACATGTGTAGCTCACACGAGGAGCACCGATGAAATCTCGACAGATTCTTATTCCGATGGTGATGCTTGCCACACTATGGCACACTGCCGCAGCCCAGTCGAAGAAAAAGAACATCCAGGCAGAAGCGCCTCCGCCGGAGAGCGTTCTTGCAACCACAAGCATTCAGTCCAACGCTGTACTCTCCGATTTGATTGCGCTCAAACCCGAAATGCCCTTGGGCCCACAAGACGTTCTCAAATCCTACGAAATCGCCATGAGCATGGTGGCAGACAAGACATCGGCCGATTTCTCTGTAATCGTGCAGGCCCAACAAACAAATCAAATTACCCGCGAACAGGCGGAATATCTTTTGCAGCAGAGCTACCAAATGGCAATGATGCAGTATCAGGTGATTAGCTCGCTTCATGATGTTCTGAAACATGACATCGACGATGCAGCAGAGCAGCAGGCCAGACAGTCACTGAAAACGACAAGCTCCGATACGGTTTTAGTGGTTCCTTTTTCGGGCTCCGCCCCTGCATCCAGATGACATCGAGATTCCTCCTCGCCAGGGCCCGCATGAACTTCACGTGCTTCGGTGGCGACAGAGGAGCGCAAACATAACATGCCATCCCCAGAAAAATTAATTGAGCGCGGTGAGGGTGTCGCCCTCGAATCGGGGACACCTTCACGTGCACAGATGGTGGCTGTTCTGTCCCATCGCTTACCGTATCTCTATCGATACGCCTATAGACTGTTGGGAAACAAAACAGATGCCGAGGATGCGGTGCAGGACGCGCTATTGGCAGCTTACAAGCACCTAAACCAATTCAGAGGCGACGCGCAACTTTCGACGTGGCTGACCACTATTGTTATCAATTGCGCAAGAATGCATTTTCGCAAGCGTTCACGCTACGTCCACGTGTCCCTCGATTCACGAGTCGGAGAAGACCAGGAGTATCCGCTCTCCGACATTTTGGTGGACCATCGACCCAATCCCGAAGATGAGTGCCACAGATCTACGCTGAATGCGCGTTTGATGAAATCGGCAGCACAACTATCCCCGATTCTGCGGAGAACGTTTCACCTTAGGTTTGTGGATCATCTTTCCGTCGACGAAACAGCTCGCGTTCTGGGAGTTCCCATCGGAACTGTGAAAGCGCAGACCGCGCGGGCAAAGGCTAAATTGCAGAAGTTAGTACGAGGATTACTCCACACGGGATCTCGTTCTCGTGGACTCCGCCGCTAGCACGCGCATTCGATACCGGCGCTGAGGTTATCTGACAGACTCTTCGCATGAGCCAATCCCCAGGTCCAATCGCTCGCGCAGACCGCATTGTTAAGCTGAGCCCAGAATGTAAAAGCTCAGTTGAAGGCCGAAACACAATTTCCTGAGACACAATGTTGAACTGCCCCTGTCCTCCTTGGTTCTGGACGTGAAAAGCAACCAATCCAAAGCCGCTCGATGACCCAATAGGGTCACGATCCAAGCACCGCTAATCGCATCTGCCCGTATTTGGGCGCACCTGCCCGGATGCTGTCTAGATCGTTCGCATCATCAGAGCATCTCCTGCGCAAGTCTTTGACGTGCCTAGTATTACGACTGCCCGCTAATGGCCTTACGCTTGCCATTAAGAAGTTTCGTGTTGATCTTGGCAATTGTCCGTCATGAAAATTCAGGACATTTTGCCAAGGAGGAGCCGATTCCGGTGCTCGATCACAACAGCAAACCCGTGGGTAAGCCGGACATCAACATTGTTGCCAGCGAACATGGTGCTCTGGCGTTTTTGAAGGGCCGCATTGATATCGATTCCTCTCCCGCGGTGCGCGACCAGCTTATCGCCCTTTTGCACGCGCCACATCCGAGGACAGTGAGCATTGACTTGTCGGGCGTCACCCATATCGACAGTTCCGGCGTTGCCACTCTGATTGAAGCGTTAAAGATCGCACGAAACTGTAAAACCGAGCTTAGGCTGCAGGGATTGCATGATCG
>DAIUEW010000146.1:0-3846 GCA_036844925.1 Candidatus Sulfotelmatobacter sp.
TAAGCTGACCGTTCAGGAGCAACAGGAAATCATCGATTTTCTGCGCTCACTCTAGATGCTGTCGACACATTGCCAAATTGTGTCCTCACTGCCTGGTTCCGTGGGAGATGGCCGGAGGCTCTGGCTACGAAGTTCGCAGGTAAGGGACAAAGAACTGCACAGTGCGTTTGCAATGTCGGAAAGTTGGAGCCAGCTTCTCCCGAGACCCACCTATCTCATGAATAGCTCCTGGGTTGTCGGCAAACAGGAGAGCGCCGGGATAAACCGCCCGCGCGTGCGCATCTGCACCAGACGATGTCGATGCCATCGCAGTTGCCGTAAGTCACGATTGGCTGCGTCTGGCACCCAGATCCGCGGGAAGCGATCTTCGATCATCAGCCGCAATAACAGCTGCGCATCCTGGCGATCGGTCTTTTGCCTGCGCACCCGTTTCGTGCGAATCTCCGCCGCGTCCCCGATCCACAATTCGAACTCCAAGCTGCGCACCAGACGCTCGAACCAGCGCGAGTGCCCGCTGGCTTCCATCCCCACCCGTGCGGCTAATCCTCGCTGCTTGAGTTCCTGGTAAAACCGCTCAGCCTCTTCGCGATGAGCTAGCCGCCGTTCGTTTAACTCCCCACTCTCGGTGTCCACAAAAGCAATCTGTTGAAAGCCCGGATGATAATCTATAATCAGCATGTTCGGCTCCTTTCCTCCGAGCCATTTGGTTGGTTTGCGCCTCCAAAGTCTACTCGGGCCTGGGAGCCGACATTGTTATGGAATCATTACACTTATTGACCGGGGGCCGCTCGAAGTAGTCAGGAATGCGAAATGCTTAGACCTCAGAAACACTCACTCCGCAAGGGCGAATTGTGGTAATAGTTGCTCATGAATAGGTGATCCCCATGTTCTCTGTTCGGGTGATTCTCTGGACGGTAGCTATGGCGTATACCGGATTCATTCTGACCGGCCAGGGGCTGCGATCGTTCAACAGCTTTTCAATTACGGAAGCATTCCTCGGATCTTTAGCAGGATTTTTTCTTGCGATCATGTTCACTCTCCGAGAGCGACGGCGGCGACAAAGACCTGCCTTCGTTGCGTATTCCATTGCTCAAATCTTCCCGGACTGGGGCACATCCCGCGAAAACCGAGACTCACGTCCGAAGCCAAAGCGTTGATCGCAACAGACAGGCCGAGTTCGGGCTGATCGTGCTTAATCAGTCCGCGTGTATCGCCTGATTGGGTCACTCCCTCCTGACAGCCGAATCGCGGACGCAGCGGAAACTTCGATTTGCGGGAATGGGCGTAGAATGGCAGTGAGACAGAGGTGCGACCATGAGTCATTTTCTTCGCAAGCTGTGGCGGCGCGATGAGGGCCAAGACATAGCCGAGTACGCAGTGATGCTGGCGGTCATTCTGGTACTTGTAGTTGGTACGATCCGCTTGGTGGGAAGCAATGCGAACAACGTATTTTCGAATGTAGCCAGTTCAATTCAATAAAGCTGCCCCATGTCGGCAGCAGGCCCACACCACAGTGGTTCGCTGCGGCCTTGAAAGATCACTGTTGAAATAACACAGGTTTCTCCACCACTCATGCAGAGCAGGAGTTCTCCCGCGGAGGGACGGACGCTTTGAATAACATTGCTCGATCGCCACTTGCGCGGAGGACATAGTGTATTCCGAAGGGAGCAAGAATGATGGCGCCCCGGGTGAGTGCGGTGCTGCGGCCATTCGCACCTTTATCTGTGCGGACGCCAACTTGAACATCGTGCCAGGGTTGTGGAGGACGATATGACAAAAGCTGGTTTATCTGAAAATCCAGAGTCGACCGATGAACTCGTTCGTGATATCGAAGAGAGTGGTTACCCCGTCGATGGCTCGACGGAGGAGTTTGTCCTGAAAACAGATGGTCTGGCGGTGGAGTCAGATAGACCTGGACTCCCTCCGGTACATCCCGACCGTACGCACAAAATATCCGCTGCTCCAAGCGAAAACAAAAGCACAAGCCGTAGCGACGTCGACGAACAAGACCACGCTGCGAACGTTGCCTGAGGAAGTTATCCACAGCGGCGGATTCCCGATCTGCGGTTGAGTCGCGGGCTCATCACCCACCACCCGCGTCGATTATCAAAACTGTGCAGTTTGGATCAGCAAAACCATGCTCTCCAGACCCATTCTGTATGTATCGCATCTATCGGTGAGATAACCCCGTGGGAGCGAAGAACAGACTAGGTTTCCTGGAAAGAGATTTTGGATATGCCTCACATTGGCAATAAGCCGACGCCGAAGCTGCGTAAAGCTCCGCAACCGCCGTTGTCACACCCCCGGGGCGCCGCCTGATTCAGACCGTGCCAAGAAGCCACCGCTTGTCGAACCTTCCGCCACTGGTCAAGAGTTGAGTCCTGGAGATCGTGTCGAGGGTTTAGGCGACTTCGGAATGCCGACTGGAGAATTTGGCACAGTTCGGCAAGTGAACGAAGATGACGCGGTCGTCAAATGGGATGACGACGGTCGTATAAGACTCCACCAACCGTCGCTCAAGAAGGTGTAGGCAGCAAGCCGTCTCCTTTTGATGGGCAGCCCTTTAATCAACTTGGGAGCGCAGCTGACGGTTAATACTGGTTCGCCCGCACCACAAACCGCCTCGGTGCCGCGCCGACGAAATAAAAGGGATAGCAAGTCACTAGGGTGACAGTCGATTCTTTGCTTGACGGCTCAAGGACGGTGGTGTCAGTAGGCTGGACGACTTTCATCCAATCTACCTGGTACCGAAACAGCCCAGTTGCCGTCTGAATCTGAATTTCATCGTTCAGTTGGATGTCTTTCAGTTCGCGGAAAAAAGTGTCGCGGTGCCCAGCGATGCCGATGTTCCCGGTTTCCCCTGGAAGCGCAGTACCTTCGATGTGTCCCGCACCCAGCCGCAACATTCGCGAACTGGTCCCTTGCAGAACGGCGACGGAAATTCCCAACCTCGGTATATCTATTCGGCCCAGAACGTCGCCTGTTTTGACCGCAGATTTGGCCTGTGGTTCGTGGCGTTCCTCCTCCCGTTGGATCTGGGTCTCCAGGGATCGTTTCGCCGAAGCTTGAAAGAGTCTTGCGTCAAGCAAAGTGAAGCCGACGTAACCGAGGGCAACAGCGCCAGTGATGACAAGCAGGCGTTGACTCCAGCGCAACTCAGTCGGTTCGAGGTGTAAGAAAGTCGAGAAACTCTCAAATCGGCGCGGGTCCAATTGCTTGGCCTGCGCCACTATGTTTCTGCCTGCGCGCAATCACCCGAAGGTCGTGGAGACCTGACTCACGCGTTGTCTCGCCCGCAGCCTTTCCCGAGCCATCTGATCGCCCTTTCGATCAGCTTTTCTGCACTGAGCAGTTTTGACCATCAGAAAACTGGAGAAGCGCCTATAAGCAAAGCAGCGAAAAGGAGCACAATATGCTTGGAACTATATTGATCGTGATCTTGCTCTTAGCCCTGATTGGTGTGCTGCCACGCTGGTCGCATAGCCGAGAGTGGGGTTATGCTCCTACCGGAGGCTTAGGGCTGGTCCTTTGCGTTGTTGTTATTCTCCTGGTACTCGGCCGGATTTAAACCATGCCTTGGCCGACAATCTCGTCAGGCGCTAGCGCTAGAAGTTGGCGCCTGCTTTCTGTCCATGTAGTGACCCTTGTGCTCGTCGTGCTCATGTGCGGCGGCGGTTCGTCCGCGTACTCGGTTTTGACGCACGAGGAAATCGTCGACTTGCTCTGGACAGACGAAATCCGTCCCCTGTTGCTCAAGCGATATCCGGGACTGTCGGAAGACCAAGTTAAAGAAGCGCACGCCTACGCCTACGGAGGCGCTGTCATCCAGGATCTGGGCTACTACCC
>DAIUEW010000147.1:0-3775 GCA_036844925.1 Candidatus Sulfotelmatobacter sp.
AACAGTGCTGGCCGCTTGTTCTCCACTCGTTCACCCTACCAGACCCGTACTCAACTCGTTTGCGACACATCCGTTTCGACTGGTCCTTCGCCGAGCCAGGAACCGGTGAGTACCTTGCGGCTTACTCTAGTGATTTACGACCACGCTAATGTCGGGCCGGAAACGCTTGCCGCCGCCGAAAACACGGCCTCGAAAATCTTCGCACGCGCGAATGTTCAACTGATCTGGCGAGATGGCTCCGCGTATACGGCGGAACCCTCCGTGCCAATATCGGTGAGACACTTACCGCGGCGATAATTACAGAGCAGGGCGGCAAGGAGAATCGAGACCCTCCTAGATCCTGTGGCCGGTGGAATGCACCAGGAAAGGATCATGGTCAGCGACCTTCGGTACGCTTTGCGCGCCCTCCGGCATCACCGGTCGTTCGCGCTTGTCGGCGTCCTTTCAATCGCTCTCGGAATCGGCGCCAACTCCGTAGTTTTCAGTCTTGCCGATGCGCTCTTGTTTCGCCCGCTTCCGGTGCCGAAGCCTGCCAAAAGTCGTCAATCTGCGATCCCAGCTTCGCGGGCAGCCGCCTGTTCGAATGTCATACCCGGATTTCGTCGATTTCCGCAATAAGAACAGGTCCTTCGATGGATTGACCGCGTTTCAACTCAGCCAGTTCGGTTTTGCGCCGAACAAACAGGTGCTGCCGGAGATGAAGGCGGGTCTTTGCGTAGTCTGTGCCAGAGCACTTGCCAGCAATGAGAGAAACAGAGTTGCGCGCATGCATTCTCTCCTGGCTGGAGTTTACCGCCCGGAGAGCTCGCCGACAATAACCCTTGAAGCGGCGAGTGGCTTCCGCTTCCACGAGTGGAAACGCCACTGAGACGCTCGCAACGCTTCGGGTCTGAGTATCACCGTGGTAGTTCACCTCGCCGAATTACTTCTTGGAACTGGCCATTTGCACCGATTCCAGTCGTGGCAACCGACCCCCAATTCGCGGCAGCGTACGCGTTTGTGGGGCGTGTGTACAGCGATATTGGAGAGGCTGGTCTATCGGTGGAGAACACCCGCAAAGCCTGGCAATTGCGGAACCGCGCAAGTGACCAAGAGAAGTTCTTCATCGATTTCTCTTACTATCGCATCGTGATGGGAAACCTGGAAAAGGCGGGACAGACATGTGAAATGTGGAGCCGCACCTATCCTCGTGACGCGTTTCCCCACACGTTCTTGGGGGCAAGCACTTCCGTAGCCCTCGGCAAATTCGAAAAGGCGGCTGCAGAAGAAAAGAAGGCGATCGAATTGAATCCGGACCATCCTTTCGCGTACTTCAATCTTGCCAGCAGCTATCTTCTGCGCGGTCGTCTGGCCGAGGCCCTAATCACCATTAAGCAAGCCGCGGACCGCAAACTCGAAATCCCCGAATTTTTAGCTCTGCGATACCAGATCGCCTTTCTCAAGGACGACCAAGAAGAAATGGAACGGTTAGCGGCTCTGGCGCAAGAGAAATTCGGCGCCGCAGACTGGATCCAAGATTGGATATGCGATCACGAGTCTTATGCTCTGGCTTATTCGGGCCACCTGCAAAAGGCGAGGATCAAGTCCCGCCGGGCAGTCGACCTGGCGCGGCAGCGGGGTCATCGGGAAAACGCGGCTCAGCACGAAGCTGGAGCAGCAGTAGGCGAGATCCTTTTCGGGAATGTCTCCGAGGCGCGACGGAGCGCGATCTCCACACTTGATCTATCCAAGGACCGGGACGCGGAATACGGTGCTGCCTTGGCCCTGGCTCTCTCGCGCGATTCTTCCCGGTCTCAAGTACTCGCAGACGATCTGAACAAGCGCTTCCCGGAAGATACGTTGGTCGTGTTCAGTTACCTACCGGCGCTTCGAGCGGTTCTTGCACTGAACCGTGGCAAGCCTTCAACCGCCATCGAACTTCTGCAGGTAGCCGCTCCGTATGAGCTGGGCTGCCAGGGCAGTGGCACGGTTGGGTTCGCCGGGTCCCTGTATCCGATCTATGTGCGTGGCGAGGCCTATCTGGCCGCACACCAGGGCTCCGAAGCCGCAGCCGAGTTTCAGAAAATTCTCGATCACCGCGGGATCGTTGTCAGCAATCCCATAGGCGCACTGGCGCACTTGCAAATCGGCAGAGCGTACGCCTTGTCGGGAGATAAGGCCAAGTCAAAGAGTGCCTACCAGGATTTCCTCACCCTTTGGAAAGACGCCGACCCGGATATCCCGATCTTCAAGGAAGCCAAGGCGGAATACGAGAAGTTGAAGTAAGTAGTTGCAGATACAACTTCCTGAACAAGCTCAACTGGTGCATTCCATCAATACGGACGATCCGCCTGGCATTGAAGCATACTGGCATCGTCGCTTCGAGAGTCAACGAAAAAACGGGGAATGGTTCGAATTAACGGACATGATGTCGCAGCGTTCAGACGACGTAAGTTCATGTAAAGGTGTTCGCAAGCGGCGGCTGTAATCTGAGGCCCGGAAGCTAATTCTTAACTGTCAAGGTGTCAGAATCAACAGCCTTCTTGCCCGTTACTCCTTCCAACCCGGCCAACACACCGCGATACTCGTTCTTGTCGCACTGAATCACAAGCCCGCCCTTTGCATCACCATCAGCCCACGTCAATCCGACATAGTGCTTCTTGGATTTGCTGAGAGCCATCAAGGCACCTACACCAAAGGAGACGACGGCAAGGCCGATAGCAGTCCCAATACGGCGGTGGACGTCTTGTCCATAACTGATCTCCGTAACCGCTGAGGTTGAGATGTTCACGACTTCCATTTTACCCTTTACTAACTGAATCTGGTCAGAGAAGATGAACAGCCTCAATCCAGTTCCGGTTTTAATACCAGAAATCGAGCCACCATCATACGCAACTTTGTAGCTGTCGCTGTTGTCAGCCGCGAGTATCGCAACCGGCATCACGATGCAGAGAAGTATTGCTAATATCCCTTTCATTCGGTTGTCCTTTAACTACTCCAATTTTCCGAACTCTCCCTGCGGGGCTTATCACTACCCACTTTTCCCTAACACGCGCGACCAGCGCAGCCACGTAGTGGCCAGCCTGCAGGCTTCGTTTATCCGAGTATGCGCGTTTGTGGGCCTATCTAACAGTCATCTTAAGAGGGGCCAACAGGGTTAACTTTCGTCTATACTTGATTGAATCTTGGAATCAAAGCTCCGTGGGATCCCGCACGCCGATTTGGCAGAACCGAACAGGGCGCATAATCCGGACGCGAGTGATCGTTATAGGGCAGTCACGTGGACGCACAACTACTTGATCAAGCGAAGCGGGAAATAGAAGCTAAGTTTTTGATAGTCCTGGGGCAGGAGTCCCTGGCCGATCCGAGGCCGCCAGCGAAACTGTATCACTACACCTCGACTGAGGGTCTCCTGGGAATACTCAGAAATCGGCAGCTTTGGGCTTCAAACGTCTTATATTTGAACGACGCAACGGAGTTAGTAGACAGTGTCAGGATTATCAGGTCGCTATTGGAAGATGAATGCAAGGCTTGACACGAGAACCTGAGGCAGATCCTTCAATTGGTGATTCGCCATCTGGAGCGAATGCCCCTGGATCACTTTGTCGCTTGCTTCTGTGGGAGCGGCGACCTTCTCAGTCAGTGGAGAGGATATGGCACACAGGGGAGCGGGTATTCGCTGGGCTTCAACACGAACCGACTCATTTCGACTGTCGAATCGTATCGGTGTGGTCTTCGGAGGGCTGTGTTGCAAAAACTCAGTGAACGAGTCTGATAGGCTGCAGTATGTTCCATG
>DAIUEW010000148.1:0-3677 GCA_036844925.1 Candidatus Sulfotelmatobacter sp.
CGCCGGTTCACAACAGTAATCTTGCTGCGACTGCGCGATTCCGCCACAATCAGGCTTTGTCCAAGGAGTTTCCTTGCAGGGAGAATGGGTGACGGCCAGTTTGTGTCGGATAATTGCGATCGGGTGTTTACTGGTGGGCTTTTGCGCGGGTGCACAGGTAGGCGGCAGCCGACGCGGGGTAGTGTTGCCGAGTCCACAACTGATTCATTGCCGTTCGGCTGAGTGTTCGCAGTTGTGGAAAAAGGCTCCCGGCGATGCAGCAGCCTATCCAGCACAAGTGCTAACCGATGTTGTGCATGGGGAGGTAGTTGGTCTGACCGCCGTGTACGACAAATCGGTCCCGGTAGAAGAACTTCGGTCCGCCATTGACGAGCTTTACGCGAAAGATGCAATTGATGGGTCGATGTGGCGTGTTGAAGCCGAGCAACTCGAGATTCAGTTATGTGAGTGGAACGACGGAACAAAATGGCTTATCTATTTGAAGCTCGTGAAAAACGGTGACACCAGCTCTCTTGTTCCCTCTGCCCACATATTCGACCCAACCAAATAACCTGTCGAGAAATCGCGATAACGCCTGCCCAGTCTCCTCCAGATTGGCTTAGGCAAAGGAGTCGTGTGTTCGTTACACTGCGTTCATGCGCTCTTCTTGTCGGATATTTCATCTAAGTTCGTGGCTGGTCATGGTTTTGCTGCTGCCCGGGTGCAATGCGCTGAATCCGCTGTGCGGGAGCGCCCGTCCCAGGCCGAGCCTCAAGTCGATCTCTCCGACAACCATGGTTTTTTCACAACTGCCGCCTAGCTTCGTCATCACTGCGATAGGCAGCGATTTCGTTTCCTCCTCCGTAGTGGTCTTCAATGGCGCCACGCTTGCGACCAGCGTGATTAGCAGCTCCCAGCTCACAGCCAACATCACATCGTCCATGATCCCTGGCGCTGGAAGCTTCAAAGTCGAGGTACAGACGCCCGCCGGCAATACGGGCGATCTCGGTTGCACGAGCGGCGGCACGAGTAGCCCGCAAATCCTGACTGTCAACTGACCGCGTACACCGATTGACCCTACCCAATTCTCGATGAGTGTAAACGCCGCTTACGTCAGTGATCTGGATGGCGGGGGTCTCTTCTGAGAGAATCGGCCACATGGACGTTGTTCACCGTCAGCGCATACATCTGCAAAATAGGCAGCGATTACTGTCAATTTGCGAAGTTCTATCGCTGATGATTTGACTGTGACTGTCGAAAAATCGCCATAGCACTCGTAGATCCCGGCATGCCATGAGCCAGAAAAACCCGCACTCTGACGGGGCTTCCCTTCCCTCTAAGGGACTATGTTGGCGCTGAAGCCATTGGCAGAGGAGGACACAGCGGGCTATATCAGGAGGGTGAGAAGACCCGTGGCCACGAGCGCGGCTGCCCAGATCAAGTCGAAGTTGATCCATGCCTTACGGAGAAGCGCGAGACCCAGCTTTCGATAGACGATCCAAGCGAGCAGCCCGGTGACTGCCAGATAGGCAGCCGTATGGACAGCGGTGGCGAGCATCCCGACTAGCGGACTGGCAGTCGCAGGCATGTGACTGTGCACTGCCGCTGGGCCCTGGGCTGCGACGGTGCTGCTGCCTAGCAGCACCGGCACTACCATCAAACCGGCGCCGTGCGCAGAGGCCATCAGAAACGACCAGACGGTCAGGTCTCGGAAGCCCACTTGCATACGGACCCACCGGGGGTGCTGATGTCGCAGCAGGCAATAGATTCCAAGGCCGACCAGGATCGCCGCTACGAAGTAGCGGATGACGGAGAGAGGCAGCGTCATGCCGAGAAACGCGGCCGCCAGCACCACACTGCCGATGGCCGCCGCGTGCCCTAGCGCAATGGGAACGAGCGATCTGGCTACCGCGCTTCCCTTTTGCTCCTGCATGCCCAGCGCCACGGCAAAGAGCCAGCCCATCCCAGGGTTGATGCCGTGGTAGGCGCCGAGGAGCAGCATCAGCCAGAATACAGTCGAAGTCATTCCGGCATGTGTCATTGCCATTGTCATTGTCATTGCGCGTCTGAGTAGCAATAGGAGTCCGAGGACGCGTCTCCCCCCTCCAACCGCACCTGGTGCGCGCGCAGGCCGTCAAACTCGACGAGAAATTTTTCATCGAGCTTCATCCCGCCCTTGGGGCTGGCATCGATCTTCACCATCCAACTCCGGATGCCATCGGGATAGAACTGCTCATCCCACGGGGAGTAGAGCGAGTTCGTGAAGTAGACGCGCTTGCCGTCGCGGCTGATTTCGACCATCTGCGGACCGCCGTTGAGGGCCTCCCTGGGCTTCTTCGGGTGGGCAGCTCGGCGCACGATGCCACCGACGTGGATCGAACCGGTCTTCTTCGGGCTGACGGGATCGGAGACGTCGTACTGGATGAACTCTCCGGTCCCCCAGCAGGAAACATAAAGAAAGCGGTCGTCAAGGGACAGGTTGATGTCCGACACCAGCGGCGGCACTGCCTTAAAACCCTGGAGGAGCGGCGGCAGTTTGTCCGGATCGGCGGGCTCGGCAGGAATTTCGATGACCTTGCGAATGGCCCACTTGCCGTTCTTGCCGCCATCTTCGCGGTACCACATCCAAATCGAAGAGGAAAGATCTTTCAGGGAAATGACCACGCCGACAAATCCATACGTCTTCCTGGGATCGTGAGACGGGCGCAACTCGAGCACCATCTGCTGCTCGGCCCCGAGGTTCAGTTCCTGCACATGACGGCGCTTATCCAGGTTCCAGAGGTGAATCTTGGTGCCGTACTTTCCCGCTAGCAGCAACTCCGGGTTGAGGCCATGCTTCACCATGTTCGGCGTCCCCCATTCGGAGGTGATCATGGTGTCGTGCCCGAGATGCCACCAGAAGTCATAGGCCAGTTGCTGGGGTCCGCGATCCTGTTCCCACTGCCCCTTCAGTTCAAACGTGTTCGCATCCATCAGAAAGATGCCGCCCGGCCCGTCGCCGGTGGCCGATCCGAGCGCGCTGCCATAGACGCCGTCGGGGCCGCAATGAATGGTGTGGGGCGAGGTGTAGCCGGTTTTCTTGATGAACTCTTCGGGCTCGATCACCTTCACGATCTTCGGCTGCTTGGGGTTCGCCTTCGCATCCAGAATGTGGATTCGAGATGACCCGATGCCCGGCACGATCAGGTAGCGACGCTCCATATGGGGATGCGGGGCCTGTGGGCAAAGGCAGGCGCTGCAAGCGTTCCAGCCAAAATGGTGCAGCTCATTGTCGCCACGCGGAAAATCCACCTGACCTACGAGCCGGCCGTACTCGGACGAGCTTGGATCGAGGTCGATCACGCCCATCGCGTCGCGTTTTCCATTGTTGCCGACGTTGTTTCCGACGTTGAGCAGCGCGACATAAGCGAGGTGTTCCGGCGGAGCTTGCATCGCCATGCCCGGGGAAGGATAGAAGGTTGGATCCGGCATCAAGGACATATCAATATTCTCCTGTTGCAAGAGTCGGCACTTGGGTCACTGGGAAGGACTTTCCCCAGGCCAATATTTCACACAGAGTGACGCCGTCACAAGGGTGACTATGTCGAACAAATCGTAGTGCGTCGAGAGATCTTCAATGATCGGTCGGATCATGATCGGTGGGGTCCTGAAAGCGTCGATTATCGGTAAGGTTGTGCATTGCCTTCAAATCGCCGGTC
>DAIUEW010000149.1:0-3650 GCA_036844925.1 Candidatus Sulfotelmatobacter sp.
AGAAAGCTCCTTAAACTTTCACGCTGTGTGTCTCATTTTCATTGACACGCACCGCTTCGTGTTCTGATGCCGCGACCCGGCATCGCATCGATCAGACATTCATGTGGGGACGCCCAGCCGTGGCAGGACCCATCGCATGATGGCGATATATCCGGCAACGAGCAACAGCACTGTCATCCACTCAGGCATTCACCCTCCGCGTCCTATCTGTGCAGATGCAGTTCCCGCCAAAGGGTGACAACCTCCTTTCTCCCGCTTGTCACGTTTGCCCCCGCACTGCATCTTTAATGCTGGCTGCTGGTGGTCCGCTACAATGATGGCGGCGGAATCCACTATTGGAACGAGCGGCGGAAATCGGCTTGGCGCGTGACCTGCTGGATGGCAAACCGGAGGCGTTCGACCGGTTTGTCGACCACTTCAGCTCCAAGATTTTCAATTACAGCCGCTTGATGTGCGGTCACCGGGAGGATGCCGAAGAGGTGGCGCAGGAAACTCTGCTTAAGGTGTTCGAGAGCTTCGACCAGCTTCACGATCCCGAAAACGTCCGCGCATGGGTATTCCGGATTGCGAAGAATGCCTGTCTGATGAAGCGGCGGAAGAGCACCTACGCACCCGATCGCGAGCTCTCGCTGGACGAGTTCCTGCCGGCATGGAGCAGCGAAAAGGATGGGTTAACGAAACTTGAGATTGCAGACTGGTCGAGCCTGCCCGAAGACCAGGCGATTCGTTCCGAATTGCGGCGTGTTCTGGATGAGACCATCGCCGAATTACCGGCGATTTATCGAACCGTCCTACTGTTGCGTGACGTGGAGGAACTCTCTACCGAAGAGACGGCTCAGGTATTGGATGTGAATACGGATGCCGTGAAGACCAGGCTGCATCGGGCGCGTTTGTTCGCCCGCAAGAAGCTCGATCAATATCTGAGGGAAGACGGACAGGCCTTGAGGAAGGTCTCAGGATGAGTTCGCATAAACACGACGAAAATTGCCGGAAGATGTTCGCGGTGCTCTCCGAATATCTCGATTTGGAACTGTCCGCCGATGCTTGCCGGGAGATGGAGACTCACATTGGCGGCTGCGAACCTTGCGCGGAATTTACCCAGAGCTTAAGGAAAACCGTCGAGCTCTGCCGCGCGTATCAACCCCAGGACATGCCAGGGCCGATAGCCATGGATGCGCGTCAGCAACTAATTGATGCGTATCAGAAGATGCTCGCCGCGCGAAGATACCGGTTGCCGTGAGACCTACTGCTTTTCATGCCAGGAACCGCTGATTGCTTCTACCACTCGTGACTACTGCTGTGCCGAACTGGGACCGATACGATCAGCCCAATTCGCAGCGGCTTCATACACGGAAGATCGTCCGGGCAATGTTCACGAGCACTCCCTTCGGAGACTCAAAAGGACGTATTGTACGCGAATGTTGGAGCTTCCCAGTCCGCAAACGCCTCAGATACGGGGGATCTCGTCCTTTGGCGTGTTCGCTGATCAACTTACTCATGCCGAAGCACGGCCATCGGATCTACAAACGCCGCACGCCGCGCTGGGACTAGGCCGGCAACGAGCGCGATCGCCAGCAACACAGCCACGGAAGCCGCGAGCGTCCATGGATCGATAGCGTGATGCCGAACAGATAACCGCCGATAAAACGAGTGGGCGCGACTGATCCAAGCAGCCCTGAGGAATTCTCTTGAGGCTAGATCCCATCATTGTGCCGTCACGTCACTTGCAAGCTCGAGGGTGGACGAACGCCCAGTGGATGCGGTACCAATAAGGACGCATGCGCTTCACACTCATGGCTTCTCGCCACAGCGCCTTCTACACACCATTCCTCATCTGCATTAGCTTGCTTCGCGACGAGGGTCATCAAATCACTTACAGTGTTCTTGGGCCCGGGCAGCGCAGCTATGCCCTCTTGCGCGACGGCGAAGTGGATATCATGCAGTCCGCGGTGTCCTCGAACTGGAGGCTTCGAGAGCAGGGGATTGAACCTTTGCCTGTACATTTCGCGCAGATCAACCAACGCGACGGTTTCTTCATCATCGGCCGCCGGCCAGAGTCTGAATTCCATTGGAAGAACCTCGAAGGAAAGGCGTTGCTTGCGGACCATGGTCTCCAGCCGCTCGTGATGCTGAAATACGCGGTCAAGCACAACGGCGCTGATTGGAACCAGATCAAAGTCACGGATGCGGGCACGCCAGACAAAATGGAGGCCGCATTCCTCGCCGGCGCCGCAGATTATGTACATCTCCAAGGTCCGGTCGTGGCCGGTGAAGTCTTAGCCTCGGTCGGAGCATCGATGCCCCCTGTTGCGTTCAGTAGCCTGTGCTGCACAAGGGCCTACCAGAAGACTGAAGGCTACAGTACCTTCCTGAAGACGTATGAGCGCGCGAGGGAGTGGATTCGAACCTCACCTGCCGAGGAGATCGCAGCCAAGGAGACCTCTTTCTTCCCTGGCATAGCTGCCGGGGTCCTGGCGGCGACAGTCACGCGCTACCAGGGCCTTGGCTGTTGGGAAGGGGGTATCGAAATCCCACGGGATCTCTACGAGCAAGCCCTCAACGTATTCCAGTCCGTTGGCGCGATCGGCTGGCGGCATCGCTATGAAGAACTGGTGGGTTAGTCGTCCAAGTTGCTGGCCCTTACGATGTCTGCTCTGCGGGTTTTAGCAGGCGTCTCGGCTTGCAGTAACAGTTCTTGTTGGGGCGAATAGGGGAAGGGGAAATTCGGTGGGAAGCGGTAATTCCAAATTTCAGCGCCAGATGGACGGAGGCACTGATACAGTGCGTGCCTCCTGCTTGTCAGAACTGCTGAGAAGTCTTAAACCGGATTAACGTCCTCAGCCTGCAAACCCTTCGGGCCCTTTTTCACCTCAAACGAGACGCGGGCTCCCTCGTCGAGGGACTTATAGCCGCTGGCGGCGATAGCGGAAAAATGGACGAAAACATCCTCGCCATTTTCGCGCTGTATGAAACCGAATCCTTTTGCGGCGTTAAACCACTTTACAGTACCTGTTTCTTTCATATTTCTCCTTCTTGCTTGTGTCTTGCTCCTTGACGTATCGATTGAGGGTGGCACAGAGACGTAAGTTCGGAAGCTCTTCCAGCGAATTCAAACGACGCGTGAGGATTTATACCCTTCTTAGCTTAACATGCAATTGTGCCGGCCCGAGGGCTTCAGCGAAGAAGCCAGATGAACAAAGAAGTTTCAGGTTGCTCGAATGCACAATGTGCGCAGCGAGATGGTGCTGGTCCACACTCACGATCAAGCCACCCTACAGGCCAGACGCGAGCTCTTGGGTTCACTCGGATTCAAAGTCGAAAGTTGCGCCTGAGTTCGACGCACCCTTGGTGGACGCAAAATAATGCCCAGGACCCGTAGTGGACTCGAACAACGTGGATGTGTTGCAAAAACGACTCTGTCGGCGAACCGAACTGATCGCCCTGCTCTCCGGTATCGATTGCTCAGCCTTTCAATCCGACGGTTTCATGGATGAACTGAATCTGCCCAAGAACATCCCCTTTCGGCAACCACCTCACTTGGCCTTTCCGGATCATATGCAGAACCTCGCAGCCTTGAATCGTCCGCCACGCTCCGTCGAACGATCGAAAACCTTGGCTGGCATTCACCCGCCGCTTGATCCCTCGATGGT
>DAIUEW010000150.1:0-3607 GCA_036844925.1 Candidatus Sulfotelmatobacter sp.
TTTCGCTTGGTAATGTCGATCGAAACGCACACCAGTTCCCTGGCCTGGCCGTTTCCGCCAATGACGTTGACAATGTTGCGCAGCCAAACGGTTCGGCCATCCGCGGCGATCATTCGGCACTCGAACTCGTGCTTGAGGTTTTCTTCGGTAGCTTTGGCGATGAATGCCAACACCCACTCCCGATCCTCGGGATGAACGTGATCCTTCCAAAAACCCGGTTCTTTTACCCAGCTCTGCGGGGAGTAACCGAGAAGCTCTTCCGCCTGCTTGCTGGCATACGTGATCGCCAACGTCGGAAACTCCGCTCGCCACACGATGGCCCGAACCGTCTCAACCAGTTCCCCATAACGAGCCTCAACCTTCTTCACATCCGTGATGTCCTTGAAACAGATCACGACCCCGCCATCGCGCGTGCGAAGAGGGGTCGCAGTTGCTGCAAACCAGCGTGGTTGGGTCGGCAAATCGTACCGATAATCGTAGCGCTGGCGTTGAACAGAGCCCTTCATCACGGTTTCAATAATGGCAAGGACTTCACGCGCCTCCGGCCATGTACCTGCCGAGTTCCGCAAGAGCTCCAGGTAGTTGGTCCCCACGACAGCGGACCGCGAGGGGCTCCCGATCTCCTGCACATTGCGGCTCCAGGCTTCGTTCACATCGATGATGATTCCTTCCTTATTCAGGACGGCGATCAGATTCTCGAGCGAAGAGAGGATGGAGCCTTTCAAAGCCTGACTGTCGCTCAGCGCAGCTTCAGACAATCGCTGTTGCAAGTTTCCAACTCGAACGTCAGCCACCAGTTCACGCTTCGTGAGATGTTCTTTCAGGAAGACACACGTGGCCAGGAGAACAATCGAAACCAGTACGACAACCAGACGAAATGCGTGTATGCCCGCATGTTGCTCCTGGCGGAAAACTTCCCAAACGCCGATGAGAGGTATGGAGACAACCGCCAGCATTGCCAATCGCGAAGTGAAATCCGCGTGACTCGCATCGAGTTGGCTTGGCGTTACCACCGCTCGCGGCAGTTGCCGGGCCCGCAGCGGCACCCAGGCAAACCAGCAAACGGCAGCCGTTTGGGCGAGAGAGTAAATGCTTCCGTTATACGGCCGTCCAGTGTCGATGACGAAGTTGGCAAGCGTGGAACTCAACGCGTACAGCGCAGATGCGCCGAACAATTGCAGGTAAATCGATCTCCACGAACCCCGCGCTCGAGCGACTGCAACACCAACTGCCACAACCAGCGTTATATTCTCAATCGCGTAGAGGATGTCAAATCGAACGCCGTACTGATCAGAATTCCAAAGGTATTGATGAGGGAAGAGTGCGTACGCATAGAGAAAAACCCAAAAGAAAAGCAGCAGAAAGAAGTTCAGGCTGGCCCGTGAGAAATTCTTGTTGGCTCGGCTCAGATGAGGCTGGATCGCAACCGCAGCCATGAAAGGCACGACATGCAGAAACAGCGCCGGATCGGCGATCGAGCTATCGGGTACGTCAGTACCCAGTCCGATTACGTAGTACACGTACAGCCACTGATCCAATGCCCACAGCCCACAGCCGCAGGCCATCAATGCCCAGAAGAAACGGCTCCCGTCGGTCTGGTGTATAGCATTCCGAATCGCAAAAACGCCGCCTAACAGCAGCACCACAAAATAGACGATTGTCCCAAACCTGGCCGTGCCGGCATTTGGACCTAAGGCAAGAGAGAGAGTGCCTTTGACGATCAGCAACCCGATCGTCGCGGCTGGCCACAAGTACAAGCGCAAACTGGAGCCAGAGGGGTCGGACGATTTGTGGGCTCGGATGTTCATGGTCAAACGCTGCCTGACACGATCACCTGATCCCAGGTTAATGCTGTAGATACGGCGCGTGGATACAGAAGATCCCGTAGGATGAGGGACAGCAAATTCATACCGACATGATTCGGCAAGGCGCCCCCGGCCTAAATTCTTCTAGCTCTTCCGGCGTGTCATAAGGAAAGACCGCTGTCAGGCTGGTCTGGTCCCCTTTTATCAGTCGTCAGACCGCCATAATTCTACACGCGCTTTTGCCTAAGTGATAGTCAAGACGAGGGAGCCGCTGGTTCCACCGCTGCTGCAGCCAAGATTGCCCGAGTTCCCGCTAGGAGTATTGACCTTCACGCTGGCGCTACCGGAGGTGGAGATTACAGCGGTCGTGATCGTAGCCTGCAACTGCTGGCTGCTGGTAGCAAGAGTGGTTAGAGTCGTTCCGTTGACCACCACTACCGAAGACGAAACAAACTGGCTACCGTTCACAGTGAGCACAAAGCCCTTTTGCACCTGCGCAAACGTAACCGGGTTCGGAGAAAGCGATTCAATGACCGGGACTGGCCGGGAACTTCCGCACAAGGGATTGAGTGCATTGCACCCTTGAAAGACCAGCAAGGCAAGCAGCAGCCCGCTGAAAGAGCGCAAGAGAGCGTTGATTTGTTTCATACGGCATCGTACACCCCGCGTGCAGGCATCAGAACGAAAACTCGGCTCCGGCGAGGGCGCCTTTCTGGGTCAAACGAAGACCGATACGGTCGGAGCTTGAGTTATTGGTCACTACGAGACGCGACCCCAACTGGTAGCCAGCGTTAACGCTCAGGTACTTGGTTAGAGTCCACCCAATCGTGTCGGCCGTCGAGACAAAGTTCCCGTAGCCACCGAAGTACATCCCGTAGACGTTGCCCTCGACAAAAAGTTTTGGCGAGTTGGTCAAGTAAAGGCGGAATTCAGGCCCGCCCACGGGAATAGGGGCCAGCAACGATCCGGTCGCCGTTTCTGATTGACCGCCGTTGACGGTCGCCGCACTTATCTTCGCTGAAGCATCAAAGAGATCGACCTGCACTCCGATTCCAAGGTGTCCGCGCTTTCGCCGGATTATGTCGTATTGGTATCCGGGAGCATAGAGATATGACTTCAGGCTGCTCTGGATCGTTGCGCCACCGACGAAGGTTTGCCCTTGGAAGTTGATCGTGCGATCGAGTATCGTTTGCCGGGATGAGTTGAACGGCGTGGCAACAAAATACAAATGGTTCTTGCGGGTAAACTTCCAGTCAATCTTGCCGACAAATGTCGAATAGCTGTTGAACCCGAGATCTTGTTGCAGATTGATCGTCCCGCTGTCAGAGGACCCCTGCAGGCTTCCTGAAGGAGTCGAGTAAGCCCAGAACCCGCTAACACGGACTTTGTAGGAGTCGAAGTCCTGAGCATGGGCAGGAACGCTCAGCACGAAGGCTAGCAGCCCGTGGTGCAAGTTCGGATTCGTGAGCAGAAAAGTGTTGAGGTATCCACAGGCTTGGTTTGTAGAATCGGCGCATGGCGATGGGGACGCGCAAGCAGCGGGAGAAGCAAGAAGATTTGTGGATCGCGCACACGGAGTTGGCATCGGCTCCGGGGCATCCGTTCTATCAGCGTTTGAATGAGTTGCTGGAGGCCGAGCGCTTCGACGAGTTTGTCGAGGGCCGGTGCGCGAAGTTTTATGCGGAGAAGTACGGGCGTCCGTCGCTGACGCCGGGGATTTACTTTCGGGCGCTGCTGATCGGGTATTTCGAGGGCATCGGAGCGGAGCGCGGCATTGCCTGGCGGCTGGCGGACTCGCTGGC
>DAIUEW010000151.1:0-3523 GCA_036844925.1 Candidatus Sulfotelmatobacter sp.
AGTTTTCCAGCTTGAAGCTGACGACTGGCCGAAGCGTGAAGCTGATACGGTCGCCGACGTCATGCGTCACTGGCTGATTACTTGTCGCGCTCATGTGGCAAGTCGCGCATGTGGGTGCCGCGGAATAGTCCTTCCCGACCACCCAGGACCTTGAATCCAGGTTCATCTTGGCAATGTTGGCGCGGAACTGGATGCCATGCTTCGATTCGGTGTAGATCTCCATTTGCGGATGATCGGGACCCAAGTGACACTTTCCACAGTTCTCGGGTTGGCGAGCCAGCGCTGAACTAAAGGAGTGCCGTCCGTGACAGGCAGCGCACGTGCCCCGGCTGCCGTCAGGATTCACACGCCCGATACCGCTGTTCGGCCAGGTGTCTGCATCAAATTTGCCGTCTTTTAAATACTTGACCTCGCTCCCGTGACATTGCCGGCATCCGTTCGCTGCAGCTGGGCCGCCCTCAACCACCTCGCCCAGCATGTTATCCAGAGACCCGATGAATTGTGCTGCCTGAGAATGCCGACTCTTTTCGAACTGTTCTACTTCTTTGCCGTGACAGAGCCCGCAGTAGTTGGGTGTGACAATCACAGCGATACGCTGGCCGTAATGTTCAAAGGTTGCCGGATCTTTCTCATTCGCATGATGGCACGAGTAGCAGTCCACATTCTTCCTAGCGTGGACGCTTTCTCGCCACTGCTCCACAATGCCCGGCGTGCTAGTGCTGTGGCAATCCAGGCATGCCTGGCCTTCTGCGGACACCTGAGCACGAGCAGCTGTAATCAGCGGGAACAGAAAAAAACTGAGAAAAGCCACAAAGCGCATGGGAACCTCCGATCGCCAACATTCTGCAATCATAGCCCGAGCTACCTAGGGTGTCTGGCTGGCTTGCGAGTCGGTTAGCGCGCCTGTTCCATTGCAATCGCTCGCGGGAACAGGATGTTGTTTTCAAGGTGAATGTGCTGGTGCAGATCGGCTTCAAAGTCAGCCAAGGCCTTGTACAGTGTCTGGAAGCTGATGCAGGCATCACCCGGCGGCGTGTATCCGACGCTTGCTTGACGCATAGCGCGCAAGGCATTCCCCGCGGAATCGTGCTCATGTTCCATCATCGAAACCGGGTTTTGCACGCTGCCAAACGGCGGCGGCAGGACGGGCTCTTTCTCGATGACCGCCTCTTCCATTCTCACTATGTACGGGAACAGGACCATCTCCTCTTTCATCATATGAGTGGTTAGTTCCTGTGCCAGGCCACGAAACGTCTCACGAATCCGCGGAAGCTCGGGATGGCTCTTCCCATGTACAGAACAAACTTTGTCAAAAAGTGGGCCGAGACGGGCGATCTCTTCGCACGTGTACTTGTGGTGTTTGTTCTTGATATGTCCGATCAGGTCGGCGAGCGGCTCTGCTTGCCAGTTACAATCCTGGTGTGAGGCACGCGCCGACTGCTCCGCCATCTCCAGCGAGTCCAGCACCTCGTCCATCGGAAGATTCACCGTACGGCACGCTTCTTCGAGGGACTTGCTGCCGCCGCAGCAGTAGTCGATGCCTAACTTTTCAAACACTCGGGTCGCAGCGGGGTTTTCCAGGGCTAATTCGCGAACAGTTTTCTCAGCGGTTGTGCTCATTGCATCCTCCTCGCGGCGGCTTCATTTCTCATGGCCACGCTCGATATTCCGAAGGTAGCGGAGTAGCCAAGCCATGCCGATGACTTTTGTCACGGGGCGAGGAGGTATAACCGGAATGCTGGTATGACGCCCCTTGCTATGGCGGGAACAGTGGAGATATCCTCTTACGAATAAATGAAAGCAACGGCAAGCAGAATTCCAAATACCAGTCCGTGCCTCATCTCGGACCAGCCGAGGTTCCTGACATCCAGGGATTCCGGTTTCCGAAGGAACCACAGTGTTCCTCGAATAAGTGCCGGAACAAAAGCGACGATCACCAAGGGAGGAAGCATGCGCCACAACGATGCGACGACCAAGGATGCGAAAAATGCCGGCTGCGCGAGAAAGAAGATCTTCCCGCGCGCGAATTTCTGAGAGAAAGTGGAGGCACGGGCAGACTGAATTCGCAGTTGAACGAAATGAATCTGGTTGCCTGCGAAGATCCAGTTGGCCGCCCATAAAATGAAAGCGCGCTCGCTTAGCCGTCCGCTACCGATGTAGTAAGCAGCCGGTGCAGTGCAAGTGAGGCCAATTGCGCCGACCAACTGAGCCATCATTCTCGCTTTCCGACCCAGGCTTTTGAGGACTGACTGGACCAGAAGCGCAAATGCAGTGGCTCCTCCCAGAAGGAGCAACCACAAATTTTGTCCTTTCCACAGTAGACCGGTCAAACAAGCAGTCGCTACAGCGGCCAAGAAAACCGATGCAACAAGGGCCATCCGTCGTTCTTCTTCCGTATTGGCCGTCAAAGAACCGGTGCCAGTGAGGCTTTCGACCGGTGTCCGTAGCCAAAATAACGACAGGGCGGCCACCGTGAACAGGAGCAAAGGCCAGATCCGATGCTCCAAAGCGAACCCCGCAACAATTCCCGTGAATAGGGGGATAAGCAGCAGACCCCAGGCCCCATGCTCGCGAGGCACAATTAGGGCTCGCCTACGGGTCTGCAGAGCTGCGCGGACAGCGTCACTGGTCCCGGTCATTGGTTTCCTCCTTCTGGGCTTCGTTTCGTCTTCTCTTTGAAGGTTAGCGGAGCGGCAGACCCGTACCGATGACTTTTGTCACGAGGAGAAGTTTGCATGAATAGTTTTCATGATTGGAGAATCGAAGCGGCGGACGTATCCGAATCGTTCAGATTTACTCAGGGGAATCTATTTCGGCTTCCAGAGCCTTCAAATTGGAAATGGTTACGGTGCGACCGTCAATCTTGAACATCCCTTCTGCCTGGAGGCGAGAGAGATTCCGAGAAACCAGCTCGCGAACCGTCCCAATCTGCGACGCCAACTCCTGGTTGCTGACTGGCAAAGTAACCTCCACTCCGTCAGGCGTGCGCTTGCCTTCGGTTCGGGCAAGACGCAGGAGGAACGAAGCCAGGCGATGCCGGACCGTTGTGAACGAGAGTTCCTCGATGATTCCCACCAGCCGTCGCAGCCGAGCACCGACCACGCGCAGCACCTTGAGGGCAACTTGAGGATGAGCCAGGCAGAGTGCCTGAAAGTCTTGTTTACTGACGAACAGAAGTGTAGCGTCGTCAACGGCGGTCACTGAGGCCGGGTAGTTTCCTCCATCGAAAACTGGTAGCTCTGCGACGGAACTGCCTGGCCCATCGATACTGAGAACCTGTTCACGTCCACCGGCGGAACTTTTGAAAATGCGGACGTGTCCGGACTCGACGACATACAGTCCCGCGCACGGCTCGCCCTCGCTGAAAACGATTTCGCCCGGAGAAAAACGGCGAGGTACTGCTCGCTGGGCCAGGAAAGCGAGTTCAGATTCCGTGAGCCCAGAGAAGATCTGGACCTTGGCCAGTGTCTGAGCGTGGTCAACCTTGATTTCCGCCACGGCGGCTATTGTACCGAAGCGGGCT
>DAIUEW010000152.1:0-3493 GCA_036844925.1 Candidatus Sulfotelmatobacter sp.
CGTAGAACAAACCCGTCCCAACTGCAAGCCATGCCGCCTGAAAATGGAGATAGCGTGCAAATGGCGAGTAGCCTCCGTTTCCCGTAACGTCGCGGGACCCTGTAACCATAAAACCAGTCGTAGTGGGAGGCTTGTAGCTGGCAGTGGGGCAGCCAGACTCGGGTTCGGCTTTCCACCTCCGCCACGACCTCTCAGCATGGAAACCGCGCTGTGTCTCACCCCGCGAGGGAGCAACTCCATCACGGTCGAGCGATTCTGAGCTGTTCGCGCGCCTAGCCAAAGCCAGCGTCAACCCCGTGAGCACAATAGGGCCCAAGAACGTCTTGCGGCGTATCACTTGCATTTGCCTTTGTCTGCTCCATTCGAGGCGCGATACTTCACCGCCGCTGCGCCCTTATCACTGCCCGTGCCCGGCCGTCCACTTCAGTGCCGGTCTAGGTCACCCTATTGAGGTTCCTTGGGAAGCCGAACGACCCCGTGGATCGGCTGCGGTCCGAAATGATTTGTTGCCTGTGATGGGCCGGTCGAGAGATTCGTAAACACCAGCGTGATGTTCGAAATCTCGAGGTTCGGGCCGCCGCCGAGGCAGACCTGTAGCGGCACTTGCCCGGTAAAGGGAGATCCTCCATTTGCCGTTACATCTGCCATTCCGTTCACCTCCAGAACCCAAGTGTAGGTAGGGAAGGGAGTGATGCCGGTTGGACAATCGGTTTGAGGCGGGTTCCAAACTAGCGTCGCGCTCTTCATCGTTATGTGGTGCGTGTGCTGGTGTCGGGAGTCCGTGCTGAACCCAGAGCCGGATCCTAAATCGGAAAACTCCATCGTCAGAGCTGCCGAAAAATCTGCCCTTCCGAGCGGTCGCAGGCTCAAGGACCACGGGCCGCGAAGTTCCCACGGACCGGCTGTCGGGTTGGCTGATAATGGATAGTCATTGATCACGCCACTGTAGTGCCTGCTTGGCCAATCTTGCGCGGCTGCACTTGTGCCTAGCGCGAGCACGAGAACCCACGCCCCTAGCGACCAGAAGAAAGCTTTGCTGTGCATAGTTGCCTCCAGAGATTTTGGGAACACTGATCTTGTTCAGAGAATCACCGCGCAGAAAGCCACCACCCGAGATCAATGGGAGGGTGGCTGGGCGCAGTTGCATCACGGCGAGTCGTAGCCCGACACGCCAGGCACAGACTGAATGAGCTTGAGGACATTTAGCAAACAGCAATAAACGGAACGGCCCATTTGCGGCCAAATGCCGTGTTTTGCAGTTCTCATCCGGGGCATTACAATCGGGGCGATTGTCTCCTGACCGCTCACAGGAGGGCGAATGGGCGAACCATTCCCCAACAAAACGCTGTCCGAGACCCCGTCCGAGCGTCGCCTTGATTCCTGGAAGGAGATTGCCACCTACCTGGGCCGGGACGTGACGACCGTCCAGCGCTGGGAGAGGCAGGAGGGAATGCCTGTCCACCGCCACCTGCACCACAAGCGAGGCTCCGTCTATGCCTTGAGTTTCGAGCTCGATGCCTGGCGGCAAGGCCGCAAACTCCGTTCCGAAGAGGAACAAGAGCCAGCCCTGGAAGCTGCTGGGGCGGATGGCCGCCAAACGACCGTTCCTCGCGGACGTCACTGGCTCATTCTTGGCTCCTCAGTGGTGGTACTTGCTGCCATAGTTTCACTTGCCTACTTCGCAACACGGATGCGCGCAAAGGATGCAAGCCGGACCAAAATTCGCTCTCTGGCAGTGCTTCCCTTGCAGAACTTGAGTGGCGACCCGTCGCAGGACTACGTCGCCGACGGCATGACCGAGGAGCTCATCGGGCGACTTTCAAGAATTCACGGATTACGGGTTATCTCCCGTACTTCGACTATGCACTTCAAGAACACGCAGCTTTCAGTGCCAGAAATTGCCAGGATGCTCGCGGTCGATGCGATTGTTGAAGGGTCGCTGGTGCAGGAAGGACACCAGATCCGTGTCCATGCCCAATTGATTCGTGCTGCGACGGATGAACACATTTGGGCGGGAGAATACCAGCGAGAATACCAAAGCATTCTCGAAGTGCAGGAGGAAGTCGCTCGGAATATTGTTGAGCAGATCCAACTGAACCTCACACCGGAGGACCGGGCACGTCTGGCATCCAAGCCCCCGGTCGATCCAGAGGCTTACGAGAGTTACCTGAAGGGCCGTTACTACTTCAACCAGCGAACCGAGGATGCGCTCCACAAAAGTATCGCGTCGTTCCAGCAGGCGATCGCGCGTGACACAGGCTATGCCCCGGCCTACAGCGGACTGGCGGAGGCCTACGCAATGCTTGGATTCCGCGGTGGTTTACCATCGAAGGACGCTCTCTTAGGTGCAAAGAAAGCGGCTCTAAAGGCGATCGAACTCGATGACGCCTTGGCCGAACCTCACGCTTCTCTCGCGTTCATCGCGGAGACTTATGAGTGGGACTGGCCTACGGCTGAGCGAGAATACAAGCACGCCTTGGAATTGAACCCAGGTTACGCGCAAGCGCACAACTGGTATGGCGGTTATCTCACGTACACAGGACGATTCAATGAAGGAGTCGCTGAGGCCATGCGTGCCCGTGAACTCGACCCTCTGTCCCTGCCTCTGAACAACGCGCTGGCGGGAAGGTTGTTGGCGGCAGGGCGTTACGATGAGGCACTCCGGCAGGTCCAGACAACCTTGGAACTGGATGAGCACTTTGCACCGGCTCACCAGACTCTGGGCTGGGTCTACCTGCACGGCGGCAAACGGGATGATGCCATTCGAGAGTTTCAAAACGCGCTGGAACTCGCGGGAGCTACAGACACGGATATTCAGTTGGACTTGGGCTTTGCCTACGCCGTGTCGGGACACCCGGATGAGGCAAGAAGAATACTCGCGCACCTCCAGCAGCTGCACCAGCAAGGCATCGTTCCGGCCGCTTCACTGGCGACCCTATATGGAGCGTTGGGCGAATCGAACGAAGCTTTTGTCTGGTTGGAAAAGGCCTATCAGGAGAGGGATCCTCAACTCACATATCTCAAAGCGGGACGAAGATTCGAGCCACTGCGTGAAGATCCGCGATTCGGACAATTAGTACGCCGCGTCGGGTTACCCGATTAAGGCACCCACAAAGAACGCGGCGCGACAACGTGACGTTTCCCACGATTTCGGACAGATAGTCGGCAACCCTTACCTTGGGATTACTTCAGAGTTGCCCGTCACTCGCCCAGAATCGTTGGCAAGCATTTCATGGATGCCTGGGTACAGGTAAACTTGCGAAATGATGAAAAGGCTCCGATTCGTGGTGTCTCTTCACACCCGCGAGAACGATTTCCAATTGGCACAAGCCCAAACCGCGGAAGAGACTGCGCACAAACTGGGGAGCGATGTGGAGATAGTGTTCGCCGATAACGACGCGGTAAATCAGAGCACGCAACTCCTAAAGGCAATCCAACGCCGGGTTGAGTCCCGACCCGATGCGATTGTGGTGGAACCGTTTGGGGGCACGGC
>DAIUEW010000153.1:0-3422 GCA_036844925.1 Candidatus Sulfotelmatobacter sp.
CACGAGTATGGAATCTTCGGCGGCGCGGCCGGAAGCCATATTCTGCATCTGCTACGCCACCTGAAAATGCCTTTAGTGACCACGCTGCACACGGTTCTGCGCGAGCCAGACCCTAATCAACTGAGGGTGATGGAAGAGATCGCAGAACTCTCGGATCGCCTAATCGTGATGAGCCAGCTATCGTCCCAGTTCTTGCAGGAAATCTTCAAGGTGCCGGGCAGCAAGATCGACATGGTGCCGCATGGAGTTCCCGACCTGCCATTCCTGGATCCGAATTTCTACAAGGATCGCTTTGGCGTGGAAGGAAAAGCGGTTTTGCTCACCTTCGGGCTGCTTTCGCCAAACAAGGGAATCGAAAACGTAATTCGAGCGCTGCCGCAGATTCTTTCCAAGCACAAGAATGTCGCTTACATCGTGGCAGGCGCGACCCATCCTCATATCCTTCGCCGCGAGGGTGACAAGTATCGAGCCAGCCTGCAAGCCTTGGCCAGGGAAATGGGGGTGGAATCGCAGGTGATGTTCCACAACCGTTTCGTCAGCCCGGAAGAGATGGTCGAGTTCATTGGCGCCGCAGACATTTACATCACTCCTTACCAGCATGAAGCGCAAGTGGTTTCCGGAACGCTCGCCTATGCACTGGGAGCGGGCAAAGCGATCATCTCTACTCCGTATTGGCACGCCATTGAATTGTTAGACGACCGCCGAGGCGCGCTGGTCCCTTTCCAAAATCCCGACGCGATTGCGCAAAAGACAATCGAACTCCTGGACACTCCCGCGAAACGTCACGCGATGCGGAAGCGCGCCTATCTGTTTGCGCGAGACATGGTCTGGAAAAGAGTCGCGCAGGGTTACATGGAAAGCTTCGCGCGAGTGCGCAGCGACCGCATGGAGAGTCCAAAAGTGCAGTTCTCGGCCCGGGTGACGCACAAATCGCCGGATCAATTGCCGGAGTTGAACCTGTGTCACTTGAATCAGATGACCGACGACACGGGAATACTGCAGCACGCGATCTTCACGATCCCAAACCGCGGAGAGGGCTATACCACGGACGACAATGCTCGCGCCCTCATACTTGCCGTGATGCTGCAGCAGTTGGATCTGGATCACTCGGATAACCACCGGCGTGGAAAAACACATTTGCCTTCCCCGAATTCACCTGGTCTGTACCTGTCATTCCTGGAGTATGCCTTTAACCCCGCGAAAGGCAGATTCAAGAACTTTCTCCGCTACGATCGCCGGTGGAACGAACCGGTAGGCTCCGAAGACTGCCATGGGCGGGCGTTGTGGGCCCTCGGGACGGTTCTCGGGCGATCCGAAGACCACGGATGCAGGGGCGCCGCAGGTCGCTTGTTCGAGTTTTCTCTGCCCGCGGTGCTGGAATTCAACAGTCCGCGAGCGTGGGCCTACACTCTGCTCGGAATTCAGGAATACCTCACCGCGTATCCCGGGGATCGCGATGCGAAGAAAGTGCGATCCGCCCTGAGCCGGCGACTCCTCGAAATGTATGAATCAATCCGGCGGCCGGACTGGAAATGGTTCGAGAACGTTTTGGCCTACGGAAACGCGAGATTACCCCAAGCTCTGTTACTGGTGGGTTCAGCTTGCACAGACGATCGCATGATCTCCGCCGGTCTGGAATCACTGGATTGGCTGTCACAAACGCAACACTGCGACATCAATCGCCATTTTGTGCCGATCGGTTCGCAAGGCTTCTATCACCAGAATGGTGAGAAGGCCCGTTTTGATCAACAACCGCTCGAAGCCGCTGGCGCGGTTTCTGCGTGTCTGCAAGCGTACCGCGCAACTGGCGACAGCCGCTGGCGCAACGAAGCGTGGTCGGCCTTCAACTGGTTCCTCGGCGACAACGATCTTCAACTACCTCTTTATGATTCCGTCACCGGCGGTTGCCGGGACGGCCTGCATCCCGACCGCGCCAATGAGAATCAGGGAGCAGAATCAACGCTATCCTTCTTGATGGCACTCCTCGAAATGCGATCTTTGCAAGCGCCCGAACAAAAGGAAATCCTTTCATGACCGCACCCGCAGAAAAGCCCGTGAGCCTGTTGAGCACTCGCTTCGAGCCACTGCTTCTTCGCCATCCCTCGAACCCAATCCTGACTAGTAAGGACTGGCCATACCCAATCAATAGCGTATTCAATGCGGGCGCAACGCTACTGGCGGACGGCACGACCCTGCTGCTTTGCCGCGTGGAAGATCGCCGCGGCCTATCGCATCTTTGCGCCGCGCGATCACGCAACGGCGTCGATGCATGGCAGATCGATACCCACCCCACATTGCTGTCCGACCCGAAGAACTATCCGGAAGAGATCTGGGGTATTGAAGATCCTCGCATCACATTCGTCCCCGAACTGCAGCAATACGTGGTCACCTACACCTCCTATTCGCGCGGCGGTCCCGGAGTGTCTCTCGCCCTGACCAAAGACTTTCGCAGCTTCGAACGTTACGGCGTAATCATGTCACCAGATGATAAAGACTCAGCGCTTTTCCCGCGCAGAATCGATGGATACTGGGCGCTGATTCATCGGCCCATGACGGCCCTTGGGTCGCACATCTGGATTTCCTACTCTCCCGACCTGCGCTATTGGGGCAGGCACCGACTTATGTTGGAGGCTCGCCGCGGAGCATGGTGGGACGCAAACAAAATCGGGATGTCGCCACCTCCCATCGAGACTTCAAGGGGATGGCTCGTGCTCTATCACGGAGTACGGCACACGCCTTCGGGCTGTCTGTATCGATTGGGCTTGGCTCTTTTCGAGCTGGAAAATCCGGAAAAATGCCTGCTGCGCGGTGACTCCTGGATCTTTGGGCCGGAAGCGGAGTACGAAGTGCACGGCGATGTTGACGACGTTGTGTTCCCCTGCGGATATACGATGGACGCCGATGGCGACACCCTCAACATTTACTACGGAGCCGCAGACTGCGCGATTGCTCTGGCTCGGGCTAGCGTGCAGTCTCTACTAGCTTGGCTGGATGCCAATGGAAGTTGCGAGCGCCGGCAGCGAGCGCAGGATTTGTGAAACAACCTTAACTTCGCATGTGAGCTATCTTGCTCAGACACGAACGTCTGCACCTGTCATTCTTTATTCTCCTGAGTGTGTAGACGGGGCCGCGGACGCTGATTCGTAGCTCTCAATTCTTAGGTTGCTACAGCGACCACATCCAGCCAATCGGCATTCTTTATCCGCGTGTCCGCCCCGAACCTGCGGCGGACACGATTCGGCCCTAAATGTTATCGACATCGAAACTAAGGGCAACCCCTCGGGCGGATGAGAGGGGTTAGCCCGCAAAACGAAGAAAGGTCAAAGATCATGCCGTTAATTCAACTCCTGGAAGTTCTTATCGTGGTGGGTGTGCTCCTGTGGCTGGTGAATCGCTTCATCCCCATGCAGTCATCCATCAAG
>DAIUEW010000154.1:0-3400 GCA_036844925.1 Candidatus Sulfotelmatobacter sp.
CAACATTGGTCTCGGATGAGGTGGCAAGCTCGGCAAGCGGCACCTCTAACTCCTCACCACGTGTGAGGATGACAGCTCGTTCGATGAAGTTCGCCAATTCCCTAATATTTCCCTTCCACGGACAGTTCGTCAGCATCTCCATTGCGCGTTTGGGGATTGACTTTATCTGTCTCCGCATCCGCGCCGCTACCTTTGACACAAAGTAGTTCACCAGGAGTGGAATATCCTCGCGCCTTTCGCGCAGCGGCGGGATCTCAATCGGGAAGACGTTGAATCGATAGAAAAGATCCTCGCGGAACTTCTCGTCCCGAATCATGGCGGGAAGATCGCGATGCGTGGCGGCAATCAGGCGCACATTGACCTGGATCGTCTTCGAGCTTCCGAGCCGCTCGAACTCCTGCTCTTGAATGGCGCGCAATAGTTTCGGCTGGAGTTCCAGGCTGATGTCGCCGATCTCATCCAGAAACAGCGAACCTCTGTCGGCCAACTCGAATCTGCCCTTTCTCTGCATTAACGCTCCTGTGAAGGCGCCCCTCTCGTGCCCGAACAGTTCGCTTTCCAGCAGTCCCGAGGGAATGGCGGCGCAGTTCATGCGCACATAGGGGCGCTCGCGTCGAGAGCTAAGTTTGTGTATCGCCCGCGCAATCAACTCCTTGCCCGTTCCTGTCTCTCCATGAAGCAGGACCGTGGAATCAGTGGGTGCGACGATCGCAACTTGTTCCAGCACCATCTGAACGGCTGGGCTTTTGCCGACAATGTCTTCGAAACAGTACTCAGAGCCAATTTCTGTTTCCAGGTGAAGTTGCTGGTCTTCGATCTCGCTCACGTTGGGAAAACATGCTCCTGCGAGACTTCCGGGGTCTGCGAAAGCGACGGCGGCGCTCATAGTTTCCTCCCGAATCCTTACACTTGCAGTGCTTTGCGAGCACTTATACGAACAAAAGTGACTAGCAGAGAGACATCCTCTCTTCGTTCACATATTCCTTGCTGCCTTGGGGAATCGGCTCCAGACGTGGCGCGGAATGGCACGGCTCCAGGCTGGGATAGTTTGGGAAGATGGCTCGCAACAATTTTTCCGAATCTTCCAGACGCATAAAGCCGGTTTGTGTGGGAATGAATGTCATATTTCCTCCATAATCCGCAAAAGGTGGATAGCAGCTAAGCTGATCTCTTCGTCTGTGAGCAAAACTCGATGATTTTTCCGAGTTGCGGCTGAGCCGCCGTCCTTAACGGTTTCCGAAAGTTCTTCGGTATGTAAAACTCAATCACCTTTGCCATGACAATCTCCTAGATCCTGTTGAATCTCGGTGCGCCGGGCTGTGCCAGTCGTTCGCTCGCTTTTGTCGGTCGCTATCAGAACGGACGCAACATTCATTGCAGCCATGATTAGGACTTCCTGTAGCGTGAAACCGCGAGTTGTGATCTTCCACATAAGCGCCACCTGACCTTTGCACCTGTTGTCGTAGTAACGTAGCCATTGTGCAATCAGTTCTGTTTGCGCACGACCCCAGATGGGGGTAAATCGCAAACTCTGGGGGGAACGAATGTCACCCTCTTCTGAGGCAAGTTGGTATGTGGGGAGTTTCTTAAGGAGAGCTAGAGGTTGTTTTGCGGGGCGGAGCTTCGATGCGCTTCCACCCGAAAAGGCGAGCATCGATGGACCATAGACCCGGTCCTAACATTGCGAGAGCGGCAGCGGCAGTTCCCAACAGCAGCCAAACCCATTTGTCCCCGGCTACCGTAAGCATCTTCCAGATTTCAATCAATGCTATGGAAGTTCCCACGATTGGAGTCCATAAACCTACGATTAGCAGTATTCCCGCTCCGATTAAGAGCACAGCGGGAATTGTCACATTCATCGGTGGTAGATCGCTCCACAACCTCAAGCCCGCGCGCACAATCAGCACGGAGCCAACGACCACGCGCATGAGAAGCAGACCCGTTCCGGGCCAACCGCCAGCGAATGTGGAATACAGCCGTCGCAATGACGCACCTTTCAGTACATAACTAGACTCCCCCGTTTCGGGGGCTGATCGAAACCCCAAAAAGAGGTTTGATCGTCACTCTTTAGAGTTCTGCATTTTTCTGAGGCGGGCAGGCAAGGTGGAAACTACAGCTCGATGATTCCTCTCTTCAGGCCAATCGTTGCGGCGTGCGTTCGATCGTTGGCGCCCAGTTTAGAAAGAATGTTCTTGACTCGACTCTTAACGGTTTCCTCCGTGATTGAAAGCTGATCCGCAATCTGCTTGTTCGCATTCCCAGCCGCGATCAGTCTCAAGACAAGGATCTCTGCTGGCGTCAGGGCGTCATCCGTCGCGTGCTCGGCGACTTGGAACGACGCTTCCGGCGAGAGGGTCTTCTTTCCCGCATGGACTGCTCGGATTGTCTCGAGTAGTTCCTTGTGCAATGTATTCTTGAGCAGGTAGGCCTGAGCACCGGCCTTGAGAGCACGCAGAATTTGCGTATCGCCTACGTAAGTCGTCAGCACAATCACTTTTGCGTCGGGAAATTCGTTGTGAATCGCAATCAGGGCATCGATGCCGTTCATTTGCGGCATCTGCAAGTCCATCAACGTGACGTCCGGGCGGTGCGTTCGGAATTGCTGAATGGCATCGCGTCCGTTGGACGCCTCGCCTACCAAAGCCATATCGGGCTGAGTGCCAACCAGACCGGCGATTCCCTGGCGCACGATCGGGTGATCATCGACGGCGAGAATCCGAATTTGAGAGATCGCGCTAGTCATGATCGTTCCCAGATTCATGCCTTCCCGGCAGGCTTTTGTAAAAGCCAGGAGCGTTCAGTAGTTGTGGCATAGGCGGTACAGGCGGGTATGCAGAGCTCCACTTCAGTGCCCGCGCCAACTTCGCTCCACACCGTTAACCTAGCCCCCATAATTGTCGCGCGTTCTCGCATACCAGACAAACCGAAGTGCCCCTTACTTCCCTGGGCAGAGAGAATCACAGGGTCAATGCCTTTGCCGTCGTCCCGCACACGCAATCGAAACTGCTCCGTGTCATAGCGGATTTCAACCTCAACCCGTCCTGCCTGGGCATGCCGAAAAGCATTCCGCAGTGCCTCGGCAGAAATCTTGTAGACCTCATCCCGAAGGATGGGATGGAGATCCCGTGACTTGCCCTCGACGGCCACGCGTAATGTAGGTCGAGAGTTGTTTGAGTGCGTGGCCAGTTCTTCTCCAAGGATGCTTATGGCCGGGGCGAGATCGTTGCCTTCGATTACAGAGTCGCGCAATCCTTGCACCGCATCCCGGCTTTCCGTAATCGCCCTGGCGGCCTGTTCAATCGCGCTACCCAGCTTCTCTTTTGCGTCCATCGCCCGCTCTGGTAACAACTGGAAAACAGTTTGGAACCCCAGTAGCAAGCCATGGAAGCTTTGCAGCAGT
>DAIUEW010000155.1:0-3189 GCA_036844925.1 Candidatus Sulfotelmatobacter sp.
GTAGCAGATGCAGAATATGGCTTCCGGCCGCGCCGCCGAAGATTCCATACTCGTGTTGGAGGCACACCATGTCGATGTTGTTGAAGTTCAGGAATTCCGCCGCTTCCTGATACGAGGTCAGGTCGTCCTGAGCGAGCGACCATCGCACCCGTGAGGGATAGTCGTAACCTTCTTCGGTGTCGTTCACCGGGAGGGCCAACAGTCGAGCTGTTCCGTATTCCGCAGATATCGCGCTGCACAAGTCGGTCGTGAACGTAGCGATTCCACATTGCCGCGGAAGATAATTCCCGATTACCGCGATACGACTGGGCAGCGATGGCTTCGAATGCGATCGGGCGCGGGTGGTTGAGGTCTTCTCCGGCACGAGAGGGGAACTAACCACTTCCAGGCCACGATTTGGAAACGCTGTGATTGGTATCGCCATTTCCCCTTCGCCGGGTGAGAACAATTGCTGCATGAGGCTCTCCCGAGGAGCCGCAAGCACACGCTGAGGATGGATTAAAGTTTCCTCTCGTCAGTATTCAACGAAAATGGACTTGAGGACTGATCACTATTGACCATTTTCTTGGTTAGCAACGCTGCATTATGACTCAATGAAGTCAAAACAGAAGGAAGTCTTGGCGGTTCGCTGCCCCACGTGTGGTGCGAAGCCGGGGGAAAAGTGCGAGCTTAGCACTGGCCTGCCCCGCACGAACCCGCATCGAGACCGGCGCTTGGTGGCTTCGGACACTTAGTTGCTCAGCAGACGGATTTAGGGCTTGGGTCGCCGTCCGGTTGGGAAACGCACTCAGCCTTTGGCCCATTCCGCGTTGTCATCCGAGGCCTGGCGCTCCTCAGAGTTATCCAGGCAACAGTTCTTTTGCATATGGCGCGAGTGCGCGGAGACGGTTACGTACGGCACTCCTAGAAAATGGCTGGCAACGATTCCAGTTACCTCGAGGCCATTAAAGTGTTGCGGCTTCACCTTCGCTAAAATCCGCTGTAACGCGTTTTGGATCTTCGCGGCTCCAAGAACGCCAAAGAACATCACTTTGACTTCTGGCGCCATGAAAAAGAGGTTCCATCCCGCCGCACGGATCTTGCGATCAAGAGCGACGCCATCCAGCGTCTTCACCAGGCTCCAATTTCCCGAGTAGGGTTCACTCTCCAGCTGAAAGAGTTGCGCCATCCCCGGCCACTCGTTCATGAGAATCGTGCCGACTTGAACAGTTGCTGACATAAGCCCTCCTGAGACAACCCGCTGCAATCGACGTAACGCTGCCGTGAGCAATCTTTTAGGATCAAACATTTGCCCCCAACATTCTGTGCAAAAACGCTCACTCTGCAAATTATTAACTTGTCACGATTTATGCGGTCTGGGCCTGGTTCCGCAGACTATACTGTTAGTGACCATGAGCCCCCCGGTAGCAGTCAAGAAGAACGGCAAGTTCGACTCCGATACTTTTCTCGCGACCATTGGCGATGGCAGGAAGATCCTCTCTGTTGAAAAAAAGCAAATGATATTTGCGCAAGGGGACCAGGCGGACGCGGTTTTCTATGTCCAAAAGGGCAAAGTGCGCCTCACTGTTGTATCGAAGATCGGCAAAGAAGCGACGATCGGCATCGTGAGTGAAGGGAACTTCTTCGGGGAAGGTTCACTGGCAGGGCAGCTCTTGCGAATGGGCTCCGCGGCGGCGATGACAGACTGCGAGATCCTGCGGGTTGACAAGAAAACCATGATGGGTGCGCTGCACCGCGAACCCGCCCTTTCTGAGATGTTTGTGGCGTATCTGCTGGCGCGGAATATCCGTTACGAAGAGGATCTGGTCGACCAATTGTTCAACTCCAGCGAAAAGAGACTAGCCCGCGTTCTGCTATTGCTCGCTCATTTTGGCAAGGAAGGCATCCCCGAAACCGTGGTGCCGAAGATCAGCCAGGAAACGCTCGCCGAAATGGTTGGTACCACCCGCTCGCGTGTCAGCTTCTTCATGAACCGGTTCAGAAAGCTCGGCTTCATTCACTACGCCGGCGGGGCGGAAGGCGCCTTGCAGGTCCACAGCTCTCTGCTCAACGTAGTTCTGCACGATTAAGCGCTTCCACGTATGCGGTGGTCAGATGACCTGCGCGGCTCGCGCTCACTGGATTCCATTCAATCGGCAATAAATGACGAGCACGCCCGGGTTCGGTTGGCCCGCTTTGGCGAAGGCCGCACGAGAGGTACATTGCTCCCACCTGCCGGATGTCCGTCTCTTTCGATATTTCATTCTCGCGGACCGCAACGGCTCCTGTGATGACCGGACCGGCACACAGGTCACAAGAGTAAGCGGACAAGTGAAGGTATTGTTTTCTCATTCGTCTCCTCGCAGCGTGAAACAAATCTGTTATACATCTGCAGCCTAGGTGTTGATGGGCGGGATATCTGGTCAGTATTGCTCGGCTTGCCGGCACGACGGTCGCGAGTACGTTGGTGACTGACTGCCGTCATCGTTCCCTCATTGCCAACGCAACTCTAGGGCGAAACAAGTGTCAGACCCACACACATCGCGCGCAAGGCGTTCCCAGACCAAGGACCAACTTGCACAACAAATGGGGCAAGAAGTGTTCACAATTGAACAGCTTTAGCCGGGCACATCCTCGATCATTACGTTATGTGGGGGGTATAAAGTGATGTCCAACGACTCGGCTGGAAAGACCATTCTGTGTATCGACGATGATGACGGCGTGTTGAGTTACCACAGGGCACTGCTGGAGAGACGCGGATACGAAGTGCTCACTGCAGCCTCCGCCCGACAGGGTTTACAGCTTGCCGAAGTCTGCCCGGTTGCCGCCGTGATCGTCGACTATCACATGCCCGAGATGAATGGGCATGAGGTCGCGGCCAAAATAAAGCGCATCAGACCACAAGTTCCAATCGTCATGGTTTCCGGTGACGACGCAGTTCGCGAACAGGCGTTGGATGCAGTTGATGCATTCGTTTCCAAAGGCGAAGTAGCCAGCTGCTTGTTATCGGTGCTCAACCGAGTCTGCCGTGAAGGCCCCTACAACTTCCCAGTAAGCGATAGAAGCATCGCCTGAGACTGTATCAGGTGGCCCGTGACTTTTGCGCCTAGTAGCCATCTCATAAATAGTCCGGAGCAGCAGGTCGGGGTCCCTCAGGGGCTAAAGCCCTCGTCTTTATTGGCTCTGGACGGCACGACTGAAGGTCGTGCC
>DAIUEW010000156.1:0-3003 GCA_036844925.1 Candidatus Sulfotelmatobacter sp.
GCAGGTTCCTCACCGGCGTGGTGCGCCGGTTCGGAATGACAGGACAAAAAAGCAGGTTCCTCACCGGCGTGGTGCGCCGGTTCGGAATGACAGGACAAAGCTGAGATGCCTAGAAAAGGACATGTTTCCAAGCGGACGGTGCCGGCCGATGCGGTGTATGCCTCGGACCTGGTGACCAAGTTCATCAACTCGATGATGTGGCAGGGCAAGCGCTCGACCGCGGAAGGCATCTTCTACGAAGCGCTGACCAAGCTGGAGTCAAAGGGCGGCGATACGGCGCTCAAGCTGTTCACCAAGGCGGTGGAGAACACCAAACCACTGCTTGAAGTCAAAACCCGCCGTGTGGGTGGCGCGAACTATCAGGTGCCGGTGGAGGTGAACGCCGACCGGAGGACGTCGCTGGCGATCCGCTGGATTATTACTTACGCGCGCGGACGCGGCGAAAAGGGAATGGTCGATAAGCTGAGCAACGAGTTGCTGGATGCCGCTACGGGAAAAGGCGCGGCCATCAAGAAAAAAGAGGATGTGCACCGCATGGCGGAGGCGAACAAGGCGTTCGCGCACTATCGCTGGTGAGAAGAATTGAGTAATTGGGGAATTTTGTAATTGTGTAATTGGCAAGGCGATTGGGATTGGATTTTCAATTACCCAATTTCTAAATTTCCCAATTACTCAATCGAAACTGAAGTCGGAGCCCAGAAGGAAGCTAGATCGTCGTGCCTAGAACAGTCCCATTAGAACGGTGCAGGAACATCGGCATCATGGCCCACATCGATGCCGGCAAGACCACTACGACCGAGCGCATCCTGTTTTATACGGGCAAGACGCACCGCATCGGAGAGGTGCACGAAGGCACGGCCATCATGGACTGGATGGAGCAGGAGCAGGAGCGCGGCATCACGATTACGTCCGCAGCGACGACTTGCACCTGGCGCGATATTCGCATCAACATCATCGATACACCGGGCCACGTTGACTTTACAGCCGAGGTCGAGCGCTCGCTGCGGGTGCTGGACGGCGCGGTCGCGGTGTTTGACGCGGTGCATGGCGTGCAGCCGCAGTCGGAAAAAGTCTGGCGGCAGGCCGACAAATACGGCGTCCCGCGGATTTGCTTCATTAACAAAATCGACAAGATGGGTGCCGATTTCGAGCACGCCATCGATACCATCCGCAAGCGCCTCAGTGCCAAGCCCGTCGCGATTCAAATTCCCATCGGTCAGGAAGACAAATTCAAAGGCGTCATTGACCTGATTAACATGAAGTCGATCGTCTGGCAGGACGACACCATGGGCGCCGAGTACGTCACGGAAGAAATTCCCGCCGAGCTGAAAAAGAAAGCCGAAGCCTTCCACGCACAGCTGGTCGAAAGCATCGCCGAGAACGACGACGAAATCCTGCACAAGTTTCTGGAAGGCGAAGAGATTACCGCCGACGAACTGCGCGCGTCATTGCGCAAATCGACCATTGATTTGAAGGTATTCCCGGTTGTGGTGGGAACAGCATTCAAGAACAAGGGCGTGCAACCGCTGCTGGACGCGGTGGTGGATTATCTGCCTTCACCCCTCGATGTGGGCGAGACGCACGGCAAGAACCCCGACAATGGGCAGCCGGTCACGCGCAAGGCGGACGACAAAGAACCATTCTCGGCGCTGGCGTTCAAGATCATGGCTGATCCGTTTGTCGGACAGCTTACGTTCATTCGCGTTTATTCCGGGCACCTGAAGACCGGCGACTCCGTCCTGAACGTGCGCACCGGCAAGACCGAGCGCATTGGACGACTGCTCAAGATGCACGCCAACAAGCGCGAGGAGATCAACGAGATTCTCGCGGGAGACATTTGTGCAGCCGTTGGTTTGAAAAACGTCAGCACCGGCGACACGATCTGCAATGAGGATCATCCCATTGCGCTCGAATCGATCGAGTTTGCCGTGCCGGTAATTTCGGTTGCGGTCGAACCCAAGACCAAGGCCGACCAGGAAAAAATGGGCATGGCGCTCGGACGCCTGGCCCAGGAAGATCCCACCTTCAAGGTTCATACCGATCCCGACAGCGGACAGACCATCATCAGCGGCATGGGCGAGCTGCATCTGGAGATCATCGTCGACCGCATGATGCGCGAGTACAAAGTCGAAGCCAACGTCGGCAAGCCGCAGGTGGCGTATCGCGAGACCATTCGCAAGCACTCCGAAGCCGAGGGCAAGTACATCCGGCAGACCGGCGGGCGTGGGCAGTACGGGCATGCCAAGATTTATCTCGACCCGCAACCCCCGGGAACGGGCTACGAATTTGTGAACGATATCGTCGGCGGTTCGGTGCCGAAGGAATTCATCAAGCCGATCGATCAGGGCATTCAGGAAGCGCTCGAAGGCGGAGTGCTGGCTGGCTATCCCATGGTCGACGTGAAGGCGACGCTCTACGACGGCAGCTATCACGACGTCGATTCGAACGAAATGGCGTTCAAGATCGCCGGATCGATGGCCTTCAAAGAGGCGGCGCGCAGGGCTTCTCCAGTATTGCTGGAGCCGGTGATGTCGGTCGAAGTCGTGACGCCGGAAGATTACGCGGGTGTCATCATGGGCGACCTGAGTTCGCGTCGCGGACGGATCGAAGGCATGGAGCATCGTGCCGGGTCTCAGGTGATCAAGGCGATTGTGCCGCTGGCGGAAATGTTCGGGTACGCGACCCACATGCGTTCTTCGACGCAGGGCCGCGCCGAATACTCGATGCACTTTGCGCGCTATGAGGAGGCTCCGCGATCGGTCGCGGAGGAAATCATCGCCAAGGTGCAGGGCACGACAAAGTAGCGCCGGCCTCTGGCCGGCCCGATCGCGGGCGAAGCCCGCAGCAACGAAACTTTGAATCGAGGCGAGAGCCGCGATTCTGCAAGACAGCGCGGGCGGGACGCCCGCGCGACAGCCGGCGGGACGCCGGCGCTACGAGGAACGGAAATGGCGAAAGAGAAATTTGAACGCACCAAGCCGCACTGCAACGTGGGGACGATTG
>DAIUEW010000157.1:0-2796 GCA_036844925.1 Candidatus Sulfotelmatobacter sp.
ATCTTGAGGCGAACCGAAGGCCCGTCTTCTTCTTTGAATTTTCGCAACACAACCGGCCGGATTGTCTTCACCTGATTCCTCCGGGTTCGACGAGAGGGCGGAATTACACGAAGATTATAGCGCTTCCTGCCGCTCGCGCATCACACCGAGATCCTCCTTTCTGAAGAATTAACACTTCGCGTGGAGCGCGCCGAAGTCAGGCGATGCGATCCATGGTAGGCTTTCCGCGTGAGATACTAAGCCCTTCGGCCTTGCGCTTGTTGCGCCAAAAACTCTGCGCTGCAAAGGCGCTACGGATGTTGATTTGCGCGGTCAAATCGAACTTCAGGCCGCCGCGCCACAACCATAGGGAATTGGCGCGATCACCTCCCGTTGTGACTCCGGACAAATCGTTTCAGCGGCAGTTCGCCTTGTAACACCTTTTTGGCTTCAAACTCCTGGGCTACGGGGATCAAGGAGGCTGCCCGATTTAGGAATGGGAAGTCGGCTGCGGTCCGGCAAACGGTGCAACTGGCGCGTGGACTATGTCACGTGGTCCTCGTAGAAGTGGAGAATGGCGGATGCCTGCTAGCGTTCAGAAAAGATTGGAAGGCTGTAGAATCCACCGTCCAGCTGACTAAGCTGGTAACTTACTAAGGCTACCAAGTTACTCTAAGGCTCCTAACTCTGGATGAAGCCGAACAGTTTCAGGCCGATCCCGGAACCGCATTCGGCTTCGCCGGATTAATTTCCACAGGTCAACGGCGCTGGACAACACAATGGCAAGCAGCCTCCCCCGAAAGGGAGGATCAGCTTGCCAGCCAGGAGATTGTCCGTGCGCAAGACCAAAGAAGTTCTTAGATTGAGATTTGAAGTGGGCCTGGGGCTCCGGCAGATCGCCCGCAGTTGCTCGATTGGTCTCGGAACCGTCCACGAGTATCTGCAACGAGCCGAAGCCGCCGGATTGCCTCTTCCATTCAGCTTCCGGCTACACCTGGGAATCTGATCGATCCGGGCGCGATGAAGTTGATGTCGTACTTTCCGCTGCCTAATCTCGCTGTGGGAACCTCTGCCTACACTCCGTACACGAACTGGCAGGGCTCTGCGGCCGCCCACAGCACCAAGAACCAGTTCGATATCAAGATTGACCATCGTTTCAGCGACAGGGATTTATTGAGCGGCCGGTTCTCAAGGGACTGGGGCGGAAGCGCTCCGCTGAACTGCTTCGGAAACGTCGCCGATCCCTGCGACTATGGCCAGACTGGCGGGCCGACGCACTCGGTGGCCATCAATCACACCCACACGTTCAGTCCCACATTGATGCTGAACGTTACTTACGGGCTCCTGCGGGCCTTTGGGCCGGGGGGAGAGGGCATCTTCAATGAGGCAAAGTACAAGGGCATGTCTCCATCGGCAACGCTGGGGCTGCCCACCTACCTGGATACCTCCGGCTTTCCGCAGCTCCCCTTTGTTAGCATTGGGAACTACACGCCGGCCGGCGGGTCAAGCGACAACATTGGAACTCAGCCCTGGAGCTATCTTCGCGAAGGACAACAAGTTCACCACCTCGTAGGAACCCTTAGTGGAACAAGGGCTCACATGACCTCAAATTCGGCGCGGAAGGCCGGATGCATCAAATCAACTATGTCCAGCCGTTACTGAATTTCGCTGGCATGGCATCGATCGGACACAGTTAGAACGTCCGTTTTGCGTCAAAATCCAGTGCAAATGATGGCTGCTTAGACGTGCCGGTGACCGTGAATGGCACTATCGTTACGGTTTTCTTCTTCAGGAATGGACTAACTGCTTTCAGAACGATTGCTTTGATTCCGGACGTCGTGTCGGATAACTTTCCATTCGTGTGCAAGACTCCCTGTAGGTTTACGGTTTTGTCCAGCAAGTTGTACGTACCACGAATCTGGGCAATCGCGCCCGGGGCGCTGAACGAGACATTTGACAACGTCGCAATCCCATTTTTCACGGAGATGTGCCCCTTGAGATTCGAGAGCACGGTTTCAGGATCTTCTGCTTGCTGCTTCTTATTCTCGCCGCGGGCACTCTCGCTCAAGCTGTTGAGGGGCGCCTGCACCGCCGCGTTCGTGAAGCGTTCATTGCCGACGCCAAAGTCGCCTTCGAGAGCCAGTTTTTTCAGAAATCCCAGTTGTCCCGGCGGCACTTTTACATTCGCATGCAAGGTGACGCTACCCGTCATCGAGGGATTCTTGTCCTCCGCAATAAGGCTCAACAGATCATCGATGCGGCCGTCCTTCACGGTCATCTCAAGCGCTACCGTTTTTCCCTGCTGGCCGGCTTGGCCTGTGACGGTGCCGCTCGATAGCACCGTAGTCCTCTGAAAATGCGATCGGACGTTGAGAAGTTGGGTGTCGCCGTTCGTCCCGTCAACCACCGCCCGGAATTCGGTTGACAGGTGAACGATGTGGCTGCTGCCTGAAACGTGGAAGTTCGGCACGTCGGCCTCACTCTCGGATTCGATATGCTCGAGCGTGCCGCTGAACTTGCCACGGGAAGAGAGCGTTCCAGCGATGCCCTCGAAGACACCCAGATTTGCGTCGTCAAAGGTGTAGGAACCCGAAACCGCCGTACTGCCCGGCGACTCTGAGTTCCAGGGACCAAATTGACCGGTTGAGCGAATTTCGCCCGGTGGCTCTGTGTTTAACAGCGTTGCACGATAAAAGATTGGCCCATTCTCGCCCACATGGTCGAGTATGAGTTGATGAACCTCCAGCTTGAACGGTTCTTTGGGTTGTGTTGCGAGAAACCGGAATCGGACTGCGGTAGCGTAAAGCGATGCCGATT
>DAIUEW010000158.1:0-2642 GCA_036844925.1 Candidatus Sulfotelmatobacter sp.
TGAGATCCGCCACCTGCCGGTAGCTCAGCGGGAGGCGCAAGTACCAACGCACACACACGAGGATGATTGGACCTTCGTAATGCCGCCAGAAGAAAGGATCGGTTGGCCGAATGGGCATCGCTTTACCCTACCGCAGTCCGATTCCGGTTTTTCGCAACACAACCCTCCGTCACCTGCAGGACCGGCAATGGAAAACTAAGCGGTGGACGACGCAAAGGGGGACACTGCATCAAGGTCGGCCATATACCCACCAGGCACTCTTACGGCTGCTCACCAACGTAGTGTACGTGGGCAAGGTCGATTACCGAGGGGAAAGCTATTCTGGCGAGCATCCCGCGATTGTGGAGGAGCGAGTGTGGCAGCGAGTTCAGAGCAAGTTCGAGGAAGAACGCGCGACCGGGCAGCGCGGGCGCTCGATACCCCAATTGGATAGGCGGCAATCTGGTCCACAGCCGCACGCCAATGAGGGCGAGACAGAGCTACCCATTGCAGGGGCCGAGAATCCACAGAATAGAATGCCACGCATCACACGGCTGTTAGCGCTCGCGATTAAGTTTCAGGGGCTGCTCCAGCAAGGTTTGGTGAGGGACTACACCGAACTGGCTCAGCTGGGGCGGGTGTCGCGCCCCCGGGTCACCCAGATCATGAACCTGCTGAATCTGGCGCCGGACATTCAGGAGGAGATTCTGTCTTGGGCTGGCGGTACGCACGGTACGCAGCACATCCGGGAGACGACGGTCCGCACGCTAAGTGCTGAGGTAATCTGGACCCGACAGCGTGAGCAATGGAAGAACTGGATCCAAAGCCATAACGAGTCGTCGAGCGATTAGGCTTCGTAATCGATCCCTTCACTGGGGCAGGTCACGAGCTTGCCGGTCGCAGCGATCGGCATTAAACTGCACCGCTAGCTCGAGCACGCGGTCACCGAAACGGTCCGCAGGCTTGAAGAGCGGCAACAGAAAAACAAAAGAGAATGCTCAATGAATTCAGCACAATACAAGGAAAGCAGGCGCTGCAAAGGCTTCGCCCTTGAGAGCGCCCTTGTATTCTTTACGCCCGAACCGATTTCTCTAATTAAGCGCCTATGTTCGACTTGGCTCCGTGTCGACGGTAGTTGGTGCGGGGGCGGCCGGCGTTCTGGGCAACCCCGCTAACAGGCCGCGCGATCCCACCCGGTCGGTGTACATCATACGAAAGGAATACGACATATGACCAATGTTGATAAGACCCACACTCAAGTGCTCGACAACTGCGCGACTCTTGGTCCGCAGAGTAGTGAAGTGGACCTCAAAAAACTGATGCAGCTCTTGGCGCTCCCGATGTCCTACTGTGAGTCTGTGCTGTTGGTCTTGCAGCAAGGTAGATGGCGCAAGGCGGAGGATCCGGTTCGTTACATACGTGCGGCAGCCCGCCGGGAACTTCGCACCCTAGAGCGCGGGAGACGGTCCGGCGTGTTCGTTGGCTGCATTTCGGAACTGAAACTGCCGCGGAACAAAGACGGCATTCAGATGAGGCACGACGACGCGATCGACTGTCTCAACACCGGCTCGCTAGGAGACGATTGGGAGATGCCATTTGCCCAGCAGCGGGTTGCCCCTAAGTTTCTAGTGGCAGGCTCTCCGCACGAAGACGCGCACCGCAAGGTCGACTATTCGAGGCTGATGGATGAAGTGGCGTCGATCGCTGGTTTGAGCAAAGTGCGCAGAGACGTGATCGAAAGGGTTCTGGTTTGGCAGTCAGTAGGCCTTACTCGGCAGCAGATTTTGAGCTTCCCAGATGCAGTGGGGCGGAAGCAACTTCAAGCAGCTATGAAGTGGATACAGCGAAACAGGCTGCTGCTGAAAAAAGTGTTATCAGGCCGACAGTAGCATTGACGACGAGAATTCCGTCCCCGGCGGGAACGCCCAATGACTGGAGGATCCGGAATTATATCTGTTGTATTCTCAGGAATTTACTTCAATACAGTGTCCCCGTTTTCTTGATCTCGGACACTACTAAGTAGAGAACCCGCGCGAGTCGCTCTCCCTCCTCATTCTCTCAAAAACGCGTGCACGGCGCCCTTCCCCTATGACGCCTGCCTTTAGCTGGTGCTGATCAAGTGCAGAACTCGATCCTCCAATCAGCTTGCGTGATCCGCCCTTCAGCATTGCAATATTCCACTTCACGAAAGGACCCCTGATATGCATTCTCCAGTAATCGCAGACCACCTTGAACACATGTCTGTTGACGAGCTCAGACCCGACGTGCGTAATCCTCGAACGCACTCGTCTAAGCAGGTTTCCCAGATCGCGGCCAGCATCGTTGAGTTTGGCTTTACCAACCCCGTCTTGATCGACAGCGCAGGCGTGATTATCGCCGGCCACGCCCGAGTTCTAGCAGCCCGCAAGCTTCGCTTGGAGCGGGTGCCGGTCATCATCCTGGGCCACCTCACCGAGATGCAAAAGCGCGCGTACGTAATGGCCGACAACATATTAGCGCTGAACGGCGCTTGGGACCTAGAACTGCTGCGGAAGGAAGTGGCAGCCGCCGAGGATGAGTTAAGAAAGCTAGACGTCTTCAGCAATCAGGAGTATGACGAACTTCTGGCTGAACTAGGTCTATGACCGTATGAAAGAGTTCCTTTTGTAGCCGAACTTCCGACG
>DAIUEW010000159.1:0-2514 GCA_036844925.1 Candidatus Sulfotelmatobacter sp.
CCTTGCCCTTGAACCGGAGCTGGCGCTGCTGCCAGAGGACGTTCTTCGGGGTGAAGGTCGCAAAGCTCGCTGACGCGGAGCTCGGTGTCGAGCAGAGTCCAGACGACGAGTCGTTCGGTGGGCGTCTCGCAGGTATTGGACAGACGATCAGGCTCTTCGGCGGTGAGCGGTTCTCTCACGTATTGATGGTATCTCTCGCCCTCGAAATCGTGCGTCCTTGGGGTTGGAACACGCAGCCGCTGCGCTTTCCGACGGCCAGGCTACCCGCACCGCAAAGGGCACGAAAGTGGCCTTCGCCCGAGAAAACCAGGGAGATCGTCCCTCCGACTCGTTTCAGGGGTCGGGAGCCGGAGTGCGTGATCCGTGGCGGAAGGCGCAGTCGGAAATGCACCTGTTCGCTGTGGGTCCACTTGCATTGATCCAACGGCGGGGATTGCGGGGACCGAGGGGTTGGTGTACTATTGCACTGGCTATTCGAGATACGAGGTCCAAACGGAAAAGTTCAGAAGGGTGGATGGGGAGCGACTGGAAGATGCCCCGAATGTACCGAGTTATGAAACGGGCGGAGCCGGAGGTCAAGCCAGAGGTCGGTGACACAGCAACGAAGTTGGGTGTTCGAGAAAGAGACCTTCCACCGCGGGACGGCAACGCCCACCCTGGTGAAGGAGGCATGTCTGTAGTTTCATGTATAGCTGGGTTTCGGCGGCGCATGATGAGGAAGTTGTGCAGCCCGAAGATGGTCCCGAAACGGCTGCATGATACGGGGAAAATCCCAGGTGCAATCGGCTCTCAGTCCTTGCACCTCTTCCGGCACGGGGAAGGTTCATTTGAGCACAGTTCGGTGACGGAACAATTGACCCTCGTGCCGGATGGCGACGATCACGCGACAGTCCAACCCTCTGCCGTGATGGTATACGCGGATTACCGTCAGGCTCTCGTCAACACGAGGAATGATTGGGTGAGTGGGGAGGATGACCCAGATGAGTAAACCCGACGTCGTGATCGCCGCCGCCTATTCACGTTGGCTAAACACGATCCTTGAGACACACGCCAAGCAACTCTGGGACGCCGCTGACGGCGACTTAGACGATGACGAACTGAATGAGAATTGGGAACTTCTACCAGAACAACTTCGTCGCCGGCTATGGGGGCTGTCTTCCGATCTATTCAGCCTCGTTGATAACGAGAAGTTCTCGGACGCAGATTGGGAGCCGATTCCACTGCAGGAGCTTGCCAATCGTCTGGAGGAATCATTTCAAAAGCGCCAGTGGGACGAAGTGCTTGATCTGCTGCGACGGCGACCGCGCTTCGTTGCCAGTGATCACGTTTCATACATTCGTGGAAGGGCCTGGCAAGAGTTGGGCCAACACGACGTCGCCTTGAAATTTTTCGACAACGCCTCCCGCTTGAAGCCGGGTCATGCGCCTTATCGCATCCTCGCGCTAGAGTGCCTCAAGGCAGCGTGTGATTGGCAAGAAGCAATCAGCCGCGCGAATCAGTATAGTCTTGATCCTACTTCCTCGCCCTCATTGCTGTTCCGTGCGGGGGATGTGTTTCATGCCTACTCGATGACTGGAGGGGAAGATCAGGGAGAACTTGCTAAAAGGGCTGTCGATGTCGTCAACCAAGGACTCGACAAACTTGTCCACCTTGGGACAGAACAGCCGCCCGACTCAATCTTGGTTGCCGCATTAGTTACCAAAGCTTTTTGTCTCGAGCGACTAGGCCGGTTTGATGAGGCCTTGTCGACCTACGATGCTGGGATTCAGCGATTTCCGGGCAATCCTGAGCTTCTCACCGCGCGTGGCCTTCTTCGCTTGGAACACGACATGGGTGGCTCAATCGATGACTTTCGAAGTGCAGTGAAGTTATTTGCCCGATCTGTCTGGCCATACTTGGAACTCGCCCGTAACGAGTTTTCTCACCATAAATATGATGATGTACTTGAATTGTGTCGACTAGGGCTTGAAAGAGCAAATAGAGACGCAGACGCGGCCCTGATGTTTGATCTACGGGCTCTCGCCCTCTTCGAGAAGAACGATTCGGCGGTGGCCATTGAGAGAGCATTTCAAACCGCTGTGTCTCTCGACCCCTTCAACTTGGCGATCCGACATAATTATGACCGGTTTTTAATTGTATCCGGGCATCCTAATCAACCTGTAAGCGGCGACTGGGAACTCAGCCCATTGCCGATCGAAGAGGAGAGACGGGTTCTCTATCAATCCGTTCAGCCTTCCCTCGCGCTCGCTGCGTAATACGGTAATCGAAATGAACAGGGACGGGACTGTCTCGAATCCCGTGTTCGCCTTTCCATGCAAAGGACGCACTGTCCGGTCAGACTACCGCCGAGACTCCGTCAAGTCTCGGGAGGATCCGGTATGATCGATCCTGTCCAGCAGGCATCTGTGAAGTTAGGAACTACCTCCCAAGTGGAAACAGGGTGATCTCCGGTTGAGGTCGGGCAACTGCCGGTGAAACCGGGGCCCTTTCAAAATACTTCTGCGGAGGTTTGGG
>DAIUEW010000160.1:0-2104 GCA_036844925.1 Candidatus Sulfotelmatobacter sp.
CTCAAGGTGTTTTTTCTCCTGGTCAGTGCGCACAATGATCTCTTCGATGGCGGTGCGGAAGATCATCTTCTTAAGTGTCGGGGGACAGTGGTTGCTCTGCCAGACTTCAGCAAAGTGATCGCCCATCGAACGTATTCTGATTTCCTCTTCAGGCGATAACGAATAGCGCTCGGTTTCGAGACTGGAAAGCCGCTGCTTGACTGCCTCGATCTCTTCCAGCTTTCCGTTCCACCGCCGTTCCAACTCGCTGGCTGCAAGTCGATTCCGGGCATCCACCGCGTCGTACTGTTCGAAGGCCTTCCTCGCCTCATACACCAATTGCTCGAGCTTGCGGGACAGGGCGGCACGTTGAGCGGTGCCGCCGGCACTCAGTTCTTCGAGAGCCCGCAGACTGGCTTCCACCCCCAATGGCGCGATCGCCTTTAATAGTTCTTGTCCTACGCACCGGTCTATCGAGCTGCCGCCGAAGCCGATGCAATACTGCCCGCCATCATCGTAGTCGCCCTTGCAAAGATAGCGCGCATGGGTGCCGCGGCCGCCCCAATACCGTACATGCAGCTTGCGTCCACAATGTCCGCAGCGCAGGAGTCCGACCAGAAGACCCTGGCCAGCGCGAATCGCCGCCATCGATTCGTCTCCCTCCCAGTTCACTGAATTGCGCCGTATCATTCGCTGATTCTCTTCGTAGGTTGCCCAGTCAATATAACCTACATGATGATCGCGGATGAAGACGCGGCACTCTTCGGCGGGGCGCATCGCGCTCTGACGTTTCTCGAGCCGGCCTCCTACCAGCAAGGTCGTTACTGGACGCCGTCCCCAAACATAGGCACCGGCGTAGAAGGGATTGCGTAGAACGTCGCGGATTAGGCTCTGCGAAGGAAGCTTCCAGATCAGCCGCGTTCCCTGTATGGGATTGACCGGTAGCTCCAGGTCGTGATCACGGAACCATTGGAATGTCTGACGCACGCTCCACAGTTCTCGAAACTTGGCGAACACGAGCTGTATCGCTTCGCAGACCCGTCGGTCGGGATGAAACATGATCTTACCCACGGGGTCGCGGGCATACCCAATCGGAAGCCTTTTGAACAGTTCGCCGCGGCGCGCTTTGGCCTCCTGCCCTGCCAACATCCGTTGGCGTATAACCTTGAGCTCGACGACGCTGAGTGTCCCTTTGATGCCCAACACCAACTGATCGTCGAGATTACTCAAATCGTAGACCTGTTGCTCGTCAGCGATTAGCGTTCCAAAGATCTGGCATACCTCCAACAGCCGACACCAATCTTTGTCCGTTCGGGATAGCCGTGATAGCTCTCGGCTGCCGACGATTCCGACCTCTCCCAGTGCTACCGAGCTGAGGACGCGCTCAAAGCCTTCCCGCTGGGCGGCGGCAAGGCCCGCGCTCGATCCCAGGTCATTATTGATGATCTCGACCTCCTGCCAGCCCAGCGCACGCACCCGTTCGGCCATCGCATACTGGAGGAGTTGACTTTCCTTATTCTGCCGTACTTGCTTGTCGCTGGATTGCCGAAGGTAGACGATCGCCTTGCGAGCCAGATGCTCCGGTTTGATTTTGGGATTGTGCAAGAGCTCTGTCATTTCCTCTTCTCCCCTCCTCGTGAAACACTGCTGCTATAACGCGGGCTGTGAGATCGATCAGATCGGCGCGTGTCGCTGCGTCCATTGGCACGGCGCCGCATTCCCTTGAGATCATCAAATCTAAAAGTTGAAGTTGCACCACGACGACCTCCCTCGCTTCCGCTAACGCGCGGTCGCCGAAGGTTATCGTGGACAGGGTGAGTCGAGTTGTGAGGCGATCAATGAAGCGAGAGATAGGAGGGCTTGCTTGCCGAGGCGCGGCCGTTGCGAGATCGTGATCTCGGCACACTCCGGCAACAGCATCCAGATGGGAATCTTCAGTCGCCTCCCGGCTGGATCCATGACACAGACCGCCCCATCTCCTCGCTTCGGTCTGCGAAGAATCCGCAGGGTAACACCATGAAGCGGGTGAAAGGGGTAGACGACCTGAACATCTGTATTATCGGCGCTCAGGGTATTGTGGGCGTGGGTGCCATCACCCGCACGTGCACATGATCGTGCCGGGTGG